>NZ_JAIFZS010000063.1 GCF_019710635.1 Mycolicibacterium xanthum
TCCTGTCCCCCGCGTTCGCCGAGCGGTTGGCTGCGGCCAAGCGCCGGTGACTTAGAGATCGAGCAACGCCAGCTCGGGAGATTCGATCAGATCGCGCAGGTCGCAAAGGAACGCCGCAGCCTGCGCACCGTCGACCAGCCGATGGTCGAAGGCACACGTCATCGCCATCGTCGGCCGCGCCACCACCGCGCCGTCCACCACCACCGGGCGAGGCTTGATCGAACCCATCCCGATGATCGCCGCCTCGGGATAGTTGATCACCGGCACTCCGTCGTCCAAACCCAAGGCCCCGAAGTTCGACACGGTGAATGTCGAGCCTTGCAGCTCTGCCGGTTTCACGGTGCCGTCCCGCGACTCCGCCACCAGCCTGGCCACCACCCGGGCAAACTCACGCGTCGTCTTCTCCCCCGCGTCACGCACCACCGGCACCAGTAGTCCGCGCGGCGCCGCGACGCCGAACCCCAGATGCACGGTCGAGTGCAGGTGGATCTGCGGACCGTCCGCGGTCTCCACCCAGGTCGAGTTCAGCCGCGGGTGTCGGCGCAGGGTCATGGAAAGCAACCGAAGCACCAGCACGAACGGTGTGACGGGCGCATCGGCATCGGCCTGTTCGCGCAGCCGGTCCCGCATTCGCAACAGGCCCGTGCAGTCCACCTCGACCCGAGTGTGTGCATCAGGGATCTCTTTGCGCGACATCGACATTCGGTGCGCCATGGCCGCTTGCACCCCGTGCACCGGAACGGTCCCGCTCGGTGGTGCGCCGCGTTCCGCCGCGGCCAGCACGTCCTCCCGGGTGATCACCGACTCGCCTCCCGACGCGGGCACCCGGGCGAGATCGACCCGAAGGTCGGCCGCGAGCTTACGGGTGCGCGGCGCCGCGCGCGGACGCCTGACGGGCCTTCGCCTGCTGCTGTCCATGGCGTCGTCGGCACCGTAGCCGACCAGTACGGGCCGCCGGATCGGCTGCGGCGAAACGTCATCGGGCACGGGCGCAACATCGGGCCCAGCCTCGGACTCGGGCGCGACATCGGACTCGGGCCGGGCCTCGGGCGAGACATCGGACTCGGGCTGGGTGGCGATCCGCACCAGCACGGCGCCGACGTCGAGTACCTGGCCTTCGGCACCGCCCAGTTCGACCACCCGGCCGGCATACGGGCTCGGGATCTCGACCTGCGCCTTGTTGGTCTCCACCGTGCACAGCGGCTGGTTCAGCTCGACGTGGTCGCCGACCGCCACGGCCCACTCGGTGACCGTCGCATCCTCGAGGCCCTCACCCAGATCGGGAACCAGAAAGTCCCGCACCGTCTCAGTCATGGCTTCTCCAGCGTGCGCTCGATGCAGTCCAGCAGCCGGTCCGGGCCCGGCAACCACAGCTTCTCGAGCCGGGCGGGCGGGTAGGGGGTGTCGAATCCGGTGGCCCGCAACACCGGGGCTTCCAGGTCGTAGAACAGCTCCTCCTGGATGCGCGCGGCCAACTCCGCGCCGAATCCCAGCGTCCGCGCGCCCTCGTGCATCACCACTGCGCGCCCCGTCTTACCGACCGAATCCGCGACGGTGTCGAAGTCCAACGGGTTCAGGGACCGCAGGTCGACCACTTCCACACTCCAGCCGTGACCATCGGCGGCCATCTCCGCGGCGTTCAGCGCGGTCGGCACCAGTGAGCCATAGGTGATCACCGAGACGTCGGTACCATTGCGCCGCACCGCGGCCCGCCCGATCGGATCCGCAGGCGTCGTCGTGTCGACCGACTCACGCGCCCAGTACCGCCGCTTGGGTTCCAGATAGACCACCGGGTCGCGGCTCGCGATGGAATCCCTGAGTAGCCAGTACGCGTCGTTCGGAGTCGACGGCACGACGACCTTCAACCCTGCGGTGTGCACCCAGTAGCTCTCGGTGGACTCCGAATGATGCTCCACCGCACCGATTCCGCCGAACGACGGAATGCGCACAGTCACCGGCATGTCGATGTCCCCGTGTGTACGCGTCCGGTACTTCGCCAGGTGGCTGACGATCTGATCGAACGCCGGCGCCGCGAATCCGTCGAACTGGATCTCGGGCACCGGGACGAAACCGCGGATCGCGAAACCGACCGCGATACCGATGATCGCCGACTCTGCCAGCGGGGTGTCGAAACACCTCGTGTCACCGAAGGTTTCGGCGAGACCGTCGGTCACCCGGAACACGCCGCCCAGCTTGGCGACGTCCTCTCCGAAGACCAGCACACGTTCGTCGGCGGCCATCGCGTCGCGCAGGGCACGGTTGATCGCGTTCGCCATCGAGAGGGTCTCCACCTGGGCCGTCGGCAGCAGGCGCAGCCGTGGCGGCTCGGGCAGCTCACCACCGTGCGCCGCGGGCCGATCCATCATCTGGGTCATGATTCTGCTCCTCGCGTGCGCGGTGTCTTCTCTGCTCCTCGCGTGCGCGGTGACTTTTCTGCTCCTCGCGTGCGGGGTGTCTTTTCTGCTCCTCGCGTGCGGGGTGTCTTTTCTGCTCCTCGCGTGCGGGGTGTCTTTTCTGCTCCTCGCGTGCGGGGTGTCTTTTCTGCTCCTCGCGTGCGCGGTGTCATCTCAGGCCTCCCTCGCCAGCTCGGTCATCAGCTGATCGCGCTGACGCACGAGATCCGGGGTGATGTCGGCGTAGACGGTGTCGAAGACCTCGGCGACGTCGCCGTCGGGGGCACCGACGACCGCGTCGCGCAGTTCCACACGCAACCGCCTCGAGCGTGCCGCCACCCGCTCCTCGAGCCGGTCGGTAAGCACGCCGATCGACTGGAGATAGGTCCGGTACCGCGGAATCGGGTCCCGCTCCTCCCACTCCCGGACCTCCTCGGCGCTGCGGTACCGGGTCGGATCGTCGGAGGTGGTGTGCGGCCCGAGCCGGTAGGTGATCGCCTCGATCAGCGTGGGCCCGCCACCGCTGCGGGCCCGCTTCGCCGCCTCGGCCATTACCGCGAAGCACGCCAGTACGTCGTTGCCGTCCACCCGCACCCCGGGCATGCCGTACCCGGCGGCGCGATGGGCGATCGACGGTCCGGCCACCTGACGCTCGACCGGCACCGAGATCGCCCACTGGTTGTTCTGCACGAAGAACACGCACGGCGTCTGATAGACCGCCGCCAGGTTGAGCGCCTCGTGGACGTCGCCCTCGCTGGTGGCACCGTCGCCGAGGAAGGCTACGGTCACCGAGTCCTCCCCGAGCCGCTGGGCGGCCATCGCGGCGCCGACGGCATGCAGCCCGTGGGTGCCGATCGGGATCGCGACCGGCGCGCAACACTTGTCGGTGAAGCCGAGGCCGCCGTGCCACGATCCGCGCCACAACGCTCCGACCTGGACGGGTGGGATCCCGCGCAGCAGGTAGGCGCCGAGCTCGCGGTACTGCGGGAACAGCCAGTCACTCTTGCGCAGGCACGCCGCCGCACCGATCTGGGCGGCCTCCTGCCCACGACACGACGCGTAGAGCGCAAGCTCGCCCTGACGCTGCAGGTTGACGAACTCCGCATCCACGTCGCGGGTGACGACCATGAGCTCGTAGAGCCAGCTCAGCGTCTCCGGCGGGAGGTCGCGACCGTAGCCCCCGGACGGGGTGGGGGCACCGTCGGGCGCGACGAGTTGAACGGGGCCAGAAAGCCCACATGGATCGGCCATACCGCCTCCTTCAGGTGGCGGCATGTTCGGCCGCCAGTCCGTGAGGTGCTCAGCGCACTGGCGGTCAGAGCTAGATCCCCTGGTGGGAGGCTGTCAACTAGTCGCCGGGGTGGGGCGCCAGCTGGACGATGCGCTCTGCTCGCCGGAGCACTGGGGCATCCACCATTATGCCCTCGAAAGCGAACACGCCTCGTTCTCGGCGCGCCGTGTCCAGCACCCGCCGCGCCCAGTCCACCTGATCATCGGTCGGCGCATAGGCGGCCCGCACGACGGCCACCTGCGTCGGGTGGATGGCGACCTTGACGTCGAACCCGACCGCCACGGCGTCGTCGGCCTCAGCCCGCAGGCCGTCGAGATCCTTGATGTCGAGGTACACCGAGTCGAACGCCAGCCGGCCGTAGGCCTTCGCGGCCAGCAAGGTCTGCGACCGGACATGGCGGGCCACCTCGCGGTACGAGCCGTCCGGATACCGGTTGGCGGTGCCTCCGAGCACGGCGAACAGGTCTTCGGCACCCCAAAACAGGGCGAACGTGTTGTCGACACCCGCCAACTCGGCGACCCGCAGCGCGGCCAGCGGCGTTTCGATCAGCACGACGACCTGCCGCGGGGCCAGCGCGCTGACCTGCTCCGGCGCCTCGGTCTTGGCGAGCATCACCGTCGAATACGGGGTGCGCGCCAGCGCCTCCAGATCGAGCTGATGATCCGGGGTGTCGCTCGGGTTGACCCGCACCACGGTGCGCGCGGGATCCAGCGGCGTGTCGATCACGGCCTGCCGGGCCGCCGGCCGGTCCTTGGCGGCCACCCCGTCCTCGAGATCGAGGATCACCACATCGGCCGCGGCCGCGGCCTTGGCGAACCGCTCCGGCCGGTCGGCCGGGCAGAACAGCCAACCGGGACCGGCGGCCAGCGTCGTCGCCGTCATTGGCCACCTTCCTGGGGGCGCTTGCGCACCATGGTCTTGCGCGACGCCGTGGCCACGACGTCGCCGTGCTGGTTGCGGCCGGTGTGTGCAAACGTCACGATGCCCTCGCCGGGCCGGCTCTTGGATTCCCGCTTGTCGGTGACCTCGGTCTCGGCATAGAACGTGTCACCGTGGAACAGCGGCTTGGGGAAGGCCACTTCGCCGAAGCCCAGGTTGCCGACGATGGTGCCCTGGGTCAGCTGCGCCACCGACAGGCCGACCAGCGTGGACAGCGTGAACATCGAGTTGACCAGCCGCTGGTTGAACGGCGGCAGGGCGTCGGAGAACGCAGCGTCCAGGTGCAGCGCCTGGGTGTTCATCGTCAGCGTGGTGAACAGCACGTTGTCGGCCTCGGTGATGGTGCGGCCCGGCCGGTGCTGATAGATCACCCCGGGCTCGAACTCCTCGAACCACAGCCCACGCTGAACTATCACCTTCTTGTCGGCCGACTCCTGTCCACTCACAGGCCCAGCTCCCGGCCGATCAGCATCAGCTGCACTTCGGTCGTTCCCTCACCGATCTCGAGGATCTTGCTGTCGCGGTAGTGCCGGGAAACCGGGTACTCGTTCATGAAGCCGTAGCCGCCGAAGATCTGGGTGGCGTCGCGCGCGTTGTCCATCGCGGCCTCGCTGGCCACCAGCTTGGCGATCGCGGCCTGCTTCTTGAACGGCTTGCCGGACAGCATCAGTGAGGCCGCGTCGTAGTAGGCCGCGCGCGCCACATGGGCCCGGGCCTCCATCCGGGCGATCTTGAACGCGATCGCCTGGTTGGTGCCGATCGCGCGGCCGAAGGCCTCGCGCTCCTTCGAGTACTTGACGCTCTCGTCCACGCAACCCTGCGCCGCGCCGACCGACAGCGCGGCGATGGCGATGCGGCCCTCATCGAGGATGCGCAGGAAGTTGGCGTAGCCGCGGCCCCGCTCGCCGAGCAGGTTCTCCTCGGGCACCCGAACATCGTCGAAGCTCAGCGGGTGGGTGTCCGAGGCGTTCCAGCCGACCTTGTTGTAGGCGGGCTCGGCGGTGAACCCCGGCGTCGGGACCGGCACCAGGATCGACGAGATCTCTTTCCTCCCATCGCGTTCCCCGGTCACCGCGGTGACGGTGACGAGTTTGGTGATGTCGGTGCCGGAATTGGTGATGAACTGCTTGCTGCCATTGATGACCCACGTTGACCCATCCAACTTCGCGGTGGTCTTGGTCGCTCCGGCGTCACTGCCGCCGCCCGGCTCGGTCAGCCCGAACGCGCCCAGCGCCTCGCCGCTGGCCAGCAGCGGCAACCATTCCTGTTTCTGCTCCTCGTTGCCGAAGCGGTACACCGGCATGGCGCCCAGCGACACGCCGGCCTCCAGGGTGATCGCCACACTCTGGTCGACCTTGCCGAGTTCCTCGAGGGCCAGGCACAGCGCGAAGTAGTCACCGCCCATGCCGCCGTACTCCTCGGGGAACGGCAGGCCGAACAGGCCCATGTCGGCCATCCCCGACACCACCTCGTACGGGAACGAATGCTCTTCATCGTGTTTGGCCGACACCGGCGCGACCACGCTCTGAGCGAAGTCGCGCACGGTCTTGGCCAGCTGCTCGTAATGGTCGGGCAGCGTTCCGGTCGTCAGACTATTGCTCATGCGCGATTCGCTCCGCTTCTCGCTGGATGGTCATTCCTGCGGCTCCTTGGTTGCCGTTATCCGGGCCAGCACCTGGCCCACCTTCACCTGTTCGCCCGCGGCGACCAGCAGTTCCACCACACCGTCGACGGGTGCGGAAAGTGCGTGTTCCATCTTCATCGCCTCGACGGTCACCACGACCGTGCCGGCCGTCACCATCCCCCCGTCTTCGATCCCGACCGCGACCACCGCACCGGGCATCGGGCTGGTCAGCTCGGCGTCGCCGCTGTGCTCGTCGTCGGGCCGCACCGGCGCCTCGCGGACCTCTTCAACGAGCACGACGCTCCCGGCACCGGCCAGCCAGATCTGGTGATCCGCCTCAGCGACGAGGTACTCCGTGCGAAGGCCGTCCAGGGTGACCGTCAGCCGGTCGCCCGCCAGCGTCGCGGTCAGCGCCCTGGCCTCGCCGCCGCCCTCGACGACGGCCGTGGCCCGCTCCGGCGAGCCGGTCAGGAAGACGTGGTCGGTGCGCTCGCCCGCCCGTAGCCGGATCGGGATGGGCGCGCGGCCGGCGATCCGCCAGCCCGACGGCACCTCCCACGGACTGGCGGGGGTCGCCGGCCAGGACAGGATCCACCGGTAGGCCGCGGCGGCGATCAGCGCGTCGTCGCCGGGCTCGGCGGGGCAGAAGCCGGGCAGCCTACGGTCGAGCAGCCCGGTGTCGAGCCGGCCGGCAGCGACGTCGGGATCGGCCAGCAGGAAGCGCAGGAACTCGACGTTGGTGGTCAGCCCGAGGACCGCGGTGCCGGCCAGCGCGCCGTCGAGCTCGCGCAGCGCTGCCGGTCGATCCGCCGCGTGCGCGATGACCTTGGACAGCATCGGGTCGTAGTCACTTCCGACCACCGTGCCCGCGGCCAGGCCGGAGTCGACACGGAGACCGGGGCCCGCCGGTTCGCGCAACGCGAGCACCTCGCCGCCGGTCGGCAGAAAGCCGCGCGCCGGGTCCTCGGCGTACACCCGCGCCTCGATCGCGTGCCCGTTCAGGTGCACCTGGTCCTGGCTCAGCAGCAGCACCTCCCCCGCCGCGACCCGCACCTGCAGCTCCACCAGATCCAGGCCGGTGACCATCTCGGTGACCGGATGCTCCACCTGCAGGCGGGTGTTCATCTCCATGAAGAAGAACTCGTCGGGGCGGTCGGCCGACACGATGAACTCCACGGTGCCCGCCCCGGTGTAGTCGACGCTGCGGGCGGTGTCGCACGCCGCGGCGCCGATCCTGGCCCGCGTCTCGGCGTCCAGTAGCGGGGACGGCGCCTCTTCGATCACCTTCTGGTGGCGGCGCTGCAGGCTGCACTCGCGTTCGCCGAGATGCACGACGTTGCCGTGGGTGTCGGCGAGCACCTGCACCTCGATGTGGCGGGGGTTCAGCACGAACCGCTCCAGGAACAGCGTGTCGTCTCCGAACGCCGATGCCGCCTCGCGGCGCGCCGAGGTCAGCGCCGCCGGCAGGTCGGCGGCACGCTCGACCATCCGCATCCCCTTGCCGCCGCCACCGGCGGACGGCTTGACCAGCACCGGGTAGCCGACCTGGTCGGCCCCCGCGATCAACTCCTCGTCGCTGAGTCCCGGGCGCGAGATGCCGGGTACCACAGGGACACCGAACGCCGACACGGCGGCCTTGGCAGCGATCTTGTCGCCCATCGTCTCGATGGCCGCGGCGGGCGGCCCGATGAATGCCACACCGGCCTTGTCCAGCTCCGCCGCGAAATGCGCATTCTCCGAGAGAAATCCATAGCCGGGATGCACCGCCTGTGCACCGGTGCGCTCGATCGCCGACAGCAACGCCTCGATCGACAGGTAACTCTGCCGCGCCGGCGCCGGGCCCAGCCGCACCGCCACGTCGGCCTCGGCCACATGGCGGGCGTTCGCGTCGGCGTCGCTGAACACCGCCACCGAGCGAATCCCCATGGCGCGCAGCGTGCGGATGACCCGGACCGCGATCTCTCCGCGGTTGGCGACCAGAACGGTGTCGAACAGTTGTCTCTTCATCCCGTCACATCCTGAAAACGCCGTAGGAGACCGGATCCAGCGGCGCCTGCCCGACCACCGAGAGCGCCAGTCCGACAACCGTTCTGGTGTCGGCGGGATCGATGACCCCGTCGTCCCAGAGCCGGGCGGTCGAGTAGTACGGGTTGCCCTGGTCTTCGTACTGGGCCCGGATCGGAGCCTTGAACGCCTCTTCCTCCTCGGCGGTCATCTCGCCGCGGACGGTGGCCAGCACCGACGCCGCCTGTTCACCACCCATCACCGAGATCCGGGCGTTGGGCCACATCCACAGGAACCGTGGCGAATACGCCCGGCCGCACATCGAGTAGTTGCCCGCGCCGTAGGACCCGCCGATCACCACCGTCAGCTTCGGCACCCGCGCACATGCCACCGCGGTGACCATCTTGGCACCGTGCTTGGCGATGCCGCCGGCCTCGTAGTCACGACCGACCATGAAGCCCGAGATGTTCTGCAGAAACAGCAGCGGTACCACCCGCTTGTCGCACAGCTCGATGAAATGTGCTCCCTTGACCGCGGATTCGCCGAACAGCACGCCGTTGTTGGCGACGATGCCGACCGGGTGTCCGTGGATGCGCGCGAAACCGGTGACCAGCGTGGTGCCGTAATTGGCCTTGAACTCGTCGAACTCTCCGCCGTCGACGATGCGGGTGATCACCTCGTGCACGTCGTAGGGCACCCGCGAGTCGACCGGTACCACGTCGTAGAGCTCACTCTGGTCGGCGACGGGCGCCACCGCGGGCGCCACCGTCCACGGCGGATCGGCACGCGGTGCCAGCGTCGCGACGATGCGGCGCACGATCCGCAGGGCGTCGCGATCGTCGTGGGCGAGATGGTCGGTGACTCCGGAGACCTTGGAGTGCAGATCGCCGCCGCCGAGTTCCTCGGCCGTGACGACCTCACCGGTGGCAGCCTTCACCAGCGGCGGACCGCCCAGGAAGATGGTGCCCTGGTTGCGCACGATCACGGCCTCGTCGCTCATCGCGGGCACGTACGCGCCGCCGGCGGTGCACGAGCCGAGCACCGCGGCGATCTGCGCGATTCCCCGGGCGCTCATCGTGGCCTGGTTGTAGAAGATGCGGCCGAAGTGCTCGCGATCGGGGAACACCTCGTCCTGCCGGGGCAGGAAGGCCCCCCCGGAGTCCACCAGGTAGATGCAGGGCAGCAGGTTCTGGGCGGCGATCTCCTGGGCGCGCAGGTGCTTCTTGACGGTGATCGGGTAGTAGGTACCGCCTTTGACGGTCGCGTCGTTGGCCACGATCATGCACTCACGGCCGGACACCCGCCCGATCCCGGCGATCATCCCGGCGCCGGGGCACTCGTCGTCGTACATGCCGTCGGCGGCCAGCGCGGCCAGTTCGAGGAACGGGCTGCCCGGGTCCAGCAGACCGTCGACCCGGTCGCGCGGCAGCAGCTTGCCCCTGCTGACGTGGCGCTCCCGGGCCCGCTCCGGTCCTCCGAGCGCGGCGGCGCCCAGCTTGGTCCGCAACTGTTCCATCAATGCGACGTGCTCGTCACGATGTGATGTCCGCGCTGCCATCGGTGATCCGCCTCGGTCGGTTTGAGTTGAGTTAATCGAAACTAACTGGTGGTATGTTAGTCACTATTAACTCGGATTGTCCAACACCGGATGGAGGTTTCGGTATGACCACCGCCGACGCCGCCTCCCGACGGAGCAGGGCCAAGTCCGATCGCCGCAGCCAGCTGATCGCGGCCGCGGAGCGGCTGATCGCCGAGCACGGCTACCTGGCGGTGCGCCTGGAGGACATCGGCGCAGCGGCCGGGGTCAGCGGACCCGCCATCTACCGGCACTTCCCCAACAAGGAAGCCCTGCTGGCCGAACTGCTGGTGGGGATCAGCACACGACTGCTCACCGGCGCGTCGGTGGTGGCCGGCCGGGCCGGGAACGCCGAGTCGACGCTCCAGGGCCTCATCGACTTCCATCTGGACTTCGCGCTCGGCGAGTCGGACCTGATCCGCATCCAGGACCGCGACCTCGGCAACCTGCCGCCGGCCGCCAAGCGCCAGGTCCGCCGGGCCCAGCGTCAGTATGTGGAGATCTGGGTCGATGTGCTGCGCCGGCGCGATCCGGACCTGACCGAGACGGATGCGCGTCTGATGGCGCACGCGGTGTTCGGACTGCTCAACTCGACCTCACACAGCGTCAAACCGGGGAGCACGAAAGCGGCCGAGGCCAGCTCGCGATCCGTCCTGAGAGCGATGACGGTCGCCGCGCTGACCCCGGCCGGCTGACTGTGCGCCGACGCGCTAATACCAGACTTTCCTGCCCCCGACGGGACGGCCGACGGCACCCAGCACCCACAACACCGCGCCGATCACGAGCAGGACGACGCCGATGTAGGTGAGGATCGACATTCCGAGAACGAGACCCAGGATCAGCAGGATCGCACCGAGGACGATCATGGCCACTCCATTCTTTCCAGTTATCCAGCCAGCGAATTACTGACTGGGTTGCGGGATCGAGCAATCCGTGACTTTCGGATTGACTCCCGCGTAGTTCAGCGGTCCGACCACCACCGTGAGCGCGATACTTCCCGCTGTGGCGCAGTTGGTTTCACCACCAGCGAAGTAATCCCGCTGGTAAGCGGCGAAGACGCCGATCAACAACCAGACGAGTACAACGACGCCGAGTATGCCTCGCATGTCCTGCCTCCTCCGTCCGCGCACCCGCTCGGCGCGCAGCAGAGTTCTACCCGGCGGACAATTCCGATAAACCTGTGCCGGCACAGGTCAATCTGCGAAAGCCTCGGTGAGCCAGGCGGTCATGGCCTTGAGCAGCACCGCACGGTTCTCGCGTTTGTCGATCTCGTGGCCGTCGTCGTCGAACTGCACCAGCTCGGTGCGTCGACCCAGGGCGCGCAGCGCCTCGTACATCTGCTGGGACTCGGTGGGTGGCACGTTGGTGTCGTTGAGGCCGTGCACGAGCAGTAGCGGCGCCGTCACGGCGCCCACCTTCGGCAGCGGGGAGAGGTCTTCGAGCAGCTGCTGGTCACTGATCGGATGGCCGTACTTGGGGTAGGCCGCGGCGGCGATCCACGGCTCGGTGGTGCGGTACCAGCTGTTGAGATCGCTCATACCGCAGATGCTGATGCCCGCGGCGAACTCGTCGGGGTGGACGGCCAGCGCCGCCTGGGTCAGGTAGCCGCCGTAGGACCAGCCGCAGCAGGCCACCCGCCCGGCTGGGGCGTGGCCGCCTTCGACCAGGAAGCTCGCCGCATCGGCGACGTCGTCGATGGCCGCGAAGCGCTTCTCCCGGTCGTCTGCGTGCATGAACGTGCGCCCGAAGCCACCCGAACCGCGCACGTTGGGCAGGAAAACGCAGATGCCCTCGTCGAGCAGCCCGGGGAAGAACTCGTTGTAGCCCGGCCTGCCCTGACCTTCGGGGCCACCGTGCAGGAACAGCATCGCCCCGATGGTCGGCACCCCCGCAGGTGGCCTGAACAGCCACCCGGAGAACGTCAGCCCGTCGCGCGCGGTGACCGTCTCCAAGGTGGGGTCGGCGGCCAGCGGACCGGTACTGGGTTTGCGGTCGATCGGCTCCCATTCACGGGTACGCGGGTCGACCAGCTCCACCGTGGGTGGGTTGGACGGACCCTCCACCGTCAGGGCCACCATCGACCCGCCCGCGCTGATGCTCAGCTCGCTGGCCACCAGGCCCGGCAGCGGGATCGGCTCGTAAAGCGTGTTGTCGCCGTACTCGAGGACCTGTAATTCACTGGCGCCGTGGATGTTCCACAGCATCGCCACCGTGGACAGGTCGTCGCTGACGGTGAACTCGTCGAGCTCGCAACCGGGCCGCTCGGCGAGTACCTGGTAGGCCACGCCGTCGGCGGTAACGGTCACCTCGAGGAGCCGGGCGTGCTCGGCGCCGTTTTCGCTGCGGATCAGGGCACGCACGTAGCCTTCGGTGCTGTTGAGCCCGTACTCCTTGGCCGGTTGATAGAGCTCGAGCACCTCTCCTTCGGGACCCGACCGCAGCCGCCGCGGGCTGCGGTCATCGAGGATGATGCCGGTGTCCGTCGTCGATCCCGGGTCGTAGGGCAGCAGTGCGGTCTCGGTGAGCCCGCGCAGCATGATCAGGTCGCGGTAGCCGCGGGGGCCAACGCGCACCAGAGACGCACCCGCCCAGGCGTCCACCAGCCGGCCGCCGGAGCGCCGGTCCAACACGATGCTCGTCTGCCCCGACGGGTCGATCAGGCACGAAGAGCCCACACCGTCCTCACCGGTGAGGATCGCCGCGACCTGCGCGCCGTCCCAGCCGATCAACTCGGCGGTGCCCTCCACACCCGACGGCCAGTAGTCGATCCGTCGCGCATCGCGGTCGTCCGGATCGGTTGTCACCACCCAGATCTGGCTGCGGGTTCCACCTTCGGGTGCGACCTGGCAGGCCAGCCAGTACCCGTCGGCCGAATGTATGACGCGGGTCACCGGGCCCTCCACGGGCAGTTCGACGTCGCGCCACGAACTCGCCCGCCAGCCCCTGAGGAACCGCTGCACCGCGCGCGGGTAACCGCCATCGTCGACCAGGTGGGCGAACGCCGTCGCATCCGGCGACATCGACGCGCCGTAGATCCGGCGTACCTGTTCTCCCACGATGCTCGATTGTGCCCGGTCTGGGCGGACCATGAGATGTGGCCGGTGCACGGACACACCGAGCGGCGGCACAGGTACCCTGCAGCCATGAGGTGGGCATGACGGATTCACCACAACGCGGGCAATGGGGCAATCGCGAGGAGCCGACGCAGGCGTTCGGCAACGGTTACCCCGGATACCCGGATCCGGCATATGCCAGCCAGACGCCGTACGGACAGGCCTACCAGCCGCCCACCGCACCCCCACCGACCGAACGTCTGTCCGGATATCAACCGCCCTACGGCTATGAGCCCTACACCGGCGGACACCATCCGCCGCAGTACCCGCCCGAGCCGCCACCGCCGGAGGGCCCGAAAACCCCCCGCTGGCTGTGGGTGATCGCCGCAATCGCGGTGGTGACCGTCATCGGCCTGGTCATCGCCCTGGTCATCGTCAACAGCTCGCGCCAGCAGACGGTGATGGCTCCGCTGCCCTCGCAGCCAGAGCCGAGCTTCAGCACGTCGCCGTCGGCACCCACCACGACATCGCCCAGGTCGCCGACCACCACCCCCAGCACGTCCACCCAGCCGGTCCCGCCGCTGCCGACGATCACGACCTCGCCCACCCCCAGCACCGGGACCACCACCCCGGGCGGGACCGACACCGTCGTCTACAACGTCACCGGCAGCGGACGCGCCATCAACATCACCTACGTCGACACCGGCGGGCTGCTGCAGACCGAGTTCAACGTGATGCTGCCGTGGAGCAAGGAAGTGACCCTGCCCCGGCCCGGCGAGGACTCGGCCAGCATCAGCATCATCAACGTCGGTCGCGAGGTGACGTGCTCGATCGCCGTCAACGGCATCCAGGTCGAACAGCGCGAAGGCGCCGGCCTGACCATCTGTACGGCGACCCGCTAGGCACGCCGGTGCGGTGCGCGCACCATGATCATCGCCACCAGCCCGGCCGCCAGCACCAGGATCAGCCCGCCCATGCCGGCCCGGTCGGTGTGGAAGATGTCGATGAACAGCGAGAACAGCCACGGCGCCAGGAACGTGGCCGCCCGACCGGCCGTGGTGTACAGCCCGAACGCCACCCCCTCCTTGCCGTGGGCGGCCATCCTCAGCATCAGCGTGCGCGCCGAGGACAGCGTGGGACCGATGAACAGGCACAGCAGCAGTCCGCAGACCCAGAACGCGGTCTGACCCGACAGCGCCATCAGGGTCAGCGCCACCGCGATCATCGCGGTCAGTGATGTGACGATGACCGGCTTGGAGCCGACCCGGTCGTCGAGGTGTCCGCCGAGCACCGCGCCGACCGCGGCGACCACGCTGGCGGCCACCCCGAACAGCAGGACGGTGGCCTCCGATACGCCGTAGACCTTGACGCCGAGCACCGCGCCGAAGGTGAACACCCCGGCCAGCCCGTCCCGGAAGACCGCACTGGCCACCAGGTAGTACACGACGTTGCGGTCGCGATGCCATTCGGCGCGGAGTTCCGACCACAGCCGCCGGTAGGCCCCGAGCACCCCGATCCCCGGCGCGGGCACCCCCGGCCCGGAGGTGCGCACAGCCACCAGCAGCGGCAGCGCGAACACCGCGAACCACGCCGCAACCAACAGCATCGCCGCACGCACATTCCACCCGTCGGCGGTCGGCAGATGCAGGAATCCGCGGGTGTCGCCGCTACCGGAGATGAAGCCCAGGTACACCACCAGCAGGGCCAGCACGCTACCGAAATAGCCCAGCGCCAAACCGAATCCGGAGACCCGTCCGGAGTTCTGCGGGGTGGACAGCTCGCGCAGCATCGCGTTGTAGGGCACGGTGGCCAGCTCGTTGCACGCCGCGGTGCAGGCCAGCAGCAGCAGGCCGAGCCACAGGTAGCCGGGCTCGTCGCGGACCACGCTCATCGCGCCCGTGAACACCACCACCAGCCCGGTCAGCACGGTCAGCGCACGACGGCGCCGCGGCGGCGCCTCGACCCATACCCCGGTGACCGGCGCCAGCAGCGCGACGATCAGCCCGGCGACCGCCAGCGCGCGACCCAGCCAGCTGGCCGGACTGGTCTGGCCGGGAACCTCGTCGCCGACGTTGGTGGTCAGGTACACCGAGAACACGAACGTCACGACGATGGCGTTGATCGCCGTCGCCCCGAAGTCCCATATGGCCCACGCCAGCACCCGCGGCCGGGCCGCCACCGCGGCCGACGGCACGTCCGGAGGCGACGGCTGGCTCATGTACGCAAACGATATAGTCCGGCGCATGCCCGTTCCCGCTCCCAGCGCAGACGCCCGCGCGGTGGTCACCGGCGCGTCGCAGAACATCGGCGAGGCGCTGGCCGTCGAGCTCGCCGCCCGGGGTCACCACCTGATCATCACCGCGCGGCGCGCGGAGGTACTCGAGGCGCTGGCCGAGCGGCTGCGCGAGCAGTATCACGTGACGGTCGAGGTGCGCGCCGTCGACCTGGCCGACCCGCAGGCGCGCACCGCGCTGTGCGACGAGCTGGCCGACCGCGAAATCTCGATCCTGTGCGCGAACGCCGGCACGGCCACGTTCGGGCCGGTCGCGTCGCTGGATCCGGCCGACGAACGCAACCAGGTGCAACTCAACGTCCTCGGGGTGCACGACCTGGTGCTGGCCGTGCTGCCCGGCATGATCGAGCGCGGCGCGGGGGGCATCCTGATCTCCGGGTCGGTGGCGGGCAACTCGCCGATCCCCAACAACGCCACCTACGCGGCGACGAAGGCGTTCGCCAACACCTTCGCCGAGTCGCTGCGCGGCGAGGTGAGCGCGGCGGGCGTGCACGTCACCGTGCTGGCCCCCGGACCGGTGCGCACCGAGCTGCCCGACCCCGCCGAGCAGTCGCTGGTCGAGCGGCTGATCCCGGACTTCCTGTGGATCGACACCGAATACACCGCGAAGGTGTCGCTGGACGGACTGGACCGCAACAAGATGCGGGTGGTCCCGGGTGTGACGTCCAAGGCGATGTCGGCGGCCACCGGATACGCGCCGCGCGCCATCGTCGCCCCGATCGTCGGCGCGGTCTACAAGAAGCTCGGCGGCGACTAGCGACGCCTTCGCCGCCGAAATGGCATTCCGGCAGCGAACGTGCGAGTAGCGGCCTGCCGGAATGCCAGTTCGGCGGGGCGGCCCCGGCGGGGCGGCGACCGGCGACTAGCGGCGACGCCGGCGTCGACCCGTCCCGAAGATGCTGCGGGTGATCTCACGGCCGATCACGGTGCCCGCCGAGCGCATCGCGCTCTTGAACGCCGGGCTGTCCATCACCTTGTCCAGCAGGCCCGGTTCGGCGGGTCCGGCGGGGGCCGGCATCGGCGGGAGATCCATCGGCGGCGGCACCGGCACCGGTGGCAGCGTCTCGGTGGGCGCCGGCCCGCCGGGGGCCGGCGCACCGGGCTCCGCCAGCACCGGTGGCGGAGCCGCAAGTTTGGTCGCCAGCCTTTCGTAGGCCGATTCCCGGTCGACGGTCTGGCCGTATTCGGCCTGTAACGGACTGGCCGTGGCGGCCGACGCGATCGCGTCGGCACCGATCGTGTCCATCAGGGACCGCGGCGCCCGCATCATCGTCCACGCCACCGGTGTCGGCGCGCCCTTCTCGGAGAGCACCGTGACGATCGCCTCACCGATGCCCAGCGATGTCAGCGCCGACTCCAGTTCGTAGACATCGGTTTTCGGGTAGGTACGGACGGTCTTGCGCAACGCTTTCTGATCGTCGGGGGTGAACGCGCGAAGGGCGTGCTGGATTCGGGCGCCGAGTTGACTGAGCACATCGGCGGGTACGTCGGTGGGCAGCTGGGTGCAGAAGAACACCCCGACGCCCTTGGACCTGATCAACTTGACCGTCTGCTCCACCTGCTCGAGGAACGCCTTGGAGGCGTCGGTGAACAACAGATGGGCCTCGTCGAAGAAGAACACCAACTTGGGTTTGTCGACGTCGCCGACCTCGGGCAGCGTCGTGAACAGGTCGGCGAGCACCCACATCAGGAACGTCGAGAACATCACCGGCCGCGCCGCCTGGCTGCCCAGCTCCAGGAGCGTGATGACGCCGCGTCCTGCGGCGTCGACGCGCATCAGGTCCTCCGGCTCGAGTTCGGGCTCACCGAAGAACGTGTCGGCCCCCTCGGCCTCCAGGTTGACCAGCGCGCGCAGGATCACCCCGGCGGTGGTGGTCGACACCGCCCCCAGCGCCTTGAGCTGGGGCTTGCCCTCGTCACTGGTCAGGTACTGGATCACCGAACGCAGGTCCTTGAGGTCCAGCAGCGGCAGACCCTGCTGGTCGGCCCAGTGGAAGATCAACCCCAGAGTCGATTCCTGGGTCTTGTTGAGCCCCAGCACCTTCGACAACAGGATCGGCCCGAAACTGCTGATCGTGGCGCGCACCGGGACGCCGGTCCCGGTGGTGCCCAGCGACAGGAACTCGACCGGGAACGCGGTCGGGGTCCAGGCGTCGCCGGTGTCGGTGGCACGCTGGGTGATCCGCTCACCCGGCTCTCCGGGGCACGCCAATCCCGACAGGTCGCCCTTCACGTCGGCCATCAGCACCGGCACGCCGGCCGCCGAGAGCTGCTCGGCGAGCACCTGCAGCGACTTGGTCTTGCCGGTGCCGGTGGCGCCGGCGACCAGGCCGTGCCGGTTGACGGTCGCCAACGGGATGCGGACCCGGGCGCCTGGGTCGCACACCCCGTCGAGCATCACGGTGCCCAGCTCGAGCGCCACCCCCTCGGCGTCGTAACCTGCAGCGATCTGTTGGGCGGGGGTGGCCGACGACTCCGGCGCCTCAGAGGTCATGGGTCGAACCCTACTGCGACGACGGCGTGGATCCGGCGGGTGTGGGCGGACCGCCGCCACGGTGGGGCTTACTGTTGAGCGCTGTGCGCGACGAACTGGTGTGGATCGACTGCGAGATGACCGGGTTGGACCTCAAGTCCGACCGGCTCATCGAGATCGCGGTCCTGGTGACCGACTCGGAACTCAACGTGCTCGGCGACGGGGTCGACGTGGTGATCCACGCCGACGACGAGGCGCTGGGGTCGATGATCGACGTGGTGGCCCAGATGCACGCCAAATCCGGCCTCACCGACGAGGTACGGACCTCGGTGATCGACGTGCCCACCGCCGAGGGGATGGTGCTGGACTATGTCCGCACCCACGTTAAACAGGCCAAGACCGCGCCGTTGGCCGGCAACTCGATCGCCACCGACCGCGGGTTCATCGCGCGCGACATGCCCAAACTCGACGACTATCTGCACTACCGGATGATCGACGTCAGCTCGATCAAGGAACTGTGCCGGCGCTGGTATCCACGGATCTACTTCGGCCAGCCCGAGAAGGGGCTGGCTCATCGGGCGCTGGCCGACATCCACGAGTCGATCCGGGAGCTGCGGTACTACCGCCAGACCGCCTTCGTGGTTCCTCCCGGCCCGTCGACCAGCGAAATCGCGGCGGCCGCGAACGGCCTGGGACCGTCATCGGTTAACGATTCGGCTCCAGAGGGGTCCAGCGGCTAAGATCGACGACGCCGCGTGAGCGGCAATGGTGGCTGTAGTTCAGTTGGTAGAGCACCAGGTTGTGATCCTGGCTGTCGCGGGTTCGAGTCCCGTCAGCCACCCCGGCACCGGGAACGCCGTCTACACGACGTAGGCGGCGTTTCCGCTATCCGGAGACGTGTCGGACGCCGGCCGCGCACAAGGCCACCGGAGTCGGGGATCACCCACGCCGACCCACCGTTATCCGCCGTCAGATGTTGGCGTTGCCGGCCTGCCACTGGTCCCACGGGATGTTCCAGTCACCGAGACCGTCGGTGCCCGGCAGCGTGGAGCCCACCGTGTTGATCACCTCGACGATGTCGCCGCGCTTGGAGTTGTCGTAGAACCACTGGCCGTTGCTCGTGCTCACGTTGATGCAGCCGTGGCTGACGTTGCTGTAGCCCTGGCTGCCCACCGACCAGGGTGCGGCGTGGACGTAGATCCCGCTGTAGGAGATCTGGGTGGCCCAGTCGACCTCGGTGCGATAGCCGTTGGGCGAATTGGACGGGACGCCGTAGGTCGAGGAATCCATGATCATGTGCGAGCGGCGGTCGCCGACGATGTAGACGCCGGTGTTGGTCGGCGTGCTGTTCTTGCCCATCGACACCGGCATGGTCTTGATGACCTCGCCGTTGCGCGTCACCGTCAGCGTCTTGGTGTCGTCGTCGATGGTGGTGATCACCTCGTCACCGATGCTGAAGTTCGTCGAGACGTTGTCCTGACCGAACAGGCCGTCGCCGAGATCCACGCCGTAGGTGTTCACATCGACCTGGACCGTGGTGCCCGGCTTCCAGTACTGGGCTGGGCGCCAACGCACTTCGCGGTTACTCAGCCAGTAGAACGCGCCTTCGACGGGCGGGTCGGTCTTGATCGTGATGGCGCGCTGCGCGGCCAGCCGGTTCGGGATGTTCTCGTCGAACTGGATGGCCACGGGCTGTCCGACACCGACGACCTCCCCCTCGGTGGGCACCACGTAAGCCATCGTCAGGTTTTCCGGCGAGTGCGTCTCGAACGTCATCTGACGGCTGGCGACCCCGCCGAGGCCGAGGGACTGCGCGGTCAGCGTGTAGCGCTTGTTGTAGCCGAGTGGCTCGGTGGTCTCCCACCTCAGCCCGTCCTTGCTGAGTTGGCCGGACACCTGCTCGCCGTCCTCGTTGACCATCGTCACCGCACCGAGCACACCGAACTCGGCGGCGACCGTCACGGGCGAGTCGACGCTCACGCCCACCGCGCCGTCCTTCACCGACGACGTGAGCTTGGGCACCAGCAGATCCCCGAACGGGGTGCCCTTGTCGGCGATGACCTGTGGCGCAGGAGCCTCTGCGGACCCCCCGCATGCGGTCAGGGAGAGCGCGATCGCAGGAACCAACGCAACGGCCACCATCCAGGCTCGGCTCCGCCGGAAACGGGCCACCGTGCTGACCTGCCACATAACTACGCTCCACCTCGTATGAAGGACTGCTTCACCAAAACCATCGTCGGCGACGATTCTACGGTTACTTCGGAACCGGAGCGTGACCGCGACGTCTAGGCCCCGATAACCGCACGGACGACCGGATTTCATCCTGTGCCGTGGGCCTGTTATTGTCTCACACGCGCGCCGTTAGCTCAGTTGGTAGAGCAGCTGACTCTTAATCAGCGGGTCCGGGGTTCGAAACCCTGACGGCGCACTACGTTTAGCGTATGACTTCGGCTGAGCGCAGATGCCAGGTCGGCTGCGCTACCGTGAGCACCGTGACTACGGAGCAGGCACCACGGCTCTACATCTTCCCCCACACCGGCGGCTCAGCGGACTTCTATGTGCCCTTTGCCAGGACGTTCGGCGGGGCAATCAAGTGCGTCGCCGTCCAGTATCCCGGCAAGCGCGCCGGTAAGGACTTGTCCCAATACACGAGTATTCCGGATCTGGCTGACCGCCTTTGCGCAATGCTCAAGCCCGCCGACGCGCCCGCCGGCCGGGTGGCGTTCTTCGGGCACAGCATGGGGGCGTTACTGGCCTTCGAGCTCGCACTCCGCTTCGAGCAGGCCGGCAATCCCATCGCCGCGCTGTTCGTGTCGGCCAGTGCAGCTCCTGGATTGTGGCGCCAACGCGTCGACATGACGGGGTCCGACCTCCAACTGCTGAGCATGGTCAGCGACGTCACCGGGGCGAATCCGGAGTTCCTCAACGACGACCAGTTCGCCGCAACCCTCCTGCCGACACTGCGCGGCCTGAAGGCGATCACGTCCTACGAGTGCCCACCCGATGCGACGGTCTCGTGTCCGATCCACGCGCTGATGGCCAGCAACGACGAGTTGGCCACCGAGGAGCTGATGGCACCATGGGAGCAGCGCACCACTGCGCAGTTCGACCTCACCGTGTTCCCCGGGGACCACTTCTACATCAACACCAACCTGACCCAGCTGTCACAGATGGTTCAGGAGCGAATTCTCGCCAGATGTGACGGCGGCTAGCCAGCCCCAAGCCCGTGTTTCTGTGACCTGAAGGCGCCTCTTGGGGGTTTGCTCATTAGTTTCACAGGTGCGCATGCCAGTAAATTCTTCGAATTTCAGCCACGGTTCCAGATTTCGAGACCGGCCCCAGGTCACATGGCGGTCTGTAACCATAGACCGGTCTGGGGTCAGGGTATCAGCAACCTGGCCGCCGATACCCCAGCCCGTAGCGGGCGCAGTAGCCTTCGCTGATTCAGTGCTATCCTGACGCAGCTGATAAATTCGCTACGGCCCCACGCGCCGGGTCGGGGAGTTCTGCCTCAGACCTTCCGGTCAGCGCGGTCGCCGCCAATCACGGCCATGCCTCGTACTCGGGCCCGTGACTCGGCTGCTGAGCGCCGCATTGAGCAAACGGAAAGACGCAAAGAGGTCACCAACCATGCCGACTACCGACATGACGCTTCCTGCCCTGCTGAGCCTTCGGGCGACCACGCAGGGTGACGTTACGGCCTTCACGTTCGTGGATGGCGCAGTGCTCGGCACGGGTCATCCCGAAAGCTTGACGTGGAACCAACTGCACCGGCGGGTGCTGGCACTGGCCGAGGAGCTGCGCCGAACCGCCGCCCCCGGTGATCGGGTGGCGATCCTGGCCCCGCAGGGACTCGACTATGTCGTGGCCTTCTACGGCGCGCTGCAGGCCGGCCTGATCGCGGTGCCGCTGTCGGTACCGATGTTCGGCGTTCACGACCAGCGCGTGGAGTCCACGCTGGCCGACAGCGAGCCGACCGTGCTGCTCACCACCTCGGCGGCCGTGGCCGACGTCAACAAGTACGCCGACCCGCACGGCGGCGGGCCGGTGCCGACCGTCATCGAGGTCGACATCATCGATGCAGACGTCACCCGCGAACTCGACGCCACCGACCGCTCGCGCCGGGGACCGGCCTATCTGCAATACACCTCCGGCTCGACGCGCACCCCGGCCGGCGTCATCATCTCGCATCACAACGTGACGAGCAATGTCGAGCAGGCGGTCGCAGACTATTTCGAGGACTTCGACACGCTGCCCGCCGACACCACCGTGGTGTCCTGGCTGCCGTTCTTCCACGACCTGGGTCTGATCATGGGTGTCTGCGCACCGGTGGTGACCGGCTGCAGCGCGGTGCTGATGAGCCCGCTGGCATTCCTGAGCAAACCCGCCAGCTGGATGCAGCTGCTGGCCACGAGCACCCGCTGCTTCTCCGGCGCCCCCAACTTCGCCTTCGAGCTCGCGGCACGCCGGACCTCCGACGCCGACATGGCCGGACTCGACCTGAGCCACGTGCAGGTGATCCTGAGCGGGGCCGAACGCGTGCACCAGGCGACGGTGCAGCGGTTCGCCGACCGGTTCGCCCCGTTCGGACTCAAGGAGCGGGTGATCCGGCCGTCCTACGGCCTGGCCGAGGCGACGCTGTATGTGGCCACCCCGAGGGCCAGCAACACCGTCCGCACCGCTCGCTTCGACCTTCAGGAACTGGCCACCGGAGTGGCCCGCCGCCGCGAGCCCGCGCAGGCGGGCACCACCGAACTGGTGAGCTCGGGCAGCACCGAACTGGTGAGCTATGGCCCGCCCGGGGCATATCCGGTCCGCATCGTCGACCCGGAGTCCGGTATCGAGCAGCCGGGCGACACCATCGGCGAGATCTGGGTGCGCGGCGACAACGTCGCGCTGGGCTACTGGCACAAGCCCGAGCAGACCTCCCGCGTGTTCCGGGCCCGGATCAACCAGCCCACCGACGGCACCCCGGCCGGGCCGTGGCTGCGCACGGGCGATCTCGGTGTCATCTCCGAGGGCGAGCTGTTCATCATGGGCCGGCTCAAGGACCTGCTGATCGTCGACGGCAGCAACCACTACCCCGACGACATCGAGGCCACCATCCGGGAGATCACCGGCGGCCGCGTCGCCGCCATCGCCGTCGACAACGCGACCTCCGAGAACCTGGTGGCGATCGTCGAGGTCAAGCCCGGTGCCGCCGAGCCCGCCTCGATGAAGCGCGAAGTCGCCACGGCGGTATGGAAATCGCACAACCTGCGCGTCGACGATCTGGTGCTGGTGTCGCCCGGCGCGATCCCGATCACCACCAGCGGCAAGATCCGCCGGTCGTCGTGCGCCCAGCTGTACCGTGAGGGTGAGTTCGAGCGACTGGATCTCGCCGGATGACGTCATCGGGTGACGAGGCAGCCGACCTCCGCCACTGGCTGGTCGACTACCTGGTCACCAACATCGGCTGCGACCCCGATGTGATCGAACTCGACACGCCGCTGAACGAACTCGGCGTGGGATCGCGCGATGCGGTGGTCCTGTGCGGCGAGCTGTCCGAGGTGCTGGGGCGCCAGGTGTCGCCGGTCGACCTCTGGCAGAACCCGACCATCGAGGGCTTGGCCCATGCGTTGGCCCATCCCGATACGGAGGCACCCCACGCGACCCGGAACGGCGTCCCCGCCCCACTGTCCGAACCGATCGCGATCATCGGCCTCGGATGCCGACTGCCGGGCGACGTCGAGGGGCCGGACGCGTTGTGGGATCTGCTCACCGCACGCCGCTCGGCGGTGTCGACGGTTCCCGACGATCGGTGGCAGGCGTTCGACGACGGCTCCCCGCAGACCGCCGAGACCCTCGCCGAGACCACGCGGTGGGGTTCGTTCCTGAGCGACATCGCCGGCTTCGACGCGGACTTCTTTGGGATCACCCCGCGTGAGGCCGACTACATCGATCCTCAGCAACGCCTGCTGCTCGAGGTGACCGTCGAGGCCCTCGAACAGGCCGGCATCCCGGCCGAGTCGTTGCAGCGCTCGCAGACCGGTGTGTTCGTCGGCGCATGCGTCAGCGAGTACGGATACCTGGCCTCGCGCGACCTCAGCCAGATCGACGCGTGGACGGGCACCGGCGGCGCGTTGAGCATCATCGCCAATCGGCTGTCGTACTTCCTGGACCTGCACGGGCCGTCGTTGACCGTCGACACCGCCTGCTCCTCCTCGTTGGTGGCGGTCCACCTGGCCTGCCAGAGCCTGCGCACAGGCCAGTCGGAGCTGGCCATCGCCGGCGGGGTCAACCTGCTGCTCTCCCCCGTTGTGACCCGCAGCTTCGACCGGGCCGGGGCCATGTCGCCCACCGGTGCATGCCACGCGTTCGACGCCGCAGCCGACGGATTCGTCCGTGGTGAGGGCTGCGGTGTCGCCGTGCTCAAGCGGCTCTCCGACGCGCTGCGCGACGGCGACCGGGTGCTCGCGGTCGTACGTGGCTCGGCGGTCAACCAGGACGGCCGGTCCAACGGCCTGATGGCACCCAACCCGGCCGCTCAGGCCGCCGCGCTCCGGGCGGCCTGCGCCGATGCCGGCGTGGAGCCCGCCGAGGTGGACTTCGTCGAGACGCACGGCACCGGGACGCTCCTCGGCGACCCCATCGAAGCCCGCGCCCTCGGAGCCGTCTACGGACGCGGCCGGCAACCCGACGCGCCGCTGCTGGTGGGTGCCGTGAAGACGAACCTCGGCCACCTCGAAGCCGCCGCGGGCATCGTCGGGCTCATCAAGGCGACCCTGGCCGTGCAGCGCGGCGAGATCCCGCCCAACCAGCACTTCGACACCCCTAATCCGCACATCCCGTTCGACGAGCTCGGTCTGAAGGTCGTCGACCATGCGGTCCAGTGGCCGGCGGCCCGGCATCCCCGCAGGGCCGGTGTGTCGTCGTTCGGTTTCGGTGGCACGAACGCCCATGTGGTGCTGGAGCAGGCCCCACCGGCGCCGCTGCCCCTGCCCGTGCTGGTGCCGGCGGTGACCACGCTGGTGGTCAGCGGGAAGAGTCCCGATCGCCTGGCGGCGACGGCGTCGACGCTGGCCGACTGGATGACCGGCGCCGGGTCAGCGGTGCCGCTGGCCGACGTGGCGCACACCCTGAACCACCACCGGACTCATCAACCGTCGTTCGCCACGGTGTGCGCGGCCGACCGGGCCGAGGCCGTGGCCGGGTTGCGGGCGCTGGCGGCCGGGCAGTACGCGCCCGGCGTGGTCGGGCCGCACCAGGGATCGTGCGGCACGGGAACCGTTTTCGTCTACTCGGGGCAGGGTTCCCAGTGGGCGGGGATGGGCCGGCAGTTGCTCGCCGACGAGCCGGCGTTCGCGGCCGCCGTCACCAAGCTCGAACCGGATTTCGTGGCCGAGGTCGGGTTCTCGCTGCACGACGTGCTCGCCAGTGGGCGGGAACTCAGCGGCATCGAGCAGATCCAGCCGGTGTTGGTCGGTGTCCAGTTGGCGCTGACCGCATTGTGGCGCTCCTACCGCGTCGAACCCGATGCGGTGATCGGGCATTCGATGGGCGAGGTGACGGCGGCGGTGGTGGCCGGGGCGCTGACTCCGGCCGAAGGCTTTCGGGTGATCGCCCGGCGGTCGCAGTTGATGTCCCGGCGCGCCGACAAGGGCGCGATCGCACTGCTGGAACTCGACGCACCCGCCACCGAGGCGTTGATCGCCGATGTCCCGGACGTGACGGTGGCGGTCTACGCCTCACCGCGCCAGACCGTTGTCGCCGGGCCGGCCGAGGCGATCGACGCGGTCATCGACCGCGCGGGCCGGCAGAACACGTTCGCCCGCAAGGTGAATGTGGATGTGGCGTCCCACCACGCGATGATGGATCCGATCCTGCCGGAGTTGAAGGACGCGTTGGCCGACCTGGTGCCCGGCTTTCCGGTCATCCCGGTCATCAGCACAGTCGAGAATGCCGGTGAATCACCACAGTTCGATGCCGACCACTGGGTGGCCAACCTGCGTAACCCGGTCCGGTTCAGCCAGGCCGTCGCCATCGCCGGTACCACCAACCGCACCTTCATCGAGATCAGCCCGCACCCGTTGCTCACCAGGGCGATCTCCGACACCCTGGAGGACCCGGAAACCGGCAACAAACATCACCACAGCCTCGGCACCCTGCAGCGTGACACTCACGACACCGTCGCATTCCACACGTCGCTGAACGCAACGCATACCGTCCGTCCCCCACTCGGCGAGCACCCGCCGGAGCCGCACCCGGCGCTCCCGGCCACGCCATGGCGCCATACCAGACATTGGATCGACTTCGCTCCCCCGTTGTCCACCAACGGTTTCGGTGCGCGGAAAGGTCGACGGCCATTGGCCGCCGAGGACAGCCCGATCCCTGCGGACTGGTTGTACGAGCCCACCTGGCCGAGCCGTCCGCTGCCCGCCGGCGACGCCGGTGCGGCCGGCTCGTGGCGGGTGCTCGGGGACGACGAACTGGCCGCCGAACTCGGTCGCGGCCGGGCCGACGCCGTGGACAACGTGCTCTACGCACCCGCCGCCACCGGCTCGCCGATCGACGTCGCATCGGCCTACGAGCTCTTCAACGAGGCGCGGCGCATCGCCGCCGAGCTGATCGAACTGCCGTCACCGCCCCGACTGTTCTTCCTGACCCGCAACGCCCAGCCGGTCGCCGACGGGGACCGGGCCAATCCCGTCCATGCGGTGCTCTGGGGCCTGGGCCGCACCCTGGCCCTCGAGCACCCCGAGATCTGGGGCGGTGTCATCGACGTCGACGAGTCGATGCCGGCGGTGCTGACCGCTCGCCACGTGCGCGCCGAGGCGAGCGCCGGCGACCGGGAGGACCAGGTCGTCCACCGGGCCGGCGCCCGCCATGTGCCGCGTCTACAGCCAACGGCGGCAACGGGATCCGGTACCACACTGACCACGGCCGGCAGCCACCTGGTGATCGGGGCCACCGGCCACATCGGTCCGCATCTGATCCGGCAGCTCGCCGACATGGGCGCCGGAACGATCGTCGCGGTTTCCCGGAATCCCGGCGGACGGCTCGACGACCTGGGCGCAAAACTCGCATCCGCGGGGACGACGCTGGTCCAGGTGGCCGCCGACGTCACCGACCAGACCGCCATGGCGGCGTTGTTCGACCGGTTCGGCACCGAACTCCCCGCGCTCGAGGGCATCTACCTCGCGGCGTTCGCCGGTGGGCCGGTGACGTTGTCCGACATGACCGACGACGACGTGAACACCATGTTCCGTCCGAAGCTGGACGCACTGGGTGTGCTGCACGCGCTGTCACTGAGAACCGATGTCCGCCAGTTCGTTCTGTTCTCGTCGATCTCCGGTCTGCTCGGTTCGCGCTGGCTCGCCCACTACACGGCGACCAGCACCTTCCTGGACACCTTCGCCTACGCCCGGCGCAACCTCGGCCTGCCCGCCACCGTCGTGAACTGGGGACTGTGGAAATCTCTGGCCGACCAACAGTCCGATGCGGGACAGGTGATGTCCGACGCCGGGCTCCAGCCGATGCCCGACGGGGTGGCCATCCGCGCCTTGCCGCTGCTGCTGGGTCCCGATGCGCCGGTGCGGTCCACCGTGGTCGACGCGGACTGGCCACTGCTGGCGACGGCCTATCGCACCCGCGGAGCGCTGCGCATCGTCGACGACGTCTTGGCGCGCCAACAGGCCGCCGAGTCGGCCGCGCCCGAGAGCGAATTCTGCAAGGCCCTGCGCGAGAGCCCACCCGAGCTGCGCCGCGGGCTGTTGGCCGAGCACATCGGCACGATGGCGTCGGCCGTGATCGGACTGGCGCCCGACGAAACCCTGGACCCGGAAGCGGGATTCTTCCAACTCGGCATGGATTCGCTGATGAGCGTCACGCTTCAGCGCCGCCTCAGCGCAAGCCTGGGCATCGCATTGCCCGCGGCACTGATCTACGAGTACCCGAGCATCTCGAGTCTGACCGACGCCCTGTGCGAGCGCATGGGGGTGGCGGCGGCCGAGATCCCGGGGACCTCGCCATCGGGCCTTGGCGCACGAGCCCAGCAACGCGCTCGCGCCCGTCAGGGCGCCCAGGCGAACAGACGGAAAGGACATCGGGTTTGACTACCGACGACGGACTCGTGACCACAGCGGATGGGCTGTCGCCCAACGCTGTTGCGGTCATCGGAATGGCCGGCCGGTTCCCCGGCGCGGACTCGGTGACGGCGTTCTGGGAGAACCTGACCCGCGGTGAGGAGTCCATCACCACCCTGCCCGAGGAGGAACTCGCCGCCGCGGGCGTCAGTGCCGAGACGCTGGCCGACCCCACGTACGTCCGGCGCGCGGCCCTGCTCGACGCGGTCGACGAGTTCGACGCGGAGTACTTCGGCATCACCCCCTACACCGCCCGGATGATGGACCCCCAACAGCGACTGTTCCTGCAGACCGCGTGGCATGCCCTGGAGGATTCCGGGTACGACCCCGCCACCTACGACGGAGCGATCGGTGTCTTCGCCGCCAGTACCGCCAGCGGCTACCTGATGGACAACCTGATGTCGCACCGCGACCCCAAGAGGCTGGTCGGCGAGGGCATCACCGTCGAGATGTTCAACCTGGTCCTGCTCAACGACAAGGACTACCTGGCCACCCGGGTGTCGCACGAGCTGAATCTGCGCGGGCCGAGCCTATCGGTGCAGACCGCGTGTTCGTCGTCGCTGGTCGCGGTGCACCTCGCCTGCCAGAGCCTGTTGTCCGGCGAGTGCGACATGGCCCTGACCGGTGCCTCCGCGATCCGGGTGCCGCATCGCGTCGGCTACACCTACGAGCCCGGCGCGATGGTCTCGCCTTCGGGCCACTGCCGGCCGTTCGACGTCAGGTCCGACGGCACGATCTTCGGCAGCGGTGTCGCGGCGTTGATACTCAAGCCGTTGCAGGCCGCACTCGACGACGGCGACCGCATCCACGCCGTCATCCGCGGCTCGGCGATCAACAACGACGGCTCGGTGAAGATGACCTAT
This sequence comes from Mycolicibacterium xanthum, assembly GCF_019710635.1. Taxonomy (GTDB): domain Bacteria; phylum Actinomycetota; class Actinomycetes; order Mycobacteriales; family Mycobacteriaceae; genus Mycobacterium; species Mycobacterium xanthum. The sequence continues at coordinate 28,634 of NZ_JAIFZS010000063.1, forward strand.
GCGGCGCCCGCCGTCGCCGGCCAGGCAGAGGTCATCGCCGAAGCTCATGCCGTCGCCGAGGTGGACTCCTCGACGATCGGATTCGTGGAGACCCACGGCACCGGCACCCCGCTGGGCGACCCGATCGAAATCGAGGCCCTCCGGCAGGCATTCGAGGTCTCCGACCATGACAGGCCGGCCCCGTGCGTCCTGGGTTCGGTCAAGTCGAACATCGGCCACCTGGACGCGGCCTCCGGGATCGCCGGGCTGGTCAAGACGATCCTGTGCCTGAAGAACAAGGCGATTCCCCCGACGGTGCACTACACCGCCCCCAACCCCGAGCTGCACCTCGGGGACACGCCGTTCGCGGTGTCGAACACCTACACGCCGTGGGAGTCCGACGCACCGCGCCGTGCCGGGGTGAGCTCTTTCGGTGTCGGCGGCACCAATGCACACGTCGTCGTCGAGGAGGCGCCCCAGACGTTCCCCGCCGCGGTGGTTGCGGGCCGTCCGCAGGTGCTGTTGTTGTCCGCCCGCACCGCCGACTCTCTGCACGACGCCAAGGCTGCGCTGGCCGCCGAACTGTCCGGGGACGAGAACCTGTCGCTGCCCGACGTGGCGTTCACGCTTGCCGGCCGCCGGGCACACGAGGTGCGGATGGCCGCCGTCGTCGCCGATCGCGCCGACGCCTGCGCCGTGCTGGGCGCCCAACCCGGCGGCCAGGAGCACGAGAACGTCTGGGTCGGTCACTGCCCACCGGGCGGTACGCCGGGCGCGCAACGGGCGGCGTTCCTGTTTCCCGGGCAGGGCGCCCAGCACGTCGGCATGGCCCGGGGGCTCTACGACACCGAGCCGGTGTTCGCCGAGAACTTCGACCGGTGTGCCGCCGGCTTCGCCGAGGAGCTGGGCATCGACCTCAGGACCGAGGTGTTCGAGGGGACCGGCGGTCGGGGACTGGAGCCCACCGACCTGGCCCAGCCGGCGCTGTTCACCGTGGAGTACTCGCTGGCGCACCTGGTGATGTCCTACGGCGTGACCCCGACGGCGCTGGCCGGGCACAGCATCGGCGAACTCGTGGCGGCCACCCTGGCCGGGGTTTTCGATCTGGACGCCGCCATCAAGGTGGTCGCGATGCGGGCGCGCCTGATGCACGCCGCGCCGGCGGGTGCCATGGTGGCGGTGGCGTCGAGCCCCGACGACATCGCCCATCTGACCGCCGATGTCGACCTGGCCGCGGTCAACGAGTTCGGCAGCTGTGTGCTCGCCGGCCCCGACGCGGCGATCCGCGACGTCACCAACCGCCTCGCCGCCGCCGGCATCGTGGCCCGGCGCGTCCGCACCTCACATGCGTTCCACTCCCAGTCGATGGACCCGGTGCTCGCCCCGTTCACCGAATTCCTGTGCACCCTGACGCTGCACGCGCCGCGCATCCCGATGCTGTCCAACGTGACCGGCACCTGGATGACCGACGACGAGGCCACCGATCCGAATCGCTGGGCCCAGCACATCCGGTCCACCGTACGGTTTGCCGACGAGGTCCAGACCCTGCTCGGCGACACCCACCGCGTGCTCGTCGAGGTGGGTCCCGGCGGCAGCCTGACCGGATCGGCCGTGCGGATGCCGGACTGGTCGGAAACCCACCGCGCGGTGCGCCTGATGCGCCATCCGGTACAGACCCGCGACGATCGGGACGCGTTCCTGCTCGCCCTCGGGCAACTCTGGTCGGCAGGCGTCGAGGTGGACTGGACCCGGCTGTACGGCGAGCACCCGCGCCGTGTCACCCTGCCCGGCTATGCCTTTGCGCGCCAGCGCCATTGGATCGAGCCGGACAGCACCGCGGTGCGCGGGCCCCGCGGCACCCGGGACGGGGCACCCGCAGCCGAGACCGGGCCGGCCGGCGGCCAGGGTGCAGCGCCGACGGATGCCCGCGCGCAGATGCAGGCCACCCTGCAACGGATCTGGTCGCAGTGTCTGGGTGTCGATTCGGTTGGGCCGGGCGACAACTTCTTCGACCTCGGCGGCGACTCGCTGGTCGCGATCGGCGTCGCGATGACCGCCGGACACGAAGGTGTGGAGCTCACCCCGCAGGACCTCTACGACAACGGCACCCTGGCCGAACTCGCCGACACCCTCGTGGCGCGCCACGCGTCGGGCGGCCTGGCAAGCCAGGACATCGACGAGCTGAATCCCCCGGTGCCGCCGAACATTCTGCGCTTCCTCGACGGCGGACTCGCCGAGCCGGGCCGCTGGCGGGTGCCGATGGTGCTGCGCATCGACTCCCGGGTCAGTCGTGAGGACGTCTCGGCCGTGATCGGTTCGGTCGTCGACCACCACGACGCCCTGCGCATGCGGGTCGTCAACCGGGCCGGTGTCTGGGAGCAGCAGATCGGCGAGCGCGGCGAGTTCACCGACCTCGCCGAGCAGGCGCTGCCCACCGACGCCGGGCCGGGCACCTCCCGGGAACGGGAAGCCCTGCAGTCCATCGTGTCCGACGCCCTGGCGGCCCCGGATCTGACCAGCTCACCGTTGACGGCCGCCTATGTCGTCGATGGGCAGGGCCGGCCCCGGTTCCTGGTGATCACCCTGCACGCGATGGTCGACGACCCCACCTCGCGCGAGGTGCTGGCCACCGACCTGCTGACCGGATTCGGACAGCGACTCGCCGGCAACGACATCACGCTGGAAGCGGCCACCACGAGCTGGCGGGCGTGGTCGCAACGCTGCGCGGCGCTCGCCGCCCACCCGGCGGTGCTCGACCGGCGCAGCTACTGGATCGACGCCGAGACCGCGGCGACGGTGCGGCTGGCCGACACCGGCGTCACCGGTGCGCCCGAACCCGACGACCTGGTCAGGCTCGCCGTCGCGCTGACGCCCGAGCAGACCTCGCAGATCGACAACGCCCGCCGCGTGTTGCAGGCATCGACCGAGGAGATCCTGCTGGCCGCGCTCGCACGCGGCCTCGCCGAGACCGTCGGCGAGGGTGTCGCCACCGTCGATCTCGCCGGCGCCGGGCGATCCGTGCTGCGGCCGGACGTGGACTTCCACCGGACGATCGGCTGGTTCTCGACGATCTACCCGGTCGCGCTGCCCTGTATGGGCGGTCAGGCGGCCAGCGCGGCCCAGTTGCTCTCCGAGGTCGGCCGGACCGTGAAGGCGGTGCCGCACCACGGGATCGGCTACGGACTCCTGCGGTACCTGCACGCCCCGACCGCGGGCCTGCTCGGGGCCGCGGGCACCGCGGACATATCCCTGTCCTATCTCGGCATGATCCCCGAGTGGCAGGACAGCGATGCCGCGGTGCAGTTCGACGGTGACAGCGAGCGGACGGTCCGGGAGACGTTGCCGGGCTTGGGTCATGCGCTCGAACTGCGGACCTACCGGCATGGCGGCGTGCTGCACGTCGACTGGTGGTATGACGGCCGGCGGGTGCCCGCCGGCACCGTCGAGGCGCTCGCCGAACGGTTCCCGGCCACCGTGATGCAACTGCTCGGTGACGCGCTGATGGGTGACGAGGACGGCGCCGACAGCGAGGCCGAGGACGAGGCGCTCGCCCTCGTCGACCTGTCGGCAGCGGTCTTCGACGACGATGAGTAGGTGAGATGTCAGAATTCGACAACGGTGTGGATGTCGGCGTAGCCGTAGAGGGCATCGGAAAGTCATTCGGTTCCGTCGATGCGTTGCACGACATCTCCTTCGATGTGGGCCGCGGCGAGGTCGTCGCGCTGCTCGGCCCCAACGGCGCGGGCAAGACGACCACCGTGGAGATCCTGTCCACACTGACGATGCCGGACCGCGGCCGCGCTCGGGTGGCCGGCTTCGACGTGGTCACCGACCCGGCGATGGTGCGCCGGTCGATCATGCTGACCGGTCAGCACGTGGCGCTCGACGAGATGCTCACCGGCTACGAGAACCTGGTGATGTTCGGCCGGTTGCAGGGTCTGAAGAAGTCCGCGGCCAAGGCTCGCGCCCGGGAGCTGCTGCGCGAATTCGACCTGGAGCACGCCGCCGAGCGGCGGGTCGGCACCTACTCGGGTGGTATGCGCAGACGCGTCGACATCGCCTGCGGGTTGGTGGTCCGTCCCGAGGTGGTGTTCCTCGACGAGCCGACCACGGGCCTGGACCCGCGTAGCCGGCAAGCCATTTGGGAGCTGGTCACCACTTTCAAGGACGCCGGCATAGCGACGCTGTTGACCACCCAGTACCTCGAAGAGGCCGACGCGCTCAGCAACCGGATCATCGTGATCGATCACGGCACCATCGTCGCGCAGGGAACCGCAGACGACCTCAAGGAGCGTACCGGCGGGACATTCTGTGAGATCGTGCCCAGCGACCCGGCCGACGTTCCCGCCGTTGCGGCAGCCCTGGGTCCGCTGCTCCCCGAGGCCAGCCGGTTCGCGCTCACCCCCGAGTCCGACCGCGTCAGCATGCCGGCTCCCGACGGGCCGAGCACGCTGGGCGCCGCACTGACGCTATTGAACTCGGCGAACATCGAACTGGCCGACATCGCGTTGCGCCGGCCGTCGCTCGACGACGTGTTCATGTCGCTGACGGGAAACCCCGCCGGCGACACACCCGAAGAACGCGTGGCCGGCGAGGTCTTTTCGTGACCGCGTTGACTGCGCACACGCGACCGGCCCCATCCGGAGCGCAGCAGTGGTGGGTACTGACGAGACGACTGATCGCTCCCACACTGCGCAACGGCGAGGTTGCGGTGGGGGTGGCCGTATCGGTGGCAGCGACGGCGAGCCTCTACATCCCGCTGAACCGGCTCATGGACGGGCCCGACCTGGAAATGAGCAGCTACGCGCAGTACCTGGTGCCGCTGATCGTTTTGCAGGCCATCGCATTCGCGTCCATTTCCACCGCCTTCCGGGCCGCCACCGACTCGGTTCAGGGCATCAACCGCCGTTTCCAGTCCCTGCCGGTCCCGTCGCTGACCCCGTTGGCGGCCCGGATCACCGCGAGTCTCTACCGCTGCGTGATCGGGTTGGCCGTCGCGCTGGCGTGCGGGTATGTCATCGGTTTCCGTTTCTACCGCGGCCCTTGGAACGCCGTGGCGTTCTGCCTGCTGACGCTGCTGATCGGCATGGCCCTCGCGCTCCTCGGTGACACCCTCGGCACGAAGTCGCGAGATCCTGCGGCAACCGCGCAGTGGCTGCTGCTGCCGCAGCTGATCTTCGGCTTCCTGTCGGTGGGAATCCAACCGCTGCACAGGTTTCCGGAGTGGATACAGCCGGTCGTCGAGAATCAGCCCATCTCCCGGTTCGTCTACGCCATGCAGGCACTCGCCGGCGACTCCGGCGACGGGGTGCCTCCCGTCACCGGGGCGGTGATCGGACGGGCCCTGACCTGGGTGGCGGTTGTCGTGTCGGTGACGTTGCCGTGGGCTGTTGTGATCTACCGGCGGAGAACCTGATGACGGTGCTGGACGGCGCGGCCGCCGGGACCGGACGCCATCCGGAGAACTCGCTGCCCGCCCTGCTGTCGCAGACCGTGGTGCTGACCCGGCGGCTGCTCGTCCGGTCGGTTCGCACACCGATGACACTCGTGCACGCCGTGCTGCTGCCCGTGGCGTTCCTGCTCACGCTCAAGGTCGTCTTCGGTGACTCGATCACGACCATCACCGGTGAGAACGCGCTGTACCGCAGCGTGCCGTTGGTGGCACTGGTGGCGACGATGTCGGGCTCGACGACGGGGATGGTCGGAATCAACGCCGAACGCCTGGACGGGTTCCTGGCCCGAATGTGGTCGCTGCCCGTCCACCGCGCGGCCGGTCTGCTGTCGCGGCTGGGCGCCGAGACGGTGCGTCTGCTCGTCACGACGCTGGTCATCATGGCGACCGGAATGCTCCTCGGCTTCCGCTTCCACCGCGGGGTGGGCGGCGCGCTGGTGTGGATCGCCATCCCGGTGATCTTCGGTCTGGCATTCGCTGCGCTGGCCACCACCGCCGCGCTGTACTGGCCCAAGGCGGTCATGGTGGAGGCGATGCAGCCCGTGATCATCCTGGGTGCCACGTTCTGCACGGGGTTCGTGCCGGTGGACAAGTACCCCGACTGGGTGCAGCCGTTCGTCAGCCACCAACCGATGTCGCCGGCCGTCGACGCGATGCGCGGGTTGTCGGTCGGTGGGCCGGTGCTGTCTCCGATGGTCACCACCCTGGTGTGGTGCGCCGCGATCTTCGCGGTGTGCCTGTGGCCGATCATGGTGGGCTACCGCAGGGCGAGCACCAGCCGGTGACCGGCGTGCCATCGACATCCACTGACATGCACTGACATGCACTGACATGCACTGAAAGGAAGGATCACGGGTGTTTGGCTCAACGCCGATCCGCCATCTGGCGCCCAGTGAGGAGTTCTACGCCAATGCCGAGAATTTCGTCGGTCTCACCGTGACGCTGTGCGGCCCGGTGGATGTGGCCGCGATGTCGGAGGCCTTCGAGACGCTGCTACGGGTGCATCCCGCGCATGCCGGTCACCTCGAGCGCGGCACCGACGGCAGGCACCAGCTCATGGTCGACGACTACGAGCATGAGGGGATCTGGCTCGAGAAGCTCGACGACGCCTCCGCGGGGCGGCTGCCCAACCAGTCCGAGGCGCTGCTCAACCTGCGCCTCCGACTGGGCGGGGAGCGTTCCGAACTCACCCTTTTCACCCACCACGCGCTGGCCGACGGTCACCATCAGTTCGCCCTGCTGGAGAAGCTGTTCGGCTGGTATACCGACATCGTCGCCGGCGCCGGTGTCGGGCCGGTCCAGGCCGAGCCCATTCCGGTGTCGTTGGAAGCCGTTCTCGCCGAACGCGGCATCGTCAAACTTCAGCGGTTCGGCCTCGAGCGCTTCCTGCCGGCGATGTTCGCCTACGAGCTGCCGCCCTCCAAGCGCAACGCCGGGCGGGTCGGGCCGCAGCCGGTTCGCGTTCCGTCGGCCACCTGCCGGCTGTCCCGCCGGGAGACCCAGGACCTGGCCGGCATCTGCGCAGACCGCAGGGTGAGCCTCAACGCGCTGACCGCCGCTGCGATACTGCTGGCGGAGTGGACGATTCGGGAGACCCCGCACCTCCCGATCCCCTACATCTACCCCGTCGATCTGCGCTTCTTCCTGACCCCGCCGGTCGGTGCGACCGAGGCCACCAACCCGGTCGGGATGGCGATGTACCTGGCCGAGATCCGTTCCGGAACCGACATCCTCGACCTGGCCCGCGACATCGTCGAGGCGTTCCGTTCCGATCTGGCCGACGGCGTCATCCAACAGTCGTTCCTGCACTTCGGCCTGGAGTACCAGGGGAACCCGCCCGGGCTGCCCGACGTCGTGATGACCACCGACGGCGGGGAGCTGCCGCCGCTGCGCACCCCACCCGATCTGGTCGTCGAGCAGTACGACCTCGAGTTGCTCTTCGCGTCGACGTCGGCGGGGGTCGACATGTATTCGGCCGGTACGTACGACGGACGACTGGTGGTCGGCTATCACAGCCACGGGCCCGAGCCCGATCGCTACGTCGCGGAGATCCACCAGCTGCTGGCCGGCGTTCCGGCCAAATACGGCTGGGTGACCGAGTAGCGGTCTGGCTCAGCCCGCCGCCGATATCGTCGGGGGTCCGTCGATCTCGGCGAGTAGCTCGTTGAGTCCGGCGCTGACTCCGTCCGCCACCGCGCGCGGGTCGGCCAGCAGCGCCGGGCACGAGATCACGGCGACGTGGAGTGCGCCGTTGGTCGAGAACAGCGAGACATTGATTCCCACCCCGTGCATGACGGGCCCGAACATGTAGATCGCCGACACCCCGGCGCCCAGGAAGTGCCGCGTGTGCGGTGGCCCCGGCACGTTGGACACCACGACGTTGTACATCGGGCGAACCCGGGTCAGGCGCGCGTACACCCGCTTCGCGATCCCCAGAAGCACCGGGCCGATGACCTGGCCCCAGTCGTTGAGCAGCGTGACGCCGAGCGCAGCGCTGTGCTCCTTGGCGATCAGGCTGGCCGCGGCCACCGCCCTCAGCCGTTCCGCCGGATCCTCGATCTGCGTCTGGATTTTGCCGAAAATGCCCGAAACCTGGTTGTAAGCAGGGCAGTTCGGATCCTCATGTGCCCCCACCGGAACCAACGCGATCAGGGATTTCCTCGGCAACTCGCCGCGTTCGATGAAGAACTGGCGGACCTGCCGGCCGACCAGGGCCATGGCCACGTCGTTGACCTTGACCCCGAAGTGGCGAGCCACCTTCTTCACGTCGTCGAGATCGAGCCGGGCGAGCGCGATTCTGCGCTCCGAGGTCATGCGGCCATTGAGCACGGTCCGCGCAGCGGTGAACGGCAGTGCCATCGCACGGCCCGACGCCACGCGCCGGACGGTCTCGATCACCGCTCGCATGGTCGGTGGCAGCAGTCGCACGATCTGGCGGGGCCGGCCGGCGAACCGGACCAGGCCGTCGATCACGATCCGCAGTGTGCCGGCGCGCGGCGCGGCCTGGATCAGGGCCGGCGTTGGCGGGTCGGGCTCGTCGCTGCACAGCCGCGACAGGATGTCGGCGAAGGTGACGCCGTCGGCGATCGCGTGGTGAAGCATGAGCATGACGGCGACACCACCACCGTCGAGACCCTCGATGACCCACATCTCCCACAACGGCCGGCTGTGGTCGAGCCGCAATCCGGCCAGATACCCACAGAGCTGCTCGAGCTCAGCGCGGCGGCCGGGTGGGGGCAGACCGATGCGGTGCACATGGTTGTTGATGTCGAAGTCGCCGTCCGGCACCCAGACCGGGAAATCGACGTTGAGCAACGGGTCGGACAGCTTCTCCCGGAACTCGGGGATGACCCGCAGCCGCGTCGCCATGGCGTCACGGAACCGGTCGAAGGTGTAGCCGCCGGGAATGCTCGCGGTGTCCAGCTCGATGACGCAGAACACCTGCAGGGGCTGTGTCGCGGTTTCGAGGGACAGGAAGCTGTCGTCGAGTCCGCTCATCCGCTGCGGACGTGGCACGGTGGAATCATAACCGCTCGATGGCTTTGCTGAGGCATCCCGGCCCCTCGGCAGACGCCATCTACGATGACTACGGATTTCACGTGCGTGGAGGTGACCGATGGTGACCCTGATCACCGGGGCTTCGACCGGCATCGGCGCCGAGTTCGCCCGGCAGTTCGCCGCGCGCGGCCACGACCTCGTCGTGGTGGCCCGCAGTGCGGACAAGCTCGACGACCTCGCCGCCCGGCTGCGGGCGGTACACGGCGTGGACGTCACGGTGATTCCGATGGACCTCTCGGTCCCCACCGCCGCCGGCGACCTGTGGCAGCGAACGAATGCTCTGGGGCTCGAGGTCGACGTCCTGGTCAACAACGCCGGCTTCGGGACGCACAGCGACGTCGCCGACGCCGACCCGCAACGCCTCGAGAACGCCGTGGAGCTCAACTGCCGGACGCTGGTCGGCACCACCGCCCGCTACCTTCCCCAGATGCGGACCAGGGCGAGGGGCACGATCATCAACATCGCGTCGACGGCGGCGTTCCAACCACTGCCGCAGATGGCGGTCTACGGGGCGTCGAAGGCCTTCGTGTTGTCGTTCACCGAGGCGCTGTGGGCGGAGGAACGCGAACACGGCGTCCGGGTCCTGGCGGTGTGCCCGGGGCTCACCGACACCCCGTTCTTCGAGTTGGCGGGGGAAGCCGCGGTCAGCGCCGCGTCCGGGTCGGTGGCCCTGGCCTTCACCCGCACCCCACAGCAGGTCGTCGACCACACCATCCGCGCGCTGTCCGGGCGCAAACCCAGCGTCGTCGACGGCATCGCGAACGCCTTCGTCGCCCGCGTGGTCACCCGGGTGCTGCCCAAGCGGCTCGTGGTCGCGGTGTCCGGGCGGTTGCTGGGCGGCTGACGTCAGCCCGCCGTGTCCAACGTCTCGCTCAGGTGGGCGGCCAGGCTGCGTGCCGTGTTGTAGGTGACGATGGTCTTCGGACTGATCCGAACGCCGGTCTGGGTCTCGATGGAGGTGCGCAGCTCCAGGGTGCCCAGCGAATCCAGACCGTGCTCGACGAACGAACGGTCGGGATCGATCGCGCGGCGCAGGATGAGACCCGCCTGGTCGGTGACCAGACGTCGCAACCGGCCCTGCCGCTCCTCGGCCGGCAGGGCCGCGAGTTCGGCCAGCGCGCCGGCGTGGTGGCCGACGTCCTCACGGAACAGCTCGGCATACGGACTGCGCGCGGCCAGGGCGGTCAACAGGGGCATCCGGGTGACGGGCAGGTAGCCGGTGTATCCGCGGCCGTGCCGAAGCAGCGCCCGGAACGCGTAGGCGCCGTCCTCCGGCTTGATCATCTCCACGTTTCCCCGCTGCGCCACCTTTGCGCCTGCCCCGATGTCGGCCCAGGCGCCCCAGGCGATCGCCGTCGCGGAAACGCCCTGCCGGCGCTGCCAGGCGGTGAATGCATCCAGCCAGCTGTTGGCCGCGGCGTACGCGCCCTGGCCGGGTGAACCCAGCAACACGGCGGCCGAGGAGAAGCTGCAGAACCAGTCCAGCGGCTCGTCCCGCGTCGCCTGATGCAGGTTCCATGCTCCGTGAACCTTTGGCGCCCAGTCGCGTTCGATCAGCTCGTCGGTGATGTTGGTCAGGGTGGCGTCATCGACGACCGCCGCTGCATGCAGGACACCACGCAGCGGAAGCCCGGTGGCCGTCGCCGCGGAGACCAGCCGCGGAGCGGTGTCGGGGTCGGCGATGTTGCCGCACTCCACGACGATGTCCGCGCCGTTGGCCTGCAGCCGTGCAATCGTCTTCTCCGCCTGGGCATTCGGCTGGGATCGCGAGGTGAGCACGATTCGCCCGCATCCTCCCGACGCCATCACCGCGGCAAGGAAGAGGCCGAGGCCGCCCACACCGCCGGTGACGATGTACGACCCGTCGCGGCGGAACACCGGGGCGCGATTCGGCGGCACCGCCACCGAGATCCCGCCGCCGCGCGGCATCGTCAGGACCAGCTTGCCGGTGTGCTCGGCGGCGCTGATCGCCCGGATCGCGGTCGCGGCCTCCGACAACGGATAGCCGGTGAACTCGGGTGCCGGGAGCACACCGTCGCCGACGAGTTGACAGACCTTGCGCAGCAGTGCGCCGCTGCGCTCGGGATCGGTCACCGTCATCAATGCCAGGTCGGCGTAGTAGAACGCCAGGTTGCGCCGGAACGGGTAGAGATCCACCCGGGTGTGCTCGTAGACGTCCCGCTTGCCGATCTCGACGAAACGCCCGCCGAAGGCCAGCAGTTCGATCCCGGCGCGCTGGGCCGGTCCGATCAGTGAGTTCAGCACGATGTCGACACCGTAGCCGTCGGTGTCACGCCGAATCTCGTCGGCGAAATCCGTTGAACGGGAATCGTATACGTGCTCGATTCCCATGTCGGTGAGCAACTGTCTGCGGCCCGGGCTGCCCGCGGTCGCGAAGATCTCGGCCCCGGCCTGGCGTGCGATCGCGATCGCGGCCTGACCCACACCGCCGGTCGCCGAGTGGACGAGGACGCGGTCACCGGCGCTGATTCGGGCGAGGTCGTGCAGGCCGAACCATGCGGTGGCGTAACCGGTCGCCACCGCGGCGGCCTGCTCGGCGGACAACCCGGCCGGCAGCGGCGCCGCCAGCCGCGCATCGCAGGTGATGAAGGTGCCCCAGCATCCGCCGGGGCGGACACCTGCGACGCGGTCGCCGACCTTGTGGTCGGTGACGCCGGGACCGACCGCGGTGACCACGCCGGCGAAATCCAGACCGAGTTCCGGCTGTTTGCCGTCGTACGACGGGTAGCGCCCGAACGCGGCCAGCACATCGGCGAAGTTGATGCTGGACGCGCTGATCGCGACCTCGATCTCGCCGGCGTCCGCGGGGCGCCGCTCGGCGGCGACCAGTTCCAGGGTCTGCAGATCGCCGGGTGCGCGCACCTGCAGGCGCATACCGTCCCGGTCGGGGTCGACCAGCGCGACGCGCCGCTCCTCGGCCCGCAGCGGACTCTGCTGCAACCGCGCGACGAACCAGCAGCCGTCCCGCCAGGCCGTCTCATCCTCGTCGGAGCCGCTGAGCAGCTCCTGCACCAGATCCTCGGCGGCGGTGCGGGCGTCGGTGTCGATCTGGGTGGGCCGGAGCCCCGGTTGCTCGGACCCGATCACCCGCAGCAGCCCGCGCAGACCGCCCTGATCGAGGTTGAGCCGGTCGTGCGGCGTCACGTCCTGTGCGTTGCGGGTGACGACGTAGAGGCGCGGCGGTTCGCCGTCGGCCTCCGACAGCGTGCCGGCGATGCGCACCACCTGCTCGACGAGTTCGCGACCCCGCGAGAGGCATCCGGCATCCGGTTCGCTGCCGGCCGCCGGCGTCACCACCACGACGCCGGTGCACGGACCTTCGGTGCCCGGCTGATCGCCGGGCCGGACAACCCGGCAGCGTGCGCCGGCCGCAGTGAGCGCGTCCGGCAGCCCGGACCCGAGCTCACCGGTGTCGCCGACGGTGACCACCAGCCACTCGCCGGTGCCCGCGGTGGCGCCGGTCGATGGCTGCCGTTGCTCCCAGCCCACGGTGAGCAATCGTTCGGCGAGCACGCGTTCGCGTTCGCCGGCCTTGGTGGTGCCGGTACCCATCCGCAGCCCGGCGACCTCCAGAACGACGTCGCCCGCAGCATCGAGGATCTCGAGGTCGGCCTCGATCTCGTTGGCGTCGGCCTTGGTGATCGTGGCGTGGCAGTACCGTGCGTCCCGGCCGGAGCCGAACCGGCGCAGGCTGCCCACCGTCAACGGCAGCATCAGGGTGCCGTTCTGCCCGCCGTCGGCCAGCAGGTGGGCGCCGACCGTCTGGAAGCAGGCGTCGAGGACCGCCGGGTGGATGCCGTAGCCGGACTGCTGGGCACGGATGCCGGTGGGGGCGGTCACCTCGCCCACCGCGGTGGCGGTGTCGGGAGCGGTGCGCACGCTGACCAGACCGGTGAAGGCAGGGCCGAACTCGATACCGCGCGCGCCAAGGGTCTGACGAATCTCGTTACTGCTCAGGATGTTCGGGTGCGACATCAGCAAACCGGCGACATCGCGACGGGCCGGCCGGTCCGCTCCGGCGGCGTGCAGGGTGGCCGTGGCGCGGACGGCCCGTTCCCCGTCGTCGTCGGTCTGCGCACTGAACGCGGCCGCCCCGGGTGTGTCCAGCGCCGCCACCGCGGTCAGTTCGGTGTGATCGTCGAGCAGCAGCAGGTCTTCGAAACGGACGTCGCGTACGCCGGAGCCCGCCGGGAACAGCTGCTCGGCCGCGGCCAGCGCCATCTCGCAATAGGCGGCCCCGGGCAGGGCGGCCACCTCGTGCACCCGGTGATCGGCCAGCCAGGGCAGGGCGACGGTGCCGACGTCGGACTGCCAGGCGTGCCGCTCCGGCTCCTCGACCAGCCGGACATGGGCGCCCAGCAGCGGGTGGGCCGCGACGAGGTGGTCCTGCCTGGACCCGCGATCGAGGAGCAGGTGGTGGTGTGTCCACGACGGCAGCGGCACGTCGATCAGCCGACCGGCGGGGTAGAGCGCGGCGAAGTCCACCGCGGCGCCGGCGGCGTGCAGGTCCGACACGACGCCCAGCAACCCGTGGGGAAGCTGCTGATCGCGGCGCAGGCCCGCGAGTGCGGCCACCGGGGTCTCGATGCCCTGCGCGGTCTGCTCGACGGCTCTGGTCAGCAACGGGTGCGGAGACAACTCGGCGAAGACCCGGTAGCCGTCCTCCAGGGCGGCCTGCACGGCCGCGGAGAAGCGGACCATCTGACGCAGGTTGTCCACCCAGTACTCGGCGTCGCACGGCGGCACCGCGCGCGGATCCGGCCGCGTCGCGGAGTAGTGCGGCACCGTGGCCTCGGCGGGTGCCAGCCCGGCCAGGTCCTCCGCCAGGCGGGCCAGGATGGGGTCGACCTGCGGCGAGTGCGAGGCCACGTCGACGGCGACCTCCCGTGCCATCACGTCGCGCTGTTCCCACTCCGCGACGAGGTCGCGGATGGTCGCGGTGTCGCCGCCGACGACCGTCGCCTGCGGGGAGGCCACCACGGAGACGACGACGTCGTCGACACCCCTTGTGGTCAGTTCGTCGCGAACGGTCCGCTCGGGCAGTTCCACCGATGCCATGGCCCCGGAACCCGCCAGCCGGGCCAGCAGCGTGGACCGTCGGCAGATGACCTTGACGCCGTCCCCGGCCGAGAGGGACCCGGCGACGACGGCCGCCGCCACCTCTCCCATCGAGTGCCCGATCACCGCACCCGGGCGCACCCCACGGGCTGCCATCGCCTCGGCCAGCGCGACCTGCATGGCGAACAGCGTCGGCTGGATCTTCTCGATGCCGGTCACGGTGTCGGGTGCCGACATCGCCTCGATCACCGAGAAGCCGCTCTCCTGCCGGATCAGCGGCTCGAGGTGGTCGACGGTAGCGGCGAACACCGGCTCGGTCGCCAGCAGCTCGGCACCCATCTGCGGCCATTGCGAGCCCTGGCCGGAGAAGATCCACACCGGCCCGCGGTCGTCCCGACCGACTTTCGCCGGGTACGGGGTGTCGCCGGTGGCGATGTCCTGCAGGCCGGCGCAGAGCTCCTTGAGACCGTTCGCGACCACACCGGTGCGCACGGTGCGGTGCCCGCGCCGCCGGGCCAGGGTGTAGCCGAGGTCGTTGAGGGATACCGGATTCTCCTGGTGCTCCAGCCATTCGGTGAGCCGGTCGGCGGTGCGCCGGAGCTCCTCGGTGGACGTCGAGGACACCACGAACAGCTTCGCGCCGGATGGCGACTCGTCGGTGTCGGCAGCTGGAGACTCGACCGGCGGCGCCTGCTCGAGGATCGCGTGGACGTTGGTCCCGGAGATGCCGTACGAGGACACCGCGATGCGACGCCTCTCGCCGTGACCGGTGGGCCACGGCGTAACCTCCTGTGGGACAACGAGTCCGGTCTGGATCTGCGCCAACCTTTCGGGCAGGCGGTGGAAATGCACCATCGGCGGAACGACCCCGTGCTGCAGTTCGAGGACAGCCTTGACGAAGCCGAGGGCACCCGCCGCCGCCTCGGTGTGACCGAAATTCGACTTCGCCGAGCCCAACAGCACCGGGCTGTTGGCGCCGTACACCTCTGCCAGACTGGTGAATTCGATCGGGTCGCCGACCGGGGTGCCGGTGCCGTGCGCCTCGATCGCGCCGATCGTGTCGGGGTCGACACCGGAAGCCGCCAGCGCCGCCCGGCAGGCCGACACCTGCGCGTCCACCGACGGGGTGGCGATGTTCCTGGTCCGGCCGTCGGAGTTGGCCGCGCTGCCGCGCACGACGGCGAGAATCCGGTCGCCGTCTCGCTCGGCATCGGACAACCGCTTCAGCAGCACGACCGCACAACCCTCGGAACGCACGAAGCCGTCGGCCGACTCGTCGAACGCCTTGCACCGCCCGACCGGCGACAGCATCCCCTGCGCCGAGGCCCAGGCATTCTTGCGCGGCTCGCGCATCACCTCGCAACCACCCGCGAGTGCCAGGTCGGTCTCCCCGGTGGCCAGGCTGCGCGCCGCCATGTGCACGGCGAGCAGCCCCGACGAACAGGCGGTGTCGGCCGTCAACGCCGGGCCGTTCACGTCCAGGACGTAGGCCACCCGACCGGACGCCATGCAATACGCGGTCTCGGTGTAGCCGTACACGCCGGCGTCGAGGGCCACCGGCGTGTGGTCGTCGTGGGAAATCCCGAAATACACCCCGGTCAGCGTGCCGGCCAGCGAGGACGGGTCGATGCCCGCGTGCTCGACGGCCTCCCACGAGGTCTCCATCAGCAGGCGGTGCTGCGGGTCGATCGCGGTGGCCTTCTTGTCGTCGAGGCCGAAGAACGGGGCGTCGAAGCCGGCGATGTCGTCGAGGAATGCTCCCCACCGCGAAACCGTGCGGCCCGGGACGCCGCGTTCGGGGTCGTAGTACTCGTCGGCGTCCCAGCGGTCGGCGGGCACCTCGGTGACCAGATCGGCGCCGGCCGACAACGCGTCCCACAACTGCTCGGGAGAGTTGATGCCGCCGGGCAGCCGGCAGGCCATTCCAATCACCGCGACCGCCGTGACCTCGAGTTCAGCCACAGAGGGTTCCTTCTTCTTCGGATGTGTCGCAGGGCCGCGCACCGCACCGGAATGTTCCGGCCTCAACCGCCCCAAGGTCGTGCGCACACCGTCTCGCACGGACTGCGCAAGCCTAGCCGACCCGACGTCGGAGTCGCCGTTCGCCGGAATCACCAGAGGCGGCCGGGACCGACACTGCGGCCCGCGCCAGCCACGCGCAGCCTTCCTGATGTCTAATGGCGGTGCCGACCGGAACGGCGCGCTCCGGTACCTCTGTGACAGGCGCGAAAGGCGGACCATGGCGTCCTGGGAGCCCCAACCGGCGGAACGGCCCGAGCCAGTGCCCGCGGTGATCCCGCCCCGGATCCCGCCCGGTGGTCGTCGCGAACTGGGCCTGTTCGGCTGGCTGTTCTGCAAGCTTGCGGCGCGGGTCACCGGGGTGCCGGAGATCCACCTGTTCACGGTGTTCGCCCAGCACCGGCGACTGTTCTGGTCCTGGGCCCCGTTCGGTGGAGTGCTGTTGCGGCGGGGCCGGCTGCCGGGACGCGACACCGAGGTGGTGATCCTGCGCGTCGGCCACCTCCGCAACTCCGACTACGAGTTGCAGCAGCACCGCCGGATAGCGCTGAAGCGCGGCGTGGATCAGGACACCCAGGCGGCGGTGTTCGCCTGGCCGCAGGCCGACGGGCTCTCGTCGCGCGATCAGGCCCTTCTGACCGGCGTCGATGAGCTGCTCGCGACGCGGATGGTGTCCGACGAGACCTGGCAGCGGCTGGCCGGCCATCTGGGCCGTCGCCAGCTCATGGAGTTCGTCATGCTGGTCGGTCAGTACGATGCCCTGGCGATGTGGCTGAACACCCTCGGTGTACCGATGGACTACCCGGACTGAGGCTGCCCTCGCCGATTCGCTGTCGAATTCGACGAAATGGCGGGCTTGATCGGCGCCGCAAAGACTGCGACCTGCTCGTCGACCCGGACCACGCCGGCGCCGGTCGAGAGAACGTGCTCCAGCGCTTCCTTCCATGACCGTCGTCTCCGCCCGTACTTCGAACTGCTCGGTTCCATTCGGGCCGACTCGCGCCGGTGGGCCGAGCGAGGTGGTGTTCGTCAGCGGTGATCGATGGGGCGGGCGGGATTGTGTGGTTGCAGCGCACTCCGCGACCCGTCAGCGCGGGGCGGTGACCGCCGCGCGCACCCGCGTCCCGGCCTCGCCGGCGACGATCCGGGCGATGTCGGCGAGCGAGCCGATCACCGCCTCGTTACCGGTGGTGCGGGCGAAGCCGCACGCCGCGTCCACCTTCGGGCCCATCGAACCCTTCGGCAGCTCCATGGCCTCGATCTCGTCGAGGCTCACCGCGCCGAGCCTGGCCTGCTCGGGCGTCCCCCAGCCGGTGTAGACGCCGTCGACGTCGGTGGCGATGACGAGCAGATCGGCATCGAGTTCCTCGGCCAGCAGCGCGGCCGCCAGGTCCTTGTCGATCACCGCCTCCACACCGCGCAGATCGTGGTCGTCGTCGTACATCGTGGGAATCCCGCCGCCGCCCGCACAGATCACGATGACGCCCCGTTCGACGAGCATCCGGATCGGCCGTATCTCGAAAATCCGCCGCGGTTTCGGGCTGGCCACCACCCGCCGGAACTTGTCCCCGTCCGGAGCGATCGACCAGCCGCTGACGGCGGCCAGCTTCTCCGCGGTCTCTTTGTCATAGACCGGGCCGATCGGTTTGGTCGGGTTCTTGAACGCCGGGTCCTTCGGATCGACCTCGATCATCGTCAACAGGGTGGCCAACTGCTGATGAAAGGGCAGCAGGTTGCCCAGCTCCTGTTCGATGACGTAGCCGATCATCGCGTCGGTCTGCGCGCCCAGGACGTCGAGCGGGTACGGGGCCACGTCCGTGTAGGCGGCGGCCTGCAGTGCGAGCAGCCCGACCTGCGGGCCGTTGCCATGGGCGATGACGAGTTCGTTGCCCGGTGCCACCGCGGCGATTCGTTCGGCGGCCAGCCGGATGTTGGCCCGCTGGTTCTCGGCGGTCATCGGCTGGCCACGCTGCAGCAGGGCATTTCCGCCCAGAGCTATGACGATCCGCATCGTCGCGCCTCAGGCCAGCGCGGCCACGAGGACCGCCTTGATGGTATGCATCCGGTTCTCCGCCTGCTCGAATGCGATGTTCACCGGGCTCTCGAAAACGTCCTCGGTGACCTCGATCCCGTTCTTCAGTTCCGGGTACTGCGCGGCGATCTGTGCACCCACCTTGGTCTCGGAGTTGTGGAATGCCGGCAGGCAGTGCATGAACCGCACCCGCGGGTTATTCGCCGCGGCAATGAGTTTCGCGTTGACCTGGAAGGGCATCAGCTCTGCGATGCGTTCACCCCACGATTCGATCGGCTCACCCATGGACACCCAGACGTCGGTGTGGATGAAATCGACCCCGTTCACCGCCGCCTCGGGGTCGTCGGTGATGGTGAGCCGCGCCCCCGACTCGGCCGCGAATTCCTCGCACATCTTCACGTGGTCGTCGGCGGGCCACAGGTGCTTCGGGGCGCCGATCCGCACATCCATACCGAGTTTGGCTCCCACCATCAGCAACGAGTTCGCCATGTTGTTGCGGCCGTCGCCGACGTAGGCGTAGGTGATGTCATGCAACGATTTGAAACAGTGCTCGGTCATCGTCAGCACGTCGGCGAGCATCTGGGTGGGGTGGAATTCGTCGGTGAGACCGTTGAACACCGGCACCCCCGCGTATGCGGCCAGCTCCTCGACGATCTCCTGCCCCGCACCGCGGTACTCGATCGCGTCGTACATCCGGCCCAGCACCCGGGCGGTGTCCTTCATCGACTCCTTGTGACCGATCTGCGACGAACTCGGGTCGATATAGGTGACATGGGCGCCCTCGTCGTGGGCGGCCACCTCGAAGGCGCACCGGGTCCGCGTCGACGTTTTCTCGAAGATGAGCGCGATGTTCTTGCCGGCCAGGCTGTTCCGGATCATGCCGGAGTACTTGGCCCGCTTCAGATCGCGCGCGAGATCGATCAGATAGAGGAGATCACGCTCGGTGTGGTGTACCAGCGAGAGCAGGTTGCGGTTGCGTTGGTTCAATGCCATCCCTCGATCTCCTTTGAACGTGGTTGGGCAGGTTGCACAGGTCAGTCGTAGGCCGGATCGCGCAGGATCGGGCAGGTCATGCAGCGGCCGCCACCACGGCCGCGGCCCAGTTCGCTGGCGTCGATGGTGATGACCTCGATGCCGGCCTTGCGTAATGCGGTGTTGGTCAAAGTGTTCCGGTCATAGCCGATGACGACGCCCGGTTCCAGCGCGACGACGTTGTTGGCGTCATCCCACTGCTCGCGCTGGATGCCGTAGATGTCGCCGGCGGTCTCGACGACGTGGAAGTTCACCCCCAGCGCGTCGCCGATGGTCTGCACCAGGCCCTTGGTCTCGTGGTGGGCGGACATGCCGCCCGGCGACGAGGAATCCGGCCGCAGACTGATCGGTTCGATGTTGTCGACGATCGGCGCGTACGCGGTCACCACATCGTGGTTGCAGAACGTGAAGACGGTGTCCAAATGCATCGCCGACCGGGTCTTGGGCAAGCTCGCCACGATGACCTGCTCGGCGGCCCCGGCGTCGAACAGGTTGCGCGCGACCTGCACGATGGCCTGCCGGGAGGACCGCTCCCCCATGCCGATCACCACGATGCCATTGCCGATGGGCATGACATCGCCACCTTCCAGTGTGGTGGCGCCATGATCGTAGGGGTCCCCGTTGGGATCACCGAGCCACACGTTGTAGTCCTCGTCGGCGAACGCCGGATGGAAGTTGTACACGGCTGTGGTCAGCAGGGTCTCGGCTTGCCGTGCCGGCCAGTACATGGGGTTGAGGGTGACGCCGTGGAAGATCCACGACGAGTTGTCCCGCATGAACTGGGTGTTGGGCAGCGGCGCGATCACGAAACCGGCCGGCTCGGCTTCGGCGAAGACGCTCAGGAACGGGCCGGTGACGTCGCGGGGAACCTCATGGAAGGCGATCCCGCCGATCAGATGCCGCGCCAGCTCTGCGGCCTTCATCTCCTCCAGCCACGGCCGCATCTCCCCGCTGATGTTCGGGCCGATCAGATTGTCGGTGAGACGGCGGTCCAACACCCAGGCGCGGGCCAGCCGGTCGCCGAGCACTTCGGCCAGGCAGTCCTGCAGGTCGTACACCTCGACGCCGCGGTCCTCCATCTTGGCCACGAAGTCGTAGTGGTCCCGCCGGGCCTGGGCCAGCCAGATCACGTCGTCGAAGAGCAGTTCCGCGCTGTTGTCCGGAGTGAGCCGCTGGTGGGCGAGGTCGGGCTGGCAAACCAGAACGCGGTGCAGCTTGCCGATCTCCGACCAGACGCCGACTCGGGTTTCTCCAGCCATCAGGGTTGCTTCCTTTCTGCGGTTTCTTGATCGGGTAACGCGGCCGGGTCAGGCGTTGAAGACCTCGATACCGCCACTGACAATCTCGTAGAACCCGATCACGCCGGCAACCGCGACGGCGGCGAAGATGATCCACTCCACGGCCGTGAACAGGGGCTGGCCCTTCTCGCGTCGGGCCCAGACGAACAAGACGGTGCCTATCAGGTAGAACAGCGCCGCGGTCAGCAGATACTTCAGCTCGCCGGCGTAGACCAGCCAGATCGCGTAGATCAACGCGATACCGCCGATGATCAAATCCTTGGTGCGGCCCTCGCCATTGCCGTAGGTCTCGCCGCGGACGGCCAGCAGCACCTGATAAGCCGCCGACCACAGGTAGGGCAGCAGGATCAGCGACGTTGCCATGTACACCAGGCCGGTATAGGTGCTCGGCAGGAACAGGGTCAGGACGAGCACCACCTGGACGCAGCCATTGGTCAACCACAGCGCCGCGGCCGGTGAACCGTGGGCATTCTCCCGGCCGAACACCTCCGGCATCACGGTTTCCTCAGCGGGTACCCGCAGAATCTCGGCGCACAGCAGCACCCAGGCCAGCAGCGCACCGAGCAAGGAGACGATCAGGCCGAGCGAGATGAATCCCGCACCCCAGCTGCCGACCTGCTCTTCCATCAGACCCGCCATCGACGGGTCGGCCAGGCCGGCGATCTTCGCCTGCTCCATCAGGCCGTAGGACAGGAAGTTCACCGCCAGCAGCAGCGCCAGCACGGCCAGGAAGCCGACGACGGTGGCCTTGCCGACGTCCGTGCGGCTCTTGGCGCGCTGGGAGTACACCGCGGCACCCTCGATGCCGATGAACACCCAGACCGTGATCAACATCATGTTGCGAACCTGGTGCATGGTGGTGCCCAGTGGTTCGCCGTCGATCTGGGTCGTGTGGCCCCAGAAGTCCGCGGTGAACAGGCCGGCCTTGAAGCCGACGATCGCCACGCCGATGAACGTCAGAATCGGTACGACCTTGGCGATGGTCACCACCACGTTGATGAACGCCGCCGTCTGCACACCGGACAGGATCAGGAAGTGCACCACCCACAGCAGAACCGAGGCGCCGATGATCGCCGACACGGTGGTGCCCTCGGTGAAGGTGCCCGGGACGAAGTAGTCCAGCGTGGCGAAGAGCAGGACGAGGTAGGCGACGTTGCCCATGAACGCCGAGGCCCAGTAGCCGAACGCCGAGGTGAACCCGATGTAGTTGCCGAATCCCGCTTTGGCGTAGCCGTAGACGCCGCCGTCGACGTGCGGTTTGCGCCGCGCCAGCGTCTGGAAGACGAACGCGAGTGTCAGCATGCCGACGCCGGTGATCCCCCAGCCGATCAGCAGCGGCCCGGGCGCCGCGCTGCCGGCCATCTGCGATGGCAGGGCGAAGATTCCGCTGCCGATCATGGAACCGACCACGATCGCGGTCAGCGCCGCCAACCCCAGGCCCGCGGGCGTCGTCGCGGCGCGCTGTTCGGTCGGCGCCAGCGAATCGGTCTTGGCCATGGCCTGCTCCCCACCGTCGTGTGACCCACATCACCAACAGGGAAGTTACTCGCGCCAACGCGGACGACTCGCCCAGTCCGCGAAATCGACCCGCGAAGCGATTCTCGGCCGGCTTCGCCGGCGTTCGCGGGTTGCCAACCGGTCGACGCAGGTCAGCGGGGGGCGCCGAAGCCACCTGCGCCGGGCTGGCCGAGAAGCGGATTGACCTGCCCGGGTTGTCCGGCCTGCCCGGGTTGTCCGGCCTGCCCGCGCTGACGCTGCTGGATCGCCTGCACCAGCGGGTTGTCCTTGATCAGCTGGCGGCGGTCCTCATCGGAGAGCTCGTAGAAGGTCCACATCCCCCATGCGGCAGGCCGGACGTAGAGGGTGACTTTCTGTCGGTTGCGGGCGTTCTGCGGCAGCATCGCCGGGATCGCCACCACCCGGTCGATCGTCGCCGCGCTCGCCAGTTCCTGAGCGAGCTTGTCGATGTCGGTCAGGTCCTGAAGTTCGTAGACCGATGCCTGATGGCTCGGCTGCGCCGGGCCCTGCAGGGCGAGGAACCACGCCATGCCCGCCTCCTTTGCTCGTCGGGGTCGCAGTCAGCGTAGAAGACGTCGCGGACGGATTCCCGGCCCCGCCCGCAATCACGGGCGGAATTCGTCCTCCGGCGATTATTTACGATCATGCAAAATCCGGCACCTCTCCCACAGCGCGTCTCCGTGATGTGCTAGAAGGCACCGGACGCCGCCCGCCGAGCAACGTCACATTCCGCCACCGGCAGTAACCGCAGATCGAGATGACAGCACTTGAATGCTTTCTGCGCTGCGCAGACGAGGGCAGAAATGCTATGGTTCCGCTTAGCTGAGCGGAACGACGTCCGCAGCGGGCGAACAGAGTGACCGGGAATCGAGGAATTAGCTGATGTCAGGCCCGGAAGATCCGGTTTCGGCCGGCCCCGGTAGTGACGACTCGGCGATCGACGTCACCTCCCAACGGCCCATCGCCGTGCACAGCTGCAGCCGGATCGGCCGCGTGGCAAACCCCCCCGGATTCCCCTTCTCCGCGTGGTTTCGCTCCGGCCGGAGACGCTGACGCGGCGGTCAGGGCTGACGCAGCCGCCGCACCGTCACCACCACGACGACCACCCCGATGCCGGCCAGCGAGACCGCCACCGCCGGGCGCTTGACGAAGGCGACGACACTGACCTTCAGGTCGTGGACGATGCGGTGGGGGTTCGCCCGGGCCGCCAGCGAGTCGACGGTGACCGCCAACTGGTCTCGGGCCTGATCGATATCGGCCTTGATGGAGTCGGGATCCCGGTCCGCCACTGAGTCCTCCTAAATCCTCGCCATATCCTCGCCATATCGTCGCGATATCCGCGCAATGCCCTCGACGCCCGGCACGAGGTCCTTCTGCACCGCGGTCCTGCCGCACTACCCTAGATCAGCCGGCGCGCACCCGGGTGCCCCGGTCTACCGAACCAATCCGGATCCATCGGGACCACTGGAGGGAAATCCACCGATGCCGCAGACTCCCCGACTCGAGGTCGGCGACACAGCTCCCGCGTTCAGCCTGGCCGACGCCGACGGCAACACCGTCAAGCTCTCGGACTACAAGGGCCGCAAGGTCATCGTGTACTTCTATCCGGCGGCCTCCACCCCGGGCTGCACGAAGGAGGCCTGCGACTTCCGCGACAACCTCGGCGAGCTCAACGAGGCGGGCCTCGACGTGGTCGGCATCTCGCCCGACAAGCCGGAGAAGCTCGCCAGGTTCCGCGACAAGGAGAAACTGACCTTCCCGCTGCTGTCCGACCCCGACCGCAAGGTCCTGCAGGCGTGGGGCGCCTTCGGTGAGAAGACCATGTACGGCAAGACCGTGCAGGGCGTCATCCGCTCGACGTTCGTTGTCGACGAGAAGGGCAAGATCGAGGTGGCCCAGTACAACATCCGTGCGACCGGACACGTCGCCAAGCTACGGCGCGACCTCTCCGTCTGACCCGCCGAGGCTGGCCAGCAGCAGCGCCTCGGCCGTCGCCGCCCGCTCGAGCACCCCGAGGTCGAGGCTCTCGTTGATGCTGTGTGCCTGGGTGTCCGGATCCTCGACGCCGGTGACCAGGATCTCGGCCTCGGGGAACGCGGCGGCGAACTCGGCGATGAACGGGATGGAGCCCCCGACCCCGGCGTCGACCGCATCGTGGCCCCACGCCTGGCGGAACACCGCACGCACCTGGTCGTAGACCGGTCCGGTGGCGTCGATCGCGTACGGCTCACCGATGTCGCCCGGCGTCACCGTCACGTGCGCCCCCCACGGCGCGTGCGACTCGAGGTGGCGGGTCAGCGCCGCCAGATGTGTGGCCGCGTCCCCGCCGGGCGCCACCCGCATGCTGACCTTGGCCCGTGCCCGCGGGATCAGCGTGTTCGAGGCCTGCGCGATCGGGGTGGTGTCGATACCGATCACCGTGATCGCCGGTTTCGCCCACAGCCGCTGCGCCACCGAGCCGGAACCGATCTGGCCGACCCCGTCGAGCAGTCCGGTGTCCGACCGCACCCGCGCCGGGGTGTACTCGGGAAAGTCCCGGCCGGCCACGTCTGACTCGTGCAGTCCCTCGACCGCGACGTTTCCGTCGTCGTCGTGCAGGCCGGCCAACAGTCGGACCAGCGCCGACAGCGCGTCGGGCACCACCCCGCCCCACATCCCCGAATGCAGGCCGTGGTCCAGCGTGGCCACCTCGACCACGCAGTCGGCGAGTCCACGCAAAGACACCGTCAGCGAAGGGATCTCGGCGCTCCAGTTGTCCGAGTCCGCGATGACGATCACGTCGGCAGCCAGCGCGTCGCGGTGCGCCGCGAGCAACCGCTTCAGCGACGGCGAGCCCGACTCCTCCTCACCCTCGACGAACACCGTCACCCCGACCGGCGGCGCCCCGCCGTGGGCCCGGAACGCCGCCAGATGCGTTGCGATACCCGCCTTGTCGTCGGCCGAGCCGCGCCCGAAGAGCCGGCCGTCGCGCTCGGTCGGCTCGAACGGCGCCGAGTCCCACTGCGCGGGGTCGCCCTCCGGCTGCACGTCGTGGTGGGCGTACAACAGCACCGTCGGCGCGCCGGGCGGCGCGGGATGGTGTGCGATGACGGCCGGGGCGCCACCCTCGGAGACGATGCGCACGTCGCCGAATCCGGCCTCGGACAACAGCTTCGATACTGCCTCGGCGCTGCGCTGCACCTCGGGACGCCGGGCCGGGTCGGCCCACACCGATTGGATGCGCACCAGATCCTCGAGGTCGGCGCGCACCGATGGCAGGACGTCGCGGACCTTGGCGACCAGATCGCTCATGGTTGTCAGGCTAGTAGCTCGCGCACCCGGCGAGCGCGCGCTGTTGCACGCCGGACACGGAGTGTCGGTGTGCTGACGCGCGCGGCACGCGGCACGGAAAGCTCAGCGCTCCTCGAGGACGGCGACGGCGGCCGCGGTGTCGGCCTCGTGGGTCAGCGACAGGTGGATCGTCACCTCTTTGAGGTGCTCGGCGATCGCTCCCGACAGCCGCACCCGGGGCCGTCCCCACATGTCGGTGACGACCTCGATGTCGCGGTGGATCCCCTCGGGCAGCACCGGCCGCTTGGAGAAGCGCGACACCGACCAGGCCTTGATCACCGCCTCCTTGGCCGCCCACCGCGCCGCCAGATGGCGCGCCGCCGACGAGCTCTTGTCGGCGGCGTCGCGCCGCTCGCCGGGGGTGAAGGTCTCGGCGAACACCGTGCCGGGACGGTCCACCTGCTCGGCGAATTCCGGTATGGAGACGAGATCGATGCCTATCCCGACGATGCCCACGGGCAGCACGCTATCTCACGGTTCACCTGCGATACACGCCGTCCTGGTCCAGCCTCGACTCCGTGTCCAGCAGCATCGCCGCTTCCTGGGCCTTCTCCGAATGCTCGTGGTCGAAGCGCCGGTCGGCGGGACGCTCGTACATCGGCCGCCCGCCGGCGATCGCCGACGCAAGGCGGCGCTGCCCGGCCAGGGTCCGCTCCTGCGCCTGGGCGGAGTATTCCGCCCGCTGCTGCGGATCCAGGGTCGCCAGGAACGCCTGCGGATGCACCAGCGCGATCAGACCGGACACGTGACCGAAGCCGAGGCTGGTGACCAGGCCCGCCTTGAGCGGGTACTTCTCCCCCAGCCGCAGCGTCTCGCGCGGCCACACGAAGTGCCCCGAGGTGGCCAGTTCGTCGTCGACGCAGTCCAGGCTGCGGTTCGGCGGGATGACCCCGTCGCGCAGGACCTGGCACAGCCCCATCATCTGGAAGACCGCCGCGCCGCCCTTGGCGTGCCCGGTCAGCGTCTTCTGACTGATGACGAACAGCGGTGCACCCTCCGACCGGCCCAGCGAGTCCGCGAGCCGCTCATGCAGTTCGGTCTCGTTGGGGTCGTTGGCCAGCGTCGAGGTGTCGTGCTTGGAGATCACCGCGATGTCGTCGGCACCCACCCCCAGCTTGGCCAGCGAGCGCGCCAGCACCGAGCCCCTGCCGCCGCGGCCGGCGCCCAGCGCGCCCAGGCCCGGAGCCGGGATCGAGGTGTGCACGCCGTCGGCGAACGACTGTGCGTAGCCGACCACCGCCAGCACCGGCAGACCCATCCGCAACGCCAGGTCACCGCGGGCCAGCAGGATGGTGCCGCCGCCCTCGGCCTCCAGGAAGCCCAGTCGGCGCCGGTCGTTGGCCCGGGAGAACTTCGAGTCGCTGATCCCCTTGCCGCGCATGATCTCGGTGTCGGCGGTCGCCGCCATGTCGCCGAAGCCGATGACGGCCTCCAGCGTCAGGTCGTCGAAACCGCCGGCCACCACCAGCTCGGCCTTGCCGAGGCGGATCTTGTCGACACCTTCCTCCACCGACACCGCCGCGGTGGCGCAGGCACCCACCGGGTGCACCATCGCGCCGTAACCGCCGACGTAGGACTGCATCACGTGCGCCGCGACGACGTTGGGCAGCACCTCCTGCAGGATGTCGTTCGGCTTGGCCCGGCCCAGCAGGTTGCCGTGGTACATCGTCTGCATCGAGGTCATGCCGCCCATGCCGGTGCCCTGCGTGGAAGCCACCAGGCTGGGGTGCACCCAGCGCATCAGCTCGGTCGGGGTGAACCCGGAGGACAGGAACGCGTCGACGGTGGCGACGATGTTCCACAACGCCACCCGGTCGATCGAGTTGGCCATGTCCGGGGTGATGCCCCACACGGTCGGATCGAACCCGGTCGGGATCTGGGCACCGACGGTGCGCGAGAGCTTGGTCTTGCGCGGAACCCGGATCTCGGTGCCCGCCTTGCGGATCACCTCCCAGTCACCGGACCCCGGGACCGGCCGGGCCAGGGTGTGCTCCGGATCGAACTGCACGAACGCCCGCGCGTCGGCCTCGCTGGAGACCACGAAGCGGAAGTCCTTGTCCAGGAACACGCTGACCAGCAGCGGCGACGCGTGATCGGGGTCGATCGCGCCGTCGTCGACGAACTCGCGAATGCCGCAGCGTTCCACGACGGCGTCGTGGTAGCGCTCGACCAGTTCCGACTCGTCGACCAGATCGCCGGATTCGACGTCATACCAACCGGGTTGGGGATCGTCCTCCCAGGTGATCAGGCCGGTCGTCCACGCCAGCTCCAGCACGCCGGCGGCCGACAGCTCGTTGTCGACCTCCATCTCGAAACGGGTGCGCGACGAACCGTACGGACCCAGCTCGGCGCCGCCGACGATGACGACCAGGTCGGCCGGATCGACGTCGAGGTCGGCCCACTCCGGCGGCGGCGCCGGGGTGGCCGGCCGCGGCGGGGACGGCAGCGCGGCGATCAGGTGACCGTCGGCCTGCTCCTCCTCGGCCTCGTCGGCCGGGGCGGCGGCGGCATCCTCACGGGCCTTGGCGGCCAGCTCCGAGAGATCCAGCTCGGCCTCGGCCAGCCCACCGGTCAGGTCGGCCTGCACCGGTTCGCGGGCGGCGGCGACCTTGGTCTCCACGCCGCACAGATCCAGCAGCATCGCCGCCATCTGTTCGGTTGAGTAGGTGGTGACACCGGCTTCCTCGACCGCGTCGACGATGACGTCGTTGTGGCCCATCAGCCCGGTTCCGCGGGTCCAGCCGATCAGGGCGTGGGCCAGGCTGACCCGCTGCGCCCAGGACGTCTCGGCCTTCCACCGCGCGACCACCGCGTCCAGCGCGGACTTGGACTCGCCGTAGGCGCCGTCGCCGCCGAACATGCCGCGGTTCGGGGAACCGGGCAGCACCACGTGCAGCCGCGCCGCGATGTCGCGGTCCGCACCGATGTGCGACAGCCCGGCGATGAGCCGCTGCACGGCCCACAGCAGAACCTTCATCTCCATCTCGGAGCGCGAACCCGCGTCGGACAGATCGCCGCCCACCCGCGGAGCCGCGAACGGGAACAGCAGCGTCGGCGTCATCGCGTCCTTGATGTGGATCGACTTCGGCCCGAGGCTCTCGGTCTGTTCGGTGCCGACCCACTCGGCGAGCGCGTCGATGTCGTTGTAGGAAGCCATGTTCGCCGGCAGCACCCACAGCTGCGCGCCGAAGCGCGCGTTGTCACGGTATAGGCCGCGATAGAACGCCAGCCTGCTGTCGTCGAGCCTGGACGTGGTGGCGACGACGGTCGCGCCGCCCTCCAGCAGCTGAGCCACCACCGACGCCGCGATGGAGCCCTTCGACGCGCCGGTGACCACGGCGACCTCGTCGCTGTAGCGGCCCTTGCCCGGGTTCTCCGCACCCGCGGCGGCACGGGCGTAGAGCGAGGCGTGGATGTTGCGGCCCGCCGCCAGCGCCCTGCCCTGCCAATAGGTGGCCTGGGTGCCCACCACATGGCCGGCACCTTCGAACCGCTCCGACAGGCGGGGCCAGTCGGCGTCGATGTCGCCCTCATCCATCAGCCAGATCCGGACCAGGTCCTCACGGGCGCTGGCCCAGCGGTCGTCGAACAGCACCGCCTTGCGGGCGTCGAACGCCGGGGCCACCAGCCGGGGCCAGTCGGACCCGAGCTCGGCGGTGACCAGATCGATCAGCTCGGCATCGGCCGACTCGTCGGGTGTCGTGAACGCCGCGCCCAGGCCCAGCTCGTCGAGGATCGTGCGGGCCGCCGAGGCCAGCACACCGTCCGGGCCGGTCACCTTCTCGGCGAACTCGCCCAGCGCGGCGGAGTCGACGACCCCACCCCCGGCACCGCCGGCCGACGGCAGCGACACCGCGACCCCGCGGCGTGCCGCCACGGCCGCGACGGCCGCGTCGATCGCCTTGTCGACCGCGGCGGTGTCGGCCAGCGCCCCGTCGTGCAGGCCGCCCAGCGCACCGCCACGCACGCTGGAACCCTCGCGGGTGCCCAGCGCCACCTCGACGGTGGCGTGCTTGCCCCAGCCGTCACCGAGTTCCCAGGTCTTCTTGACCCGTTCGGCGATGTAGGCGGGGCGCTTGCCGGACGGCCCGAGGACCGTACGCAGCTGGTCGTTGATCGCGTCCGACAGCACCGGACCGAACGGCTTGTAGGTGCGGGCCAGCTTGGTCACCTGGCCCTTCAGCCCGGCCAGGTCGGCCTCCGCGGCCCCGTCGATGGCGCCCAGGTTCAGCTCCGAACCGAGGTCGACCAGCATCTGGTTGCGCCGGGACGACGCACCGTCGGTGATGGACTCGATGGAGTCCAGCGCCTCGATCTGGTCGATGCGGATCTTGGCCGACAGCGCGATCAGCGCCGTCGTCGCGTCCGCGGCGTCGAAGCCCAAGTCGTCCGGACGGGGCCCGCCGCTGGGGGCGGCGACCGGTGCGGGGGCGGCGGGGGCCGCCGCAACAACCTCGGCCGGGGCCGGGCCGCTGGAGGCCTCCGCCGGCTCCGGCGCCGACTCCTCGAAGTCGGGCTCCGGGTCGGTGTCGGTGGCGAACAGCACCGCGGCGTCACGCTCGGCGTTGAGCACCTCGGTGGTGTTGTGCGAGTACTCCGGCAGCTTGAGCGTGTTGGTGGCCAGGCCCGCGACGGTCGGCGCGTTCTTCACGCCGATCTCGACGAACCGCTCGACGCCGAGGCCGCCCGCGGCCTCCTCGATGAACAGCAGGTCCTGCGTCTCGATCCAGCGCACCGGGCTGGCGAACTGCCAGGCCAGCAACTCGATCACGACCTTGCGGCACAGGTCGGCCGGCCGCTCGTTACGCCAGGTGTCGTAGTCGGCGAGAATCTCGTCCAGCGGCTCGGCCGGGACCAGGTCGCGGATCTCCTGGATGAAGTCGCGGTCCAGCGTGAACGGCCGCGGCACCAGGTTGGGGATGTAGCGCCCGATCAGCAGCTCGGGGTCCTGGCCGCGCGGCATGACGCGCTCGAGCGCGCGACGGAAGTCGGCCACCCCGACCCGCAGCACCGACGAGTGGAACGGCACGTCGATGCCCGGCACCAGGATGAACGAGCGCTTCCCGCCGGAGATCTCACGGCGCCGCTCGACCTCTTCCTCGAGTGCTTCCAGACCCCGGACCGTGCCGGCGATCGCATACTGCGAGCCGCGCAGGTTGAAGTTCACGATCTCCAGGAATTCGCCGGTCTCCGCCGCGATGTCCGCGACGAACGCCTTGACGTCGGCATCGTCGAGATCGATCTGCGAGGGCCGGATGGCGGCCAGCCGGTAGTTGGACCGGCCCGCCGCGTCGCGGGGCACGATGTCGTGCATCTTCGAGCCGCGGTGGAACACCACCTCCAGCAGCGCCTCGAGCTCATAGACGCCCGACACGCAGGCCAGCGCGGTGTACTCACCCACCGAGTGCCCGCAGGCGATGGCGCCCTCGACGAACGCGCCCTGCTCGCGCATCTCGGCGACCTGGGCGGCCGCCACCGTCGCCATCGCGACCTGGGTGAACTGCGTCAGGTACAGCACGCCTTCGGGGTGGTGGTAGTGCACACCGGAGGCGATCAGGCTGGTCGGGTTGTCGCGCACCACGTGCAGCACCGAGAAACCGAGGGTCTCGCGGGTGAACTTGTCCGCCGAGTCCCACACCTTGCGGGCGGCCTTGGACCGGGCCCGCACGTCCATCCCCATGCCCTTGGACTGGATGCCCTGGCCGGGGAACGCGTAGACGGTCTTGGGCGCGGCCAGCTGCGCGGTCGCCGACATCACCAGCTCACCGCCGACCTTCGCAGCCACCTCGACGATCTCCGCACCGCGGTCGATGCCGACGCGGTCGACCCGGAACTCGATCTCGTCGCCGGGCAGCACCATCCCGAGGAACCGGGAGGTCCAGCCGACCAGGCGGGCCGGCGGGGTGGCGCGGCCGTCGGTCGCGGTGACGGCGTGCTGCGCCGCCGCCGACAGCCACATGCCGTGCACGATGGGCTGCTTCAGCCCGGCCAGCAGCGCGGCCGCACGATCGGTGTGGATCGGGTTGTGGTCGCCGGAGACGACCGCGAACGCGCTCATGTCAACCGGCGCGTTGACCACCACGTCGCGCCGGCGCCGGCGCGGGGTGTCGGTGGCGTTGTCGGTGATCGCTCCGCCGGCCCGGACCGGGTCGGGCAGGTCGGCGGGACCGGTGCGGCCGCGGATCGCGAAACGCTCCTCCAGCGTGGCCAGGACCGCTCCCTCGCCGTCCTCCCGGATGGTCACGTTGACCGGCACCACCCGGCCGTACTCGGTGTCGGTGGCCGCCGACGCGGTCGCGGTGACGGTCAGGGCGGCCCGCCCGTCGGGCATGTCGGCCAGCAGGTGGGCCGCGTGGTCGAGGTGGACCAGCGACAGCAGCCCCTCGACGACCGGGAAGCCGTCGTCGGTGAGCGCCGAGCCGATGGCGGCGAACACCGCAGGCCAGCACAGCCCGACGAGGGCATCGGGCACCAGCGTCAGGCCGGGGGCCAGCGGGGCGCCGAAGGTGGCGGTGACACCGGTGTGGTCGGCCACCTTCTCCGGGTCCCATTCGACGGCGACCGTCGCGGTGTCGTCGGCGACCGACGGCAGCGCGTCGGGGCCGTCGACGCCGGCGGCGATGGCCAGCACGGCCCGCATCGCCGTCGAGGCGTCCTCGACGGTGACGATCGGCATGCCGCCGTCGACGGTGGCCGACGGCAGCGTGAAGCGGATGTCGATCCAGATGTCGGACAGCGGGACGCTCAGCGTGACCGAGATGTTTCCGGCGCCGTCCACGCTCTGCTCGAGCCGGGCCCCGGTGTTCGGGTGCGTGGCGCTGGGCTTGCCCGGCACGTCGTTGACCTGCCACTCGCCCGGCTCACCGATGCGGTGCACGGGGTTGATCGAGGTGCGCCCGGCCCACAGCACGTCGGGCGAGTCGAGCACCACGGCCAGCGGGCCGGAGACGTCGGCGCGGGCCTGGCGGCGCGACACCACCGCGACCGGCTGCGCGCCGTCGGCGAGCACCCGGTCGATGATCTCCTGCTCGAAGCGGTCCAGCAGCTCGCCGACCGGCTCGTCCACCCGGGTGATGCCCGCGACAGCCTGCGTGCCGGGGATGATGCAGACCTGATCGGCGCTGTAGCGCGCGTCGTGAGCCTGCCACAGCGAGTCGCTGCGCCACCAGCGGCGGACGTCCTTGTCGACGACGGGGACGAAGTTGACCGGCTTGCCCGGCTTCTTGCACAGCGTCACGAAGAACGGCACGTCGGCGGGATGCAGCCGGACGGTGTCGGCGTCGGGGTAGCGCGCCACCAGCGCGGCGATCGCGCTGTCCGGATCGTCGAGCAGCGCCTGGCCCTCGGGGCTCGCGTCGAACAGGGTGTCGATCGAACCGAAGTCCTCGGCGTGCAGCCGGGCCTCGGCGCGGTTGAGCATCTCCTCGAAGCGGTCCCGCCAGGTGTCGGCGAGCCAGGGGCTGCCGGGATGGGCGGTGTCGGCGGTGGAGTCGCCGTCTCCGATGGCCAGCTCGACGTAGCGCCGCAGCCACTGCAGGTAGGTCATGTCACCGACGTCGCCGAAGTAGGGCTTGGCGGTGTCGGCCATCGCGGCGATGATCTCGTCGCGGCGCTCGGCGACCGCATCGGCATCGCCGGCGACCTCGTCGAGCAGCCGGCCGCAGCGCGACGCGGTGTTGTCGATCTCGTGGATGTCGGCGCCCAGCTGGCTGCGACCGCTGGCCATGCCGTTGATCGCCTTGCCGGCACCCACCCAGGTGTCGGTTCCGCCGGTTTCGACCAGCATCTGCTTGACCGCCGGCGAGGTGGTGGCCTCCAGCGTGGCCATCGCGGCGGTGCCGACCAGGATGCCGTCGACCGGCATGGCGGGGAACCCGTAGGCCGTGGCCCACTCGCCGGACAGGTAGTCGGCCGCCCGCTCCGGGGTGCCGATGCCGCCGCCGACGCAGACGGTGATGTTGCGGTACTTGCGCAGCTCCCCGTAGGTCGTCAGCAGCAGGTCGTCGAGGTCCTCCCAGGAGTGGTGCCCGCCGGCGCGGCCACCCTCGACGTGCACGATGACGTCCTTGCCGGGCGCCTCGGTCGCGATCTTGATGACCGACTTGATCTGGTCGACGGTGCCGGGCTTGAACACCACGTTGCTGATGCCCACGCCGTTGAGCTCTTCGATCAGATCCACGGCCTCTTCGAGGTCGGGGATGCCGGCGGTGACGACGACGCCGTCGATCGGGGCTCCGGACTGGCGGGCCCGCTGCACCAGCCGCTTGCCGCCGACCTGCAGCTTCCACAGGTAGGGGTCGAGGAACAGCGAGTTGAACTGGATCGCGCGGCCCGGCTCCAGGAGCATCCCCAGCTCTTCGATGCGGGCGTCGAAGACCTCCTCGGTGACCTGGCCACCGCCGGCCAGCTCGGCCCAGTGGCCTGCGTTGGCCGCGGCGGCGACGATCTTGGCGTCGACCGTGGTGGGCGTCATGCCTGCCAGCAGGATCGGCGAGCGGCCGGTGAGCCGGGTGAACTTGGTCGACACCTTGACCGAGCCGTCGGGCAGGGTCACCGGGGTCGGCGCATAGCTCGACCAGGCCGGCGCGACCTCGGGGGCGGCGCCGACGGTGAACAGGCCGCGCTGTCCCGCGCGGGTGGCGGCCGGCACGATGCCGACGCCGAGCCCGCGGATGATCGGCGCGGTCAGCCGGGTCACCGTGTCGCTGGGGCCCAGGTCGATGATCCAGTTGGCGCCCGCGGCGGCGAGCTCTTCGACCTCGGAGACCCAGTCGACCGGCTTGACGAAGATGTACTCGGCGAGCTCGCGGGTCAGCGTCGCGTCCAGGCCGGTGCGCGCCGCCCATTCGTCGACGAGGTCCACACCGGCGGCCAGCCGTGGGGTGTGGAACCCGACCTCGACCTGCACCTGACTGAACACCGGCTGGAAGACGGCGCCGCCGCGCGTCTTGTTCTTGCGCTCGGCCTCTTCCTTCTCGGTGATCTTCTCGCAGTAGAGCTCGAACCGGGACAGCTGCTCCGGTGTTCCGGTGATGACCACCGATCGCCTGCCGTTGCGGATCGACAGCGCCGGCGGCAGCACGGTGCGAACATCCTGGGCGAAATCGTCGAGCAGTTCGGCCACGCGGGCAGGGTCGACGTTGGTCACCGACACCATCGGCGACTTGTCGCCCCGGCCGACCATGCCGCACCGGCGCGAGACCAGCGATCCCGCGGCGCCGATGAGCTGACCGATCGCGAGCAGCTCGACGTCACGGGCACCGCCGGCCTTCAGAGCCTCCACCGCGGTGACGCCCTGGGAGTGCCCGGCGATGGCGACCGGCGGATGGCCGGCCAGATCGAGCCCCTGACGCTGCAGCGCCCGGATCGCCGCCATCTGGGTGAGCAGGATGCCGGGGCCCGAGATGGCCGCGGTGGTGAGGTCCTTGGTCGAGGGCAGCGGTTCGTCGGCGGCCAGGGCGCGGATCCACTTCATCGGCTCGAAGCCGATCGGGCGCACCACGACCAGCTCACGGGCGAGCGGCTCCAGCAGCAGCTCGGCCTCGCCGACCAGGGCGGTGATCTCGGACTCGATGCCGGCCGAGTTGACCAGTTCCTCGAGATTCTCCAGCCAGGGACCGCCCTGCCCGCCGAATGCGACCGCATAGGGCTCTCCGGCATGCAGCCGATCGACGAGGGCGTGCGTACCCGTCAGGGCCTCGTAGCCGGCCCGCTCCTGGGAGCCGTCGCCGGAGCCGGTTGCCGCACGGTGCTGGTCGTTGATCGTCACGTCGTCTGTTCTCCCTCGGTACTGCAATCGCGGCTGCAATCGCTCTGTCACGGTCGTCTCGGGGCTGGGCAGGGGGTGATCGTGGTGGGCTGCCCTGCACTCCTTACGGGGCCACTGCGATTCGGCGTCGAATCCGGCCGGCGTGTTCCGCGTGCCGTGGTGTCCGGACTCCCAGATCGCAAGTCCGGTCGTCCCACACCGCGGCGGACACCTCCAGCCGTTGTAAGGGTGTCATAAGAGACTGGCCCATTTTTGCGCGCCAAATGGTTACTGGCGAGTTCTACGCATGGGTAACAGAAAGTTCCGTAACGCGCGGTTCCGAACCGTGCGACGGCTCACGGGACAAATGTCCTGCATGCAGGTGGTTACGGTCGAGTAGGACAAGAAGTGCAGATCACAGCAGTTCTGTTATCAAATCGTTATCTGAAAATCCGCGTTCGCGCAATCCAGGTCGTCGACAGCCGTCGAGTCGACAATCCACGTGAGAATGTCCAGTCGGCCGGGGCCACACCGTAAAGGAGTTTGCTGAAAACCCTACTGACGGGTAAGTCTCAGTCCCATTGCCCGAACCGCGGCTTGAGAATGTGGTTGATGTCGACGCCGACGCCGGCCACCTTCTGCTTGTCGATCTCCGCCTGGTGCAAATGCGCGGCCGGATGCGCGACGCGCCCCGGCGATCCCCAGTTGTGCTGCCAGAAGTAGGAGCCGAGCCCGTCCTGCAGCGCCCACTCGATGGTCTTGGAGTTGGCGTACACGCCGACACGCTGATGGCCCAAAACCCGTTCCCAGCCGCGCAGATAGGGCGCCACCTGGCGTTTGTACTGGTCGAAACCGGGGTCGTCGTCGATCGAGGCGTAAATCGGCGCACCGTGGGAACCGCCTGCAGCGACATGGAGCTGCCACCCGCGCTTGGCGTGCTGGATTCCGGCCTGTTCGCCGGCCAGCCAGTCGGCGGTGTCCTGCTTGCCGTACTGGTAGCAGGACACGATCTTCAGCCCGCTCCGATACAGGTCGCGGGCCTCGGGCAGCTGGATCGGCTTGCCGAGCATCCAGTCACCGCCCGGCCGGCGGTCCGATACGTAGCGGATGGCCCCGATCGCACCCGAAGCGCGCAGGTCGGCGGCGTTGATCACCCCGGCCGCGTAGTCCAGCAGGACGCCCAGCGGAGCCGCCCCGGCCACCGGCGGGCCCACGGCCGAACCCACCGCCGTGGCGACCGCGCTCAGGCCGAGGACGGCAGGGGCGGCCACGGCGGCGCACTTGAACACATCGCGCCGGGACATCGACACATACCACAGGGTACGACAATGCACCATGGCTCACGCCAGCGCCACCGGTCACAACCGCATCAAGACTATTCAGAAGCCTCGGTGGCCACCACCAGACCCCGGGGCGTGGCGCTACGTCCGGACCGCCGCTCCGGCCGGTTGGCGCGCAACGCCCGTCGTACGGGAGGATGGGGACACCTTCGATGCCTACAGGACATTAAGACAAATAACGCGGAGTGTGGAAGAGGTTCGTCGTGCGTCCCTGGATCGTCTGGGCGACCGGACTTCTCGCCTACATCGTGGCCGTGTTGGACCGGACCACGCTGGGTGTTTCGGGGCTCGACGCCGCCGACCGCTTCAGCACCGGCCCCGGCCTGCTGTCGACGTTCGTCGTCCTGCAGGTCGTGGTCTACGCCGGCGCGCAGATTCCCGCCGGGCTGTTGCTCGACCGGTTCGGCTCGAGGGCCCTGATCGTCTCGGGAGCGGCATTGATGGCCTCCGGCCAACTCGTGCTGGCCTTCACCGACTCCCTGCCCACGGCCATCGGGGCGCGCGCGGTGGTCGGTCTCGGCGACGCCGTGACGTTCATCTCGGTGCTGCGCCTGGTCCCGTACTGGTTCACGCCGCGCCAGGTCCCGCTGGTGACACAGCTGACCGGCATCTGCGGC
Organism: Mycolicibacterium xanthum; assembly: GCF_019710635.1. Taxonomy (GTDB): domain Bacteria; phylum Actinomycetota; class Actinomycetes; order Mycobacteriales; family Mycobacteriaceae; genus Mycobacterium; species Mycobacterium xanthum. The sequence continues at coordinate 65,636 of NZ_JAIFZS010000063.1, forward strand.
CAGTTGGGCCAGGTGCTCTCCGCGCTGCCCTTCCTCGCGCTGTTGTCCGCGGCCGGCTGGACCACCGCCTACCTGTCGGTGGCGGCGGTGGGCGTGATCACTATCGTGCTCGTCCTGCTGATCGTCAAGAACACCCCCGACGGCGGCCGAGATCGCGGCGACTCGGTGTCGGTCCGCGAGACGTTGGCCGGCGTCAAGACGGTGTGGCTGCGCCCGGGAACGCGGCTGGGGTTCTTCACCCACATGGGCACCCAGTTCTCGGTCACGGTGTTCGCGCTGATGTGGGGCGTGCCCTATCTGACGGTCGCCCAGGGCCAGCCGGCCACCGTGGCGGGTGCCCTGCTGACGGTGTCGGTCGTCGCGGCGATCTCGGCCGGTGTGCTGATCGGGGTGTTCACCGGCCGGCACCCACACCGTCGGTCGCGGTTGGTGCTCGCCATCATCGCGTCCAACTGCCTGGCCTGGACGGTGGTGCTGGCCCTGCCGGTCCGGGCCCCGTTGTGGCTGCTCACCGTCCTGGTCATCGTGATCTCGGTCGGCGGGCCGGGCTCGATGGTCGGCTTCGACTTCGCCCGGACCTTCAACCCGAGCGCGACGCTGGGCACCGCGCAGGGCATGGTCAACATGGGCGGGTTCATCGCGTCGCTGCTGCTGATGCAGACGATGGGGCTGATCCTCGAAGCGGCGGGCGGAATGTCCTTCGCCTCGTTCCGGATCGCCTGGACGCTGCAGTACCTGATCTGGGCGGTGGCCGTCGTCGGCATTCTGGTGACGCGGCGCAAGGCGCGGCGGCTGCTCGCCCAGCAGGACGACCGGATCCTGTTGGAGGGGATCGAGCGCTAGATGAGTGATTCCAAGAGTGTGACTGGTGTGGCGCGTGTGATTTGAGATGGAGGGTGCCCAGACTCGGTGTTGCTAACCCAACTCGAGCCGGGAGGCCCTTGTGGACACCGATCTGGACACCCTCGCAACGGCACTCTATGTGACCT
>NZ_JAIFZS010000064.1 GCF_019710635.1 Mycolicibacterium xanthum
CCTGACATCACCGTCACCGACCGCTTCGGCCGACAACTCAGCTCCGCATCACTGGCCCGACCACCAACCCAACCCCCACCTGCGGTACCGCCCTACCCCGGACCCACCGGCGAACACGCCGACTGGTGGTGGTACGACCCCTACCAACCCCCACCACCAGACACCAACTGAGCCCGCGGACACCAACCAGACCGGGTGACCGGAAAGCACCCCGCGCAGCAGGGGTGCCGATGCTCAAATCTGCTGGTGCATAGAGTAATTCATTCGAGCCGCCCGGCGCTCGACGACCTCGCCAACGTCCGAATGGCGCACTGGTTCATGAACACGGTCACCAAGTCACCCGATCACCCGTGATCGTGGTGGTCATCATGTCCGGAAGCCGGGCCGGGCGCCGGCCCGGGGACCACGACCGGTCCGGGCGGGGGTGGAGCGACGGCCTCGACGGGTGCCGACTGCTTCTGCACGACGCCCAGTGCCGGTTCGGCCGGGCTGTGGTGATCGCCGGCCGGGCTATGGTGATCGGCTTCCGCGCCCGCTGGGGCGTGATCGCCGGCCGGGCTGTGGTGATCGGCCTCCGCGCTTGCTGGGCTGTGGTGGTCGGCCTCCGCGCTTGCTGGGCCATGGTGATCGTCGCGCATGCCGGACGCCACCCCGACCATGGCGGCCACGGCGATCACGGCGGCTGCACCCGCCGAAACGACGCTGTGTCCGATCAGCGAGATCGGCTGAGTCCGGCGGCTGCGCAACCACACCCAGGCGGCACCCATCACCACATAGCACTCGAGCAGCAGGGCACAGATGCCGGCGGCCCCGACCGCCTCGGGTTCCCCGGCGTGAGGCCCGAACGGCGCCCCGCCGGCGCGGGCCATCACCCACACCGCGATTACGCCGAGATTGGCCACGATCCCGAGCGTCAGCACCGGCACGGCCGGCCGGACCAGCACCCACAGCGCCCAGAACAGCTGGAACGCGGCGATCGCCGCGAAGAAGAGGCCGGCCGGCACCCACTCCTGCCAGTGCCCCGGCAGCACGGCGGCGTGGATCACCGCCGCGCCCAGCGACGCGATCGCCGCCACCCGGGCGACCAGACCACTGTCGGTCCTGGCGGCTGCTCTCGATGTCACGCCGACGATGCTGGCATGCCCCACGCCCGGTTTGATCCCCGCACCGGACACCGATGCCGTATCGATACTGCGCCGACCGACGGACGTGACACAACGGCCGGACCGCCACACCGACCCACCCCGTCGGGGCACGATGGCAGCCATGAACCACACACCGCCGACTCCGTGCTACCGGGCGCTCATCGTCGACGACGAGGCCGCCCTGGCCGAGGTGGTCGCCAGCTACCTGCAGCGCGAGCAGTTCGACGCCGTCGTCGCGACGAATGGCTCGGAGGCGATTGCAGTCGCCAGGGAGTTCGACCCCGACGTGGTGATCCTGGACCTCGGCCTGCCCGGCACCGACGGACTGGAGGTGTGCCGGCAGCTGCGTACGTTCTCGGATGCCTATGTCGTGATGCTCACCGCCCGCGATACCGAGACCGACACCGTGGTGGGGCTGTCGGTGGGCGCCGACGACTACATCACCAAGCCGTTCAGCCCGCGTGAGCTGGTCGCCCGGATCCGGGCAATGCTGCGACGGCCACGTGTCCTACAGCCCCGGGCCGGCCGGCCGGCCCCTACCGAAATCCCACAGTCGCGCGAATTCGGTGACCTGCGCATCGACGTGGCTGCCCGCGAGGTGTACCTGGCCGACGAACCCGTCCTGCTGACCCGCACCGAGTTCGATCTCCTCGATGTGCTCTCCGCCCATCCCGGAGTGGTGCTGGCCCGACGCCAGTTGCTCGAATCCATCCGTGGCGAGCCGTGGTTCGGCAGCGACCACCTGATCGACGTGCACATCGGTCACCTGCGCCGCAAGCTCGCCGACGATCCGGCCCAGCCGCGCTACATCGTCACCGTCCGGGGGGTCGGATATCGGATGGGAACAGGTCGATGACGAGCGCCGGCCGCATCGGCATGGGGATCGGTCCTCGGCTGTTGCTCACACAGGCAGCGGTGCTACTGGTGGTGGGCATCACGACCTGGCTGGTGGCCGCCGCGGTAGGCCCACCGCTGTTTCACGAGCACCTGCAACGGGCCGGCATGCCCGACCAATCCGCCGGGCTACTGCACTCCGAGGAGGCCTACCGGTCGGCCACCGCCATTTCGATCGGCGTCGCGCTCGGTGTCGCCGCGCTGACCGCGATGGTCGTGACGGCCTACTACAGCCGGCGACTGCAGCGCTCGGTCGCCGAGGTGTCGGCGGCCGCGACCGCGGTGGCCGACGGACGCTTCGACATCCGCGTCTCACCGCCGGGCCTCGGCGGCGAATTCGCCGAACTCGCCGACGCGTTCAACCGGATGGCGCAGCGGCTCGACGCGATCGACACCGGCCGCCGCCAGATGTTCGGTGACCTGGCCCACGAGATCCGCACTCCGGTAGCGGTTCTGGACGCGTACCTCGAGGCGATCGAGGACGGCGTCAAGTCGTTGGACGAGCAGACCACCGCGGTGCTGCGCGACCAGACCCGCCGGCTGGTCCGGTTTTCCGAGGACCTGTCCACCTTGGCGCTTGCCGAGGAGGGCCGCATCGCCGCGGCGCCGACCACGGTGGATCCCGCCGACCTGATCAACGCGGTGCTCGCCGCCGCCGCCGACCGCTACGCCGCCAAGGGGGTGCGGCTGTCCAGCCGGTTCGCCGGCCGGCTGCCGCGGATATCGGTGGACCCCCAGCGCATCGAGCAGGTGCTGGGAAACATCGTGGACAACGCGCTGCGGCACACCGCGGCCGGCGGATCGGTACACGTGGCGGCCGGCGCCGATGCCACCGCGGTGACGATCACGGTCGAGGACACCGGCGAAGGGATCGCCGCCGAGCACCTCGGCCATCTGTTCGAGCGCTTCTACCGGGCCGACGGCGCGCGGGACCGCGAACACGGCGGCGCCGGCATCGGCCTGGCCATCGCCAAGGCCATCACCGAGGCCCACGGCGGTACCATCACCGCGGCCAGCGCCGGCGCCGGCCGCGGCGCCACCTTCACCGTCAAACTGCCGCTGAGGGCGCCGATGCGATCACAGTGACGCCAGGATCTGCTTCATCTCGTCGATCTCGCGCTGTTGGGTGTCGATGATGTTGTGGCACAGCGCGATCACATCCGGATTCTCGCCGTTGTCGATCTCGTTCTGAGCCATCTCGATGGCGCCCTCGTGGTGGCCGATCATCTGCTCGAGGAACAACTTGCTGGCCTCCACGCCCTGGGCGTCGCGCAGTCGGGCGATGTCCTGCGGAGACACCATCCCCGACATCCCCATACCGCCGCCGCCCATGCCCGGCATGTCGCCATCCATGCCCGGCATGTCACCGTGCATGCCCGGCATGCCACCGCTGTCGTCATCTTCGTCGCCGTCCATCATCGGCATGTCCGGCATCCCCCACTCGTCGAGCCAGGACTTCATCTGCTCGATCTCGGGCGCCTGCGCCGCCTTGATCTGCTTGGCCAGCGTGACCACACGGGGGTCGATGCCGTCCTTGGCCAGGATGATGTCGCTCATCTCGATGGCCTGCTGGTGATGCGGGATCATGTGCATGGAGAACATCACGTCGGACTGATTGTGCGGCGCCGCGGCGGGGCTCGCCGAGCTGCTGGCGCTGACACTGGCCGTCGTCGACGGTGCAGCCTGTTCGCCGCCCGAGCCACTGCACGCCGCCAGCGTCAACGCGGCTGCCAGGGCCGATGCGGCCACTGCTGCCGTCTTGGCGGTCTTGGCGGTCTTGGTCATCTGTTTCTCGATCACCCCGACGATGCTGATCATCAGCATTCAGCGTTTCCTCGCCCTTTGATCAAGATTTGATCAAGGTGACCTAACCGTCGATCTGCAACTCCCCCATCTGCGACCAGCCGTCGGCGTCGATCTCGGTGTGGATGATCTGTGGTGTCCTGGTCAACGCCGGACGCATGGCGTCGAGCCCCGCCTGGAAGTGCGCCGAACGGACATGTGCCACGCCGGCGTCCTGATCCCGGAATGCCTCCACCAGAATGTATTCCGACGGGTTGTCGACGCTGCGGGACCACTCGAACCACAGGTTGCCCGGTTCGGCCCGGGTGGCGGCGGTGAACTCCTTGGTGATCGACGGCCAGTCCTCGCGGTGGCCGCGGGCGACGTCGAACTTCACGACGATGAAGATCATCGGCGGGCTCCCTGTTGGTAGATGTTGGGCGGGTGGACCAGTAGATGTTGGACGGACGGACCAGTAGATGTCGGGCGAGCGGACCAGTAGATGTCGGGCGGACGGCCTAGTAGATGTTGGACGGGCGGACCATGCCCTCGGCCAGATCGCCGAACCCGGGTGCGACGATGGAGCCCGGGTTGATGCCGACCTGCTCGACGATCGCGGTCTCGGTCGTGATCAGCAGCGCGGCGATCGAGGCCGCACTCTCCAGCGCGGCGCGGGTCACCTTGAGCGGGTCGATGACACCTTCGTCGAACATGTCGCCGTATTCGCCGGTCAGGGCGTTGAATCCGTGGCCCAGCGGCAGGTCCTCGACGATCTGCACGACATCGTCGGACTCGAAGCCGGCGTTGTGGGCGATCCAGCGCAGCGGTTCGGCGAGAGCACGGCGAACCACCTGCGTGCCGATCCCCTCGTCACCGGGAAGCTCCACACCCGCGAGCGCGCGATGCGCCTGCGCCAGTGCCGTACCGCCACCGGACACGATGCCGGCTTCCGTGGCCGCCCGGGTCGCCGCCAGCGCATCCTCCACCCGCAGCATCCGTTCCTTGAGCTCGACGCTGGTGGCGCCGCCGACCCGGATCACCGCGACACGGCCGGTGAGCCGGGCGATCCGCAGCTCCAGGCTGTCCCGATCGGCGTCGATGCGGGCCCGGCCGTGCTGGGCCTCCAGCTGCGCCACCCGTGCATCGACCAGCGACTGGTCGCCACGTGCCCCGACGATCGTGGTCTCGTGCTCGGTCACGGTGATCCGGTCACAGGACCCCAGATGCTGCCGGGCCACCTCGGACAGCTCGACGCCGGTGTCCCGGGCGATCACGTGGCCACCGAGAGCGACGGCGAGGTCCTCCAGCTCGGCGACGCGGCGATGCCCGAAGCCGGGCGCCCGCACCACCACCGACTGCATGGTCTTGTGCATGTTGCCGCCCACCAGCAACTGCAGGGCCGGCCCGTCGACGTCCTCGGCGAGCACCACCAGCGGCCGGTCGGCCCGCTTGGCGACCTCGATGGTCGGCATGATGTCCTGCACGGCGGTGATCTTCTTGTTGGTCAACAGGATCAGCGGCTGGTCCAGCACGGCCTCCATGCGTTCGGGGTTGGTGACCATGTACGCCGAGATGTAGCCGTGGTCGAACTCGATGCCGTCGACGACGTCGACGCTCAGACCCAGCCCGTCACTCTCCTCGGTGGTGACCACGCCGGACGCTCCGACGTGTTCGACCGCGCGGGTGATGACCTCGCCGATCGCCTCGTCGTCACTGGCCGCCAGCGTGGCGATGCGCAGCAGGTCGGCGCGGCCGCTGACCGGCACCGCATGTTCGCCGAGCGTCTCGAGCACGACCGGCACGGTCCGCTCGATGCCGCGACGCACCCGCATCGGATTGGCCCCGGCCTCGACCGCGCGCAGCCCCTCGCGGACCATCGCCTGCGCCAGCACGGTCGCGGTGGTGGTGCCGTCGCCGACCAGCCCGTTGGTCTTCATCGCGGCTTCCTTGACCAGCTGGGCGCCCATGTTGGCGAACGGGTCCGACAGCTGGATCTCGCGGGCGATGGTGACGCCGTCGTTGGTGATGGTGGGCGGGCCGGTGAGCTTCTCGAGCACCGCGTTGCGCCCCTTGGGGCCGAGCGTGACCTTCACCGCGTCGGCGAGCGCGTTGACGCCGTGTTCCAGCCGCATCCGCGCCTCGGTGTTGAACCGTAGCTCCTTTGCCATTTCTGGTTCCTCTCTGTTTCGGGAGACGATGTGTGTCAGGGGACGAGGATCGCCCGGCCGCGGACCCGGCCGGCGTCGAGATCCTCGATGGCACTCTGGAAGTCGTCCAGCGGGTACTTGTTGGTGTGCAGGGCGACCTTGCCCTGCGCCGCGAGCACCATCAGTTCCTGCAGGTCGTTGTAGGACCCGACGAGGTTGCCGATGAAGTTGATCTCGGTGGAGATGATGTCGATGGTGGGCACGTCGATGTTCTCGCCGTACCCGACGACGAAGTAGTTGCCGGCGCGCCGCAGCATCGCCACCCCCTCCTTGGTGGCTCCGCCCTCGCCGACGAAGTCGAGCACCGCCTCGGCGCCGTGCCCACCGGTGAGTGCCAGCACCTGCTCGATGTGGGTGCCGTCGGCGGCGATCCCGACGTCGGCGCCGACGTCCTCGGCGAGTTCGACCGCGTCGCGGTTGCGGTCCAGCACCACCACGGTGACGCCCGAGATCGCCTTGAGCACCTGGATTCCGATGTGGCCCAGCCCCCCGGCGCCGATCACCACGCACACGTCGCCGGGCCGCGTCGTGCGCGCCACCTTGGCGGCGGCATGATAGGCGGTCAGGCCGGCGTCGGCCAGCGCCGCCACGTCGGCGGGTTCGAGTGCGTCGTCGATCTTGACGACGCTGCGCGCGGTGGTGCGCAGGTACTCCGCGTAGCCGCCGTTGGTGTCGATGCCGGGGAACTGGCTGCGCTCGCAGTGCACGTCGTCACCGAACCGGCAGGCCCGGCACAGCCCGCAGGTGGTCAGCGGGTGCAGGATCACCTTGTCGCCCGGGGCCACGTTGGTCACCGCGTCGCCGACGGCGTGCACCCACCCGGCGTTCTCGTGGCCGATGGTGTACGGCAGTGTCACGCCGCTCTTTTCGGCCCACTGACCTTCCAGGATGTGCAGATCGGTGCGGCAGACGCCGGCGCCGCCGATGCGGACGATGACGTCCAGCGGGCCCTGAACCTTGGGCTCGGGGATATCGGTGAGTTGCAGTTTGGTGTGGTATCCGACGACCTGTACGGCCTTCATCGTGGGCTCCTCGTTCGGGTGTTGGACGTTCGGGTGTTGGACGTTCGGGTGTTGGACAGTGCCGGGGTGTCGGCTTCGCCGCTCCCGTCGGTGTAGCGGGTGGCCAGTAGCCCCCGGCAGAAGTGGGCGTTGCCCTCCATCGAGATCCGAACTGATCTGGCGAATCTCAGCCGCACGGGGGTCTGCTCGGGCGACAACGGATTGCCGTCGTCGTCGACCACCACACGGGCGTTGGGACACATGCTCAGCCCCAGCACGAACCGCCGGCGCAACAGTGCGGACTTCTCCGGACCGTCCGGCAGGTCGCGCAGCGTCACCCGGTGAGTCTCCCCGGGCGCCAACGCCTCACGTCGCATCAGGACCGCGACCGCGCGCTCCATCGCGGCGACGTGCGCCTTGCGCAGGAACGTGGTGCGCAACTCGTCGAGGCTGTCCTCGGCTTCGGATCCGAACGTCCCGCGGTAGCCGGCCGCCGCGGCCAGCCCGGCATTGATCTTGTCGCTGTCGTGGTGGTCGTCGAGCAGCACCCGCACCTCCCCGAGATCGTCGAGTACCTGCAGGGCGTCCAGCGCGTCCGAGGCCATCAGGTAGGCGAAGTTCGGCGAGCAGAAGGCCGTGGGTAGCCGCAGGTGCACCGTGACACCGTCGTCGTCGATGGCCACCGATCGCACGAAGCCCAGTTCGGTGATCGGCTGATCCAGCTCGGGGTCCATCACGGTGGCCAGCGCCGCCAGGATCTCGGTCTCCAGCGACACCACCGCTACGGCGGTCATAGCGGCACCGCCTCCTTGGCGCCGGCCGCCACCTCGACGGTGTCCTGCCCGGGCGTCGGCAGCTGCAGGTGTGCCGGGACCTCGATGTCGTAGAGCGTTGCGGCGTTCAGCCCCAGGATCTTTTGCTTCTGCTCGACCGTGATCGGGGCGTACTCGGTCATGTCCTCGGGGATCTGGAAGTCCACGAACTTCTCGATCAGCCAGCGCGGCGTCCACAGCGCGTAGTCGCTGGCGAACAGGATCTTGTCCTCGCCGATCCAGTACAGCAGCTCGCCGATGACCTGCGCGAAGTACCGGGGCCTGGTGTGGATGAACGGAATCGCCACGGCCAGGCCGCCGTAGACGTTGGACTCCTGGGTGGCGATCCAGCAGAAGTCCTCCAGCCGGGGCAGCCCGCAGTGCTCGACGATGAAGTTCAACTCCAGGTAGTCGGTGGCCACCTTGTCGATGTCGGCGACGTCGAACGCGTCACGGTCCAGCGGGCGGATGGTCGGTCCTTTGTGCACGTGGATGTTGCGGATGCCCAGCGCGATGCACTCTTCGAGGTAGCGCCGCGACCAGTGGTCGTCGAGCTTGTACCCCCGCGAGTCGCCGTGCCATTCGGCGGTGTAGAGCTTGACGCCCTGCAGGTTCATCCGCTCCGCATCGCAGCGCAGCTGCTCGAGGCCGGACTCCCCGTTGCGCGGGTCGTAGGCGTGGTTGTAGGTCAGCTTGTCGGGGTGCCGTTGCGCCAGCCCGAACGCCTCCTCGGTCTGGCCGAAGTCGTTGACGTAGAAATCGGAGAGCAGCGTGGCCTGGAAGATGGCGTGGTCCACATAGCCGTCGGCGAACAGGTCGCGCATCAGCCGCTCACCGCCGTAGTAGGTGTAGGTGTCGTAGTCCCACACCTCCTCTTCCGGGCTGAGGTTGCGGTGGTAGTCGTAGAAGCAGTCGATGAACTGCTTGCCGTGCACGTTCTTCAGGTTGGACTGCCGGCCGTCCCAGATGTGCACGTGCCCGTCGACGATGAAGTAGGAGTTCCCGTCCTTGCTGTACATCGAAAATCCCTCTCTTCTCGGTTACTTGGCGGTGAGGTCGAAGCCGATGTACTCGGCGGCGTCCTCGGGACTGGCGAACAGCATGGTCTTGTCATCCAGGTGCACCATGCGCCCGTAGTGCGTGGAGCTGATCTCCTCGAAGATCGAGCCGTCGAACTCCTCACCGAGCGCCTCGGTGAGCTCGTCGTAGTCGAAGTTGAGCAGCCGCTCGCCGTCGACCCGGATCATCGACGGGTACTCGGTGAGCTCCACGCCCTCCTTGGCGCCCATCACGTCGGCGACCACGCGCCCGATCGGGGTGTTCATCAGCGTCACTCCGCATTTGTTGGAGAACTCGGTGGCGGATCCGAATTGCATGCTCACTTGGCCAACTCCTCGGGGGTTTCGAGCTCGATCGCATCGAGCAGGGATGTGAACTTCTCCTCGGCGGCACCGAGGCTGGACGCGAAGGTGACGGACTTCTCGGCCGGCTGGGACCACAACGGTTGTAGTGCACGCGCCGCCTCCAGCGACCGCGGTACCCAGGTGGCCAGCCACTGCGAGAACAGCTGCTTGTTCGACTCGCCGAACTGTTCGTCACGGGTCAACAGCCGAAACAGGTTTCGGGTGTAGGCCAGGTCGCGGTCGTAGTCGTGCTCGCCGGTGCCCACGATCGTCGGGGTGATGTAGTCGCCGTTGCGGGCCGCGATCTGCATCACCAGCTCGCTGCGGAACAGGCTGCCGACCAGCTGCTCGAAGACGATGTTGGTGGCGAACAGCAGCTCGCACCAGTCCCCGACCGCGGTCAGCTGCTCGACCACCTTGCGGGTGGGCTGCCACTCCGGGGCGGACTGCCAGACCTCCTTGTGCGCCGCACCGTCGAATCCCTCGGCCTCCTCGGCGAGGTCGAGGTTGAACAGCGCCAGGTCCTGGGCGAAGCGCAGCTTGTGCGCGGCATTGACCGCGACGGCGGTGTTGATCATGTTCGTCGGGCCGGAACGCTGGATGGAGGTGAACACGTGCAGGGCCATGCCGTTCTCGGCGTGCATCCAGGCGCCCATGTTGCGCTCCAGGAACTTCAGCCACGCCGCGTTCCAGCCGTCGTAGACGCGGGCCCGTTTGGCGTTCTGCAGGCACAGGTCCACCTGGCGGACCACCGCGGAGTTGTTGCGGTAGATGGTCTGGTCCCACTCCTCGTTGGGGTCCAGGAAGGCGTGCCAGTTCGATGATTTGGCCACCGTCCAGTCCTGCGGGTAGCCGCCGGGGCCGTCGCCGAAGCCGTAGATCCATCCCTGCGTGAGGTGCCGCTCCGGATCGGGCTGCACGTCGACGGTGACGTCCTCGTACATCGTCGAGCGCAGCTTGGCCGGCTTGTAGTAGGTGAACTTGCGGCTCTTGGAGCTGGGGAACTCCAGCGCGCCCGCCTCCGAGTCGGTGAATTCGATCTTGGGGAAGCTGCGTTGCTTTGCAGGTGCGGACATTGCGTGATTTCCTTTCGGGTTCTACTGGGCTTCGGGTTCTACTGGGCTGTAGATGTTTTGGTCAGTCGAAGAGGGGGCTGGTGAACTTGTCGTAGAAGACCTGGTCCTTGGGCACCGACTGGGTGTCGAGCAGTTCCAGGGCGGCGTCGACCATCGGCGGCGGCCCGCACAGATACACCTCGGTCCTGGCGATGTCGGTCTCGTGCCGGGCGAGCACGTCGGTCACGTTGCCCGCTTCGACGGTGACCGTGTCCGGCAGCGCGCCGTCCATCGACTCCGACAGGCACGCCACGAACCTGAAATCCTGCAGCGAGGAGCCGACTTCGGCGATCTCGTCGAGGTAGAACAGGTCCGCGGCGGTGCGGGCGCCGTAGTAGAAGCGGACCGGGCGCGGGCTGGCCGTTTCGCTCATGTGCCGCAGGATCGACAGGATCGGCGCCATGCCTGCACCACCGGCCGCGCACACCACCGGCAGGATGTGGCCGTCCTTGAGGGTCGAGGTGCCGTACGGCCCGGACAGCGCAAGCTCGTCGCCGGCGGTGATGCCGTCGTCGAGCAGCCCGGAGAACCTGCCGCCCGGGTACTTCTTGATCAGGAACTCGATCGTGGCGGGCGTCGCCGGTGTGGTCGCCATCGAGAACGAGCGGTGCTCGTCGCTGCCGGGGATGTGGATGTCGGCGTACTGGCCCGGCTTGAAGGTGAACCCCGCCGGTTCCACCGCTTCCAGCCGCAGCGACACGATGTCGCGGGTGACCGGCTCGACGGCGCTCACCCGGGTCCGGACGTCCTGGATCGGCACCCCGGACAGCAGCTCGTCCTCGTCGAAGTTGAGCAGTTCGATCGTGCAGTCGCTGTAGGCGTGCGATCGGCACAGCAGCACGAAGCCCTCCTCGACCTCACTGTCGTTGCAGGCGAACGTCGAGTAGTTGTCCATCTGGATGTCGCCGTCGAGGACGTAGGACTTGCATGCCGAGCAGCGCCCTTCGCGGCACCCGTGCATGAGGTGGATGCCCTGCCGGAAGGCGGCGTCGAGGATGTTCTCCTCCTCGCCGACCTCCATCTCGATGTCGACGGGCTCGAAGTTGATGCGGTGCGTGTCGGCCACGGGGTCCTCCTGCGTTGTGGTCGGTGGGTTGCCGGTGGGTGGCGCCGTCTGGGGGAGGGAGAGAGTCACGGCGCCACCCACCGGGTGGACGTCAGGCGGGCACTGCGCCGCGCCGATACGCGGCCACGTGCGCTTCGCGCTCCTCGTCGCTCATCTCGTTGAGCAGCACGTTCGGACTGTTGAACGTGTTGCCACGGACGTCGTCGAGCGTCCACAACTTCGCCGGGTCGTCCAGATCCAGATGGGGCTGGCCGATCAGGGTCTTGCCGTCATCGCGGAGGTAGCCCAATTCGCTGACGATGTCGGCCAGATCCTTGCCGTGGTGCAGGGTCTCCCACTCCCGGAAGCCTGTCAGCCGGCCCATGTTCGGCGTCGGCCGGCCCTCGTACTCGCCGCGGAACGCGACCGCGTCGGTCCAGTGGCAGGTCTCCGAGCAGTAGGTCCGCCACTGGCCGTCGACCTTGTCGACCACCATGTCCTCGCGGATCAGCGCGGGCACCATGCAGGTCCAGCACCGGTGCGGGTACTGGTAGCCGACCTCTTCGAACGCGATCGGCTTGTTTCGGCCGGGGTAGGCCAGCCGGTTGTAGTCCTCCCACCAGCGACCGAACTTGTTGTACCAGCCGGGGTACTTCTCCTCGAACCACTCGAAGTCCTTGTCCGTCATGGCGTCGATGCGCCAGTAGTTGACCGGCCAGCCGGTGGCGAAGAACCGGGCGACCTCGTGCACGTAGTGCTTGTCGACGATGCGCTTCCACGCCTCCTCGACCAGGTCGTGCGGGATGGTCAGGCCGTATTTCTCCAGCGGCAGCAGGTAGCTGCGGTAGTAGTCGTCGTAGATCCAGCGCCGCCACATCTCCGCGTAGCTCTCCCGGTCCTTGCGCCGGTCCTTGGTGCCGTACTCGATGAAGGTGCCGATCGCGGCGTCGACCACGCAGTGGTTGTTCCACCACGCGTAGCGCAGGTCGCGCTCGAGCAGCGGCCGGTTGCGTTCGTCGGCCAGCGCCATCAGCAGGATCGAGTAGCCGTTGGAGATGTGCCGCGACTCGTCGGACTGCACCGAGTGGAACACCGTCGGCAGCAGATAGTCGCCGTTGGCCGCGGCCTCGTCGGGCATCGCCACGAAAAGGGTGTTGGTGAAGGCGGTTTCGGCCACCACCGTGAGGTAGATGTTCGCCGCGGTGATCGCGTCACCGGTGATGAAGCCCTCGCCGAACTGCCGGCCGATGGTGCCGGCGTAGTTGTTGGCGAACGCCTTCTCGGTGATGTCGAATCCGGCCGGGTCGATGTAGTTGTTCATGTAGAGCTTTTTGAGGTTCATCTGGATCGTCGAGTGCCGCACCTCGTCGATCATCTGGACGGCCAGCCCGTTGTGGATCTCCGGGTTGGGCACCGCGTCGATGGCCATCGGCATCGCGCGGGCGGCCGAGATCTCCGGGAACGGGATGATCGACAGGAACAGCTTCTGCCATTCCAGCCAGCGCTGCTGCACCTGGCGGAACATGTTTCCGCGGATCGCGCCGTCCATGGCGCCGTAGACGCGGTTGTCCTTCTCCTCCTCCATCGGGAAGTAGGACCGCATGATCTGCTTCAGCGGATCCTTCTTCGGGGCCTTCTCGAAGGTGTAGTCGGTCCCGAACCGGGTCGCCGGGGTGGCGAAGGTGGGTTCCCAGGACAGTTCGGTGATCTTCGCGTGGGCCTTGGTCAGGCTTTGCCTACTCAAAGTGCGCCTCCTGTGTGCGGGCCGGCCGGGTGCCGGCTGGCGGACGATGCAGGAGGAATGCAACCGTGTGACCTAGGTCTCCGACGTCTCACTCTGAGACTGGGGTCACAATGGTCACAGCGGCCGGGCCGGCCGCCGAATTCGTCTCATTTTGAGACAGCTGCAGTGACGGGCGTGCCTACACTGCAGCTAGAGCGAGTCTGGACTGAGGTAGCGCCACTATGGCTGGACAATCCGACAGCGCAGTGAACTTGCGGCGGGCCCGCGAGCGGTTCCTGAGCGCGGGTGCGCTGGACAGCGGAATCGTCGCGCCCAGCGTGCTGAATTCGTGGCAGCGCTCTCGCGCCCTGCAGGTTCATCCCGACCGGGTCGATTTGCCGTATGTGCGCGATCCCGACACCGACACGCCGCTGGTGCACGCGGCGGCACCGGTGCTGCAGCGCATCGCCGACGACCTCGCCGCACAGGCGGTCAGCGTCGTTCTCACGTCGGCCGACGGTGTCGTGCTCGAGCGGATCGCCGCCGACCCGGCACTGCTGCGCGCCCTGGACGATGTCCGATTGGCCCGGGGGTACAGCTACGCCGAGGCCTTCACCGGCACCAACGGCATCGGCACCACGCTGGAGACGGCCCAGCCCACGTTCATCCAGGGTGACGAGCATTACGTGGAGACGCTGGGCAGGTTGTCCTGCGCCGGGGCGCCGATCCGCGACCCGATGACCGGCCGGATGGTCGGCGTGGTCGATCTGACCTGCTGGGTCCACCACAGCGACCCGCTGCTGTTCGTGCTGGCCAAGGCGGCCGGCAACCAGATCGAGGACCGCATCAGCGCGCTGAAGAACCAGAGTGAGGCCGCCCTGCTGGAGGCCTACCTCAAGCACACCCGCCGCTATCCGGGCGGGGTGCTGGCGATCGGCGGGGACGTCGTACTGATGAACCCCTACCTGCGTCAGACGCTGGACGCCGCCGATCAGAAGTCGTTGCTGGACCATGCCGCCGATCTGGCCCGCGCCCGGACGGCGAAGACCGCGGTCGCCGTGCTGCCCAGCGGCAACACCGCCAGGATCTCCGCCGCCGAGCAGGTCCAGGCGCGCGGCCGCACCACCAACGTCGTGCTGCACGTGCACATGCGGCCGTCGTCCGTGCGCGCGGCCGCACCGGAGACGCATCGCGCGATACCGCAGCTCGCCGGGCGCAGCAGCAGCTGGCGACGCAGCTGCCAGCAGGTGGAGCGCTGCTACCGCGACCGGGACTGGGTGGTGATCGAAGGCGAGATCGGAACCGGACGCACCAGACTTGCCCACGCAGTGGCCCAACACGTCAGCCCGGAACGCACCATCCGGGTCTTCGACATCGAATCATTCGACACCGCTGAGGTTTTCGTCGCCGAGCTGGATGCCGAGATCGACGGTGACGACTTCGCGGTGGTGATCGCCGACATCGACGAGCTGCCCGACGACGTGCTGGAACCGTTGGGGCTGGTCCTGCAGGGGTGCGCGGGCCGCGGCTGGGTCGCGGCGACGATCGCCAAGGGCACCCGCTCCCCGCTGGTCGACATGCTGATCCTGCCGTTCTTCACCCACACCGTCACGGTGCCGGCGCTGCGGCACCGCATCGAGGACCTCGACGAGCTGGTGCCCCAACTGCTGCGCGAACTGACCCGCAACGCCGATGTGTCCCTGGCGCCGGAGGCGATGCGCCAGCTGGCCAAACTGCCGTGGCCCGGCAACGTCGCGCAACTGCGCAAGGTGCTGGCCGAGGCGGTGGCCCTGCAGCGCTCCGGCAGGATCGGGCTGGACAAGCTGCCGGCCGAGTGCCGATCGCTGGCCCGCCGCAAGCTGACCCGGTTGGAATCCCTCGAGCGCGACGCCATCGTCCGCAGCCTGCTGGAGAACGGCGGAAACAAGGCCGACGCGGCCGAGGCGCTGGGGATGTCGCGCGCGACCATCTACCGCAAGATCAAGGAGTTCGGGATCGCGTAGCGTCCCCGGTTCGCGGCGGGACTACAGTTCCCGGTCGCGCAGCTGCGCCCACCGCTCGAGGTGGTTCTGCACCACCGGGAGCAGCCACGCGGTGATCACTGCGCTCGATGCCATCGCCACCCACAACATCTCTGGGCCTCCAACTGTCAACTCTCACTGCGCCATTGCGGCTGTTCGATATCTAGGAGGTTAGGTAGCAGCGATGGCGGCGGTCATCTCAATATGAGATCGCGGCGACGTCGCCGGCCGGGCCGGCCCGGCCGGATCGGTC
The DNA here is from genome assembly GCF_019710635.1 of Mycolicibacterium xanthum. GTDB lineage: Bacteria > Actinomycetota > Actinomycetes > Mycobacteriales > Mycobacteriaceae > Mycobacterium > Mycobacterium xanthum. Next base: position 15,402 of record NZ_JAIFZS010000064.1, read on the forward strand.
AATCGATCAGATCCAGCGCGGCACGCACGATCGAGTCGGTGTCGATGCCGTGGTAGCGGTACACGTCGTCGAGCGCACCCGACTGGCCGAATCGGGTGACCCCCAACGCGGTGGCGGGCACGCGGTGGACCGTCGACAGGAAGCCGAGCGTGTGCGGATGCCCATCGAGGACCGTGACCATCGGCGCCGATCGACGCTCCGGCAGGACCTGATCGAGGATCCAGCTCGGGGCCCCGCCCAGCCCGCGACGGGCCTGGACCGCGTCGAACAGCCTCCCCGGGCTCGTCACACACACCACCTCGGCGTCGATTCCCATCTGCGCCAGCCGTTCTGCGGCCCGCGCGGTCTCGGTGATCATCGCTCCCATACCGACCAGCGTCAGCGCGGGACAGGTGACGCCACGCAGGACGTAGCCGCCGGCGAGCACCTGCCTGCGGCGTCGTTCCCGGGCCGCCGGATCGGTCGGCACAGCGGCCAGCGTCTGGTCGACCGGCCGCGTCGACAACCGCAGGTACGACGAGCTGCCATCCGGGCGTCCGAGCCGGCCGATGCTGTCGAAGAGCATCCACTCGACCTCGATGGCGAACGCCGGTTCGTAGCCGACGCATCCGGGCTGTTGCAGGCCGATCGACGGGGTCTTGATGGACTGGTGGGCCCCGCCCTCGGGGGCCAGGGTCACCCCCGAGGGTGTGCCGACCAGGATGGATTGCCCGCCGGCATAGATTCCGTACGACCACGGCTCCAGGGCGCGTTCCACGAACGGGTCGTAGAGCACGCCGATCGGGAAAAGGGTTTGGCCCCAACGGCTCCAGGTGGCTCCGAGCTCGCCGATCAGGCCGACCAGGTTGACCTCGGCGATGCCGAGTTCCATGTGCTGCCCCGAGGGCCGCTCGCGCCAGTGCATGATCGTCTCGGCGTCGTCGGCGAACCAGTCCCGCCGCTCCTGCGGCGACCACACCCCGACCTTGTTCAGCCAGCCCGCGAGGTTGGTGGACGAGCTGACGTCGGGGCTCACCGTCACGACGCGTTGGGCCGCCCCGGGGGCTTCCCGGGTGAGGTCCAGCAGCGCGCGGCCGAGCGCGGCCTGCGTCGTCGACGTGCCTGACGGCGTCCGGCCGATGTCGGTGGGAACCGGCGGGGGTGGATCGGCGACGGGCAGCTCCCGGCGCAGCCGGGCGGCGGTCTGCGCGCACAGCATCGCAGCCGGGCTGTCGGCGGCGAACCGACGCCACGGGTCGGCGGTCTTGCTGCCGGTGGCCCGGGCGACGTGCTCGAACTGCCGATCGGTGAGCAACGCCGAATGATTCTGCGGATGTCCTTCCATCGGGAGGCCGTATCCCTTGATCGTGTAGGCGATGATGAGCGTCGGCCGGGTGTCGTCGATCTGTGCGAAGGCGGCACGCAGCGAATCGAGGTCGTGGCCGCCCAGGTTGCGGATGGCACGCCGGAGCGTGGCGTCGTCCAGCTCGGCGATCAGTGCCGCGATCGCGTCCGCCCGATCGCCGTGGCCGGGCAGCCGGGTGCGCAGTTCCGCGGCGCTGCACCGCAGTAGGCGCTGATACTCGGCGTTGGGCATGTCCAGGATCCGCTCCCGCAGCGCATCGCCGCCGGGCCGGGTGAAAAGCGCCTCCAGCAGGGCGCCGAACGTGACGGTGAGGACCTGCCAACCGGCCGCGGAGAACATCTGCTGGAGTCGGCCGGCAGCGATGTTGGGGACGACGCGGTCCAGTGACTGTCGGTTGAGGTCGACGATCCAGACGATCTCGCCCAGCTCGCGCACGGCCGGGTCGAGTACCGCCTCCCACACCGCACCCTCGTCGAGCTCGGCGTCGCCGACCAGGGAGTACTGCCGGCCCGTACCGATGTCGGCGATGGCCGCGTTGACGTAGCGTCGCGCGATCGCCCCCCAGATGGGGGCGGTGGCCCCGATGCCCACCGACCCGGTCGAGTAGTCGACCGGATCGGGATCCTTGCTGCGGCTCGGATAGGACTGCAGCCCGCCGAACTCGCGCAGAGTGGTCAGGTACTTCTCGTCGAGTTCGCCCAGCAGATAGTTGATCGCGTGCAGCACCGGTGACGCGTGGGGCTTCACCGACACCCGGTCGCCGGCCCGCAGCTGCTCGAACCACAGCGAGGTCATGATCGTCACCATGGACGCGCTGGAGGCCTGGTGGCCGCCGACCTTCAGTCCGCTCGGGTTGGGACGCACCCGATTGGCGTGGTGGACGATCGCGGTGGACAGCCACAGCACGCGCTGCTCCACCGCGATCAGTGGGTCGGCACCGGTGTCGGCACCGGTCGAGTCGGCACGAAGGGCACTGGTCATCGCGGCACTCCGGAAGATTGGGCAGATTGCGTATCCAGTGCAGCAATCAGCCCTGCATAGGGCAACCTTGCCCGGCAAAATTGAGCAGAATGCACGGTTTCAGTCGTCGAACCCGGAAGGAGGTGGTCACAATGTCGGATATGGCGAGCATGCGAACCGCAGACCCGACCGACGCCAGGCTCCTGAAAGCGCTCGTCGCCGACGCCCGCGCCACCGCGGTGGCGCTCGCGGAGCGGACCGGCATCTCCCGCAACACCGTGCAGGCCAGGCTGGCCCGGTGGCACCAGACCGGGGCGACCAGATCGTTCGAGCGGACCATCGATCCGGGGTTCCTGGGCTATCCGTTGCAGGCCTTCGTGCTGACCAACGTCAAACAGCGACTGCTCGACGAGGTCGCCCACTCGTTGGCGGAGATCCCCGAGGTCGTCGAGGTGCACGGACTGTCCGGGGTGGCCGACCTGCTGATCCAGGTGGTCGCGCGCGACGCCGACGACCTCTACCGCATCGCGGGACGAATTCTGGGGATCCGCGGGGTCAAACGCACCAACACCGCGCTGGTCATGCGCAACCTGGTGGACTTCCGGCTCAGTCCCCTGGTGGACCGGCTGGCCGCCGGAGAGCCGGCCCCGCTCTGACACCGGTTGAGCCGCCCCGTCCGGCGCGCTCGGTTATCCTCGGTCCAAGCGCACCGCCTGCTAACGAATACGACAGCGCCGACGACACATCAGTGCTGACCCAAACGACAGTGCTGACGGACACGACAGTGCTGACCAGAAGACGGAGAGCACCGGCACCGACATCATGACCAGAAAACAGCGCCTCGCGGCGCCGCACTTGGGCCGTTTGACCAGGTTGGCAGCCACCACGGCAGCCCTGAGCGCGGGCGCCCTCGGCCTGGCCGGGCTGGCCCACGCCCAGCCCGCGCCCCCGGTCGACCCCGCACTGATCACCCCGGCGCCCGGGGAACCGCCGCCGCCCGGCCAGCCGGTCTACCAGGCGGTTGCCGGCGGGGACGCGCCGCCGGTCGCTCCCCCGCCCGCCGGGCCTCCGATGGTGCCGGAGATCCAGAACCCGCAGTACGGTCAGCAGGGCTCCGGAGGGACGCTGGGCTTCCTGCGGGACGCCTGGCACATGGCCAAGGACCCGTACAACATGACCCAGATGCCCGAAGGCGGGCTGCCCCCGTCGGCCCCGCCGCCCGGGGCCGGTCCCGCACCCGCGCTGCCGCCGGGCTACACCTCCCTGAACGCTCCGGGTTCGGAGACTCCGCTGCCCGAATCCGACCCCGCGGCCGGGCCTGCACTGCCGCCCGGGTACTACCCGATCACCGGACCGCCGCCGCCCGGCTGGTATGACGCCGATCCGAACGCGCCGGTGCCGATCCCGACGCCGTAGCTGTTGGCTCTCGACCTCTGCTCGATGTCGTGTGACGAGCAGTGAGTTCACCCCATAGCCGGAGGTGACCCATGGATGCGCCCGTGGTCTTGGTGCACGGCACCAACGCCGGCCCGTGGACGATGGCCAATTTCGGTCGGTTCTTCGCCGACCTGGGTTGGCGATGCCTGAGCCCGCCCTACCGCCATCACGACGATGCGGTTTCCGGCGATGGTGCGGACCTGTTGGCCGGAGTCGGCATCGCCGATTACGTCGACGACATCGCCGCGGTCGTCTCGACCCTGGACACCTCGCCGGTGATCGTCGGGCATTCGCTCGGCGGTGTGATCGCCCAGAAGCTGGCCGCACGCGGCCAGGCGCGGGCGATCGTCCTGCTGAACGGCAGCGTCAACTGGGGCATTCTGCCCACCACCGATGCGGAGCGTGCACTGGCCAAGGCGTTGATGTCGGCCGGGCCGTTCTGGGAAACCACCCTCCTGCCGGATTTCGACACGATGTCCACCTACGGGCTCAACATGCTCGGCCCGGCCGGGCAACGACGCGTCTTCGACCGCCTGGGGCCCGAGTCGGGCCGCGTCATGTTCGAACTGTTCTTCTGGATGTTCGACGAGAACCAGACCACCAGAATCGACTACCGGAACGTCACCTGTCCCGTGCTGATGGTGTCGGGCAGCGAAGACCTCGCGATTCCTCCGTCGACATCGCGCGCCATCGCGCAGCGGCACGGCTCACTGGCGACATTTCACGAGGCCGACGGTTTCGGGCACTACCTGACCCTTGAGCCGAACTGGCGCCAGATCGCCGAGTTGTGCGCCCGCTGGATGGCCGACACGGTCGAGTGAACGCCGGCGGCCGGCCGGACTCACCGGCGCGAATCGCCCTTTCGGCGCCGGGCACTACGAGGGGACCCTTTCAGCTACACCCCACCGACCCCAGAGCCGGGCCGGTACCAATGTCAGTCCAGGGCGTTCAGCACCGCCCTGGCGTCCCGCAAGTCGGGAGTGTCAGTGCCCTCGCTGAACCAGTCGTACACCGGCTCCAGCACCTCGCGGGCCTGATCCCGCTTGCCCTGTCGACACAACAACCGGCCCAGGCTCGTCGCGGCCCGCAGCTGCCAGGACTTGGCCCGTTGGCGGGTGGCGATGGTCAACGCGCGTTCGAAGCAAGCTCGTGGTTGCGCAGGATCGGCGACGTTCTGTCCAACCAGGAGTTCACCCTTGAGGCGGTACACCTCGGCTTCGTACATGTGCTCGCCGGTGCGCTCCACCCACATCAGCGCCTCCTCCAGCGTCCGCAAACCCTCCTCGAATCGCCCCAGCCTGCCGTAGGTTTCGCCCAACAAGGCGACGAACCACGGCATCACGCCGCCGACCTTCATGGCCTGCCGGGATTCCGCCGCCTCGCGGATGTCGTCGAGACCTTCGGCAGCCGAGCCCTGCTCCGCGAGAGCCCAACCGCGCGGCAACAGGCTCCACCCGCCATAGGCCTTGAAGCCGCCCGCGGCGCATATCCTCAGCGCCTCGTCGGCGTGTTCGCGGGCCGTCCGGGAGTCGCGTACCAGTTGACGAAGATGTGCGGAGAAGTTGAGCGTTTGCGCCACGGTGAAGGGGTGCTCGAGCTCGCGAGCGTGGGAGAGGGTTTCGTCCATCTTCCGCACGGACTCGTCCGGGTATCCCAGCACCCACAGGGTCAGCGCCTCCAGGTAGCCACAGTTGATTCCGGCATCCTGGCCGTAGCTCACCGCGCTGGTGCGCAGCTGCTCGGGGTCGTAGAGCGCCTGACCCCGCCTGCAGTGGGTGAGGGCATCCGCGAAATCGCCTTGCCACCAGGCGATGTTCGCGACCATCCGGTGACCCGCCGTGAGGATGACCGGGTCGTGTTGCTGCTTTGCGGTCGCCAGATACTCCTCCGCCAGCGCCCGCGCCTGCGCGGCGTGCCCCTGGGCCATGTGGACATACCAGTTCCCCCACAATGCCGGAAACAGCTCCGACGTTTCGCCGAACCTCCGCGCCAGCTCGCAGGCTCGCGCGTAAACCGCGCCGGTCGTCTGCGGTCCCTGCGTGGACGCCAGCGCCGCCCCGAGCATGATGTGCAGCGCCAGTTCCCGTCGTGCGTGCTCCTCGGTCTCCGGCAGCGCCTCGAGCAGTTCGAGGCCCCTACCCACATGGGCGATGGCCTCGTGGTTCGCCGAACGTTCGAGTGCCCGCTGGCCGGCAGCCTGCCAGTACGGCAGCGCCCGGGCGGCCGATCCCGCCTCGGTGTAGTGATGCGCGAGCAGCTCGGGGCGCGTGCTCACCGTTTCGGCGAACTGGGTTTCGAGCACGTCGGCGATGCGTTGATGATGCTGCTGGCGACTGCTTTTGAGCAATGATTGGTATGCCGCGTCTCGAATCAGGGCGTGTTTGAAGCGGTATGTGGCGCGTGCGGACTGCCCCTCCTGGTGGATGAATTCCGCTGCCACCAGCTCGTCGAGCGCTCGTCGCACGGTTTTTTCGTCCCACGGCGCGACGGCGCGCAGCAACGGATAGCTGAACTCGCGCCCCAGCGTGGCCGCCAGCTGTGCCAGGCTCTTGACCGCCGCCATTCGATCCAGGCGCGCCATCAGCGATTCGTGCAGCGTGTCGGGGATCGCAAGGGGCGGCAATCGGGCGCCCAGGTCGTAGGGTTCGGCATGCTCCTCGAGCAGTCGTGATTCGACCAGCATGTTGGTCAGTTCCTCGATGAACAGCGGCACGCCGTCGGTCTTGGCCACTATCTGAGCCAAGATGGCCTCGAGCAGCGTCTTCCCGAGTGCTACCCGGGAAGCCAGGTCGGCCGCTTCGTCTTGCGTCAGGCGCGTCAGATGTACCGCAGTGACGTCGGAGGATTCGGCAAAGGGAGGGCTGAACTCGTCGCGGTAGGCGAATACTGCGAGGATGCGCGTGTCGGCTATCCGGTCGATCAGCATGCCGAGAAATTCCAGCGTCGTGGGATCCGCCCAGTGCAGGTCCTCGACGACGAACAGCAAAGGCTGTTGAGCCGCCCGGGACAGCAGCACCCGCAACAGGGCGTGCATGGTCTGCCGTCTCTGCTCCTCGGAAGCCATCGCCGGCGTGCAGTACCCGTCGCCCAACGGGATCCCCAGAAGTTCGGCGAAGAGCGGGACCGAGTCCTGCAGCGGCTGCCCGGTTTGGACCAGGAACCCCTCCAGTTTGCGCAGTTTGTCCAGTGCCGACTCGTCCGGCTCGAGGCGCAGGACCACCCGCTCGAGCAGGTCGATCAATGGATGCAACGCCGAGTGCCGGTAGTGGGGCGAGCATTGGCACGGTGTCAGCCACGCGTCCGACTGGGCCGCAGCATATTCGGCGAGCGCATGAACCAATCGGGACTTTCCGATCCCCGCCTCGCCGCTGAGCAACACCACGTGTCCCCGGCCTGCGGCTGCCCGAGCCCAGCGATCCTGGAGCAGAGCCAATTCGGCTTCACGCCCGACAAGTGGGGTCAGACCGGCGCCCAGCGCCTCCAGGCGGGTGCGCGCGGTGCTCTCGCACAGCACGCGATAGACCTCCAGCGGGCGCGCCACGCCCTTCAGGGCGGGGGCACCCAGAGGTTCGCAGGTGAACAGGCCGCGCAGAAGCTGGTGGGTCAGGTGGCCGATCACGAGCGTGTTCGGCTCCGCGATCCCCTCCAGGCGAGCGGCGACGTTGAGGGTTTCACCGAACGCCTGTTGGTCGTGGCGTTCACCGCCGCTGATGTCGTCGACGACCACCAATCCGGTGTCGCACCCCAGGCGCACATCCAGGGACACCCCGCGCTGCTCGGACAAGCCCGCGTTGAGCCGCCCCATGGCCTCGATGATTCCGAGGCCGGCGCGTACGGCTCGCTGGGCGTCGTCCTCATGCGCTCGGGGATAGCCGAAGTAGACGAGCAGCCCATCGCCGAGGTAGTTGCCGATGTGTCCCTCGTAGCGGGCGATCACCTTGGCGCAGGTGTCCTGATAGGCCAGCACCACCTCCCGGAACTCCTCCGGGTCGAGTCGACCGGAAAGCGCGGTCGACTCGACGAGGTCACAGAACAGAACGGTGAGCTGTCGGCGCTCGGCGTTCTGACCCGGCAGGGCGGCTGCGGACTCTATTCCGCGAGAAGGTGTTTCGTGGCTCTCGGCGACCCGGGTGGGCGCTGCAACGGGACCGCCCGTCCACACCAGGCCCGGACCGTCCGCGCAGATGTCGGTGCCATGCGTGTAGGACAGTTCCTCCTTGAGGGCTTCGAGTCCCGCGTCATCCAGGTCGAACCGGAGCTGCAACGAGCGATACGACGCACGTCCGCGCCTGCGGAGCAGATCGACGACGTGATCGACTATCTCGTAGATGTCCATAGCGGTGTCTCCACCCGCACCGGCACGCGATGCGTTCGGGACGACTGGGAGGGGCGGTGCTCGACGATCACGGACGGGTCCGCGAGGCCGGCATTCCGGCCTCGACCGCTTCCCACCGGGTCTGAGTGACCGGCGATCGGCCACGTCAAGCGCACTCCCTGAGCCTACTCGCCGCACCGGTGGCACAAGGCCGGTAAGGCACAGTGATCTGCTCGCCGAGGGCTGCCGACTATCCCATCACCGACAGCGGGGTCAGCGGCAACAACTCGACCATCACGCCGTCGGGGTCCACGACGGTGGCCGCAGTCGCCCCGGTCGGTGTGACGAAGGTTCGGGGAGTACCCCCGAGACCCAGCCCGGCCAGCCGGGACAGCACGGCGTCGACGTCCACCTGTACGGATAGCAGGAAAACCCCGCGAGCCGGAAGCCCCTGCTGCGGTTGGCCGTCGGCAATGGCAGGCAACCCCAGGTCGATGAGCTCGATGATGCCGGAATCGGAGTTGTCGGAGGATCCGAGAAAAACGATGCGGACCTCGTCGGTGCTGACCCCCAGCAGCGGCTCCAGGTCGTTGGTCAGAACCGTGTCGACCAATACCTGCATTTCCAGGCCATCGCGGTAGAAGCGCAGCGACGTGTCCAGGTCGTGGACACACACCCCCGCGTGGTGCAGCCGTGTCATTCGTGCGACCCTACCGCGTCCGCTTCGGCGAACCTGGTCGTGTCGGCGCCACGTTCGTACTCGTCCATCCGCACAGCCGTCGATTCCGGCAACGATTCGATTGACTCGCAATGGCCGCCAGCCTGGCGCGCATCACCTTCCATGACTTGCGGCGCTCCAGTAGCGTCGCGCCCAGGGCCGGCATCAACAACGAAAGTCGTCAGCGAGCGGATCGGGCACGCCGACGTCGGGCATTTCCCACAGACGAATGCCCACGAAAGATGATGTTTCTGAGGTTGACCGGTCGTTCGCGTCTGCTCCTCGGCAACGACAGCGCATCACTGACCGGCTGCGGGCCGAGGTGGTCGAGGCGTACGAGTCAGGGAAGGCGAGTCGGCAGCTTGCCGAGAAGCTGGCACTGGGTCGCACAACCGTCCTGAAGATCCTGAAGGCTGCCGGGGGGTGACCATCCGGCCGCGAGGCCGCACCCAACGTCTCATTCGCCGAGCGGTCTGGCCTTCAGCAAGTTCGCGAGATCCGTGACATCCCGATCTGCGTCGTATCGACGAAGGGCGGCGATGTAGCTGACCTTGTCAACATTCCAGTCATATTGGAACACCGGATCAGAATCTTGCGCGGCGGAGAACACCAAGTCTGCGAGAAGCCTTGTGGCACGTCCATTTCCGTCAACGAATGGGTGAATCCGCACCGTTTCAGCATGAGCCACAATACCCAGTTCGTGCGGCGTCCAGTCGTCGGTGTTCTCCCATCGATAGAGGATCGTCCCTAACGAATTGTGGAGGTCGACTGCAATCTGCTTGTACGCAACCCCGATGTTGACATCGTGCGTCCGCCACTTGCCCGCCCAAATCCAGATATCCCCGTACAGGCGGGCGTGCAAGTCCTTGAGGAAGTGGTCGGTCAGCAGTTCAATGAGCTGCAACGAGCCGTCCAGAGCGGCGTTGAGAAGCTCTTCGGCCACCAACTCCTGCATGCCCTGTTCCAAGTCGTAGACCACAGCCCGGGTTACGGGTTCACCTAGGATCTGTACGGTCGCAGGCAGCAACGCCGCCAATTCATCGTCGGGAAGTGGCGTATCGCCGTACCCCGGCGTCAGCGGCGGCATCAGGAACGCGGTTCACGGGCAGCGAGGAATCGCGACACAGAGGGTGATCGGATGAAGCCGGCAGGAACTATTCGATTCTCGAGCTTCGCCGACGCCCTCGTCGATCGGACAGCCGCCCGTTTCACGGCATCCTTCGCAAGAGAACGATGACTGTCCACAGTCAGCACCTCCCTATCGCCTCCAGCGTGACGAGCCATTTTACTGCTGTTGCCGCAGGCGCCGACAGTCCGACGGACGGACGGTGATAGCTGCTGTTCGACCCGATGCCAGTCGATCAGCTCCTGCTCCAGGCGCACCCGTTCACCAAGTCTGTCCTCGACCAGTTCGATGTAGAGGTCATGTTCATCGGACGTCAGTCGGGTGAGGGCCGACGTGGATGGGCGTTCTTCGACCACCCATCGGTCGCGATGAGCCAGCAGTGTCTCACGGTCCATCAACACCGAGCGTGTCCGCGGCAGCCACACCCGTAGGCGGTCCAATATGGCAAACCCGTGGGTGTCGATGTCTCCCCAAATATTGGACATCGGCGCGCGCGAGCCACGGCAACCGTCCGACGTGGTCCACTTCGAAGCCCTTGCCCCAGATCGCCACGCCATGCTCGGGGACGTTGACGCTGAGATAGCTGATCTCGTTCTCAACGATCAACGCCCGCTGCGGATCGATCTCGAGCCGTGCCAATTCGTCGGGGCGCGCTGCCAACTCAGTCAGCGCAGCGGGGAGGCCCAGCGAAGGCGCTGGCCGTAGCCGCACCAATCTCGGCTTCGGCCGCAGCCCTAGATCGGCCAGGAATCCCAAGGCTGTCGATGAAACGCCGAGCATCGCCGCCAAGACCGGTCGGTGCCTCTCAGCGAACTTGGTGTCAACGCCGGGTGCACTGATCTCGCGCAGATACCGGTTCGATTGACGATGACTGTCGAGCCAGACATAAGCGGCGATCAGCTGCGGCATGTCCGCCCCAAGGCCAAGCGCGTCATGCGGATGATCGATGATCCACGCCCGAACCTGCGGATGTTGACGCGCGAGGGCCAAGAGCTCGTCAAAACGACGAACCAAGCTCGTCACGCCCAACAGCAGCCACGCTTGTCCGGGCGAGGACACGACTGCGCGGACGGGTAGCCGGTTGCGGCCGATCTGTCTGCCGCCAATCGATTGCCATTGCAGGGTGTATCGACCATCATTGCGGCGACCGGCGTCGAGGTCGGCCACCCATTGACGGACGGCGGCGATGTCGTCGCCGACCTGCGAGGGTTTGGGACCGCGAAGGGGTACCTCGATTGGATCGAACGGGTCTCCGTTGGCATAGCCACGTAACAGCGATCCATCGTCCCACCGGCGTCTGACCTTGGCGGCGATGTCGTCCGGTGTGGTCCACCCGGAACTCACGGCCGCCGTCCGTCACGTCGTGTCCGGTACTCCTCGATCGTCATCGTCTGCAAGCGCGAGAACGTTCCGGTCGGATTGTCGACGAATCCGATCGCCTTCACATACGGCTCGATGACGTGAACCTTCTGCAACGGCGTGACGATGAGAAGTTGCAGTCCGAGCGTCGCGAAGAGGTCCAGCGCATAGCGCGTCGAGATGTCTGAGCCCCGCCCGAACGCCTCGTCGATGACCGCGAACCGGAAGTCCCGTGACTGCTCGGCACCCCACTCGAGCCCGAACTGGTAAGCGAGGGACGCCGCCAGGATCGTGTAAGCCAGCTTCTCCTTCTGGCCGCCGGACTTGCCATCAGAGTCGCTGTAGTGCTCCCACTCGATATCGGTCTCGACGTCGCGCTCGGAGGCCGAAAAGACGAACCAGTTGCGGACGTCAGTGACCCGTCGTGTCCAGGTTTTGTCCGATTCGGCGTAGTTGTCACGGCCGCGGAACCGCTCGATGATTCGCTTCACGTCGAGGAAACGTTGCTCGGAGTACTGGTCACCATCGAGCGCGAGGCTGTCATTGGTCAGGTTACGCAAGTCCGAACGGAACTGAGCGATGTCCTGATTGGTGGTGGCCTCCTTCTCCAGTCGGATATAGCGACCGGGGTTGTAAGGCACCGCACCAAGCGCTTCGTTGATACGGTCGACACGCTCGTCGATTGCCGACGCCTGCCGGTTCAGCCAGTTGTTGAACCCCGCCAACTCCTGGATGGCGTTCTTGTTCAGCTGTTCCTTGAACTCCGCCTCGAAACGCGGGAGGTCGTCGGTCGCGACGCGATCGCGGAACGCCAGGAACTCCTGGCGGGCTTCGACATTGGCGTCCATGTCCGCGCGAAGCTCGGGCCACCGGTTCAAGACGTCGCTCATGTACTGGCCTAGGTTTAGCGCATATCCGTTGAGCTGACCGGAAAGTCGCTCGATACGTCGATGGAGATCAGCCGACAGCGCCACCTCGGTGTCGGCGCAGTCCGCCGCCCGCGCAGGACGGTTCTTGCCGAGGCGCGCGTCGAGAGCCGCGTACGATCCGCGGGCGGCCGCCAGCTCTGCCTCCGGATGGCCGGCAACGTATTCGTCGTCGCGCTTCCTTCCCTGCTCCGCTTGCCTTTTCGCCACCTCGGTGGTGGCAAGCTGTCCGGTGAGCTTATCGATCAACTCGCCAACGAACTTGGCTTGCTCGTCATTGTCGGCCAGTGCACGCGCGATCTCTTCCAGCCGCGATGAGCCCGCCAGCAGGCGAGCACGTTCGGCGTCGTGTTCGTTCGCGCGCGATTCGGCCTCGTCGACGTCGAGGTCAGTCCAGGCGTGGTATTCCTCGACGCGGGCGAGGGCTTGAAGTCCTGCCACAACCGCGTCCCGCTGTTCGCCGACACTCGCCAATTCGGTGGTGGCCGTGGCGAGCTTTTCCTCGAGCTCGGCGAACTCGTTGCGAAGCGCGCCGATCTTTCGTTCGTTGGCCCAGCCGAGGACCCAGCGACGGGGGTCATCGACGCGGTATCTGTCGTCCTTCTCGTGGCGCTCGCCCGAGCGCACTTGGCCCTCGCGGGTCACGGCGCGCCGCTGGCTGCGGAACTCATCAAGGCTCATCGCGCATCGATAGTCGGCCCGCTTGGTGAGCTCGTCGACGAGGTACTGGTTGAATGGCCCGCCCTTGACCTCGATGCAGTCGGCGAGCCAAAGCCCTTCATGCGCCGGCGATTGTAGCGGAACCCGTTGTCTGGCAACTCTTTCGTAGACCAGCTTCGCTCCGATCGCCTTGCCGCCTCGGCCATGGAAGATGAGCCTTCGACCGTTCACCCATCCGGCGACGGCGTCGTAGTGCTGCTGCGGCACCAGCAGCGAAAGAGCGAACCCTCGCAGAACTCGTTCCGCGGCGCCCCGCCACTCGGCGTGTTCCTGGGTCACGTCCAGCAGTTCGCCCGCATACGGAAGGTCCTCCGGTGTCAACGCCAGCGCCGCGCACAGCTCCGCGCGCACCTCAACCTGCTCGACAGGCAGGTTGCTGGTGCGTTGCTCCAGGCTCGTGAGTTCATCGGAAATGAGCCCGCTCTGCCGTTGGAGCTCCTTTTCCGTTCCGATGGCTTCGGCCATGGCCGCATCGAGGGCTCCCTTCTCCGCGGTGAGCCGCGACCGCTCGGTGGTGGCCAGGCCGGCCAGAGTCGCGAAGCCCTCGTTGTCGACGACGGGTTCCAGTCCGGCATCGGCGATGGCGGCGTCGAACCGCGTCCTGGCATGACGACGAGCCTGAGCCTGGGCACGCGCCTCGCCGGCAAGCCGCTCCAGCTCGCCCACCCGGTCCCCACCGGCCGTGGCGCGTTCCTCGATCAGAGAGTCGTGTTCGTCCTTGAGCTTCCGTGCCTTGGCTTTTGCACTGTCCTGCTCCTTCCATAAGCCCAAGCCCTCGGCCTCCAGCTCAGCGATCTCGTCGGCCAGCAGGCTGGAGCGAAGCTCGGCGACGAAGAGCCGGACAGCGGATCGCTCGCCCTCGATTGACTCACGCTCTGCGAGCCCGGCGTCGTACTTTGCGGTAGTTTGCGCGACGGGCTCGAGCGCTTCAAGCTGTTCTCGCGCACGCTTGACGGCATCGTAGGCCTTCGTCAGGTCGTCGAAATGGGCGATAATTTCAGAGACGCGCGAACTCGAGTCGCTCGGTTCGAGCATGTGGTCACGGACGAAGTCATTGAGGTTACCGACCGACTTCATCGAGACGGTCTGGTGGAACAACTCAAGCGCCTGCTGCGACCGGATTCCGAGCAGGCGACGCAACGAGGTTGCGTACTTGGGGAACTCGTCGAAGATCTCCGCCTCGACAGCCCGCAGCCGCTTGCGGAGATCGCGTAGGTCCGTGCCGAAGTCGGCGAAATCCGTTGCGATCGTGAGCGCTTTGGTTGCTGTGATGAAGAAACGGTAGGGCTGTCCCGTGCTCTCGCGCTGCTGGAATACCTGCGCCAGGGTAACCGTCTCATCGTAGCCGTGGTTAACGAAGACCCCGAGAATGACGGAGTAGCTCCGCCTGTTCTCGCGCAACCCCTTAGGGCGCGATCGCCCGGTGGCCTCGTTTCGCTCGGACTTGTAGTGGCCTTCGACGTAGGAGCGCAGGGTGCGTTCCTTGGCGTCGGCGCCCGCGGCCTTGTTGTAGGCGGCCTTGTGCGACGGCATCAACAGTGTGGTGAGTGCGTCGACGATCGTCGATTTGCCGGAGCCGATGTCACCGGTGAGCAGCGCCGTGTTTGTGTCGGGAGTGAACCGCCAGACGTGTTGGTCGAACGTGCCCCAGTTCAATACTTCCGCGTACTGGAGTCGATAGCCAGCCCTTCGGGTATCGCCGAGCCCGACCATCGAGAAGAGTCCGTCACCCATCGCCGCCCGCCGCTCCGGCATACTCCGTGAGCTTTGTCGCGAAGTCCGACAAGGTCTGGGCGTCGACGTAGGCCTTGAGGATTCGCCGCACCTCCCAATGGTCACCCTGACCGCTCAGCGGCCGCAGAAAGCCGAGGTCGCGCGCCTTGTTGATCGTCGTTTCCGCCTGGTCCACGACGCGCGCGTCGTTGGTGGACTCGGCCTGGAAAAGTCTGAGCATCTCGATGATCTGATCGGTGGTGAGCACCAGGCGGCCGTCGCCGCCCGTCGTCTCGAACTCAACCAGGCGCTTGCGCAGCAACACCAGCAGCAGGCTGACGTTGTACGTCAGCGCTCGCCGACGCACCAGACGCGGCAGCGCCTCGTCGCCGTCTTCCTCGGGCCGGGACCGAAGATAGGCGTAGCCCTCGGTCTCGTCGACGACCACGTGGACGCCGATGGTGGCGAAGTGGTCCCGGACACCGGCGCGCATTCGGTCCAGTGTCAGCCAGGTGTCCTCGTCAGACTCTCGGTAGACGACACCTTGCATCAGCCGGATGATTGCGGCAGCGACTGCGTGCTCACTACTCATCGCCGACGCACCGTTACTTTCGGCAGCCTCGCCCTCTTGACGATATCCGGATCGGCGGGGTCGGAATACTCCAGGAGAGACTCATCGGTGTCGTCCATGTCGACCGCCACGTCTTCGTCGTTGAGGGCGAGGTAGCCGACGATCTCCGCCGCGCCCTGCTCGATGGGGTACATCGCAACGACGTCGGACAGAAGAGCCGACGAGTCCTCGGGCAGAACGGTGCGAATGATCTCGGCAAGCCGCGCTTGGTCGACGAAGGTCTGAGCGAAGAGCAGATCGGTGTCGACGTCCTCAGTCGCATGCGGAATCTCGCTCTCAACAGCTACCGCCGCGGGCGGTTGGTAGAGCGGACGCTCGAACGGCAGCGCGATCTCGATGCCCGGTTGGTCGACCTCAAGCCCGAAGGCGGGAGGATTGCCACGGAGTTCGAGAGCAGCGCTCTCCACTGCCCGGACCAGGTCGAGGACACGCCGGTTCTCCAGCCAGACCTGGTCGTCGAGGAAGCGCCGCAATTGTTCGGATATCTGCCGAACGGTTCGCTGCGCGCGATCGGCAGCTTCGGACCAGTCGTGGTGAATGCCGCGAATCCGCTGATCGGCCTCGATGGTGTCGAGGGTCGACACCTTGGCCAGCAACTCGGCGAGCTCAGCCTGACGTGACTCGGAGAGAAGGAAGTCATAGAACGACTGAAAACTCCGGCCCTGGTCCGAGCCGGCGATCTCTGAGCGGCCTCCCACCAACTCAGCGAGCAGTTCGCCCTTGGACCCGTCCCATGCTGCAATCTTTTCTCGCGCGGCACGGTCGAGGAGCCGGAAGTTCTCTTCAACCTCGCGGAAGTCCGAGAGCAGTTCCCGCGCCGTCGCGGAGAGCTGCTGGTACCGATCGCGCACCGCAGTCGAGTCCAGGACAGCAAAGACACCGGCCTCGACGGCCGCGATCTCGGCGTCGAGTTCGTCGCGGCGGCGGTGCAGTTCGGAAAGCCGAACATCGGGTTCGAGTTCGGTCCCGTGCACGATCTGGCGCAGCAACTCGACCACGGTATGCAGCCTGGACTCAGTCCCTACGAACGACCTGCCCTTGAGGGATGTGACCCACGCGTAGGCCTTCTCGAACGCCGGTGTCACCTCGTAGTGAACTTCGTCGTCGCCGGACGGGTAAAACCGTCTCAGATAACCGGCGTCGGCGGCTGCCCAGTCTTCCAGATAGGTCCGAGCGTCCTTGGGAAACCGTTCCTGACCGTCCTCGGTCAGGATCTCTGAGTTCAGTGCGTAGAGGTGGTCGTCCAACGCGGCCGCGACCGCGCTAGCCCGGCATGCACCTCGGTTGCCCTCGACGAAGAACTCGCCGAGGAAGGAGAGGATCAAGTTCGAGTTGCCGGCGCGCAGCAGTCGCCAAGCGGGGTGCCGCTCCCGCAGCGCCTCGATCGTCGCGTACTCCACCAGGAAAGCCTAGAGAACCCGACCGACAGATTACGCCGCGACTGCGGAGAGTCGGGGATTGGCGGCTTCGAGAAATACCGGTAGTGCCGGCATCGCGGGCCACGAACCCGGACCGCCTTCCAGCGACAGACATCCGCACACTGCTGCGGAGGGCATTCAGGCTTCGATCCCACCGGGATCCAAGCCTGAATGTCGCAGTAGCCCTGAGTCGGTTCAGTCCGAACACATTGTTGACCGGTGTGCAAGATGGTGTTTCTGTGGCTGAACGATCATCCATGTTCGCCTCTCCGCCTCGAGTGCGACGACGGATCATTTCTCAGCTGCGACGACAGTCTTGAAGATCCTGGAAGCTGCCGGGGTGACACTGCGGCCGCAGGGACCGAAGCGTTTGGCAGCGTTGTCTCTCGGTGCCGGTTACATCCCAAGCTGTCAGGAGTTAGCGGTGTGTGATGGCAACGAATCGCCGGGTCTGATCGTGGGGTGTCGCACGTCGTCCATCTCGGGTATTATTCGAACGTTCCGAAAATTATTTCGGATACTGCAGATAGGATCTGACATGGGTGCCGAAGCGGCAGAGGCAGTCACCTTCATCCCGGAGGACCCCGATCAGTTGGCGACCGTCGTCGGGTTCCTGGCCAGCCATGAACGCATCCGGGGAAAGGTGGCATCGCCTGGTTACGCCCTGGTGGGGATCGGAGAGCATGACCGCATCGAACTACCGCGTTCAGTCCACCAAGCCTTGACCAAGGTCGTCGCGGCCATGCATGCCGGCAAGGCGGTCACCATCGCGCCGCAGACGATGACGTTGACCACCCAGCAGGCCGCCGATCTGCTAGGGGTCAGCCGCCCCACGGTGGTCCGCCTGATCGCCGACGGCACGTTGCCTGCCGAGCGGATCGGGAATCGTCATCGACTGCTGCTCGACGACGTTCTCGCCTATCGCGAGCAGCGACGCAATCGCCAGTACGAAGCACTGGCGGCCACAACGGTCGACATCAATGCTGACGACGACCCCG
Organism: Mycolicibacterium xanthum; assembly: GCF_019710635.1. Lineage (GTDB taxonomy): Bacteria > Actinomycetota > Actinomycetes > Mycobacteriales > Mycobacteriaceae > Mycobacterium > Mycobacterium xanthum. The sequence continues at coordinate 33,068 of NZ_JAIFZS010000064.1, forward strand.
AAGTCGTTCGCCGGCGGCTACGTGAAGCGCGCCGAGTCGTTGCGGCGCGGCGGCGTGCCAAGGCCGACGCCCGCTGACACACGTTCGAGAATGTTTGCCGCGCTGTTGGACACCTCAGTGCTGTGGCCCAGCCTGCAGCGCGACTTCCTGCCATCTCTGGCAATCGAGGGCTTGTATCGGCCCTTGTGGTCATCAGCGATCCTCGACGAATTGTGTTACCACGAAGCACAAAAGCTCATAAGCCGTCGCCACGACCCTGCCCTGGCAGAACAGCAAGCCCAACGCCTCGTAGATCAGATGAGTTTGGCGTTCGACGATGCCGTTGTGGCGAACTGGGAAAATCTGGAAGGCACGTTCGGACTGCCCGACGTCGACGATGAACATGTGGTCGCGGCGGCACTCGTAGGAGGGGCCGACGTGATCGTCACGAGCAATGCACGAGACTTTCCACCGCAACAGATCCCCCAGTCGCTCATGGTGATATCACCTGCTCAGTTCGCTGCCGACACAGTCTCGGCGTCCCCCGACGTCGCCCTTCAGGCGGTGGTTGCCATGTCCTCCAGATTCGCCCGGCCGCAGTCCACGGTCGACGAGATTTTGGATCGTCTCGTTGCGAGTTACGCCATGATCGAAGCCGTCGAACTCATCCGTTGCGCCAGGTAGCGGATATTCGAGGAGTACTGATCGTTAGCGGTATCGAGAAGTTCCCCGGTGAGTTGGATACGCTGCGTACCGACAACGCGCGTCTGCGTCGGCTCCTCCGATTGAGCGAGGAGCAGGCTCGGGCGGCGGCCAGCGATCAGGCCACGCTGACCGGAGCCCCTGCCTCGCCGGTGACCATGGGCTCGAGCTCAGCCGACAAGGTGCGGTTCTTCTTCGACCTGTTCCGCTGTCGCACCGATGTTTACGCGGTGCGCTGGGAGAACCGGCGAGATGGCCGATCGGGCTGGATGCCGGCGATCAAAGGCTACTGGCGCAAGGGTATGAGTCGTGCAGACGCCCCTTACCTGCCGCTGACTCCAGAGGTCGTCGATGCCCACCTGCGCGGCGAGGCACACATCGGCCTGTACCCGCTCAGCGACGACGACACCTGCTGGTGGGTCGCAGCGGACTTCGACAAAGAAGCCGCGATGCTTGACGCCCTCTCATACATGAAAGCAGCACGTTCCCAGGGTATTCCAGCTGCAATGGAGGTTTCGCAGTCCGGACGAGGCGCTCACGTCTGGATTTTCTTCGCCCACGCCATCTCGGCGTCGGTCGCCCGGAGCCTGGCGACAAGTCTGCTGGGTGAGGCATTTCGCCTGCGCGGCAGCATGCATTTGAGCAGCTACGACCGCTTGTTTCCTTCCCAAGACGTCCACACCGGACGAGGTGTGGGCAATCTCATCGCCGCACCGATGAACGGTAAACGCCGGCAGCACGGCACCACCGTCTTCCTCGACCCCGCCACCCTCGAACCATACGAGGATCAGTGGGCCTACCTATCGAGCATCGCCCGACTGTCCACCAAAGACGTGGCCACGCTGGCGCGCCAGCTTCCCGACCCGCAGATCGGCCACGACGTCCGACGTCTGCAACTACCGACCTCGTCACGCATCGTCCCACGCCCCGCAACCATCGTCCGCGCTCAGTTCGGCTCCCAAATGACAATGACAGCCAACGACCTTGGCCCAGCAATGATCTCAGCGGTCAAACACGCCGCATCCATACGCAACCCCGAGTTCGATGTCCGCCAACGCGCCCGCCGCAGCACCTGGGACACACCACGATTCCTCTACAGCTACGACGAGACCCCTGAGGGTGATCTCGTCCTGCCCCGCGGTCTACATCCGCTGCTGACCGAGCTCGTCGAATCGGCCGACAGCACGTTACGCGTTGACGACAACCGCGTCCCCGGCGAACACCACGAGTTCGCCCTCGGCACGCCGCTGCGTCCCGCCCAGGCCACCGCCCTGAGCCAGCTCCTCACGCACGACACGAGCGTGCTCATCGCACCGCCAGGTACCGGCAAGACGGTCATCGCCTGCGCGGCCATCGAATCAAGAGCTACCGCGACTCTGGTTCTGGTCGATCGCAAAGCCCTGGCCGATCAATGGCGCGATCGGATCAGTAGCCACCTCGGGTTCAAATGCGGTCAGATCGGTGGTGGACGATCGAAGACCACCGGCATCCTGGACATTGCACTCCTACCGACGCTTGCCCGCCGTGACAACGTCGAAGACATCACCGCCAACTATGGATTCGTGATTGTGGACGAGTGCCACCATGTCGCCGCGAGCGCATTCTTCGGCGTCCTCAGTCGCATACCGGCGCGGTACTGGCTCGGCCTGACCGCAACCCCGGAACGCCGTGACGGACTCGAAGATCTGATCTATCACCAACTCGGACCACACCATGTCGCTATTGATCAGCCACACACCGGACAGCTCCCCGTCGACGGCTCCGAGTTGCTGACGCCCCCACCCGGTATTGCACGTCCACCCGACTGAATTCGACTACCGCGGCGACGCCGACCCCACCGCACCGGGCGGAATGGCCGAGATCTATCGAACCCTGGTCGCCGACCAGGCACGGCTCGACCAGGTCGTCGGCGACGTGCTGGCCTCCGCCGAAACCGGAGCCAACATCCTGGTACTCACCACCTGGGTCGACCACCTCAACGCCATCACCGAAAGGCTTGAGACCGCCGGCAAGACCGTCACCGTTCTCAGCGGCGGCATGAAAGCTCGCGAGCGCCGCCAGATCACCGAGCAACTTGCCGACCACTCGCCTGATTCGAATCCGCTCCTGATAGTCGGCACCAGCTCGTTCATCGGGGAAGGCTTCGACTGCCCCGCCCTCGACACGTTGTTCCTGGCTGCGCCGATCACCTTCAAGAACCGGCTCGTGCAATACATCGGCCGCGTCACCCGGCCCTATCCCACGAAGACCGCCGCAACCGTGCACGACTACCACGACGAACTCACCCCCGTCATCGCCTCGTCGCTGAAGAAACGCGCCCCCGGCTACACCAAGATGGGCTTCCCCGACCCACGCAAGATGCTTCGTTAGGAGTGACGCGCTTTACCCCCGAAGTCGAGCACGCTCGTAGCTGGCGACTTCGGCGCGCGCACAACGAGGGGTGCTGCCCAAAGACCATGGAAACGGCCCCCGGAGAGATCTCCGGGGGCCGTTTCGCTAGTAGCGGGGACAGGATTCGAACCTGCGACCTCTGGGTTATGAGCCCAGCGAGCTACCGAGCTGCTCCACCCCGCGTCGGTGAACGCTAGGTTACCGAAGCTGCACCGGCGGTTCCAAATCGCCTGTTCAGAGCCGGTTTCCCCACCGCGAGCGTGCGCATATGCACGCCTTTTGGCGGCGCGCCCCGGTGCAGACACGCACGCTAGCGGAGAAAAAACTCAGCGGACCACCTGGCCGGTCGCGAAGACCCGGGCCGGGTCGTAGCGCTCGGCCAGTGCGGCCAGCCAGTGCCGGGTGTCCTCGGTGTACACCCGGGCCGGGCGGGCCGGGTCGTGCGACGGCGCGAAGTTGGGCATCTGCCCACCGGTCGACCACGGCGCGACCGCCGCGACGACGCCACGCGCATGCTCGGCGACGAACTCCGCGGTGTCGGGCATCGGGGCGCCGATCACCGCCAGCGAGAACGCCGCGTCGCGCTGGCAGAACGCGCTGGCCTGCCGCGCCGGGCGAGCCAGCGCGCCGCCGAGCAGCCGCAGCTCGACGATCACCTGCGGGGACCCCGAACCCGGCCCGACGACGGCCACCAGCGCGTCGACCGCCTCGGCCGGCAGCGCCGAGAGCAGCGCCTGGTCCTCGTTCGTCGGCATCGGGTCGACCGGGTCGCAGTGCACGGCGCCGATCGCCGCGTACGGCAGCACCTCCACGGTGTCCATCAGCGGTGTGGCCACCGCCCGCATCGGCGCCAGCAGCCGCTCCGCCTCGGCGAAGTCGCCGACCGCCGTGTAGCGCAGCGAGACCGTCATCCGGCCGGCCAGCGGTTCGGGCACGCCGGGCAACGGCGGCAGCTGCTGGACGGCGATCGACGTGTTGACCGTCTCCGGCAGCCCGACACACCAGGCGCTCCAGCCGTGCAGTACGGCCGCGGCATCGGCACCGTCGAAATAGACTGCGCCGCCGTAGAACTCGGGGACCGGGGGCAGGTCGATCTCCACCGCGGTGACGATGCCCAGCGTGGCCTTGCCGCCCCGCAGCCCCCAGAACAGGTCGGCGTTGCTGTCCGGGGTGACCCGCAGCAGCCGGCCGTCCCCGGTGACCACGTCGAAGGCCCGGACATGATCGGAGGACAACCCGAAGGTGCGCACCAGCGGCCCGACCCCGCCGCCGGTCAGGTATCCGACCACGCCGACACCGGGTGACGATCCGCACAGCGGCGCCAGGCCGTGCGGGGCGGCGGCGTCGATGACGTCCTGCCAGCGCGCCCCCGCGCCGACCCACGCGGTGCGGTTGAGCGGGTCGACGGTGCAGTGCTTCATCGCCGCGGTCTGCACCAGGATCGTGTCCTCACCCACCGCGACGGCGCCGTGGCCGGTGGCCTGGACGGTGACCGTGAAGCCGTGCGCGGCGGCGAATCTGACGGCGCCGGCGACATCCTCGGGGGTGGTGGCCAGCACCACCGCGGCCGGCGTCACCGGCGCGGCCACGTTCCACGGCGTGCAGCGCTCGTAGCCGGGCTCCCCCGGCAGCGCGACCTGCGTGGCGACGTGGTCGCGCAGCGTGCGCAACACCTCGTCGCGCGTCAGCTCGGTCGGTTCGGTCATCGGAAGTCCCTTCTCGGAAAGTCTGTGCTCGCCGAGAATCATGACCGACCGGCCTTGGCGCGCGCTTGGTCACGTCACCAAGAAAAAACCAAGGTTTGGGCGTGCCGGGTCGCGCGTAACGCGACCCGGCACGCCGAAATCGCGAGGTGCTAGGCCATCTCGGGGACCCGCAGATGCGCCAGCACCAGCTCGAACTCGCATTCGTCGAGCATCTCGGCGCCGCTGTCGCGCATCGTGGCGACCTTCATCGCGTCCGTGGC
>NZ_JAIFZS010000065.1 GCF_019710635.1 Mycolicibacterium xanthum
TCGGGGACCCGCAGATGCGCCAGCACCAGCTCGAACTCGCATTCGTCGAGCATCTCGGCGCCGCTGTCGCGCATCGTGGCGACCTTCATCGCGTCCGTGGCGATGCGGCTGCGCTTCATCGCCTCGTCGCTGTCGAACGACACCGTCGCGACCCCGAATCCGGATTCGCGGTCGACCAGCAGGCTGGCACTGCAGAAGCCGTCGAGCTCCGCCAGTGCCGGAAGGGTGGCCAGCCGGTAACCGTCGATGGCGCGATCGGCCGTCTCGGGTTCGACCCGCGCCCAGGTGACGCGGGCACAGGCGCCGGGCCCGGAATGGTGGTCGCGGTGCAGCGCGGCGATCTCCCATTCGTCGACGGTCGGGCTACCGCCGAGGATCTGCGCCGCGCGGTCCCGCAGCGCGACCGTGGGCTCGCGGCTGTCGGCCATCGCCTGCTCGGTCTGCCATGCCGTCGTCGCGATGCATCGCCCGGTCAGGCGGTCCACCAGCAGCGACAATCCGACATAGCCGTCGAGACCGCCGAGTGCCGGCCACACCGTGTCGTGGACGTATTTGATCCCGGCGTCGAGCGCCGAGGTCCGTGCGTGAATGGTCGAACTGCGTGCATACATGCTCTGCCTCCGTCGTCAGCGGCAGCGTCACGACGGCGCCGCCGGACTGAACTCATCGTCCTCCCCGAACCGGACGCAGATCAATGCTTCGGCGAAAGTGCGGACGATCAGATCAGCGCCCGCGCCGCCTGCGCGACGCCGGCCATCCCGATCTCCTCGGCGTCGGCGGCCAGTAGCCGGGCCGCTGCCACGCGCTCGGTGCGCGCCTCGGTCAGCTCGCAGTCCAGCAACCGGCAGCGCAGCAGCGTCGGTAGCCCGCCGGTGCGTTCGGCGATGTCCCGCGCCACGGCCAGGTCGTCGAGCGCCCGCTGCCGGTCACCGCGCAGCGCCGGCGCAGGTTGGAGATGGAGGCCTGCAGGCGGCGGTGGTCAGCCGGTCGACTGGTAGTCGTTCATCGCGTCGTCGAGACGTTGCAGCGCCTCGCCGTACTGCGCGAAATCACCGCTGCGCTGGGCCTCACGCACCGCATCGAGTGCCTCGTTGACCTCCTGCAGCGCAGCGGCTTTCGCCGACGACAGCTCGGTCGGCCCGGACGGCGGCACCGCGACCGGGGTCGGCACCTCGGGCGCCTGTCCGGTCCGGGTGGGCGGTGTGGCCGATGGTGGCGACGTGTTGGCCGGTGGCTGCGCCGCCGGCTGCTGACCGGTGGGCGCGTTCGTCGGCGCCGGCCCGGTCGCGGTGGCCCCGGCGCCGGGGCCGAACAGATCGGTCAGCGCGTCGCGCACCGTCGGTCCGAAACCGATCTTGTCGTTGTACATCATCGCCACCCGGATGAGGCGCGGGTACGACGAGGCCGCGTCGCTGGTGCCCGGGGACGCGTATACCGGTGCCACGTAGAGCAATCCGCCTTCGCCCATCGGTAGCGTCAGCAGGTTGCCCCAGCGGATCCGGTTCTGGTTGTCGCGGCCGATCAGGCCGAGTTCCTGAGACACCGTGGTGTCGGTGCTGATCGCGTTGAACGCCAGCTTGGGGCCGTTGACCTGACCCGGAATCGTCAGAATCGTGAGCTTGCCGTAGGTCTTGGGATCCGAGCTGGCGCTGATGTAGGCCGCCAGGAAGTCACGCCGGAACCGGTTCATCGCGCTGGTCAGCTGGAACGACGGCTGATCGTTGTTCTCCGCCAGGTCCTTGGCGACGATGTAGTACGGCGGCTGGTAGCTGCTGGCCGTCGGGTTGGGGTCCAGCGGGACGTCCCAGAAGTCCGACGTCGAGAAGAACGTCACCGGGTCGTCCACGTGGTATTTGGCCAGCAGCGCCCGCTGCACCTTGAACAGGTCCTCCGGATAGCGCAGATGCTCCTGCAACTCGGGGCTGATGTCGCTCTTGGGCTGCACGGTCCCCGGGAACACCTTCATCCACGCCTGCAGCACCGGGTCGTTCTCGTCCTGCGCATAGAGCGTCACGGTGCCGTCGTAGGCGTCGACGGTGGCCTTGACCGAGTTGCGGATGTAGGACACCTGCTTGTCGAGCTGCAGCCGGTTCAGCGCCACCTCGTTGGAGTCGGCGGTCGCGCTCGACAGCGACATCAACTCCGAGTACGGGTAGTTGTCCAGCGTGGTGTAGCCGTCGATGATCCACACCATCCGCTTGTTCACGATCGCCGGGTACATCGCGGTGTCGGTGGTCAGCCACGGCGCCACCGCCTTGACCCGATCGGCCGGATCGCGCTTGAACAGGATCTTGCTGTTCTCGCCGATCACGTTGGAGAACAGGAAGTTGCGCTCGGCGAACTTGGCGGCGAACAAGCTGCGCGCGAACCAGCCGCCGATCGGCACACCGCCGGAACCGGTGTAGGTGTAGTTGCGCGTCTCGGTGTTGGTCTCGTAGTCGTACTCGCGGGGCGCCCCGTTCTCGCCGACGATGGCGTAGTCGGCCGAGGTGTTGGCGATCACCGGGCCGAAGTAGATGCGCGGCTGGTCCAGCGGGGCCGGCCCGGGCGAGACCACCTCGCCGTTGGCGCCCACGACGCTGGCCAGGAACTCCGGATAGCCACCGTTCTGGTTGGGGTCATTGGCCACCCCGCGCACCGTGTTGGCCGGCGAGGCGATGAAGCCGTTGCCGTGGGTGTAGACGGTGTGCCGGTTGATCCAGTCGCGCTGGTTGTCGATCAGCCGGTCCGGGTTGAGCTCGCGGGCGGCCACCACGTAGTCGCGCAGGTCGCCGCCGGCGTCGCTGTAGCGGTCCATGTTCAGCTGGTCGGGGAAGTAGTAGAAGTTCTTGCCCTGCTGGAACTGGGTGAACGCCGGGCTGACGATGTTCGGGTCGAGCACCCGGATGTTGGACGTGGTCGCGCGGTCGGCGGCCACCTGTTGCGCGGTCGCCGGCGCATTGCCGGCGTAGTCGCGGTAGGTGACGGTCTCGTTGGTGAGCCCGTAGGCCTGTCTGGTCGCGGCGATGGAGCGGCTGATGTACTCGCTCTCCTTCTGCGCGGCGTTGGGCCGGACGCTGATCTGCTCGACCACCAGCGGCCAGCCCGCACCGACGACCAGCGACGACAACAGCAGCAGCACCACACCGATCGCGGGGATGCGCAAGTCGCGCAGGAAGATCGCGGAGAACACCGCCACGGCGCAGATGATGGCGATGGCCATCAGGATGAGCTTGGCGGGCAGCACCGCGTTGATGTCGGTGTAGCCGGCCCCGGTGAACGGCTTGCCGCCGCGGGTGTGGCTGAGCAACTCATAACGGTCCAGCCAGTAGGCGGCCGCCTTGAGCAGCACGAAGACCCCGACCAGGGTGACCAGCTGGATGCGCGCCGAGCGGCTCAGTGCGCCGGAACGGCCCGTGAGCCGGATTCCGCCGAACAGGTAGTGGCCCAGCAGGTTGGCGACGAACGCCAGGAACGTCGCGACGAACAGATAGGACAGCACCAGCCGGTAGAACGGCAGGTCGAACGCGTAGAAGCCCAGGTCGATGCCAAACTGCGGATCGGTGATGCCGAAGCTGCCGCCGTGCAGGAACAACTGGGCGCGGTCCCAGTAGCTCTGCGCGACGAAGCCCGCCAAGACACCGATGAACAGCGGCACCCCGATGCCGATCAGCCGCAACCGGGACATCACCGCCGTGCGGTAGCGGGCGATCGGGTCGTTGGGGCCGGCGGTGGGCACGAACACCGGACGGGTGCGGTAGGCCAGCGCCATCGCCGCGAACACCACGCCGGCGATGAACACGGTGACGACCAGGAAGATGATGATGCGGGTCATCACCTGCGTGGTGAACACCGATCGGTAGCCCAGCTCACCGAACCACAGCCAGTCGACGTAGGTGTCGATGAACCGGGGACCGATCAGCAACAGCAGCACTGCGGCCAGCGAGACCGCGATCAGTACCCTGCTTCGTCGCGTCAGCTTCGGCATTTTGGCCGCGGGCCGCATACCCACTCGATCACTCCGCTCTTGAACATTCCCAGCATCTGTTCAGGTTCCCCGACTTTGTTCCCCAACTGTACGCATCGGGGTGGACGCGCCGAATCAGCAGCGGGGAGGTTCGCCACCAGCGGAAAGCGTCCGCATCGAGTCGATCGCCTGCCCGAGGGTCTCGACCTTGAGCAGATCGATGCCGTTCTCGTCGGCGGTTTTGGCTTCGTCGCAGTTCTCGGCCGGCACCAGGAACACCGTCGCCCCGGCGTCGGCGGCCGCCGCGATCTTGTGGGTGATGCCGCCGATCGAGCCCACTTTGCCGTCGCCGGTGATGGTCCCGGTGCCCGCCACGAACTTCGATCCGTTGAGGTCACCGGTGGTCAGCTTGTCGACGACGGCCAGGCTGAACATCAGGCCCGCCGACGGCCCGCCGATGTTGGCGAGGTTGAACTCGATGCTGAACGGCGCCCACGGCGCGTCGAGCACGTTGACGCCCATGTAGCCCTGGTCGCCGTTGGGGTGCTCACCCAGTGTCACCTCGACCGTGCCGGCCGGCGCGTTCTTGCGGCGGTAGTCGACGACGACGGTGTCCCCCGGCTTGGTGTCCTTGAGGATCGCCTGGAACTCGTCCAGGTTGGCGACCGGCGTGTTGTTGACGCCGACGATCGCGTCACCGGCCTGCAGCTTGCCCTCGGACGGGCCGTCCTCGGCGATGCTCTCCACGGTGATGGCCATCGGGTACTTGAGGTAGTCCAGCGCGGCGTACTCGGCGCTGTCCTCGGATTCCCGGAAGTCGCGGCTGTTGGCCTCCTCGACCTCTTCGCGGGATTTGTCCGGCGGGTACACCAGGTCGCGCGGGATCAGCTGATCGTTGCCGGAAGCCCAGAACACCAGCGCCTGCACCAGCGTCAGGTCGTCGCGCTGCGACACCGTGGTCATGTTGAGGTGCCCCGAGGTCGGGTGAACCTCGGCCCCCTCGATGTCGACGACCTGCTTGCCGTCGACCTCACCGAGGGTGTCGAACGTCGGTCCGGGACCCAGCGCGACGTAGGGCACCGCCACCGACGTCATCAGGACACCGAAGACCAGGACCGGCACCAGCGTGACGACGAGGGTCCACATCCGCCTGTTCACGCCGCCTACAGTAGATGTTCGCGCAGTAGATGTTCGCCGGGCCCGGCCCGGATTCGGCGAGCCGCGCGCCCGCCCGTTCACTGACAGCGTGACCCACCCCCCGGCACGGCGCCGACGCGGTGAGTACCGTTGAGGACATGGCTGACCTGCCTTTCGGCTTCTCCGCCGGGGACGACCCCGAGCGCGACAAACGCAAGAAGGACCCCGGTTCCGGATCGGGGCCCGGTGGTGACCCGTTCGGATTCGGCGGCGGCGGCGATTTCGACATGTCGCAGCTCGGCCAGATCTTCAGCAAGCTCGGTGAGATGTTCAGCGGCGCCGGCTCGGCGATGGCGACCGGCAAGGCCTCCGGCCCGGTGAACTACGACCTGGCCCGGCAGCTGGCGTCGAACTCCATCGGCTTCGTGGCCCCGGTGCCCGAGCAGACGACCAAGGCCGTCGCCGATGCGGTGCACCTGGCCGAGACCTGGCTCGACGGCGTCACCGCGCTGCCCGCGGGCACCACCACCGCGGTGGCCTGGACACCGAGCGACTGGATCGACAACACGCTGGACACCTGGAAGCGGTTGTGCGACCCGGTCGCCGAGCAGCTCTCGACCGTGTGGGCCTCGGCGCTGCCCGAGGAGGCCCAGGCGATGGCGGGCCCGCTGCTGTCGGTGATGACCCAGATGGGCGGCATGGCGTTCGGCTCGCAGCTGGGCCAGGCCCTGGGCAAGCTGTCGAAAGAGGTGCTCACCTCCACCGACATCGGGCTGCCGCTGGGCCCGAAGGGGGTCGCGGCGTTGCTGCCCGACGCGGTCGAGGAGCTGGCCGAGGGCCTCGAACAGCCGCGCAGCGAGATCGTCACGTTCCTGGCCGCCCGCGAGGCCGCCCATCACCGGTTGTTCAGCCACGTGCCGTGGCTGTCGGCCCAGCTGCTGAGTGCCGTGGAGGCGTTCGCCAAGGGCACCAAGATCGACATGAGCGGGATCGAGGAGTTCGCGCGCGGCTTCGACCCGGCCTCGCTGACCGACCCGTCGGCGATGGAACAGCTGCTCAACCAGGGCATCTTCGAACCCAAGGCCACCCCCGAGCAGACCGCGGCGCTGGACCGCCTGGAGACCCTGCTGGCCCTGATCGAGGGCTGGGTGCAGACCGTGGTGTCCGCCGCGCTCGGTGACCGGATCCCCGGCACCTCGGCGCTCTCGGAGACGCTGCGCCGCCGCCGCGCCACCGGCGGACCGGCCGAGCAGACGTTCGCCACCCTGGTGGGTCTGGAGTTGCGGCCCCGCAAGATGCGCGAGGCGGCGGTGCTGTGGGAGCGGCTGACCGAGGCGGTCGGCGCCGACGCCCGCGACGGCGTCTGGCAGCATCCCGACCTGCTTCCCGACGGCTCCGACCTGGACGATCCGGCGGCCTTCATCGACCATGTGCTCGGCGGCGACATCAGCGGCATCGACAGCGAGATCGAGCAGGCGCTGAACCAGGCCCGCGACACCGACGGCGGCGGGGACGGGGAGAACACCCCGTAACACCGGCGCCCTGTGGATAACTCGGCCCGGCGCCGTCGGCGCGTGACACCGTCGAGGGATGACGCGGTACGCGCTCGACCCGACCACCCCCGTGCTGTCCCGCCCGGACGGCACGGTGCAGATCGGCTGGGACCCCCGCCGCGCCGTGGCGGTGTGCCCGCCATCCGGAATGGCCACGACGGTGCTGGCCGACCTGCTGCGCGCACTGCAGGGTGTCGCGACCGTCGCCGGACTGCAGACGCTGGCCGAGGGCCACGGCACCGATCCCGCCCTGGTGGCCGGGCTGGTCGCGCACCTGCTCCAGCGTGGCATCGTCAGCGCGGCGACCGAACCGCCGGCCCACTCGGCCGCGGTCCGGCTGCACGGCGGCGGGCCGCTTTCGGACCTGCTGACCTCCGCGCTGCGCTGCTCCGGGGTGCGGATCAGCCACAGCTCGCGCACCCACGCGGTGGGCGCCAACGTCGACCTGGCCGTGCTCACCGACTATCTGGTCGCCGATCCGCGGGTGGTGCGTGACCTGCACGACGCCGGGGTGCCGCACCTGCCGGTGCGGGTGCGCGACGGCGCCGGGCTCGTCGGACCGCTGGTGCTTCCCGGCGTGACCAGCTGCCTGCGCTGCGCCGACCTGCACCGCAGTGACCGCGACGCCGCCTGGCCGGCGATCGCGTGGCAGCTGTGCCGCACCGTGGGCAGCGCCGACCGGCCCACGCTGCTGGCGACCGCGGCGCTGGCGCTGCGCGAGGTCAACGACGTCCTGCGGGCGCTGGGCGGCGGGTCCGGCGGCGCCGGGACAAGGCTGCCGTCGACGCTGGACACCACGCTGGAAATCGACGTCGGACACGGCATCGTCGCAGCCCGGAGCTGGTCCCGGCACCCGAAGTGCCCATGTTGACATCAAACGTTGCCAACTGGTTGGTGGAAGTTCAGCACCGTCGTGGATGATGGTCTGGTGAGCGAGATCAAGCGGGGCCGGGCAGCGCGCAACGCCAAGCTGGCGACGTTGCCGGTGGGGATCGCCGGGCGCGCCGCACTGGGCGTCGGCAAACGGCTGACCGGCAAGTCGAAAGACGAGGTCAACGCCGAGCTGATGGACAAGGCCGCCCAGCAATTGTTCACGGTGCTCGGCGAGCTCAAGGGCGGCGCAATGAAGGTCGGCCAGGCCTTGTCGGTGATGGAGGCCGCCATCCCCGAGCAGTACGGCAAGCCGTACCGCGAGGCGCTGACCAAGCTGCAGCGCGAGGCGCCGCCGCTGCCCGCGGCCAAGGTGCACCGGGTGCTCGACGCCCAGCTGGGCACCAAGTGGCGGGAACGCTTCCGTTCCTTCGACGACACCGCGGTCGCGTCGGCCAGCATCGGCCAGGTGCACAAGGCGATCTGGGCCGACGGCCGCGAGGTCGCGGTCAAGATCCAGTACCCGGGCGCCGACGAGGCGCTGCGCGCCGACCTCAAGACGATGCAGCGGATGGTCAGCGTGCTGCGGCAACTCTCCCCCGGCGCCGACGTGCAGGGCGTGGTCGACGAGTTGATCGAGCGCACCGAGATGGAACTCGACTACCGGCTCGAGGCCGACAACCAGCGCGCGTTCGCCAAGGCCTACCACGGCGACCCGAAGTTCCTGGTGCCGCACGTGGTGGCCAGCGCGCCCAAGGTGGTGATCCAGGAGTGGATCGAGGGCATCCCGCTGTCGCACATCATCCGCGACGGCACCCAGGAGCAGCGCGACCTGATGGCCACCCGGCTGTTCGAGTTCTGCGACGACGCGCCGCGGCGGCTGGAGATGGTGCACGGCGACGCCCACCCCGGGAACTTCATGCTGCTGCCCGGCGACAAGATGGGCGTCATCGACTTCGGCGCGGTCGCACCGATGCCCGGTGGCTGGCCGGTCGAACTGGGCCAGATCCTGCGCTACGCGGTCGACAGGAACTACGACAAGCTGCTGCCCACGATGCGGAAGGTGGGCTTCATCCAGAAGGGTCAGGAGGTGTCCACCCGCGAGATCGACGAAATGCTCAGGCAGTACGTCGAACCGCTGGAGGTCCCGGTATTCCACTACCGCCGGAAATGGTTGCAGCGCATGGCCACCCTCGAACTCGACCGCGCGGCCGGCCAGATCAGGGCCGCGCGCCAGATGGACATCCCCCCGAAGCTGGTGATCCCGATGCGGGTGATCGCGTCGATCGTGGCGATCTCCTGTCAGCTCGACGCCCACGTCCCGACGCGGCGCATCGCCGAGGAGATGGTGCCGGGATTCGCCGATCCCGACGGGGTCTGACCTGTCGCGGGCTCACCTCGTTGCGTACCGGAATGGGTGATTCTGCGTCCGCTCACGTCATGAAAATCACGCGGCGACAGGGTCTTTGGCGTCCTTGCGGGGCCGGCCCCGCGGCCGCTTGCGGGCGACGACGGCACCCCGATCGAGGATCTCGCCACCCCACACCCCCCACGGCTCCCCGCGCTCGAGCGCCGCGGTCAGGCACTCGCGCCGGATCGGGCAACCGGCGCACAGCGCCTTGGCGCGTTCGAGGTCACGCGGATCCTCGGCGAACCACAGGTCGGGGTCCTCGACATGGCACGGCACCGCCAGCTTCGCTCCCTCGCACGTCATCAGCGGAGACATGTCCGGTTCCTCTGCTTCCTGGTTGTTGGTTTCTCGTCTGCCATCTGTGAACTTCCGATGGATCGGCGACCAGGTTTCGAGGCGGTGGGCCCGGAATGAAACTGGCCACGGATCCGATTGCGGGTCCGTGGCCTGGGCGGCGGGGTGGTGGCTGCTAGCGGTGACCCCTGACGGACGCGGCAATCGTGCCGGCTGCGGCGTGGCGCTTGCGCGCCGCGGCGCGCGCGGCTGCGGCAGTGGCGGTGGCGACCCAGATCGGGTCCTGGAGGGTCCGCGTCATGCCGACAGCGGCTACGCCGGTGAAGCTGATGTTGCTGAACATGATCGGGGCACCCTCCTTTCGCACATGAGCCGTCGTCCGTGTGTTCTCGAGGCTAGACGCTACCCGACGAATCCGACAAGCGATTTTCTGACCAGCGGCTTTCGTCGGGCCGGTCAGGTCGGGGCCCGGCGACTGCGGACCATCTCGAGGACGTCGGCGCCGAACTGTTCGAGCTTGCGGGCGCCGATCCCCGGGATCGCGACCAGCGCCGCGTCGTCGCTCGGCAGCGACTCGGCGATCGCGATCAACGTGTTGTCGGTGAACACCACGTAGGCCGGCACGCTCATCTCCTTGGAGATCCGCAGCCGCCACTCCTTGAGATCGCCCAGCAGCTGCTCGTCGAGGTCCGACGGGCAGGTCTCGCAGCGGCGCAGCATGATGGCCGCCGGCGAGCTCAGCGCCGAGTTGCACACCCGACAGCGCGGGGCCGGTCCGCGCGGCTTGCGCGGCCGGCTGGGACCGTCGTCACGCTGCGCCTGTGGCGCGATGCCGTTGAGGAACCGCGACGGCCGGCGGCCCTGGCGCCCGCCCGGGGTGCGGGCCAGCGCCCAGCTCAACGCCAGATGCACCCGGGCCCTGGTGATCCCGACGTAGAGCAGGCGGCGTTCCTCCTCCACCGGCTCGCTGTCGGGGCCGTGCGCGAGCGCGTGCGAGATCGGCAGCGTGCCGTCGGCCAGCCCGACCAGGAACACCGCATCCCATTCCAGCCCCTTGGCGGCGTGCAGCGAGGCCAGTGTGACGCCCTGCACGGTCGGTGGGTGACGGGAATCGGCGCGCTGACGCAGTTCGGCGAGCAGCCCGCGCAGGTCCAGTTGCGGGCGCTGCGCGACCTCCTCGTCGACGAGTTCGGCCAGCGCGACCAGCGCCTCCCACCGGTCGCGGGCCCGGGTGCCCGCAGGCGGTTCGCCGGTCAGCCCCAGCGGTTCCAGCGTGATGCGCACCACCTCGGGCAGCGGATCGTCCTCGGCCACGCCGCGCTCGGCGGCGCGTTGCAGTGCGAGCAGCGCCTGGCGGATCTCCTGGCGGCTGAAGAACCCCTCGCCGCCGCGGACCTGGAACGGCACCCCCGCTTCGGTCAGCGCCTCCTCGTAAACCTCGGACTGCGCGTTGATGCGGTAGAGCACCGCGATCTCCGAAGCGGCCGTGCCGGATTCGACGAGGTTCTTGACCGTGCGGGCCACCGCGGCGGCCTCGGCGACCTCGTCGGGGAACTCGTTGAACATCGGCTCGGGCCCCGGCGGGCGCTGCCCCACCAGATGCAGCCTGCTGCCCGCCATCCGGCCCCGGGCGGCCGCGATGACCCGGTTGGCCAGCGACACCACCTGCGGGGTGGACCGGTAGTCGCGCTCCAGCCGGACCACCGCCGCCTCGGGGAAGCGCCGGGAGAAGTCGAGCAGGTAGCGCGGGGAGGCGCCGGTGAACGAGTAGATGGTCTGGTTGGCGTCGCCGACGACGGTCAGGTCGTCCCGGCCACCGAGCCAGGCGTCGAGCACCCGTTGTTGCAGCGGGGTGACGTCCTGGTATTCGTCCACCACGAAACAGCGGTACCGGTCCCGGAACTCGGCGGCCACCGCCGCGTCGTTCTCGATCGCCGCCGCCGTGTGCAGCAGCAGGTCATCGAAGTCAAGGAGCACCAGCCCCTCGCGGCGGGTCTTGAGCGTCTCGTAGCCGGCGTAGGCCTCGGCGACCTTGGCGGCCTCGAACGGGATGTCGCGACCGGTGTCGCCGGCCCGCACCGGATAGTCCTCCGGGGTGATCAACGAGGCCTTCGCCCATTCGATCTCGCCGGCCAGGTCGCGCACGTCGTCGGTGCCGGTGGGCAACCCGGCGCGGTTGGCGGCCTGTGCGACGACCGCGAACTTCGAGTCCAGCAGTTGCCATTCGGTGTCGCCGACCACGCGCGGCCAGAAATAGGACAGCTGGCGGCGCGCGGCGGCGTGGAACGTCATCGCCTGCACCGACTCGGTCGACGCGCCGGGCGCGTTCCCGCCGAGCGCACGCAGCCTGCCCCGCATCTCCCCGGCCGCGCGTTGCGTGAACGTAACGGCGAGCACCTGCCCCGGTGCGACGTGCCCGGCCGTCACCAGGTGCGCGATGCGACGGGTGATGGTGCGGGTCTTGCCGGTTCCCGCCCCGGCCAGCACGCACACCGGGCCGCGCGGGGCGAGCACCGCGTCGCGCTGCTCGTCGTCCAGGTCGCCCAACAGCAGGTCACGCGAGGCCGTGGGGGACATGGCCACCATCATGTCAGCGAGCTAGGACACATGTGGACCGGGCGCGGCATGGATCGGGCATCGGTTACGTTGATGGGCTTATGAGCACCGACGACGCCGCCGCGGTCATTATGTACACCACCATGTGGTGCGGTTTCTGCTTCCGCCTGAAGAGGGCCCTGAAGAAAGAGGGCATCGCCTACACCGAGGTCGACATCGAGCGCGACCCGACCGCGGCCGCTTTCGTGGCGTCCGTCAACAACGGCAACCGGACGGTGCCGACGCTGAAGTTCGCCGACGGGTCCACGCTGACCAACCCGAGCGGCGCTCAGGTCAAGGCCAAGCTGGCCGGCTAGTTTCCCGGCGCGCAGACGCAACCCGGGCCGGTCAGTCCAGCGCGGCCCAGGATTCGATGATCTCCCGCGCGATCGAGATCGACCCCGGCAGCAGCAACCGGGAAGTGCCGCCCGAACTCCAGTCGCCGCGGTCCAGCGCCTCGCGGATCTCGGCGCGGGTGAACCACGCCGCCTCAGCGATCTCGCCGTCGTTGAACGAGAACTCCTGTTCGGGGTCGCCCAGCGCGTGAAAGCCCACCATCAGCGACCGCGGGAACGGCCACGGCTGGCTGCCCAGGTACTCGACGCCGGTGACGGTCAGGCCGATCTCCTCGGCGATCTCACGGACCACGCACGATTCGAAGGACTCCCCCGCCTCGACGAACCCGGCCAGGATCGAGAACAGCCGCTCCGGCCACAACGTCTGGCGGGCCAGCACGGCCCGGTCGTGGCCGTCGTGCACCAGGCAGATCACCGCCGGATCGATCCGCGGGAACTCCTCGTGCCCGGTCAGCGGGTCGACCCGGGACCAGCCGGCCTTGACCGGCGCCGTCGGCGCGCCGTCGACAGGACTGAACCGGGCGCTGTCATGCCAGTTCAGCAACGCCGTCGCGGTGGCCACCAGTTGCGCGCTGAGGTCGTCGAACACGTCACCGGTGCGCCGCAGATCGAGCACCTCGGTGGGCGCGTGCGGGTCGTCGGGGGGTTGCAGGTCCGAGCGGATCGCCCACACGTGCCTGCCGTCGTCGAGCCGGCCGAGAAACACCGCATCCTGCGGTGGGGTCTCACCCGCGCCGGTGGCCGGGTTCAGCACCGCGCGGCCCTGCGAGATCAGCACCTGGTTTCGGCGGTCCACCCGCAGCAGCAGCGCATCCGGCCAGCCGGCCACCGCGGCGTCGACGTCGGTGCGCAGCGTGTCGGCCCGGTCGGCACCGACCCGGGACAGCAGGGGGACGTTGCGCAGCCGGAACCCCGCCGGGGTCATCGCTCGGCATCCGCGGACCGGATGTACAGCAGCCGGTCCCCCAGCTCGAGCGCGTCGACCTCCGGTGCGTCCACCCGGATCAGCTGGTTGTTGCGCACCACCCCCAGCACGATGTCGGGCAGGTGGCGGGGCGACCCGCCGATCTCCTTGGGGGTGATCTCCCGCTCGGCGATGGCGAATCCGGCGTCGGGGGTGAGCAGGTCCTCCATCATCTCGACCACGCTGGGCGTCTGGGTGGCGATGCCGAGCAGTCGCCCGGCGGTCTCGGAGGTCACCACCGTGGAATCGGCGCCGGACTGCTCGAGCAGGTGCTGGTTCTCCGCCTCCCGGACCGCGGCGATGATCTTGGCCTTCGGCGCCAGCTCACGCGCGGTGAGCGTGACCAGTACCGCGGTGTCGTCACGGTTGGTGGCCACGATGATCGCCTTGGCGTGCTGGGCGCTGGCCAGGCGCAGCACCTCGGAATCGGTGGCGCTGCCCCGGACGGTGACCAGCCCGGCGCTCTTGGCGCGTTCGAGCGCGGCCGGGTTCTCGTCGACGATGACGATGTCGGCCGGTGCGACCTCGTCGCCGACCATCGCGGCCACGGCGGTGCGGCCCTTGGTGCCGTAACCGACCACCACGGTGTGGTTGCGCACTTTGTTCCTCCATTGCTGGATCTTGAACGCCTGCCGCGACTCGGTGGTCAGCGTCTCCACGGTGGTACCGATGAGCACGATCAGGAAGGCCACCCGCAGCGGCGTGATGATCAGGACGTTGACCAGGCGCGCGGTCTCGGTATAGGGCGTGATGTCGCCGTACCCGGTGGTCGACAGCGACACCGTCGCGTAGTAGAAGCAGTCCAGCAGCGACAGGCCGTCTTCCTGGACATCGCGGTACCCGTCGCGATCGAGGTAGACGATCAGCACCACCGCGCACAGCACCGCCAGCGCGATGACGATCCGTTTGGTGATCCGGACCCACGGGCTCGGCACTTCCTCGGGAATCTGCACCCGGTCGGTGAGCGCGTGCACCGGGAGATCGGTGAGCGATTGATCGACCCGGAGAAGCCGTCGTCGCAGACCGCCCTTAGCCACGGGGGCCCGTCATGGGGTGAGGCTGCCGCATCAGCACAATGTAATCATGACCCCTCCCACATCCGCACCGCAGCAATCCCCAACAGGTGCCTACCGGCTGGCGGCGATGTTGCTGGGCATCGGCACACTGCACTTCGCCGCACCCAAACCGTTCGACACGATCGTGCCGGCCGAACTGCCGGGCAGCGCCCGGTTCTACACCTACGCCTCCGGGGTGGCCGAGCTGGGGACCGGCGCCGCACTGCTGGCCCCCAAGACCCGCCGCCTCGGCGCACTGGCCGCGGTCGCCCTGTTCGTCGCGGTGTTCCCGGCCAACGTCAACATGGTGCGGCTGTGGTTCAGGGACCCGACCAAGTCGCTGCCGATGCGCATCGTCGCGGTGGCACGCCTGCCGCTGCAGATCCCGATGATCACCGCGGCGCTCAAGATCTACCGGAGCTCCTGACCGAGACCTACCGCAGCCCCTGACCGAGATCTACCGCCGCTCCTGACCGGCCGTCACGCCGCCTTCCCGGCCACCACGTCGGCGAGCAGCGCGGCCAGGCTGTCGGCGTCGGGCAGCTCGTCGGGCGCCACGGTGCGCCCCGAGCCGACGTAGTGGAACACCGCGCGCACCGAACCCACCGGGCAGCCATGCAGCCGAGCCCATGCCAGCCGGTAGACGGCGAGCTGAACCGCGTTGTGCTGCAAAGCTTCCGTCGTCGAGGGCGGTGCGCCGGTCTTCCAGTCCACGACCGTGAAACCGCCGTCGTCGTCGGCGAAGACCGCGTCGATGCGGCCCCGGACCACCCGGCCGGCGATCATCATGTCGAACGGCACCTCGACGTCGATCGGGGTGCGTGCGGCCCACGACGACACCGCGAAAGCGGCCTGCAGTTCCTCGAGTTCACCCCGGTCCTGCCGGTCGGCGTCGACGGCACCGGGCAGATCGTCGAGATCGAAGAGCTTCTCGGCCTGGAAGTAGCGCTGCACCCACTCGTGAAAGGCGGTGCCCGTCAACGCTTGCGGATCGGGCCGGCGCGGCAGGCGGCGGTGCAGCCGTTGGGTGGCTGCCTCGGGGTCGCGGTCGAGTTCGACCATCGCGCTGACCGACAGTTGCGCCGGCAACCCGGGCGCGGGCTGCTCGGTCGAACGGGCACGCTCGGCCAGCAGGGCATCGACATCGCCGGACCACCCGTGCACGTCGCCGTGCTCGCCGGCGTCCTCACCGGCGGCCATGGCCCGGGCCACCAACGCGGCGCCGCGGTCGGTGTCCGCACGCCGCCCGCCCACCGGGTCGACCGGCCACATCGCCTCGACGACCCGGTCGCGCAGCGGGTTGACATCGCCGTCGGCCGGGGCGTCGGCCCACACATCGACCGCGCCGCACGGCCTGCCCGCCGCCGCGGACGCGTCGATCGCATCCCTGAGCTCGGTCAGGAACACCGAGGGCCCGCGCGGCTTGGATTCCGTCGCGCCCCAGTGATGTCCCGACACCAGCAGCGCGCGCTCGGCGCGGGTGATGGCGACGTACAGCAGCCGACGCTCCTCGTCGGTGCGGCGCTCGTCGAGGCTGCGCTTGTGATCGGATATCTTGTCCGACAGCCCTTTACGATCGCTGACGTCGGAGGTGTCCAGCACCGGCACACCGTGCTCGGACACGCCGGCCCGGTCGCCGCGCAGCAGCGGGGGCAGGTCGGCGGCGTCGGTGAGCCAGGTACGCGGCGACGCCGTCGACGGGAACACCCGCCCGCTGAGGTGCGGCACCGAGACGATCTGCCACTCCAGCCCCTTGGCGGCGTGCACGGTCAGGATCTGCACGCGTTCCCCGGACACCGCGACCTCGGCGGGCGCGAGCCCGTTCTCGACCTGCTCGGCGGCGTCGAGGAAGGCCAGCAGAGCGGCCACCGTCGCCGCCGGGCGCGCCGCGAAATCGGCCACCACGTCCGCGAACTCGTCGAGGTGCTCGGTTCCCGACCAGCCGGCGGCGACCGGGCGGGCCGCCCGCGCCTCGGCGTCGACACCCAGCACCCGGCGCACCTCGGCGACCAGGTCGGGAAGCGGGCTGTCCAGGTGCGACCGCAGCGCGGTCAGCTCACGTGCGAGCGCGGTGATCCTGGCCAGCCCTTCGGCCGAGTAGGCCGCCGCGGCGCCCGGATCGCAGATCGCTTCGCCCAGGCATGGCGCGTCGCCCTCCGGCCCGACCTGCGCGACGACCTCACCCAGCCCGGCGGCAGCCGGGACGGGCGCGCCGTCCAGCTCGACGGCCCGACGCCACAACGCTGCGATGTCGCGGGCACCGAGCCGCCAGCGCGGGCCGGCCAGTACCCGCACGGCGGCGGCCCCGGCGGTCGGGTCGGCGGCCAGCCGCAGCATCGCGACGACGTCGGCGACCTCGGACACCGCCAGCAGGCCGGACAGCCCGACCACCTCGACGGGCAGCCCACGCCGGCTCAACGCCTCGGCCATCGGCGCGGCATCGGCGTTGCGGCGCACCAGCACGGCGGCCGTCGGCGCGGATCCGGTGGCCGCCAGGCCCGCGTGGTAGCGGCGCGCCAGCTCGGCGGCGACCCACTCGCGCTCGGCCTCGACGTCGGGCAACAGCGCGCACCGCGCGTCGCCGGGCTCGGCGTCCGGACGGGGCCGCAGCGCGCGCACCGCCACCGAGCGGCGCCGCGCGTCGGCCGACACCTGGTTGGCCAGCTCGAGCACCTCCGGCGGGTTACGCCAGCTGGTGTTGAGCTCCAGCGTGGGCGCAGGGGTGCCGTCCGAACGCGGGAAATCGGTGGTGAATCGCGGCAGGTTGGTCGCCGACGCACCGCGCCAGCCATAGATCGACTGGATCGGGTCGCCCACGGCGGTGAGGGCCAGGCCGTCGTCGGCGCCGCCGCCGAACAGCGACGACAGCGCGACCCGCTGGGCATGTCCGGTGTCCTGGTACTCGTCGAGCAGCACCACCCGGTAGCGCTGCCGCAGCTGCTCACCCACCTGCGGGAACCGCTCGGCCAGCCGCGCCGCCAGGGCCATCTGCATGCCGAAGTCGACGACGCGTTCGGCGTGCATCCGCCGGTGCAGCTCGTCGATCAGCGGCACCAGCAGGGTCCGCTCGGTCTGGGTGGCCAGCGTCCGCAGCAGGAACTGGCTCGGCCCGCGGTCGCGTTGGTACCTGCCCGCCGGGAGGTGATGGATCAGCCGTTCCAGCTCCAGATGGGTGTCGCGCAGCTGCCCGGTGTCCACCAGATGCTCGGAGAGCTGGCCGGCCAGCTTGAGCACCATCGCGGTGACCGACGCCGGCGATTTGTCGGTGTCCAGCGCCGCCGGGTGTTCGCACACCACCCGGAAAGCCAACTGCCACAGTTCCGTCTCACCGACCAGCCGGGCGTCGGGTTCGACCGGCAGCAGCAGGCCGTACTCCCGCAGCAGGTTCCCGGCGAAGGCGTGGTAGGTGCCAACGGTGACCGGGTCGTCGGACATGGCGGAGCCGTCGACCGCCCCGGGCAGCATCAGACCGGACCCGGCGAGACGGGCCAGCCGGGCGCGCACCCGTCGCAGCAGCTGCCCCGCGGCCTTGCGGGTGAACGTCAGACCCAGCACCTCACCCGGTCGGGCATAACCGTTGGCGACCAGCCAGACCACCCTGGCGGCCATCGTCTCGGTCTTGCCGGCGCCGGCCCCGGCGATCACCACCAGCGGCCCGGGTGGCGCCGCGATGACCGCGGCCTGCTCGTCGGTCGGGGGGAAGAGCCCGAGGGCGTCGGCCAGCGCGGCCGGGCTGTGCACTGCGCTCATCGGTCACCGCCCCCGGTCTGCTGGGCCGGGCACATCGTCCGCACCGGGCAGTGCGCGCAGCCGTCGTTGATCCGGGCCACGAACTGCGGGCCCCGGGTGGCCGCCGCGGCCTCACCCACCAGGTTTTGCCACTCGGCCCGGCCCGCCTCGGTCAGCGCGTCCTGCTCCCGCTGGGTCGCCGCGCCGGCGCTGGTCCTGCCCAGATACACCAGCCGCCCGCCGCCGGGCTCGTCGCCGTCGGCGATCAGGCCGGCGGCGACGGCCAGCTGGTACATCGCCAGCTGGGCGTGGCTCTGCGCGTCGTCCTTGGTGACCGGGGTCTTGCCGGTCTTGACGTCGACCACCACCAAGCGCCCCTCGCCGTCGCGTTCCAGGCGGTCGAGCCGGCCCCGCACCTGCACCGCGGGGGCACCGTCCTGCGCGGCGATCAGCTCACCCTCGACTTCGATCTCGGTGCCGATCTCGGTGAACCGATGCCGGGTCTCGGCGCGCCAGCCCAGGAACGTCGACAGCATCTGCAGGTGCCGGACGAGCTCGTTGTCGGCGTGCCACTGCGCCTCGAAAGGGATGAACTGCCAGACCTTCTCGAGTTCGTTGAGCATGGCCGACTCGGTCGTGCCGTCCTCGGCGATCAACGAGTGCACGATCGTCCCCAACGCCGATCGCACGTCACGGGCGCGCGCCCCGCCGTGCCGCTCGAGCAGCCAGCGCAGCGGACAGTCCGAAAGCATCTGCAGTGTCGACGGTGACAGGGTGACCACGTGGTCGTCGGCCTGCCAGAGCGGTTCGCGGGTGGACACGTCGCGCATGCCGTACCACGACGCCGGATCGGCACCCGCCACCCCGGCCCCGGCGAGCCGCGCCAACTGGGCTGCCGCACAGGCTCGTTCGGCGTCACTGACCGCATCCGGCGCCGAGCAGACGACCGAGCGCAACCGGCCCACCAGCGCCGAGGGGGCCAGCACCCGCGGCGCCCGCACCGGATGCGGCGGTGCGGGGTCGTCCCCGGTCGCCAGCGCCGCCAGCTCCTGGCAGAACGACGACGGCAGCATCGCGTCGTCACCACCGTCGCTGTCGACCGCGGTGACCAGCAGCCGGCTGCGCGCCCGCCCCATCGCGGCCATCAGCAGCCGGCGTTCCTCGGCCAGCAGCGGTGCGCGGCTGGACAGCCCGCGCTGGTCCGCGTCGGCGACCCCGTCGATGACATCGACCAGCTGCTGGGTGGCCAGCACCCCGCCCCGCGGGGCGACGTTGGGCCACAACCCTTCCTGGACGCCGGCGATCACCACGAACTCCCACTCGCGGTTCAACGCCGAATGGGCGCTGAGCAGCGACACGGCATCGGGCTCCGGGCCGTCCTCGCGGGCGACCGGCGGCAACGCCAGCGCCTCGATGTGGTCGATCAGACCACCCAGCGACGCGCCCGCCGTCTGTTGGACGTACCGCTCGGCGATGTCGAACACGGCGGTGACCGCGTCGAGATCGCGGTCGGCCTGTGCACCCGCCGGGCCGCCCCGCTCGCTGGCCGTCAGCCAGCGCCGCTGCAGTCCCGACCGGTTCCACACCTGCCACAGGGTGTGGTGCGGATCGTGTCCGCCCGCCACGCTGCGGCGTGCCGCGGTGAGCACCGTGCGCACCCGTCCCAGTGCGCGCTGCTGCTCGTCGGAGAGGGTGGCGGCGCCGCCGTGGACCGCCGCGGCGAGCAGGTCGGGGAAACTCTCGGCATGACCGGGGGCGGCGCGGCGCAGTGCGCGCCGCAGCTGACGCAGCGACACCGGATCGACCCGGCCGATCGGACCGGTGACCAGCTGCACGGCGCGTTCACCGTCGAGCCCGTCGGCCGTGGCCGACAGCGCGGTCAGCAGTGCACGCACCGCGGGCTGTTCGGCCAGCGGCACCCCGCCCGGAGCCAGATCCACCGGCACACCGGCCGCCGACAGCGCCCGGCCCAGCGCGGCACCCATCCTCGGCACCGAGCGCACGATCACCGCCATCTGCCGCCACGGCACGCCGTCCACGAGATGGGCGCGCCGCAGCGCGTCGGCGATCAGGGCGGATTCGGCGTGCGGCGACGCGGCGACGCGCACGGTCAGCGAGCCCGTCGCGTCGGTACCGGTGAACTCGCGGAGGCCGCCGCCGTCCGGCAGCCGCCGCCCGATCGCGCCGATGGCCCGGGCCAGCTCAGCGGAACAGCGGTGCGAGCGGGTCAGCGTCAGGGCGGGACCGTCGCCGCGCAGCAGCACCGGGTCGGCGCCGCGGTAGCCGAACACGCTCTGGCCGGTGTCCCCGGCGATCACGGCGAGTTCGGCGCCCGACGCCAGCGCCTGCACCAGCCGCGCGGCCTGCGGATCGAGGTGTTGGGCGTCGTCGACCAGCAGCAGCCGCACCCGGACCCGCTCGGCGGCCAGCAGCTCGGCGTCCGCCGCGAACGCCTCGAGCGCCGCCCCCACCAGTTCGGCGGCACCCAGCGCGGGCACGGTGGCCTGCGGGGCCGCCATGCCCACCGCCGAGCGCAGCAGCATGATCTGCTCGTAGGCCTGCGCGAAGCGGCCCGCGGCCTGCCATTCCGCCCGCCCCGACAGCCGCCCGATGCGCTGCAGGACAAGGGGATCGACGCCACGCTCGCTGCACCTGGCCAGCAGATCGCGCAGCTCGGTCGCGAAGCCGACGGTGGTCAGCGCCGGCCGCAGCCGCTCCGGCCACCGTACCGGTGAGGCGTCACCGTCCTCGAGATCTCCGGCCAGCAGCTCCCGGATGATGCCGTCCTGCTCGGCGCTGGTGATCAGCCGCGGCGGCGGGCTGCCGTTGCGTGCCGCCGCCAGCCTCAGCACCCCGAACGCATACGAATGCAGGGTGCGCACCAGGGGTTGACGCACCACGGTGCGCTCGCCCGCCGACAGCAGCCGCGCGGTGACCTGGGCCCGGGCCCGGGCCCCGAGCCGCGACGAACCCGTCAGCAGCAGAACCGATTCCGGATCCTGCCCGGCCGCCATGTGCGCGACCGCCGTGTCGATCAGCAGCGTGCTCTTCCCGGTGCCGGGCCCGCCCAGCAGCCGGACCGTGCCCCGCAGATCGGGTCGGGACAGGGCGGCCGCGGTGAGCTCGGTGTGGGGCGCAGACATGAGGGCATGACATCACGGGGGTCCGACAACTTGGCCCGCCCCGGCGCCTGCTGGCAGCATCGTGCGGGTGAGCAACCGACTGCACGTGCACCGGTACGGTCCGGCCGGCCCGCCCGAGGTGCTGGCGATCCACGGCCTGACCGGCCACGGCCGGCGGTGGCTGACGCTGGCGGAGCGCCACCTTCCCGGCGTCGCGGTGTGCGCCCCCGACCTGATCGGGCACGGCCACTCCTCGTGGGCCGCACCGTGGACGATCGACGACAACGTCGCGGCGCTGGCGGCGTTGCTCGACACCGACGGCGGCGGTCCGGTGGTGGTCGTGGGCCATTCGTTCGGGGGCGCGATCGCGCTCGGCCTCGCCGCGGCCCGGCCGGATCTGGTCGCGGCACTGGTCCTGCTCGACCCGGCCGTCGGCCTGGACGGCGAGTGGATGCGCGAGGTCGCCGACGCGATGCTCGACTCCCCCGACTACACCGACCGCGAGGAGGCCCGCGCCGAGAAGGCCAACGGCTCCTGGGCCGAGGTGGAGCCCGCCGAACTGGAGCGCGAACTCGACGAGCACCTGGTGGCGCTGCCCGGCGGACGCTGTGGCTGGCGGATCGGCGTTCCCGCGATGCTGTCCTACTGGAGTGAGTTGGCCCGTCCGGTGCCGCTGCCGCCCAACCGAATCCGCACCACACTGGTGCGGGCCCGCAAGGTGGACCCGCCGTACGCCGGCGACCGTCTCATCGAGGCGCTGCGCGACCGTCTCGGTGCGCAGTTCACGCTGCTGGACTGGGACTGCGACCACATGGTGGCCCAGGCGCTGCCCGCCGAAACCGCCGCACTGATCCGCACGCACCTCGACGCCGGTTAGCGATGGCCGCGGTGACCGACGAACAGGTCGAGACCGTGCGGGCACTGGTCGCGTCGATCCCCGTCGGCCGGGTGGCGACCTACGGCGACATCGCCACCGCCGCGCGGCTGTCCAGCCCGCGCATCGTCGGATGGATCATGCGCACCGACTCCTCGGATCTGCCGTGGCACCGGGTGGTTCCGGCGTCGGGACGACCCGCGCCGCATCTGGCGACCCGGCAACTGGAGCGACTGCGGGCCGACGGGGTACTCGCCGCCGGCGGACGGGTGCCGCTGCGCGACTACCGCCACGCCTTCTGACGCCGAGCGGGTTCTGGCGGTGCTGAATTCCGGCGGCAACTACCGGGAATGCACGGTCGGCGTCCGGGGCTCAGAGCGCCAGTCGTACCAGCGCGGCGGTGCGGGCGAGCCCGGGGAACGCGGCGGCCGTCGCCCGCGGGTGCAACGCATGCACGGCAAGCCGGAAAATCAAGGCGCGCAACAACATCTGTGGCCACTCCGGTAGCGACGACCACCGGTCGATGAGGCCGTCGTCGGCCTCCCCCCACGACAGCGCGTCGACGACGACCACTCCGGCCGCCCAGGCCGGCGGGCGCCAGTACGGTGTGATGTCGGTGATGCCCGGGGCCGCGCTCCCGGCGAAAAGCACTGTGCCGTAGAGGTCTCCGTGCACCAGCTGACTGGGGCTCTTGGCCGGCCTGCGCAGCGCCGCGAGCTGGTTGATCAGCTCGACCGACTTCTGCGCGTCGGCGGTGCCCGGCGCGACCCGCGCGCCCGGGGGCAGCGCGTGCAGCGGCCGCTCCTCCCACGCGGCACGGTCGGCGGCGATGAACACGTCGACGTCCGCCCACGGCGCGAGCGGGGGCTGGGTCAGGAACCGGGGCCGCTCCAGCTTGGCGGTGGCCTCGTGCAACCGCACCGCAGCCGAGACGACCTCGTCGTGCCGCGGCTCCGGGGTGCCTGCGACGTAGGTGTCGGCCCGCCAGCCGGCGACGACGTAGCGGCCGTCGGTCGAGCGCACCGGCCGGGCCAGCCGGACGCCGTCGACGAACAGGGTCTCGCGGACCTTGGCCGACCATGCCGCCCGGGCGTGGTCGGCGACCAGTGAGAGCACCACCTCACCGCACCGCCAGCCGCCCTCCCAGCTGGAACCCAGTGGCACCGGCTGCACACCGGACAGCCCGAACGCCGCGAGCACATGGTCGGGCGGGCGCTCGGCGGTCACCGCCACAGCCTATGCGCAGCGACCGCCAACCCGGCGTTAGTACATGACCATGTCGGGTTCGAGTTGCTTGGCCCAGGCCACGATCCCGCCCTGCAGGTGCAGCGCGTCGGCGAAACCCGCCTTCTTGATCACGGCCAGCGCCTCGGCCGAACGGACCCCGGTCTTGCAGTACAACACCGGCACCCGGTCCTGCGGGAACTTGGAAAGCCCGTCGCCGGCCTCGATCGCCGACTTCGGGATGAGCTCGGCGCCGTCGATGTGGTTGATGTCCCACTCCACCGGCTCACGCACGTCGATCAGCGCGTACTTCTTGCCGGAGTCCAGCATCTCGCGCAGCTCGCGTGGAGTGACGGTGGAGTCGACCGCGGCCTCGGCGACCTCGTCGGAGACCACGCCGCAGAACTCGTCGTAGTCGATCAGCTCGGTGATCTTCGGGGTGTCCGGATCCTTGCGGATCTTGATGGTGCGATAGGTCATGTCCAGCGCGTCGTAGACCATCAGCCGGCCCAGCAGCGACTCGCCGATCCCGGTGATCAGCTTGATCGCCTCGGTGCCCATCACCGAAGCGATCGACGCGCACAGGATGCCCAGCACCCCGCCCTCGGCACAGGACGGCACCATTCCCGGCGGGGGCGGCTCGGGGTACAGATCGCGATAGTTCAGGCCGCGCTCGTTGCCGGCCTCGTCGGCCGGGGCGTCCTCCCAGAACACCGATACCTGACCCTCGAAGCGGTAGATCGAACCCCACACGTACGGCTTGCCCGCCAGTACCGCGGCGTCGTTGACCAGATATCGGGTCGCGAAGTTGTCCGTGCCGTCGATGATCAGGTCGTACTGCTTGAACAGGATCACCGCACGGTCGGGTTCCAGACGGAACTCGTGCAGCCGGACCTCGACCAGCGGGTTGACCTCGCGGATCGAGTCGCGGGCGCTCTGGGCCTTGGGCCGGCCGATGTCGGACTGGCCGTGGATGATCTGGCGCTGCAGGTTGGACTCGTCGACGACGTCGAACTCGACGATGCCGATGGTCCCGACCCCGGCGGCGGCCAGGTACAGCAGCGTCGGCGAGCCCAGCCCCCCGGCACCGATCACCAGGACACGGGCGTTCTTCAGCCGCTTCTGCCCCTCCACGCCGAGGTCGGGGATGATGAGGTGCCGGCTGTAACGCGCAACCTCTTCGCGGGTGAGTTCGGCCGCGGGCTCTACCAGCGGCGGCAACGGTGAGGACACCGAGTTTCTCCTTGGTTGGTTACAGACACCATCTCAGCAGGTACGTGGTGCAACAGCAACGAGGGCCCGACGCTTCCCGCGCGGTCAGCGCCGGCGAGACATCCCTAGTCTGTAAGTGTCAAGCGGCGTGGGGTGTGCGGTGTGCCCACGCGGTGTGTTCGTCGTAGTGGGTGTGGTGGCGTAGGCAGCCGTGGAGGATGCCGACGAAGCGGTTGCCTAGTGCGCGTAG
>NZ_JAIFZS010000066.1 GCF_019710635.1 Mycolicibacterium xanthum
TGACCCGCCAGCTGCGACAACTCGTCGAACAACGCGTCCAGCCGGTCGACAGGACCCAACCCCACCACCCCGGAGACCGTGGACGAAGACATAACCCCATCATCACAGCCACCACCGACAATTTTTGGGTCACGATTCGGGGCTCAGACCCCCGCGGCGATTTCAGGACGTGGACACCTGATCGGGCGGGTGGTCAGCAACAGTGTGACAAGTACTTGAGGATAATGACAAGTACTTGATATAGTTCCCCGTGATGGCCGACGACAGCACCACGGACGCGTTCGCCCCATTGCGCATCAAGCGGGTGGTTCACGAAACCTCTGATGCGGTGTCGCTGGTGCTCGACGTGCCGGAGGAGTGTTCGCGCCGCTACCGCTACGAGGCCGGCCAATACCTCACGCTGCGGGTCGATGTAGACGGGCAGGACCTGCGGCGGTGCTACTCCATGTCGTCTGCGCCGGTCGAGGACGAGTTGCGGATCACCGTAAAACGCGACCCGGGCGGAGTGGTGTCGAACTGGATCAACGACACCGCAGTGGCCGGCGTGGAACTGCAAGCGGCCCCGCCCGAAGGAAGATTCTTCCTGCGCGAGGGACTTTCGGAGACCGGCGAGCTGGTCGCCTTCGCGGGCGGCAGTGGCATCACACCGATCATGTCGCTGATACGGACCGTTCTGGCCGGATCTGATCGGCGCGTCAGATTGTTCTACGCCAACCGGGCCCGGGATTCCGTGATCTTCTCCGAGGCGCTGGCGCACCTGGCCGAACTCAATCCCGACCGCCTCGTCGTCGAAAACCATTACGACGAGGACGGGGGAGTGGTCACGCCGGTGGCCATCAAGTCCTTCGTTGACGCGATCGCCCGCGCCGGCGACGCCGACTGCTACATATGCGGGCCGGGCCCGTTCATGGAGACCGTCGAGTCCACCCTCTGCGCCGCGGGCGTTCCGCCCGGCCAAATGCATCTCGAACGGTTCAAGGTGGCGGCCCCCAGTGCGCAGGTCACTGAGGATGCTGCGATCTGCGAAGAAATCGTGATCGAACTCGATCGCACGGTGACCGAAACGGCATACCGTCGGGGTGAGACGCTGCTGCAGACCGCTCGGATGGCTGGGCTGAAGGCGCCGTCGTCCTGCGAAACCGGTTCGTGCGGAACATGTATGGCGCGGGTGGTCGAGGGCAGCGCCCGAATGCTGAACAACGACGCACTGGAGGAGGACGAGGTGGCGGAAGGCTGGGTGCTGACATGTCAGTCGCTGCCCACCAGTCGAAAGGTTCGTGTGGTGTATGAGTAGCGTCGCGGTAGGGCCGCCGCGGGTAGCGGTCGTCACCGGTGGGGCCTCCGGAATGGGTGAGTCGACATGCCACGAACTCGGCAGGAGAGGCCACAAGGTCGCCGTGCTCGACCTCAACGGCGACGGGGCGCAGCGGGTCGCCGAAGAACTGCGCGGAGAGGGGGTGGCGGCCCTCGGGGTCGCCGCCGACGTCACCGACCGTGCCGCCGTCGATGAAGCTTTTGCCAAGCTTCGATCCGAGCTCGGTCCGGTTCACATCTTGGTGACCAGCGCCGGTCTGGTGGATTTCACGCCGTTCATGGATATCTCACCGCAGTGCTGGCAACGACTCGTGGACGTGAACCTCAACGGGACGTTCCACTGCGCCCAGGCGGCGCTGCCCGACATGCTCGATGCCGGGTGGGGACGAATCGTCATGATTTCCTCGTCGAGTGCCCAGCGCGGATCCCCGGGCATGGCGCATTATGCCGCTTCCAAAGGTGGGGTGATCTCACTGACGAAATCGCTTGCGCGCGAATTCGGGGCCGCAGGCATCACGGTCAACAACATCCCGCCGTCGGGCATCGAGACACCCATGCAGCATCAGTCCCAGGCCGCCGGCCATCTACCGCCCAACGAGCAGATGGCCGCGAGCATCCCCATCGGCCATCTCGGGACCGGGGAGGACATCGCCGCCGCCGTCGGGTTCCTGTGCTCGGAGCAGGCCCGGTTCATCACCGGCCAGGTGCTGGGTGTCAACGGCGGCTCGGTGATGTGATGACCCGCAGCATTTCGGAAAATCAACCACGACAGGGAGGTTCGCATGGGTCGGTGGCCTAAGCCCGCGGAGGGCAGCTGGACCGAACACTATCCCGAACTCGGCACCGGGCCGGTCTCGTTCCGGGACTCGACCTCACCTGAGTTCTACGAGCTCGAGCGCGAGGCGATCTTCAAGCGCGCCTGGCTGAACGTCGCTCGAGTCGAAGAGATTCCGCGCGTCGGCAGCTACCTGACCAAGGAGATCGCCGCTGCCGGAACCTCGGTGATCGTCGTCAGAGGCAGGGACGACGGCATCCGGGCCTTTCACAACATCTGCCGGCACCGCGGAAACAAGCTGGTGTGGAACGATTATCCGAACGAAGAGGTCAAGGGCACCTGTCGCCAATTCACCTGCAAGTACCACGGCTGGCGATACGGGCTCGACGGCGAGTTGACGTTCGTGCAGCAACCCGACGAGTTCTTCGACCTCGACACCGGCAAGTACGGCCTGGCGCCCGTGCACTGCGACGTCTGGAACGGCTTCATCTTCATCAACCTCGATCCCGAGCCGCGGCAGACCCTGCGCGAGTTCCTCGGTCCGATGATCACCGCGCTGGACGACTATCCGTTCGGCGCGATGACGGAGCGCTACGACTTCGTCGCGGACAACAACAGCAACTGGAAGATCTTCGCCGACGCCTTCCAGGAGTACTACCACGTGCCGTCGCTGCACTCGCAGCAGGTGCCCAGCGAGGTCCGCCAGCCCAATGCGACCTTCGAATGCGGGCACTTCCAGATCGACGGACCGCACCGCCTGGTCTCCACAGCGGGCACCCGGAGGTGGTTGCTCGCGCCGGAGTACATGTATCCGGTCGAGCGCGCCACCCGCAGTGGGCTGGTGGGGCCTTGGCGGACTCCGGAGACGCACCAGTCGGCCGGCCTGAATCCGGGCGGCATCGAGCCGTGGGGCATCACCAACTTCCAGATCTTCCCGAACCTGGAGATCCTGATCTACCACGGGTGGTACCTGCTCTACCGATACTGGCCGACATCGCACAACACCCATAAGTTCGAGGCCTACAACGCGTTTCACCCGGCGCGCACCGTGCGTGAACGAATCGAGCACGAGGTCGCGTCGGTGGTGCTCAAGGAGTTTGCGCTGCAGGACGCGGGCATGCTCGGCGGCACACAGGCGGCGTTGGAGTACGGCCTGGACGGGCCGATAGTCGACGACTATCCGCTCAACGACCAGGAGATCCTGGTGCGCCACCTGCACAAGGTGGCGGTCGACTGGGTCGAGGAATACAAGGCCGAGCGCCGTCCGGTGGGGGTGTGACGCGATGTCCAAAACGACAATGTCGAAACGGCTACCCGGCCCGTTCGCCGAATTCGAACCGTTCACCGAGAAGTGGTGCCTGCCCACCGAGCCGGAGCGTTGGGAGATGCGGCTTGCCACCCCGATGCCGGAGATCCACGAGTTCTACGATGCGTTCTCGCCCCGGTTCGAGGAGGCGATCGACTACTGCGACAAATTCCCCCTCGACGATGTCCCGGAGGACGTGCTCAACCTGCTGCACCTGGTCTATTCGATGATCATGGTGTCGATGGCCGTCGAGGTCTTCGGCGCCCAGAAACCCACCGACTCCGCCGATGCCGTCATCGACCGGGTAAGCGCACCGGTGCCGTGAACCGCCCCTCGGTCAGAGAGGACCAACGATGAGTGTGCTGACGCTGAACAAGTTGACCGGTTCAGTCGGCGCCGAGGTGCTCGGCGTCGATCCCGAACGACTGGCCGGCGATGAGGCGCTGGGCGCCGCGGTGCTCGACGCATTGGAAACAAACGGCGTTCTGGTGTTCCCCAACCTGCATCTGGATCCTAGAGCGCAGGTCGCGTTCTGCCGGCGGCTCGGCGAGGTCGACCACTCCTCCGACGGGCATCACCCGGTCGCCGGCATCTATCCGGTGACCCTCGACAAGTCGAAGAACTCGTCGGCGGCATACCTGCGGGCCACCTTCGACTGGCATATCGACGGCTGCACGCCCCTGAACGACGAGTGCCCGCAGAAGGCCACCGTGCTGTCGGCGAAGCAGGTGGCCGCGCGGGGGGGTGAGACCGAATTCGCCAACTCCTATGCCGCCTGCGAGGCATTCAGCGACGAGGAGAAGCAGCGGTTCGGGTCGCTGCGGGTCGTGCACTCGCTGGAGGCGTCACAGCGCCGAGTCAACCCCGACCCGTCGCCCGAGGAACTGGCGCGCTGGCGGGCCCGTCCGAGCCACGAGCACCCGCTGGTGTGGGCCCACCGCAGTGGCCGTCGATCCCTCGTGCTCGGGGCATCTGCGGACCACGTCGTCGGCATGGATCTCGACGAGGGCAGGGCGCTGCTCGAGGAGTTACTGGAGCGGGCGACCCGACCTGAGTTGGTCTACAGCCACCGCTGGTCGGTCGGTGACACCGTCATCTGGGACAACAACGGAGTGCTGCACCGTGCAGCGCCGTACGCCCCCGACTCGCCGCGGGAAATGCTGCGGACCACGGTGCTCGGCGATGAACCGATCCGGTAGATGACCGACCCGGGTCATGCCGCCGTCGGCGGCTACCAGATGCTCGCCATTGCGGTGAATGTCCTTGGTATCCAGCCCGAACAGCACGACGAGAGGCCGCCTCGTTGACGGAGCGAGGCCGGTATGAAAACCTGATACGCAAGAATGAGAACAGCGTTCTCATTCCGAGAAGATCGTTGGACGGAGCGAGCATGACGGAAGACCTGACGAAGGTCGATTTCTTCCGGGACAGTCGGCTGACGGAAGATCCCTACACCTTCTATGCGGCGCTTCGCGACAAATGCCCGGTGAGTCGCGAGGAGCACTACGGGGTCACGATGGTCACCGGATGGCAGGAGGCGGTCGACGTCTACAACGACCCCGACACCTTCTCGTCGTGCATCTCGGTCACCGGACCCTTCCCGGGCTTCCCGGTACCCCTGGAAGGTGACGACGTCACCCAGACGATCATCGAGCACCGTGACGAGATCCCTTTCAGCGACCAACTACCCACGCTCGATCCGCCGACCCACACGAATCACCGCGCCCTTCTGATGCGGTTGATCACGCCCAAGCGCCTCAAGGAGAACGAGGACGCGATGTGGACGCTGGCCGATGACGTTCTCGACGACTACCTTGCCTCGGACTCGGGGGAGTTCATCGAGGGCTTCGCCGCGCCGTTCACCCTTCGCGTCATCGCCGACCTGCTCGGAGTTCCGGAACAGGACCGCGCTGAGCTGATCGAGCGACTTGCCCGCGGTACCCACGGCAGCGGCCTCGGCAACGCCGACAAAGCCATGAACATGACCCCGCTGGAATATCTGTACGAGGTGTTCGCGACGTACGTCGAGGATCGTCGCGCCGAACCCCGCGACGACGTCCTCACCGGCTTGGCCAACGCAACGTTCCCGGATGGAACCGTTCCCGACGTCGGCGATGTGGTCCGGGTGGCCACCAACGTCTTCTCGGCCGGCCAGGAGACCACGGTGCGGCTGCTGAGCACAGCCCTCAAGGTGCTGGGTGAGCAGCCCGACGTCCAGGCGAAGGTTCGCGCCGACCGCAGCCTGCTGCCCAACTTCGTCGAGGAGTGCCTGCGCATCGAGAGCCCGGTCAAGGGCGACTTCCGGCTGTCCCGGGTGCCGACCACGATCGGTGATCAGTCCGTGGGCGCCGGCACCACCGTGATGGTCGTCAACGGGGCCGCCAACCGCGACCCGCGTCGCTTCGAGAATCCCGACAGCTTCGATGCAGAACGCAGGAACGCCCGTCAGCACCTGGCATTCGGCCGCGGCATCCACAGCTGCCCCGGTGCGCCGCTCGCACGCGCCGAGACCCGCGTCGGCCTCGAACGACTGCTCGACCGCACCACCGACATCCGGATCTCCGAAAGCAAGCACGGGCCGGCCGGGAACCGCCACTACAAGTACATCCCGACTTATATCCTGCGGGGTCTTACCGAGCTGTACCTCGAATTCGACCTCGCATGAGAGTCACCGTCGACGAAAATCGCTGCGCCGGTCACGGGATGTGCCTGACGCTGTGTCCCGAGGTTTTCGAGATGGGCGAAGACGGATGGGCCATCGCCGATCCAGGGGAGGTTCCAGCCGAGCTGGAGGATGCCGCCCGCGAAGCGATTCAGAACTGCCCCGAACGAGCGATCAGCGAGATCGACTGAGAACAGGAGAGATTCGAGTGCCCAAGGGATACATCGTCATCACCGAGGATGTGAAGGACCCGGCCGGTATGGTCGAGTACGCCAAGCTGGCCGGCAAGGCGATGGCCGGAGCCACGTTGCTGTCGTTCGAGACCAAACCGGAGACGATCGAGGGCGAGTGGCACGGCACCCAGACCGTGCTGCTGGAGTTCGAGTCTGTCGAGGCCGCCCGCGAGTGGTACAACTCCGACGCCTACCAGGCGGCCGTCAAACTGCGGCAGGCCGCCGCCGACAGCAACGCGGTGATCCTCTCCGGCATGTGACCGGAGCGAATCGAGCGCACTCGCCGCCGGTGGGTGCGCCCGATCTGTCGGCCGACGCGGCGTGGCGGCGTGTGGACGTGCGCTCGCGGTGCCGGGGTCAGTGCGGCTGCAGCGCGGCAACGGGGGTGGTCGTGGTGGCATGCACCAGCAGTTGGGCGAGCTCGCGGGGCCGGGACAGGAACGGCGAGTGTGACGCATCGATGGGCAACTGCTCGACGCCGAGCCGGCGGGCGACGGTGTCGGCCAGCCAGCGCGGCATCGACCGGTCCTGCTCGCACACGATGAAACTTCGGGGGAGGTCGGCCTCCCAGAACCCGGGCACCGACACCGGCGTGACGGTGGTGTCCCCGAAGCGTTCCGGGCCGAGCCGATCGAACGCCCACCGCGCGGTCTGCTCGTCGCAGTCGTGGTAAAAGTACTTCCACGCGCCGTCGAAGTCGGCGAAGGTCATCGCGCCGTGCTCGTCGAAGTGCAAGTAGCTCAACATCTCTCCGACATCGCCGTCGAATCCCTCATCGAGTTCGACCGGGCCGTCCTCGGAGTCCCGCATCGCCATCGCCTCGGGATAGGTGCGGCCCTCCCGGGGCAGCGCCGCCGCCAGGTAGACGATGTGATCGACCAGGTCCGGTCGGGCGCCGGCTGCCAGCGTCGCATCGAATCCACCGCCGGAGTGCCCGACCAGCACGCATTTTCGTCTTCGGCCACCGCCCGCCTCCATCGCCGCGACGATGGTGTCGCGCCGGTTGGCCAGGGTGGATTCCTGCTCGAGCAGCACACCGTGTCCGGGAAGGTCGACGGCCACCGCTTCGTGGCCCAGTGCCTGTAACTCGGCGATGGTTCGTTCCCAGCACCATGCGGCATGAAAGCCGCCGTGCACGAGGACGAATCGCATCACGATCGCAGTGTCAGCTCTCGACGATCGAGATCGCCTGCCTCGGGCACTGACGGACGGCCTCCCTGACCTGGTGCTCGTTCTCCGGGGTGACCTCCTCCTGCAACACGTGCAGGTAATCCTGCTCATCGAGGTCGAAGACCTCGGGGATGATGCCCATGCAGATCCCGTTGCTCTCGCACAGCACGAAATCCACGACGATCTTCTGGCTCATCGGTATCCTCCGCTCTTCATCGACGGCTCCTCACCCGAGGGCTCGTCGCGGCGCGAGCGCTCATCGGTATTCTCGGCTCTTCACGCAAGCGCTCATCGGTATCGTCCGCTCTTCGCGCGAGCGCTCATCGCAGCACCTTCACCGGCACGTGGTGATAGCCCGCCACATTCTGCATGTGGACCCGTTGCAGGCCGTCGAACTCGACCTCGTAGCGTGGCATGAAGTCGAGAAGGTGATCCAGTGCGATGGCGCTCTCCATGCGGGCCAGCGCCGCACCCAGGCAGCTGTGGATGCCGTAGCCGAGGCCGAGGTTCTGTGACTGTGCCCGGTCGCGGGTGATGTCGAACGTCTCGGCGTCGGTGAACGCGCGGGGATCCCGATTGGCAGCCGCACCCATCAGGAAGACCGGCTTGTGCGCGGGCACGACGCCGCTGGGCACCTCGACTTCCTTCAGGCTGTAGCGCACGTTGTACTGCACCGGGCCGACATAGCGGAGCAGTTCCTCGACCGCATCCGGGATCTTGCTGCGATCGTCGAGCAGCATCTGCCACTGCTCGGGATGCTGGGCGAACACCACGACAGCGCTGCCGATGAGCTTGGTCACCGTCTCGGCGCCCGCGCCGCCCAGCAACGTTGCGAACCCGGTGATCTCGATATCGTCGAGCTTGCGCAGGTTGCCGTCGTCGTCGGGGATCTCCGCGGCGATCAGCCGGCTGATCATGTCGTCCTGCGGGTTCTTCCGGCGTTCCTCGACCAGGCCGAAGTAATACATCGCCGAGTTGATGTTGGCCTGCTGGTTCTCTTCGCTCCAGTCGATCTGACCCGGCTCACGGTGCAGGCTGGTGTCGATCCACTCGCGGACCTTTTGGCGGAACTCCTCGGGCACGCCCGCCATCCGGGTGATCACCTCGACCGGGAACGGCCCGGAGAAGTCCTGAACGACGTCGAAGTTGTCCGGGTCGGCCTGGCCCAGATAGTGCTGGACGAGTTCCACCACGGTGTCGCGCTGCGCCTGGATTGCCCGCGGCGTGAACGCCTTGTTCAGCAGGCTGCGCATGTGCCGGTGATCCGGTGGATCCATGAAGATGATCGACTTCTGCGGCGTCTCACCCGAGCGCACCATCCCCAGGTCGCATCCCCGCGCCGACGAAAAGGCCTCATGGTCCTTGAACCCCGCCGCCACATCGGCGTGCCGGGTCAGGGCCACGAAGTCCTCGACCTCGTCGTAGTACAGCGGCTGTTCATCGCGCATCCGCTGGTAGATCTCGTAGGGGTTGTCGAAGAACTCCTGCGAGACGGGGTTGAACGTGACCTTGGGAGCGGTCATGAATTTCCTCCTTCGCGGCAGGCTGCGGGCCGGAAGCGTTACGGTAGTCGATCTAACTGTAACGCTAACAGTCGCCGCGATCCAGCATTGACGGATTCGCGTGACCACCCGCCTGAACTGCGTCCGGGTCCCTCAGCGCTCGGACTCCACCGGCACGACGGTGTCGAGCAGAGGCTCCAGCAGCCCCAGGTCGCTGCCGTTCTCGGCGGCGATCGTGCGAACCACCGCGACGTCCTTGCCGATGAACTCACCCACCGAATCGACGAACGCCTGAACCGATCCGCGCATCCCGACGATCTCGGCGACCCGGCTCGCGGCACTGCCGTGCTTGATGGCGCCCAGCAGCCCCGCTTCGTCGACCCCGACCCGGGCGCCGAACGCCGCGGCCTCGCGCAGCATGCCGAGCTGCGCCGCGAAGAGCGTGTTGTTGATCAGCTTCACCCACTGGCCGGCGCCGAGCCGGCCGACGTGCAGAATCGGGTCCCCGTAGCCGGCCAGCACCGGGCGAGCCTGCTCGACGGCCGCGTCGTCGCCACCGACGAAAAGGGTGATGTGCCCGGCCGCGATGTCGTGCGGGCCGCCGCTGACCGGTGCGTCGATGACCCGTACCGCGGGCCGGTGGCCGGCCAGCGCCTCGACGGTGCGCGGGCTTCCGGTGGTGTGCACGACGAGCACCGATCCCGGCGACATCGCGTCCAACAGGCCCCCGTCGATGCAGATCTCGCGGACCTGCTCGTCGGTTAACACGCACACCGCGACGACCTCGGCGCCGTCGGCGACCTCGGCCAGATCGGCGACCGGTTGCCCACCCAATTCGGTGATGGCATCCCGCTTCTCGGTGGAGCGCCCGAGCACCCGAACGTCTTGGCCGGCCTCGGCGAGACGGCGCACCATGGGGGCGCCCATGCGG
Source organism: Mycolicibacterium xanthum (assembly GCF_019710635.1). GTDB lineage: Bacteria > Actinomycetota > Actinomycetes > Mycobacteriales > Mycobacteriaceae > Mycobacterium > Mycobacterium xanthum. The sequence goes on from NZ_JAIFZS010000066.1 coordinate 9,894, forward strand.
CCGGCCCCGACGAATCCGACCCGGCTCATCGCTTGTGCTCCATGGCTTCCAGCGCGGCGTCTGCAGCGGTGAACACCGCGCCTTCCGGAGCCGACGCGGCCGCTGCCAGGCTGGCCGCGTGCCGGACGTCCTTCTGCAGCAACGCCCCGGCGATCGGCGCCAGGCCCTCCAGCGTGCCGCCGAACATCGAGATGCTGCCCACCGCCTTGCTGGTTGCCGAACCGCGGTTGAGCACCTCGATGAGCTTGTCGCGGGCGATGCCCAGCGCCTCGCCCAGCTCGAGGGCGCTGACCGCGCTGCCCAGGTTGGCGCTGAACAGCAGATTGTTGAGGATCTTGGCGCTCTGGCCGCTGCCCAGCGGGCCGAGGTGCACGATCGGGTCGGCATAGGTCGCGAACACCGGACGGCACCGCTCGACGACGTCCTCGTCGCCGCCGGCCATGACCAGCAGCGTGCCTTCCTCGACGGCGGGCGCACCGCCGCTGACCGGCGCGTCGATGACCGAGACACCCTGCAGCGCAGCCTTGTCGGCGATCTCGCGGCAGGTATCGGGATGCACCGTGCTGTGGATTGCGACGATCCCGCCCTTCTCGAGCCCGGCCAGGACGCCGGTCTCGCCGTCGAGTACCTCGCGCACGTCGTCGTCCCCGACCACGCACAGGCACACCAGGTCACTTGCCGCTGCGAGCTCGGCCGGTGTGGATGCCGTCCTGGCGGGGGTGTCGGCGTACGGTTCCAGGCTGGCCTGCCTGCGGGCCCACAGGGTGGTCTCGAAACCGCCCAGGGCGATCCTGCGGGCCATGGGACCGCCCTGGCTGCCCAGTCCGATGAATCCGACGCGCATCAACTCGCCTCCATCTCAGTAGTTCCGTGCGCGCCGGCTGCGGCGCACTCCTCGACGAACGACAGCACCGTGCGGTGGTATGCACCCGCCGACAGGCCGACGCTCAGATTGTGGCCGCCGTCGGCCACCTCGTTCACCCGCACACTCGGAGATCCGGTGAACATCGCGGCGATCGACGCCAGCTCCTGCGGGGTCGACTCCCACACCCGTTCGTGCTCGGCGACGCTGAACTGCACCGGAACACGCACCTGCGCGGCGATGTGCGGAAAATCGCGGGGAGCCCAGTTCGCGGTGACTTCGGCCTCGTAGGCCACCCCGGGTGCCGAGAGCGCTCCGGTGAGCACCTCGTCGGGATAGAGCTCCGTGGGCTGCCACAGCAGATCCCGTAGACCGGCGGGGCGCGAGGTGATGGTCGCCTCGCCGACGATCGATTTGGCTGCTGCGCTGTAGCGCAGGCCGGTGCCGGCCAGTTCGGCGCCGATCACGTCGGGTGCCGTGATCGCCATCCGCAGCGCCAGCTCGCATCCCGCGGAGTGGCCGAGCACGAGCAGCCCGGCGCCGCGGTCACCCCCGGCCAGGATCTTGTCCACCGCGTCCAGTGCGGCGCCGACGCGGCGACCGGCGTCGGCGAACTCACCGGCGTACACGGCGGACGTGCCGTAACCCGGACGGTCCAGCGCGATGGCGGTTATGCCGTGTGCCGCCGCGGTGCGCAGCAGTGAAAGCTCGGGGTGGCCGGGGCAGTCGAAGTACGCCGACGACGTGGCCCCGCCGTGCACTGCGACGATCACCGCCCGCGGATCCGGCACCTGTGCGACCAGGGCCGACATCGGCACGCCGTCGACGACGACGACGCGCGGACGTGGGGCAGGCACACTCACGCCGGTTGATCTCCGGTTCGCAGCAGCAGCACGCCGCTCGGTGTCAGCCCGCCGCTGCTGACGACAGCCACCCGGGCGTCGGTGACCTGGCGCTCGCCCGCCTCGCCCCGCAGCTGGGTCACCGCCTCCTGGATCAGCCCCATGCCGTGGGTGCGGCCGTGGGAGAGCTGGCCGCCGTGCGTGTTCAGCGGGATCACACCATCGCGGGCGATGGCCTTGCCGCCGTCGAGGAAGTCCTTGGCCTCGCCGATTCCGCAGAATCCCAACGCCTCCAGCCAGGACAGGCAGTTGAAGGTGAAGCCGTCGTAGAGCTCGGCGACATCGACGTCGGCCGGGCGCAGCGACGTCCGTGTCCACAGGTGGGCGGCCTGGCCCAGGACCTGCGGCTCGTGGGTCAGCGTGGACTGGTCCCAGTCGGTGCGCTCGATGATCTGGGTGCCGACCGCCTCGAAGAACACCGGCGGCTTGGGCAGGTCCTTGGCGACGTCGGCAGCCGAGACGACCACCGCGACCGCGCCGTCGCACGGCACGTCACAGTCGTAGAGGCCGAACGGTGTCGTGATCATCCGGGCGCCGAGATAGTCGTCCATCGTCATCGGGTCGCGGTAGATCGCGGTCGGGTTCAGTGCGGCGTTGGCCCGCTGGTTCAGCGCGATCCAGCCGAGCGTCTCGCGGGTGGTGCCGTAGCGATGAAAATGCCGCTGCGCGTTCAGTGCCAGCGTATGCGCCGCAGAGGTGGCCCCGAACGGTGCCTGCCAGTTGTTGACCCGCGGCCCACCGGCCGGCGCCACCCGGCCCTCCTTCATCAGCTGGCCGAACGTCGCCTCCCACAGCGTGCGGAAGCACAACACGTGCCTGGCCATTCCGGTGGCGACGGCCATCACGGCCGCGATCACCGACCCGCCCGGGCCGAAGGTGTCCATACCGCCGTTGAACCACGTCGGCCGGATCCCGAGCGCGCCCTCGAGCGCGGTCACGCCGCCCTCGCCCATGCCCATCGCATCGATCGCCGGATACGTCGACAGGCCGTCGATGTCGGCCAGGGTCAGACCGGCGTCGGCAATCGCCGCCTCACACGCCTCGACGGTCAGCGACAGCGGCGCGACCATCAGGCGCCGTCCGAGCTTCGACGCGCCGATCCCGGTGATGGCGGCGGCGTCCTCGAACTTGTCGGCGGTCAGCATCGGCCTGACGAACTTTCCGAAGTCGGCTGGTGCGATCTCGTCTTCGGGCAGTGGCGCCGTCTCCGGCTCGGCGGTCGGCCGGAACAACGGCAGCCAGACGTCCTCGTTGTGCTCGAACGCCACCTCGACGACGCGGCCGATCTCGAGCTCGTCGGGGTCGCAGTCGATGATGTTGGTGGTCAGCCGAACCCGCGGGTCCTCTTCGATGGCCACCTGGGCCACCACGTACGGCGGGCTCAGCCCCGGGATGGCGAACCGGTGGTTGACCGTGAACGCCGACAGCACCGCCCGTCCGGAAACCTCACGGGGCTCCAGGTTGTGGCCGTGGCAGTAGCGGCATACCGGCTGCGGCGGGTGGATGAGCGCCTTGCAGTCTTCGCAGCCCTGGATGCGAAGGATCCCGTCGGCTCCCGAGGTCCAGAAGAACTCGTTGTCGAAGGTCAACAGGGGCAGCGGAAGACGGCTCATCGCAGTTCTCCGGCCGTCGTGTCGCCAATTCTCATCGGGTGAAACCCCATTCGGCTTCGTTCGAATCTGTCTTGAGGCCCTCGAGGTCGGGCTCGTTCAACTCCGGCGGCGGTGCGTCGTCCGGTCGGCGCTCACCCAGCTCCATGATGGCGTGCACCGGGCAGTCCATCAAGGCTCGCTGGACGGCGTCGTGATCGGCCTCGGGAATCTCGCCGTTGCCGGCCAGCACCGCATAGCCCCAGTCGTCGAGCGGGAAGTACTCGGGCGCGTGCTTGGCGCATATCCCGAAACCGTCGCACAGGGTCCGGTCCAGCTTGACGCGCATTCTGTCGGTCATAGTGCCTCCACCTGGAAGGGCCGGGGTGCGCTGAACGCGGCGGAGCCGCAGGTCGGGCACGACGAATCGAGATGTCGTGCCACGTCATCGGTGAATGTCGACAGCAGGCTGGCGGCGATGTTGGTGGCGGCGTCCAGCGTGGCGCATGCCCCACGGCCGCGCAGCACCACCGACCAGCGGCGCAGCCGGTCCACGTCGTCGGCGCCGGCCACGCCGTCGCGCAGCGCCACCGCGGCGGCGGCCATCGCCGCGGTGCCGTTGAAGCAGGAGCCGCACTGTCCGGCGTTCTCCCGGTCGAAGTACTCCAGCACCGACGCCGCAACCGCCACCGGGCACTCGTCGGTCAGCACCGAGACCGCGCCGCAGCCCAGGCCGCTACCGAGTCCGCGCAGCGTTTCGTGGTCCAGCGTGGCGTCGAGGATGCGTTCGTCGAGCAGTCCGGCGAAGTAGCCACCGAGCAATGCGCCGCGTACCTGCCCGGCGGCGATGCCGTGCAATGTCATCAGCTCGGCCGCCGAAACGCCGAAGGGAAGCTCGTAGAGTCCCGCGGCGCGGCCCCCGCCGGTCAGCGTCGCCAGGAAGGTACCCGGCGACTCTTCGGTGCCCACGCCGCGGTAGGCCTGGGCGCCGTGCTGGTGCACATACGGCAGGTTCGCCAGCGTCTCGACATTGCTGACCAGGGTGGGCAGGCCGCCGACACCCTGCTCGAACGGTCGTGGCGGCTTGTCGGTCGGCTTGGCGGGCCCGCCGTTGATGGCGCGCACCGCGGCGGTCTCCTCGCCGGCGACGTATCCCGGCTCCACCGTGCGCACGCCAACGGTGACTCCGTCGAGCGCATCGGCGGATAGCCCGTCGAGTGCGGACCGCACCGTCTGCGCGGCGCGCTCATCCGACACGTACACATGGGTATGCCGGGCCCCGACGATCTGGGCCGCCAGCCGCAGGCCGTCGAGCACCAGGTGCGGGCGGTGACGCAGCAGCCAGCGGTCCTTGACCGACGCCGGCTCGCCTTCCTCACCATTGGCGAGCAGGACGGTGTCACGTCCCCGCAGGGCCGCCGCGCGCACCGTGTCGAGCTTCACCGCCATCGGGAAGGCTGCACCGCCGCGCCCGAGCACGCCGGCCTGCCCGATCTCCTCCAGCAGTGCCCCGGGATCGGACAACTGGCCGTATCCGCCGGCGGCGCGGTAGTCGGTCTCGGACTCGACCGAGTCGGCCGGACGCAACAGCCGCGGCGTCAGGCCGGGCCACGTGGCGACGGTCAGTTCGGCATTCATCGCCGTGCTCATCGATACCTCCTGCGCGGGCGGACTATGCGATCCGGATGCATGCCCGGCTACCCTTCCTTGCATGCGAACGGCGGTGGTGCGGATCGGCGTCGATCCCGCGGGCTTGTTGACGGCCGATCAATTGGCCTGCGGGATGACCGAATTGGCTCGGCTGGCCGGCGGGGTGGGCGCCGAGGTGATCGACAGCAACCTGGCCGGGCTGCCCGCCAAACGTCGTGAGGTCGAGATCCTGATGACGGGCAGTGACCCACAGGAGCTGCAGCGCGTCGCTGCAAAGTGGTGTGCCAAGGCGTTTCCGACCGAACCCGTCATCGGGGTGCTGACGTTCGTCAGCCACGGGACCGACGACGACGCCCACGGGGTGCTCGCCGGGTTCGGCCTGACCGGCGTGATCGAACGCACGCCGACCGGCGACGGCTGGGACATCATCACGGTCACCCTGCGCAGGGCTGATCTGCTGCGGATCCCGGAGAGCCGGATCCACACCGCGCTGGAGGCCTCGACCAACTGCGAGGTCCGCATCGTCACCGAAGAGTGAGCGAACTGACGCCGGATCCGCGGTCATCAGCGGCCCAGGAAGTCGAGGATCGCCGGCGCAGCCTGGACCCAGGTGTCGAACATGTTGAAGCGCTTGACTTTTCCCGACGCCCGGTCCTCGCCGGCGCGTTCCCAGGCATCCTCGGGCCACGGCGGATCGATCAGCGTCGAACCCTTGATCAGGCAGCTGATCTCCAACGAGGTGCGTTTGGGATGATCGGGATCGTTCTCGCCGCCACGGATGATCAGGGTGGGGACCTGGATGTTGTCGAACATCTCGTCCTCGACACCCGGAATGGTCTGGCCCGGTTTGGGCACGAACGCGTTGAGCCATCGCAGCATCAGCTTGAGGAACTCATCCGGGTCCTGAGACAGGAAGCGGGCCTCGTTGGCCGGGTTCTCGTCGATGCGCTCCCGCCACTCGGCCATCTTGGCGACCGCCTTCATGCCGGCACCCCGCACAGCCAGAATGCTCGGCACGATGTAGAAGGAGCCCAGGACGAACGAGCCGTACACCCCGCCGACGATGTTCCACACCACCAACTTGCGGACCAACTCCGGGTAGAGCATGCAGGTCAGCATCGAATCCCGGGCGCCGCCGGAACCGCCGGCGAGGATGCACGGACCGATGTCGAGTCCGGTGATCAGTTGCCGCAGTGTTTCGGCCCGCATATGGGATTCGCTCTGGCCGTAGAACTGCACGTCGGACTTGCCGCAGTTCGGCCGGTCCCACAACAGCACCCGATAGCCGCCCTTGACGAGTTCCTCGGCCAGCGGACGCAGGCCGGGGATGTCCTTGCTGAACCGTCCTCCCGGCGTCAGGACGATGAATTCGCCCTGCTCGCCGAGGATTTCGTAGACGACATTGCCGCCGTTGATCTCGATGACGGATTCGCCCCGCGCCAGTGCGGTGGTAGTAGTCGTCGGCATGTTGTGTCTTTCGTACCTTTCAGGCCTGGACGAGGACGTCGTTGCCGACGACCCGCACCGGGTAGGTGCGGATGCTCCACTCGGGTTTGACCGCGGTGGTGCCGGTGGCCAGCTCGAAGCCCCACTGATGCCAGGGGCAGAAGATGTACTCCAGGTCGCGCACCATCACCGCATCGCCGGGAACGTTCTCGTCGACGATGTTTCGGCCTCTCGGGCGGCCGGAGCACAGCGGACCGCCTTCGTGTGGGCAGTAGTTCGCGATCGCGTAGAACGTGCCGTTGACGTTGTAGACGCCGACGCCGTGGCGGCCGATGGGCACCAACTTGTGTTTTCCCGGGGGGATCTCGTCGACGGTGGCGACGATGTGCTCGCGCCCCTGCGCGAGCCGGGGCGGCTTCTGTTCGGTCAAGGTCAGAACACCCTTACCTGGCCCTCGAGGGCCGGAACCGTCTCGGGCAGACGGTAGGTCTTGATCCCGTTGCGGAACATGACGTTCTCCCGTGCGTGCTCGGGCAGGTGTTTCACCAACCAGCGCGGGTCGTCGAAGGTCCAGTGCGGGTAGTCCGAGGAGAAGAGCAGGATCTTGTCGCACTCCATCCACTCGAAGGCCCGCATGAGCTCGGTCTTGTCCTCGGGGTAGTCCAGCGGCTGGGTGGTGAACTTGATGTGTTCCTTGACGTACTCACTGGGCTTGCGCTTGATGTCCATCCACTTCTTGCGGGCCTCGTAGATCGCGTCCATCCGCCACATCAGCGGCAGGATCCAGGTGAACGCATGCTCGACGAACACGATCCGCAGCGTGGGGAACCGGTCGAAGACCCCGTCGAAGATCAGGCTCATGATCTGATTGGTCGCCAGCAGCGAGTAGGTGACCATGAAGTCGTGGTTGTAGCTGGGCAGCCCGACCGGCGGGAACGGCAGCGTCTCGTAGTAGCCGCGGGACAGGTGGCAGCTCACCGTGATGTCGTGCTTGGTGGCCGCGGCCCAGATCGGGTCGTACATCGGGTGGCCCCACGACGGCTTGGGCTCGGCCTTGATCAGGATCTGTGACATGAAGGGGTGATCGGCCCACTTCTCGATCTCCTCGACCGCACCCTGTGGGTCCTCGATGGCCACACAGATCGATCCGCGCCAGCGCTCATGCCAGTTGTTGTGCGGGTCGAGCCAGTGGTTGGCCAGCCACAGGTTGGTGGCCACGCAGAACGCGTGGGTGGCTTCGGGGACCCGGCACTCGGCGTGGGTGGGCTCCAGGATCGCGATGTCGGACCCGGCCTCCATGATCAGCTGCTTGAGCGCCAGATCCGGGTCGCTGCAGGCGAACTCTCCGTCCGGCGGGAACGTGTCGACCCGCATGGCGTAGGAGTGGGCGTAGTCCGGCGCGTCGTAGTAGATCCCCTCACCGCGGCGGTGGCTCAGGAAGTACTCGGTGCGCCACGGCTCGGGGATGTACTCCACCAGCTCGCCGCGCCGGGGCATGGGATGAACGTCGGAATCCACGCAGCGCACCGGAACACGCTCGGCGGGTGTGGCCCTGTTCGTTGTCGGGCTGTTCGTGGTAACCGTCATCGGGAGCCTCCTTCGACTTCCTACTGTGCGACCAGGCCGGCGGGTATGTCTCGGGAAACATCGATGCCGTACAACTGCGCGGCATTGCGCCAGAGGATCTTGTCGCGCTGTTCGGCACTGTATGCGCTGGGCAGCGCCGGTTCGGCCATGTCCCAGTGCGGGTAGCTGGATCCGAACATCGTCATGTCGTCCTTGCCGGTGAAATCCAGCCATTCGCCGGCGAAGTCCACATCTCCCGGACCGTCCAGGCTGCCCTGGACGAAGTAGGTATGGCCGGGCAGATAGTCGCTGGGCATCTTCGGTGCCCAGGGCGTCTGCTCCAGGTGCGGACGGCCGAAGCAGTCCATCCGCCAGATGAACGGTGTGAGCAGGTCGGCCGCGCCATCGGCCCAGACCATCTTGAGGCCGTCGAACTTTTCGAACACGCCCTCGGCGATCATGTTCATCAGGTGGTAGAGGTAGTTCGTCGCCATGAACCCGAGGTACTGCTCGTAGGTTCTCGTCGATCCGGATGGTGTGGGGGAGTGCATGATTCCGTTGCCGACCTCGATGTGCACCGCGACGGGAAGCCCGGCGTCGACGGCCGCCTCCCAAAGCGGCCAGAATTGCGGCTTCCCGTACAGTTCGCGCGACTGCAGCGGAATCCCGAGTTGCACCACACCTGGGTGGTCCTTGTACTTGGCGATCTCGCGGAGCGAACCGGCGATGTCGTCGGGATTGACCCGGATCGTGCCGCGGAAGCGTTCGCCGAACTCGGGATGTTCCAGCCAGCGCGACACCATCATCTCATTGTGTGCGGCCGCCAGCGCGGTACCGAGATGCCGGTCGGGCATGATCCCCCGGGTCATCGGGTGCAGCACCGCGACGTCCACACCGCGGTCGGTGAACAGGTGTTTGGCGACGATGTCGACGTCCGATCCCGGATACTCCTTGTTGGGCCCCCTGGTGCCCTTGGCGTACTCCCCGCCCGGCGCGCCGTACCAGTCCATCTCGTAGTCGGGAAAGCCCCGGCTGGAGAACGGTTCGCGCAGGAAGTTGGCGCGTAGGTCCTTGTTCGAGCCGAAGAAGATATGCACGCTGGCGTCGATCAGGGGAGTCTTGACCGTCTGGGCGCCGTCGTCGATCTCGATCACGAGAGTCCTCTCAGAATCGTCCGGCGGACTGGCCGACGCGAGCGCTCACGGCAGCAGGCGTCGACACCGGACATGGCCCCAGTGTAGATCGTTGTTCTTCGATGGCAAGAATTATGTTCTCCAAGCGATCCGCTTACTTCTGCGCAGGTCAGCGACCTGCGGCCGAGACAGGCCCGCGGAATCGCATGGCCGCCTGAGGAGAACCGTTACGCCTACTAAGGAGAATGATATTCTCGTCGAACCGTAACCGAGTCCGGAGGCGTTGAATGCTGTTGGAATTCGATGCTGATCAGCGGCTGTGGCAGGAAACCGTGCGCGACGCGGTGTCCAAACAGTGCCCGCCGTCGTTGATCCGTGGCATCGCCGAGAACGGCGTCGATCCGACGCCACTGTGGAACGGCTACCTCGAGGCGGGCTGGACCGAGCTGACCGACCCCGAGAACGCCGTGGAGCTGGCGATCGTGCTCGAGGAGCTCGGCCGGGCCACCGACCCGACCCCGTTCCTGGCCACGTTGAGTCAGTACGCGCCGCTGGTCGGCGACCGGTTCGACCCGCAGTCGGCGGGGGCGGCGGTGCTCTCGGGTGTTTCGGCCATTCGCGACGCCGAGGGCTGGGTGCTCACCGGGACCGACCGATTTGTACTGGACGGAGATCGCGCCGAGCGGCTCGCCGTGGTCACCCCCGCGGGCGTGTTCCTGGTGAACGCCGATCAGGTCGCGTCGCGGCGGGTCGACGCGTTCGACCCCGTGCTGCACGTCGCGGAGGTGTCCTTCCCCGGCGTGCACGTCGCCGACTCCGAGCGGCTGACCGTCGACACCGAGCGCGCTCATCACATCGCGCTGATGGGGATGGCGATCACGATGGTCGGCGCGTGCCAGCGCATCCTCGACCTGGTTCTCGAGCATGCCAGGAGCCGCCAGCAGTTCGGGGTGGTGATCGGCACGTTCCAGGCGGTCCAGCACAAGGCCACCGACATGTTCGTCGCGATCGAACGTGCCCGCGCCCTGTCCTACTTCGCCGCGCTGACCATCGCCGCGGACGACCCCCGCCGACGTCTGGCGGCCGCGATGGCGAAGGCCTCCGCCGGTGAGTGCCAGTCGCTGGTGTTCCGGCACGGAATTCAGCTGTTCGGCGCGATGGGCTTCACCTGGGAGAACGATCTGCAGTTCGCGCTGAAGCGGGCCAAGGCCGGCGAGCTGATGTTGGGCGGTGCCGCGGAGCACCGCGCGTTGATCGCGGAGGAATACGGGAGGGATCTCTAGATGCAGCTGGCTTTCGACTCCGACGTCGAGGAGTTCCGCGCCGAGTTCTCCGCATTCCTCGACGAGCACACACCTTCTGCGGCCGAAACCCTCGAGCGGCCGCGCTCGACTGCGCACATGCCGCAGTGGGCACGCGACTGGCAGCGCAAACTGTTCGACAACGGCTGGCTGCTGCCCGCCCAGCCGCCCGAGTTCGGTGGCCGCAACGCCACGGTGCTGCAGACCTTCGTGCACGCCGAGGAGCTGTGCCGGCGCCGCATCTACCACAGCTTCAACCCCCAGGGCGTCAACATCATCGCCGCCTCGCTGCTGACGTTCGGCAGCGACGAGCAGAAGCACCGGTGGGCGGTGCCGGTACTCAAGGGCGAGCGCACCGCGGCGCTGGGCATGAGCGAGCCCAGCGCCGGCTCGGACCTCGCGTCGTTGCGTACCAAGGCCGTCCGAGAGGACGACCACTTCGTAGTCAACGGTCAGAAGGTGTGGACATCGGGCGCCCACGACGCCGACTTCCTGCTGACGTTCGTACGGACAGACCCGGATGCCCCCAAACACAAGGGCATCAGCGTGCTGTTGATCCCGACCGAACTCGAGGGCGTGGTGTGCCGCCCGTTCGCCGACCTGTGCGGCATGGAGAACCTCGACTTCAACGAGGTCTTCTTCACCGACGTTCGGGTGCCCGCCGAGAACCTCGTCGGCCCGGTCAACGGTGGGTGGGGGGTCGCCAACGGCTCGCTCGGGCACGAGCGGACGATGATGTGGCTGGGGTTCGCCGACCGAATCGCCAACTGCCTCGCCGACTTCAGGCCGAAGAGCCCCCTGGAGCGCGATGCGCTGGCGACCAGCATCATGGATTACGAGGCGCTGCGCCTGCTCGGATCGGTCGGGATCGCCAAGGCGGCCCGAGGCGAGGTCGACGTGGCGTCGGTGTCGATCCCGAAACTCCTCGGGGGGGAGGCGGAGCAGCGCGTCCTGGGGCTTGCACTGGAGGCTGCCGGGCCCGATGGGCTCGTGCACCCGTCGACTTCGGGGCCCTACGAGCACATGAATCTCGACGACTACTTCGCCAGCTGGTTCGAGCGCTACGCCCGCAGCTTCGGCGGCACCATCGCCGGCGGAACCTCGGAGATCCAGCGCAACATCATCGCCCAGCAGGTGCTCGGCCTGCCGCGGCGCTAGTGATTTCGGTGTAGTTCGTCACGCGCAGCGTGACAGACTGCACCGAAATCACAGAGAGGACGGGCGAGTGAAGGTGCAGCCGGCCGCGTTCCTGCGGACCACGCTGCCACTGGATCTCGCCGCGCTCGAGCGACTCGACAGCGGTCGCTACCACTCGATCTGGCTTCCCGACCACATGGTCAGCTTCTGGCCGGACTCGATCTGGACGCCGGAGTTCACCGACCTGGCGCTGGCCTCGCCGTCCCCGCACCGTCACCTCGACGGGATGGCCGTCGCCGCCGCGGCCGCCGTGCTGACCGAGAACGTGCCGCTGGCGACCAGCGTGGTCGACACCGTCCGGCGCCATCCGGCCTCGCTGGCGCAGAGCGCGCTGACGATCGACCACCTGGCAAAAGGCCGGTTCATCCTCGGCCTGGGCAGCGGCGAGAGCGAGAACATCGAGCCGTACGGGTTCGACTTCACCAGGCCGGTCAGCCGATTCGAGGAGGCCCTGAAGGTCATCCGGCTGCTGTGGGACAGCGACGGGCCGGTCGACTTCGACGGACGGTTCTACCGGCTGCACCACGCCCGGCTCGACACCGAGCCCTACGACGGACGCTTCCCGCCGATCTGGATCGGCGCCAGCGGCCCCCGTTCGCTGGAGATCGCCGGCCGCTACGCCGACGGATGGTGGCCCGCCGGGGCGTGGACCCCCGAGGACTACGCCGCAAAGCTGTCCCGGGTGCGGGCCTCCGCCGAGCGGGCCGGCCGCGACCCGATGGCGATCACGCCGTGCTTCATCCAGGTTTGTGTGATGGGCCGCGACGACGCCGCTCTGGCGCAGATCCTCGACGCTGCGCTGGTGAAATCCTTCCTGCTGCAGGTCTCCGCGGAGCTGTTGGCCGGCTTCGGTTTCGAGCATCCGATGGGCCCCGACTGGCGCGGCTTCCACGACATCGACCCGGCCGTCCTGACCCGGGAGCGGATCATCGAGTTCCTCGACCGCGTCGAACCCGAGATGGTCCTGGCCGTCGTCCCGCACGGCACCCCGAAACAGGTGGCGCGCATCATCGCCGACTACGTCGACGCCGGGCTGCGGGTGCCGAAGATCCTGGACTACGGCGCCATGGCGGGACTCGACTACGCCGCCGCCTCGGCCGAGAACGTCCGCATCGCCGAGGACGAACTGATGGCCCTGTGCGGGGCGGCGCAATGACCGTGCGGTTGCGCGCCGATGAGATGCTCGCGCGCGCCGAGACCGAGACCGGGCTGTCCGACTACGGGGACCCGACCCTGGCGCAGCGGTTCGGCCTCGTCGTCGACCACCTCAACAGCCTCGGGATGGACGAGGACGGCTGCCGCCGGGCCGAGGCCGTCTGCCACGGGCTGCTGACCAGCCGCCTGGAGTTCTTCGCCGATCGCCACCGCTACCCGGTAGCCGACGAAGTGATCGAGGCGCCGATGTTCGTCACCGGTGAACCCCGTTCGGGCACCACGCTGATGCATGCGCTGATGTCGGTGGACCCGGATGCGCGCGCGCTGCGGTTCTGGGAGGTCATGTACCCGTCACCGCCACCGGGCACCACCGGTCCCGACGACCCGCGGCGCGCGCGGGCCGATGCGGACTGGCGCGAGATCAACGCCAAGATGCCGAAATGGCTGCACAGCCACCCCTACAACGACATGCTCGGCGACGGACTGCCCGAGGACGAGCGCACCTGGGCCTTCGACTTCCGGGTGTTGACGCCGACGGCGTGGTGGCGGGTACCCATGCAGACGGTGGTCGGCGGCCTACCCACCGATGCCGCCGCGCAGTACCGCATCCACCAGGTGATGCTGCAGCAGTTCCAGTATCGGCGTCCGCGCAAGTACTGGGTGCTCAAGGGGTTCCACGGTTTTCGGCTGGCCGAGATGTTCGCCGCATACCCCGACGCGACGCTGGTGTGGCTGCACCGCGATCCCGTCCAGGTCGCCGCGTCGCGCACCATGATGATGGCCGACATCCTGGAGGGCATCGTCGGGCCGGTCGACCTGCACGCGGCCGCCAAGATGCACCTCGACCTCACCCGCGCCAGCATCGTCAACACGATGTCCGAGCCGCTGGTGCACGATCCGCGCATCCTGCACGTCCGCTACACCGACTTCGTGGCCGACCCGATCGGTACCGTGCGCCGCTACTACCGGTTCTGCGGCCGCGACCTCGGTGTCGCGGCCGCGACGGCGATGGATGACTACCTGGCCGCCAACAAGGGTGACCGGCACGGCAAGTTCCGCTACTCGACGACGCTGCTCACCGACATTGGCGAGGACCTCGGCGCCCTGCACGAGGAGTTCGCGCCGTTCCGGCAGCGATTCGGCGTGGAGATCGAGTCGCGTGACTGACCCGCGTCTGTCGGTGCACAGCGTGACGTTCCTCGGGGCGACGCTCGACGAGATGCGCCGGACGTGGCGGGACCTAGGGGTGTCGCGGCTGAGCCTGATCGACACCCAGCTCGGTGACCCGCAGCTGGCGAAAGTCGTCGACGCCGAGGGGTATTCGGTCGAGTCCGTCTACCACCTGTTCGACTCTACGGACGGCCTGCGGCGGGCGATCGAGGCCGCGGCGGGGGTGGGTGCCCGGGTGGTCTACATGTTGACCGGTGGCCGGGGCGCGTCGTCCTGGGAGGAGGCGGCAGACCGGTTCTGCGACGCCGTGGGCCCCTGCCTGGCCGAGGCGACGCAGGCCGGCGTCGCCCTGGCGATCGAGAACGCCTCGGGCCTGTACGCCGACCTGCACATCGCGCACTCGCTGGCCGACACCATCGAGCTGGCCGATATGGCCGGCCTGGGCATCTGCGTGGACCTGTTCCACTGCTGGACCGAAGCGCACCTAACCGCTCTGCTTCAACGCGCCATGCCGCGCCTCGAGCTGATCCAACTCAGCGACTACGTCCTGGGCGATCGCGCGCTGCCCGCCCGCGCCGTGCCCGGTGACGGCGCGGTTCCGGTCGAAACGGTGCTCGGTCAGGTGATCGGCGGCGGATACCGTCACGGGGTCGATCTCGAGCTGATCGGACCGCGGATCGAGCGGGAGGGACGGCTGGCCGCCGCCCGCCGTGCCTGCGAGTCGGTGTCGGCGATGTTGGCCCGGATCGACGCGGGCCGCTAGCGATGGCGTTGGGGGATGGTGCCGACGACGCCGCATTGAACCGCGCCTGGTCGGCGTTCTGCGACACGCTCAAATCGGCGGGCGAACAGGCGTTCAAGGACCTCAACCCGACCTCGGCCGCGCACCGGGTCGACGCCCTGCGGTTCCTGACCCAGAATCTCGGCCAGGCGTTCGACCTGGCGCTGGAGACCAGGGATACCCGCTACCCGAGTCTGCACGCCTTCTGCGGACCCACTCGCAAGCTGGGCGGGGACTGTGCCGACTTCACCTATCAGCAGGCGTGGATCGACGGTCGCTCGACCTACCGCATCGTCGGCGAGCGGGGCACCGCCCGGTTTCTGAACATCACGGTGCAGGGCGCACGGCGGGACGGCCCGGGCGTGCTGCACGAGCCCTTCGGCGACGTGCCCGAGGTCAACCTGGCCGGCCACCAGCTCGCGGTGGACGAGGACGGGACGTTCGAGGTCCGTGTCGGTGGGGCCCGATGCGGTCCGAACTGGCTGCCCACCACCGCCGAGTCGCGCAAGGTGTTCATCCGGCAGGGGTTCGACTCCTGGGACGAGCGGCCCGCACGGCTGCGGATCGAGCGGGTGGACATGGATTCACCGCAGCCGCTGCCCACCGTGGCACAGCTGACCGGGGCGATCGCGTGGGCCGGCGACTTCGTCACCGGGTTGATGCACGACTGGCCGGAGTATCCGTTCAGCCACGGGGGAGTCGACGCCACCCGGCCGAACTGCTTCCCGGCCGCCGGTTCCACCGACGAGGACGCCAAACGCGGCCGGGCGGCGGTGAACATGCACTGGCGGCTGGCGCGCGACGAGGCGCTCGTCATCGAGTTCGATGCGCACGACGGCCTGTGGATGTTGACGAACATGGGGGTGTTCTTCAACAGCATGGACTTTCGTTACCGCCCGGTCAGCTACACGCCCAGCCGTACCGCGGTCGACTCCGACGGCGTGGTGCGCATCATCCTGGCCCACCGGGATCCCGGCTGTCACAACTGGATGGACACCCAGGGCTTCGAGATCGGCAACGTCACCTACCGGCACATGCTCGACGGGCAGCCCGCGGTGCTGCGCACCCGGCTGGTGAGGTACGCCGACCTGGCCGCCGAGCTGCCCGCCGACACCGTGCGGGTCACGCCGCAGCAGCGGGTCGCCCAGATGTGGCAGCGGTTCAACGGGATTCGTCAGCGCTATGCCGCGCTCTGAGCGTTTCGGTGTAGTTCGTCACGCGCAGCGTGACGAACTACACCGAAATCACAGCTAGGGGATGACGGCGGCTTGCTTGCGCTCGGTGATCGGCCGGGCCAGCTCCTGCTCGTCGCAGATGCGCTGCAGCTTGGCGATCGTCTCGTCCAGGCCCGGCCCCAGCGGCTTGCCCGGGGTGAACGTCGCCGGCAGGTGACGCATGCCCTGGATGACGCCGATGCTGTCGTAGTGCACGGTGCCCTCCGGGTCGCACACGTAATCGGGCATCCGGTCGAGCACCGCGGTGAGCATCGACTTGAACACGGTGCGCGCCACGTTGGAGCCCACGCAGCGGTGCACCCCGATGCCGAAGCTGAAGTGGCGGTTGCCCTTACGGTCCATGACGACCTTGTTCGGCTCGTCGAACACCGACGGGTCGCGGTTGGCCATCGCCCAGGACA
>NZ_JAIFZS010000067.1 GCF_019710635.1 Mycolicibacterium xanthum
GCGCGCCACGTTGGAGCCCACGCAGCGGTGCACCCCGATGCCGAAGCTGAAGTGGCGGTTGCCCTTACGGTCCATGACGACCTTGTTCGGCTCGTCGAACACCGACGGGTCGCGGTTGGCCATCGCCCAGGACAGCCACAGGCGTTCGCCCTCCTTGAACTGCTTGCCCTCGACCTCGACGTCCGCCGAGAAGGTCCGGCCGTCGCCGGGGGCCGGGGTGAAGAACCGCAGGAACTCCTCGGTGGCCGGGTTCAGCAGGTTGTCGCGGTCGGCGCTGAGCCGGGCCCGCTCGTCGGGATGCTCACCGAGCCACTCCAGCGCGTGCGCGGTCAGCGCCGTGGTGGTGTCGAACCCGCCGCCGATGATCAGCCCGAGGTTGCCCAGGATCTCGATGTCGGGCGCGGGTTCGCCGTCGATCCGCAACTGCAGCAACGCGTTTACCAGTCCGGGCCGCGGATGCTCCCGGATCTCCATCATGTTCTTCACGAGATCGAGACCCATCTCGCGGTGCATCTCGTTGATCCTCTCGCGCTCCGGCGAGTGCTCCGGGGTGTACACCGACGCGTGGGTGGGTTCGCTGTAGACGTTCCACTTGTCGAGCGTGATGCCCATCATGGCCAGCGTGAACACCGCCGGCACCACGTTGGCGAGATGATCGACGAAGTCGATGTGGCCCGACTCGATGTGCTCGTCGATCGCCGCGCGGGTGATCTCGTCGATGAACGGTTCCCACCGCTTGATCGCGGCGGGGGACAGGTACGGGTTCAGCGCGCCGCGGTACGTGCTGTGCTCGGGTTCGTCCATCTCGAGGATGCCGCCGCGCACCACGGTGGCCCGGCTGGCCTTGGGGATGGTGATGCCCTGGTAGGGCGTCTCACCGGAGATGTCGTGGTGGTTGGACACCACCGGACAGCGGGCCAGTTCGAAGACCTGCTTGCTGCCCGCGGCGACCCAGTGGCCGTTGTAGGTCGGAGACCATGCCATCGGGCACTTGGCCTGCATCTCCTCGGTGATCTTCTCGAACTGCAGCCGGTACTCCGTGGTGTGCCGGTCGAAGTAGTAGGTGGGCTGTTTGCGGCTGTCGTCGGCGGTGCCGTCCACGACGTCGTCGACACTCAAGGCTCTTGTCTCCCTGTGCTATTCGGATCCGTTGGGCAGCAACCAGCGATGCCCGACTGGATCATTCTTCGATCGAGATGGCCTGTTCCGGGCAGGAGTGCGCCGCCTCGCGGACCGCGGCCTCCTGGTCGGGTGGGACGATCTCGTTGATCGGTGAGGATGTCCCGTCGATATCGCTGAGCTCGAAGGACTCCGGCGCGATCATCGAGCACAGTGTGTGCCCCTGGCATCGCCCGGAGTCGACAAAGACCTTCACGCTCGTTCCTCCTCTGGAAGTTCGCCCGTCAGACGTGGTAGTCGTACCACTTCAAGTATCCGCCTGCGTCCACCCTCAGCTGCATACCGGTGACGTAGCGCGCCTCGTCGGAGACCAGCCACAGGATCGCGTTGCTGATGTCCTCCGGCTCGATGAAGTCGACCTTCATGGCCTGCTGGATGCCGAACACGGGTTCGGCGTCTGCGCGCGTGGGGTTCTCGAGGTCGGGCCGGAACGACTTGTACATCGGCGGGCTCTGCAACATGTCGGTGTTGCAGTTCGTCGGGTGAACGACGTTGGCGCGGATGCCGCGCACCGAGAGCTCGGTCGCAAGATCGTGCACGTACTCCGAGAGCAGCCGCTTGGAGGTCATGTAGGCCTTGCCGCCGGGATCGTTACCCGGATTGGGCTTGTCGTGCGCGTCCATCAGCGCTGCGGTCGAACCGGTCGCGACGATCGCTGCGCCCTCCTTGAGGTGGGGCAGGGCAACCTGGATGGCGTTGATCGTGCCGACCAGGTTGGTGTTGATCACGTCGGTCCACGCCTGCATGGGCGGTTCGCCCTTCATTCCCGCGATGCCCGCCTGGGCCACCACGATGTCGGGGCCGCCGAGCTGGGCGATGCCTTCCTCGAGTGCCTTCTTCAGCTGCGCTGCGTCGCGCACGTCCGCCTTGGCGGTATAGACGCGCTGTCCGGCCTTTTCGACGAACGCCGCGGTCTCGTCGAGGTCCGCCGGAGTCGCCATCGGGTAGCCGATGGTGTCGAAGTCCTCGCAGAGGTCGACAGCGATGATGTCGGCGCCCTCTTCGGCCAGTCGCACCGCGTGGCTGCGGCCCTGTCCACGCGCCGCGCCGGTGATGAAGGCGACTTTTCCTTGAACGCGTCCCATGTAGTGCTGTCCTTTCGATGCTCTGTGGGGGGGTGTTGCTGGTGCTGGGCCGGCTCAGGTGTTGCGGCCGCCGTTGACGCCCAGGATCTGGCCGGTGATGTATCCGGCTTCCTCGGAGATGAAGAAGGCGCACGCGGCGGCGATGTCCTCGGGGCGGCCCATGCGGCGCACCGGGGTCGCCTCGATCTGGGCCTGGGTGTCGCCGAGGAATCCGCGGTCCGCCGCCTTACGCAGCATCGGTGTGTCGATGAAGCCCGGCGGCACGGCGTTCACCGTGATCCCGGACGGTCCGTATTCGAGCGCCAGCGACTTGGTCAGGCCGTTCACCGCGGACTTGGCCGCCACGTAGGGCGCCATGAACGGCTGACCCGAGTGCGTGCTCGACGACGAGATGTTGACGATGCGTCCCCAGCCGGCCTCGAGCATGTCCGGCAACACCGCCTGGGTGCAGTGGAACACCCCGTTGAGGTTGACATCGATGACCTTGGACCAGTCCTCGAAGGTGAGATCGGTGAAGCGCTTGAAGCGGTCCAGCCCCGCGGCGTTGACCAGCACCGTGACCGGGCCCAGCTCGGCTCGGATCTCGGCCAGCGCGCAGTCGACGGCGGACCGGTCGGTCACGTCGGCGGCGTAGGAGAATTTCTCCTCACCCGGGTTGAGGTCGATGCTCGCCACGCGCAGTCCGTCGGCCGACAGGCGTTGCACGATGGCGGCACCGATGCCGGAGCCGCCACCGGTCACGACGGCGTTCTTCACCCGCGGTCTCCGTCCTCAGTCTCCAAGAATCGTCCTTCCGATAATGAGAACCGTACTCTCGCATACTGCTCCATAGCAAGACATCAGAGCCTCTGCGCTCGCACAGTTGAGACGTTTTACGCCCAGGTGTCGCATCGTTTCACGCTGGCCGCAGCGGTTGCGTCCTTCTAGTTGAGTTCTCCCCTCGCGAATGTATGATTCGCCGGTGATGAGAATGCAGTTTCCGTCACATTTGCGCATGTAGGCCCACTTCGGTCACATGAAGTTGCAGGTCGAAGAGGAGGAAGATGCAGGAAACAGCCACGATCTCGAGCGGGCACGACGGTGGCAGCGGTCACGATGGCCAACAGAACCCCTCGCATCCCGATCGCCGCCTGCTGATCGACGGACAGCTACTCGAGACCGAACGGACGTTTCCGTCTCTCAACCCGGCGACCGGTGAGGTGCTCGGCTACGCGCCCGATGCCACGGTGGCCGATGCCGAGGCCGCGGTGGCCGCCGCACGTGAGGCGTTCGACACCACCGACTGGTCGACCAACACCGAGTTGCGGGTGCATTGCCTCGAGCAGCTCCACCAGGCGCTGGTCGATCATCGCGCCGAGCTGGCCGCGTTGACGATCGCCGAGGTCGGTGCCACGGAGTCGCTCTGCAGCGGCGCCCAACTCGACGGACCCATCGCCATCGTGCGTTACTACGCCGACCTGCTCAAGACCTATCCGATGACCGAGGACCTCGGGAACGTCGAGATCCGCGGCATGCAGCACCACCGGTGGGTGGAGAAGGAAGCGGGCGGCGTCGTCGCCGCGATCATCGCCTACAACTATCCGACCCAGTTGGCGCTGGCCAAGCTCGCGCCTGCGCTCGCGGCCGGATGCACCGTGGTGCTCAAGTCGGCCCCCGACACCCCGCTGGTCACGCTGGCCCTCGGCGAGCTGATCGCCGAGCACACGGACATCCCCGCCGGCGTCGTGAACGTGCTCGCCGGGGCTGACCCACAGGTGGGCGTCGCCCTGACCACCAGTCCCGACGTCGACATGGTCACCTTCACGGGGTCCACCCCGACCGGCCGCGCCATCATGGCCGCCGCGAGCGAGACGTTGAAGAAGGTGTTCCTCGAGCTGGGCGGCAAGTCGGCCGCGATCGTCCTCGACGACGCCGACTTCAACGCCGCGGCACTGTTCTCGGCGTTCAGCATGGTCACGCATGCCGGCCAGGGCTGCGCGCTGACCTCGCGTCTGCTGGTGCCCGAGAAGCACAAAGATGAGATCGTCGAGCTGATCAAGAACAACTTCGGGATGGTGCGCTACGGGGATCCGGCCGATCCGAAGACCTACATGGGCCCGCTGATCAGCCAGAAGCAGCGCGACAAGGTCGACGGTATGGTCCAGCGCGCCGTCGCAGCCGGTGCCACCCTGGTGACTGGCGGCGAGAAGGTCGACCCGGGCTACTTCTATACGCCGACACTGCTCACGGATGTGGACCCGGACAGCGAGATCGCCCAGGAGGAGGTCTTCGGTCCGGTACTGGTGGTCATCTCCTACTCGGACGACGACGACGCGGTGCGGATCGCCAACAACTCGATCTACGGCCTGTCCGGTGCGGTGTTCGGAAGCCAGGACCGGGCGCTGGCCATTGCCCGCCGCATCCGCACCGGCACCTTCTCCATCAACGGCGGAAACTACTTCAGCCCGGACAGCCCGTTCGGCGGCTTCAAGCAGTCCGGCATCGGCCGGGAGATGGGCCGGGCCGGGTTGGAGGAGTTCCTCGAATCGAAGACCTTCGCGACGGTTGTCACGCCGGAGGAAGGCCGATGAGCAAGCCGCTGAGCGGAATCCGCGTCCTCGAGGTCGCGATGTACGGGTTCGTGCCGTCGGCCGGGGCCGTCCTCGGCGAATGGGGTGCCGACGTCATCAAGGTCGAACACGCGGTCACCGGTGACCCGCAGCGCGGTCTGCGACAGACCGGGCCGCTGCGGGTCGAGGGCGACCCGAACCCCAACATCGAGCACGCCAACCGCGGCAAGCGCAGCATCGGCCTGGACATGTCGGTACCCGAGGGGCGCGAGCTCCTGATGGAGCTCGCGAAAAATGCCGACGTGTTCCTCACCAGCTTCCTGCCCGGGCACCGCCAGAAGTTCGGCATCGACGTCGACGACATCCGCGCCGTCAACCCGACGGTCGTGTACGCCCGCGGCAGCGCGCTGGGCCCCCGCGGCGAGGAAGCGGTCAAGGGCGGCTACGACATGACCGCGTTCTGGTGCCGGGCCGGCACCGCGGCGACGATCACCCCGCCCGGTATCGAGGGCATGATCGGCCCGCCCGGTCCGGCCTACGGTGACACCATCTCCGGCACCAACCTGGCCGGCGGCATCGCCGCGGCGCTGCTCAAGCGCGAGCGTACCGGCGAAGGATCGGTCGTCGACGTGTCGTTGCTGGGCAGCGGCCTGTGGTCGATGGGCCACACCGTCGCGCTGACCCAGCATCTGCAGCAGCTGATGGTCACCCCGCCGCCGGGCGTGCACGGATCACCGATCAACCCGCTCGTCGGTCTCTACGCGACGGCCGACGACCGCTACATCTCCTTCGTGATGATGCAGCCGACCAAGTTCTGGGCGGACGTGTGCCGGCACATGGACCTCGAGGACTACATCGACGACCCGCGGTTCGCGACCGCCGAGTCGTTCGCCGAGCACACCCCGGCCGCCGTGGAGATCCTGCGGGAGGCGATGGCCAAGCGGCCACTGCTGGAATGGGTCGAGCGCTTCGCGACGCTGGCCGGACCGTGGGCACCGGTGCAGGACACGCTGCAGGCAGCGCGGGATCCGCAGATCCGGGCCAACGAGTACATTGTCAGGGCCGGCGAGCTGGAGTTGGTGGCCAACCCCGTCCAGTTCGACGTGGCCGCGCCGGACTCGGGCCCGGCTCCGGGATTCGCGGAGCAGACCGACGAGATCCTGCTCGAGATGGGTCTGGACTGGGATCGCATCATCGAGCTGAAGACGGCCGGCGCCGTCACCTGATCTGCCGTCCCAACCCACCGCTGGAGATACCGTCATGCCGTTCGTCGCATCAGTCGGCACTTACCTGCCGTGCTGGGGTACACCCCTGCACCGGGTGGCCGGTGATGACGAGGACGCCGTCACGATGGCCGTCGAGGCCGGTCGCGCGGCGTTGACCGGCGGTGGCGCAGTGGAGCGGGTCGTGCTGGTCAGTCGTGACCTGCCGCTGCTGGAGAGCAGCAATGCGGCGGTGCTGCTCGCCGGCCTCGGGCTGGACCCGGAACTGGAGGTCGACGAACGGCTCGGCGGAGCGCCCGCCACCGTCGACGCCGTCAGCTCGGCCCGCCCGCGCACGCTGATCATCGGCGCCGACGTGGAACCCGCCGGGGCCGCGGCGATCGTCACCGCCGAGCAGGGGCTGCAGGTGCGCACCGCGGCGCGGGTGGCGCGCAGCCTGCCGGTCCGCACCCGCAACGCCACCGGCGACCTCCACGACTACGGCGACCCACGGCTGCTGCACGAGCGCGGCCTGGTGGCATCCCTGGCGGCGGCCTGGCTGGACACCCCGGTCGCGGTCGCCGGAGTCGACCACCAGCGCGCGCTGGAACTGTGCCTTCCCGACCCGCCCGCGTTGCCGACCCTCGGCGCCAGCGCGAGCCTCTTCGCGCTGGCCGGGCTGGCCGAGCGGGGTGTCACCGGTCCGCTGGTGGCCGCCGAGCAGGCCATCCTGTCGGGCATCACCGTCAGCGGCGGCGTCGCACAGATCCACCGTCGCGAACCCGCACCGCTTCCGGCGCCCGACGGCAGGTTCGTCGCCGATACGAACATCCCGATCTCATTGGCCGCCTACGAGCGGGCGTTCGAGGCGAAAGTGCGTTGGGAAGCGGGCCGATTCGCAAACCCCGGCGATACCGCAGACGCCGGTGACCCACCGGAGCTCGATTTCCCGCCCCGCTACCGGGTCGGCTCCGACGGCGCGCTGGCCACCGACTACGAGCTGGTCCCGCTGCCACGCACCGGCACGGTGTACACCGAGACCACGGTGCACATCCCGGTGCCGGGCCTGCGCACCCCGTACTCGCTGGTCATCGTCGAGCTCGACGACGTCGACGTGCGGGCGCTGGTCAAGGTCACCGGGGCCCCGCCGGGCAGCGTCGACATCGGCGACCGGGGACGGCTGGCGCTGCGCCGGGTGGCGGTCCGCTCCGGGGTGCCCGACTACGGCTACGCCTTCGAACCGGATCAGGGAGCGGCGTGAGGAACGTCGCGATCGTCGGGGCAGGCATGACGCCCTTCGCCGAGCACTTCGCGCTCGGAATCAAGGACCTGTTGCCGATGGCGTTCTCCGAGTGCGCCGCCACGGTCGACAAGGGACTGTCCAAGACCGACCTGCAGGCCGCCTGGTTCGGCGCGATGGGCACCGCCGACGGCTTCCCGTCCGGCATCCTGGCCGACACCCTGGGGCTGCCCGACCTGCCGGTCACCCGGGTGGAGAACTCGTGCGCGACCGGTCACGACGCGATCCGCAACGCGCTGTTCGGCATCGCGTCCGGAGCGTTCGACGTGGCGTTGGTGATGGGTGCGGATAAGCTGCGGGACACCACGTCGGCCGGCATGTTGTGGGAATGGGAGGCCATGGCGCGCGATATGGCCTGGGACTATCCGCTCGGACTGGTCGCCCCCGCAGGATTCGCCCTACATGTTCGCCGATATCTCCACGAATCTCCGGCAACTGAAGAACACTTAGCCATGGTGGCGGTCAAGAACCACCGCCATGGTGTGAACAACCCGAAGGCGCGGCTGCGCTTTGAGATCACGATGGAGCAGGCACTGAACGCACCGACGGTGGTGACCCCGTTCCGGATGTACGACTGCGCGCCGCAGAGTGACGGTGCCGCAGCGCTCGTGATTGCAGCCGACGACGTCGTCGACCGGTTCACCGATCGGCCGGTGTGGATCCGTGGCGTCGGGCTGGGGCTGGATTCGGTGATGCACCAGCACAAGCCGGACATGACCACGTTCCCCGCCACTACACGGGCCGCCAAGCAGGCCTTCGCGATGGCCGGGATGTCGCCGGTCGACGTCCACGTCGCCGAGGTGCATGACTTTCTCACCGGTATCGAGCTGATGAGCTATGAGGATCTGGGCTTCGCCGAAAGGCTGGGCGGTTACAAGCTTCTGGAGGCGGAGGTCACCAGTGTCGGCGGATCGCTGCCGGTCAACCCCAGCGGAGGCCTCAAGGCCAAAGGGCATCCACCGGGTGCCACCGGTGTGGCACAGTGCGTCGAGTTGTTCCACCAGTTGCGGGGTGCGGCCGTCAACCAGGTTGACGGTGCGCGAATCGCGCTGGCACACAACATCGGCGGTCCGACGGCGGTTTCGGCGGTGACGATCTTGGAAGGGTCGGGATCTGATGGCAGTTAAAGGGCCGGAGCGCTGGTCGGTCGGTGTTCCGCAGATTCGGAACCTGTCCGGGCCGATGCAGGCGATAGGCGGGCTGTTCTCGATGTCCGCCGACGCGGTGCGGTTCATCTTCGTGCGGCCGTTCCAGTGGCGGGAGTTCCTGGAGCAGTGCTGGTTCATCGTCCGGGTGTCGCTGGCGCCGACGTTGCTGGTGGCGATTCCGTTCACGGTGCTGGTCAGCTTCATCCTGAACATCCTGTTGCGTGAGTTGGGTGCGGCCGATCTTTCCGGCGCGGGTGCGGCCTTCGGTGCGGTGACCCAGGTGGGTCCGCTGGTCACGGTGCTGATCGTGGCCGGTGCCGGGGCGACGGCGATGTGTGCCGACCTGGGTTCGCGCACGATCCGTGAGGAGATCGACGCGATGGAGGTGCTGGGCATCAACCCGGTGCAGCGGCTGGTCACTCCGCGGATGCTGGCGTCGGGGCTGGTGGCGTTGCTGCTCAACAGCCTGGTGGTGATCATCGGCATTCTGGGCGGCTATTTCTTCTCGGTGTTCATCCAGGACGTCAATCCGGGGGCGTTCGCCGCGGGGATCACGCTGCTGACCGGGGTGCCCGAGGTGATCATCTCGTGTGTCAAGGCGGCGTTGTTCGGGCTGCTCGCCGGGTTGGTGGCGTGCTATCGCGGGTTGACGATCACCGGTGGTGGTGCCAAGGCGGTCGGCAACGCGGTCAACGAGACGGTGGTCTATGCCTTCATGGCGCTGTTCGTCATCAACGTGGTGGTCACGGCCATCGGTATCCGGATGACGACGGGTTAGGGCGGGCGACATGGGTACCTCAGCGGTGGTACGGGCGCGGTTCCCGCGCCTGGTGCATCTGGTCCGGCGGCCGGTGGCGATGCTGGGCGGGATTGGTGACCATGCGTTGTTCTACATCCGGGCGTTGGCGGGCATTCCGCATGCCACGGTGCACTTCCGCAAGGAGATCGTCCGGTTGATCGCCGAGATCTCCATGGGTGCGGGGACGTTGGCGATGATCGGCGGCACCGTGGTGATCGTCGGGTTCCTGACGCTGGCGGCGGGCGGCACGCTGGCGGTGCAGGGCTACAGTTCGCTGGGCAACATCGGCATCGAAGCGCTGACCGGGTTTTTGGCGGCGTTCATCAACGTGCGCATCAGCGCGCCGGTGGTCGCCGGCATCGGTCTGGCGGCGACGTTCGGTGCGGGTGTGACCGCGCAGCTGGGCGCGATGCGGATCAACGAGGAGATCGACGCGCTGGAGTCGATGGCTATCCGCCCGGTCGAGTACCTGGTGTCCACCCGGATCGTGGCGGGCATGATCGCCATTACGCCGCTGTACTCGATCGCGGTCATCCTGTCGTTTCTGGCCAGCCAGTTCACCACCACGGTGCTGTTCGGTCAGTCCGGCGGCCTGTACAACCACTACTTCGACACCTTCCTCAACCCGATCGACTTGTTGTGGTCGTTCCTTCAGGCGATGCTGATGGCGATCACGATCCTGTTGATCCACACCTACTTCGGCTACTTCGCCACCGGCGGGCCGTCGGGAGTCGGTGTGGCGGTCGGTAACGCGGTGCGGACCTCGCTGATCGTGGTGGTCTCGGTGACGCTGCTGGTGTCGCTGTCGATCTACGGTTCCAACGGCAACTTCAATCTGTCGGGCTAGGGGGACGGGTGACGCGAAATTATGCGAGGCCGCTGGCGGGCCTGACGCTGGTGATCGCCATCGTCGCGATCGTCGCGCTGGCCGTTTACCTGTTCCAGGGCAACTACCGCGACACCGCCGAGGTGACGGTGCTCTCCGACCGGGCCGGCCTGGTGATGAACCCGGACGCGAAGGTCAAGATGCGTGGCGTGGAGGTGGGCAGCGTCGATTCGATCTCCTACCGCCCTGACGGCACGGCGAAGCTCGACCTGGCGATCAACCGGGACCAGATGCACCTGATCCCCGACAACGTGCGGGTGGACATCGCAAGCTCGACGGTGTTCGGAGCCAAGTCCGTTCAACTCGTCGCGCCGCCCAACCCCTCGGCCACCCCACTGCGCGAGGGTCAGGTGCTGCAGGGCGATCACGTGATGATCGAGATCAACACGGTGTTCCAGAAGCTCGTGTCGGTGCTGAACAAGGTCGACCCGGCGAAGCTCAACGAGACGCTGAGCGCGATCTCGGCGGCGTTCTCCGGGCGCGGCGAGCAGTTCGGCAAGACGCTGACCGACTTGAACGCACTGCTCGGCAAGCTGGAGCCCAGCCTGTCGAACCTGGGCCGCGACATGGAGCTGACCGCGCCGGTGGCGGCCGCCTATGGTGACGCCGCCCCGGACCTGCTTCGCACGCTGCAGAATTCGATAACGCTCAGCGACGGGATCGTCGACGAGCAGAAGAACCTGGACGCCTTCCTGGTCAGCGCCATCGGCCTGTCCGACGTCGGAAACGACGTGCTCGGCAGCAACCGCGAAGCCACCAGCGAGGCGCTCCGGCTCCTGGTGCCCACCACCGATCTGCTCAAGGAGTACGCACCGGCGATCAACTGCATGCTCCAGGGGATGAACTACATCCGGCTCCAGCCCCCGTCGCTGGATCCGGGCGTCATGGTGAACGTGGCGTTCACCCTGGGCATCGACCGCTACCGTTACCCGGCCAACCTGCCCAAGGTGGCGGCCAAGGGCGGACCGCAATGTATGGGCCTGCCCTACATCGGATTCGGTGTCCGGTCGAAGTATCTCGTCACCGACACCGGCGCCAATCCCTTCCAGTACGGCAACCAGGGCATCCTGCTCAACTCCGACGGGCTCAAGCAGATGCTGTTCGGGCCGCTGGACGGGCCGCCCCGCAACACCGCACAG
The DNA here is from genome assembly GCF_019710635.1 of Mycolicibacterium xanthum. Classification (GTDB taxonomy): domain Bacteria; phylum Actinomycetota; class Actinomycetes; order Mycobacteriales; family Mycobacteriaceae; genus Mycobacterium; species Mycobacterium xanthum. Next base: position 11,288 of record NZ_JAIFZS010000067.1, read on the forward strand.
ATCGGACAGCCGGGATGATGCGTATTACGTCCACAATCATCAAGTTCGGCGTGTTCGCCGTCGTGATGGCGATCCTGACCGCCTTCCTGTTCATGGCGTTCAGCCAGTACCGCAGCGGATCCACGTCGGGCTACTCGGCGGTGTTCGCCGACGCCTCGCGGCTCAAGTCGGGTGACTCGGTGCGCGTCGCCGGTGTCCGGGTGGGCACCGTCAAAGACGTTGCGCTGCAGCCGGACAAGTCGGTGGTGGTGGAGTTCGACGCCGATCGCGACGTGGTGTTGACCACCGGCACCAAGGCAGCCGTGCGCTACCTGAACCTCACCGGTGACCGGTACCTGGAGCTGCTCGACGGGCCCGGTTCGACCCGGGTGTTGCCGGCCGGCTCGCAGATTCCGGAGGACCGGACCGCAGGTGCGCTCGACCTGGACATGTTGCTCGGTGGCCTGCGCCCGGTGATAAATGGGCTCAACCCCCAGGACGTCAACGCGCTGACCTCGGCGCTGGTCCAGATCTTCCAGGGCCAGGGGGACACCCTGCAATCGCTGATGAGCAAGACCTCCTCGTTCTCCAACAGCGTCGCAGACAACAGCGCGGTGGTTCAGCAGTTGATCGACAACCTGAACACGGTGGTCGCCACGCTGGGCAAGGACGGGGACAAGTTCTCCGGAGCCATCGACAGCCTCGAACAACTGGTCAGTGGGCTCGCCGAGGACCGCGACCCGATCGGCACCGCGATCACCGCGCTGGACAACGGGACCGCTTCGATCGCCGGGCTGCTGACCGAGGCCAGGCCTCCGCTCGACGGCACCGTCAACGAGATCAACCGGGTCGCCCCGTTGCTCGACGATCAGAAGGTCATCTTCGACCGTGCGCTTCAGCGCGGCCCCGACATGTACAAGAAGCTGGCCCGCCTCGGCTCCTACGGCAGCTGGATCATGTACTACATCTGCGGAATCTCCATTCGGGTGACCGATCTGGAAGGACGGACCGCGGTGTTCCCGATGATCAAGCAAGAGGCTGGAAGGTGCGGTGAGCCCTGATGCGGAAATATCGCGAATCCAACCTGATCCGGGCGGGGTTCATCGGCGCAATGCTGATCCTGCTCGTCATCGCGGTGGGGTTGCAGCCCGAGCGCCTGCTCCAATGGGCCACCTCGGTTCGGCACCAGGCCTTGTTCGGTGAGGCCGGCGGCATCGCCGTCGGCAACGACGTGACGATCTCCGGTATCAAGATCGGAACGGTGACAAACGTCGAGCTGAAGAACGGCGACGCCCTGGTGACCTTCACGACCGCGGGGAAGTACCCGCTGGGGTCGCAGACGACGGCGCACATCCGGACCGGTTCGCTGCTGGGCGAGCGGGTGATCACGCTCGAGTCGGACGGTAGCGGAACGCTGAGCACGTCCGAGCCCATTCCCACCTCACGGACGTCATCGCCCTACTCGCTCACCGATGCGCTCGGCGATCTGACGACCAACACCGCCGGCACCGACACGGTCTCGCTGAACCAGTCGCTCGACACGTTGACGGCGACCATCGACCAGATCGCCCCGCAGCTGGGCCCGACCTTCGACGGCATCAGCCGGCTGTCGCGTTCGATCAACGAGCGCAACGAGAACCTGGCCGCGCTGCTGAAGAGCGCCAGCGACGTCACCCAGGTGCTCGGCGAGCGCAGCCAGCAGCTCAACACACTCATTCTCAACGCCAATGACCTGCTCGGCGTCCTCAACGACCGGCGCGACGCGATCGTGGACCTGCTCGCGAACACCTCGGCGGTTGCCCAGCAGCTCAGTGGATTGGTCGCCGACAACGAGGCCGAGCTGGCACCGTCCCTGGAGCGGCTGAACTCGGTGATGGCGGTGCTCGAGCGCAACCGCGACAACATCGCCGACATGCTGCCGAAGGTGAAGAAGTTCATCCTGGCGCAGGGTGAGACGCTGGCCAACGGCCCGTACTACAACGCCTACGTGCCGAACCTGAACCCCGCGCAGGTGCTTCAGCCGTTCTTGGACTACGCGTTCGGCTTCCGGCGCGGCACCAACGCCGGACAACCGCCGGACACGGCCGGTCCGCGCTCCGAACTGCCGCTGCCCTACAACGGAATTCCCGGAGGTACTCGCTGATGAGTCGCAAGCGGGTACTGACATTGCTGGCGGTGGCGCTGGTGGCGTTACTGGTCGCCGGCGGGGCCTACCTGGTCCGGCAGGTGTACTTCGGGCCGCGGACGATCTCGGCCATCTTCACCACCGCGACGGGCATCTACCCCGGCGACGAGGTGCGGGTGTCCGGGGTGAAGGTCGGCCGAATCGAGTCGATCACGCCGGAGGGCACCCAGACCCGGATGGTGCTCAAGGTCGACCGTGATGTCCCGATCCCGGCCGACGCCAAGGCCCTGATCGTCGCGCCGAACCTGGTGGCCGCCCGCTACGTGCAGCTGACCCCCGCCTACCGGAGCAGCGGCCCGACCATGCCCGAGGACACCGTCATCCCGCTCGACCGCACCGCCGTGCCGGTGGAGTGGGACGAGGTCAAGGAGCAGATCATGCGGTTGGCCACCGACCTCGGCCCGCAGAGCGGTGTGGACGGCACCGCGGTGTCGCGATTCATCGACAGTGCGGCCAACGCCATGGACGGCAACGGAGTGAAGTTGCGGGAGACCATCTCTCAGCTCTCCGGGGTGGCCCGCGTGCTCGCCGAGGGCAGTGGCAACGTCGTCGACATCATCAAGAACCTGCAGACCTTCGTCACCGCGCTGAAGAACAGCAACCAGCAGGTGGTGATGTTCCAGAACCGGCTCGCGACACTGACCAGCGTCGTCAACGGCAGTCGCTCGGATCTCGATGCGGCGCTGAAGAACCTGTCGGTGGCGGTGGGCGATGTGCAGCGGTTCATCTCGGGCACCCGGGACCCGGCCTCCGAGCAGGTCCAGCGACTGGCAAATGTGACGTCGAACCTCCTCGACAACAAGATGGAGATCGAAAACCTGCTGCACATCGCCCCCAACGCGCTGATCAACGCCTACAACATCTACAACCCCGATGTGGGCAGCGCGGTCGGGCAGTTCGTGTTCAACAACTTCACCAGCCCCGTCGAATTCATCTGCGGCGCCATCGGGGCCGTCGAGAACACCACCGCCCCGGAGACAGCGAAGCTGTGCGCTCAGTACCTCGGGCCGGCCCTGCGGCTGCTGAACTTCAACTATCTTCCGATCGGGCTCGATCCGTACCTGATGCCCTCGGCGAACCCGGCGAATCTGGTCTACTCCGAGCCGGGCCTGATGCCGGGTGGGCCCGGCGGTAGCCCGCGCCCGCCGGAGCTTCCGCCGACGGTGTCGGCCTACGAGGGCGTGGCTCCGGGACCCGCGCCGTACACCGGCCGGGCGCCCGGGGAGGCGCCGCCGGGCGCGCAGCAGCTGTTGCCGGGCGCACCGCCGGTGGTCCCCCCGAGTGTCCCCCCGAGCGTGTACTCGATGCTCGCCCCGGCCGGCCCAGCGCCGGGACCGGCGCCGGCCGCGCCGCCGCCCGGGCCGTTGCCCGCCGAGGCCGGAGGTACGCCATGACCCGGGTGAAAGTGATCCGCCGAGCCGTCATCGCCGGTGCCTGCGTCGCGGTGAGCGTGAGTGGGTGCGGATTCCAGGGTGTGAACTCGCTGCCGCTTCCCGGCGCGGTCGGCCGGGGTCCCGACGCGGATGCCTACACCGTCAAGATCGCCAATGTGGCTACGCTGGAACCGAATTCGCCGGTGATGATCGACGATGTCGTGGTCGGCAGCATCCGGAGCCTGCGTGCGGAGGACTGGCACGCGGTGGTGGAGATCTCGGTGAAACCCGATGTCGCGGTGCCCGCCAATGCGGTGGCCAGCGTCGGTCAGACCAGCCTGCTCGGTTCGATGCACATGTCGCTGGATCCGCCGGCCGGCGAGGCGCCGGAAGGGCGGCTGGCGCCCGGGGCCACGATCGAGCTCGATCGATCGTCGACCTATCCGACCACCGAGCAGACGCTGGCCGCGCTGGCCGCGGTGGTCAACGGAGGCGGGCTGGGGCAGATCGGCGACGTGATCCACAACGCCAGCACCGCCCTGGACGGGCGTGCCGGTGAGGTGCGTGAGTTGCTCACCCGGCTGGACGATTTCGTGGGCACGCTGGATGCGCAGCGCGATGCCATCGTGTCCTCGATCAAGTCGCTCAACCGTCTGGCCTCGACCTTCGCCGAGCAGCGCGACGACATCACCCGGGCGCTGGACCGGATCCCGCCGGCGATCGACGTGCTGGTCAACGAGCGGCCACGGCTGACCACCGCGCTGCAGAAGCTCGGCACCTTCAGCGACACCGCCACCCGGTTCGTCAGCGATTCGAAGGACGACCTGGTGCGCAACCTGCAGAATCTGGAGCCCGCGATCAAGGCGTTCGCCGACGTCGGACCCGACCTGGACGCGATCCTCGAGTACGCCGTGCACTTCCCCTTCACTCAGAGCTTCATCGACCGCGCGATCCGCGGCGACTACTACAACCTGTACGCCATCATGGACCTCACGGTTCCGCGGCTCAAACGAAGCGTGTTCCTCGGTACCCGGTGGGAGCAGGAGGGCGCCGAAATCATTCCGGCGCCGGGCGACCCGAACTATTTGCAGTACACCTACGACCCGCTCAAGCTCGGTATCGATCCACCACCGCCCAACGTGGCGCCACCGCTGGGCGACGTCACCTACCCGCCCGGGGTGCCGGCGCCTTCGGAGGCGTTGGCGGCCGGCCACGAACCGGTGCCACCGGTGTCGCCCGATGTCGGGCCGATCCTGCCGGTGAGGCCCCCGGCGCCGATGTCGTTCCCGGGCCAGCCGGTGCAGGTCCAGTCGGCGGCGCCCGAACCGGGCGCACCGGCACCGATTTTCGCGGGGCCGTATGACGCTCCGCCCGCCCCCGGAGGTGGTGGCTGATGCTCACGCGTTTCGTCCGCACCCAGCTGATCATCTTCACGATCGCGTCGATCATCGGCGTCTCGGTGATGGTGTTCACCTACATGCAGGTGCCCATGTTGCTGGGGATCGGCCGCATCACGGTGACGATGGAGTTGCCCGCCGCTGGTGGGCTCTACCGGTTCAGCAACGTGACCTACCGCGGCACGCAGGTCGGCAAGGTCCAAGGGGTCCGGCTGACCGAGAACGGCGCCGAGGCGACCATGTCGTTGGCCCGCTCGCCGAAGATCCCGGCCGATCTCCGGGCCGAGGTCCGCAGCATGTCGGCGGTTGGTGAGCAGTACGTGGAGTTGCTGCCGAACAGCGACTCGGGCCCCTACCTGCAGGACGGCTCGGTGATCGCGATGGCGAACACCACCATCCCGCAGGCGGTGGGGCCGATGCTCGACCAGGTCAGCGCGCTGACCGACAGCATCCCGAAGGACAACCTGGTCAAGCTGCTGGACGAGTCGTACAACGCGTTCAACGGGGCCGGCTTCGACTTCGGCTCCCTGATCGACTCCGCGGCCACGATCGCCAGGGATGCCGACGGGGTGTCGGATCAGCTGCGCGCGCTGACCGACGACGCGGTGCCGTTCCTGGAAGCCCAGGCGCAGACCTCGGATTCGATCCGTACCTGGGCGGCCAGCCTGGCCGGTATCACCGATCAGGTGGCCAACAACGATCCGCAGATCCGGACGTTGCTGCAAAAGGGTCCCGGGTTCGCGCAAGAGACCTCCCGGCTGCTGGAACAGCTCAAGCCCACCCTGCCGGTGTTGCTGGCGAACCTGACCACCTTCGGCAAGATCGGGGTCACCTACAACCCGTCGATCGAGCAGCTGTTGGTGCTGGTGCCGCCGTACGTCTCGCAGATTCAGACCTACGCACCCACCAACAATCCGACGGGTCTGCCCAACGGCGAGTTCTCCCTCGGCCTCGGGGACCCGGCTTCCTGCACCGTCGGATTCCTGCCACCGTCGGCGTGGCGGGCCCCGACCGACGAGAGCCTGGCGGACACGCCCGACGGCCTGTACTGCAAACTGCCGCAGGACTCGCCGGTCGCCGTTCGCGGCGCCCGCAACTACCCCTGCATGGAGCATCCGGGCAAGCGCGCCCCCACCGTCGAACTGTGCAACGACCCGAACGGCTATCAGCCGCTCGCGACGCGCCAACATGTGACCGGCCCGTTCCCGTTCGACCCGAACCTCGTCTCGCAGGGGGTCCCGCCCGACTCCCGGGCGCTGCCGGATTCCAACATCTTCGGGCCGATCGAGGGCACTCCGCTGCCGCCGGGCGTGCTGGCACCGCCACCCGATATCCCGCCGCCGCCCTCGCCGCCGCCGAACTTCGCCGGGACCAATCCGGGCGCCATGCTGCCCGGGCAACCGCTCTACCTCACCCCGCCGGTCAGCCCACCCGGGCCGGCGCAGGTGACCGACCCGGCGTCGGTGCCGTTGCCGCCCGCACAACTGCCGAGGGCGACCGAGGTTCCGGTTCCGCCCGGAATCAACCCCGACGACCTGCACCTGCCTCCGACCGCGGTGCCGGTGCCGGGGCCGGAACCGGTCATCTCGCCGAGCGCCTTCGAGGGCGGGTCCCCGTCCTCCGGCCCCTCGGTGGCGGTGGCGAAGTACAACCCGCGCACCGGTGAGTACGTGGGCGGCGACGGCAAGGTCTACCGGCAGGCCGACCTGGCCGGGGCGCCGAAGTCCTGGCAGGAGATGCTGCCCATCTGACGGTGGGAGACGCGAAGAATCCGGCCCCCGAGCGCTGAGCTCGGGGGCCGGATTCATCGCTGGAGCCGATCCTTCGGCCGCAGCGACTGCTAGAGCTTCTTCATGTAAAACGGCATCCGGATCTGGGGCTCCTGGTTGCGCCCGCACGAGCCGCTGGGGCCCACTGTCTGGTTCTCGCCGGTGTACTCGTCGGAGGCGGCGTCGAAGTGGCCGTCGAAGCCGACCGGGTAGATCTTGTAGATCCGCAGGCCCTCGACGGACTGTCCGTCGGCGCAGAACCGCCAGTCCGGGACGACCCGCTTGACGTACCAGAGTCCGCTGGTGGTGTAGATGGGGGCACTCCAGCCCTCGTCGGAGTTGACCGTGCCGGCGCATTCGGTGGGGGAGATGCACTGGGTGGAGATGGTCCAGGTGGCCCGTTCTCCGGGCTGGTCCTGGAAGCGCTCGTTGATCTTGGCGAAGTCACCGTTGGACGACACGGCGAAGGTGCCGTTGATGCCCCATTCCTCGTCTGCGCCTGCGGGTGCCGCGAAAAGCAGACCCAGCGTGGTGGCGGCCGCTACGATCGCGGCACCGGCACTTGTTGGGGCGGCCGACATAAGCGTTTCTCCTCCGACCGAGATAGGGGTGTTCTCGGTTCCGGAGAATAGCACTTCCGCGGCGATGGCCATTGGGTTTCAAGGATTTTGCCGCATCACGACGGATCGCCCGGCAACCCGGATGCAGCAATCTTCTCCGAATCCGAGAATTCCGTTTCCGAGTGTGCGACAGTGTCCCTGTGCGTCTGACCGGAATCGCGGCTGCCCTGATGACGGCCGCTGGACTACTGGCTGCGCCGCCCGCCGCTGCGGGGCCGCAGACCTGCAACGATGCGTTCTGTGTTCCGGGGATCACCCCGAACGTGGTGCTGGGCTCGTACTGTTCGAACACGAGCTATTTCGTGTTCGGAACGGCGGTGGCCGGTCCGTCGATCCGGCCGGGCAGGCTGGTGTTCTGCGGCTCTCCGCGTCGCTACGAGCCCAGGTGGTTCCGCTCTCCACCGCTGGCCGGGATCCGCGATGAGGGCAGCAGCTGTGACGGCAGCCAGTTCGCTGTAGCCCAGGCTCCCGATGGGCTGTTCCTTGCCTGTGTCCCGATGAACGGCGAAAGCCTCTGGCGTCGCGGCGACGCCTGAGTCGTGGGGACACCTGACGTTCGGCGTCGCCGGCCGGTTTACCAGCCGCGGATCGAGCACAGCGCGCCCTTGGGGCCGCTGTTCGTCTTGACCACCACGCCGTCGACGGCGAGCTCGCAGTTGAACCCGGGAGTCGGGAGATTCAGCGACTCGCCGCTCTGCACCGCCACCATGGCCCACCTGTTCGGGTCGGCGAGCTGGGTCTCGAGCACCCACGGCTGATCCGGCCCGATGTCGGCCTCCACCTTCGGGCTGTACAGGTACGGGTTGTGGCTGTAGTCGGAGAACACCGCGGGTTCGGTGTCGCGGTAGTAGATGTCGGCGTAGTAGGGCGCGTCCGCGGTGACCGTGTAGCGGATCTGATGCAGCACGGGGCCCTGTGCGGACGCCGGTGCCGCGACCACGGTGAGGGCCGAGCCGGCCAGGGCCGCCACTGCGGTGATGGTCGAGGTGCGTCGCATGGTCACATCCTGGTCAGGAAGAAGGGATAGGTGAGCTGCCCACCGGGGGCTCCGTCGCAGCCGGCGTCGAACGACGACACCATCTGGCCGGCCAGCGTGTTCGGGTCCCAGGTGTACACGTCGTGCGTGGGGATCGTCGGGCCGTAGTAGATGTCACCGCAGCGAAGGCCGAACGGGTCGTCGATGACCATGGTGTAGCGGCCGTCGGCCAACCAGGCCTCGCCCCGTCCGTAGATGGCCTTGGCGATCGGCTGCGGCATGGAGAGCACGTCGATGCAGTCGGTCCGCTTCGAGTTGTCGGGATTCCGGCACGGCGAGATCGCCGCCCAGACATATGTGTGGAAGTCCCTGCGTTCCGGAATGTGCAGGAGATAATTGCCGAGGGCCATCGCCGATGCTGCCGGCGCAGAGATCAGCGCTGCGACGACCAGTGCGGCGCTCAACACGACCGACTTCACATATGCCTCCACGTCAGGGCTACCGAAAATGCCGATCTCACTGAAAGAGATTGGCGTTATCCCAGCGGAGAATATCAAGCGCGGTGGGGTTGGAGGGCCGAATGGTCGACCCGTCTCACCCGACCGGCGTGAACGTGATGTTCAGCTCGGTCAGCCCGCGCAGGATGAACGTGGGTTCGTAGGTGTAGTTGCGGTGGCCGACGGGCCCGTGCTTGTCCTCGTCGATGCGGATGTCGGCCATCCGGTCCAGAATCCGTTCGATGGACACCCGGCCCTCGACCCGGGCCAGCGGTGCGCCCGGGCAGGAGTGGATGCCGCGGCTGAACGCGATGTGCTCACGCACGTTCTTCCGTTCCAGGGAGAATTCGTGCGGGTTCTCGAACCGGCGGGGATCGCGGTTGGCCGCGCCCGGGCTGACCATCACGGTCGTCCCGGCCGGCGAATCGAGATCGCCGACCGTGGTGGATTTACGGGTCATCCGGAAGACGGTCTTGACCGGACTCTCCATCCGCAGACACTCCTCGATGAACACCGGGATGCGGCTGCGGTCCTCCCGCAACTGCTGCTGGATGTCGGGCCGATCGCCGAGGATCTGCATTGCCGCGCCGAGCAGTTTGGCGGTGGTTTCCTGGCCGGCGGCGAAGAGGAAGGTGGCGGTCCGAACGACGTCGATCACCTCCGGGGTCGATCCGTCCGGATACTTCGCCGTGGCGATCGAGGTGAGCACGTCGTCACGGGGTTCGCGGCGCCGGTCCTCGATGTACTGGGTGAACTTCTCGTCGGCCCATTCCAGGGGGTTGGCAGAGATCGTCTCGTGGTCGAGCGAGCCGACCCGGGAGCCGGGCCGTTCGGCGCCGAACGCAGCACGGAACTCGTCGTGGTCGGCCTCGGGAACCCCGAGCAGGTCGGCGACCACCAGCAGGGAGAAGGGTTTGGCGTAGGCGGCCAGGAACTCGCATTTCCCGTCGGCGATGAACTCGTCGAGGTAGCGGTCGGCCAGCCGCCACATGAAGTCCTCGTTCTCCTTGAGCCGCTTCGGGGTCAGCAGACTGGTGAGGATGGACCGGGCATTGGTGTGTTCGGGCGGATCCATCGTGACCATGTGCTCGTACATCGGGATCTCGGTGCGGTGCTGCTCGATCTGCTCGGTGATGTCGTCGCCTTCGGCGGCGAAGGGCAGCGGCGTGAACGGTCCCATGACAGCGATGCACGACGAGAAGGACTCGCTGTCCTTGTACACCGCATTCGCCTCCTCCCAGCCGGTCACCGCGATCACACCGTGGTGCGGTTCCCTCTGCACCGGGCACTTGTTGCGCAGGTAGTCGAAGTACGGGTTCGGGTCGGACACCAGGTCGGGATCGGTGAAGTAGTCCACGGTGTCGAAATCGGTCATGTCGGGTGCCTCCCGGGGCCGGTGGTCCACCTGGCAGGTGTCAGGTGTGCGAAAATGCTGAGCACCTGCTTAGCATGGGGTAAGAGTTAGGGTCAAGGTCGACGCGACAGATTCGAACGGACCAGGGGTGAGCATGGCATCGCCGCGCAGGATCGGGGCTCCGGACGCGAAGAACCGGGTGGTGCTGCTCGACGCCGCTGAGCAGTTGCTGCTCGAGGAGGGCTACGCCGCGGTGACCTCGCGGCGGGTTGCCGAGAAGGCCGGCCTCAAGCCGCAGCTGGTGCACTACTACTTCCGGACCATGGAGGATCTGTTCCTGGCGGTGTTCCACCGCAGGGCCGAGGAGGGCCTTGCCGTGCTGCCCACCGCACTGCAGTCGGCACAGCCGCTGTGGGCGCTGTGGCGGTTCAGCACGTCTCCCGTGGCGACCCGGCTGACCATGGAGTTCATGGGCCTGGCCAATCACCGCAAGGCGCTACGCGCCGAGATCGTGTACTACGCCGAGCGGTTCCGCGAGGAGCAGAGAAGGGCGATCGCCGACGCCCTGCGGCGCTACGGCTATGACACCTCCGATGTCCCGCCGGTGGTGTGGACGGTGTTTGCGACGAGCGTGTCGCAGGCGTTGATCGTGGAACGCGAACTCGGGATCGACACCGGCCATGCCGAGACGTTCGAGTTCTGCGAACGGTGGCTGCGCCGGCTGGAGGGTGATCCGCTACCGCTGCCCGACCTCGGCGACGCTGTCCGTGGACGCGTCGGCGAGGTTCAGGCGAGGTAGATCGGGAGGGCGGCGGCCCCCGGGACGCTAGAGCGACAGGATGGTCGCCGAGGCGGTTCCCGGTGCGCCGTAGACCTGGGCGAGGCCGACCCGGGGGGAGCCGGGGATCTGGCGATCGCCGGCCGTCCCGCGCAGCTGGATGACCAGCTCGTGCATCTGCCGCAGACCCGACGCCCCGATGGGCTCGCCGTTGGCGATCAGCCCGCCATCGGTGTTCACCGGGATCGAACCGTGGATCTCGGTGGCGCCGTCGGCGATCAGCTTCTCCTGCTCGCCGTCGGCGCACAGTCCGGTCTCGGCCATGTGGATCACCTCGGCGCCGGCATCGGTGTCCTGCAGCTGGGCGACGTCGACATCCTCGGGGCCGATGCCCGCGGCTTCGTAGGCAGCCTTGGCCGCGTACACCGTCGGCGCCACGTCCTCGGTGATCGGCGCCGAGGTCGCATGGACCTCGTAGGCGCCGAAACGGCGCGTCCTGATCTCCGATGCCCGCACGTAGACCGGCTTGTCGGTGAACTTGTGCGCGATGTCGCCACGGCACATGATCAGCGCGGCGGCGCCCTCGTCGGGGGAGCAGAACATGTACTGAGTCAGCGGGTAGTTCAGCGCCGGCGAGTTCAGGATCTCCTCGACGGAGATCTCCTTGCGCCGGAAGGCCTTGGGATTCTTCACGCCGTTGCGGAAGTTCTTGTTCGCGACCCGGGCCAGGGTCTCCTGGCTGATGTTGTGGTCGTGGATGTATTTGTTGGCCTTCATGCCGAAGAACTTGGTCGTGACGAACTGTCCGTTCTCGGCATACCACTGCGGCAGCGCCAGCTTGGCCGGGTCGTCGGTGAACGCGCCACGCGGGTGCTTGTCCAGGCCCACAGCGACACCGATGTCGTACTTGCCGAGGCGAATCGTGTCCGCGGTCTGCTGGATGGCGCTCGCCGACGTCGCGCACGCATTGAAGACGTTGGTGAACGTGATCCCGGTGAGCCCGACCAGGCGGGTCACCGAGTCCGGGTTGGACACCTCGTAGCTGCCGCCGAAGCCGAACTGGATGTCTTTCCACTCCAGCCCGGCGTCGGTGAGCGCCATCCGGATGGCCTCGGCCCCCATCTGAACCGCGGGCTTGTCGAACCGGCCGAAGGGGTGCAGTCCCACCCCGATGATCGCGACAGAGTTGTCCTGATTGGTCATATTCTGCTCTCTCGTTAGACGGCCGCGAAGGCGAACGTGACGACCTCGGTGCCATCCGGGTCTGTCGCGAACGGGATCATGGTCAGCTCGACCTCCTGGCCGAACTTCAGCTTCTCCGGGTCGTTCTCGGTCAGGCGACCCTCGACGCGGATCACCGCGTCCTCACCCAGGCCGAGCTGGACGAGGCCGACACCGAAGGGCACGAAGTCCTTGCCGGTCGGGCCCGCGTAGGGCGGGCCGGGGGGGAAGCCCTGGGTCGTCCAGGCGATCACGGTGCCGCGGCGCGGCAGCTTCACCTCGGACATCGACCCACTGCTGCACTTCGGGCAGTGGTCCTGGACCGGGAATGTGGTGGCGTCGCAATCGCCACATCTGCTGCCGATCAGCTGGGGGTTCTCGTCCGGCCAGGTGGAGATTTCGGGCGCCAGAGCCCGCTGCGTGGTTGACACATTGTTCACGATAATCGGAAATGACGTTCTCGTCTAGAGAGAACAGCAACGGGCGAACGTGCCGTGTGGCCGTCCGGATGCTGCTACCGTCCGGCATTGTGGACGATGGCGGCCCGGTCCTGCCGGGGGTGATCCGACAGGTCGGCTATGTGGTGACCGACCTCGATGCCTCGCTGGCCGGCTGGGTGGGACTGGGGGTGGGTCCGTGGTACGTGATCCGCGCGCTGCCCCAGCGGGTGACCTACCGCGGCCGGCCGTGCGAGCTCACGATCTCCATCGCGCTCGCCAACAGCGGAGACCTGCAGCTCGAGTTGATCCAGCAGCTCGACGACACCCCGAGCATCTTCACCGAGTTCCTGGACTCCGGCGGTCAGGGGTTTCACCAGCTGGCGTATTGGACAGCGGATTTCGACGCATCGATGGCCAAGGTACAGACCGCAGGATGGCCCGTGGTGTGGTCGGGGGGAGCCGACGTCGGGACCCGGTTCGCCTACGTCGAGCCGCCGGGCAGCCCCGCTGCGGTGATCGAGATCATGGAACTGACCGAGGCCACCGAGGGCATGGCGATATTCCTGCGGGACGCCGCCGAGGGCTGGGACGGGCGCGATCCCGTGCGCGAGCTCGGCGGGTGAGCCGGGCGGGCGGTCACTTCGCCCGGTTGGTCACCTTCTCGGCGGCCGCCCAGTGTTCGTCGGAGACCCACAGGCCGGCGAACGCCGCGACGGCCTCGGTGGTGGGCACGCCGCGCATCACCCGTTTGACCTGGCCCGCCGGCCGGCCGGCCAGGGCCCGGGCGATGGTCCGCCACTGCTCGCCGAAGCTCGCCCGGGGCAGGACCTGATCGATCAGCCCGATCCGTTCGGCCTCCGCGGCATCGACGATGCGGCCCGTGCCCGCCAGCAGCAGGGCCTTGCTGTAGCCGACCAGGTCAACCAGTCGCTCGGCGCCGCCCCACGCCGGCATGATCTCCAGCGCCACCTGGTTGAACCCGATCTTGATGTCGTCGGCGGCCAGCCGGATGTCGGCGGCCACCGCGAATTCGGCACCACCACCGAGCGCGTGGCCGTTGAGCGCCGCGACCACCGGGGTGGGGAAGCCGGCGATGCGGTCGCAGATCGAGCGCATCCGGAAGGACATCGCCGAGGCTTGTTCGACGGTGCGCAGCGCGCTGAGCTCTTTGAGGTCACCACCCGAGACGAAGGCGCGATCGCCCGCTCCGGTCAGCGCCAGAGCGGCCGCCCCCTGGGCGCCGTCGAGCGCCTTGTCGAGCTGCTCCATGGTCTCCAGGGAGATCGCGTTGCGGGCATGCGGCCGGTCGATGGTGATGACGGCCAGGCCGTCGTCGAACTCGAGGTCGACCATGATGCATTCTCCATCTGCGGTATTGGCATTCTCGTAGGCGGAGAATAGCATCGCGAATGGCATCTCCACGCGGAGGGAAAGGGCGGCACACCACAACATGCGGAAGATTCCTGCCGAGCTGATCGAGCGGTACCGGCGCGAGGGCTGGTGGACCGATGAGACGCTCGGCGACCTGCTCGCCCGGGGCCTGTGGGACAACCCGCAGGCCGGCTTCTACGTGCACTCGGCGGTGCGGCCCTACACCGGCACGTTCGGCGAGGTCGATCGCGACGCCCGGCGGCTGGCCGCGGGGTTGCGCGAGCGCGGTGTCGGGGCGGGCGACGTGGTGGCGTTCCAGCTGCCCAACTGGCGTGAGGCCGCGGTCACTTTCTGGGCCTCGGCTTTCCTGGGTGCGGTGATCGTGCCGATCGTGCACTTCTACGGCCGCAAGGAACTGGCCCACATCATCGCGACGGCCAAGCCGAAGGTGTTCATCACCGCGGGGGAGTTCGGCCGGATGCGCTACCAGCCCGACCTGTGTGCGGACGTCCCGATCGTCGGGGTGGTGGACGGCGGGGAACACGCCGACGGGCACGCCCTGCCCTTCGACGATCTGCTCGCCGACGAGCCGATGACCGGCACCGTCGCGGCCGATCCCGCAGCGCCCGCCCTGATCGCGTTCACCTCCGGGACCACCCGGAATCCGAAAGGGGTGATCCACAGCCATCAGACCCTCAGCTTCGAGACCCGCCAGCTGCTGGAGAACTACCCGCCCGACCGCGGACGGCAGCTCACCGCCACACCGGTCGGCCACTTCATCGGCATGCTCGGCGCGTTTCTGATCCCGGTTCTGGAGGGCGCGCCGATCGACCTGGCGGATGTCTGGGATCCCGCCAAGGTGCTCGCGCTGATCGAGCGCGACGGGCTGTGCGTCGGCGGCGGCCCGCCGTACTTCGTGACCAGCCTGCTCGACCACCCCGACTGCAGGCCCGAGCACCTCCGGCACTTCAAGACGGTCGGGCTGGGCGGGTCCACGGTGCCGGCGGCGGTGGCGCAGCGGCTGACCGACCTGGGCATGTTCGTATTCCGTTCATACGGCAGCACCGAGCACCCGTCCATCACCGGCTCGCGTCCCGATGCTCCCGAGGCCAAGCGCCTGTTCACCGACGGTAACGTCCGCCCGGGAGTCGAGATCCGGCTGGGGCCCGACGGCGAGATCTTCAGCCGCGGCCCGGACCTGTGCCTGGGCTACACCGACGACGAGCTCACCGAGGGCGCGTTCGACGACGAGGGCTGGTACCGCACCGGCGATGTCGGGGTGCTCGACGACGACGGCTACCTGACCATCACCGACCGCAAGGCCGACGTGATCATCCGGGGCGGCGAGAACATCAGCGCGCTCGAGGTCGAGGAGATCCTGCTGGCGATACCCGCGGTCATCGAGGCGGTGGTGGTCGCGGCGCCCGATCCGCGACTGGGGGAGCACGCAGCCGCGGTGCTGCGGATCCGCGAAGGCGATGTCATGCCCACGCTCGACGAGGTGCGCGCGCACTTCCGGGGCGCCGGGGTGGCGCCCCAGAAGTGGCCCGAGGAGCTGCATCGGGTCGACGAGTACCCGCGCACCGCCAGCGGCAAGGTCAAGAAATTCGCCGTGCGGGAGCAACTGCTGGGCGCCCGGCAGGAACACGTGCCCACCTGAGCCGACCTGGTTATTGCGGCCGGTGGCCGATGAGAATACGATTCTCCCGAGAAGAAAAGGAGTTTTCCATGGGGCAACTTTCCCACCGGGTGGATATCCCGTTTCCGCTCTTCGACGCGGACAACCATCTGTACGAGCCGCCGGAGGCGCTGACCAAGTACCTGCCCAAGGAGTACAAGGACGTCGTCCAGTACGTCGAGGTCGACGGCCGCACCAAGATCGCGATCAAGGGCCAGATCAGCAACTACATTCCCAACCCCACCTTCTCCGTGGTCGCCAGGCCGGGCGCGTGGGAGGAGTACTTCAAGTTCGGCAACCCCGAGGGCAAGAGCAGGCGTGAGCTGTTCGGGGAGCCCATGCGGGCCATCCCGGCGTTCTTCGAGCCCGAACCCCGGATCAAGGTGATGGACGAACTGGGCGTCGACCGCAGCCTGATGTTCCCGACCCTGGCCAGCCTCATCGAGGAGCGGCTGTCGGACGATCCGGTCGCCATCCACGTGCTGATCCACTCGCTGAACCAGTGGCTCGACGAGGTGTGGGGCTTCAACTACCAGAACCGGATCTTCACCACGCCGGTGATCACGCTGCCGATCGTGGAGAAGGCGATCGAGGAACTGGAGTGGGCGGTCAAGCGCGGTGCGCGCGCCATCCTGATTCGCCCGGCGCCGGTGCCCGGATTCCGTGGCCCGCGGTCGTTCGCGCTGCCCGAGTTCGACCCGTTCTGGGAGCGGGTCGTGCACCACGACGTGTTCGTCGGCATGCACTCCTCGGACAGCGGCTACTCCCGCTACACCTCGGAGTGGGACGGTGCGGCCCAGGAGATGCTGCCGTTCCAGACCAACGCGATGTCCATCCTCAACGAGTGGCGCCCGATCCAGGATGCGGTCGCGTCGTGGGTGATCCACGGTGCGCTGTTCCGTTTCCCGAAGCTCAAGGTGGGCATCGTGGAGGCCGGGTCCAAGTGGATGTTCCCGCTGCTGGACTCCATGGCCGAGGTCTGGAAGAAGGCGCCCGAAGCATTCCCGGGCAACCCGATCGAGGAGATCAAGAACCGCATCTATGTCAGCCCGTTCTACGAGGAGGGCATCGACGACCTGATCAACCTGATCGGCGTGGACCAGGTGCTCTACGGCTCCGACTGGCCGCACCCCGAGGGTCTGGCCGAACCGACGCACTACATCACGGCGCTCGAGCACCTGTCGGTCGAGGATCAGGCCAAGATCATGGGCGGCAACCTGGGTCGTCTCGTCACGGTGTGACGTACGTAGCACGCGCTGCGACGATCAAGGGCGCCCCGCGCCCGTTGAGGAGTAGCGCACGAGGACCGCGCTGCGACGATCAAGGGCGCCCCGCGCCCGTTGAGGAGTAGCGCACGAGGACCGCGCTGCGACGATCAAGGGCGCCCCGCGCCCGTTGAGGAGTAGCGCACGATGACACGGTGGCGGACCCTCCCCGAGTTGGTCGCCAGCGCAGCGGACCGGTTCGGCGATGCAGAGGCGGTCGTCGACGGTCCGCTGCGCTTGTCGTTCACCGAGCTGGCAGAACGAATAAGTTGTGCCGCCGGGGCGTTTGCCGACCTCGGCATCGCCAAGGGGGATCGGGCCGCGGTCTGGGCACCCAACAGCGCCGAGTGGATCATCGCCGCCTTCGGCCTGATCACCGCCGGCGGCGTGCTGGTCCCGGTGAACACCCGCTTCAAGAACGAGGAAGCGGCCGACATCATCGGCCGCAGTGGGGCCAAGGCGGTGCTGGTCCAGCAGGGTTTCCTTGGCGCCGAGTACACGGCGCCGAACGACGTTCCGGTCATCGACGTGAAGTCGGGCTTCCTGTCCTCGGGCCGGCCTTTCAGCCGCCCGGTGGCGGGAACCGACATCTCCGACATCATCTTCACCTCGGGTACCACCGGGCGGCCCAAGGGCGTGATGATGAACCACAGCCAGAACCTGCGGCTGTACGAGGAGTGGTGCGACCTGGCGGATCTGCGCCGCGGCGACCGCTACCTGATGGTGAATCCCTACTTTCACACCTTCGGCTACAAGGCAGGGCTGATCGCGTCGTTCATCCGGGGCGCCACCATGCTGCCGGTGCCGGTGTTCGATGTCGACAAGGTGGTGGAACTCATCTCCGCGGAACGGGTCACGATGCTGCCCGGGCCGCCAACGATCTACTACTCACTGCTCGCCGTCGAGGACAAGGCCAAGCTGGCCACCCTGCGGGCCGGCGTGACCGGTGCCGCCGACATCCCCGTCGAGTTGGTGCGGCGGGTACACGAGGAGTTGCCGTTCAAGACACTGGCGACCGGGTACGGGCTGACCGAGGCCGGCACGGTGACGCTGTCGCGTCCCGGTGACTCGTTCGAGGACGTCGCCACCACCGCCGGTGTGGCGTGCGACGGCGTCGAGGTCCGGATTGCCGACGACGGCGAGGTGCTGGTCCGTGGATACAGCGTGATGCAGGGCTACCTCGATGACCCGGTTGCCACCGCGGAGGCCATCGACCCCGACGGTTGGCTGCACACCGGCGATCTGGGCACCCTCGACGATGCGGGCCGGCTGCGGATCGTCGGTCGCAAGAAGGACATGTTCATCGTTGGCGGCTTCAACGCGTACCCCGCCGAGATCGAGGGCTTCCTGCTGGAGCACCCCGCCGTGGCTCAGGCCGCGGTGATCGGGGTGCCCGACGAGCGCATGGGCCAGGTGGGCAAGGCCTTCATCGTCACCAAGGCGGGAGACTGTGGCGGGTTGAGCGCATCAGAACTGATTGCATGGAGTCGTGACCGAATGGCCGGTTTCAAGGTGCCCCGGTATGTAGAGTTCCTCGACGAGTTGCCGTTGAACGCCACCGGCAAGGTGATGAAGGACAAGTTGCAGGACGATCGACGCTGAGCATCCGCACAGCATGTAAACAACATTTCCGCAGACAGCATGCCTTTGCCGGGTGGTCTGAGCGACGGGTATCGTCGCAGCCGTATTCAAAATGAAGAACGACGTTCTCATGTCCAGCCGCGTACTGGGGACAAGCAGACAAGGAGGTCGGCTGTGCCGTCTTTCAGACGCCGCTCGTCGGTGATCGACGACGACCAAGTCGACGAATCGCCCCGCGATACCGACCGCGCCGCCGAGGCTGACCGGGCCCGCGCCCTGGCCGAGGAGGCCGAAGCGGAGGCCGCCGAGGCCGAGGCCACCGCCGCGGCTGCGCGTGCCCGGGCCCGGGCCATCCGGCTGCGCCGGGAGGCCGACAACGCCGCGGAGCCGGCGGCCGACGAGACCAGCCCCACGCCTGCGGACGAGGTCGCCGCCGAACCCGGCGTGCAGACCGAGGCGGAGCCCGCCACGGAGGACGAGGACGTCCAGGATGCGGATCGGGCCGCCGCGGACACCGTGGATTCCCCCGGGGCCGCCGCGGACACCGTGGATTCCCCCGGGGATGCCGAGGCGACCGATGATCTCCAGCCGGCGCGCTCGCGCCGGCTGCGTCGCCCGGGCTGGCGCTCGGCCGTCGCGGCCGCGTGTGTGCTCGGCATCGTGGCGCTGCTCTCGCTCAGCGGCTATCTGTTCTACAGCCATCGCCAGGCGCAGCACCTGCATCAGCAGAACGCGGAATATGCGGCTGCGGCAAAGCAGGCCGTGGTGACGCTGATGTCGCTGGATTTCAACAACGCCGAAGCCGACGTCGCCCGCATCATCGACAACTCCACCGGCCCGTTCCGGGACGACTTCCAGGGCGCCGCGAAGGACTTCGTCAAGATCGCCCAGGAATCCAAGGTGGTCACCGATGTGACGGTCAACGCCGCCGCAGTGCAGTCGATGACCGATGACTCGGCCGAGGTGCTGGTGGCGGCCACGTCGAAGGTGTCGAACACGTCCGGCGCCGAGCAACAGCCGCGAACCTGGCGGCTTGCCGTGAGCCTGCAGCGGGAGGGCGATCAGATCAAGATGTCGAAGCTGGAGTTCGTGCCATGACCGCCGAGAACGACGCCGCTGCCGAAAACGACGGCGCCCCCGAGGGCGACCTGGCCGAACTGCCCGGAGAGGGCGATGCGTCGCCCGGTGACACCGAGACGGCCGAAACCGCCGAGGCGACCGAGTCCGCCGAGGCGACCGAGACCGCCGAGGCGGCTGACGCGGACGGGGCCACCGCCGAGGCGACCGAGACCGCCGGGCCGTCGGCTCCAACCGCCGGGCGCCGCACAGCGGCCAATGTCGCGGTGATCGCGCTGGTGGTCGCGCTCCTGGCATCCGCCGGATTGGCCGGTTGGCTGTTCTTCGGCCCGCACCGCACCGATCAGGCGATCGACGCCGCCGCGGCCGACGTCGCGCTGGAGGCCGCCAAGACCGGCACGGCCGCGTTACTCTCCTATTCACCGGAGAGCCTGGACGAGGACTTCGCGACCGCAAAATCACATCTGACCGGCGACTTCCTGGACTACTACACGGATTTCACCGAGAAGGTGGTGAAACCGGCCGCCCAGGAGAAGGCGGTCAACACCAGCGCCAAGATCGTGCTCGGCGCGGTGTCGCAGCTGCAACCCGACAGCGCCGAGGTGCTGCTCTTCGTCAATCAGATCACCATGAGCAAGGAGAACCCCGACGGGGCGTTCGCCGCCAGCAGCGTGAAGGTTGGCCTGCAGAAGATCGACGGCAACTGGCTCATCTCCTCTTTCGACCCGGTCTAGCGGGATAGCCTCGGCGCCGTGACCGTGACGGCGATCCTTCCCGTCCCAGCCCGCTTCGCCGCACGCCCCGATGCGGTGCTTGCGCCGCTGGCCGGGCGCTCGGCGCTGGTGCGCTGCGTGCAGACGCTGGCGCGCGGCGGTGACGTCGTGGTTGCGGTCGCCGCGCCGCTGGCCGACGCGGTGGGCGAGATCCTCGCCGGTCCCGACGTCCGCTCGGCGCGGATGGTGGTGGCCGACGAGCCCGGCGAGCGGGCCGATTGCGTGGCGGCGGCTTTACGGGACCTCGACGGTGCGCGGTCGGTGCTGCTGCACGACATCGAGTGGCCGGTGGTCGCTGCTCACACCGTGGCGGCGGTGGCCGACGCGCTGCGGGGCGGGGCAATCGCGGTCATGCCCGTCGTCGCGGTCACCGACAGCGTCAAGTCGGTGGATGCCCGCGGGGTTCTGACGGGCACGCTGGACCGCTCCACGCTGCGCACCGTGCAGTATCCCCGGGGGTTCGCCGCGGACAACCTCGCCGCGCTGCTGGCCGCGCGGTACAGCGGCGACGGCGACGAACTCGAGGCGGTGCTGTCGGCGGGCCCGCCGCTGACGGTCGTCGACGGTGACGCGGACGCGGTGCACGTCGAACTGCCGCGGGACGCGGCCTACCTCAGCGCGCTGCTGCAGGGTCGCGGTCGCTGAGCAGGCGCTCCGCGACGTCGAGATCGCGCGCGTAGGTGACCTTGAGATTCGTGGCACAACCGGGGAACGTCTGCACCTCGATGTCGGTGTAGTGGGCGACGCACGACGACGTGTCGGTGCCCTCGAAGCCGTCGTGTTCGGCGCACCGATAGGCCTGCAGGAGTTCGCGGGCGCGGAAGGCCTGGGGGGTCTGCACCCGGACCAGTCGCCCCATCGGCGCGACAGAGCGCAGCCCCGGCCCGTCTACCGTGGCGAGCTGTCCGATCGGTAACGCCGGCAGCGCCCCGCCGTGACTGCGGGCCAGCGAGATCGCCGTGGTGAACATGTCCGGCCTGGCCAGTGGCCGCGCTGCGTCGTGGATCCCGACCACGTCGACCGCGCCGGCTTCGATGTCGGGCGCCAGGTGGCGCAGCACGTTGAGCTCCGATCCGTGCCGGGTGTCGCCGCCCTCGACCAGTTCCACGGCGGTGTCCTTGAGTTCGCGTTCGACGGTGGCGGACGCGACGTCGCGCTCGCCGCGGCGGTACACCAGCACCGTGCGGGCCACCTCCGGCAGGGCCGCCGGAGTGGCCAGCGACCAGGCGAGCATGCTACGGCCGGCCAGCGGCAGGTACGCCTTGTTCCCGTCGGCGCCGACACGGGTGCCCAGGCCGGCGGCCAGCACCACGATGACGGCGGTCCCCATGCAGGCAGGGTAGCGGGCCCCGGAGCGAGAGCCGGGCCTAGGTGGCTGGTGTCGAACGGGTCTCGTGGGGTAGGTGGTAACCGCTCTTGCGGTTGAGCTTGCTGTGACGGCTGGTGTGGGCCTGGGACGGTTCAATGGGTTGATGGGCCTGCTCGCCGGACCGAATTATCAGGATCGTTGCAGAATGCACTGTGCAGCAGGTGT
>NZ_JAIFZS010000068.1 GCF_019710635.1 Mycolicibacterium xanthum
ATTCAGTGCCGCCCCTCGGTCCCTTCCTCTCAGAAGGGTGGGGGGTCGTCGCCGTAGTCGGGTTGGTATCCGGGTGGGCGGGACAGGGATTGGGTTACGTTGTCGGCGGCTTGTTGGCGGGCTTCGCGTTGGGCTTCTTTGCACATGGGTGGGCGTGGTTGTGCTTGGGATCGCTCGAGTTCGCGTTGGAGGGCGTTGAGGCGGCGTTCGCGGGTGATGTGGGCGGCTTTGGCTTGGGCGCGGGTTTGGCGGCGGGTGGGCATCATCAGGGTCCGGCCGGGGGCCGGTGGTGATGGTGGTGTGGGTTTTCGGGGTGGGGGTTCGGTGGTGGTGTTCCAGTGGGGGAACAGCAGGGCGGTGAAGGGTTTGGTGGTGTAGGTGTGGCCGGTGGGGGTGGTGACGGTCAGGGTGCCGTCGGGGTGTTGGGTGTCGGTGAAGCCGGGGTGGAAGGTCTTGATTAGGTGGTGTAGGCGGCAGTAGCACTTGTTGTTGGCGGGGTGGGTGGCTCCGGTGGGCCAGGGGTCGGTGTGGTCGATGTCGGCGGTGATGGCGGGGCGGTCGCAGCCGGGGGCGCGGCAGGTCAGGTCGCGGGTGCGGATGAATCGGTCCAGGGCGGCCGATGGGCGGTAGCTGGTGCAGGGGGGTAGGTCGGCGCCGGTGGTGATGGGTCGGATGGTGGCGCCGGCGGCGATGAGGTCGGCCAGCAGTGCTGGGGGCACGATGGTGCCGGTGGTGCCGGGGATCAGCGCCGGGGCGGGCCGCGGCGGAGGGGGCGGCGGGCCGGTCGCGGGGTCGGGGGGCGCCGGCGGCGATGCGGTCGGCCAGCCGTGCGGGGGCCACGTTGGTGCCGGGGGGGCCGGGGATCAGCGCCGGGGCGGGCCGCGGCGGAGGGGGCGGCGGGCCGGTCGCGGTGTCGGGTGCGGGGTCGGGCGGCGCCGGCGGGGTGGGTGCCTTGCTATCGGCCGGTGGGTCC
>NZ_JAIFZS010000069.1 GCF_019710635.1 Mycolicibacterium xanthum
GGTCGGGTGGCGCCGGCGGGGTGGGTGCCTTGCTATCGGCCGGTGGGTCCGGTGTTGCGGGGGTGGTGGGCGCGGTGTCTGTGGTGGGCGCGGTGTCGGTGTGGCGGTCGGGCGCGCGGGTCTGGGCGGGTCTGGCCGCCGGTTGGGCTGCGGTGTCGGCCGTTTCCACCGGTCCCGCCGGGTTGTCCGCCTCCGTCGGCGTCGCCTCGTCGGTGGGCGCCTCGGTGGCCGTCGCTTGGT
>NZ_JAIFZS010000007.1 GCF_019710635.1 Mycolicibacterium xanthum
CCGGCGACCCCCGAGGTGGGTACCAAGCTGCCCGAACTGTCGCTCTACGGCGATCCGACCTTCATCGTCTCGACCGCCATCGCGACACGCGACTACCAGGACGTCCATCACGACCGGGACAAGGCGCAGGCCAAGGGTTCCAAGGACATCTTCGTGAACATCCTGACCGACACCGGCCTCGTGCAGCGGTTCATCACCGACTGGGCGGGCCCGACCGCGGTGATCAAGTCGATCTCCCTGCGTCTCGGCGTGCCGTGGTACGCCTACGACACGGTGACCTTCTCCGGCGAGGTGACCGAGGTATCCGATGGCCTGATCACGGTGAAAGTGGTTGGCACCAACAGCCTGGGCGATCACGTCATCGCCACGGCGACGCTCACGATCGGAGGTGGCGCATGAGCGGCGGCCTGTCCGGGAAGGCGGCGATCGTCGGCATCGGCGCGACCGACTTCTCGAAGAACTCCGGACGAAGCGAACTGCGATTGGCCGCCGAGGCGGTGCTCGACGCGCTCGACGATGCCGGTCTGACTCCTGCCGATGTCGACGGCATGGTCACGTTCACGATGGACTCCAACACCGAGGTGGCCGTTGCCCGCGCCACCGGGATCGGCGAGCTGAAGTTCTTCTCCAAGATCCACCACGGCGGCGGCGCTGCGTGCGCCACCATCCAGCAGGCCGCGATCGCGGTGGCCACCGGCGTCGCGGAATGCGTTGTGGCCTATCGCGCCTTCAACGAACGATCGGGGATGCGGTTCGGTCAGGTGCAGATGCGGCTGGTAGACAACGCCGACTCCACCGGCGTCGACAACTCGTTCTCGTATCCGCACGGCCTGTCCACCCCCGCAGCTCAGGTGGCGATGATCGCCCGGCGCTACATGCATCTGTCCGGAGCCACCAGCAAGGACTTCGGCGCGGTGTCCGTCGCGGACCGCAGGCACGCCGCCAACAACCCCAAGGCGTATTTCTACGGCAAGCCGATCACCATCGAGGATCACCAGAACTCGCGGTGGATCGCCGAGCCGTTGCGCCTGCTCGACTGCTGTCAGGAGACCGATGGTGGTGTCGCACTGGTCGTGACGACTCCGGAGCGCGCGAAGGATCTCAAGCATCGGCCGGCCGTCATCGAAGCCGCCGCCCAGGGGTCCGGCACCGATCAGTACTCGATGGTCAGCTACTACCGTCCCGAGTTGGGGCTGCCGGAGATGGGTCTGGTGGGTAGGCAGCTGTGGGACCAGTCGGGGCTGACACCGGCCGACATCCAGACCGCGATCCTCTACGACCACTTCACCCCGTTCACGCTGATCCAGCTCGAGGAGCTCGGCTTCTGCGGCATCGGGGAGGCCAAGGACTACGTCGCCGACGGTGCGATCGAGATCGGCGGCAGGTTGCCGATCAACACCCACGGCGGTCAGCTCGGCGAGGCCTACATCCACGGGATGAACGGCATCGCCGAGGGGGTCCGGCAGCTGCGGGGCACGTCGGTGAACCCGGTTCCCGACGTCGAGCACGTGCTGGTCACCGCCGGTACCGGGGTTCCGACGTCCGGGCTCATCCTGGGCTGATGCACCGGTAGGTGTGGCTCGCACGATCGAGCCACCGCGCCCACTACCCTTGGCCAGATGAGCTCCCACGAGCCCCGACCCGACGATGACACCGGACCGGTGTACGTCGACCGGTCACATCCGGCATCCGGTGCGCCCTCCGGACGCCGGTTCGATGCACCGCTGTCGGTGAATCCCCGGCCGGTTCAGAGGGATCGTCGGCCGACCGTGCTGATCGCGGCGGCGACGGTCGCGGTGATCGCGCTCGGGGTGCTCGCGTGGGTGTTCTGGCCGTCGTCGGAGGCGGGCGAGTCACCCGCCGCGGCGCCGACAACGACCACCGAGACCCAGTCCGTAGAGGAGGCGGGAGCCCGGTTGATGGGCATGTTGCCGCGCGGCTACGACGAAGGCGCCTGCGAGCCCGTCGTGCCACCGAAAGGTGCTCTTGCGCACGTCATTTGCGGTAGGAACGGTGACCCGGGAGGCCCGCTCTCGGCAATCTACACGCTGGCCGGCGATGTGGAGTCGCTGCGCACCGCCTTCGACCGGACCAAGAACGCGCTGTCGGTGGTGAACTGCCCCGGCAACATCCAGTCTCCCGGCCCGTGGCGCCGCAATGCCGCGCCGGACAAAGTGGCGGGAACGCTGGTTTGCGGGTTTCGCCAGACCACGTCGACGGTGGCCTGGACCACCGATGCCCAACTGCTGCTGAGCGAAGTGCAGTCGGGCGCCCAGGGACCGAACATGGTCCAGCTTTACACCTGGTGGTCGTCGCACTCCTGACGACCACCAGGGGGCCCGCTCCGCGGTCAGGCAGGCGGTGCGGGGACGACGGTCGTCGTGGTGGGCGCCACGTTCTCGGGCAGTGGGGTTCCCGAACTGCCTTCCACCATCGGGGTGCCGGTGCTGCCCTCGGGCGCCGGAGCGACCGCGGCGGGAGCGGGCGCGGCGTCCTCGGGCAGCGGGGTCCCCGTGCTGCCTTCCGGTAGCGGAGTCCCCGAACTCCCCTCGGGCAGCGGGGTGCCCGAACTGCCCTCCGGCGCAGGTGGCATCACCGCTTCGGTGCTCTCCGTCGTGGGTTCGGTAGTCGCCGTCGGCTCGGTGGTCTCGGCCTCAGCGGGGGCGGCGGTGCGCGCCGGAGCCGGTGCGGTGTAGCCGCCCGACGAGCCGGTAGCCGGCGGCGGAGGCGCGGGAACCCACAGCAGCAGATCCTGCCCGCCCGCGTTGTAGAAGACGCTGTCGGGGCTGTCGCCGGTGACGTCGAAATAGATTTTGCCGGTGGTCTTCTGGCCCTGGGCCAGGGTGGCGGGGTTGATCCCCTGTGTGGAGGCGACCCCGAACAGCACGCGGTAGGACTGCCCACTGGCGGCGCGGGCGTTCAGATTCGACACGATGGGAGTCGCAGAGCCTGCGATCGCCTCATCGGTCGCCGTGGCCTCCCACAGCGTTCCGGCGACCGGGTAGGGGATCGTGTCGGTGCTGGGCCGCAGGTCGCTGATCGTCCATCCCTGAACGACGTCTCCATCGACGAGTTCACCCTGCTGACCGAGGTAGGCAACCTCGGTGTCGGCCGACGCGAACGGCGGGCAGGCCAGGCCGACGGTGACGGCCGCCGCTGTGGTGAGCACGGCCAGTGCGGGTTTCATCTTCACGTCAGTTCCTCCTGGTTTCGGCGATCGAGCAGCGAGGTGTTCCCCCCGACGAGCAACGTAACAGGCACGTGCCGCATTCTGGGGTCGTGCCCGCGATCTGAGATTCGACCGGTCGCGATGAGGTTTGCCATATTCGTGTATCGCGATGACAAAATACGGAGCTGCGCCGAATCTTCCCGGCCGGGCAGCCAGTCTGGAGAGATCCGTTCCTGAGATTGCCAAAATCGCACGTAGAGGATTTCTTCCAGGAAAATCAGAAAGTCAGATCAATCTACCAGTGCATTCGTCCATTGCCGCAATGGCCGGCTGGCGGATCGACCGCATCAGATTGTTTGCTCGATCTATGTTGAAGGACAGAGAGTCGAGTGGTCACCTTGACGCAGTCCGAACCTCTCACGCCAGGGTGCCATACCTGGTTGACCGATCTGTCTTTGCGCGCTCCGGTGCGCCATCAGCACAGGGATTTCGTCCTCTGATTGGGTGACGGTGGGCAGAAGGTCGAGCACTACATCCTCGACCACCGCGACCCGACGGCCGCGACATCGCCGATCACCTTCGTGGCCAGCGCCCGTGCCCTGTCGCCGAAACGCCTGCAAGCGTATGACTTTGACCGGTACATGTGAGGCTATGATCGGCCCATGCCGGAATCCCGTCGCTCAGATCGGCTCATCGTCGCGACGCTGATCGTCGCCGTCGCCGCATTCGGTGTCGCCATCTGGGCGCTGATGCGTTCGCCGTCGTCGGATGGGGCGGGATCGGTGACCACCGAGCAGTCGGCCGAGGCCAAGCAGCGGGTCTGCACCGCCTTCGGCACGGTGCGCAGCGCCGTGTCGCTGCAGACCAACGCCAACCTCGGCAAGGACAAGGTCGCCACCCAAGCGGTCGCGGCCAACGCGCGGTTGGCGACGCTGGGTGGCGGACAGTATCTGCTGTCCCAGCTGGACAACGCCGTTCCCGGCGAATTGTCAGACGCAGTAACCTCTTTCGCGCACAACCTGCAGGACATCGGGATGGGCCAACTGGCCGGAGCGCCGGCGGAAGATCCCGCACAGGCGACCCGCCTCGAAGAGGCCCAGGCGAGTGCCACGCGTATCGGCGAACTCTGCGCCTAGCTTCGATCAGCCGGGGACGAATTCGACCCCGGCCAGGGCCACGGCGTTGTCGCGTTCCGGTGCGGTCACGACGGCGGTGTATCCCGCGTCGGTGCCTTGGTCGTCCTTCCACACGCTGACACGCAGGGTCTCGCCGGGGAACACCACGCCGGCCATCCGCGCTCCGTAGGACTTCAGCCCGCTGACGTCACCGTCGAGGAGTGCGTCCACCAACGCTTTGCACGTCATCCCATAGGTGCACAGACCATGCAGGATCGGCCGCGGAAAACCCGCGGCCGCGGCGAAGTCGGGGTCGGAGTGCAGCGGATTGCGGTCACCGCACATCCGGTAGAGCAGTGCCTGCTGCGGCGAGGTCTCCACCGAAAGTTCGATGTCGGGCACCCGATCGGGGGCTCCGGCAGATCCGGAAGGCCCTCGGTCACCGCCGAATCCACCCTCCCCGCGGGCGAAGATCGACCGCTTCTGGGTCCACAGCAGTGCGCCCTCGGGGTTGCGTACCGTGGTCTCCGACCAGATCACCGCCGCCTTGCCCTTGTCCCAGATCTCGGTGAACCTGGTGACCGCTATGCCGGTGCCCGCGGCGGGGATGGGTCCGGGCACCGTGACGGCCTCGCTGGCATGCAGCACCTTGGACAACTCGATGTCGATCCCGGGGAACTTCACCGCGGGCGGCTCGGTGTCGTGGAAGCTCTGCGCGACGTTGCCGAACGTGGGCAGCACCTGTGGTGTGTCATCGGTCAGGTACCGCAGTTCGCGGCGGTCCATCGGGTCGCGGCCCGCGCCCAGGCCGAGGTGGTAGAGCTGGATATCGCTACTGGTCCAGGAGAATTCGACCGGGTCGAGTTCGGCGCCGATCGCTTCGTCGAGGTTGATCGGCATCGCTACTCCTTGGCTGCCACGTGCAGGGCCGCGAGGTACCCGAAGGTCATGGCGGGGCCGATGGTGCCGCCCGGGCCGGGATAGGTGTAACCCATGACCGGTGCGCTGACGTTACCCGCAGCGTAGAGCCCCTCGATGACCGAGCCATCATCGCGCAGGGCTCGACCGTCGTTGTCGGTGACGACACCGCCCTTGGTGCCCAGGTCGCCGGGAACCATCTTGGCCGCGTAGAACGGGGCGTGGCCGACCTCGCCGAGGTTGGGGTTGGGCTTGTTGGTGGGGTCGCCGTAGTAGCGGTCGTACGCGCTCTGGCCGCGGTTGAAGTCCTCGTCGACGCCGGAGCGGGCGAACCCGTTGAAGCGCTCGACGGTGGCCTTCAGCGAATCGGCGGGCAGGCCGGTCTTGGCGGCCAGTTCGTCGAGCGTCGGGGCCGAGACGATGACACCGGACTCCATCCATTTCTTCGGGATGCGCTGGCCGGGCTGCAGGCCGGCGAAGATGTACCGGTCGCGGTACCGCTGGTCGAAGACGAGCCAGGCCGGGATGTTCTCCCCGGGGCCCGCGCCCTGTCCGTACCGGCCGCCGTACATGTGGTGGCCGGCTTCGACGTAGGGCAACGACTCGTTCATGAACCGCTTGCCCGCCATGTTCACCATGATGGCGCCGGGCGAGTTGCGCTCCGACAACGCGATCCACGGTGCGTCGACCAGCGGCACTGTTGGTATCCACCAGGCATCTTCCATGATGTCCAGCGCCGCTCCGAGTTTCTCGGCGGCCAGGATACCGTCGCCGGTGTTGGCCTTTGCGCCGACCGTCCAGTCCGTGGTGATCGGAGCGCGCTGGTACTTCACCCGCATCTGCTCGTTGTGCTCGAACCCGCCGCTGCCCAGGATGACGCCGCGGCGGGCCTGGATCAATCGCGGTTCGGCGGATTCGGACTCCTGCGCGTCCCGGACATAGATGCCGCGGACGGCCCCTTTCTCGACGTAGAGGTCGGTCATCGCGGTGTCCAGCAGCACCGGGACGCCGGCGTCACGCAGGCCGATACGCAGCGGCGCGATCAGCGCGCGACCCATCCCGACCAGGTTCTTGCCGGTGGCCTGGGCCCACATGGTCCTGGCGCCGACCTTCAGGCTGCGCAGTACCCCGCGGGGGTGACGCTTGAGCTGGTTGAGCCGCACGTAGTCCTGCTGCATGACCACGACGTTGAGGGGGACCTTGCCGTACGGCGGCTCCAGGCCCTCGAGGTCGGGGCCCAGCTTGTTGGCGTTGAACGGTTTGGGCTCCACCGAGCGGCCCGATGCCTTGCCGCCGGGGGTCTCGGGGTAGTAGTCGGAGTAGCCGGGCACCCAGCACAGCTTCAGCGGCGAGTGCTTCAGCACGAACGACAGCATCTCCGGACCACGCCGCAGGTAGGTGTCGATCTTGTCGGCCGGCACCACATCGCCGATGATCGCGTGCAGGTAGGTGCGGGCGGCCTGGGCGGTGTCCTGCACGCCGTCGCGCTGCAGTACCTCGTTGTTCGGGATCCAGACACCGCCACCCGACCGCGCAGTGGAACCACCATAGTGCGGGGCCTTCTCAACGATTACTGTCGAGAGGCCCTGGTGGGCGGCGGTGAGGGCGGCGACCATGCCGGCGGCGCCGCTACCCACCACGACGACGTCATACTCCTGCTCCGTCATGTAGAACACGTTATAGAACTGCCCGGCCGGCTAACAACTGCGCCGGTCCGCGAAACGAGGGGAATTCGCTGAAATGCTCAGTGTTGAGGTTCGTGACCGGCTCGCCGCCGACCTCGCCCAGGCCGAACGCAGCCGGGTGCCGATCACGCCGTTGACCGACGGCAACCCCGACATCGATGTGGTGGACGCCTACGAGATCCAGTTGATCAACATCCGCCAGCGGGTCGCCGAGGGTGCCCGGGTGATCGGGCACAAGGTGGGTCTGTCGTCGGAGGCCATGCAGAAGATGATGAACGTCGACGAGCCCGACTACGGGCATCTGCTCGACGAGATGCAGGTCTTCGAGGATGTGCCCGTTCGGTCCGATCGATACCTGTATCCGCGGGTCGAGGTCGAGGTCGGGTTCATACTGGCCGACGACCTGCCCGGGGCGGGTTGCACCGAGGACGACGTGCTGGCCGCCACCGCCGCGTTCGCGCCCGCGATCGAGTTGATCGACACCCGGATCACCAACTGGCAGATCAAGCTGTGCGACACCATCGCCGACAACGCCTCGTCGGCCGGTTGGGTGCTGGGGGAGGCGCGGGTGTCGCCCAAGGACATAGATATCAAGAACATCGACGCGGTGCTGACCAACAACGGCGAGGTCGTGGCCGAGGGACGCAGCGACGCTGTGCTGGGAAACCCGGTCACCGCGGTGGCCTGGCTGGCCCGCAAGGTCGAGGGTTTCGGGGTGCGCCTCAAGGCCGGTGACATCGTGTTGCCGGGGTCGTGCACGCGTGCGATAGATGCACCTCCGGGCAGCCGTTTCGTGGCGGAGTTCGGCGGGTTAGGTTCAGTACGACTGAACTTCGAGTAGTAGGAGATTTCCCATGCCGGACAAGGCGTCGGTGGCGATCGTCGGATCGGGCAATATCAGTACCGATCTGCTGTACAAGTTGCTGCGTTCGGAGTCGCTGGAGCCGCGGTGGATGATCGGGATCGATCCGGACAGTGAGGGTTTGGCGCGGGCCCGCAAGCTCGGTCTGGAAACCTCCCACGAGGGGGTGGACTGGTTGTTGGCTCTCGATGAGAAACCGGACATGGTGTTCGAGGCCACCAGTGCCTATGTGCACCGCGCTGCCGCGCCGCGGTATGCCGAGGCCGGTATCCGGGCCATCGATCTGACCCCGGCGGCAGTGGGTCCGGGAGTGATACCGCCGGCGAATCTGCGTGAGCATCTGGATGCGCCGAACGTGAACATGGTGACCTGTGGTGGGCAGGCGACGATCCCGATGGTGTATGCGGTGAGTCGTGTCGTGGAGGTGCCGTATGCCGAGATCGTGGCGTCGGTGTCCTCGGCGTCGGCGGGGCCGGGGACGCGCGCGAATATCGACGAGTTCACCAAGACCACGTCGGCGGGTGTGCGTGATATCGGTGGTGCGGCCCGGGGTAAGGCGATCATCATCTTGAATCCGGCCGAGCCGCCGATGATCATGCGCGACACGATTTTCTGCGCGATCCCCGAGGACGCCGACCACGACGCGATCACGGCGTCGGTCAAGGATGTGGTGGCCCAGGTGCAGTCTTATGTGCCGGGGTATCGGTTGCTCAACGAGCCGCAGTTCGACGAGCCGTCGGTGGTCAACGGCGGCAACCACGTCGTCACGATCTTCGTCGAGGTGGAGGGTGCGGGGGATTATCTGCCGCCGTACGCTGGAAATCTGGACATCATGACCGCCGCGGCCACCAAGGTGGGCGAGGAGATCGCCAGGGAAATGGCCGGGGTGTCATTGTCCTCATCGACAGGAGGACGGGCATGACAAGCGAGAAGCGCAGCGGATCGCGCATCGGCGGAGTCGAGGACATCTACTTCAACCCGGTCTGGGACGTGCGGATGACCGACACCTCCCTGCGCGACGGTAGTCACCACAAGCGCCACCAGTTCACCAAGGACGAGGTCGGCGCGATCGTGGCGGCGCTGGATGCGGCGGGGGTGCCGGTCATCGAGGTCACCCATGGTGACGGTCTGGGCGGGTCGAGCTTCAACTACGGGTTTTCCAAGACCCCGGAACAGGAGCTGATCAAGCTGGCCGCCGAGACGGCCAAAGAGTCCAAGATCGCGTTCTTGATGCTGCCCGGGGTGGGCACCAAGGAGGACATCAAGGAGGCGCAGGACAACGGTGGGTCGATCTGCCGGATCGCGACGCACTGCACCGAGGCCGATGTGTCGATCCAGCATTTCGGGTTGGCCCGGGAGCTCGGCCTGGAGACGGTGGGTTTTTTGATGATGAGCCACACCATCTCCCCGGAGAAGCTGGCCGCCCAGGCCCGGATCATGGCCGATGCGGGCTGTCAGTGCGTCTACGTCGTCGACTCTGCCGGGGCTTTGGTGCTCGAAGGGGTGCGTGACCGGGTGGCCGCCCTGGTGGCCGAGCTCGGCGATGACGCCCAGGTCGGGTTTCACGGTCACGAGAACCTCGGACTCGGGGTGGCCAACTCGATCGAGGCGGTGCGGGCGGGTGCCAAGCAGATCGACGGGTCGTGCCGGCGGTTCGGGGCCGGGGCAGGTAACGCGCCGGTGGAGGCGCTGATCGGGGTGTTCGACAAGATCGGTGTGAAGACCGGTATCGATTTCTTCGATATCGCCGATGCCGCCGAGGAGGTGGTCGCCCCGGCGATGCCGGCGGAGTGTCTGCTGGACCGCAACGCGCTGATCATGGGTTACTCCGGGGTGTACTCCAGCTTCCTCAAGCACGCCATTCGCCAGTCCGAGCGCTATGGGGTGCCCGCGCATCAGCTGCTGCACCGTGCCGGACAGCGCAAGCTGATCGGCGGCCAGGAAGACCAGCTCATCGACATCGCACTGGAGATCAAACGCGAACAGGAGACCGCGGCCAGCTGAGCACCGGGCCGAACGGGCATCGCACGGGCCGAGGCAGGCGGCCGCACGCCCGGACACCGCGGACGCGACCGACGCGACGGAACGGACTGGATGAAAGTGCAGTAGTCGCCTACTGCACCGGGGGCAGCCCCTTCGAGAGATGCTCCTCGTGTTCAGTGCGACGACCTCATCCGAGGCCGCTGCACGAACCATGAATGGGGGGAGGGCAACAGCCATGAGAGGTCCGTGCAGTCCGACGCGGCATGACTCGGTGAGCATGCGATTCACCACCGGTTGCGCCGCTGCGATGGTGGGGATCCTGGTGTGCGCCGCCGCGCCCCCATCGGTCAAGGCGGATGACCCGCCACCCGAGGTCCGTGCCGTGCGGTTGGTGTCACTTGTCGCACCCGAGCCGAACCCGCTGGGCGTGGTCATCGAGACCGCACTGGCAGCTGGGGGTGGCGCCGGAGCCGTTGATCCTGGCCCGCCGGTCGGCCTTTCCGCCTCGGTGCAGCGTCTGCCCGAGGTGGGGTCGTCGGCTGCGCCCCAACAGCTCGATGCTGTCGGGCCCGACCTCCACATCGCCTTCTACCTGGTGAGTCTGCTGTTACAGCCTCTTCTGTGGATCGTCGCCGTGGCACCTGACGACCTCAAGCCGCTCTTCGGCGGAGTCCTGCTCTTCGTGATCGCGCCGGTTGCGGCAGTCCTGACCACGTGGGTTGACTTGGCGATAAACACCTTCCTGGGTGCGTTGGGGTTCGGACCCCCGGCGGCAGCCCTCGACGCGGGTTCCGAGGCGCTCGTCCCGAGTGAGGTCGAGTCGCACGACGAGCCGTCGTTGCGCGTCGATGTGCCCACCGGTGCCCCCGGGGACTCACCAGCCCTGACCGACGCGGTACCTCCGGCGGCTGAGGTGACGGAAATCATCGACGCGACGGCGGTGTCGACCGAGGCGGACGACGACATCGCCGCGGACTCGATGGCCATGGCGGAGCCGGCAGAGTTGGTGACCGTCGTCGACCCGCTCGCCGAGGAGGCGGCGCCCGCGGCAATCGACGAAGTAGCGGTCCCGGAAGACCAGGGCGATGCGGTGGAGGCACCGGAAGGTGTTGCCGACACCGATGTGCCGGAGGAAGACGCGACAGATCCCGCGGCGGATTCCGATGTGGACCCGACGGACGTGAAAAAGCCGGCGGTCGACTCCGACACAGACGAAGCGCCCCCGACCGGTGGCCCCGCTCCGGCTGCCGACAATGGTGCCGGCGTCGACAGGGCCGGGGTCGACAAGGCCGGCGCCGACGAAGGGTAGGCCCTCGCACTCTGCAGTCTCACGGCCACCGGACGCCGATTCCTCGAACGTCTGCGACGCAGAGCAAGATGGGCGGTGATGTCGACACCAGAGCAGGCCCAGCAGATCCTCGAGCAGCTCGCCGGGCCGACGGCGACGCTGCGTGACGACCAGTGGACGGCGATCGAGGCGCTGGTCGTGCGGCGCCGGCGGGCGCTGGTGGTGCAGCGCACCGGATGGGGGAAGTCGGCGGTCTATTTCATCGCCGCCAAGCTGCTGCGTGCCGGCGGGCACGGGCCCACCGTGATCGTGTCGCCGCTGCTGGCCCTGATGCGCAATCAGGTCGCCGCGGCCGAGCGCGCCGGAGTGCGGGCGGCGACCATCAATTCGGCCAACGTCACCGACTGGGACGAGATCCATCACCGGGTGCGCCGCGGTGAGCTGGACGTGCTGCTGGTCAGCCCGGAGCGGTTGAACAACCCCGACTTCCGTGACAACGTGCTGCCCGCGCTGGCGGCCGACGCGGGGTTGGTGGTGGTGGATGAGGCACACTGTGTGTCGGATTGGGGCCACGACTTCCGCCCCGACTACCGTCGGATCCGTTCGCTGATCGCCGACCTCGGGGCGGACATCCCGGTGCTGGCGACCACCGCGACCGCCAACGACCGGGTGGTCGACGACGTGGCCGCGCAGCTCGGGGTCGGGGGTCGCGACACCGTGGTACTGCGGGGTGGGCTGGACCGAGAGTCGCTGCGGCTGTCGGTGGTGCAGGCGGGCACTACCGCGCAGCGCGCCGCCTGGATCGCCGCCCAGCTGGACTCGCTGCCCGGCTCCGGCATCATCTACACGCTGACGGTGGCCGCCGCCCATGACGTCGCCGCCCTGCTGCGGGATCGCGGCCATGCCGT
This sequence comes from Mycolicibacterium xanthum, assembly GCF_019710635.1. GTDB lineage: Bacteria > Actinomycetota > Actinomycetes > Mycobacteriales > Mycobacteriaceae > Mycobacterium > Mycobacterium xanthum. The sequence goes on from NZ_JAIFZS010000007.1 coordinate 11,929, forward strand.
CGCGGCGTACACCGGGGCCACCGAGACGGCCGAACGCGAGGCGCTCGAGGCCGATCTGCTGGCCAACCGGGTCAAGGCGCTGGTGGCCACCTCGGCACTCGGAATGGGTTTCGACAAGCCGGATCTGGGGTTCGTCGTGCATCTGGGTGCGCCGTCCTCGCCGATCGCGTACTACCAGCAGGTCGGCAGGGCGGGCCGGTCGACCGCGAGTGCGGAGGTCGTGTTGCTACCCGGCCCGGAGGACCGCGACATCTGGCGCTACTTCGCGTCGGTGGCGTTTCCATCGGAAGCGATGGTGCGCAATGTGATCCGGGTACTCGACCCCGAGCGGCCGCAGTCGACGCAGGCCTTGGAGCCGCAGGTGGACCTGGGCCGGACCAGGCTGGAGATGGTGCTGAAGGTGCTCGACGTCGACGGTGCGGTGCGCCGGGTGAAGGGCGGCTGGGTCGGCACCGGTGCTCCGTGGGAGTACGACGAATCGCGCTATCGCAAACTGGAGGCGGCCCGGCGGGCCGAACAGCAGGCGATGCTGGACTATCAGGACACCGCCGGATGCCGAATGGTTTTCCTGCGCAGCCAACTCGACGATCCGGAGCTGCGCGACGGCGAGGCGTGCGGCCGTTGCGACAACTGTGCCGGCGGCCGTTACCGCGCCGAGGTCGACGATGCGACGATCGCCGACACCCGGTCCGCATTGATGCGGCCCGGCGTCGAGATGGCCCCACGCAGGCAATGGCCGACCGGGCTGGCCAAGCTCGGCCTGACGCTGTCGGGTCGCATCGCCGACGGCCCGTCGGCCGGCCGGGCGGTGGGTCGGCTGACCGACCTGGGCTGGGGTGCCCGGTTGCGGGCGCTGATCGACGGTCCGGACGCCCCGGTGCCCGATGACGTTGTGCGGGCCGCGGTTTCGGTGCTGGCCGCCTGGGAATGGGACGTTCGCCCGGTCGGGGTGATCGGCCTCGACTCGACGAAGCATCCGGTGCTGATCGCCTCGCTGGTCGGCCGGCTCGCCGAGCTGGGCCGGCTGACCAACCTGGGCACGTTGCGCTACGCCCCGACACGGCGACCGGTGACAGCGGCCAATTCCGCGTATCGCGTTGCCGCACTCATCGATTCCTGGTCGGTTCCGAATGACGACCTGGCCGCCGTGGAAGGCCCGGTACTGGTCGTCGACGACTTCAGCGACACCGGGTGGACGATGACGATGGCCGCGCGGGTGCTGCGGGCCGCGGGAGCCGATGAGGTGCTGCCGCTGACGTTGGCCACGACCGGCTAGGTGGCTGGTGTCGAACGGGTCTCGTGGGGTAGGTGGTAACCGCTCTTGCGGTTGAGCTTGCTGTGACGGCTGGTGTGGGCCTGGGACGGTTCAATGGGTTGATGGGCCTGCTCGCCGGACCGAATTATCAGGATCGTTGCAGAATGCACTGTGCAGCAGGTGT
>NZ_JAIFZS010000070.1 GCF_019710635.1 Mycolicibacterium xanthum
CGGTGTTGCGGGGGTGGTGGGCGCGGTGTCTGTGGTGGGCGCGGTGTCGGTGTGGCGGTCGGGCGCGCGGGTCTGGGCGGGTCTGGCCGCCGGTTGGGCTGCGGTGTCGGCCGTTTCCACCGGTCCCGCCGGGTTGTCCGCCTCCGTCGGCGTCGCCTCGTCGGTGGGCGCCTCGGTGGCCGTCGCTTGGTCGGTGGGTGGCGCGTTCTGGGGGGACTGCGCCGTCGTGTCCGCCGCCGCCTGCGCTGTCGCTGTTGGCGTGGGCGTCGTCTTGTCGGTGGGGGCCGGGGCGGGTTGGGGTCCTTCGATGGGGTCGGTGTTGGGGTGGTCGGCGCCGTGCAGGTCGGGGTCGGTGGGGGTGTGGAGGGTGGTGGCGTCGGTGATGACGTGGATGACGACGTTGCGGGCGCGGGCGTCGTCGATGGTGGCGGCGGGGCAGTCGGGGTTGTCGCAGCGGCAGGTCAGTGCGGTGGCGCCGGCGGCGATGGCGCCGAGGGCGTCGGCGCGGCGTTGGGCCAGGGTGCGGGGGTCGTCGGGGCATACGGCGTGGATCATGGCGGCGATGCGGGTGTTGAGCAGGGCGGCGTCGGGGCCGGTGAGGCGGCCGTGCACGGTGGTGGTGGCGGTGGCGTCGTCGCGTTTGCCGATGCTCAGGTAGCGGCCGCGGACGTTGTCGCGGGTGCGGCGTACGGCGTCGGGGTCGTAGCGTTCGACCCAGATGTCGATGGCTTGGTCGAGTTTGTATTGCGACAGGGGGCCCCAGGCGGCGGCGCGGTCGGCCAGTGCGGTGTCGAGTGCGGCCAGGGCGTGGTGGTCTTCGACCAGTTCGGTGCGGAAGTGGATGGTGGTGATCATCGTGGTGCTCAGTTGGCCGGCCAGGAACGCCGCGCCGACTTTGGGGAGTCGGTCGCGCAGGGTGACCGCGAGGTCGAGTTGGGTCAGGGCGCGGCCGTGGCGCAGGGTCAGGGCGGCGGCGATCTCGGCGGCCGCGCCGTCGACGGCGTCGCAGGCCCGCCGCGGGTTGTCTTCTTCGGCCTGGCGGCGGTGGAGCAGTTCGGCGGCGGCGGCCAGTTTGCGGGCCTCGGCGGCGGCCGCGGCCCGGGCCCAGCCGGTGAGTGCGTCGATCAGCTCGGCGTCGGACGCAGCGGCCAACTCGG
>NZ_JAIFZS010000071.1 GCF_019710635.1 Mycolicibacterium xanthum
GCCGCGGGTTGTCTTCTTCGGCCTGGCGGCGGTGGAGCAGTTCGGCGGCGGCGGCCAGTTTGCGGGCCTCGGCGGCGGCCGCGGCCCGGGCCCAGCCGGTGAGTGCGTCGATCAGCTCGGCGTCGGACGCAGCGGCCAACTCGGTCGGACCCGGAAGTGAACCATCGAACACATGTTCGAGTATAGATCCCGGGTACGACAAATCCAGGAGCGGTTACGGACCCCAGGCGGGCCGGTTCTTGGCGGCGGCCTTGTTGCCCAGCTTCCCGACGCGGACCTGTGCCGCGAGGCTGTCGAGGATGACCCGCGAGCTCATCAGCGCGGTCTGCTCGGCCCAGTCGTACGGCGGTGAGCACTCGACGACCTCGATACCGGCCAGGCCGGGCTCGGAGATCATCTTGACCAGGTTCAGCGCCTCGCGCGGCAGCAACCCGCCCGGCTCCGGCCAGCCCGTGCCCGGGACGAAACCGGCGTCGATCACGTCGATGTCGAACGACAGGTACACCGCCTTGGCGCCCTTCCAGGCGGTTTCGAGCGCGATCTCGGCGATCTTCTCCACGCCGACCCGCTCGACGTCGCCGACGGTGATCACCGTCGACTTGCGCTCGCGGCCCACCTTGACGCCCTCGCGTGGGCTCTGCCAGCCGCCGATGCCGATCTGCACCAGATTGGTCGCCGGGGCGTTCTTGATGTTGGTGGCGTGGAACCACGGGGTGGTGTGCATCCGCTCGTCGAGGTCGGTCTCCTGGGTGTCGACGTGGCGGTCGAAGTGGATGATGCCGATGTTGCCGTCCATGTAGGGCGCCATCCCGCGGATGGTGGGAAAGCCGATCGAGTGGTCGCCGCCGAGCACGATGGGCATGACGCCCTTCTGCACGACGTGTGCCATCGCCTGGCTGATCTGGTCGAACGACTTCTCCAGGTTGCCCGGGATGGTGAACACGTCGCCGATGTCGACCATGTTGAGCTGCTCGCGCAGATCCACGCCGGACTCGTAGTTGTAGGTGCCGAACAGGTTGGTGGAGCGCCGGATTCCCTGCGGGCCGAACCGGGTACCGGGCCGGTAGGTGGCGCCGGCGTCGAGCGGCACGCCGAAGATCGCGACCTCGGCGTCGTCGACCTCGTTGACGTCCTCGATGAACGGGCACTTCAGGAAGGTGCCGCGCTCACCGGCGAAATGCGGCTTCTCGCCCCGCACGAACGTCGAGATGCTCCGGTCGTTGATCGTGGGCGCCGCCTCCAGCCCGTAGCTCAGCCCGCGGTCAATCTCCTCGCGCAACCTTCGGTCACCGAGCCGGGCCTCGGCCTGCTGGGCCCAGGCGCCCTCGGCGTTGGGCAGCGCGGGGTCGGGGCGATCCGGATTCTCGGGCATGGTGCTCCTCACGCGCCGTCTTGTCGCTGACCGGGTACGACGCACCTCGTCCGGGGAACCGCGCCGCGGCTCCTGAGGGGTAATTGTTGGTAGAGGTGTGAATTCCTGTCCACCGGTAAAGGAAACGTCGCGTTAACACCGCACGCGACGACCCGTAACGAGCTGGGTCTTTTCTGTCTGGGACCCACATAAACGAGATGTGGGGCGCGTCTAGGGTTCCGCCGGCTCGCTGTTCTGGGCCGGGTCTGGTCCGAGAGATGCAGGCGACCGGCGTTGGTGTCGGGCCGTTCCACGGCGGGACAAAAGCCCGGGAGACTCCAGCGCACCAACAGGAGGCTCCTCAGATGATTCTTCTCGGCGTAGGCATCAGCATCGCTGTCGTCGTGTTCGTCGGCTTTCTCGTCGCCCGCAGGGTCGGCGGGGACAGTTCCAACTTCCTGGTCGCAGGTCGCATGCTCCCGTTGCCGCTGGTCGGCGCGGCACTCATGGGCCAGGCGGTGGATACCAACGCCACGCTCGGCAATACCGACCTCTCCGCCGAATTCGGCTTCTGGGCGGGCGCCACGCTGCCGCTGGGTCTCGCCCTGTGCCTGGTGTTCACCGGCGTTTTCTTCGCCAAGCCGATGAACCGGATGGGCCTGACCACGTTGGCCGACTACTACCGGCTGCGGTTCGGGCGGTCCACCGAGATCGCGTCGTCGGTGCTGGTGATCGTCGCGTTCTGCATCTTGGTGGCCGGCAACCTGGTGGCCGGCGGCTACCTATTCAATTACTTCACCGGAATCCCGTACGAGGTGGGTGTCGTCGCGATCGCCCTGATCGTGGTCGCCTACACCGGTGCCGGCGGCATGATCGCCGACGCCTACACGGCGATCATCCAGATGACGATGATCCTGGTCGGCGGCGTCGCCACGCTGATCTGGGTGGCGGTCGCCTACGGCATCACCATCCCCGAGGGCATGGGGCCGTTCGACTTCGGTCAGCTGACCGATCCGGCGCAGGGCGCCACGATCAACTGGGCGACGCTGATCGCGCTCGGTATCGGCGACATCGTCGCGATCGACTTCATGCAGCGCGTGTTCGCGGCCAAGAGCCCGGAGACCGCCCGGCGGGCGTGCTTCGTCGGGGCCGCCGGCGCGGCGGCGATCGGTATCCCGTTCGCGCTCATCGCGTTGGCCTCCAAGGCGATCCTGTCCGAGGGCGAGATCGACGGACCGGTGCTGTTCGTGTTGCTCGACCGGTATGCCCCGCTGATCCTGACCATCGTCGTGCTGTGCGGCATCGTGGGCGCTTCGATGAGCACCGCCAACGGCGCGATCCTGGCCACCGCGTCGGTGTCGGTGCGCAACCTGGGTGGGGTCCGGCGCGTGCACGTGGAGGGTGAGGCCGACCCGCTGCTGAAGGCCACCCGGATCGCGATGGCCCCGGTCACGGTGATCGCCATCGTGTTCGCGATCTACGTCCAGCAGACCGGCATCCTGTTGACGCTGGCGTTCGACCTGCTGCTGGCCTGCCTGATCGTGCCGTTCGTGCTCGGCCTGGTGTGGCGCCGCGGCACCGGAAAGGCCGCGATGGCGGCGATCGTCGTCGGCCTGGTGGTGCGGCTGGTGCTGTTCGCGATGACACCGACGATGTTCGGCGTCGACAACACGATCCTGTACTTCGAGAACTCGATCTTCGACGCCGCGTTCGACGGCTGGCCCACCATGATCGGGTTCGCCGCATCGCTGGTGGCCTATGTCGTGGTGGCGCTGGTGACCAAGTCGGCCCACATGAAGGGCCTGGACATCCAGGTCGCCCAGGACATCGACGACGCGCTCGACGACCCGGACCGGTTCGAGGGCGAGCCCGAGTTGGTGCCCGCTGGTAAGGGGGCCGCCGACCCGGCCAGGCCGGAGGCTGAGGCCACGTAACCTCGGCGCATGAGGCGCTGGTGGTCGCTCGCATGTGTGTTCGCGTTGGCGGCCGCCCCGCTGGTGGCACCCGGTGTCGCGACGGCGTGCGCCTGCGGGGGACTGATCAGCCCGGACCCGTCGTTGCGGGTCGCCGACGAGATGGCGTTGGTGGCCGGTGACGGCACCACCGAGACCGTGGTGATGCGGCTGAACCTGGACACGTCTGCCGACAACGCCGCACTGGTGGTGCCGACCCCGGCGCCTGCCACCGTCACCGGCGCCGACCCCGACGTCTTCGACGAGCTCGCCGCGCTGTCGGCGCCCCGGGTGGAGAAACTGCGCCGCTGGACATGGGGGTGGGCCAACGCGGAGGCGCCGTCCGGCGAGGGGGTGATGATCGGCGCCGTGCCGGGTGCGCCGACGGTGCTGAGCCAGGTTCAGCTGGGGCCGCTGGAGGCCACCACGTTGTCCGGAGGCGACCTGGCCGGTGTCCGGGAGTGGTTGTCGGGCAACGGGTATGACCTGCGTCCGGAGATCTCGGCCGGGCTGGATCCGTACCTGCGCGCGGGTTGGTCGGTGGTGGCGATGCGGCTCACCACCGACGGTGAGCCGCTGGACGGGCCGCTGGCACCGGTCACCCTGCGGTTCGCCTCCGACGAGTTGATGTACCCGATGCGGATGTCGGCGGAGGCGTCGACTCCGCAGACCGTGGTGGTCTACACGCTCGGTGAGCACAAGACCCGGCGCATCGACCGGGACGCCGCCGACCAGTACGTGAACCTCGACTACGCCGGTCCGCTGGCCGGGCGCACCGGTGACACCACGCTGCTGGGGCTGTCCGACTCCGGCGATTACCTCACCAAGACGACCACCTCGATCGTCGACCCCGAACACATCACGTCCGATTTCCTGTTCGGCCCGGCGCCGGACGACGATCCGTTCCAGGCCGTGGTCTACGACTACGAATACCGGAACCTGACGCTGCCGGCGCTGGGCGCGGTGGCGGCGGTGATCGTGGCCGGCGCGACCTGGACGGTGATCCTGATCAGTCGCCGGGTGCGACGACGGACCAGGGCACGGTGAGCACCCCGTCGCGCAGGCTGCGACGCGGGGGTGTCACCGGAAATCCCTCGGCGGCAAGCAGTTCCAGCATCGCACGCCAGCGCACCCGGGGGCCGAACACGCCGTGACCGGCGGCGCGGGCCCAGGCCCGGTCGGCGGCGGACAGCAGACGGTGCACCGGCTCGCCGTCGACGTTTCGGTGGATGAGCACCTTGGGCAGCCGCACGGCCAAGTCGGAGGGCGTCTCGATGGCGAACGGGTCGCATGCCAGCGTGAGGCTCAGCGGGGCCGCCCGGTCGAGCAGGATCCAGCAGCACAGCCGGCCCAGTTCGTCGCAGGTGCCGTCGACGATCAGCCCGCCGGGGGCCAAGCCCTGTTGCATCGCGGCCCAGGCCGCGGGCACCTCCTCGACGGGATACTGGCGCAGCACGTTGAACGCCCGCACCAGCACAGGCCGGTGGTCGGCCAGCTCGAAGCCGCCGAGCGCGAACTCGACGCCCGGGGTGGCTGCCGCCTGTCCGTTGCGCACCCGATCGGGATCGATCTCCAACCCGACGACCCGCACGTCGGGGCGTACCTGGCGCAGCCGGTTGGCCAGCTCCAGCGTGGTGACCGGCAGCGCGCCGTAGCCGAGGTCGACGACGAGCGGGTCGGTGGCCGCCTGCAGTGCGGCGCGGACCCGGGGGGAGTGGGTCAGCCAGCGGTCGCTGCGGCGCAGCCGGTTGTGGCCGGTGGTGCCGCGGGTGATCGCGCCGAGTGGCTGGAGCCGCACACGTGAGGAGCGAATGGGCTCCTGCGCACGTGAGGAGCGAAACTGCTCCTGAGACATGTGGTCGATTCTATTGCCGGATCAGCCGTTTTCCGTGATCCACACCGTGGTGAAGCGTTGCTCGGCGATCAACAGGCCGACCAGTTGGTTGCCGATGAAGCTCTCGATCTTGCCGCCCACGAGCGGGATCCTGACCTCGACGGCGGCGGTGAACGCGAGTCGGGAGCCGCCGGTCAGCTCCGACGTCAGCACCGCGTCGCCGGTCAGTCCCGCCGGGGTCCCCGGAATGGTGCCGACGATCAGCGCGGTGGCCCGGCCGTCGGCGATCGGGGTCCAGGTCTCCTGCCGGACGAAGCTCAGGTCCCCGCGGTGGAACTGGGTCACGACCCCCGGCAGCCGGTGTGCGCGCACGGTCTGGGTGGTCTTGACCCGGATGCCGCCGTCCGGGTGGATGGTCATCTCGTCGAGTGTGGCGTGATCAACCCCGGAATCGCCCAGTCGTACCAGCCAGTACTCTTCGTCGCTGAAGGCCTTGTGGACCTGCTCGACGCTGCTCGGGTACTCGGCGGCCATGTCGAATGAACGTGGCATAGCAAACCACGCTACCGTTACCGCCCGTGGTCGATTCGGCACTTGGCGGCGCGGCGGTCGCGGAAAACGTTCCGCTGGCGCCATTGACCACGCTGCGTGTCGGCCCGGTGGCCCGAAGGCTGGTCACGTGCGTGACCACTGAGCAGGTGATCGCCGCCGTGTCCGCCGCCGGACCGGAGGTGCTGGTGCTTGCCGGTGGCTCCAACGTGGTGCTCGCCGACGACCTCGAGGGTTTGACGGTGGTGCGGCTCGCGAACACCGGGATCGTCGTGGACGGTGCCGTCGTGCGCGCCGAGGCCGGGGCCGTGTGGGACGAGGTCGTCGCCGCGTCGCTGGCCCACGGCCTGGGTGGCCTGGAGTGTCTGTCCGGGATCCCCGGCTCGGCCGGTGCGACGCCGGTGCAGAACGTCGGAGCCTACGGCGCTGAGGTGGCCGACACCATCGCGCGGGTCAGGCTGCTGGACCGGCGCAGCGGTGACGATCGCTGGGTGTCCCCGCGGGAACTTCAGTTCGGTTACCGCACAAGCACTTTGAAGAACTCTTCGGCATCGGTGGTGTTGGAGGTGGAGTTCGCGCTCGACCCGGCCGGGCGGAGCGCCCCGATGCGGTACGGCGAGCTGTGCGCGGCGGTGGGCGCCGAGCCGGGTCAGCGGGTCGACCCGGCGCGGGTGCGCGCGGCGGTGCTGGGGTTGCGGGCGGGAAAGGGGATGGTGATCGATCCGGCCGACCATGACACCTGGAGCGTCGGCTCGTTCTTCACCAACCCGGTGGTCACGGCGGCTCGGTTCGAGCGCCTCGCCGCCGCCGTCGACGGACCGGTGCCGAACTATCCCGCCGACGGCGGGGTGAAGCTGGCCGCCGGTTGGCTCGTCGAGCGGGCCGGTTTCGGCAAGGGGTATCCGGGTGTGGCCGCGCCGGTGCGGTTGTCCACCAAGCATGCGCTGGCCCTGACCAACCGTGGCGCCGCCACCACCGCCGATGTCCTCGCCCTGGCCAGGGAGGTCCGCGACGGCGTCGTCGCCGCGTTCGGGATCGAACTCACACCCGAGCCGGTACTGGTCGGGTGCGTTCTCTAGGTACCCTGGATCCACGTGAGCCCTGCAGATCCGGTGCCGTTCCCGAACAGGCGGCGTGTGCTGGCCGCCCTGGCGATGGGCGTCGTCGCACCGGGCGCACTGGCGGCCTGCTCGAAATCCACCGGCAGCTCGCCGAGCGAGGACGCCGCAGAGGCGCCCAAGCCCCCCGAACTGCGCTTCCAGCCCGCCGATGACGCCGTCGACGTCCTGCCGACCAGCCGGATCGGGGTCGATGTCACCGACGGCTGGTTCCAGAAGGTGAAGCTGACCAACCCGGCGGGCACGGTCGTGGCGGGCAGCCTGAACCGGGACCGCACAGCCTTCACCGTCTCCGAGCCGCTCGGCTACGGCGTGTCCTACACCTGGGCCGGCACCGTGGTCGGCCACGACGGCAAGGCCGTGCCCGTCGCGGGGTCGTTCACCACCGTCAACCCGGCCACCCAGGTCAACGGCCAGTTCCAGCTGGCCGACGGGCAGACCGTCGGTGTCGCCGCACCGATCATCCTGCAGTTCGACGCCGCGATCGCCGAGGAAGACCGCGCCGGGGTGGAGAAGGCACTGAAGGTGACCACCACCCCCGAGGTGGAGGGCGGCTGGGCGTGGCTGCCCGACGAGGTCGGCGGCTCCCGCGTGCACTGGCGCAGCCGCGAGTACCTCCCGGCGGGCACGACGGTGCACGTCGACGCCAATCTCTATGGGGTGTCGTTCGGCCCGGGTGCTTACGGCGCGACGGACTCCACGCTGGACTTCGGCATCGGCCGACGCCAGGTGGTCAAGGCCGAGGCCTCCAGCCACCGCATCCAGGTGATCACCGACGAGGGCGTGATCATGGACTTCCCGTGCAGCTACGGCGAGGGCGACCTGGACCGCAACGTCACCCGAAGCGGCGTCCACGTCGTCACCGAGAAGTACGAAGACTTCTACATGACCAACCCCGCGGCCGGCTACGCCAACGTGCACGAGCGGTTCGCCGTGCGGATCTCCAACAACGGTGAGTTCATTCACTGCAACCCGAACAGCATCGGTTCTCAGGGCAACACCAACGTCACCAACGGCTGCATCAACCTGAACCTGGAGAACTCCGAGCAGTACTTCCACAGTGCGATGTACGGCGACCCGGTCGAGGTGACCGGCACCCGGATCGAGTTGTCCTACGCCGACGGTGACATCTGGGACTGGGCGGTGCCCTGGGACGAGTGGGTGTCGATGTCGGCGCTGTCGGCTCCCCCCGCTCCCGGCCGGATCCCGAGCACTGCACCCGCGACGCCCACCGACGCGCCGCAGCCGGTCAGCGGTCGCCCCGGGCGCTAGCCGTAGCCGGCACCGGCCTGCCCGTTGATACTGCGTTGAGGGCGCAGAAGTGTGAGTGGCGCCCACCGCCAGCGCAGTTTCAACGGAGGTCAACCGCCGGCTAGCGCCGGTTGAACCGCGATCCGGCGGCGCCGCTGACCTGGTCGCGCGGCCGGACCACGATCAGATCGAGGTCCACGTGCGCGGGCCGGCTTGCGACGAACCCGATCACCTCGGCGATGTCCTCGGCGACCAGGGGCGTGACGCCGGCATAGACCTTCTCGGCGCGTTCGGTGTCGCCGTCGAAGCGGTTCAGCGAGAAGTCGGTCTTCACCATGCCCGGCGCCACCTCGGTGAGCCGAACCGGCTGCCCGAGCAGTTCGCTGCGCAACGTGCGGTGCAGCACCCCCTGCGCGTGCTTGGCCGAGGTGTAGCCGGCGCCGTTGTCGTAGATCTCCACCGCGGCGATCGAGGTGACCGTGACGATCAGCCCGTCCCCGGAGGCGATCAGCTTGGGCAGCAGTGCGCGGGTCACGTGCAGCGTGCCCAGCACGTTGGCCTCCCACATCCACCGCCAGTGCTCCACGTCGGCCTCGGCCACCGACTCCAGGCCGCGGGCGCCGCCGGCGTTGTTGACCAGCACGTCGACCCGGTCCAGGCGACCGGCCAGGGCGGCGACCGCGGCGCTGTCGGTGACGTCGGCCACGATCGCCGTCCCGTCGATCTCGGTCGCCAGCGCCGCGATGGGAGCCTCCCGGCGCGCCACGCAGACCACATGGAAGCCCTGTGCGGCAAGGGTTCTCGCAGTCGCCTCGCCGATCCCGGCGCTGGCCCCGGTGACCACCGCGACGCGGCGGCCAGCTGTTGGCGTCGTCATGTACGTCACCCTAACGTCCGGGCCGAGCCATCCGCCTCCACCCGGACGGGTCGACGGCTGGATGAGCCGCGCGGTGGGCACCCCGACCCCGCGGTGTAGACATGACGCCGCAGTGTAGACATGACGACGCCGCAGTGTAGACATGACAATGTGCCTCCAGCCTCCGATCACCCCGGCCTGCCGCTCCCGCGCCGGGTTGCGGTGCTCTCCGTGCACACGTCGCCGCTGGCGCAACCGGGTACCGGGGACGCCGGCGGCATGAACGTCTACGTGCTGCAGACCGCTCTCGAGCTGGCGAGCCGCGGTGTCGACGTGGAGATCTTCACCAGGGCCACCTCGTCGGCCGATCAACCGGTGGTCCGGGTGGCGCCCGGCGTCCTGGTCCGCAACGTGGTCGCCGGTCCGTTCGAGGGCCTGGACAAGAACGACCTGCCGACCCAGTTGTGCGCGTTCACCGCCGGCGTGCTGCGCGCCGAGGCGACCCACGAGCCGGGTTACTACGACATCGTGCACTCGCACTACTGGCTGTCCGGGCAGGTGGGCTGGCTGGCCGCCGACCGCTGGGCGGTGCCGCTCGTGCACACCGCCCACACCCTGGCGGCGGTGAAGAACGCGTCGCTGGCCGAGGGGGACACCCCCGAGCCGCCGATGCGCTCGATCGGCGAGCAGCAGGTCGTCGACGAGGCCGACCGCCTGATCGTCAACACCGAACACGAAGCCCGGCAACTGGTTTCGCTGCACCAGGCGGACGCCGAGAGTATCGACGTGGTGCACCCGGGGGTGGATCTGCAGATCTTCACCCCCGGTGACAAGGCGGCGGCACGGGCCGCGCTCGGACTCGACCCGGCCGCGTCGATCGTCGCGTTCGTCGGGCGCATCCAACCGCTGAAGGCACCCGATGTGCTGCTGCGCGCGACCGCGCTGTTGCCGGACGTGCACGTGGTGATCGCCGGCGGCCCGTCGGGCTCGGGTCTGGCGACCCCGGACGGCCTGGTTCACCTCGCGGCCGAACTGGGTATCACCGACCGGGTGACGTTCCTGCCCCCGCAGTCCCGTGACGACCTGGTCCGGGTGTACCGGGCCGCCGACATCGTCGCGGTGCCGAGCTACTCCGAGTCGTTCGGGCTGGTCGCCGTCGAGGCGCAGGCCTGCGGGACGCCGGTGGTGGCGGCCGCGGTGGGCGGCCTGCCCGTGGCGGTGCGGGACGGGATCAGCGGCGCACTGGTCGACGGCCATGACCCGGCCGATTGGGCCCGCACCATCGGTGAGTTGTTCAGCCGCGGCCCGGCGACCATGACCCGCGCCGCCGCCGAGCACGCGGCCGGTTTCTCCTGGGGGCACACCGTGGATGAGCTGCTGGCCGGCTACGGGCGGGCGATCGCCGGGCACCGTGCCAGTCGCCAGCGCCAGCCCGGCGCCCGGCGTAGCGGCCGGAGGTTCTCGATGCGCCGGGGAGTCCGGGCGTGACCGATCCGGAGCAGGTCCGGGCCGTCATCGAGAAGACCCTCGACGAGCACGAGCTCACCTACACCCGGCATCAGGGGGCGCGTGGCGGGTTGCCCGGTCTGGTGGTCGAACTGCCCGGCGAGCGCCGGCTCACCACCAACACGATCCTGAGCATCGGCGAGCACTCGGTGCGGGTGGAGGCCTTCGTCTGCCGCAAACCCGACGAGAACCACGAAGGGGTCTACCGGTTCCTGCTCAAACGCAACCGCAGGCTCTACGGGGTGGCCTACACGCTCGACAACGTCGGCGACATCTACCTCGTCGGCCGGATGGCGCTGGCATCGGTCACCGCCGATGAGGTGGACCGGATCCTCGGCCAGGTGCTCGAGGCGGTCGACTCGGATTTCAACACGTTGCTGGAGTTGGGCTTTCGTTCGTCCATCCAGAAGGAATGGGAGTGGCGTATCTCCCGTGGCGAGTCGCTGAAGAACCTGCGCGCCTTCGAGCACCTGATCACCGACGAGCGCGGCGACGACCGGGACGACGACTGACCCTGCCCGTGAGAGGATTGCCGACATGGCAGATACCGCGACGCTGATCCTGCTCCGCCACGGCGAGAGCGAGTGGAACGCGCTGAACCTGTTCACCGGCTGGGTCGACGTCGACCTCACCGACAAGGGCCGTGCCGAGGCCGCCCGCGCCGGTGAGCTGATCAAGGAACAGGACCGCCTTCCCGACGTGCTGTACACGTCGCTGCTGCGGCGGGCCATCAACACCGCCAACATCGCGCTGGACACGGCCGACCGGCACTGGATTCCGGTGCACCGGGACTGGCGGCTCAACGAGCGCCACTACGGCGCGCTGCAGGGCCTGGACAAGGCCGAGACCAAGGCCAAGTACGGCGACGAGCAGTTCATGGCGTGGCGGCGCAGCTACGACACCCCGCCGCCACCGATCGAACCGGGCAGCGAGTTCAGTCAGGACGCCGATCCTCGCTACGCCGACATCGCCGGCGGCGCCCCGCTGACGGAGTGCCTCAAGGACGTCGTGGCCCGGTTCGTGCCGTACTTCACCGAGGCGATCGTTCCCGACCTCAAGGCGGGCAAGACGGTGATCATCGCCGCGCACGGCAATTCGCTGCGTGCGCTGGTCAAGTACCTCGACGGGATGTCCGACGAGGACGTGGTCGGGCTGAACATCCCGACCGGGATTCCGCTGCGCTACGACCTGGACGCCGACCTCAAGCCGACGGTGCCGGGCGGCACCTACCTCGATCCGGAGGCCGCGGCCGCAGGTGCTGCGGCGGTCGCCGCCCAGGGCGCCAAGTAGCCCCGTGCCCGAAGTAGCCCCGTGCCCGCGCCGGGCGAACAACGAGTGAACAGTGGAGAACACCGACTAGAACATCCGTGTTTGGGTCTGTGACTTGTCCCGAAATGGCCGCACGCTGCTGGGATGACGTTCACCGAGTTTGTACGATTTTCGTGTGAGTGTCGTATCGGCGCTGCTGCTCGCGGCGATCGTGGGACTGCTCGCGTTGTCGATCGGTCTGACCGTCGGGCTGGTGATCGTGCCCCGGGTCCGCGAACGACGTCAGCGGCGCCTGGCCGAACAGTCGGGCATCACGGTCTCCCAGATGCTCGTGCACATCGTGGCTCAATCCCCGGTCGGGATCGTGGTGGTCGACACCTACCGTGACGTCGTCTACACCAATGGTCGCGCCACCGAACTGGGCCTGGTGCGCGACCGTCTGCTCGACGACCGCGCCTGGGTGGCTGCCCAGCGCACCCTGGCCACCGGCGAGGACTGCGAATTCGACCTGTCGGCGCGCAAGCGCAACCGGCACGGCAGGTCCGGCCTTTCGGTGCGCGGCCAGGTGCGGCTGCTGACCGAGGAGGACCGCCGCTTCGCCGTCGTCTACGTCGACGACCAGTCCGAACACGCCCGGATGGAAGCGACCCGCCGCGACTTCGTGGCCAACGTCAGCCACGAGCTCAAGACGCCGGTGGGAGCGTTGGGGGTGCTGGCCGAGGCGGTGCTGGCCTCGTCCGATGATCCCGAGACGGTGCGGCACTTCGCCGAGAAGATGGTCACCGAATCCAACCGGCTGGCGAACATGGTGGGCGAGCTGATCGAGCTGTCCCGGCTGCAGGGCGCCGAGCGGCTGCCCGACCTGGAGGCCGTCGACGTCGACACCGTCGTCGCCGAGGCGCTGTCTCGGCACAAGGTGTCCGCCGACAACGCCGACATATCGATCACCACCGACGCGCCGACCGGATTCCGGGTGTTCGGCGATCAGACCCTGCTGGTCACCGCCCTGGCCAACCTCGTCTCCAATGCGATCGCATATTCGCCCAACGGATCGTCGGTGTCGATCAGCCGCCGCAGGCGGGGCGACAACATCGAGATCGCGGTCACCGACCGCGGCATCGGCATCGCCCCGGCCGACCAGGAACGGGTGTTCGAACGATTCTTCCGGGTCGACAAGGCCCGGTCCCGGGCCACCGGGGGAACCGGCCTCGGGCTGGCGATCGTCAAGCACGTCGCCGCCAACCACAACGGCTCGATCCGGCTGTGGAGCCAGCCGGGGACGGGTTCGACCTTCACTCTGTCGATTCCTGCGTACCTCCGCAGCGATGACCCCGACGAACACGACGAACGAGAGGACTAGAGCATCGATGACCAGTGTGCTGATCGTGGAGGACGAGGAGTCCTTGGCCGATCCCCTGGCGTTTCTCCTGCGCAAGGAGGGTTTCGAGGCCACCGTGGTGGCCGACGGGCCCTCGGCGCTGGCCGAGTTCGAGCGCGCGGGCGCCGACATCGTGCTGCTGGATCTCATGCTGCCCGGGATGAGCGGAACCGACGTCTGCAAACAGCTGCGGTCACGTTCCAGCGTCCCGGTGATCATGGTGACCGCGCGCGACTCGGAGATCGACAAGGTCGTCGGCCTCGAACTCGGCGCGGATGACTACGTCACCAAGCCGTACTCCGCGCGTGAGCTGATCGCCCGGATTCGGGCCGTGCTGCGCCGTGGCACGGAGAACGACGACGGCACCATTGCCGACGGCGTGCTGGAGGCCGGGCCGGTGCGCATGGACGTGGAGCGCCACGTGGTCAGCGTGAACGGTAAACCGATCACCCTGCCGCTCAAGGAGTTCGACCTGCTCGAGTATCTGATGCGCAACAGCGGCCGGGTGCTCACCCGCGGCCAGCTCATCGACCGGGTGTGGGGCGCCGACTACGTCGGGGACACCAAGACCCTCGATGTGCACGTCAAGCGGTTGCGCAGCAAGATCGAGGCGGACCCGGCCAACCCGGTGCATCTGGTCACCGTGCGGGGCCTCGGCTACAAGCTGGAGGGCTGATTCGGTTCGGTTCGTCGCGTGGCCGGGCCAGAGAGGTGTCACGTGCGTGCCTCTCCGAAGGCGGGTGCGATCGACGTGGTGCTCAAGCCGCGCGCGCAGTGGCGATCAGTGCCGGGGTCGGGAAGCTCACCTGGCCGTTGTGGTCGACGAAGCGGTTCAGCCTCACCCGGGCGCGATCCCGCAAGCGGCTGAACTGCTCGTCGTCGACGTGTTCGGCCAGGGTCCAGCCGCGAATGTCGGTGTGTAGCCACGTGTCGAGCGAGGCGAAACGTGCGCGACCCTGGTGGCGCCGGACGACGACGTCGGGGAACGACGGCCGCATCAGATCGCCCAACTGTTCGGCAGTGCCGATGCGGAACGGGGCGCGCAATGCCTCGGCGGCCCAGTCGCCGAGCACCTCGCCGAGCAGGTCGACCATCGCCGCGTACCCGGGTGACTCCTCGACTGCCACCCAGGTTGCCACCGCCAGCCGGCCGGCGGGGCGGATGACACGGGCCATCTCCGCGAGCGCCAGTGCGGGATCCTCGAAGAACATCAGCGCGAATTGACAAGTGGCGCAGTCGACCTCGTTGTCTGCGAGCGGTAGCTGCTCTGCGACACCCCGCCGGACGTCAAGGCTCGGAGCCAGGCGCGCGGCAATCGCGAGCATCCCGTCGTTCGGGTCGACAGCGATGACCGAGCCGGCCGCTCCCACCCGCGCCAGCGCCGCACGGGCCACCGCGCCCGTACCGGTACCGATGTCGAGCAGGCGTTCTCCCCGAGCAGGGTTCACCGCGTCGAGCATCGGTTCGACCCACTGTCCGAACAGCGCCGGAACGAAGAACTGTTCGTATGTCTGTGCGGCGTCTGTCCCCACCTGCCCGGTGGCGGCGGCTGGACGATCGATTGGTTCTGCGTGCATACCACGATCATCGGCTCCGTTCCGCGGCCGGGATAGTTCGGATTTCGAACTCGAGCGCCCCGGCCTCGGTGGCATGATCGCGATATGGGCACCTACCGCCAGTACTGCCCGATCGCCCGGGCATCCGAGATCCTCGCGGAGCGGTGGAACCCGCTGATCGTGCGCAACCTGATGTTCGGTGCCGACACATTTTCGGCCATTGCCCGCGGCGTGCCCACGATGTCACGCTCCATGCTGCTCAAGCGGCTCGACGAACTCACCCGGGCCGGTGTCATTGAGACCCAGCTCAAGCCACACGGGCGCGGACACCTCTACCGGCTCACCGAGGCCGGCGCCGACCTGGCCGACGTGATCAACGGGCTCGCGACCTGGGGCGAGCGCTGGCTGGAGGTCACCACTGAACGCTCCGACCCCGGCTTCGCGCTGTGGGCCTGGTGTCAGGTGCAGCTCGACCGTTCGGCGCTGCCCGACGGGCGTGTGGTCGTGGCGTTCACCTTCCCCGACGAGCGTCCCGGCAACCGACGCTACTGGCTACTGGTCGAGCACCACGACGCCGAGGTCTGCTACTCCGACCCCGGCGGTGAGGCCGATCTCATCGTGGAGGCGCGGTCGCTGCCGTTTGTCGACTGGCACCGCGGCGAGCGCACCTGGCAGTCCGTGCTGCGCTCCGGCGATGTGAAGCTCACCGGCCCCGTTCGGCTGCGGCGCGCATTCCCCACCTGGAATCGGCACGTGCCGGCCCTCGCGGGGTAATCTCCACGCCTGCCTGTCAGCAGCCCTCAGCCGGGCCGTAGACCACGACGTGGCGGCTACTGCCAGTACCGGCCATCGCCTGCTGCTCGGCCGCGGTCATCGGCCTGCGCGAAATCGGCGCGCGGTGGGACCAGCCTGAGCAGAAACAAGGATCGGCTCACTCGGCGGCGCGCGTGGCGGGGTGGACCGCGATCAGCCCGAGACCGGCACGCCGCTTGCACATCGCCGCCAGCTCGGCGTAGGCCTTGTCGCCGATCAGTTCGGTCAACTCGGCCGCGTAGGACTGCCACACCTGCTTCTCGCCGACGTGGGTGGCCGGGTCGCCGGTGCAGTACCAGTGCAGATCGGCGCCGCCTTCACCCCAGCCGCGGCGGTCGTATTCGGTGATCACGGTCTTGAGGATCTCCGAGCCGTCGGGTCGGGTCACCCATTCCTGGGTGCGCCGGATCGGCAGCTGCCAGCACACCTCGGGCTTGAGGGTCAGCGGCTCCACCCCGATCGCCAGCGCCTTGCTGTGCAGCGCGCAGCCGATTCCGCCGGGCCACCCGGGACGGTTCAGAAAGATGCAGGCGCCCTTGTACTTCCGGGTGCGCAGGTTGGGTTTGTCGTCGTACTCGTCCATCTCGAGATAGCCCTTTTTGCCCAGCCCCTTGTCGCGGAACTGCCAGTCCGCGGCGGTCAGCTGCTTGACCGCGTCGTCGAGCTTGGCGCGATCGTCGTCGTCGGACAGGAACGCGCCGTGCGAGCAGCAGCCGTCGTCGGGCCGGCCCTCGACGGTGCCCTGGCAGGCGGGCGTGCCGAACACGCACGTCCAGCGCGACAACAGCCAGGTCATGTCCGCGGCGATCAGGTGTTCGGGGTTGTCGGGGTCATAGAACTCGACCCATTCCCGGGCGAAATCCAGTTCGACCTCACGAGGGCGCGATCCGGTCACGGTGTCTCACGCTAGACCCATTAAGTTGGAGGGGTGCGATTAGGCGTGCTCGACGTGGGCAGCAACACCGTGCATCTGTTGGTGGTGGATGCCCGGCGTGGCGGCCACCCGACTCCGATGAGCTCCACCAAGGCCTCGCTGCGGCTGGCGGAGGCGATCGACGGCTCCGGCAAGCTGACCCGGCGGGGTGCCGACAAGCTGGTCGGAACCCTCGACGAGTTCGCCAAGATCGCGACCAGCTCGGGATGCGCGGAGCTGATGGCGTTCGCCACCTCGGCGGTGCGCGACGCGAAGAACTCCGAGGAGGTGCTCGCCCGGGTCAAGGCCGAGACCGGGGTGTCGTTGCAGGTGCTCAGCGGTGTCGACGAATCCCGGCTGACGTTTCTGGCGGTGCGCCGCTGGTATGGGTGGAGCGCAGGCCGGATCATCAACATCGACATCGGCGGCGGGTCGCTGGAGCTGTCCAGCGGCGTCGACGAGGAGCCCGATGTCGCGTTGTCGCTGCCGCTGGGCGCGGGCCGGATGACCCGGGAGTGGCTGCCGGATGATCCGCCGGGGCGTCGCCGGGTGGCGGTGCTGCGCGACTGGCTGGCCAATGAAATGTCGGAGGCCGGGGCCGCGATCGCGGAGGCGGGCAGCCCGGACCTCGCGGTGGCGACGTCGAAGACGTTCCGGTCGCTGGCCCGGCTCACCGGCGCGGCGCCCTCTGGCGCGGGTCCCCGGGTCAAGCGAACCCTGACCGCTGCGGGTCTGCGCCAGCTCATAGCGTTCATCTCTAGGATGACCGCGTCCGACCGTGCCGAGCTGGAAGGGGTGAGCGCCGACCGGGCGCCGCAGATCGTGGCCGGGGCCCTGGTGGCGGAGGCGAGCATGAAGGCGCTGAACATCGACAGCGTGGACATCTGTCCATGGGCGTTGCGGGAAGGCATCATTCTGCGGAAACTCGACAGCGAAGCCGACGGCACCGCGCTGGTCGGCGGCGCCGACCGCCCGACCAACGGGGGCGGCGTGGACAAATCGGGCAAAGGCGCCGGTGCGGGAGAATCTGCCGCAGGGCCGATGTCCGTGCGTAATCCTGGACGGTGAAGCGGCAAAACTCGAAGGCAACAGGCGATGACTGGATCAGATGACCACAGCAGCACCCGGCCGATCTCGGTCGCCGAGCTGCTGGCGAAGAACGGCACGATCGGCGCACCCCCGGTCGGCGGGCGCCGTCGCCGTCGCCGCGGCAACGCCGACGCGGTCACGGTCGCCGAGCTGACCGGTGAGATCCCGATCATCCGGCCCGACGAACCCGTCAAGCCTCCCGAGGCCGCCGAACCCGAGCCGGAGACGCCGGCCGAGGCGGATGCCACGGAGGTCCCGTCCTCGAATGGTGCGGTAGACCACGTCGACGCGGAGCCCGTCGCCGAAGTGCCGGCCGAGCCGGACGAAGCCGCCGCTCCCGAAGCCGAGGTCGAAGCTGAGGTCGAGACCAAGGCCGAAGCTGAGGTCGAGACCAAGGCCGAAGCTGAGACCGAGGCCGAGGCCGAGACCGGGGACACCGCCGATGTCGTGGAGGCGGAGGAGCAGACCAGCGTCGCCGAGGACACCGAAGTCGCCGGGGACACCGAAGTCGACGACGACACCGAAGTCGCCGACGACGCCGAAGTCGCCGAGGACACCGAAGTCGACGACGATTACGCGGACGCGGTCGCCGACTACGCGGCCCACCTCGAAAAGCGGGAAGCCGAGCCGGAGCCGGTGGAATTCCGTCCCCGTCGGCGCTTCGGCTTCGGCCGGTCGCGCGAGAGGGCGGCGGTCGACGCCGAGCAGATGAGCCCGGATCCCGTCGACGACGGCGGCGAGACCACCGATCTGCTCGAGTCGCTCGCGGACCCCGACGAGCTCCCCGACGGCGACGGGCAGAGCGTCGCGGTCGAGGAGTCCGGCGACCAACTGCCCTCCTACCTGAGCGCGTCGCCCGACCCGTTGTTCGGCGGCGACACCGTGGCCGACGACCTCGCGCTTCGGCCGGGTTCGTCGCCGGCGGACAGCGACCTGAACAGCGACCTGGACGTCGACAGCGACCTCGACAGCGTTACCGGCGAGAAGGATCTGGACGAGGACGAGTTCGGCGAGCCGCGCCGGATGTCGACGTTCGTGCACGGTCTGTGGATCATCGGGCAGAGCATCGTCGCGGTGGTGTTCGGTGCGGGCCTGTTCATCGCCTTCGACCAGCTCTGGAAGTGGAACAACATCGTCGCGCTGGTGCTGTCGGTGCTGGTGATCCTCGGCCTGGTCGTCGGCGTGCGGGTGGTGCGCAAGACCGAGGACATCGGCAGCACGCTGATCGCGGTCGCGGTGGGGGCGTTGGTCACGCTCGGCCCGCTGGCCCTGCTGCAATCGGGCTGACGAGCCAGAACCACGCCGGACACAGCAACGTGCGCCCCGCCATCAAGGTCGGTCTGTCGACGGCCTCGGTCTATCCGCTGAAGACCGAGGCCGCGTTCGAGTACGCCGCCAAGCTGGGCTACGACGGCGTCGAGCTGATGGTGTGGGCCGAATCGGTCAGCCAGGACATCGACGCCGTCGCCGCGATGTCGGCCCGCTACCAGATGCCGGTGCTGTCCGTGCACGCGCCGTGCCTGCTGATCTCGCAGCGGGTGTGGGGCGCCAACCCGATCCCCAAACTCGACCGCAGCGTCCGTGCCGCCGAGCAGCTCGGCGCGCAGACCGTCGTCGTGCACCCCCCGTTTCGCTGGCAGCGCCGCTACGCCGAGGGGTTCAGCGCGCAGGTGGCCGAACTGGAGGCGGGCAGCGATGTGCTGGTCGCGGTGGAGAACATGTTTCCGTTCCGCGCCGACCGGTTCTTCGGTGCGGGCCAGACGTCGATCGACCGGATGCGTAAGCGCGGTGGCACTCCCGGGCCGGGGATCTCGGCGTTCGCGCCGTCCTACGACCCCCTCGACGGCGGCCACGCGCACTACACGCTGGACCTGTCGCACACCGCGACGGCGGGGACCGACGCGGTGGAGATGGCCCGCCGGATGGGTGACGGGCTGGTGCACCTGCACCTGTGCGACGGCAGCGGGGCCTCGACCGACGAGCACTTGGTGCCGGGCCGGGGCACCCAGCCCACCGTGGAGGTGTGCGAGATGCTGGCCGCGGGGGACTTCACCGGCCATGTCATCCTCGAGGTGACGACCTCGGCGGCGCGCAATGCCGCAGAGCGTGAGGTGCTGCTGAAGGAGTCGCTGCAGTTCGCCCGGGCCCACCTGCTGCGCTGACACCAGGGACGACGAGGATGCCCAGGATGCTGAAGATGTCGCGATGACCGGCTCGACGCTGTTCACCGACGCCATGGCGCTGACCCCGGTCGGCGACGGCGTCTACCACGGGGTGCTGAACGAGCACTGGACCATCGGACCCAAGGTGCACGGCGGCGCGATGCTGGCGCTGTGTGCCAACGCGGCCCGCACCGAGTTCGGCGACGCCGACTCCGCGGTGGAACCCATCGCGGTGTCCGGGAGCTTCCTGTGGGCACCCGACCCGGGCCTGATGCAGGTCGTCACGACGGTGCGCAAGCGCGGCCGGAGGATCAGCCTGATCGACGTGGAACTCAACCAGGGCGAGCGCACCGCCCTGCGCGCGGCGATCACCCTCGGGGTGCCCGAACACCACGTTCCGCCGCTGCTGTCGGTCAACCCGGTGATACCGCTGATGACACCGGAACCGCCGCCGGGCCTGGAGCCGATCGGGCCGGGCCATCAGATGGCCGACATCGTCCACCTGGCGCACGGTTGCGACATCCGCCCGTCGCTGACCACGTTCGCCCCGCGCTCCGACGGCGGGCCGCCCCTCATCGAGTACTGGGTGCGACCCAGGGGGGTGGCCCCCGACGCGCTGTTCGCGCTGCTGTGCGGCGACGTGTCGGCCCCGGTGACCTACGGCGTGAACCGGTACGGCTGGGCGCCCACGGTCCAGCTGACGGCATATCTACGGGCCCTGCCCGCCGACGGCTGGCTGCGGGTGATGTGCACGACCACCCAGATCGGCCAGGACTGGTTCGACGAGGACCACGTCGTCGTGGACTGCGAGGGACGCATCATCGTGCAGACCCGTCAGCTGGCGCTGGTGCCCGTAGGCTGAGCCGACGATTGGGCGGGGTCGGCTGAGCCGACGCCGACGGGCGTCGGGTCCGGTCACCGTGCGATGCTGTGCGGCATGGCCAGAATCGCGATCATCGGCGGCGGGAGCATCGGCGAGGCGCTGTTGGCGGGGCTGCTGCGGGCCGGTCGGCAGGTCAAGGACCTGGTGGTGGCCGAGAAGAATCCAACCCGCGCAAAGTTCCTCTCCGAGGCGTACTCGGTGTTGGTGACGACGGTGTCCGACGCGGTCGACTCGGCCACCTACGTGGTCGTGGCGGTCAAGCCCGCCGACGTCGAAAACGTCATCGACGACATCGCCGCGACCGCTGCCAACGCCGAGACCGATTCGGCCGAGCAGGTCTTCGTGACGGTCGCCGCGGGCGTCACCACCGCCTACTACGAGAACAAGCTGCCGGCCGGTTCACCTGTCGTGCGGGTCATGCCGAACGCCCCGATGCTGGTCGGCGGTGGCGTCAGCGCGGTGGCGCCGGGCCGGTTCGCCACCCCCGAGCACGTCAAGGAGGTGTCGGCGCTGTTCGACGCCGTCGGCGGCGTCCTGACGGTCGCCGAGGCCCAGATCGACGCCGTGACCGCGGTGTCGGGCTCGGGCCCGGCCTACTTCTTCCTGATGGTGGAGGCGCTGGTGGACGCCGGCGTGGAAGCCGGTCTGACCCGCCCGGTGGCCACCGACCTGGTGGTGCAGACGATGGCCGGGTCCGCTGCGATGTTGCTCGAGCGGCTCGACCAGGCCACCACGACCGGCAGTGCCGCGATGGGCGCGACCATCGACACGTCACCGGCGCAACTGCGCGCCACCGTTACCTCGCCGGGCGGCACGACCGCCGCTGGTCTGCGGGAACTCGAGCGGGGCGGTTTGCGGGCAGCCGTCGCCAACGCTGTCGAGGCCGCAAAAACCCGTTCTGAGCAGCTAGGAATTACAACAGAGTAGTTCAGGAATTTCGGACGGATTAGCCCACACCCGTCGCAGTAACCCCACCTGCCACGCTATTCTCCCAATGGTAAGCACGGGTCGGTGCCAGCGGTGGGGAAGCCGCTGGGACTGCCTGTGCCTGATGGATTGGGTTGCGATGACGTCTACGAACGGGCCATCGGCACGGGATTCTGCCGGCGGAAAAGCGGCGCGTGACACCGGGCAGGCCGACGGCCAGCAGCCGCGAGCTCAATTTCTGACCGTCGCCGAGGTGGCGAGCCTGATGCGGGTCAGCAAGATGACCGTGTACCGCCTGGTGCACAACGGCGAACTGCCCGCAGTCCGGGTGGGCCGTTCGTTCCGGGTGCACGCCAAGGCCGTCCACGACATGTTGGAGAGTTCGTACTTCGACGCGGGATAGCGCACGGTCTTCGACGCGGGAGAGTGCACGCCGCCGCCGCTTTTCGTTTACCTCGGCCGCCCGGGTAAGGTGGCGGGTCGAACCGGCGTCCGGACGGACGGCGTCCGATGGTTTTCACGACAAGTAGGTAGCGGAGTTCATGGGTTCTGTCATCAAGAAGCGGCGTAAGCGCATGTCGAAGAAGAAGCACCGCAAGCTGCTTCGTCGCACCCGGGTTCAGCGCAGAAAACTGGGCAAGTAGCCCCGCCGGCCCGCCGCTAGGCTGTCGGGATGGATTCGGAGGGGTCGTCCGGTGGGCGCTCGGCGGGTAACCCCGACGGCCCGGCCACCAGGGGCGGAACCGACCACCCGAAGGTCATTCTGGTCACCGGCGCCTGCCGTTTCCTCGGCGGCTATCTGACGGCCCGCCTGGCGCAGAATCCGCTGATCAACCATGTGATCGCGGTTGACGCGATCGCGCCGAGCAAGGATCTGCTGCGCCGGATGGGACGCGCGGAGTTCGTCCGCGCCGACATCCGCAACCCGTTCATCGCCAAGGTCATCCGCAACGGCGACGTCGACACCGTCGTGCACGCCGCCGCCGCTTCGTATGCACCTAGGTCCGGCGGACGGGCCACCCTCAAAGAGCTCAACGTGATGGGTGCGATCCAGCTGTTCGCGGCCTGCCAGAAGGCCCCCTCGGTGCGCCGGGTCATCCTCAAGTCGACCTCGGAGGTGTACGGGTCCAGCGCCCGCGACCCGATGTTGTTCGACGAGAGCAGCAGCCGCCGCCGGCCGCCCGGCGAGGGCTTCGCGCGCGACAGCATCGACATCGAGGGCTATGCGCGCGGCCTGGGCAGGCGCAGGCCCGACATCGCGGTCACCATCCTGCGGCTGGCCAACATGATCGGCCCCGCGATGGACACGGCGCTGTCCCGGTATCTGGCCGGTCCGGTGGTCCCGACGGTCATCGGCCACGATTCGCGGCTGCAACTGTTGCACGAACAGGACGCCCTGGGCGTGCTCGAGCGGGCCACCGTGGCGGGCAGATCCGGGACCTTCAACGTGGGTGCCCCGGGCGTGATCATGATGAGCCAGGCGATCCGCCGGTCCGGCAGGCTGGCACTGCCGGTTCCACGGTCGGCGTTGGTGGCCGTCGATTCGCTGTTTCGAGCCGCCCGCAACTCGGAATTCGATCGCGAACAGCTCGACTACATCAGCTACGGCCGGGTGATGGACACCACCAGGATGCGCACCGAGCTGGACTACGCGCCGAAGTGGACGACGGCCGAGGCCTTCGACGACTACGTGCGCGGGCGTGCGCTCAAGCCGATCGTCGATCCCCGTTGGGTACGCTCGTTGGAGGTACGCGCCGTATCGGCGGCGCAGCGCTGGGGGCGCTAGACTCGTAACCCAGACCCTGGCCGGGGGGCGAAGGGGGAGAGGACGGCTTAAGTGGCGGGCGAGCCAAGAGCGAAGGTCATTCCGCTGCACTCGAATTCGGGTCGCAGCGCGGCGCAGCGCCGGGCGGCGGCGCAGCGCGTCGATGCGTCGCGCCGCCATCCGTCCCTGCTCACCGACTCCGGTGGCCAGGCGACAGCCGAGGAGATCGCCGCCGTCGTCCGCGAGATCGACCAGAAACGCGGTTCGGTGCTCGGCGCTCCGGAGGCCGACGCCACGCCCAACGAACTGGCCAAGCGCATCACGGCGATCGCCGATTTCGTCGGCAAGAGAATGACCGGCGACTACGTCGTCGACGAGTTCGGGTTCGACTCGCATCTCAACGACGCAATCTTCCTGCCTTTGCTGAGAGTGTTCTTCAAATCCTGGTTCCGGGTCGAGGTCAGCGGTATCGAGAACCTCCCCGAGACCGGTCCCGCGCTGGTGGTGGCCAATCACGCAGGCGTGCTGCCGTTCGACGGGCTGATGACGACGGTCGCGGTGCGCGACAAGCATCCCGCCCACCGCGATCTGCGGCTGCTGGCCGCCGACCTCGTCTTCGACCTGCCCATGGTGGGCCAGGCCGCCCGCAAGGCCGGACACACGATGGCGTGCACCGACGACGCCCACCGGCTGCTCGCGGCGGGCGAGCTGACCGCGGTGTTCCCGGAGGGCTACAAGGGCCTGGGCAAGCACTTCAAGGACCGCTACAAGCTGCAACGCTTCGGCCGCGGTGGGTTCGTATCGGCCGCGTTGCGCACGAAGGCGCCCATCGTGCCGTGCTCGATCGTCGGCTCCGAGGAGATCTACCCGATGATCGCCGACGTGAAGCTGCTCGCGCGGCTGTTCGGCCTGCCCTATTTCCCGGTCACCCCGCTGTTCCCGCTGGCAGGGCCGCTGGGTGTGGTGCCGTTGCCGTCGAAGTGGCACATCCAGTTCGGCGAGCCCATCGACACGAGCGATTACGACGAGGCGGCCGCCGAGGACCCGATGGTCACGTTCGAGCTGACCGACCAGGTGCGCGAGACGATCCAGCAGACGCTATACCAGCTGCTGGCCAACCGGCGGAACACGTTCCTGGGCTAGCGGCGGGCTAGCGGCCGACCCGGCCGTCCTACTTTTGCCCAGCAATCATCTTCTTGAGCGCTTCGTCGCGCGCTGCGGCGATCTTCGCGCTCACCTCGTCGGCCTCGTCCGGGTGGGCCGCCTCGCCGAGCATCGTCACGATGCTGGTCAGCACGGGCTCGCCGTTCTGGTCGGTCACCTCACCGCGCACCTCACTGATGACGGTGCCGTGCGACTCGATCACCGAGTCCAGGTACGAGTCGAAGTACAGCCGGTCGCCGGCCAGGATCGGGCGGTGGAAGATCAGCTTCTGGTCACGGTGCAGCACCCGCTCCAGGTTGATCGGCACGTCGAACTGGTTGAAGATCTCCAGCTGCACCCGGCGGCCGGCCACCGCGACGAACGTCAGCGACGCCATCAGGGCGTCGTAGCCGCACTCGTGGGCCGCCTCCTCGGTGAAGTGCGCGGGATGGTCGTCCTTGACGGCGCGGGCGAACTCGCGGATCTTCTCGCGGTCGACCTCGAAGTAGTCCGGATACCGGTAGTGGGTTCCGATGATGTTTTCAGCGATGCTCATGCCGGCGGTCTTTCCTCCTCGGGTGGCGGCGAGCCTATCAGCGGCCCGGCACCGCGCAGTTCAGCTCTCGTGGCGGCGGGACACCACAGCGGCCAGCGCGCCCCCGACCGCGCCCAGCGCCAGCGCCGACGGGACCCCGATGCGGGCGGCCTTGCGGGCGGTGCGGAAGTCGCGGATCTCCCACCCGCGTTCGCGGGCCAGATCGCGCAGCGCGGCGTCCGGGTTGATCGCGACCGCGGTGCCGACCAGCGACAGCATCGGGACGTCGTTGAAGCTGTCGGAGTACGCGGTACAGCGGCGCAGGTTCAGCCCCTCCCGGATGGCCAGCGAGCGCACCGCGTGGGCCTTGCCCGTGCCGTGCAGGATGTCGCCGACCAGGCGCCCGGTGAACACGCCGTCCACCGACTCGGCCACCGTCCCCAGCGCACCGGTCAGTCCCAGCCGCCGCGCGATCGTGGCCGCCAGCTCGTACGGGGTGGCGGTGACCAGCCACACCTGCTGGCCCGCGTCGAGGTGCATCTGGGCCAGTTCCCGGGTGCCCGGCCAGATCTTGTCGGCGATGATCTCGTCGTAGATCTCCTCGCCGAGTGCGATCAGCTCGGCGGTCGACCTGCCCTCGATGAACGACAGTGCCTTACGCCGGCCCGCGGCCACGTCGTCGCTGTTCTCCCGGCCGGTGAGCTGGAACTTGGCCTGCGCGAACGCAAACCGGGCCAGGTCGGAGTAGGTGAAGTACTCGCGGGCCGCCAGCCCGCGGGCGAAGTGCACCAGCGACGAGCCGTGCACCAGGGTGTTGTCCACGTCGAAGAACGCCGCCGCGGTCAGGTCGGGCGGCGGGAGCGGGTGGTCCGACGGTTGGTCGGGGTGTTCCGCGAGGGTTTCGGCGGCCACCTCCGCGCTGACCTCTCCGGCGAGCTGCTGCGCGTCGAACCCGACTTCAGATCCTCCGGAACCGGACACGGATACAACACTAGGACACCTTCCGGCGATACTGGCGGAGTGGATCGACAGGTGCGGTTGCTGACCCGGCAGGGTTGCCCGATGTGCCAGGCCGCCGCCGGGCGGCTCGAGGAGCTGGCCCGCGAACTGGGCTTCGAGCTGTCGGTGACCGACGTCGACGCGCTCGCCGCCGCGGGTGAGCCGGCGTTGCGCGCCGAGTTCGGCGACCGGTTGCCGGTGGTGTTGTTGGACGGTGCCGAGCACAGCTACTGGGAGGTCGACGAGCCACGGCTGCGGGCCGACCTGGCGGCGACGAACGGTTGAGCAAATTTGGTGGCCCAGCTGGTTAACGACTACCGTTGAGCAGGTGCTGAGCGTGGTGACGGAGCCATGAGCGTCCTGCTTTTCGGGGTTTCGCACCGCAGCGCGCCGGTTTCCGTGCTCGAGCAGCTCAGCACCGACGAATCCGACCAGGCCAAGATCGTCGACGAGATCTTGCAGTCTTCGCTGGTCACCGAGGCCATGGTGCTGTCGACCTGCAACCGCGTCGAGGTCTACGCCGTCGTCGAGGCCTTCCACGGCGGGCTCTCGGTTATCGGGCAGGTGCTCTCCGAGCACTCCGGCATGTCGCTTCAGGACCTCACCAAGTACGCCTACGTGCGTTACGCCGAGGCCGCGGTCGAGCACCTCTTCGCCGTCGCCAGCGGACTGGATTCCGCGGTGATCGGCGAACAGCAGGTGCTGGGGCAGGTGCGCCGGGCGTATGCGACCGCGGAGGCCAACCACACCGTCGGGCGCATCCTGCACGAGCTGTCGCAGCGGGCGCTGTCGGTCGGCAAGCGGGTGCACTCCGAGACCGGCATCGACGGCGCGGGTGCCTCGGTGGTGTCGGTGGCGCTGGACATGGCCGAGAACCGGCTGGGCTCGCTGGCCGGCCGGTCGGCCGTGGTGATCGGTGCCGGCTCTATGGGCGCCCTGACCGCCAAGCAGCTGCTGCGGGTCGGTGTCGAGCGCATCCACGTGGTGAACCGCACCCTGCCCCGCGCCAAGCAACTCGCCGAGAACATCCGCGGCCACGGCATCG
This sequence comes from Mycolicibacterium xanthum, assembly GCF_019710635.1. Taxonomy (GTDB): domain Bacteria; phylum Actinomycetota; class Actinomycetes; order Mycobacteriales; family Mycobacteriaceae; genus Mycobacterium; species Mycobacterium xanthum. Next base: position 26,895 of record NZ_JAIFZS010000071.1, read on the forward strand.
CGGCCGAGGCGTTCCCGTTCGATCACCTGCCGCCGCTGCTGACCGACGCCGACGTCGTCGTCAGCTGCACCGGCGCGGTGCGACCGGTGGTGTCGCTGGCCGACGTGCACCGCGGGCTCGCGCACGGCCAGGAGAAGAACCTGGTGATCTGCGACCTCGGCATGCCGCGCGACGTCGACTCCACGGTGGCCGGGCTGCCCGGTGTGCACGTCATCGACATGGAGCGCATCCAGCGCGAGCCGTCGGCGCGCGCGGCCTCCTCCGACGCCGACGCGGCGCGTGCGATCGTCGCCGCCGAGGTCGCCCGATACCTGGCCGGACAGCGGATGGCCGAGGTCACCCCGACCGTCACCGCGCTGCGCCGGCGCGCGGCCGACGTGGTGGAGGCCGAACTGCTGCGGCTGGACAACCGGCTGCCGGAACTGGATGCCGCGCACCGCGACGAGGTGGCCAACACCGTGCGCCGGGTGGTCGACAAGCTGCTGCACGCGCCCACGGTGCGGGTCAAGCAGCTGGCCAGCGCCCCTGGCGGCGACAGCTACGCCGAGGCCCTGAGGGAACTGTTCGAGCTCGACCAGCACGCGGTGGACGCCGTCGCGGCCGGCGAACTGCCGCTGGTCGCAACCGATCTCGATACCACCGAGTGACGCTCACCACGCCGAAAGTCAGCACGTGATCCGTATAGGCACCCGGGGCAGCCTGCTGGCCACCACCCAGTCCGGCGTCATCCGGGACGCGCTGGCCGCCGCCGGACAGGACGCCGAGCTGGTCATCGTCTCGACCGCGGGGGACCGTTCGTCGGCACCGATCGCCGACATCGGGGTCGGCGTGTTCACCGCCGCGCTGCGCGAGGCCATCGCCGACGGCTCGGTCGACATGGCCGTGCACTCGTACAAGGACCTGCCCACCGCGGCCGACCCCCGCTTCGTCATCGCCGCGATCCCGGCGCGGGAGGACCCCCGGGACGCGCTGGTGGCCCGCGACGGACTGGTGCTCGGGGAGTTGCCCGCCGGTTCGGTGATCGGGACGTCCTCCCCGCGGCGGGCAGCACAGCTTAGAGCACTGGGTCTCGGTTTGGAAATCCGCCCCCTAAGAGGCAACCTAGACACCAGGTTGAACAGGGTAAGCAGCGGTGATCTCGATGCCGTCGTCGTGGCCCGGGCGGGTTTGGCCCGCATCGGTCGTCTCGACGCTGTCACCGAGGCGCTGGAACCGGTACAGATGTTGCCGGCGCCGGCGCAGGGGGCGTTGGCAGTCGAGTGCCGTGCCGGTGACACCGGGCTCGCGGAGTTGTTGGCGGAGTTGGACGACGCCGACACCCGGGCCGCGGTCATCGCCGAGCGAGCCCTGCTGGCCGAACTGGAGGCGGGGTGTTCCGCACCGGTGGGCGCGATTGCCGAGGTGGTCGAGTCGATCGATGAGGACGGCCGCGTCTTCGAGGAGCTGTCGCTGCGCGGCTGCGTGGCGACGCTGGACGGATCCGACGTGATCCGCGCGTCCGGTATCGGAACACCCGAGCGGGCACGGGAGCTGGGGCTCTCGGTGGCCGCGGAGCTGTTCGAGCTGGGCGCGCGCGATCTGCTGGACGAACGCGGGAGAGATAGATGACTCGCCAGATGAGCATGCGAGGGCGCAAGGTCAAGCCAGGCCGCATCACGTTCGTCGGCTCGGGGCCCGGGGATCCGGGCCTGCTGACGACACGTGCCCGCACCGTGCTGGCCAATGCCGCGCTGGTGTTCACCGATCCCGACGTGCCCGAAGCGGTGCTGGCCCTGGTGGGGTCCGAGCTGCCGCCGCCGTCGGGGCCGTTGCCGGATGTCGCGGCCCAGAAGCCGGATGTCGCGGCCCGGACGCCTGAATCCGTGGACCAGACGGCCGGCGACGCCGACGACGTGAAGCAGGCCGATCCGGTCATCCCCGGTGGTCCCGATGTGCGTCCCGCACTGGGTGATCCCACCGAGGTGGCCAAGACGCTGGCCGCCGAGGCCAAGGCCGGTGCGGACGTGGTGCGCCTGGTCGCCGGTGATCCGCTGTCGGTCGACTCGGTGATCACCGAGGTCAACGCGCTGGCCAAGACGCAGTTGCCCTTCGAGGTGGTGCCCGGCCTGCCCGGTACCACCGCGGTGCCCACCTACGCCGGGTTGCCGCTGGGGTCGGCGCACACCGTCGCCGACGTCCGCGATCCCGATGTGGACTGGGCCGCGCTGGCCGCCGCGCCCGGGCCGCTGATCCTGCACGCCACCGCGTCGCACCTGCCCGAGGCGGCCCGCACCCTGATCGAGTACGGCCTGGCCGACACCACGCCCACCGTCGTGACCGCCAACGGCACCACCTGTCAGCAGCGTTCGATCGAGACCACGCTGGCCGGTCTGCTGGACAAGGCCACCCTGGCGGGCGCGGGCGCCGACGCACTGGCCGCCGGCGCGGTGGCCGGGCCGCTGGTCGTGACGATCGGCAGGACGGTCGCCAACCGCGCCAAGCTGAACTGGTGGGAGAGCCGCGCGCTGTACGGCTGGACGGTGCTGGTGCCCCGCACCAAGGACCAGGCCGGCGAGATGAGTGACCGGCTGGTCGGCCACGGCGCGCTGCCCGTCGAGGTGCCGACCATCGCGGTCGAGCCGCCGCGCAGCCCGGCCCAGATGGAAAGGGCCGTGAAGGGTTTGGTCGACGGCCGCTTCCAGTGGGTGGTGTTCACCTCCACCAACGCGGTCCGTGCGGTGTGGGAGAAGTTCAACGAGTTCGGGTTGGACGCCCGGGCGTTCTCCGGTGTGAAGATCGCCTGCGTGGGGCAGGCCACCGCGGACCGGGTGCGGGCGTTCGGCATCAACCCCGAGCTGGTGCCGACCGGTGAGCAGAGCTCGCTGGGTCTGCTCGACGAGTTCCCGCCCTACGACGACGTTTTCGATCCGGTCAACCGGGTGCTGCTGCCGCGCGCCGACATCGCCACCGAGACGCTGGCCGAGGGGCTGCGCGAACGTGGCTGGGAGATCGAGGACGTCACGGCCTACCGCACGGTGCGTGCGGCACCGCCGCCGGCGACCACCCGCGAGATGATCAAGACCGGCGGGTTCGACGCGGTGTGCTTCACGTCGAGCTCGACGGTGCGCAACCTGGTCGGGATTGCGGGCAAGCCGCACGCCCGCACGATCGTGGCGTGCATCGGACCCAAGACCGCCGAGACCGCAGCGGAATTCGGCCTGCGGGTCGACGTGCAGCCCGAGGTGGCCGCGGTCGGTCCGCTGGTGGAGGCGCTGGCCGAGCACGCCGCCCGGCTGCGTGCCGAGGGCGCGCTACCCCCGCCGCGGAAGAAGAGCCGCCGCCGCTGAGGAACTCGCCGAAATGGCATTCCAGCAGGATCGCACTCGAACTTCTGCTGCCGGAATGCCGTTTCGCGGACAAGGAGAGGTGCGCTAGTGGCCTACCCCCGCCACCGTCCGCGGCGGCTGCGCTCGACACCGGCGATGCGCCGGCTGGTCGCCCAGACCTCGCTCGAGGCGCGGCATCTGGTGTTGCCGATGTTCGTCGCCGACGGGATATCGGAGCCGCGCCCGATCGCGTCGATGCCCGGTGTCTACCAGCACACCCGCGAGTCGCTGCGCCGGGCCGCCGCCGAGGCGGTCGCCGCCGGCGTCGGTGCCCTGATGCTGTTCGGGGTCCCACGTGACGAGGACAAGGACGTCCACGGATCGGCCGGGACCGACCCCGACGGCATCCTCAACGTCGCGCTGTGCGATCTCGCCGCCGACCTCGGCGACGACACCGTGTTGATGGCCGACACCTGCCTGGACGAGTTCACCGACCACGGCCACTGCGGGGTGCTGGACGGGGCGGGCCGTGTCGACAACGACGCGACGAACCTCCGGTACGTCGAACTCGCTGTCGCACAGGCGGGTTCAGGTGCGCATGTGGTTGGGCCGAGCGGCATGATGGACGGCCAGGTGGCCGCGATCCGGGATGGTCTGGACGCCGCGGGGTTCACCGACACCGCGATTCTGGCCTACTCCGCGAAATTCGCGTCGGGGTTCTACGGGCCGTTCCGGGAGGCGGTGGCCTCCAGTCTCGACGGTGACCGGCGCACCTATCAGCAGGAACCGGGCAACGCCCGCGAGGCGGTCCACGAGATCGAGCTCGACATCGCCGAAGGCGCCGACATCGTGATGGTCAAGCCCGCGATGGCCTATCTCGACGTGGTGCGCGCCGCCGCCGACGTCGCACCGGTGCCGGTGGCCGCCTATCAGGTCTCCGGCGAGTACGCGATGATCTGCGCAGCCGCCGCCAACGGCTGGATCGATCTGCGCACGGTGGCGCTGGAGACCCTGACCGGTATCCGGCGTGCCGGCGCCGACATCGTGCTGACGTACTGGGCCGTCGACGCGGCCCGCTGGCTGTCGTGACCCACCCGGACCAGGCCCCGGTCCGGCCGGTCGACGTCGATACCGGGTTCTGGCTGTGGGTGACGGCGCTGCCGCTGATGGTGGCCGGTTATCTCGTCGACCTGTGGACCGGGCAACCGCGCCCGGCCGGCCTGCTGCTCGTGGTCTCGGTGGTGTTCATCGCGATCGTCGTCGCGGTGGTGGTGACGTTTCTGATCCTGATGCGCCAGGGCTACCGCTGGACGCGCACCGTGCTGACCGGCGGTGCGATCGCCTCGATGGTGTACTCGGTGATGAATCTGTTCACCGGCGAACGTCAGGACCTGGCGGCGATGGCCTACGCCGCGACGGTGATCGTCGGGGCGGTGCTCATCGCGGGCGGGGTGTACCTGCTGCACCGCAAGGACGCCCACGAATTCTTCACCCGCTGATTCGCTAGGCTGACCCGACCATGACCGCCTCATCGTCCACGCCGCCGGACCGGCCCCGCGTGGTCAACATCGCCTTCTGGTGCTTCGTCGGCGGGGCGGTGATCATGATGGCCGGCGGTCTGATGTCGGCCAGCACCAGCTACGAGTACGCGCGGGCGGCGATCCCCGCCACCGTCGGCGACGACGAGGTGCGCAGCTACCTGACGGTCTACCGTGGCAGCGGCATCGTCGCCGCGATCGCGGCGGCCGGGCTGGCCTTCCTGGCCGGGCGCGCCCGGCGCGGCGATGCCCGGTTCCGGCGCGCCGCCGTGGCGCTGGCGGCCGCGATCGTAGTGCTCATCGGGCTGCTCGCGCTGCTGGTCGGGGTGGCCAACCCGGTGATGCTGTTGTCCCTGCTGCCGATGCTGGCCGGCGTGATCCTGATGATGCGGCCGGCGGCCCGGGACTGGTACGCCGGTCAGGGCGCGTCATGACCGAGGCGCACCCCGCCGAGTCGGCTGCCGAGGTGCTGTTCCACGAGCAGGGCGCCAGCTGGTGGTGGGTGTCGGGAGGTCCGCTGTCGGGCATCGCGATGGCCCTGATCCAGGTGTCGGCGGGGTACGGCATCCAGTGGGTGGTGCCGGGCGTGTTCTTCGTGCTGGTGACGGTGTTCCTCGCGATCCAGGTCAAGGCGGCCCGCATCCACACCTCGGTCGAGCTGACCACCCAGCGGCTGCGCCAGGGCACCGAGATCACCAGCACCGACGACATCGTGCGGGTCTATCCGGAGGCCACCGGCAAGGAGGCGCCGAAGTGGCAGTCTGCGCGGGCACTCGGCGAGCTGACCGGGGTGCCGCGCGGCCGCACCGGTATCGGTCTGCGGCTGACCAACGACCGCACCGCGCAGGCCTGGGCGCGCAAGCACCAGCAGTTGCGCGCCGCGCTGACCAACCTGCTGGAGGAGCGGATCCCGCCGGAGCCGAAACCGTGAGCCGGCCGGCCCGTAAGGTGGCGATCGTCGGGCTGGCAGCGGCGGTGCTGGCCGCCGCCGGGTGTGTGCTCAGCTGGCTGGCCGCGGGCTCGCAGGTCGTCGTGGCACCGGTGCTGGACGGCGAGCCGTCGACGATGTCGATGCAGTATTCCGCGCCGCTGCTGATGCTGTCTCTGGTGTTGGCCACCGTCGCCGGGGTGCTGCTGGTGCTGGCGGTCAGCGGCCTGCGCCGCTCCCGACGCGCCGTCGCGCACGCGGGGCGCCTCCCGCACGCGAACCGGGGGCGCCTCCCGCTTGCGGGGGAACATTCCTCGTAGCACGCGGCTGTGTGGTGACTACCGTCACGGCCTACTCGCTCAACAGGCGTCTTGGTACAAAGTGCAAAATCTGTAACACTGTTCCCCATGACTGAGTTGGTGCAGCAGCCCGAGCAGGTTGACAACACCCCGGACGCCCTGCCGCTGGGGCCGCAGTCGCTGGTCTGGCGGTGGTTCGGCGACAACCGGATGTACCTGATCGGCCCGCGCCCCGCGGTGCTGCAGAACATGCTCGCCGAGCTCGGCCAGGGGGTCTACGACCACTCGACGTTCTTCGCCGACACCGCCGAGCGGCTCCGGCGCACCATCCCACCGATCTTCAACACGGTCTACGGCTCCGAGGACGACCCTTCTGGTTCGGCGGCCGGAACCCAGGTGCGCGACTTCCACCACCACGTGAAGGGCGACCTGCCGGCCGTCGGCGGTGCAGAGCCGCGTCGCTACCACGCGCTGGACCCGGACACCTACTTCTGGGCACACGCCACGTTCGTCGAGCAGATCCTCTACTTCGCGGACACCTTCGTGAAGCGGCTGACCGACGCCGAGCGCGAGCAGGTCTACCTCGAGTCCAAGACCTGGTACCGCCGCTACGGCGTCAGCGAGCGCCCGATGCCCGCCACCTACGCCGAGTTCGAGCAGTACTGGGACCACATGATGAACGACGTCCTGGTCGCCCATCCCAGCGCCAGGTACGGGGTCGGCTACGTCACCAAGGGCTTCCCGAAACCGAAGGCCGTGCATCCGCTGGCGTGGCGACTGGTGGCGCCGGTGTTCAACCCGGCCGCGGCGTTCCTGACCACCGGCGGCCTGCCGCCCCGGGCGCGCACCCTGCTCGGGCTGCCCTGGACGGACCGGCAGGAGCGCCGCTACCAGCGCTTCGCCGCATTCTGGCGGTCACGCCCGGTGAACTGGGTCTGGGACCACCTGCCGCTGCGGCTGCGCTACAGCGGCTACGCCGTCCAGGGCTTCACCCGCGGCTGATGCGGCCGACGACGGGTGACTCGGCGACCGAGCGCATCCTCGACGCCGCGGTCGTCGAGTTCGAGCGGCACGGCTTCCGCCGGGTCGCCCTCGACGACGTCGCGCGTCGGGCCGGGGTCAGCCGGACGACGATCTACCGCCGCTTCGCCAACAAGGACGAACTGGTCGGTGCGGTCATCGAGCGGGAGAACGTCCGGCTGTTCGCCGACATCGCGGCCGAGCTGAAGAACGCCGGTCCGCAGTCGAACATCTACGTCGAGGCGTTCACGCTGTCGATCCTGAAGTTCCGCAGGCACCGGGTGCTCGACCAGATGATCACCGACGAACCGGGCCTGGTCCTGGAACTGGCGGGCCGTCACCACCGGGCCGCGATCCGGCGGATGGCGGAGGCACTGCGGATCATCTTCCCGCCCGGCTTCGCCGAGCGGATCGGACCCGAGGCCGTCGACGACCTCGCCGACTGCATCCTGCGCTATGCCGCGATGGTGCTGCTGTTGCCCAGCGCCCAGCCGTTGGACACCGCCGACGACATCCGGGCGTTCGCCCGCACCCATTTCCTGCCCAGCCTGCCCGCCGCGCTGCGTAGCGTCCCGGCCTGAGCACGCGTTTCGCGGATCACACTGTCGGGCAGCGGTGCGGCATGGGACCCGAAGGGCAGCGGAGGACCGCCCCGGCAGTGACGGGACCGGCTCCGGGACGGGGCTCGACGATCGGCCCGGCGACGACGGGAAGCCCGAATACGGCAACGATCGCGCCTAGACTCCGAAGGCGTGACCACGACGACGTTGGACACCATCGCGCCGGCCTTCGTCGGCATGGCGCACTCGATCGTGTGGGCGTCGGTGGCCACCGTCGACGCCGACGGCAAACCTCGCTCGCGGATCCTGCACCCCATCTGGGAGTGGGACGGCACCGACCTGCTGGGCTGGGTCGCTACCGCACCGACACCCCTGAAACGCGCCCACCTGGCCGTGCACCCCGACGTATCGGTGAGCTACTGGACCACCAACCAGGACACCTGCGCCGCGGACTGCCTGGTGGAGTGGTACACCGACGACGAAACCCGCACGGCGGTGTGGCAGAAGTTCGAAACCGGTCCCGCGCCGGTGGGTTATGACCCCGCCATCATCCCGCAGTGGCGCGACGGGCCGACGTCCGCGGCGTTCGCGGTGCTGCGCTTGACGCCCTATCGACTGCGGGTGATGCCGGGCACGGTCCTGACCGAGGGCCGCGGTGAGGTGCTGCGCTGGCACGCGTGATCACGACGACGGGGCGGCGGGTCACGTTCGTTGCAACAGCACGGCGTAGTCGAACGGCAACCGTGCGAACACCGGCCGCATCACGCCGGTCACCGACGGAGCCGCCTCGTCGCGGGTCATCATCTGCGGGTCGGTGACCGCGAACGTCCTGCCGTGCCTGCGCATGGTGCCGCCCCCGGCCGCGGTGAGGTTCTTCAGCCAGTCCCGGTCCGGGCCGTAGGTGAGTAGGATCGCCACCCCGTCGCGGGTGCTGAACACGGTCAGTGGCGTCCGGTAGGGCTTGCCGGACTTGCGGCCGACGTGCTCGAGGATGCCCATGGCCGGCAGCCATCCGGCCCACAGGCGCTGAATCGGGTTGGTGACGTGGCGATTGAAGCGCGCCAGCCATTGCGGCAGCTGCATGGAAACCATCAAACTCGCAGGCGTGGCCTACCTCAAGCCCCCATGGTTCACCGCGCGCATCTTCAACCCGGTCGCCATGTGGTTCGGGGTGGGCGAGACGCTCACCGTCACCCGGCGCAACAGCGGGCGCCCGCAGCAGATCCCGGTCGTCGTCCCCGAGGTCGAGGGTGTGCGCTATCTGGTGTCCACCCGCGGCGAGTCTGACTGGGTGCGCAACGTGCGCGCCGAGCCGTGCGTCACCCTCGGTGACACCGCCTACCTGGCCACCGAGATCCCGGTGGAGCGGCGTGCGCCGATCCTGGCCGTCTACCGGCCATTGGCAGGCAGGGTGGTGGACGGTTACTGGCGCCAACTGCCCGATGACGCGGATCACCCGGTGTTCGTGCTGACCCCGGCACCCTGATCCGCCCGTCCCTGCGGCGAACTGGCATTCCAGCAGGTCGCCACTCGAACTTTCGCTGCCGGAATGCCATTTCGGCGGAGATCCGCGCACCCCACTACACCCTGTAGTGGAGCAGTTGGCGGAGGCTGGGACACTGGTCGGCATGAGCAGTACCGACCTGTCCGCGAAGCTGTTCGCCGACGCGTGCGCCGTCATCCCCGGCGGGGTCAACTCGCCGGTGCGCGCCTTCTCCTCGGTGGGTGGCACCCCCCGGTTCATCACATCGGCCAAGGGCTGCTGGCTCACCGACGCCGACGACAATCGCTACGTCGACCTGGTGTGTTCCTGGGGCCCGATGATCCTCGGCCACGCCCACCCGGCCGTCGTCGACGCCGTGCAGACGGCCGTGACCGGCGGGTTGTCCTTCGGCGCGCCGACCCCGTCGGAGTCCGAGCTGGCCCGCGAGATCGTCGACCGGGTCGCCCCGGTGGAACTGCTGCGGTTGGTGAACTCGGGCACCGAGGCCACCATGAGCGCGATCCGGCTGGCCCGTGGGTTCACCGGACGGGCGAAGATCGTCAAGTTCTCCGGCTGCTACCACGGCCACAGCGACGCGCTGCTGGCCGACGCCGGATCGGGTGTCGCCACCCTGGGGTTGCCGTCGTCACCGGGTGTGACGGGTGCCGCGGCCGCCGACACCATCGTGCTGCCCTACAACAGCGTGGCCGCCGTGGCCGACGTCTTCGCCCGCCTCGGCGACGAGATCGCCTGCGTGATCACCGAGGCCAGCCCGGGCAACATGGGCACGGTGCCGCCGCTGCCCGGTTTCAACGCCGAGCTGCGGCGCATCACCGCCGAGCACGGCGCGCTGCTGATCGTCGACGAGGTGATGACGGGCTTCCGGGTCAGCCGGTCGGGCTGGTACGGCCTCGATCCGGTCGACGCCGACCTGTTCACGTTCGGCAAGGTCATGAGCGGCGGGCTGCCGGCCGCCGCATTCGGCGGGCGCTCCGAGGTGATGAGCCGGCTGGCCCCGCTCGGGCCGGTGTACCAGGCCGGCACGCTGTCCGGGAACCCGGTCGCGATGGCCGCCGGGCTGGCCACGCTGCGGGCCGCCGACGACTCCGTCTATGCCACCCTGGACGCCAACGCCGACCGGCTGACCGGAATGATCGGTGAGGCGTTGACAAAAGCCAATGTGGCACATCAGATTTCGCGGGCCGGGAACATGTTCAGCGTGTTCTTCTCCGACGATCCGGTGACCGACTTCGCCTCGGCGCGGGCCACGGACACCTGGCGGTTCCCGGCGTTCTTCCACGGCCTGCTCGACGCGGGCGTGTACCCGCCGCCGAGCGCCTACGAAGCCTGGTTCGTCTCGACGGCACTCGACGACGAGGCCTTCGAGCGCATCGATTCGGCCCTGCCGCGCGCGGCGCACGCGGCCGCGGTGGCCACGGCATGACCGGCGCTCCCGACCAGGCCCAGAAGACGGTGGTGCACGTGATGCGCCACGGTGAGGTGCACAACCCGGAGAAGATCCTCTACGGCCGGCTGCCCGACTACCACCTCTCCGACCGGGGCCGGGCGCAGGCGCAGGCGGTGGCCGATTGGCTGGCCGCGCGCGACATCACCCACGTGGTCGCCTCGCCGCTGGACCGCGCCCAGGAGACCGCGGCGCCGATCGCCGCGCGGCACGGGCTGACGGTCGCCACCGACGACGAACTGATCGAGTCGGAGAACGTCTTCCAGGGACAGAAGGTCTCACCCGGTGACGGCGCGCTGCGCGATCCGCGCAACTGGTGGCACCTGCGCAATCCGCGGGTCCCGTCGTGGGGCGAGCCGTACTCGCACGTCGCGGCCCGGATGCGGCGCGCGCTGCTGCGCGCCCGCGCCGCCGGGGCCGGCCACGAGGCGGTCTGCGTCAGCCACCAGCTGCCGGTCGAGACGCTGCGCCGGTCGATGACCGACCGGCCGCTGCACCACTTCCCGACCAAGCGGATGTGCAACCTGGCGTCGGTGACGTCGTTCTATTTCCACGACGAGGAGTTCGTGGGCTGGGGGTATGCGGAGTTGGCCGGGCAGTGACACGGTGGGCGGCCCGGTTGCGCACACTGTCGGCGGCGTGCGTGTCAGCGGTCATGGCGGCGGCGCTGGTGGCCGGATGCGCCACCGGTGACGACGCCGTCGCGCAGGGCGGCACGTTCGAGTTCGTCGCACCCGGGGGCAAGACCGACATCTTCTACGACCCGCCCGACAGCCGCGGCAGGCCCGGCCCGCTGTCCGGTCCCGACCTGATGGACACCGACCGGACGATCTCGCTGGACGACTTCGCCGGCGACGTGGTGGTGATCAATGTCTGGGGGCAGTGGTGCGGGCCGTGCCGCACCGAGATCGGCCGCCTGCAGCAGGTCTATCAGGCCACCCGCGACCGGGGGGTGGCGTTCCTCGGAATCGATGTGCGGGACAACAACATCGACGCCCCCCGCGACTTCGTCATCGACCGCGGGGTGACCTTCCCGTCGATCTACGACCCGTCGATGCGCACGATGATCGCCTTCGGCGGGCGCTACCCGACCACCGTGATCCCGTCCACCGTGGTGCTCGACCGCCGGCACCGGGTGGCGGCGGTGTTCCTGCGGGAACTGCTCGCCGAGGATCTGCAGCCGGTCGTCGAACGGCTGGCAGCCGAGAAATGACCCCCGACCAGCTCGACCACCTGACCACCGGCGGCCCGTTGCTGCTGGCGGCGGCGGTCAGCGTGCTGGCCGGGATGGTCTCGTTCGCGTCGCCGTGCGTGGTCCCGCTGGTCCCCGGCTACCTGTCCTATCTGGCCGCGGTGGTCGGCGTCGACACCCCCGTCGGTGGAGCGGCGCCGAGCCCGGTGGCGGTGCGCGGGGCCCGGCTGCGGGTGGCCGGCGCGGCGGCGCTGTTCGTGGCCGGCTTCACCACGGTGTTCGTCCTCGGCACCGTGGCGGTGCTGGGCATGACGACGACGCTGATCTCCAATCAGCTGCTGCTGCAGCGGGTCGGCGGGGTGATCACGATCTTCATGGGGCTGGTGTTCATCGGGCTGGTGCCCGTGCTGCAGCGCGACACCCGGTTCGCCCCGCGCCAGATCTCCACGCTGGGCGGCGCCCCGCTGCTGGGGGCGGTGTTCGCGCTGGGCTGGACGCCGTGCCTGGGGCCGACGCTGACGGGGGTCATCGCGGTCGCGTCGGCGACCGAGGGTGGCAATGTGGCGCGCGGCGTGGTGCTGGTGCTGGCCTACTGCCTCGGTCTGGGCATTCCGTTCGTGCTGTTGGCGTTCGGGTCGGCGCGGGCGGTGTCCGGGCTGGGCTGGCTGCGCCGGCACACCCGGGCGATCCAGATCTTCGGCGGGGTGCTGCTGATCCTGGTGGGTGCCGCGCTGGTGACCGGGCTGTGGAACGACTTCGTGTCCTGGGTGCGCGACGCGTTCGTCTCCGACGTGAGGCTGCCGATCTGATGGCGTCCCTGCTCGCGCTGGTGCGCAACACCTGGCGCACCCTCACGTCGATGGGCACCGCGCTGGTGCTGCTGTTCCTGCTGGCGCTGGCCGCGATCCCCGGCGCCCTGCTGCCGCAGCGCAGCCTCAACGAGGCCAAGGTCGGTGAGTACATCGCCGAGCACCCGACGATCGGGCCGTGGCTGGACCGGCTGCAGGCCTTCGACGTGTTCTCCAGCGTGTGGTTCACCGCGATCTACGTCCTGCTGTTCGTCTCGCTGGTGGGCTGCCTGACCCCGCGACTGGCCGAGCACATCCGCAGCCTGCGCGCCACCCCGGTCCCGGCGCCGCGCAATCTGGGCCGGCTGCCCAAGCACGCCGACGCCGAGGTCCGCGGCGACGTGCCCGCCGTCGCCGCGGCCGCCGACGCCGGGTTGGGGGGCTGGCGCCGGGTCACCCGCTGGGACGGCGAGGTCGCCGAGGTCGCCGAGATTTCAGCCGAGAAGGGCTATCTGCGCGAGTTCGGCAACATCGTGTTCCATTTCTCACTCCTCGGCCTGCTGGTCGCGATCGCCGCGGGCAAGTTGTTCGGCTACGAGGGCAACGTCATCGTCGTCGCCGACGGAGGGCCGGGGTTCTGCTCGGCCTCGCCCGCCGCGTTCGACTCGTTCCGGGCCGGCAACACCGTCGACGGAACGTCGCTGCACCCGATGTGTGTGCGGGTCAACGACTTCGCGGCCGACTATCTGCCGAACGGTCAGGCGGTGTCGTTCCGGGCCGACATCGACTACCAGGCGGGCGACGATCTGGCCGCCGGCACCTGGCAGCCCTACCTGCTGAAGGTCAACGAGCCGTTGCGCGTCGGCGGTGACCGGGTCTATCTGCAGGGCCACGGCTACGCACCGACGTTCACCGTGACGTTCCCGGACGGGCAGACCCGCACCCAGACCGTGCAGTGGCGTCCCGAAGACCAGTTCACCTTCCTGTCCTCGGGGGCGATGCGGTTCGACCCGCCGGGCGGGACCTATCCCGACGAGCGGGAGCGCCGTGAGAACCAGATCGCGATCCAGGGGCTGTTCGCCCCGACCGAGCAGCTGGACGGCACCCTGTTGTCCTCGCGCTTCCCCGCGCTGCAGGATCCGGCGGTGGCCGTCGACATCTATCAGGGCGACACCGGCCTGGACAGCGGGCGCCCGCAGTCGCTGTTCAGCCTGGACCCGCGGATGATCGATCAGGGCCGGCTGACCAAGGTGGCCCGGGTCAACCTCAAGGCGGGCCAGGACACCCGGCTGCCGGACGGCACCGTCGTGCGATTCGACGGCGCGACCCCGTTCGTCAACCTGCAGGTGTCCCACGATCCGGCCCAGGTCTGGGTGCTGGTGTTCGCGATGGCGATGATGGCCGGCCTGCTGGTGTCGCTGATCGTGCGGCGCCGACGCGTCTGGCTGCGACTCGCGCCGGGCGCTGCGGGTACGGTGAACGTCGAGCTCGGCGGGCTGGCCCGCACCGACAACTCCGGATGGGGCGACGAGTTCGAGAAGCTGACCGCGCGGTTGCTCGCCGGTTCGCCCACCGAAGCCACCGAGCCGGGTAGGACAGAGGCCACCGAGCCGGGTAGGACAGAGGCCACCGAGCCGGGTAGGACAGAGAAGGAAGCGGATCGCGCATGAGCACGACCATCGACATCGGGCTGGCCCGCTACTCGGACTGGGCGTTCACGTCCTCGGTGCTG
>NZ_JAIFZS010000072.1 GCF_019710635.1 Mycolicibacterium xanthum
AAGGAAGCGGATCGCGCATGAGCACGACCATCGACATCGGGCTGGCCCGCTACTCGGACTGGGCGTTCACGTCCTCGGTGCTGGTACTCCTGGGTGCCCTGGTGCTGCTCGCCGTCGAGATGGCCTACAGCCGCGGGCGCAAGGTCGAGACCCGGGAGCTGGTCGGCGCCGCGGCGGGTGCGACGGCGGGCGTGCGGAGCGACAGCGCGACCCCCGGCGTGGTGCTCGACGCCCCCCGCCGCCCGTTCGACGAGCGGGTGGGCGCGGCCGGGCTGGCCCTGGTCTACGTCGGGATCGGGTTGCTGCTCGCGTGCATCGTGTTGCGCGGGTTGTCCACCTCACGGGTGCCGTGGGGCAACATGTACGAGTTCATCAACCTGACCTGCTTCTGTGGGCTGGTCGCCGCGGCGGTGGTGCTGCGTCGCCCGCAGTACCGGGCGCTGTGGGTGTTCGTGCTGCTGCCGGTGCTGATCCTGCTGACCGTGTCGGGCAAGTGGCTGTATTCGCATGCGGCCCCGGTGATGCCGGCGCTGCAGTCCTACTGGCTGCCGATCCACGTCTCGGTGGTCAGCCTGGGGTCGGGGGTGTTCCTGGTGGCCGGTGTGGCCAGCATCCTGTTCCTGGTGAAGATGTCGCGGCTGGGTGATCCCGGGCGCAGCGACGCGCTGGGCCGGTTCGTGGCCAAGCTGCCCGATGCCCAGACCCTGGACCGGATCGCCTACCGCACAACGATCTTCGCGTTCCCGGTGTTCGGCTTCGGGGTGATCTTCGGCGCCATCTGGGCCGAGGAGGCATGGGGGCGCTACTGGGGCTGGGACCCCAAGGAGACGGTGTCGTTCATCGCGTGGGTCGTCTACGCGGCTTACCTGCACGCCCGCTCCACCGCCGGCTGGCGCGACAAGAAGGCCGCGTGGATCAACGTCGTCGGGTTCGTCGCGATGGTGTTCAACCTGTTCTTCATCAACCTGGTGACCGTGGGCCTGCACTCGTACGCCGGTGTCGGCTGAGGGTCGGCCGTTGACAGATCTGCCGGGCGGGTTCCGGGCGCAGCAGCGGTTCAGCGATCCGATGGCCGAGTTGCCCGGGGAGTGGACTGCACCGACCCCGCCGGCGGGAACCGCGGTGCCGGTTGCCGGGTCGGCCGTCGACGACGCCGCGCCCGATCAGCAACGGCCCGATCGGCAACGGCCCGATCGGCAAGGGCCCGATCAGCAAGGGCCCGATAAGCCCGCATTCGATCTGTCGACCGCGGCGCTGCTCGGCACGCCCGGACGGGGACCGTCGGCGGGCTGGCGGAGGTGGCTGTATTTGGCGTCGGCGCGGCTGATCGATCTGGGTGAGAGCCCGAAGGTGCTCCGGCACAACAGCTTGGTCGAGCGGGCGCGGCGTCCGCTGCGGGGGTGCTACCGGATCGCGATGCTGTCGCAGAAGGGTGGGGTCGGCAAGACCACGATCACCGCTTCGCTCGGGGCGACGCTGGCCGGTGTCAGGGGCGGCGACCGCGTGGTCGCGGTGGACGCCAACCCCGATCGCGGAACCCTCGCACAGAAGGTGCCGGTGCAGACCCCCGCCACGGTGCGCCACCTGCTGCGCGACGCCGAGGGCATCTCGTCCTACGCCGATGTGCGCCGGTACACCTCGATGGGTCCGAGCCGGCTCGAGGTGCTCGCCTCGGAGAGCGATCCGGCGGTGTCGGAGGCCTTCGGCTCGGCCGACTACACCCAGGCGCTCGGCGTGCTCGAGCAGTTCTACAGCGTGGTGCTGACCGACTGTGGCACCGGCATGCTGCACTCGGTGATGTCTGCGGTCATCGAGCGGGCCGATGTGCTGGTGGTGGTCAGCTCCGGCTCGGTGGACGGCGCACGCAGCGCCTCGGCGACGCTGGACTGGCTCGATGCGCACGGCCACGAGGATCTGGTGCAGAACTCCATCGCGGTGGTCAACGCGGTGCGGCCGCGGTCGGGCAAGGTCGACATGACCAAGGTCGTCGACCATTTCGCGCGCCGTTGCCGCGTGGTGTGTCAGGTGCCGTTCGATCCCCACCTGGAGGAGGGTGCGGAGATCGACATGGAGCGGCTGCGGCCGGCGACCCGGGAGGCACTGCTGGAACTGGCGGCGGCGGTCGCCGACGGATTCCCCGGAGCGGTCAGGACCGCGGCTGATCGTCCTGAGGGTTGATGCGCTGCAGGAATTCCGGATCGTCGTCAGGCCCGATCACCCGGGTGCGCGGCCGGTTCGCGGTCATCCGGGTCACTCGCCAGCCGACATAGACCAATGCGGCCAAGACGAGCATCAGGAGCAAATACGCCACTCAAAACCTCCTTCCTGTCAATATACGCGCCGTCGGTAAGCTCTGACCGTGTCTGATGAAAGGCCGGGATCTCGCCTGCTGGTCGACGTGATCGCCTACGTCGCCGCGCGGCTGGCGCTGGTGGCGGTCGTGACCGCGGTGATCCTGGGGGCCGGCCATCTGCTCGGGGTGGGGGAGTTCCCGGTCGTGATGGCGTTGCTGTTCGCCATCGTGATCGCGTTGCCGCTCGGCATGTGGGTCTTCGCTCCGCTGCGGCGCCGCGCCACCGCGAGCATCGCGGCGCTGGACGCCCGCCGTCGCCGGGACCGCGATCAGTTGCAGGCCCGGCTGCGCGGTGACGCCGCCGCCGGCGACGAGCAGGGCGGTTCCGCCGAGGGCTGACGGCCCTGTCAGCCGAACACCAGCGCCAGCGACACCGCCACCGACCACACCAGCATCGTCAGGCCGGTGTCGCGCAGCACCGGGATCAGGTCCCGGCCACCGGACCCGCGCCTGACCGGGGCCGCGGCGCGCAACGCCAGCGGGAGCGCCACCAGTCCGGCTGCGCACCACGGGTTCGCCGGCACCAGCGCCAGCGTCAACACGAACGCGATCACCAGCAGGGCGCCGAACAACACCCGGGTCCGCCCGTCGCCGAGCCGGACCGCCAGGGTGATCTTGCCCGACTGTGCGTCGGTCGGGATGTCGCGCAGATTGTTGGCCACCAACACCGCCGAGGACAGACATCCGGTCGCCACGGCCAGCGTCACGCCGACCCAGTCGACCCGCAGCGCCTGGGTGTACTGGGTGCCCAGCACCGCCACCAGGCCGAAGAACACGAACACCGCGACCTCGCCGAACCCGGAGTAGCCGTACGGTTTCGAGCCGCCGGTGTAGAGCCATGCGCCGGCGATGCACGCCACGCCCACGACGATCAGCCAGGGTGCGGAGAACCAGGCCAGCACCAGGCCGGCCACCGCACCGGTGCCCAGGCTGACGATCGCCGCCGTCAGCACCGAGCGCGGCGCAGCCAGCCTGGACCCGACCAGCCGCAGCGGTCCGGCCCGCTCGTCGTCGGTGCCGCGGATGCCGTCGGAGTAGTCGTTGGCGTAGTTGACGCCGACGATCATGCCCATCGCGACGACCAGCGCGAGCAGCGCCTTCCACCACGACGCAGCCCCCAGCCATGCCGCGGCGCCGGTCCCGGCGAGGACCGGCGCGACGGCGTTGGGCAGCGTGCGGGGACGCGCTCCTTCGACCCATTGGGCAAAACTGGCCACGGTCGCCATCCTGGCATGGCCCAGAATGGGGGACGGACGAGCGTGGTCGGCGACGGTCGGCAAAGCGGTGAGGAGAGGTCAGTTGTTGGGAGTGATCGGCGGCAGCGGGTTCTACACGTTCTTCGGCGACGACGCCCGCTCGATCAGTCTGGACACGCCCTACGGTCCCCCGAGCGCGCCGGTCACCGTCGGCAGCGTCGGTGCGCACGAGGTGGCGTTCCTGCCCCGGCACGGCCTCAAGCACGAATTCTCGCCGCACACCGTGCCCTACCGGGCCAACATGTGGGCGCTGCGCGCGCTGGGGGTGCGGCGCATCTTCGGCCCGTGCGCGGTCGGCAGCCTGGACCCGCAGCTGGGGCCGGGCGCGATGGTGGTGCCCGACCAGTTGATCGACCGCACCTCGGGGCGCCCGGACACCTATTTCGACTCCGGTGGCATCCACGTCGGGTTCGCCGACCCGTACTGCCCGACGCTGCGGGCGGCCGCCGCCGGTCTGCCCGGGGTCATCGACGGCGGCACCATGGTGGTGATCCAGGGTCCGCGGTTCTCCACCCGCGCGGAGAGCCAGTGGTTCGCCGGTCAGGGTTTCCGGCTGGTCAACATGACCGGCTACCCGGAGGCGGTGCTCGCTCGTGAGCTCGAGATGTGCTACGCGGCAATCGCTCTGGTGACCGATCTGGATGCCGGGATCGAATCGGGGCAGGGCGTTCGCGCGGTGGACGTGTTCGCCGAGTTCGAGCGCAACTTGGTGCCGTTCAAGCAGCTGGTGCACGAGGCGATCGATCAGGTGTCCACCGACCGGGCCTGCACGCACTGTCTGGCCCACGACGGTGTCGAGCTCCCGTTCGACCTGCCATGAGGGTGCTGCTGACCGGAGCGGCCGGATTCATTGGGACCCGCATCCGGGCCGGGCTGGCAGATGCCGGCCACGACGTGGTCGCGGTGGACGTGATGCTGCCCGCCGCACATGGCCCGGATGCGCCGCTGCCGGCCGGTGTGCGCCATGTGGACGTGCGCGACGGGTCCGCGCTGGCCGAGGTGCTCGACGGCGTCGATGTGGTCTGCCACCAGGCGGCCGTGGTCGGGTCGGGGGTGAACGCGGCCGACGCACCGTCCTACGCGTCGCACAACGACTACGGCACGGCGGTGCTGCTCGCCGAGATGTTCGCCGCGGGGTGCCGGCGCCTGGTGCTGGCCTCCTCGATGGTGGTCTACGGCCAGGGCCGCTTCCGCTGTCCGGAGCACGGCGCGGTGGACCCGGCCCCGCGCCGGCGGGCGGATCTGGACGCCGGCGTGTTCGACCAGCGCTGCCCCGTCTGCGGCGAGCCGGTCCGGTGGGCGCTGGTCGGCGAGGACGCGCCGCTGCGGCCGCGCAGCCTCTACGCCGCGAGCAAGGTCGCCCAGGAGCACTACGCGCTGGCCTGGGCCGAATCGTCGGGCGCGTCGGTGGTGGCGCTGCGCTACCACAACGTCTACGGTCCGGGCATGCCGCGCGACACCCCGTACTCCGGTGTCGCGGCGATCTTCCGTTCCTCCCTCGAGGCGGGCGACGCACCGAGGGTGTTCGAGGACGGCGGGCAGATGCGCGACTTCGTCCACGTCGACGACGTCGCGGCGGCCAACGTCGCGGCCGTGGAGTCGGGGCTCGACGGCTTCGGCGCGTTCAACGTCTGCTCGGGCCGGCCGGTGTCGATACTCGACGTGGCCACCGCGCTGTGCGAGGCCCGGGCCGACCTGGGAGTTCCGGCGCCGGTGGTCACCGGCCAGTACCGCAGCGGCGACGTCCGGCACATCGTCGCCGACCCGGCCAGGGCGGCGCAGCGCCTCGGATTCCGGGCGGCGATCGATCCCGCAGACGGGCTGCGGGAGTTCGCCACGGCGCCGTTGCGGGGGGCGGGATCATCGTCTTGACACCCGTCAAGTGATACTGGCCTCATGACGTCGGCCCTGTGCGAGCAGTTCGGTATCGATTTTCCGCTCTTCGCGTTCAGTCACTGTCGCGACGTGGTGGCCGCTGTGACCAATGCGGGCGGATTCGGCGTGCTCGGTGCGACCGCCTACAGCCCGGAGCAGCTGGACCAGGAACTCGCCTGGATCGACGAGGCCGTCGCGGGCAGGCCCTACGGGGTGGACCTCATCGTTCCGGCGAAGTTCGAGGGCAAGGGGGAGAAGCTGTCCCGCGGCGACCTGGCCGACCGGATTCCGCAGAGTTACCGCGATCTGGTCGACGACCTGCTGCGCGCTCACGACATCGAGCCCGAGCCGGGCCGGCGGCTCGGCGGCTCCTCGCTGTCCGGCGACACCGGCCGTAAGCTGCTCGACGTCGCGCTGACGCACCCGGTCAAGCTGATCGCCAACGCGCTCGGGGTGCCGCCGGCCTACATGATCGAGGCGGGACGAGAGCGCGGCATCCCGGTGGCCGCCCTCGTCGGCGCCAAGGAGCACGCCGTCAAGCAGGTGGCCGCCGGTGTGGACCTGATCGTCGCGCAGGGCACCGAGGCGGGCGGGCACTGCGGCGAGGTCAGCACGCTGGTCGTGGTGCCCGAGGTGGTCCAAGCCATTGCCGAGGCGGGCAGCTCGATCCCGGTGCTGGCCGCCGGCGGCATCGTCACCGGGCGGCAGATGGCCGGCATGGTCGCCATCGGCGCGGCCGGGGCGTGGACCGGTTCGGTGTGGCTGACCACCGAGGAGGCCGAGACCGCACCGCACACGGTGGCCAAGATGCTGGCCGCCACGTCCCGCGACACCGTGCGCTCGGCGGGGCGCACCGGAAAGCCGTCGCGGCAGCTGGTGTCGGACTGGACCGACGCGTGGGCCCCGGCCGAGGGCGGACAGCAGCCGCTCGGGCTGCCGCTGCAGTCGATGCTGTGCGAGCCGGTGATCCGCCGCATCGACGTGCTGGCCGGCCAGGGGCACGAGGGCGCCCAGGCGCTGGCCACCTACTTCGTCGGACAGGGTGTCGGCCTGATGAACCAGGTGAAGCCGGCCCGCGAGGTGGTGCGCGAGTTCATCGAGGACTACCTGGCCGCCACCGAGCGGCTGAACAACTCGCTGCCCGGCTGAGTCCCCGCGGACACCGGTCAGTCGGTGGCGAGCGGCAGCCTGACCTCGAAGCGGGCGCCGGTGGGCAGGTTGTGTGCCGACAGTGTGCCGCGGTGCGCCTGCACCAGCCCGGCCGCGATGGCCAGGCCCAGCCCGGACCCGCTGGGCAGCGACGAATCGGCACGCGGCACCCGGCTGTTCGACCCTCGGTAGGCGACGTCGAACACCCGGGGCAGATCGGCCTCGTCGATGCCCACGCCGGTGTCGTCGACGCGGGCCCACGCGCTGTTCTCATCGGCGCCCAGAGCCAGTTCCACGCTGCCGCCCTCCGGGGTGTGCGCGATGGCGTTGGCGACCAGGTTCGACAGCACCCGGACCAGCGCGCGGTCGCTGCCGACCACCCGCACCGGTGCGTCGGGCAGGTTGGCCCGCAGCGCAACACCGGCGCGTTCGGCCGCGATCCGGTGCGCGGCCAGCACGTCGTCGACCACCTCGTCGAGCGCCACCCGGTCGAACGACGGGGTCAGCGCGCCGGCGTTGATCTTCGACATCTCGAACAGGTCGTCGACCATCTCCGAGAGCCGGATCGATTCGTGCTCGATGTGCTTGGCGTGCACCTTCACCTCGTCGGGGGGCACCACGCCGTCGGCGATCGCCTCAGATACCGCACGGATGCCGGCCAGCGGGGTGCGCAGGTCGTGGCTGACGAACGCGACCAGCCGCCTGCGGGACTGTTCGGCGGCGCGCTCGGAGTCGCGGATCTCGGCCTCCCACACGGTGCGTCTCGCCTGGTAGTGGCCCAGCATGACGGCGGCCGGAATCGTCACGATCGACACGATCACCAGCACGACCGCGGTGCGCTCGAACGTCTCGGTGATCATGAACCCGCTCGCGCCCAGCACCCCGGTGAACGTCGCCAGCAGCGGGATGAGCACCAGCGCCACCATGCTCACCGCCAGCGACCACGACCGGGCCAGCCGGATCACCAGCGCGCCGGCCAGCACGACGGGCACCGAGCAGGCCAGGGCCAGGCCGACGATCTCCCAGAAGTCGGCGGTGGGCATCCTCACCGCCCGGGTCCCGGCGCGCCGGCCGCCCACAGGTAGCCGCGGCCCCACACGGTCTGGATGCGATGGTGCTCACCGAGCTTGGAGCGGAGCCGTTTGACGTGCACCGTCACGGTCGACAGGTCGCCGAAGTCCCACCGCCACACCCGCTTGAGCAGGTCCTCGCGGGTGAACAAGGTGTCGGCGTGGGTCAGGAAGAACACCAGCAGGTCGAACTCGCGGTTGGTCAGGTTGACCGGCCTGCCGGCCACGGTGACCGAATGCGACGCGGTGGACACCGCAAGGTCGCCGGAGACGATGTCCTGGGGCAGCACGCCGGCCGACGCGGGCGAACGGCGCAGCACCGAACGGACCCGCAGCGCCAGCTCGCGGGGGCTGAACGGCTTGGTCAGGTAGTCATCGGCGCCGGCCTCCAGCCCGGCGATCCGGTCGTCCTCCTCGCCGAGCGCGGTCAGCAGGATCACCGGGACGGTGTAGTCGGCGCCCCGGCGCAGGTTCATGCACAACGACAGGCCGTCGGGACCCGGCATCATCACGTCGAGCACCGCGACGTCGATGTGTTGCGAGCTGAGCAGCCGAAGCGCCTCGGTGCCGTCGTGGGCGGTCGCCACGTCGTGGCCGTCGCGTTCGAGGTAGCGCCGCACGACGTCGCGCACGACGTCGTCGTCATCGGCGATCAGGACCCGGGTCACCGTACGAGGTTACCGGGGTATGGCTCCGACCTGCGCCTATGTCACCGAATTGTCAGCCTTGGCCCTCGCGTGACGGGCCCGCCTGCAATACCGTGAACCGGTATGGGTGCCTGTCCGGTGACGGTGGTGTTGCCCTGTCTGGACGAGGCGGCGTCGTTGCCGGGTGTGTTGGCGGCACTGCCCGGCGGGTACCGGGCCCTGGTGGTCGACAACAACAGCACCGACGGCACGGCCGACGTGGCGCGCGCGCACGGCGCCGACGTGGTCGCCGAGAGCCGGCCGGGCTACGGGTCGGCGGTGCATGCGGGCGTGCTGGCCGCGGCGACACCGATCGTGGCCGTGCTCGACGCCGACGGGTCGTTGGACCCCGGGGAGCTGCCCGGCCTGGTCGACGACGTCGAGCGCGGCGCGGACCTGGCGATCGGGCGGCGCCGCCCGGTGCCCGGGCTGACGTGGCCGTGGCACGCCCGGCTGGGCACCGCGGCGGTGTGCTGGCGGCTGCGAACCCGGCACGGCCTGCAGGTGCACGACATCGCCCCGATGCGGGTGGCGCGCCGGGAGGCGCTGCTGGGGCTGGGCGTCGCCGACCGCAGGTCGGGCTATCCCCTCGAGTTGCTGGTGCGGGCCGCCCAGGCGGGCTGGTCGGTCACCGAGCGCGATGTCGCCTACGGCCCGCGCACCGGGGGCACGTCGAAGGTCAGCGGCTCGGTCCGTGGCAGTGCGATCGCCGCCTACGACTTCTGGCGGGTGATCTCGTGATCGGCGTCAGCGTGCTGGTGGTGGCCAAGGCGCCGGTGCCCGGCCTGGCCAAGACCCGGCTGGCCGCCAGCCTCGGTGACGCGGCAGCCGCCGACATCGCCGCGGCGGCCCTGTTGGACACCCTGGACGCGGTGGCCGGCGCTCCGGTGGCGGCAAGGGTCGTCGCGATGACCGGTGATCTCGGCGACGCCGCCCGCGGCGCCGAGATCCGTTCCCGGCTAAGCGAATTCACCGTCCTCGAGCAGCGCGGTGACGATTTCGCCGCCCGGCTGGCCAACGCGCACGCCGACACCGCCGTGGCCACCGGAGGACTGCCGGTCCTGCAGATCGGAATGGACACGCCGCAGGTCAGCGCCGAGCTGATCGGCCGGTGCGCCGAGGCCCTCGTCGATCGCGGGACGGTGTTGGGCATGGCCTGCGACGGCGGCTGGTGGATCCTCGGGGTCACCGACGCCGCGAGCGCGGGGTGCCTGCGCGACGTGCCGATGTCGGCCCCCGACACCGGGGCTGTAACGCTGACGGCGTTGCGGCACACCGGCCTCGATGTGGAACTGATGTGTGAACTCGCCGACGTCGACACGATCGACGACATCGCCGAGGTGCGGCGGGCGTGTCCGCCCGGATCCCGGTTCGCCCGTGCGACGTCGATGGTGGAGGCCTGATGTTCGGACAGCTCTACGACCGCGCGCTGCACGGCGAACGCTGCTGGATCCGCCACGACGACGGCACAGTCAGCCGGCTGCCCGTGCACAACTGGCTCGGCGGTCGCGGCTCCGACGCCCACTTCGACCATGCGGTGATCGGCATGTGCGACGGGCCGACGATCGATCTGGGGTGCGGTCCGGGCCGTCTCGTCGCGCACCTGGTGGCCCGCGGGGTGCCGGCGCTGGGTGTGGACGTGTCGGCCACGGCGGTGGAACTGGCCCGGCGCAGCGGAGCGCCCGCGTTGCGCCGCGACGTGTTCGAGCCGCTGCCGGGGACCGGGCGCTGGCACACGGTGCTGCTCGCCGACGGCAACGTCGGGCTGGGCGGCGACCCGGACCGGATCCTGCGCCGGGCCGCCGAGCTGCTGCGCAGCGGTGGTCGCTGCCTGGCCGAGTTCGACTCGGCGACAACAGGGGTCAAGGTGGGATGGGTGCGGCTGGAGTCGGTCAGCACGATCGGGCCGTGGTTCCGCTGGGCGTCGGTCGGCATCGACTACGCGCCCGTGCTGGCCGCCCAGGTCGGCCTGGCCGTGGCCGGCGTGCACCCCATCGGCCGGCGGGTCGTCGCGAGCCTGGTGGCGCTGTGACGACCGCGTCACCGCGCGGCACCGCCGTCACCGCGCGGGTCGGCACGGTGCTGGGCATCGTGATCGCGGTCTGCTTCCTCACCGGCCTGATCTCGCACTTCATCCAGCATCCCCAGCCGTGGTTCTTCTGGCCCACCCGGCCGGTGTGGCTCTACCGGTTCACCCAGGGGCTGCATGTGATCTCGGGGATCGCGGCCATCCCGCTGGTGCTGGTCAAGCTGTGGTCGGTGTGGCCCAAGCTGTTCGAGCGTCCGGTGATCGGCGGGCTGGTCCGCCAGCTCGAGCGGCTGTCGATCCTGGTCCTGGTGGCATCGATGCTGTTCCAGCTCAGCACCGGCGTGCTCAACATCGCCCAGTGGTACGCGTTCAGATTCTTCTTCACCACAAGCCATTACGCGATGTCGTATGTCGCGATCGGCGCCGTGCTGGTGCACATCGGGGTCAAGCTGCCGGTCATCCGCGCGGCCCTGGGCGAACCGCTCGACGGCGCACCCCGCGGTGAGCTCCCGGTGCCGTCACGGCGCACCGTACTGCGCGGCACCTGGCTGGCCGTCGCGCTGGCCACGGTGGTGACCGCAGGCCAGACCATCCCGGCGCTGCGCCGGGTGTCGGTGCTCGCGCCGCGCACCGGTGAAGGGCCGCAGGGTGTTCCGGTGAACCGCTCGGCGATCGCAGCGGGCGTCATCGGCGCGGCGCGGTCCCCGGACTACCGGTTGACCGTCACCCGCGGCGACCGGACCAAGGCTTTCACCCTCGCCGAGCTCGCGGCGATGCCGCAGGCCACCCACCGGCTGCCGATCGCGTGCGTGGAGGGGTGGAGCGCCGACGCCGACTGGACCGGCGTGGTGCTGACCGACCTGCTGGCCGCCGTCGATGCTCCACCGGACTCCGATGTCCGGATGATCTCGCTGGAACGCCCGGGGCCGTACTCGCGCACGGTGTTGCCGGCCCGGCACGTCCGCGACGCGAAGACGCTGATCGCGTTGCGGCTCAACGGGGAACCGTTGGCCTTGGACCACGGCTATCCGTGCCGGCTGATCGCCCCGACCAGACCCGGTGTGCTGCAGACGAAATGGCTGACCCGTATCGAGGTGGCCGGATGACCGCGGCGCGGGTGCTGTGCGTGCTGGCCGGCGTCGCCGGTGTCGGCTACGGGGCGCTGCTGCTGTGGGACAACTCGCCGACGGTGTTGCTGCGGATCGCGGTGTGGGCGGCCGTCGGTGTGGTGGTGCACGACTTCGTCTTCGCGCCACTGTGCGCGGCGGCGGGCCTGGCCGGGCGCCGGCTGATCCCGGCCCGGTGGCTGTCCCCGGTCGCGATCGCGGCGCTGTGCAGCGTGGTGCTGGTGGCGCTGGCGATCCCGGTGTACGGCAGGCCCGGCATGCGTCCGGACAATCCGACGGTGCTCAACCGCGACTACCCGACGGGCTTCTGGATTGCGCTGGGCATCGTGTGGGCGTGTGTGCCGCTGTACTACCTGCTGACCCGGCTGCTACCAGTTGGTCAGGATCAAGCTGTTGAGCGCGAGCGCACCGATGACGTTGAGCGACAACCACCACCGTAGCCACGGCCGGGGCAGCAGCGCGGTCGAGGCGACCAGCCACACGGTGAACGGCAACCAGATCCGTTCGGTCTCGGCCTTGCTCAGCCGCGACAGGTCGGCGAGCAGGATGGCCGCCAGCGCACCGAGCACCAGCAGATGCAGCCCGGACCGGCGCCGCAGGGCCGCGACGTCGAACACCCGGGACAGGCCCGCGACGCTGCCCAGCCCGATGGCGCACACCACCGACGCCAGGTTGGCCCAACCCCAGTACTGGAACGGCCGGTCGTTGGCGATCCCCTGCCAGTAGCGCTCCTGCACCAGCAGATAGCCGTCGAACCACCAGAACCCGGCGACGACGAACACGACGGCGACCGCCGACGCCGCGAGCACGGCCGGAATCAACGCGGTCAGCGCGGCGCGCCAACCCGGGGCGCTGAGCAGCACCGCGGCCGCCGGCAGCGCCATCAGGGCCAGCCCGTAGTTGAGGAAGATGCCCCAGCCCAGCAGCAGCCCGGCGGCCGCGGCGGACAGCACCGGGACCCGGCCCGTTCCGGTGACCGCCAGCGCGAGCAGGGTGATGCCCCACGCCGCGACCCCGGCGAAGTAGCCGTCGGCGGACACCGCGATCCAGATGGCGGTCGGCGCGACCGCCGCGAACGGGGCGGCCGTGCGGGCGGCGTCCTCGTCGACCAGGGCCCGCACCGCGACGACGATCGCCGCCGCGATGCTGGAGCCGGCCAGCACGCACAGCAGCGCGGCCCAGGCGCCGCCGCCGAGCCCGATGCGGTCCAGCCAGACGAAGGTGAGCAGCGCGCCGGGTGGGTGGCCGGAGACGTGGGTGATCCACGAGTCCGGCTGGAAATCCAGGATCCGGCCGGAGAACGTGCGCACCGCCTCGCCGATGTCGTCGATCGAGGGCACCTGGCGCAGGTACTCGTGGCGGGCGGTCAGCCGGCCGGCGAAGCCGCGCTGCCAGCCGTCGATCATGGCCAGGCTGAACGCCCACGCGCACGACACCGCCCAGGACACCCACGGCAGCGCCCGCCACGGCAGGCGCCGGGCCAGGGCCGGCCCCCACCACACGGCGGCGGCACCCAGGACGATCGCCGGGATCGTGCCGGGCCCGACGTGGGCGTTCCACCAGCCGAAGATCGGGGCGGTGTCGGCGAAGCTGTGGAAGCGGGCCGGGGAGGAGTTGATCAGTGGGGTGACGATGCCGAGGCCGAGGTGCGGCACCACGAACGCCGCAACCACCAGCACCGCCGCGCCGCCGACCGCGACCGCCTCCCTGCGCATGCGCCCCATTGTTCCTTCTCCGCGAGTGTTCCTTCTCCGCGAGCGCGCGGGTTTGTGCGCGACACGCCGCGGCGCGCTGTGCCGTCGCGCGCACTAATGGGTCTTGATCGGTGTTTCGTTGCCGGGTTTGGAGGCCTTGTCGCGCGACGCTGATTGTGAGCGGCTGGTCGGTGAGTACTTGCGCGCGCTGGACCTCGAGTCCTATGGCGAGATCGTGCCCCGGCCGGTTGTGGGTTCACCGTAAGTGCTGAAGGGATGTCGTGCCGGAG
>NZ_JAIFZS010000073.1 GCF_019710635.1 Mycolicibacterium xanthum
CGCCACGCGATCCCTTCCAAGATCAACCGGTGATCGCTGAATCTGTTGCCCCGCTTACCTACATCCGAGGGCATAACCGACTCGACGGCCGACCAGAACCCATCAGAAATCACACCCATCCGCGTCACGGTCACAATCGTCGCCGGTCAAGGCGCGAATATTACGGAGACACGCCCTAGTTGCGTTCCTGGTCGATATTGACGACGTCGTACTGGCCCTCGGCGTGGCGGGCCCGGATGGTCTTCTTGTCGTACTTGCCGACGCTGGTACGTGGCACCTGGTCGACGAAAGCCCATCGCTCGGGCAGCCACCAGCGAGCCACCTTGCCGGACAGGAACTCTCGTAGCTCGCCCGGGGTCGCCTTGGCGCCTTCCTTCAGGACGACCGCGGCCAGCGGTCGCTCCTGCCAGCGCTCGTCGGGCACCCCGACAACGGCGGCTTCCAGCACCGCGGGATGGGCGATGAGCTCGTTCTCCAGCTCCACCGACGAGATCCATTCACCGCCCGACTTGATGACGTCCTTGGCGCGGTCGGTCAGCGTGACATAGCCCTGCGCGTCGATGTGGCCGACGTCCCCGGTCCGCAGCCAGCCCGACTGGAACTTCGACTCATCGTGGTTGCGGTAGTACGAGCCGGTGATCCACGGTCCGCGCACCTCGAGTTCGCCCACCGATTCGCCGTCGTTGGGCAGTGCGCTGCCCTCGTCGTCGACGATGCGCGCCTCCACGCCGCACATCGGGCGCCCCTGAGACGCCCGCAGCACCCAGTGGCGGTCCTCCGGGGTGCCCGGTGGCGGCCAGGCCAGCGTCGCCATCGGCGAGGTCTCGGTCATCCCCCACAGTTGCCGGATCTGCACACCGTGTTGCCTCTCGAAGTTCTGCATGAGTGACACCGGCACCGCCGAGCCGCCGCAGGCTACCATTCGAAGCGACGAGATATCATGTCCGGCATCGGTTTCCAGATAGTGCATGACATCGTTCCAGATCGTCGGCACCGCACCGGCGACGGTGGGTCGCTGGGTTTCGATCAGGTTCACCATCGAGGCGGCGTCCATGTGGCGGTCGGGCAGCACCAGGTCCGCGCCGGCCATCAGCGCCGCATAGGGCAGACCCCAGGCGTTGGCGTGGAACATGGGCACGATCGGCAGCGCCCTGTCCGAGAAGCTGAGTCCCATGCCGTTTCCGCTGCAGACGGCCATCGAATGCAGATAGCTCGACCGGTGGCTGTAGACCACGCCCTTCGGATGGCCAGTGGTTCCGCTGGTGTAACACATTGCCGCAGCAGAATTTTCGCCGACCACCGGCCAGTCGAAATCGTCGGGCTCGGACGCGATGATGTCCTCGTATCGGACGAGCCGCTTGCCGGGCACGTCGAGCGCCGACACATCCCCGTCACCGGAGACGATCACCGTGTGCACGGTCTCCATGGTCCGGATCACCGGAGCGAGCAGGCCCGCCAGCGACGCGTCGACGATGACGACCCGATCCTCGGCTTCGTAGGCCACGAATTCGATCTGCTCGGGGAACAACCTGATATTGAGCGTGTGCAGCACGGCCCCCATCGAAGGAATGGCCACATACGCTTCCAAGTGCTCCTGGTTGTTCCACATGAAGGTGGCGACCCGCTCGTCGCCGTCGACACCGAGGCGGCGCAACGCGCCGGCCAGCCGGGCAGCCCGCTTACCCACCTCGGCGTACGTGGCATGCCGGTACTCGCCGGCGCCCATGGCGGTGGTGACGGTGCGGTCACCGTGCACAGCCGTCGCATATCGCAGGATGGCTGAGATGGTCAATGGGAAGTCCTGCATGGTGCTGTGCATCGTCGTCGACGACCTCCGACTCGGTACCGATAGAGCCCTAACGCTAGTGCCGGGGACAGTAGCGGAGTCGGGTTTTCCCGTACATGGTGGGCCGCGGCATCGTCGTGCGCCTGTGCATTTCGAACCATTCTGCAGTCAGCGCAACGACCCAGATCTAACCTTTCACCCATGCGACGGCTATCGAGCGTCGACGCCGCCTTCTGGTACAGCGAGACGCATGCTTGGCATATGCACGGCGCCGGCGTGGCGATCTGCGACCCCACAGACGCGCCGGATTTCTCATTCCGTGCAGTCAGAAACCTTGTCGTGGAGCGGCTTCCGGAGATGCCCGTGCTGCGCTACCGGGTGGCGGGTGCGCCGCTGGGTCTCGACCGGCCGTGGTTCGTCGAGGACACCGACATAGACGTGGACTTTCACATACGGAGAATCGCGTTACCGCAGCCGGGCGGACGCCGGGAGCTGGAGGAACTGGTCGCGCGTCTGATGTCCTACCCGCTCGACCGGAACAAGCCGCTGTGGGAGATCTGGTTCATCGAGGGACTCGAGCGTGGCCGTGTGGCCATGCTGACGAAGATGCATCACGCTCTGGTCGACGGGGTGTCGGGCACGAGCTTGAGCGAGATCCTGCTCGACGTCACCCCGCGTCCGCGGACGCCCGCCGTCGAGGCCGAGCCGTCACCGGGCAGCGGCCGGCTCCCGCCATTCCAGCTGCGGGCGCTGGGCGGCATGTTCAACGTGGCGGTCAGGACGCCCTACCGCCTGTTGCGAATCGCCCAGCAGACGCTGTTCCAGCAGGTAGCGGTGCGCGGGCTGGCCGACAAACCACCCCGATTCTTCGAGGCTCCGACGACGCGCTTCAACGCGGCGATCTCGACGCAACGGCGGATCAGCACCAGCAGCGTGTCGCTCGATCGGGTGAAGGCGGTCAAGTCGGCGTTCGGCGTGAAGCTCAACGACGTCGTCCTGGCCCTCGTTTCCGGGGCGCTGCGCGGATACCTGCTCGACCGCGGCGAGCTGCCCGACAAGCCCCTGGTGGCGCAGATTCCGATCTCCACCCACGACGACAGCACGGAAGTGGGCAACCAGATCAGCTCGATGACGGTCAGCCTGGCCACCGACGTCACCGACGCCGGGACGCGCATCGAAACCGTCTATCGCAACACCCAGGGCGCCAAGGAGATGGCCAAGGCCCTCACCGCACATCAGATCATGGGACTGACGGAGACAACCCCGCCGGGCTTGCTGGCGCTGGCTGCGCGGGCCTACACCGCCAGCCACATCGGCGGTCATGTCGCCCCGATCAACCTGGTGGTCTCCAACGTTCCCGGACCCGACCATCCGCTCTACGTCGCCGGCGCACTGGTGGAACATCTCGTGCCGCTCGGACCGGTGATGCTCGAGGTGGCATTGAACATCACCTGTGTCAGCTACAACGGGTTGGTGGAATTCGGTTTCGTCACCACACCGGAGACCGCGAACGACGTCGATGAACTGGCCGACGCGATCGAGCCCGCACTGTCGGAGCTGGAGAAGTCCGCGGGTCTCGGCTGAACCGTGCGCACAGTGGGTCGGGGTCGGGCAGCGGCGGATGTGCGCCCACTGCGAGAAGACGCTGTTGGATAGCGCAGCAGCCGCACGTCCGGCACCCAGAGCTCGGTGTGGGTTCGGCCCTCGGGCGACTGTTACCGTGTAGCGCAAAATTTGGCGCTGAGGAGCCCCATGGCCGACTTGATGACCGACATCCGTCAGAAGTTCCAGCACGTCGCCGAGTCGGGACGAGCAGTCCTGCGACTCGTCGATTCCGGTGTGATCGACCTGAAAGATCTGGGCTCGACGGTGCGTGGCGCCAAGCTCGCGCGGGTCTACGGCCCACAGGCGACGATGGCCATCCTGGGCGGGGACAGGTATGCGGAATTGCCCGCGATCGTCGACGAGCACGGCACGCTGACGTACAAGCAGGTCGACGACCAATCATGGGCGTTGGCACGGGGCCTGCAGTCGCTCGGTGTCTCCGCGGGCTCCGTCGTCGGTCTGTTGTGTCGCGACCACCGCGGCCTGATCATCGCGATGGCCGCGTGCGGCAAACTCGGCGCCCGGTTGGTGCTGATGAACACCGGCTTTGCCAAGCCGCAGTTCGCCGAGGTGTGCGAACGCGAGAAGATCGGTGTGGTGCTGCACGACAGCGAGTTCATCGGGCTGCTCGACGCGTTGCCCGCCGAGCTGCCGCGGGTGCTGACCTGGCTGGATGAGGGCGTCGACGTGCCCGTCGGCGCGCAGACGCTCGACGACATCGTCGCCACGAACTCCACCGAGCCCCTACCCCCGCCGCAGAAGGCCGGCGGCTCGGTCATCCTGACCAGCGGCACCACCGGCCTGCCCAAGGGCGCGCCGCGGGAATCGGTGTCGCCGCTTGCCACGGCGCAGATCGTCGACCGAGTTCCGTTCCCCCGCAAGGGAACCATGGTGATCGTTTCGCCGATCTTCCACAGCACGGGTTGGGCGACATACACGGTTGGCGCCGCATTGGGCAACAAGGTGGTGACCGCCAGGCGCTTCAAGGCGGAGGCCACACTCGCACTCATCGCCGAGCACAAGGCCGACATGCTGGTGGCGGTACCGACGATGCTGCACCGGATGGTCGAACTCGGTCCCGACGTCATCGCCAAGTACGACACGTCATCGTTGAAGGTGATCCTGGTCGCCGGGTCGGCGTTGAGCCCGGAGCTCTCCACCCGGGTTCAAGACACCTTCGGCGACGTCCTCTACAACATGTACGGCTCCACCGAGTGCGCCATCGCCTCGATCGCCACCCCGGCCGAACTGCGCGCAGCGCCGGGCACCGCCGGCCGGGCTCCGGTGACCTGCGAAGTGGTGCTCTACGACGAGAACGACGGACGCATCGAGGGTGCGAATCGTCGCGGCCGACTCTTCGTCCGCAACGGCGCACCGTTCACCGGATACACCGACGGCCGCAACAAGCAGATCATCGACGGCTACATGTCCAGCGGCGACATGGGCCATTTCGACGAGAACGGTCTGCTGTTCGTCGACGGTCGCGACGACGACATGATCGTCTCCGGCGGAGAGAACGTCTTCCCGCAGGAAGTGGAGAACCTCCTCGAGGAGCGCGCCGACGTCGCCGAGGTGGCGGTGGTCGGTGTCGACGACGTCGAGTTCGGAAAACGGTTGCGAGCCTTCGTCGTTTCGGAGCCGGGTGTGGCTCAGGACGCGGCAGAGATCAAGCAGTACGTGAAGGACAACCTGGCCCGTCACAAGGTGCCCCGCGACGTGGTGTTCGTCGAAGACCTGCCCCGAAACGCCACCGGGAAGCTGCTGCGCCGGGTGCTGGCCGAGATGGACGTCGACGGCTGATCGCGTTGGCTTCACACTAGGCGCGACTCCAGCTCACCCGCAGTCTCTCTCGGCGACAACCGAACTGGCCGCCGGCGGCGAAATTGTGGCCCAGGCGGCGCTTCGGCAAGCTCGCCGGAAGGGGGCTGTTCGTCCTCGAGATCCGCACGGTGTCGGTGCGAGGTCAGCCGTCGCTGCCGTCGGTGCCATCGCTGCCGTCGCTGGAGCTGCCGGTGCCCCCGGTACCTCCGGAGCCGCCGGTGCTGCCGGGGCCGGCGTCGCCGCCGTCACCACCGTTGCCGCCCACGCCGGTGTCTGCGGCGGTGGCATCGCCCCCGTCACCACCGGAACCACCGTCGTTGGTGTCGCTGTCGCCGCCGTCGCCGCCATAACCGCCGAAGGCGTCGTCCTCATGTGACTCAGCATCGCCGCCGGCGCCACCGGCACCGCCGGTCCCGGCGGTGCCCGCGTTGCCGCCGTCGCCGCCGGTGGCGTCGCCCACGCCGCCGAAGGTGACGCTCCCGTTCTCCACGCTTCCGCCGTCGCCGCCGTCGCCGCCGAACCCGGTGACAGGCGCGCCGTCGCCGCCGTCGCCGCCGTCGCCGCCTATCACGACGCAAGTGCAGTCCAGAACGTGGCCGTCACCGCCTGCACCGCCGCTGCCGCCGGTGCCGCCGAATCCAACGGCGTCGCCGCCGTCGCCGCCGCCGCCTGCGCCAGCCTCGGTGTCCTGCTGCTGGGCCTGTATGTTGCCGCCCGAACCACCGTCGCCGCCGTTGCCCGAGGTCGCCCCTCCTGCACCGCCGTCGCCGCCGGAGCCACCGAGTATCAGCGTGTCGCCCTCGACCAGGGTGAACCCACCGCCGGAGGCGAGTCCACCCGAACCGCCCCCACCGCCGTCGCCATTCCCGACAGCGTCACCACCGGTGCCGCCCGCCCCGCCGAAGGCGGTACCACCGCCGTTGGTCGTGAACGCTGCCCCGCCGTCGCCGCCGGCACCGCCGTCGCCAGTGGCCCCGGCCATACCGCCGATGCCGCCGTCCCCGCCGACCGCCGTCTGGTCGCTGGCATCGGCAGCCACCCCACCTTCGGCGGCGTCACCGCCGTTCCCGCCTGCACCACCGCTTCCGCTGATGGATCCGCCGTCGCCGCCGGCGCCGCCGTCGCCGGCATAGGCGTTGCCAGGGAGCATCAGGTCCACCTGGCCGGTGCCGGCGAAGCCGCCGTTTCCGCCGTTTCCGCCGTCGCCGATCAGGAAGCCGTCCCCGCCGGCGCCGCCCGCGCCGCCGACGGCGTCGCCCTCGACGTTGGCGACATCGCCGCCGTCGCCGCCGTCGCCGCCGTCGCCGAAGAGGCCGCCGTTTCCGCCGTCGCCGCCGTCGCCGCCCACGCCGTCGACGCCGTCGCCGTCGGGCAGACCCACACTGCCCCCGTCGCCGCCGTCGCCGCCGTCGCCGCCGAAGAGGCCGCCGTTTCCGCCGTCGCCGCCATCCATCCCGGGCCCGCCGTCGCCGCCGTCGCCGCCGTCGCCGAACAGGCCGCCGTCTCCGCCGTCGCCGCCATCCATCCCGAGCCCACCGGAACCGCCGTCGCCGCCGCCGCAGCACAGAAAGCCGCCATTGCCCCCGTCGAGGCCACTTCCGGCCGGGGCGCTCCAGCCGGTGCCGTACAGCAGCCCGGCGTCGGGGTGCTCCGCGGTGCCGTCGCTGATGAACACTGCGATGAGCGCGACGATCACACCCCCGCCGCGACCGTCGTCGATGACCGCCGCGGTCCTGGCATCCGAACCGTTGAACTCGACGGCGCCGGTGGCAGGACCGCCGTCGGGTGACGATGTCCGCGTCACCACAGCAAGAACGGTGGGAGCCGGCAGGTCCGCACCCGAACGTGTCGCCGAGCCGAAGAATGCCGGGACCGCGGTACCGGGCTGCGGGGTGGTCGGCGCCGCACTAATACCGACAACGCCGGGGACAACAAAAGGCGCAGCGACCGTCGCGTCAGCTGGAACCGCCTCGCTGGTCCAGGAAGCGATCTGTGCATCCCGCGCCGAGATGACCGATACCCGCATGCCGCTCAGCGCGGCATGCAGCCGGTCGGGTGTGGCCAGCACGGACAAGTCCACTGTCGCCGACGTCATCATCGACACCATCGGCGGCGTTGGGGACGCGGCCGGCGGTCGTGGGGACGCGGCCGCCAGCAGTGGAGGGGACTGCCCGGGAGGAGCGACACCCGCCGCGGTGAGTACACCAACGGCGAAACCGGCTGTGATCGCAGACGCTTTCTTGTTCTTGCCAATCATCATCGCTTGCCGACCCCTGATCCCAGAAGGCAGTGGCATTCGGCCAGTGACGGACCGAATGGCCGCACTGCGTGAGGCAAACCCTACTCGCCATGCTGTTGTCAACAACAGCCCTTCGCCAACATTTCTGAAAACTTCCTGAGAACATTCTGTTCGGGCGCGAATGCGGTCGCCTTACCAGCCGTAATGCGGGATCGGTCAGTCCGTGGACGAATTCCGGCAGTGGCCGATGCTACGGAGGTCGGTCAATCAAATGGAGATTGACGAAAAGGCCGGCGACGACGACAGCAACCTCTGAGCCGATCCCGGCCGACGAACGTGACAGCCAGCTCGCCAAGCCTTGGGCGGTGGCGTGGACTGGACGCCTCG
The DNA here is from genome assembly GCF_019710635.1 of Mycolicibacterium xanthum. Classification (GTDB taxonomy): domain Bacteria; phylum Actinomycetota; class Actinomycetes; order Mycobacteriales; family Mycobacteriaceae; genus Mycobacterium; species Mycobacterium xanthum. The sequence continues at coordinate 7,839 of NZ_JAIFZS010000073.1, forward strand.
CTACCTGTGGTGGAGTTCTCCGGGCCGCAATGACAAGACAAATTGAGGGTCATAAGACCCTGGCGACTGCTCGCGCGCGGTTCCTAGGCTTGACGTCCATGGCACTACCTGAAACGCCGGATGATGGCCGGCAAGAGGCTGATGCGTCGGGGTCATCGCCGGGCGGCACCAATCCGCTTGCGCACGTCGTCGGTCCGTTCGCCAGGTCGGGCCGCTTCTATGCTCAAGCGTGGACCCGCTATCTCGGCGGCGAATCCACGGACCTGCCCGTCGTCCGCCCGTCACCGATGCTGGCCGGGCATGCGCTGCTCGACGAGGTCGTCGTCACGGCCTTCCGGATGTTCCGCCGATTCCCCGAACCCGAGGTCTTCGAGGCGGTCGAGCGTGAAGTCGCCACGGCTATCGAGTTCTACGATCGGAAAGGCTGGCTCGACGATCCCCGGGGATTCTTCGCCGCACCTCCACCTCTGGAGGAGGTCACCGTTCGGACGGCGGGGAAGGGCAAGCGAACCCACGAACGCATCTCGTTCGCCAGCGGCTATGCCCCACTCCCCGACGAGCCCGGCGGCGAGCGGTGGTCCAGCTACACCGGCAACGAACGCGAATACGCGCTGGTCCTGCGGCACGACGAACCACGCCCCTGGGTGGTGTGCATCCACGGCAGTGAAATGGGCCGGGCCGACATCGACCTGCGACTGTTCCGCGCCTGGCACCTGCACGAGAACCTCGGCCTGAACGTCGCCCTGCCGGTGCTGCCCATGCACGGCCCTCGCAAACGCGGACTGCCCAAGGGGGTGTCGTTCCCGTCCGAGAACCTGGTCGACAACGCGCACGCCACGGCACAGGCGGTGTGGGACGTGCGGCGGCTGTTGTCCTGGATCCGGTCTCAGGATCCCGACGCTCCGATCGGCCTGAACAGCATGTCGCTGGGCGCCTATGTGACCTCGTTGGTCGCCAGCCTCGAAGACGGACTTGCCTGCGCGATCCTCGGCGTGCCGGTGATCGACCTGGTCAAGGTGTTCGAATATCACGCCGGCTTCGCCGAGGACGACCCGCGCCTGCAGATGCTGGTCCGGGCCGAGCCTCTCGGCCGGATGATGTCGCCCATTTCGCTCACTCCCCGGGTCCCGATGGAGGGCCGGTTCGTCTATGCCGGGATCGCCGACCACATCGTGCAACCCCGCTCACACGCGGTGCGCATCTGGGAGCACTGGGGCAAACCCGAGATCGCCTGGTACCACGGCGGTCACGCCGGCTTCTTCCGCGCCAAGGCGGTGCATCAGTTCATCGACGACGCACTCGTCCAGTCCGGGCTGGTCCACGGGTCGGCAGTCGACATCTGACCGGGACGCCGCCACGCCGCCCCGGTCGGATCACCGATCGCGCGGGAACGTCGCGGCGGCCAGCGCGAGAATCTCCTCGCGGTCGGCAGGCAACAGGAACCGCGAGCCAATCCCCGCGTCGAGTGCGGCGGTGAAGCGCTCGAGGTAGTCGTCCACGCCGCCCGGATACAGCCGGGCCAAGGTGCCCGCGTCGAACGGCTCACCGGAGCCGAACAGGTGCGACAGCGGGCTTTCGGCGGTACCGATGCCCGTCGTCCGCGCGATGGGCACGTCCACCCACGGGGTGCGCACGCCGCCCTTGGCGAGTCCGTTCTCGTCCAGCACCAGCGAACGCGGATCGGTGTCGGTCAGCTCGATCTCCGGTGCGGGCGGGGGAGCCGCGCCGGTGCGTACCCACCGGTGCAGCGCCTCGATCGCGGCCTGCAGGACATAGTGGTGCTGGGGCGCGAAGTTGATGTAGTGCGGTAGCTGCTGTCCCATCAGGGAGTCGGTCGGGGAGTACGCGGCCACCAGATCTGCCAGCGGAGCGTCACCGCTGTCGATGCGACTGACCTGGATCGTGTAGTTGTCGGCGTGCGCGGTGCCCGGGATCTCCCAGCAGCAAAGCCGCTCGTTGTCGGGCTGTCGCGCCAGGTGGTAACCCGGTCGCACGCCGCCGACCACGTCGGTCTCGGTGAGAACCGTCATCAGCGGGACCCGCAACTCGGAACGAAACCGCACGGCGTCGGGTGCCGAGTCCGCTGGTGCGGCGAAGATGGACTTGCCGTCCAGCCGGGCGGCGGGCCCGAATCGCGAATGGATCAAGAAGCCGTCGTAGACCCTCACCAACGGATCCACCGCGTTGACGTAGGTGGTGAGGAACATCGCCGACTGGGACTCCCCGGCGGCGACGACATGTTCGGGCTGCAGACCACCCAGCAGCTGCGGATCTGCCCGGACCAGTCGGCCGACCTGGGTGAAGATGTCGTAGGAGAACGCGTCCTCGGGATGGCTCAAGTGCCAGTACCGCTCCGGGTCCTGCTTCTTCAGCGACATGTCCATGCCCAGGCTCGTGCCGCCTTCGATGCCCACCTGTTGTGCGGAGACCGCGACGTAGAGATAGCCCTGCCGCACCAGCTCGCGATGTGCCATGAACCAGATGGCGGGAGCGTCGATGCCGCCGCTGACGTTGAGCCACTCCACGACGACGGTCCCGTTGAACGTCGCGGCGTCCGAAGGTCTCAAGACCACGATCCGGATGGCGTAGTCGGCTTCGCCCGAAGGCGCCGCATCCCAACGCCCGTCGGGGCCGCAATCGCCGACGAGGGAATACGCTGACGCCGTTCCCGATACGAAGTACTCGTCGTCGCGGTAGCCCAGGTCGGCGATCTCGTAGTCGCCCAGCAACAACTTCGGCGTGCCCGGGGCGTGTCTGACGGTAGGGGTCACGCGCTGACCAACCGGGCCTTGAGATCTTTGCGCAAGATCTTGCCCACTGCGTTGCGGGGCAGTTCGTCGAGGAAGACGATCTCGCGTGGAACCTTGTAGCTGGCGAGGTGATCGCGCACGTGCTGCTTGAGCGCTTCCTCGCTGACCGTGGCGCCCGGTTCGAGCACCACGAAAGCCGACAGCCGTTCACCGAACTTCTCGTCGGCGACGCCGATCACCGAGCTCTCCGCCACGGCGGGATGGCTGGCCAGAGTGTTCTCCACCTCGATCGGATACACGTTCTCCCCACCCGAGACGATCATCTCGTCGTCTCGGCCCACCACGAACAGCCGACCGGCGTCGTCGAGGTAGCCGACGTCGCCGGTGGCCATGAAACCGTCCTCGACGTCCTTGGTCTGTCCGGTCGTGTACTCCTCGAACTGCGTCGTCGTGCGCGCGAAGATGGCGCCGACCTCTCCGCGCGGAAGCTGGTGTCGCGCCTCGTCGAGGATGCGGATCTCGGTACCGGGCATGGGCGTTCCCGCGGTGTCGGGGGCGGCCCGCAGATCCGCGGGGCCGGCAAGCGCGATGACACCGACCTCGGTGGCGTTGTAGTTGTTGTAGACGACGTCGCCGAACTGATCCATGAATCTGGTGACGACGTCGGGTCGCATCCGCGATCCCGCGGCGGTGACGAAACGCAGAGATCGCCCACTGAAGCGGCTGCGCACCTCGTCGGGCAGCTCCATGATCCGGTCGAGCATCACCGGAACCACGCTCAACCCGGTGGCCTGGTAGCGGTCGACGAGTTCCATCGTGGCCGCGGGGTCGAAGGTCCGTCGCACCACCACCGCGCACGACAGCATGGTGCCCATGATGAGCTGGCCGAAACCCCAGGCGTGGAACAACGGGGCCGCCACCACCGTCGTCTCCTCGGCCCGCCAGGGCAGTCGGCCCAAGATCGCCGGCCCCTCCGAGCCACCACCCCCGGCGGAACGCCGCGCCCCCTTCGGGGTGCCGGTGGTACCCGAGGTCAGCAGCACCACCCTCGACTTGCGGTCGGTGCGGACCGGGCGATGTCCGGCGTGTCGTGCGATCAGCGTCTCGACGGTGCGCGGGTGCTGCGCCGGATCGTCGGCCCAGGCGACGATCCGGGTGACGTTCGGATCGTCGCCGACCGCGAGGTCCACTGCGGCACCGAACTCTTCGTCGTAGACCACGACATCGGGTCGCTCCCGCGCCACGACGTCGGCGAGGGCCGGCCCGGCAAAGGATGTGTTCAGCAACAGTGCATCGGCGCCGATCCGCTCGGTCGCGGCGAGCGCGTCGACGAAACCACGGTGGTTTAGGCACATGATGCCGACCGTCTGCGGCGCGCCACCGGGCAACTGCTGCAACGCGGCGGCAAATGCATTGGCCCGCGTGTCGAGTTCGCGGTAGCTCAGCACGCCGAGTTCGTCGATCAACCCGGGGCGATCCGGGCAGCGCTGCGCCGACACGGCGATCCCGACCGTGTTGGAGAAGCCCGTGCGCCGAACGGCGGCGCCCATTCGCAGGTACTTGTCCGGGCGCAGGCCCACCAGCAGTCGTGCGTTCACCAACGCACGCACGGCTGAGCGAGCCTCGTTGACAGCGTGGGAGGGACTGCGTCGCTCTGGCATCGTGGCGATCACCCCAGGATCGGAAAGCGTCGTTGGGCGGCGAGGTCGTCCAATCCCGCCTGCATCACCTTGCGAACGTGCACGTCCACCTCGGCGACATCGGGATTGTTGCCGAATTCGGCGGCGATGTCGATCGGTTCCAGCACCTGGGTGACGATTTTGGACGGCAGCGGCAGGTTGAACGCTCCGACGCTCAGGCCGAACGGGAATCCCACCGTCACCGCCACCTCCTCGGCGCGGGTGAGTCGCTGTAGCCCCAATCGTTTGGCCAGCCACTTGCCCCTGGTGAGGAACAGCTGGGTCTCCTGGCCGCCGATCGACACCACGGGCACGATCGGCACACCCGCCTCGATCGCCGTGGCGACATATCCGGTTCGGCCGTTGAAATCGATGACACTCTGCTGTGAGGTGGGGCGCAGCGCGTCGTAGTCTCCACCGGGGAAGACGATGACCACCGCGCCCGAGCGCAGTGCCTCGGTGGCGTTGTCCCGACTGGCGCGAATCATGCCCAACCGGGTCAACACCGGAATGGTCGGGCCGCGCAGCAGAAGGTCGTGAATCAGGGTGTACACCGGGCGGTCGTGCCCGAACTCCTTGAAGAATCCGAGCCAGAAAACGGGCACGTCCTGCGCCGCGATGCCGCCGGAGTGGTTCGACACGACCAGGGCCCCGCCCGGCGGGATCCGGTCCATGTCACGTACCTCGGTTCGGAAGTAGAGGCTGTACAGCGGACCCGCGATCGTGGTCAGCCGGCGAAGCAGCTCCGGATGCCATTCGCCCGTGAAGTCTCCCGGGCTGGGCTCGTGTTGTTCTTCAGTACTCACGGCGACACCTCTGATAACCAGGCGCAGCGCGCAGGCACAGCCATTGCGGCAGGCGACCGGGTGCGCGCTCGTCACGCTAATCCGGTCGGCCCGACGAGGATGCGGAATCGCTCCGAAAGTGACCAAGTGCCCTACGTGGATGGCCTTTGGCCACAAGGGCTGGCGCAACGCCACCAACCCGCACCCGGGCGGTGGCCACCGCGGCTATCGTGAGGTACCTCACATCGCTGTTGAGTGTTTCCGTCGATAGCCGCGACGTGGAGGCCCAAGCGGAGGAGGACGACCATGAGATCCGCTCGAACCGCGGGTGCCGAGATCAGGCTTTCGGGCAGCGACACCACGTTCATCCTCGATGAGGCGGTCGAGCCGCAGCACACCCTCAAGATCGCCGTGTTCGACGAGCCCTCGAGCCGGGACTTCCAGTTCGAGCGGATGAGCGAGATGCTTGCCGGGGCTGTCGCGGTGCTACCCCAGATGCGGTGGCGGGTGCGGCCGACGCCGCTGGGCCTCGGCCGCCCGGTGTGGATCACCGACCCGGAGTTCGACGTGCGAAATCATCTGCGGCACAACCGCTTACCTGATCCCGGATCGAAAGCCCAGTTGTGTCGACTGATCGGCGAAATCGCCGGGGACCCGATTCCGCCGGGCCGGCCGCCATGGGAGGCGTGGTTCATCGAGGGGTATGAGGGAAACAAGGTCGTCGCGGTACTCAAGATGAACCATGCGCTCGCCGACGGTGCCCGGTTCGTGGAGCTGCTGGATATGGTCTCGACGCCGGCGCCGGGAGCGTCGATCGTCGCCCCGACGATGCCGCATCCCCCCGAGCGGCTGAGCGACTCGGAGGCACTGCGGGGAGCCGGTCGTGCGCTGTGGGACGAGCTGAGTCACGAGGTACCCCGACGGCTGCGCACCATGCGGCAGGGCCGCGCGAGGGCGACTGCGGACACGCCGGCGCCACGCTCGCCGTCGATGCTGCGGCAGCAACCCGAACTGCCCTGGCGCGGCCCGTTGACACCTGGCCGGTCCTTCTCCTGGGTCTCGGTGCCACTCGATGACGTCAAGAAGATGGCCAAGGCGGTGTCCGGGGGAACGGTGAACGCGGTGGTATTCGCCTTGGTGGCCGGCGCGATTCGCGAGTACCTCGCCGACGAGGGAAGACCTTTCGACCTCCCGGTCGTCGCGAATTCCGCAGCCAAGGTCGCCAGCGAGGGTGACACCCGGTTGTGGGGCACCACCGCGACGAACCGGACGTTCACGCTCCCGACCGATGTCGCCGACCCCGTGGAGCGGCTGCGTGCGGCGACCGTGCAGACCAGGGCGGTGAAGGCGAGCGTCGACGCTCGCCCGGTGCAGCGGGAGGAGTGGTTCGACCTCGCCCCGCCGGCGATGTTGCGCCCGATGCTGAGGCTCGCTCGGTTGGTGGGCCCACGGCTGAACGGGGCGGTGATCGTCTCCGACGTGAAGGGCCCCCGGGAGAAGCGCTATTTCGGCGGGATGGGCGTCGAGAACTTCATCTCGTGCGGCCACGTGAAGTACGCGGCGGGCATCAACGTGACCGTGTGGAGTTATGCCGACATGCTCAACTTCGCGGTGTTCGGCTGCTCTCGCACGTTGCCCGACCCCGACTCGTTCACCGAGCAGATCCAGTCCGCCTTCGACGAGCTGCGACAAGCCACGGGTGTAGCAGCCCGGCCCATCGGTGAGCAGGCCGGCACGGGCGCCTCCGCAACGGCTGGTTCAGGAGGATGACGGCCGCGTAGCCGTCATGGTCGACTGCAGCGTGTTGTCCGGCCGATCACCGTCAGATGAGTGACAGTCCCGCCCGCTCCGGCTGTTCGCGCTGGCGCAGCGCGGTCGGCGGCTTGAAGTGTGCGAGCGCGTAGGGGCTTGTCGTCACAACGTTCTCGGTTGACCCGGCGTTCTCGGTTGACCCGGCGTTCTCGGTTGACCCGGCGTTCTCGGTTGACCCGGCGGATGCCGAATCGGCAGCCGGCCGCGGTTCCGATCCCAGATAGAGTTCGGTGGCGGCCTTGGCCTGGAACATCGCGATGACCGCATCGTTGTG
>NZ_JAIFZS010000074.1 GCF_019710635.1 Mycolicibacterium xanthum
GATGCCGAATCGGCAGCCGGCCGCGGTTCCGATCCCAGATAGAGTTCGGTGGCGGCCTTGGCCTGGAACATCGCGATGACCGCATCGTTGTGCCGGTCGGAACCGAACTGGCTCAATCCCGCCGAGAGCTTGGTGTCGACGTATTCGAGGGTGTGCTCGAGTTGCCGCAGCTGCATTGCTTCGGGCAGAGCCTGTTCACGCTGCGCTTGGCGGGCGCGCCTCTCGTCGAGACAGCGCACGGCGAGTGCGCCGATGGCCGCCGAGAGGGCGGGTACGAACAGCACCGCACTCGTCACGCCGAGCGCGTTGTGGAACGCGAGCGAGGCCACGACGCTCAGCGTCGTGAGCAGTCCCAGCAGCCCCAACAGCAGTGTCGTCGGAGACGCCGAGGCCACCCGATCCCCGGCCCGGCGCGCGATCGGGGTGAGCTTCGACGACACCGTTGCCGCCTGGCGGGCGACGGTGTCGGTCCACGTCCGTCTGGGTTGCGGCGCGCCGCTGGGCGCGGGTGCGCCATCCCGCCCGGGTGCAGCCGGGGGTTCCGCTACGGGCGTCGGCTCCGTGCGGGGGCTGTCGCCGGCCGGCGCACTGCTGGCGGACTGTTGATCGTCGACGGTGGCTGTCATGAGACTATTGTGACTCCTGAGGCCAATGATTCCATGGAGGCTGAGCGTGTGGCGGGACCTTTCCCGCTCGAGACTCGCACCGCGGCCGGGCCCCGTTGGCTCTGGCGGCTCTGGCGGAGCGAGAGGGGGCTCATGTGGATCGATCGACACGACGATTCGGGTCCGGGCAGCGGCATGCGCCTACCGGTGCCAAATGATCCTTGATGCCAAGGCATTTCAGAACGACCGGCGGGACACGGGCGAAGAGCTCCGTGCTGACGTCGACCGATCGGTTCACCTCGGGGGCTCTGTCGCGCTAGCATCGCGACGTGCGGAAACCCGCTGAGTTCGTGGTCGACCAGGCACGAAGAGTGTGGTCGCGCGGCGGGACCGTTCTGTTGATCGTGGCGATCTACGGCGTCTGCGTGGTGGGCTTCTTCCTGTTGGACTCGTCGGCTGAAACGCTGGAGCGGCCGGGCCTCGGTGCGAGCGACGAGACGGTCGTCGTGCTCGAACTGGTGGCCATCCACCCCACCGACAACCAGCTGGATCTGAACGTCATCGTGCAGCCCGGGCCCGATTTGACCGACGACCAATTCGGTGTTCTGACAACGGATATCTCGGTACGGCTGTACCCGGCGACCGACCTCGTGGAATTGAACTACCCGGCCGGTAGCACGCCGGCGCAGACCACCACCTCGCTCTACGCTGCCGGAGATCCCGAGAACTGGCCGTTCGACACCTACACCACCGAGGAGGTCGGTGCCGATGTCATCGCCGGTTCCGGCGACCAGCGACGATACGTGCCCGCGCGCGTCGAGTTGTCGGGATCGCTGTACGGGTGGGACATCGTCAGTCACTACGTCGGCACCACCGTACGCCCCTCCGACGATGACGACATCACCACGATCGTGCTGTCGCGGACCCGCAGCAAGCTGGCCTTGATTTTCGGTATTTGTCTTGTCTTGGTGACACTTCCGGCGCTGGCGCTGTACGTGGCGATCGAGACGGCCCGGGGCAGGAAGGAGTTCCTGCCCCAGTACGCGTCGTGGTTCGCCGCCATGTTGTTCTCGGTCATCCCCATCCGCAGCGCGCTTCCCGGTGCGCCCCCCGCGGGCTCCTGGGTCGACGAGGCGATCGTGTTCTGGGTGTTGCTGTTGCTGGTGGCTGCGATGGTCATCTACGTGGTGACCTGGGCGCGCGAGGGGGACTAGCGACCGACGTCAGCTCAGCCGTGCCGCCACCCGTTCGACGGCCGCCGAGAGCGCCTCGGCGTCGCGGCGCATCAGTCTCAGCTGTCCGGTCATGTCCACGCGATAGCCGTTGAAGTACAGGCCCGGTGCTTCGGGATGGGTGTGGCCCCGACTGGCCACCGGACGGCCGGAGTCGTCGAGCACGCCCAGATGCCCGACCAGCCTCTCCAGCCCGCACCGGTAGCCGGTCGCGGCGATGACGACATCGGGTCGAACGCGGGCGCCGCCGTCGAGCAACACGTCATCACCGTCGAATCCGCACACCGCCGGCACGACGTCGATGTGGCCGGCCTTGAGGTCGGCGACGAAGCCGTCGTCGTAGGCGGGGGCCTGGTGTCTGTTCCTGAGCCGGGTCGCCACCCCGTCACCCGCCGCGGGCAGTCCGTAACGCTGCAGGTCGCCGAACAGGAACCAGGCGGTGAGCCGGCACACCGCATCGGCCACCCGCACCGGTAGCCGTTCGAGTGCCATGCCCAGAACATTGACGCTGACACCGAAGATCTTGCGCTGGATCAGGTTCGGCGGAGTCCGGCACGACACCCACACCCTGGCCGCGCCGGCAGCCACCAGATGGTGGGCGATCTCGGTGCCGGTGACATTGGGGCCCACCACCAGGACCGCACGACCGCCGAAGCGGTCGGCGTTGCGGTACGCACTGGAGTGCAGCAGTTCGCCGCCGAACCCGTCGCGACCCGGCCAGTCCGGCACCAGCGCCTGGCAGTCGTGGCCGACGGCGACCACGACGATATCCGAATCAATTGGGCCACAGCTGGTCTCGACGATCCATCTATCTGCGGCACGCGTGATGCGAGTGACCTCGACGCCGAAGCGGACGTGGAGGCGATGGTGGGCGGCGAAGTCCCCCAGATAGCGGACCCAGTCGTCACGGCTCGGGAACTCGCCGTACTCGCGTGACCGGCACGGCATGCCCGGCAACGCCGACATCCGCGCGGTGGTGTTCAATCGCAGGCCGTCGTAGCGGGACCGCCAGCTCGCGCCCACTGCGTCGGCGCGCTCCAGCACGGTGACGTCGGCACCCGAGCGCTGCAGCGTCGCCGCGGCCGCAAGGCCTGCCGCTCCCGCGCCGCAGACGATCACCTTCACTGTGGGATCGCACCTCCCTGACCGCCGACCTGTCCGGCTCAATACTTCACCGATTGGCCCGTCACCGATACCGGTTCTGCCCGAATATCCGGGACGCGGTGCAGTCGCGCACTCCACGGTCGCGCGTACCCTGAAAGAAAGGGGTGTTGCGCTATGACGCAGACACAGAATGCTGATATTCAGCAGACCGCCAAGACAGTTCAAGCCGCCGGCGCGTGGCTCGCTGTCGCATCGTTCCTGATAGTGCTCACGCTGGTATTCCACGGGCCGTTGGCGGATGACCTCGGCGGCCAGATGACGAGGATCGCGGAGGCCGCGAACACGTGGTCTGTCGTGCACTGGATCGCGGCGCTCTCGCTATCTCTCTACGCGGTGGCTGGTTTGCTCGTGCTGACCTCGAGATCGCGCCTGGTGTAGAGGTGGTGGACCCTGACGGCGTGGGCGGCGATTCCGGTGGCGGCGTTGTGGACCGTGACCACCGCCGTGGCCGAGACGACGGTGATGGCGAATGCCGCTGTCTCCGGCCGCGCCGAGACATTCGAGGCATGGTGGGCGTTCTCCGAAGGCAAGGCCAACGGCTATGCCGTGATGGCGCTGGCCGTTGCGGTGGTAGCGGCCAATGAGGCCCGAGTGGCGGATGGGGTCAGGCCGACATGGTTCGCCTGGGCCGCGGTAGCGGCCGGAGTAGCTTCGTTTCTGGGCTGGGCGCTGGGCGTATGGTTCGGCATCGCGGTGGGGAACCTAGTGTGGCTGGTCGCCTCCATCGTGATGAGCGCATGGATCTTCGCGTTCGGAGTCGCCCTGATGAGGTCGTCGACCGAGACCGGCTGAGCACGCCGGCGAAGCCTTCGGATGCCTTGGTGCCGGGCGGCCGGGAAGCAGGTCGTGCCCACCGACGTTGTGGTGGCCATGGCCGAACAACCGCATCTGAGCCCCACCGACTGGGTCCGGGAGCAGACCGAACGCATTCTCGAGCAGGGCACCACCGATGGTGTCGTGGTTTACGACCGGCCGGTGGTTCTGTTCACCACCACCGGCGCCAAGTCCGGCAAGCAGCGCTACGTGCCCCTGATGCGTGTCCAGGACGGCGGAAAATACGCGATGATCGCGTCGAAGGGCGGCGACCCACAGCATCCGAGCTGGTATCACAACGTGAAAGCGCACCCAGCGGTGACCGTCCAGGACGGCGACACGGTCGCGACGATGACCGCCCGCGAGGTCGACGGCGCCGAGCGTGAACACTGGTGGACGCTCGCGGTGCACGCCTATCCGCCCTACGCCGAGTACCAGGCCAAAACCGATCGGCTCATCCCGGTCTTCGTGGTGGGGTAGCGAGCCTCGGCAGCTCGGCCCGGGCCGGAGTGTGTTCGCCGCCACACGGTATTGCTAGCGCCCTAACTATTAGGGCACTATGGGGAGTATGACCGCGGCAGCCGACGTCGACCCCCTGGCCCTGGAGCAGCAGGTCTGCTTTGCGCTGGCGGTGACCAATCGGGCCGTCCTGGCCGTGTACCGGCCACTGCTGGAGCCGTTGGGCCTGACCCATCCGCAGTATCTGGTGATGCTGGCGATGTGGGACCACCAGAAGTCCCAAGACAGCGGGTCGCCGTTGTCGGTCAAGCGGATCGCCACCGCCCTGCAGGTGGACTCGGCCACGCTGTCGCCGATGCTCAAACGCCTGGAGACCCTCGGGCTCATCACCCGCAGCAGAAGTGCCACCGATGAGCGTTCCACCGATGTCGAACTCACCGACAAGGGGGCGGCGTTGCGGGAGCGGGCCATCGGCATCCCGCCTGCGGTTGTCGCACGTCTCGGAGTCGATCTCGCCGAATTGGAGCGGCTGCGCGACGCGCTGACGAGAATCAATGCTGCCGCGCTGGCCGCGGGTGCACTTCAGTCATGACCCCGCCCAACGAAGGAGCTTCCGTGACCGCCGCCAAACCAACACTGTGGCAGCGCCTGACCTACATCTACGGCCGGCGCCTGCCGGACTCGATGAGCCGCTGGGTCGCTGAGGATCTGGCCGGGCACGGCGCGGTGCGCAGGCACATGATCCGATATGCGATCCCGCCGCTGTTCGTGCTCGCACCGTTCTGGCTGATCCCGGTCAACCTCTACATGCATCTCGAGATGACGGTCCCGATCTACTGCTGGTCCCTGCTGATGGCGCTCGCCCTGAACAAGCCGTGGCGGCGGCATCGGCTGGCCCAGCACGGTCTGGATCCCAGGCTGGTCGACGTGATCAAGCGCAAGAAGCAGGCGCAGATGCACGAGGACTACGTGCGCCGGTTCGGGCCCCGCCCCGAGTCCGCCGATTGGCAATCCAACAGCAGCCCGTTCTAGGAAGGCCGCTGCGCGGCCACCGCTTCGGATGCCGCAGATACTTTGAATACTTTTGAATCGCAAAGACATTAGTGAGATCTGCACCTAGCGTCAGCGGGCGCGCAGAGCGATAATGGTATTACGTCGACACCGGGCCGGCGTGCAGCACGAAACCGAGTACGACGATGTCCAGATCACAAACGACTGCGGGCAGCGGACACGACCACCCGCACGGTGCCATTTGGGAAATGAGTCATCACCCGGTCCACAGCGCCTCGGTGGCGTTGCACTGGGTTCTCGATGAGAATGCCCACGAAGAACATCCGCACCTCATTCCGCGGCACTACACGTTCATCGAGTTCGCGACCTTTGCCCGCGAAATGGATCGGCTCTAGCCGACGGCGTGTTGGGTCAGTCGGCCGCCATTGCTGACGGCTGGATCGTCAGGGTGGCCGTGAATCCTGGCGGCTTACGGACCTGGGTCGCCTGTTCGAACGCGTACGCGTAGGCGATCAGCTTGGGTTCCTGAAATGCCCCCGAGAAGAACGACAATCCGACGGGAAGCCCGCACAGGTAGCCGGCGGGCACCGAGATGTGCGGGTAGCCGGCGACCGCCGGCGGAGTCGAACATCCCCCAGGCAACAGATTGTCGCCGACCACCGGGTCGATGACGAACGGTGGTGACCCCTCGGTGGGGGCGACGATGGCATCGAGTCGGAAATCATGCAGCGCCTTGTCGATTCCGTCGCCGCGGGCGCGGGTCTGCAGTTCTGCGGCTATCCGGCGGTACTCCGGATCGGTGAGGTCACCCATGGTTTCTGCCTGCTCCAGAAACTCCTGACCGAAGTACGGCATCACCTGCTCGGGGTGGTCGTTGTTGAATGCGATGAGTTCGGAAAGGTTGCGTACCTGCGAATGTGGGTGACTGGCCAGGTAGCTGTTCAGACTCGCCTTGAGCCCGTAGCGGAACAGGTCGAGTTCGAGGTCGCCGAAGAAGGGCAGCGAACTCGCCTGAATCGGATCGACGATTTCTGCGCCGAGATCGGCCAGCACGGCGATGGCCCCATCGATCAGTGCGTCGGTTCCCTCGTGCTGTCCGAAGCACTCGCGTGCGACGCCGATTCGGGCGCCTTCGAGCGCCGATGCGTCGAGGAACCGGCGGTAGTCGGTGGCGTGGGCTGCGCCGTCCCGCGTTGCCGGGTCGTGCTCGTCGAACCCGGCCAACACGGTGAGCAGGACCGCGACGTCGGTGACGGTCCGCGCCATCGGCCCAGCCGTGTCCTGCGGGGCGGCCACCCCGATGACCCCTGAGCGGCTCACCAGGCCCACGGTCGGTTTCAGGCCGACGATCGAGTTGCTCGATGCGGGCCGCACGATGGATCCGTCGACCTCGGCGCCCACTGCGCCAACACACAAATTGGCCGCGACCGCGACGGCCGATCCCGAACTGGAGCCCAGCGGACTGCGGTCAAGCACATAGGGGTTGCGGACCTGCCCACCGCGGCTGCTCCACCCGCTACAGGGCCGCGTCGATCGCATGTAGCCCCACTCGCTCATATTGGTCTTCCCCAGGATCACGGCTCCGGCTCGGCGCAGAAGCGTGACGAGGTGGGCATCGCTGGGCGCGATGTTGCCCTCGAGGGCCAGCGAGCCGGCCGTCGTCGACATCGCATCGGCGGTGTCGATGCTGTCCTTCACGACCACCGGGACGCCGTGCAGCGGGCCGCGGACGTGACCGCTCCTGCGCTCTGCGTCGAGGGCGTCGGCGATCGCAGGGGCGTCGGGGTTCAACTCGATCATCGACCGCAGCGTCGGGCCCGAGCTGTCGATTGCGGCTATCCGCCCCAGGTACTCATCGACCAGTTGCGCCGACGTCGAGTGGCCTTGGTGACAGGCGGCCTGCACGTCGGCGACCGTCAACTCGGTCAGCGCCATCGCGTACTCCTCCAGGTGATCGATGATGCCCACAGTTCCGCAGTCGTGTTCCCGACTGCGCTGACGGACAGCTCATCATGGCGTCGACGCTGGCGAGCCTGCATTCGGTGCCCCCGCCTCGCGAACCCGGGTTCCCCGCTTGCTCAATTCCCCACGGGGTACCGATGCTAGGGTTCTCGGCACGTGCTAAAAGCTGGCACATAGGTAGATCATTGGGTGGATTCGAGGTCCCTATGTGGGTTCGAAACGTTGCGCGTCTCGCGGGGGCGTGCACGCTTGGGGCGGGCTTTTTCCTGGTCGGCACTGCTGTCACTCCGCCGGCATTGATGCGGGTGGCGGTTGCTCAGGATCCCCCTGATGACGGCGGCGGTGCTTTGGACGGCGCCGGTGGCGGTGATGACGGCGGCGGGGCCATGAGTGGTTCCGGTACCGGGGCGTCGTCATCGGGGGCCGGCGACTACAGGTTTGGGACTCCCGCGCAGGGTGTTCCTCAAACCGGGGCCGCGGCGATCTGTCAAGACCTGCCCTGGAACTGCCCGCAGTCGTCATTGGCGCCCGCTTCGGCTCCTGCTGCGCCGGTCGTGCCGTTGAATCCCCATCCGCCGGCCAGGCATGCGGCAGAAACTGCACCCGAACCCGGCATTCCGGCACCGCCCGAGGTCCTTGCCATCGCGCTTCTGCCCGGCATGGATCCCGGACTTCTCACCATGAATCCTGACGGTTCGCTCGTCTATCACGGGACAACGGCAGTGGGAGTTGACACTCCCGGCTGGACGGTGATTGCCAAGGACGGCGCCCTGGACATGATCCACGGGCCGGTTGCGCCAGCCGAGGCTGTAGAACTTCCCGCGCCACCACCACCTGCGCCCGACGGGGCCGATGGGCTCCGTGACGGGATCGGCGGGCATGACCCATGGGGGCATTCGTGTGACCGCGGGAACGCGAGGCATTGCGACATAACGGGAACCCAGCCTCCGTCTGGCAGCACCAGCACGCCCGGGCAGCCGTCCACCGGCACGACCAACGCCCCGCTTGTTGAGCCTCCGTTGCCGACCACGGGTACGGAAATTCCGATTCTGGAGCCTCCGGACTACACAGGGCCGACCCCGATTCTGGAGCCTCCCAATTACACCGGGCTGACGCCGATTCTGGAGCCTCCGGACCCGATGCCGGGATTGACGCCCGTGCTGGCGCCCTATCAGCAGCCGCCCATGGGGTCGACGCCGTATCAGGTGCCGCCGCGGGGGGAGCCGCCGCAGATCCTGCCGCCGCTGCAGTCTCCGACGCCGTATGAGTGGCCGACCCCGACGGCTCTGGTCCCCAATCAGGTGCCGCCGCGGGGGGAGCCGCCGCAGAGCCTGCCGCCGCAGCAGACTCCGACGCCGTATGAGAGGCCGACCCCGACGGGTCTGGTCCCCAATCAGGTGCCGCCGCGGGGGGAGCCGCCGCAGATCCTGCCGCCGCAGCAGACTCCGACGCCGTATGAGTGGCCGACCCCGACGGGTCTGGTCCCCAATCAGGTGCCGCCGCGGGGGGAGCCGCCGCAGAGCCTGCCGCCGCAGCAGACTCCGACGCCGTATGAGAGGCCGACCCCGACGGGTCTGGTCCCCAATCAGGTGCCGCCGCGGGGGGAGCCGCCGCAGAGCCTGCCGCCGCAGCAGACTCCGACGCCGTATGAGAGGCCGACCCCGACGGGTCTGGTCCCCAATCAGGTGCCGCCGCGGGGGGAGCCGCCGCAGGTGTTGCCGCCGCAGCAGACTCCGACACCGGTTACGTTCATCCCGGAGCCGCAGGGAACGGTGTCGGGGCCGGGGACCTTCGTGCCGATTCCGGTGGGAGCGGTGTCGAACCCGGGTACCTTCATCCCCGGGCCGCAGAGCCCCGTCTCTGGTCCTGGCTTGTTCATTCCCGGGCCGCAGGGGACGGTCTCTGGTCCTGGCAGCTTCGTGCCAGGACCGCAGGGCACGGTATCGGGGCCGGGGACGTTCGTGCCGATTCCGGCCGGAGCGATGTCAGGCCCGGGTACTTTCATCCCCGGCCCGGGGGGAACCGTGTCCGGCCCTGGCATCTTCCTACCCGCGCCGGCGGGTGCCCCCGCTGGTGGGCCGGGTGCCATGTCGGAAGCTGCTCCGAACACAGGTGGCTATCCTGCGCAGGCGCCAAGTGATCAGGGTTCGCCTGTGGAGGCTGGAGAGTATCCGGTTCAGGCGCCCACCGGACTGGTGGATCCTGCGCTGTTCCCCTAATGCGGGAGATCGAGATGTTAAGCGTGGTCTCGTGATAGCGAGGGTGACCGCCAAGCGCCATCGCATGTTGCGGGTCTTGGTTGTCGTAGTTGTTTGGTGCATGTCACTGGCCTTGGGCGCCGGCCATGCATGGGCTGACCAGCACCATGGGATCCCAGCGGTGCCGGCTGCCCCTGCCCCCGGCGCTGCACCGATCGTCCAGCCGACGACGCTACAGATTCCCGCGATCGGATTGGTTGCTCCCGTGGTCTCGGTGGCGACGGTCATGCAGCCCGCACCGTTTCTGGGCGGTCAGACCGTCAGTTCGTTCGGGGTTCCGCCGGACGGCAACAGTGTTGGATGGTGGGTGGACGGGCCGCTGGTCGGAAGTCCGGCGATGGCTGTCATGCTGGGCCACACCCTGGTGGGCAATGGGTATGCGGTCTTCAACCGACTCGGGGAGTTGAGGCCCGGCGACGCGGTGACGGTGGTCGGTGACGCCGGTGCGGGACACGTGGATTTCCGGATCGTGGACGTGGTGGCAGGTATTCCCAAGGGCGACCCGGTCGCGCTACAAGGAGCCCTGTCGAGTCACAGCTCACGCGCACAGTTGGCGTTGATCACCTGCGGCGGGGAATTCGACCGGACCAGCCGGTCGAGCGCGGACAACATCGTCGCCTTCGCGGCGATCGTCTAGAGAAGCCGGAAATCGGCACCGAGGCAACAACTCTCGGGCCCAACAGGGATTTTACTGTTCCGCCGGCTCCCAGGTCAGGATGCCGGCGTCGGCCAGCAGCGACAGATGCAGTCGACCGTCCTGGATCAGGTAGCTGCGCACGTCGCCCAGTGCGGCGGACACCTTCTGGTCGATCGAGCCCGGGGGACAGGCCATCATCGTCAAGGCGATCGGCCCGAACGTCAACGAACCGGAGTCGCCGGATTCGCTCGGGCTGGCCTGCCATGTCGAGGATCCGCGGTTGCAGTCGATCTGGAATGCTGCCCGGTGCTCGCCGTTGTCCTCGATGGCAAAGGTGACCGTGTACTGCTGCCCGGCGGGTACCGCGGTGGTGCCCTGTGCGTCGTCCATCGACTGGATTTCGGTCAGCTTCCAGCTGGTGTCGTCGAGCGTGACAGCGGTGTCGGTGGAGGCCGGTGAACACGCCATCAGTGTCGATGCCACGGCCAGCGCGAGCGCGAGTCTCATACCGACGAAGCTAGCCTGCGCCCGCACCTACCTTGCGCGGCGTATCCGCGCGCTGCAGCAAGACGGCGAGAACCGCCGCCACGATCAGCAATGCGGGCACATCGCCCAGCAGGTGGCCGCGCTCATCGGAGTCGGAGAGCGCCTGGATGGCCATGATCACCGCGTGCACCACGCTGGACACCACCGTGAACCAGATCAGGCTGCGGTTGGCCAACGGATCGCGCGTGGCCGCCAGCAGAAACACCCCGAGCGTCGCGTACAGGCCGATGATCATCGCCAGGTAGTGCGATGACCCATGTCCCCAGGACCACCCCGATGGCCACACCTTGGTCAGCGGATAGATACCCACCACGAAGATCACGCCGACCACCGCGAGTGCCACCCTGAGCAACAACATCGGGCCGCGGTTGGCCGCCTTCTCGTCGGACATCACTCACCATCTCCTCGTGTCGGCCGACGGCGCGCACCGGCGTATGCTCACCGCCCGGCTCTTCGACGATGGTCTCACTTCGAGGTGGTGAGCTCCGGTCGTTTCGGCGGTTGAGGGTCGGCGGCACCGGAACCCCGGAGAGTCACTAGAAGCTGCCGGCCGCCCAGGCGCCCGGCGGGTACGGCGGCACCGTCCCGGCCAGCGCCCCGTCGGTGACCTCGCACAGTACGTCGGAGATCGTTCCGGCATTGGCCACGGTGACCACGGCATCGTCATCGACCCGCGCGACCACCGCCTGCCAGAAGTAGCCGACGCCGCCGTGCTCGTACCAGACGAACCAGGTGTCGTCCCGATGGCCGGCCCGGATCAGCCGTCGGAACGGCAGCGACGGGTCGCGCACCGCGTCGGTGCTGTTGAACGGGACCCCGACGTCGGCCAGGGGCGGCAGCATCTTCTGCAGCGCGTCCGGCAGCTGCGTCACGCGGGACACCTCCTGAACCGGTGTGGACAGCCGGCACCCGGTGTCCGGGATCGCGCGGGCAGGGCCCGCCAGCGCCACGGCCACCAGCGCCCCGATCACGCCCGTCAGCAAGACCTTCATCGTGCACCCATTGTGGGCGCACAGCGGACAGAACGTCGCCACAGTGCCCGGATCGCTCCGGCGGTCAGATGAACAGCGTGGTACCCGACTCCTGCGCCTCGCCCAGGAAGGTCGCCACCCCGCCGAACTCGACTCCGTCGATGAGGTCGGACTCGGCGATACCCAGCAACTCCATCGTCATCGTGCAGCCGATCAGGCGTGCGCCTCCCCGCTGAGCCGCCGCCATCAACTCGCTCAGGTCGGGGACGTTGTGATCGTGCATCACCTTCTTGATCATGCCGGCGCCCGCGCCGCCGAAGTTCATCGTCGACAGCGGCAGACGCTCGGCGCCCGACGGCATCATCGCCGACATCACCCGCTCCAGCGGCGACTTCTCGCGTTTGGGGGCATCCGGCCGGCGTAACGCGTTGAGACCCCAGAACGTGAAGAAGATCGACACCTGGTCACCCATCGACAGGGCCCCGTTGCCGATGATGAAGGCCGCGATGAGTTTGTCCAGATCCCCGGAGAACACCACCATCGACGTCTTGTTCTTCACGGGTCCCGCCGGTTGGGTGGCCACCCCGGCGGCGCCCTTGCGCAGGGTCGCGACGTAGCCGGGGCCGGACGGCTCGATGTCGACGAGTCGGTGCCCGTTCTTGGACGCCCAGGCCGGCGCGTCCAGCGCGAAGCCGGGATCCGAGACGGTGACCCGCACCTCGTCGCCGGGGGTGAGGCCGCTCATCGCGTCGGCGAGCTTCATGATCGGTCCCGGACAGGCCAGCCCGGTGCAGTCGAGGTCGATCACGGTTCCGCTTGCCGTCGCCGGTGCCGCGGCAAGCGACGCGGCCTCGGCGTAGGACTCCATCGGCGGCTGTGCCTCGTAGGTGTCCTCGGGCCTTTCGTGGACGGCCTTGAACGTGGTCGAGCCGCCCGAAAGCGTTGCGACGTCGGTGAATCCGTTCTGCACCAGAATCCGGTAGGCCAGATAGGAGCGGAAGCCGACGGCGCAGTACAGCCGTACCGGGCGGGACCGATCGAGGCGGCCGCCGGCGACCTCGTCGCGCAATGTCGGCAACGGCATGTTGATCGCGCCGGGTACGTGCCACAGCTCGTATTCCTCGGGGGTGCGCACATCGAGCAGCAGTGCGCCGTCGGTGGCGGCCGGGAAGTCCTGTGCATACCAGAGACGCAGGTCGCCGCGCAGGACGTTGGAGGCCACGAAACCCGCCATGTTGATCGGGTCTTTGGCCGACCCGAACGGCGGTGCGTAGGCCAGCTCCTGATGCTCGAGGTCGAAGACCGTCATGCCTTGGCGGATCGCCATCGCGAGCAGATCCAGCCGCTTGTCGATGCCGTCGAATCCGCACGCCTGGGCACCCAGGATGCGGCCGTCGTCGGGCGTGAACAGCACCTTCAGATGCATCATCGCGGTGCCCGGGTAGTAGCCCGCGTGCCCCGACGGGTGGACATGCGCGGCGCGGTAGTCGATCTCCGCAGCATCGAGCTGACGCTCGGTGGCGCCGGTTCCGCCGGCCACCATCTCGAACACCTTGACGATGGAGGTGCCCTGCGTGGACAGGTACTCGGTGTCGCGGCCGCAGATGTTCTCCGCCGCGACGCGCGCCTGGCGGTTCGCGGGGCCGGCCAGCGGTGCGAGGTAGCTGCCGGGGAGCACGGGATGAGGTGTCTCGACGGCGTCCCCGGCCGCCCAGATGTGGGGATCCGAGGTGCGCATATGGGTGTCCACGGCGATTCCGCCGTGATCGCCCAGCGTCAGCCCGGCCGCGGTGGCCAGCGCCGTGTCGGGACGCACACCCGCGGCGAGCACCACGAGGTCGGCCGGCAGGGTCTCGCCGCTGGTGAGCTCGACGTTGGCCCGGTCCTCCGGCAGCGGGGCGAACGCGGCCGCCGCGGTGGACAGGTGTACCCGGATTCCCCTGCTGCGCAGGTGCTGCTCGACGGGGATCGAGATCTCGTGGTCCACCGGCGGCAGGATCTGGTCGGCCATCTCGACGATGTCCACGGTGACCCCGCGGTGGTGCAGGTTCTCGGCCATCTCCAGGCCGATGTAGCCGGCCCCGATGACGACCGCGCGGACCGGGTCGCGGCCACCCGCTTTCTGCGCCGCGAGCGCGTCGTCCACCCGGGCCTTGATGCGGTCCATGTCGCCGATGCGCCGCAGCACCTCCACCGCCGGGTGGCCGATACCCGGCAGTGGCGGGCGGACGGGCTGCGCCCCCGGGCACAGCGCCAAGTTGTCGTAGCTCTCCACATATTCGGTGCCGGAGTCGATCTCGCGGACGTGGACCGTGCGGGCCGCCGGGTCGATGTCGACGACCTCGGTGGCGATGCGTACATCGATGTTGAGTGACTCGCGCAGACTCTGCGGTGTCTGCAACAGCAGCCGGTCGCGTTCGGTGATCACCTCGCCGATGTGGTACGGCAGGCCGCAGTTCGCGAACGAGACGTGGTGTCCGCGCTCGAACACGATGATTTCGGCGGATTCGTCGAGGCGGCGGGTCCGGGCCGCGACCGATGCTCCGGCGGCAACCCCGCCTACTACGATGAGTTTCATTGGCTTGACCTCGATTTGGTCCGGAATGTAGTGCTCGGAACTCGGCTCGACCGGGCCGCTACCCGAGTATGGTCAGCCGGCGGCCGCGGCGTCGGCGAATTCGCAGAACGCGGTGTAGGCCCGTGCGCCGTACACCGTTGCCGGGCCGCCGCTCATGAAGATCGCGACGCCGATGGCTTCGGCGGCCTCCTCCCTGGTCGCTCCCGCGCGGACCGCTCCACGTGCGTGCGAGGCGATGCAGCCGTCGCAGCCGTGCACCACGCCGATGGCCATCGCCATCAGTTCCTTGGTCTTGGTCTCCAGCGCTCCGGGGGCCAGCGCGGCTTTGCTCATCTCGTTGAATCCGCGGTAGACATCGGGAATCATCTGCCGCAGTGCGCGATGCTGGGGGCCGAGTTCGTCGTTGACGTCCTTGTAGTGGGTGTGAAGGGTCATGCTCTGACGATATACCCGGGCGGGTATGTCGGCGCGTCGGCGACGGACCGCAAAACCGGTGACCTTCGCCCCTCGACAGAGCCGGGTAGCGCTCCCACGCTGGAGTCAGCGCGACTGCTTCGGGGGTGGCATCGTGATCGAAGTTCTTGAAGACTTTCCCGACAACGTGGCCGCCTTCGTGTGCCGCGGCCGCGTGACGAGGGCCGACTATGAGTCGGTGCTGATCCCACGATGCCTCGAACGCCTCGAACATCACCACAAGGTGCGGGTGTACTACGAGGTGGCTGCGGAATTCGACGGTATCGATCCCGGCGCGGCGTGGGAGGACGCGAAACTCGGTCTCGGTCATCTGCCGGGCTGGGAGCGTTTCGTCGTCGTCACCGACGTCGAGTGGATGCAGCACGCGGTCAAGTTCTTCGGCTTCCTGATGCCGGGCGAGCTGACGGTGTTCCCGTCGGCCCGGGCCGAACAGGCCCGGGCGTGGATCGTCGGGGACATGTGATCAGCCGGCCAGCGACGACGGCGAGACGGGGAAGTCGAAGTAGGTCTCGGGATAGGTCTCCGGCGTGAAGGTGAAGTGCCACCACTCGTACTCGTAGTTGTGAAATCCCTGCGCCGCCAGACCGTTCTTGAGCAGCAGGCGGTTGCTCAGTTGTTCGCCCTGCACGCGGGGGCCGAGGGTGTGCGCCGAGGGATCGAAGCAGTCGTAGCCGGTACCCATGTCGATGGTGTTGTCGGCGAAGCGCCGCGGTGCCGGCGCGGTGCAGGCGGCCAGCGGTTCGCCGGGGACGAAGCCGGGCTCCTGGCGGGCCGGCAGCGCGACGAGGGTGACGTCGAGGGTGCTGCCGCGGCTGTGTCCGGATTTCTCCGCGATGTAGCCGTCGGCGAACAGCTGCGACTTGTCGACCCACGGGTAGAACTCGCCCTTCATCTGCTGATCGGCCGGATCGGCGGCCCACGCCACGAAGTCGTCGACGGCGCGTTGCGGGCGGTAGCAGTCGTAGACCTTCAGCGTGTACCCCTGTGCGACGAACCCGCGTTGGGCCCGGCTCAGCGCCTCGGCGGCCGGCCGGGTGAGGATGCACATCGGCGCCTCGTACCCGTCGACCGGCTCGCCGGTGAAGTTGTGCGCGGTGTCGTATCGGATGTCCAGCAGGATCGTCGGGTCGACGTCGCTCAAAGAGACGAAATCAGGCGGCGCCGTGGGCTGCGGTTGGGCGGCTGCGGGCGCGGCGAAGACACCGGCGGCGACGACGGCGGCACATCCGGCGGCGGCGAGTCTGAGCGGCTGCGGCATGTCTTCATTGCAGCATCTCCCCGTGGCCTGCGTCGGCGTTCTTCCCGTCGACATCCGAACGGCGCCGGCGGCGCAACCGATTCACCCGCGAGGGATGGTCCTGGTGCGGCCACATCCGCTCGACCTCGGCGTTGAGCTCGGCGCCCAGCAGCACCGCGAAGGCGGTGATGTAGAGCCACAACACCACCGCGAGTGGCACCGCGAGCTGACTGAAGATGGCGTCGTCGCGCACGCTCAGCGCCATGTAGGCGCGCAGGCCTGCCGACGCCGACAACCACAGCAGGACGGCCATGAGTGCACCCGGCAGGTCGCGGCGCCAGGGCGTTTTCCAGGGCACGCCGACGTGGTACAGCGTGGCCAGACCCAGTAGCACCAGCAGGGTGACGATGGGCCAGAACAACACGTCGAACACCTGCAGCGTGGTGTCGGCGACCGCGTCCGGGGTCAGCCAGTGCACGATCCGGGGGCCGAACACCATCGGTGGAAGGATGGCCACCGCACCGATCAGGCCGGCGATGGTGAGTCCGAACGCCAGCAGCCGTCTCCGCCAGCTGGGGCGCGGGTCGACGTTATAGGCGATCGTGATCGTCTCCAGGTATCGGTTGACCGCCCGCGAGCCGGTCCAGATGCTCAACACGATGCCGATCGAGACGACGCCGCCCCGGGTCTGGGCGAGCACCGTGTTCACCGCCTGCTCGTAGGACGCGTAGGTGGGGTCGGACAGGAACGGATCGGGAATGCCCAGCACCAGCTCGCGCAGTTCGTCGGCGCCCGCCGGCCCCAGGCTGGCCGCGACGAAGCCCAGCGACCCGATGATCGCGAGCAGCAGCGCGGGCAGCGAGATCAGGGTGAACAGCGCGGCTTCGGCCGCCAGCCCGGGAACCCGGTCGTCGAACGTGCCCCGGATGGTGCGTCGGGTCAGCCGCGCACTCTGCTGCACCGGCCGGGGCAGTCGGTCGAAAACGGCCGAGCCGCGGTCGTGCAGCGCCGCGCGGCGCCCGTCCACCGCCGAGCGGGCCTCGGACAACCGCTGAGACAGTCGCGGGAACCGGTCGCGTCGCCCACTGTCGCCTGCCATCGTGTCGAGCCTAGGAGACCGCGCGATCACGCGGTCGCGTCGTACCCGGACCGTCCAGGACTTCGGTCGCCACCTCGAGGGCACAAGGTCCCCGTCCTAGGCGAAAACCGGCCGACGACGCACGGCGGGGTTCTACCGTGGGCACAGGAGGCCACCATGAGCGAATTCATGCGCAACAGCGATGCATTCACGTGGTCGATGGAAAGCGATCCACGGTTGAGGTCGACGGTGGTCACGGTGCTCGAGTTGGACCGGATCCCGGACTGGGACGAGGTTCGCGACCGGTTCGACCGACTCCGCCACGAGCTGCCGATGCTGCGCCAGCGGGTGGTGAACTCGCCGCCGCCTGCGCCGCCGCGCTGGCGGGAATGCGCCGATTTCGATCTGGATTTCCACATGCGCCGGATCGCCGCTCCTGCGCCGGGTTCGTTCGACGCGGTGCTCGAACTCGCGCGGCTGGCCCAGATGGAGGACTTCGACCGGGCCCGGCCGCTGTGGAAGATGACGCTGATCGAGGGTCTGGCCGACGGCGGGGCCGCCGTGCTGTTCGTCTTCCACCACGCCCTGACCGACGGCGTCGGGGGAGTGCAGATCGCGATGACCCTGTTCGGCCTGTCCGACATGCCACCCGAATCCCCGGAACTCCCACAGCCCGAGGCGCCGTCGATGCTCGGCGACTACGTGGATGCAGCCCGCTACGGCGCGGGCGCGATCGGCGGTGCGGCCACCGGTGCGCTCGTCGAGGTGCCCAAGCTGTTACTCGCCGGGATCCGCAACCCGCTGGGCGCCGTGCGTTCGGCGACGGCGCTGGCCGCCTCGGTGTACCGCACGGTCCGGCCGGTCAACCGCACCGGATCACCGTTGATGACGAACCGGACCCTGCGCCGCCGACTCGCGGTGCTCGAGGTTCCGAGGGGTCCGCTGCAGGAAGCCGCGCATCGTTGCGGAGGGGCGCTCAACGATGCATTCGTCGCGGGTGTGGCCGGGGGACTGCGCCGCTATCACGAGAAGCACGACGTCAGTGTGGGGGCGCTGCACCTTTCGATGCCGATCAGCCTGCGGGCCAAGGGTGACCCGCCGGGCGGCAACCGAATCACGTTGATGCGTTTCGACGTTCCCGTGGGACTCGCCGATCCCGCGGACCGGATCCGGCAGATCCATGAGCGCACCGCCCAGGTGCGCCATGAGCGGTCGCTGCCACACACCCAGATGATCGCCGGGGCACTCAACCGGATGCCGCGCTGGTACATCGGCTCGATCCTGCGGCACGTCGACTTCCTGGCCAGCGACGTGCCCGGCATCCCGGTGCAGGTGTCGCTCGGCGGCGCCGAGGTCCGGAGGCAGTACGCGTTCGGTCCGACGATCGGCTCCGCGGTCAACGTGACGCTGTTGACCTATGTCGACACCTGTGAGCTGGGCATCGACGTGGACACCGGAGCCATTCCGGATGTCGAGGAGTTCTGCGACTGCCTGCGGGCCGGGTTCGACGAGGTGCTGGTGCTGGCCGAAAGCTGAATCTCCGCAACGATGTTCAGCCGAAGTGGGTTTTCGGCCGCGGTAGCGGTACGCCATCGACGGTGAGGTCGACCTTCTCGTTGTAGAACGCGATCATGTTCGCGATCGCCGCGACGGCCGGCAGCGGGGTGTGATAGGTCCAGGCCAGGTCGGCGTGCAGCGCATTGCCCCCACCCGCATTGCCCACCCGCACCGCCCAGTACCCCGACGTCACCCCCTTGTACGGACACAGCGTCTCGGTGTCCGTCGGGGTCAGCTGCCCGAACGCCACATCGGTGCGGTCGATGTAGTACCTGGTCGGCAGGCCGGTCTCGAACAGCAGCACGGGACTGTGGGTGTCGGCCAGCGTCACCCCGTCCAGTGACACCGTGACGTGGCGGTGCGACCGCAGCGCGTCCACCCGCACGTAGGGATTGCGCGGGTGGCCGTAGACCGGCTCGTCCTCCTCGAACCAGGTCAGCGCAGCCCATTCGAACCGCACCAGGCCCGCGACCGGTCCACCGTCGTCGTCGAACACCCTTGCCGCGGTCCCGAACACACCGGCGGACCCGGTCAACGCGAACAGCCGGGACGGACCGAACTGCACCTTCTGCGGATGCCCCTCGTCGCGCAGGAATCCGGGCCGGACATCGGTGAGGGGGATGTAGTAGTGCGGGTAGTACGGCACCTCCCACACGTAGCGGGCGGACGTCGTGTCGAACACCAGCTCATGGCCGAGGAACCCGCGCACCCGCCGCGGTGCGGGTTCCACCCTGCCCCGGGCCGCGGCCATCTGCGGATAGTCGGGTGCCGCCTGCGGGGATGTGGTGCTCACGCTGGTCTCCGTTCCGGTGCCGCCGTCCGGATGAAACGTTAGGCCGGTCCGCGGCGGCGCTGACATTTCTCAGCAGATTAATAGTTATCATTATTTAGATAGTAGTTACTATCTGAGTATGAACTCCAATGAGAAGCCCCGACGGCTGACCCGGGTCGAGGCCAGGGCGCAGACCCGGCAACGGCTGCTCGATGCCGCCGCGGAGGTGTTCGCGCGAAAGGGCTACGGCGCCGCGTCGGTCGACGAGATCGCCGAGGCGGCGGGCTTCTCGGTCGGTGCGGTCTACTCCAACTTCGCCGGCAAGGAGCAGTTGTTCTCCGAGCTGATGGCCGAGCGCGCCGTCGGACGCATCGAGGCGATCGTCGGGGCCATGCAGGCCGCCCGCGAGCAGGGCGGCGATCCGCTGGGCCTACTCGGCCGCATGCTCATCGAGGCCGCCGACCAGGACATCGAGGCCGCGGCGCTGCAGACCGAGTTCTGGCTGCACGCCGTTCGCAACCCCGACACCATGGCGATCCTCGCGGCGGGCACCGGCCGGACGCTGACCCTGCTGCGCGACGTGGTCGCCGGCCTGCTGGCCGACAAAGACGTCGACAGCAGCGTCACCCCGGAGTCCTTCGCGGTCGTCGTGCTCGCGCTCTATCAAGGCCTGGTCCGGCAGCGCCGCACCGACCCCGAACGGGTGCCCGAAGAACTGTTCGGGCAGGCGCTGTCCTGGCAGATCGCCGGAATGCCCAAGGTCGCCGGCAAACTCAACCGAAAGTAGTCACCCCGTGGGACACATCGCGATGATCTCCATCTACGCCATCCCGGCCTTCCTGGTGTTGATGGCCATCGAGTA
The DNA here is from genome assembly GCF_019710635.1 of Mycolicibacterium xanthum. Lineage (GTDB taxonomy): Bacteria > Actinomycetota > Actinomycetes > Mycobacteriales > Mycobacteriaceae > Mycobacterium > Mycobacterium xanthum. Next base: position 20,217 of record NZ_JAIFZS010000074.1, read on the forward strand.
CTTCGGCTACTACCGAGAGCGGCGGGAGGCCCGGCGCACCGGTGTGCCGCCGGCCCGTGCCACGGCCGGGCTGTCGGTGCGGGACACCACGACGAGCCTGTCGGTGTACGCGATCGGCCGGGTGGTCAAGCCTTTGGACAAGTTCATCGAACTGCCGTTGGTGGCCATCGCCGGCGCGCTGAGCCCGTTGGCACTGTCCGCGTCGGACTGGTGGCTCTGGGTACTGGCGCTGGTGCTGGCCGACCTGGCCTACTACGTCAAACACCGGATGTCGCACCGGATTCGGCTGTTCTGGGCCGGCCACAGCGTGCACCACTCCAGTGAGCGCTTCAATCTGTCCACCGCGGTGCGGTTGCCGTGGCTGATCCCGGGATCGTTCCTGATGTCGGTGGTCTACGTGCCGCTGGCGCTGATCGGCATCCCGCTGTGGATGATCTTTCTGGCGCAGTCGGTCGTGCTGCTGTTCCAATACCCGATTCACACCGAACGGATCGGCCGGTTGCCGGGTCCGGTCGAGTTCGTCTTCAACACGCCGTCACACCACCGCGTCCACCACGGGGCGAACAACCCCTACCTGGACAAGAACTACGGCGGCATCCTGATCGTCTGGGACCGGATGTTCGGCAGCTACGCCGAAGAGATCGAGCCCGTGCGGTTCGGGCTGACCAAGAACATCGACACCTACAACCCGATCAAGGTCAACTATCACGAGTTCGCGACGATGCTGCGCGACGTGTGGCGGGCGCAGAGTTGGCGCGGCCGGATCGGCTATCTCGTGCAGCCACCCGGCTGGGCCGAGCGGGCCGACACGCCGGCCACGGCGAACCGGGTTCTCGAGCCGGTGGGCTGACGGGCCGGCGCGGTCACGAGTGGGGCGGTTCGAGGATGCCGCTGCTGCGGGCGCGCCCGAAGTTGGCCATCACCCGCTCGAGCACCGCGCCGTACGCCGAGCCGTCGTTGAGCAGCCGCTCCAGGCCGCGGTGGCGCAGGTAGGCGTCCAGCCGACGGTCCAACGGAGCGTCCCAGCCGCCCTGCTCGGTGTACTCCGAGCACAGGAATCCCCAGGCGATGTCATCGAGTGCACCGGCGTCGAATCGATTGACCTGCACGGTATGCGGCATTGCGCGCCTCCTGCGTGTCTTCCCCACGATCATGCCCGCTTTCCGGCCGGTACGAAAGGTCTCGGCGGCAGCCGAGTGCGAACGGCCCCGACGGTCTCGCGCACGGGATAGGGTGGCCGGAACCGACCAGTGGAGGAGCCGTCATGCCGGCCGTGCTTGTCACCGGTTTCGGTCCGTACGCCAACACCCCGGTCAACCCCGCGCAACTGACCGCGGAGGCGCTCGACGGCCGCACGATCGCCGGCGTTCCCGTGGTGTCGCGGATCGTGTCAAATGCGTACTTCGACGCGATCGCGGACACGGTGGCCGCGGTCGAGGAGGTCGGGCCGGAGCTGCTGGTCATGCTCGGTGAATACGGTGGCCGCTCGATGATCACCGTCGAGCGGCTCGCGCAGAACCTCAACGACTGTGCGCGCTACGGAGTCGCCGACACGGCCGGCAAAGTACTCAACGGTGAACCGACGGCCCCCGACGGGCCGGTCGCCTATTACTCGACGGCGCCGGTCAGGGCGATGGTGCTGGCCATGCGGGAAGCCGGGATACCTGCCGACATCTCCGATGCGGCAGGAACATTCGTCTGTAATCACCTGATGTACGGCATGCTGCACCACATCGCCACCAACGGGTTGCCGATCCGGGCGTCCTGGATTCACCTGCCGTACCTGCCGGAGATCGCCGCGTTGGACCGCAACCTGGGCGCGCCGAGCATGTCGGTGCAGACGGCTGCGGCCGGTGTGGCCGCGGGGATCGAGGCGGCGCTGTGCCACCGGGTCGACGTCAGCGACCCGGTGCATTCGCTGCTACAGATCTAGCGGAACGGGGAGCGCGGGTGATCGGTGTACGGCGGGACGGTGCGACAACGTGGTTGACGCTCGACCGGGCGGAGAAGCTGAACGCGTTCACCGTCGACGGCTATCGCGAACTGCGGGTGCAGCTGCAGGAGCTGATGGCCGATTCGTCGACCCGTGTCGCGGTGCTGACCGGCACCGGCCGGGCGTTCTCCGTCGGGGCGGACCGTTCGCTGCTCGACGGATCGATGGACGCGTCGCAGCGGCGTGGCGCGGGTGACGAGTTCGACGCCCTGCTGGAGGTTCTCGCCGGATTCGAGAAACCGCTGGTGGCCGCCGTCAACGGGCTGGCGGTCGGTTTCGGCTGCACGGCCCTGTTGTACTGCGACGTCATCCTGGTCGCCGAATCGGCCCGGCTGCGAATGCCTTTCACGGCGATGGGCATCGTCCCGGAGGCCGGCAGCTCGGTGCTGCTACCGGCCCGGGTCCGGTGGGCCGACGCGATGTGGTCGATGCTGTCCAGCGAATGGATCGATGCCGCCGCGGCGGTCCGAATGGGATTGGCGCTTGATGCGGTTCCCGATGCCGACCTGGTGACCCGCACCACCGACGCCGCCCAAGTCCTCGCGGCACACGATCCGCGCTCGGTGGCCGCCACCAAACGACTGCTGGTGGCGGGCCGGTCCGACGCAGCGCGGCGTGCGGCCGCGCGCGAAGTAGCGGAGATGGGACACCTGCTCGGCCCGCGCAACGACTGAGTACTCACGGCACCGGATCACCCGGCGACCGCCTCCGTTCGGCGCTGACAAGCGTCGGCATCCTCGGCCTATCAGGCCCGCGCATCGGCTGTGCGGGCGACAATGTCGGTGATGCGAATTCTGACCGCCGGCCACGCCATCGATCTCGATCGGTTCGAGATCGACGGTCCCGCCGGCCCGGTTCCCGTCGAACCACAGGTGTTCGCCGTCATCGCCGCCCTGCTGCGCAACAGGGACCGTGTGGTCACCAAAGAAGAACTGCTCGACCAGGTCTGGGGCAGCCGGTTCGTCTCCGAGTCGGCACTCACCAGCCGGGTGAAGGCCGCCCGGCGTGCTCTCGGCGACGACGGCACCGCCCAGGCCGTGATCGCGACGGTGCGTTTCCGCGGCTACAAGTGGGTGGCGCCGGCGGCCGTCGCCGATCGGCCGTCGGGCGAACCGAACGGTGCGGTCGCCACCACGGTCCGGGATCTGCTCGAGCCCATCCTGGGCCGCGACGACGAGCTGGCCGACGTGCTGGAGTTGATGGACCGAACCCGCGTGGTGACGCTGGTCGGGGTCGGCGGGGTGGGCAAGACCCGATTGGCCCTGGAGGTGCTGCGCCAACGCCCCGGCTGCCTGGTGGAGTTGGCGCCGGTGCGCGACCCCGATGCCGCCGCGGCGGCGGTGGCATCGGCGATCGATGTGCAGCCCGGGCAGCGAGCCGACGTCGCCGCCGCATGCATCGAATACCTCACCGGGCAGCGCCGCCTGCTGGTTGTGGACAACTGCGAGCACGTTCTGGCCGCCGCCGCGGACTTCCTGTGCAAGCTGCTCGTGGGCTGCCCGGAACTGTCGTTGCTGTGCACCAGCAGGCAGCCCCTCGGGCTGCCCGATGAGCACGTCGTCGAATTGGGCCCGCTGCCGGTGCCCGCCGACGGGGCGGCGATCGACGATGTGGCCGCCGCGCCTGCGGTCGAGCTCTTCGTCACCCGGGCCCGTCGTGCGCTGCACTCCTTCCGGCTGGACGACCGGGTACTGGCCAAGGCCGGGTCGCTGTGCCGGGCGTTGGACGGGCTTCCGCTGGCCATCGAACTCGCCGCCGGCCGCAGCGCCGCGCTGGGGCTCGACGACGTGTATGCACGGCTGGACCGGCGGCTGGACCTGCTGTCCGACGACCGGCCGACGGCGCAGTCCCGGCACCGATCGCTGCGCGCCACGCTGGCCTGGTCCTACGAACTGCTCGACGCCGATTCCAAGCGACTCTTCCGGTATCTGTCGGCGTTCCCCGGCGGTTTCAGCCTGGCCACCGCCGAAGGACTGGCCGAGGCGCTGGATCTACGAGCCGACCCCGCCGCGATCGTCGCGCGCCTCGTCCAGGCGTCCATGCTGACCCGTACGTCGACGCCGTCGGGGGTGCGGTTCACCCAGCTGGAGACCGTGCGGACCTTCGGTGTGGACGAACTCGTCCAGCGCGGCGAATGGGACGCCGCGCACGACCTGCTCGTCGGCTGGGCGCTGGAACTGGCCGAAGCGACGCACTTCGCCATCCACACCCCCGACGAACCGCTGTGGGACGACAGGGTGCGCCGGGAGCTGCCGAACCTGCGCGCGGCGCGGCGCCACCTGACCGACCGGGGCCGGCTTCTCGAACTGGCCCACATGCTGCGCGGGTTGGACGAGTGGGCACTGTGGCGCGACGTGTTCGAGATCTGGGCCTGGGAGGCCGAGCTCGTCGACAACGCCGACCCCGGCGACGCCGAACTTCGACAGGCTGCCCTGGCGGTCGCGGTCACCTCGAGTTTCCTGCGCGGCCGCCGCGACCTGGCCGCTCGGTACGTCGAGGAGTTACTGGCCGGGAACCCCACTGGATGGCCTCTTGCCCAGGCGCTGCACATGGCCGCCAACGTCAGCTTGTTCGAGGGCCGCCCGCGCGAGGCGGTGCAGTACTGGCTGCGGCGCCGTGATCTGCCCGAGTGTCCCGAACGCCGGCCGGAGAGCACCGCGTGGGCCGCCAACGCCGCCGGATATCTGCGTGACTTCCCGCTGGCCAGGAAGTTGGCGGCGGAAGCCCGCACGGAGGCCGAGGCGTCGGGCTCACCGACCGACCGGGCCCGGGCCGCCTACGCCATCGGTGAGATCGAGTACACCGCCGGCTCGGGGCAGGAGCGGCCCTGGCTCGAGCAGGCGATGGAGCTGGCCTCGGCGGCAGGGTCACGATTCATCGGCGGCGTCGCGGGGGTGACGCTTGCCGGCAGCCGCGCAGCGGCCGGCGACGTGTCCGGCGCCGCCCAACTCTACGACGAGTTGATAGGGCGATGGCTGCGCACCGGAACCTGGACCCAGCAGTGGACGACGCTGCGCAACGCCGTCGAGTTGTTGGTCGGTGTGGACGACGACCTGTGCGTCCAGGTCTGGGCTGCCGCCCATGCAGATCCCGTCGCAGCTGCCCTCGACGAGACCGCTCTGGCACGCGAAACCCGTTTGCACGCAACGCTGGTCGACCGCCTGGGCGAGGTCGCGGTGGGTGAGCTCGAGCGGGCCGGCCGGGCTGCGGAGCGTGCCGATCTCGCGCACCGAACGGCCGCAGCCCTTCGTGGATTGGCCGACGGCTAGCGCCGTGGTTTGCGGGCGATCACATAGCGGTGATCGCCGCGGAAGCGGTAGATGCCGTTGGCATCCCGTCGATGTTCGATCGCGCTGAGCACCGCGTCGCGGAGGATCGCGGGCCCGCTGTGTTGCAGCGCCGGCAGTGCGGGCCCGGTGCTCGACAGCGCCCGCCACGCGACATCGGCGTCCGGCCATTCGATCGTGGAGACCCGGGAGCCGCTCTCGACCACCTGGAAACCCGAATCGGCGAGCATCTGTTCGGCGACGCCGTCGGCGGCGATGTCGTTGGTGCGCTTCATCCCCCGGAAATGGTCGACCGGGGCGTGCCGGGCGAAGACCTTGAACGTGGCACGCAGATCGTGGGGTTCGCCGGCGCCCCAGAAGCTGATACCGATCATCCCGCCGGGCCGAAGCACTCGACAGGCCTCCACCAGCGCCGGCTCGCAGCCGCCCCAGATCCCGTTGATCGACGTGACCACATCGAAGCGGGCCGCGGCCCACGGAAGCTCGTACATCGACCCGACGCGCAGCTCCGTTCCGGGATTGCGGTCGCGCGCCACCTGTACCAGCGCCGCCGCCGCGTCGATGCCCGCGGTTCTCGCACCCATCGCGGCGGCGTGCCGAAGAGCCAGACCCGAGCCGCACGCGACATCGAGCAGCTCGACACCGGGTCCGATCCCGACGCGGGCGAAGATCGCGGTGATCACCTCGAAGGCGTAGTGCTCGTACAGGCAGGCCCAGTCGGCGGCGGCGTGGCTCCAGGCCTCGCCGGCGACCCGCCAGTCATGGTCGCGGGCAACGTCGGTAGGTGTGCTCATGCCCCGACGATGCGCCGTATGACCGGTCGGCCGCTTGGAGGCCACATGGAGATCGGGTGGACATCGATCTCCAGCCGATCTCCATCTGGTCTCCACGCAACGAAGCCCCGACCGGCGCACGGTGAGAAGGCAGTGGCGACACCCCGTCCGCCGCCCGACCCGAGGAGAACACCATGACCGTCACGATCGATCGCGGCGCACACAACGGCGTCGACGTCGACGCCATCCGCGAAGCGCGCACCGCCATGACCGGACAGCCCGCGGCCGCCCAGTTCCAGTGGCGGGTGCGCAATACCTGGCACAGCGGTATCCACAGCCAGTCCACCATCGACGACTACTTCGGTGTCGGCGCCGAGCAGAGCCATCGGCAGCCCTTCACCATCGACACCGACCACCCCGAGCTGTTCGCCGCCGAGGACAACGGCCCCACCCCGGTCGAGGTGGTTCTCGCCGCGCTTGCCGGTTGCCTCACCGGGGGCGTCGCGTCGGTGGCCGCCAATCGCGACATCACGTTGCGCTCGGTGTCGGCGACGCTGACCGCCGAGATGGATCTGCAGGGCGTGCTCGGCATCGACGCCGACGTCCGCAACGGCTTCAGCAGCGTCACGGTCACCTACGACATCGACGCCGACGCCACCCCCGAGGAGATCGAAGCCGTTGTCGCGCAGTCCCAGAAGCGCTCGGCGGTGTTCGATCTGCTCACCAACCCCACCACCGTCGTCGTCGAGGTCGGCTGACCCGCGGCCCCGAGCAGCCGGAGCGAGCCCCATGCACCACACCACCGTCACGATCGTCGGCGCCGGGCAGGCCGGGTTGGCGATGAGCCATTGCCTGTCGGCGCGATCGATCGACCACGTGCTGCTCGAACGCGGCCGGGTGGCCAACTCCTGGCACACCGAACGCTGGGACTCGCTTCGGCTGTTGACCCCCAATTGGCTGTCCCGGCTGCCCGGGTGGCGCTACCGGGGCGACGATCCGGACGGCTACATGACCGCCGCGCAGGTCGCCGCACACCTCGACGGCTACCGCCGCCACCTCGACGCTCCCGTGCGGGAACATACGACGGTGCGGTCGGTGCGGTCGGGGCCCGCGGACGACTTCGTCGTCACGACCGACGGCGACCGGTGGCGCAGCCGCGCGGTGGTGATCGCCTCCGGCGCTTCGAGCGACCCGCATCGCCCGGCGTTGCATAGTCGGCTGCCCGCCACGATGACGCAGCTCACCTCCGTGGGTTACCGCAATCCCGGCCAGGCCGGCGACGCCGTGCTCGTCGTCGGGGCGTCGGCCTCCGGAGTGCAGATCGCCGACGAGCTGGCCCGCCAAGGCCGCCGCGTCGTCCTCGCCGTGGGCGACCACGTGCGGCTGCCGCGGACCTACCGCGGCAGGGACATCCACTGGTGGCTGGACGCGATCGGCCAGCTCGACGAGGGCCTGGGCGACGTGGAGGACCTCGACCGGGCCCGGCGGTTGCCGTCGCTGCAGCTGGTCGGCTCGCCGGACCGGCGTAACCTGGATCTGGCGACGCTGGCCGCCCGGGGGGTGGAACTGGTCGGCCGGCTCGTTGGCGTCACGGCGGACGCGCTGCAGTTCTCCGGCGGGCTCGCGCACCTGTGCAGGGCCGCGGACCTGAAGCTGGGCCGGTTGCTCGACCGCATCGATCTGCACTGTGGCGAACGTGGCCTCGCCGTGGTCGCCGCACCGGATCGTCCCGAACCCGTGCGGCTCGGGACGGTGCGCACGGTGATCGGCATCGGTGCGTTCGACACGGTCGTGTGGGCCACCGGCTTCCGGCCCCACTACCCGTGGCTGGACGAGCACCACCTCGACCGCAAGGGCGGTCTGCGCCACGACGGCGGCGTGCTGGAACAGCCGGGCCTGTACGTGCTGGGGTTGCCGTTCACCCGGCGCCGCAAGTCGAGCTTCCTCGACGGCGTCGGACCAGACGCCGTCGAGTTGACCGAGCACCTCGCCGGCCACCTGGACACCGGCCGGCGGAGCCGGTCACCGGGAACCCGTGTGGGCCCGTCCGGACGGCCCGATCAGACCGGGGTCAGCTCGGCGGCGCCGAAGGACACGTTGAACCGGTCACACCAGATGCTGACGCTGGTCAGGCCGTCGATGTCGGTGCCCGCCGGCACCGGGTAGTTGGCGCTACCCCGGTTGCCCTTCAGCGATCCGAGATCGACCCACCGGCCGTCGTCGAACACCCCGGCGCCGTCGACTCCCGGCGTGACCGGGGCGTCGGTCAGCCACACCTTCAGTTCCGGCCCGTCGCTGGTGTTCAGGTCCTCGACCCGGACCACCATGGAATCGTCGGGGAGGCGCAGCAGCTGGACCGTTCCGGTGGTGTCGTGCTCCTGGCTGACCAGCTCGCCCCGCGACACCACCTGCGGGCCCTGCGGTGGGGCCCCGGGTGTCTGCTGGGCGGCCGCGACGGTGGGTGGTGCCTCCTCGACGGTGGTGTTGGTGAACAACTTCCAGGGCTGAAACCAGTACGCGCCGAATGCCAGGGCGATCACGACGACCGCCAGGCCGGCCAGCACCAACGGATGACGAACAAACCGGAGGGGCGACGACCGGGCGCCCGGCGACTCTTCGGACATGTCGAGATTATCGACGCGCGGCGATCTCGTTTCCGAGGTTCCTGGGAAAACACTGTATGAAGTCTGACCGCGCCGTGCACGCACGTCACAATGAGCGGGTGACGCTGGGGTTGATCTGTGCCATCGAACCGGAACGCGCCCACCTGGGCCGGGAACTCGTGGGGGCGCGCAGCGAAACCGTCGCCCATGCCCGGTTCGACACCGGCCGCCTCGACGGGCACGACGTGGTCCTGGTGGGCGCCGGTATGGGGAAGGTGAACGCCGCCGTGGTGGCCACCCTGCTCGCCGACCGGTTCGGCTGTCGCGCCGTCGTCTTCTCCGGCGTCGCCGGCGGCCTCGATCCCGCACTCGAGATCGGTGACATCGTCATCAGCGACCGGGCGATCCAGCACGACGCGGGCGTCATCGACGACGACAGACTCGAGCACTACCAGGCCGGCCACGTTCCGTTCATCAACCCCACAGAACTGCTGGGCTACGTCGTCGACCCGTTGTTGCGTGATCGGGTGCGTCGCCGGCTGGCCGGGCTCACCCTGCCGCCGCTGTCGCGGGCCGCCGGCGGAACCGACGCGCCCCCGCAGATCACCTACGGCACGGTGCTGACCGGCGATCAGTTCCTGCACTGCGAAACCACCCGGGACCGGTTACACGGCGAATTGGGTGGTTCCGCGGTCGACATGGAGGGCGGCGCGGTCGCGCAGGTGTGCGCGTCGTTCGGCATTCCGTGGCTGCTCATCCGCGCCCTTTCCGACCTGGCCGGCCGCGATTCCCGGTTCGATTTCGCAGCGTTCGTCGATGAGGTGGCGGCGGGTTCGGCGACGATCCTGCGCCGCCTGCTGCCGGTGCTCTGACGGCGCGGCCCGATCTTCGCCCGGCCGGAAACGGCGGCGGGCGTGTGCGAGACTGGGCCCGGCCCGACGGGCCGAGACCCGACGATCCAGCGCACCAGACCACCGGCACAGGGGACGGGATTCACACGGCACGATGACCGAATCGACGCCCGATGATCCCGACGACTCGATGCGCGGGTCGGTGCACATCTGTGTCACCGCGTTCATCACCGGCGCGATGATCGGCGTCGTCGGCGCCGCCTTCCGGTGGTGCCTGGAGCAGGCCGAACGCCTGCGGCTCGACCTGGTGCACTGGGCGCACGGCCTGCCGGGACCGAACTGGCTGATCCCGATCGCCGCGGCGGCGGCCGGCGCCACCCTGGCCGCGCTGATCGTCAAGTGGGTGCCGTTGGCCGCGGGCAGTGGGATCCAGCATGTCGAGGCGGTGTACCGGCGTGAGGCGCGACCGCCCGACATCCACCTGCTGCCGGCCAAATTCGCCGGCGGAGTGCTCGGCATCGGGTCGGGGCTGGTGCTCGGCCGGGAGGGTCCGACGGTACACATGGGCGCCGCGATCGGCGCCGAGGCGGCCCGGCGGGCCCGGTTGCCCGCTTCCGAGGTCCGGATGATGCAGACCGCGCTCGGCGGGGCCGGCCTGGCCGTCGCGTTCAACGCACCGCTGGGCGGCACGCTGTTCACCCTCGAGGAGGTCACCAAGTCCTTCCGGGTCAAGACGGTGCTGGCCACGCTGTTCGCCGCGGCCACCGCGGTGGGCGTCGCCCGCTGGATGCTCGGCAACCGGCCGGACTTCCTCGTCGAACCGATCGCCGCCCCCGAGCTCCGCTGGCTGTGGCTGTTCGCGCTGTTCGGGGTGCTGACCGGGATCCTGGGCGCGGCCTACAACCGCCTGGTGCTGTGGTTCCTCGACCGGGTCGCCGCGATCCGGCGGGTGCCGAGGACGGCCAAGGCGACGATCATCGGCGCGCTCGTCGGCCTGGCGATGTTCGTCTACCCGCTGGCGGTCGGCGGGGGCGACACGCTGACCGAGATGATCCTCGGCGGGCACCAATTCGTGCTGCCGGTGGTCGTCGGATACCTGCTGGTGCGGTTCGTCGCCGGGCCGCTGTCCTACTCCGCGGCCGTGCCCGGCGGGTTGTTCGCCCCGCTGCTCGCCCTCGGGGCGCTGTGGGGTTTCCTGTTCCTGGGCGTGTTCAGCGCGCTGTGGCCGGGTGACGTCGCGGATCTGGCCATCCCGATGGCGCTGGTCGGAATGGCGGCGTTCTTCGCTGCGACGGTCCGTGCACCGGTGACCGCCATCGTGCTGGTGATCGAGATGACCGCGACCACCGAGGTGGCCGTGCCGATGCTGGCGGCCATCGGTGCAGCGGTGCTGACCGCCTACCTGGTGGGCTCCCCGCCGATCTACGACAGCCTGCGTGAGCGGATGCCGCCCGAGGAGCCAGTGGTCGAACGGCGCTGAAACCCGGCCGAAGGCAACCGATTTCGTTTCTCGGGCAGGTCGCCGCGGTCAGTCGCTATGGTGGGATCGGCAATCACCGGCGGCGCACCGATCGGGGGCAGGCGATGGAGGAGCTTCGGCCGGATCGAATCATGGCCATCGGCGGGGGCTACTGCGCCGCCAAGGTGCTGCTGTCCGCGGTGGGGCTGCGGTTGTTCACCGTGCTCGGCGACGGTGCGATGACCGCCGGTCAGATCGCCGAACGTCTGGGGCTGGTCGAACGGCCGGCGACCGACTTCCTCGACACCCTGGTCTCGCTGGAACTGCTCGATCGCGACGGCAACGGTTCGGGGGCGTGCTACCGCAACACCGCGGAGACCGCGCGTTTCCTCGACGAGCGCAGCCCGGCCTACCAGGGCGGTCTGCTCAAGATCTGGGACGACCGCAACTACCGCTACTGGGCGGATCTGACCGAGGCGCTCCAGACCGGCCGGGCGCAGAGCGAGATCAAACACTCGGGACGGCCGTTCTTCGACACGCTCTACCAGGACCCGCGGCGGCTCGAGGCGTTCATGGGTGCGATGGACTCGTCGTCGCGACGCAACTTCGAACTGCTCGCCACCCGCTTCCCGTTCGAGCGCTACCACCGGCTGTGCGATGTGGGCGGGGCCGACGCCGTGCTGGCCCGCATCGTCGCGGCGGCACATCCGCACCTGCGGTGCACGACCTTCGATCTGCCCGCGGTGACCGAGATCGCGGCCCGTAAGATCGCCGAGGCGGGCCTGGGGGACCGGATCGAGGCGGTCGCCGGCAGCTTCCTCACCGATCCGCTGCCCGGCGCCGACGTCATCACGATGGGGATGATCCTGCACGACTGGGATCTCGACCATAAACGCATGCTGATCGCCAAGGCCTACGACGCGCTGCCGGACGGCGGGGCGTTCGTCGTGATCGAATCGCTGATCGACGACGACCGCCGGACCAACACCTTCGGGCTGACCATGTCGCTGAACATGTTGATCGAGTTCGGTGACGCCTTCGATTACACCGCCGCCGACTTCCGCCGATGGTGCGCCGACGCGGGCTTCCGATCGTTCGAGACCATCCCGCTCGACGGACCGTCGAGTGCGGCCGTCGCCTACAGGTAATCGGGTTCAGGCTTCCCGAACTTTACCGCGGGGGATATCGAAAACAATTGTGCGGAAAGGGCTTTGACCTGCGCCGAGTTGCGCGGTCCGGGTATCGGTGGGTAGGCTTGCCTACATCGAAGGGGAGTAGCCCCCAATCGGGTGATCGACATACTGGCCGCGGAGCACCATCGGACGGCCCGGTCGCCCGGACCGGTTCCCATACCGGTGGGCGAGACCTTCGGCCTGATAGACGATTTGTGGTCTGTCGGCCGGAGGCGCTTCCCGAATCCTCCGAGCGACAGCCACCGACCGAGGAGGCTGTGGGTGCTGTCCGCGCTGCTGTTGAGCTTCGCCGTCATCTTCATCGCGGAGCTGGGTGACAAGACTCAGCTGGTCGCGATGATGTTCGCGCTGCGCTATCGCTGGTGGGTGGTGCTGTCGGCGATCACCGTCGCCACCGCGCTGGTCCACGTCCTCTCGGTCGCCATCGGCCACTACCTGGGCGCGGCGCTGCCGACCCATCTGCTGGGAATGCTGGCCGGCGCCGCGTTCATCTTCTTCGGCCTGTGGACGCTGCGCGGGGACAGTCTCAGCGACGAAGAGGAGTCCCGCGCGCGCCAGGCCACCGGCGCGGCGTTCATGGTGGTCACCTCGGCGTTCGTGCTCGCCGAACTGGGCGACAAGACGATGCTGGCGACGATCACGCTTGCCGCGGACAATGGCTGGCTGGGCATCTGGATCGGCTCGACACTGGGAATGGTGGCAGCCGACGGCCTGGCCATCCTGGTAGGCGCCGTCGCCGGGAAGAACCTGCCCGAGAAGTTCATCCAGCTGTCCGCTGCGGCGTTGTTCCTGCTGTTCGGCGCCTACATGCTGCTGGAGAACATCCTGCCCACGGTGCCCGCGGTCGTCGTCGCCGGCATGGCGCTGGCGGTGGTCATCGGCGGCGCGGTGGCGTTGTGGGCGTTGCCCGAGCGCCGGCGGCCCGCGGTGCTGCGTGCGGAGTCGACGCTTGAAGAGGCCGTCCCGGATAAGGCTGTCCTGGATGAGTCCGTGCCGGAACAGCACCGGGCCGGCGGCCGCCGTAGCGGGGTGTGACGGTCAGTTCGCGGTGAGTGTGCCCGTAGCGTCGCAGGTCGGCGCGCCGCCGTCGCTCGGTGCGCGTCGATCGATCCGTCACCTCGGTGCGCGTCTATCGATGGTGCGCGTCTATCGATGTGGTGACGCGCAGGAGGTTCGCCTTGAGCGCCATCGCGATGTCGGGTGGCTAAATCCGCACGACGGACCGGATCGCGATCTGATCGGTCTGGCACCGCCGGCACGTCAACGACCGGACCTTGAGGCGCACATTGGCGATCCGCAGCGCCCGTCGGCACATGGGATACGGGCATCCGCAGGACAACCTGACCCAGAACTGCGCCGGGTGGGCGAGGGGGCCGCAGAACCTGTGGCAGCTGCACAGGATCTCGGGCTCGAAGTCCAGGTCCGCCAACGACGGCTCGAGCAGTGTGGTCACGGCCCCCAAGGCTAAAGTCAAGGTCGAGAGTTTTGCGGGAGGCGCGCGCGAGGATTTCTGTGGCACGCGCGGACGGGTGCCCGTGGTAGACCCGTCCGCGCGGCCGATGTGACCGCCGAGGGACTACAGCCGAATCCACTGTCCGAGGAACCAGAAACCCCAGCCGTCGCCATTGCCCGCCTTCATCGGGGTGACGAGCCGGCCGCTGTAATTGAACGGCTGGTGATCCTGTCGGCCGGCGTCGATGTTGCGGTTCTGCCAACCGTTGTTCTGCACCGGGGCACCCTGGCAGGCAGGGGTGTTCGGCACGCCGCACCGCTGATCGGGGTTGGCGTTGGCGGTACCGAGACCCAGGCCGAACAGCCCTGCGGCCGCGACTCCGCCGGCGACCAGCGAGGCTCCGACCCTCCGGGTGAGATTCATGCTTGTACTCCGTTTCTTCGTTTGTGTCGGCGCGACTCGGCACCGCCCACCATCGAAGCTAGGGACGCGAGTTTGGTCCGCACTGTGCTGAGAATTGGCGCGCGCTGTGCATCGGATAACAGATCGGAAGCGGATTGCCATCAGGGTGATCGAGCTTGTCTGACAGGAGGATTGAGTCGACAGCTCAGCGTGTTCCGCTGACCTGTGCGCCGGCGTCGCCGGGCAACCGCAGGGTCTCGACGAGGGTGATCGCCAACATGGCGCCGAGCGCGACGAACGTCCAGGCGTAGGACGTGAGCACGGTCAGCAGCAGAGCCGCGATCGCGATACCCAGTCCGGCGGCCAGTTCCTGGACGGCGGCGTTGAGGGTGTTGGCGTGGGTGAGTTCGTCGCCGTCGACATCGGCGAAAGCCAGGCTGTTGTATGCGGTGAAACCGATGGAGCGCAGCGCCCCACTGACATAGAGCACCGCGGCGATCACCACGACGGGTGTACCGGGTCGCAGCGCCGCCAGCAGGCCGAACCAGGCCACCGAGACGGCCCCGTTGACCAGTAGCACCCGCTTGATCCCGAACCGGCGCATCAACGGGGTGGTGATCGGTTTGATGGTCAGATTCCCGACGAACAGTGCGGCGACCATCAGCCCGGCGCTGAACGCCGACCAGCCGAACTGGAGCTGGAACATCAGCGGAAGCAGGAACGGCACCGCGGTGATCACGAGCCGGTACAGCGACCCGGCGGACACGGTGATGCGCAGCGTGCGGATCCGCAGCACCGCCGGCTCGACCAGGGGCGAGGAGGTCCGGCGCAGATGCCACACCGCCGCGGTGAGCAGCACGGTCGCCGCCAGCGCACCCGACCCGACCAGGCGCCACTCGGTTCCGCTGACCCGGATGTGCTCCAGTGCGATCAGGGCCGCGGCGATCCCACTGCCCAGCAACAGCAGCCCGCGCCAGTCGAAGGGCGTGGTCGTCGCGGCCGGGCCACCGCGAATCAGTTTGAGCGCCAACAACAATCCGACCACTCCGATCGGGATGTTGACGAAGAAGATCCAGCGCCACGACCCCAACGTGGCGATGCCGCCGCCCAGGACGGGGGCGACCACGGGCGCGGCCAGCGCGGGCCAGGTCAGCAGCGCGATCGCGCGCACGAGATCGGTCTTCGCGCTGTAGCGCAGAACCGCAAGCCGTCCGACCGGCACCATCATCGCGCCGCCGATGCCCTGCAGGACGCGCATGCCGACGAGCATCGGCAGCGATGCGCTCAACGCGCACCCCAGTGATGCCAGGGTGAACACCGCGATCGCGGTGAGGAAAACCCGCCGGATGCCGAGCCGGTCGGCCATCCATCCGCTGGCCGGGATCAGAACCGCGACGGTGACCAGATAAGCCGAGATCGCCACGTTGACATCGACGGCCGCCACGTCGAAGGTTGCGGCGATCGCCGGGATGGCCGGGGCGATGATGGTGGCGTCCAGAATCTCCATGAAGAACGCCCCGGCCACCAGCAGTGCCATTCCGCGGGGGAAGTCCCGCGGCTCGTTCGATGTCACGCACCGAACGTAGGCCCTGGTCACATCTGGCAGTTCAGCGACACGGTCACCTTCGGCTTCGGGATGACGGTGAACACGTTGATGTCGTCGTCGTCGAACGGGATCAGCTGCGGTGCCCGGGCCGGACGGCTGATGTTGGTCACCTCGCAGTCCTGCAGCGGCGCATTGCCGACGCGGGTGATGTTGACGTCGAAGCCCTGGATCTCGAGCTGGTTGATCGTCGAGGCGGCGGACTCTGCCTGGGCCGGGGCGGCGAAGGCCAACAGTGCGCCGAGCGGCAGTGCGGTCGCGGCGATGATCTTCTTCATCGAATAACTCCTTGCGTCGGTGGGTCACTCGCGTGACCGTCGGTGGGATTGACTGACACCGATGGTCGCGACACCGACGTGGCGGCGCTTGGAGCTTTGGTGGAGATTGCGTGGAGAGTTCGGGCGACAGCCGGGTGGTCAGCCTCCGGCGACGGCGTTGTACTGCGGGCAGTACGCGTCGACCGCGCTCCACATCAACTGGGTGGCGTCGGCGTCGGTGAGTCCCTCGCCCATCATCGAGGCGACGATGTCGGAGCGGATCCTCGCCGGGTCGACGTTGTTGGCGCTGCCCTCGGCGACGATGTCGCAGACGTTGTTGCCGGCCTCGACCGCCTCGTCCGAGGTCGGGAACACGATACCCAGATCGGCGAGCACGGAGAGGAACTGGGCGTCCGCGTCGGTGGCGTTGGCCACCGGCGCCGGCATGGCCAGAGCTGCAGCGGCGAGTGCGGATACGGCGATGCCACCGAGCGTCGACCGGACGTCCATGTGCCCTCCCTGTCGGATGTCTGGGAGGATGGTAGCCGCCCCGAGCGCGTGCACCCGTTATTTGCCTCCGCCCGTCACGGGCATTCGTCGGGCGTGGTGGCCGAGGATGCCGGAGGCCGGCCGATGGTCGTCCAGACCGTTGGCGGGGTCGTCGCGCAGTTCGGCCTGACGGCACGCCAGCGAACTCCGCGTCGGAATCGCCGGCGACCCGATCGCCGGCGGCGCAGCCACCGTCGGCCGCTGGGGCCCGGAATCGAATTCGCCGTCGTGTCGTGGTGTGATTTCGCGCTCACTTTGGATTTCAAAGCTAAGAAGGGGTCGTTCTTCCCGACTGCGTCACACCACGGATGACGGATTGCCCAAAGAATTGTCACTGCAGGTATAAGTATTTTCTGATGTTTGCCATCGGGAAATGGCAAATCAACATCGAAGAAATTCCTAAGCGGCGCCTGAGAGGACGGCGGCGGCATCCCCGAATCGGCGATTCCGGGCGGTCGGGCCGCTGTTTTCCGTCGCTAGACTCGATCCGGGTCGCCCCGGGTCCGGACGCGACAAAGCGAATCTAGTACCGGTACGAGCTCGGGCCGGCGGAGGTACCACGACATGGCAAACAATGCGACACGCAGCGGACACTTGATGCTCGACGACGGTTCCGCATCCGGCGTTCCCGGCGGCGCCTTGGCGCACGCCGGCGTCGAGGCCACCCTCGAGCGCGTGCTGCTGCTGGGCCGCGGTGCCGTCGGCGATATCGCCGCGGGCGCCGCGACGGCCATCACGGCCAACCATGGCGACGACAGCGTCTCGATCCTCGATGGATCGGCCCAGGCGGTCGAGACGCTCGTGGTGGACGGCGTGCCGCTGGCCGTGGTGATCGCCGATCATCGCGCATTCGTCGCCACCTCCGGCACGGACCACGACGCGGTGTCCGTCATCGACCTCGACACCGGCAACGTCACCGCGACCTTCCGGCTGGCCTTCGGCATCACCGCACTGGCGGCCAGCCCGGACGGCAAGCGGGCGTATGCGGCTCGCGTGCATGACGCGGGCGTGGACATCGCCGTCATCGACACCGCCGCCGAGCGGATCGGCACGATCGACATCGGCCGCGGGCCGGCCGCCGGCATCGACGCGCTACGCGTGGACCCCAGCGGCAGGCGCCTGTACGTGGCCGTCACCGACGACAACGGCAGCCAGCTGATCGTCGTGGATGCGGAGCGGGCGCGAGTGCAGAGGGTGATCGGGGTCGGCTCACCGATCCGCGACATCGCCTACGCGGGCAACGTGGTGTACGTGCTGACCTCGGACCGGGCCGTCGGCGGTGCTGTCCATGTGCTCGACCTGTCGAGTCATGCCGTCACCGACACCATCGCGCTCGGCGGCGCACCCACCCAGCTGGCGCTGAGCCCGGACCTGTCCCGCGCCTACGTCGTCGACTACGACCGCATCGTCGTGCTGTGCACGCTCACCCTGGAGGTCGTCGACTCGCTGACGGTCGACGCGCGCCCGTCCTGCGTCGCGCTGAGCCCGGAAGGCACGCGGCTCTACGTGGCCGACTGCGCCGGTGCGGTCAGCGTGTTCACGGTCTCCTCGACGCTCGAGGAGATCTACACCCAGTTTCTGGTCAGCGACCCCATTTTGATGGGTCGTTCCCGGGAGCGGGAGCTGCAGCCGGTTACCGCCTGACTCCGGTTCGCCGAGACATCCCTAGTCTGTAAGTGTCAAGCGGCGTGGGGTGTGCGGTGTGCCCACGCGGTGTGTTCGTCGTAGTGGGTGTGGTGGCGTAGGCAGCCGTGGAGGATGCCGACGAAGCGGTTGCCTAGTGCGCGTAG
>NZ_JAIFZS010000075.1 GCF_019710635.1 Mycolicibacterium xanthum
GACCGCCGACGCGGCGGCGAACCTGTGGGACACTTTCACTGGAAGTGCCTTTCCGAGTTGTGCCGATAAGTGCGTAAGGAACACTCATCATCACAGCTCAGAGGGCACTTTCCTCGTCACGACACCCGATGACCAGCCGATTCGTCGGTGGATCGAGGCTTAGGTTGATGGCTGGCTCCTATATTTCCTACATCACAGCGTTTCTCGTCGTGAACTGGTCGTCGCCAGCAGCGTGGGTGCTGCCGACGGTCGTGGGGACCCCACTAATCGCCCTTGCGTCACGTCACCTAGCAACACAACCGGAGGGCGCTCATGTCCCACCCGAATAACTGGGTCTCGAACTCACGGTGGGCACCTGACCAGATCGACGACCAGTCCGGTCGCGTAGCCGTGATCACCGGCGCGAATAGCGGCATAGGCTACCGAGTTGCTCTCCACATGGCAGAGCACGGCGCGCGCACCGTGCTGGCATGCCGCGACACCGCCGAAGGCGCCCGCGCCGCGCAGCGCATCGCGGACGCCGTCCCTGATGCAGCCACCCGCGTCGAAGAAGTTGACCTCGCCGACCTGTGCTCAGTCGAACATCTCGCCGGCCGGATCGCCGAGCGCGGCGATCGACTCGACTACCTTTTCAACAACGCCGGCGTGATGATGGCGTCGAACGAGAAGACAGCACAGGGCCATGAGTTTCACTTTGGGGTGAATCATCTCGCGCACTTCGTGCTGACCAACCGACTGCTGCCCACCTTGATGGCGACTCCGGACTCGGTCATTGTGACCGTCTCGAGCTACGGCCACAGATGGGGCGGGATCGATTTTGATGCGCTCGGGGCCAGAAGCGCGCCCGGCAACGCCAGCAAAGCCTACGCGCAGAGCAAACTGGCGAACCTTCTCTTTCACTACGAACTAGATCGTCGCCTAACCAACGCACGAGCCCCAACCCGTGCCGTCGCCGCCCACCCGGGGCGGGCTCGAACAGAGCTGGCACGCCACTCGCGCATGCTGCGGCTGGTCCAGCCCCTGTTATCCCAATCGGCCGACCAAGGCTCGTGGCCACTCCTCTACGCCGCCACATCGCCGCGAGCTGCCGCCGGTAAGTACTACGGCCCCAACGGCTTCCTAGGCCTCACTGGATATCCCGCCGAAAGCACCGCCAGTCCCCGTGCGCGTGACCCGGGGGCAGCTGGCCGCCTTTGGGATCTCTCGGAGTCGCTAACCGGGGTGACATCTGGCATCTGATGTGCCCGATAGAAACCGATGTCCCACGTTGTGACCTTTCGTTTCCAGGTCTAGTGAGCATGAAGCCTTAGCCACCACAATGAATCTGGGCAAGTCCTGCGATCAGCAGGTCCAACCCGAAGTTGAATTCCTCCCCGAGTGCGACCGGCAAGTGTTCAGCGAGCGCCGACGGTTGCCGGGTAGCGATCGACGCCCAAGTATTGAAGGTCGGGTTGCACTGCGCCATACTCGATACCCGCGTCCGAGAGTTGGATCGAAAATCCAAGAACGTAGCGAGCGGGGGTCGCATAACACCGGGCGGCGAGCTCGGGAGCGAATCCATTGTCGAGCAGCACCGAGATCACATGTTCACGAATGGCCATCATGTTCGGCCCGCCAGGCACGCGTTCGACCAACAGGGCCGCGACGTTTCTGTGCCGACGCAACGCGTCGAACATCATCTTCGCGGTCACCCGGCAGGCTTCCTGCCAACCGGAGGCGTCGAGCCGCTGAGCATCGGCGGCTACCTCGCTGAAAACACGGTCGACGACCCGGGCGAGTAGCTCACCACGATTGGCGAAGTGACGGTAGAGAGTCGCGGTTCCCGAATCAAGCCGTTGTGCCTGAACACGCATCGACAACGCGTCCGGGCATTCATCGTCGACGATGGCCAGCGCCGCGTCGATGATCCGATCCGTACGCACTGGCGGGCGGCCCTGCGAGGGGCGCAGCGCAGCGTCGCCGGCGGATGCGCGCACTCTGTTGGCAGCGGGCACGCCCACAGTATGACGGGCTTGACTGCACCGTTCAATATCGGTAACGATGTAACCATATTTATCGGCTCTGCGGTGGTGTCTAGGACCGAAGACAGAAGGAAACGAGAAACGCCGATGTTGCTTCCACTTGCACCCGAACCCTTCACCGTTCCGACCGACCGCGACATGCTGCCCTCGGAACGCCGCCAATTCGTACAGACACATCGAACCTGCGTATACGGCTACCGGCGTCGCCAGGACGGACCTGCCATGTCGATCGTCTACTACGTGCCCACCGACGACGACGAGCTACTCGTGTCCACCATGGCCGGTCGCGGCAAGGCGCGAGCCGTGGCACGCGACGGAAAAGTCAGCCTCTGCGTGCTCGACGAACGCTGGCCATTTGCCTATCTGCAGGTCTACGCCGATGCCGAGATCGAGCATGACCACAACCTGATCGTGGACGTCATGATGGCAGTCGGCGATCGGATGTCGGGCCAACCCCTGACCGACGACGCCAGGCCCGTCGTCGAAGCGATGGCCATCGAGGAGAACAGGGTGGTCGTGCGCTGTCGCCCGTACGCGACATTCGCACAACCACCACGACACCTCCACCACAACGACCAGGACGAGAAGATCACCCACTGGGTTTCAGGCACCATCCCCTGGAACGCGCCGGACCCGACGTGATAGGCATGCACTCGTCCCGCCAACCAGCATGCGGCAGTATCCCCTAAGAGCCGACGAGTGCCGTCACCAACATCAGGGACATCGTCAGATCCATGACGGCATGGGGAAATACCGCGACTCGCGTCGCCTTCGGCAGCTTGCGGTGATCGATCCCGGGAAAGCGGAGCGTGATGGCCACGATGACAGAGCCCAGGAGGTCGGCAAGGAAGAACGCCACCCCGATCCAGCCCAGTACCGGCAGTGGCGGCGGGGCTGCGTGCTCGCGGTGTAGGCCATACATCTCAGGTCGCGAAACGGCCCCCAGGGTCGGGTAGAGCATGGCCAGCGCCGCGATCAAGTGATAGCCGGCGGCCGCGATGAGGTCAGTGGACTGCCCACCGACAGGCGCACGCCTGCGTTGGCCGATATGTATGACGATCAACACTGTGTATACCGCAGCGAGAGCGCCGAAGATGCTCTGCCACAGGTAACTCGGCACCGCATCGTGCGGGAAGACGACCATGATGAAGATCGCCGCCAGCATCACGATATGCCCGAGATCGGACGCCCGGCCGGACGAATAGAGACCCGGCACCGCTTCGTGGCGGCCCCCGCCAGTCGCCCGAGCCACGGCGACGATGAGACCGGCGGCCGTCAGCCCGGCCACCGCCCAGCGCACAGCCAGCGGTAGATCATCGAGCATTTCGGTGACCGGTGCCGCTACTGAGTGGGGGCCAGCGAAACAGCGGTACGGGCGTCGAGGTCGACGTCGACGTAACCGAGGCCTCGCTCGTCGGCAGTCACCGTGGGCTCAACGGCGCCGCCTACACGGTGGGTTCGATTCGGCTGCAGGCGGGCGATGCCCAGGCGTGCACGATGCGGCCCAGTCCCGGGGTACAGCACCAGATCGAGGTCCGACCCGTCAGTGAGCGCGCGAGCCACCAGGACATCGGGGTAGGCCGCCTCGGCGAGCACCGGGCCGGTGCGCCACTGCTCGGGAATCCGTCCCGCAATGAGATCAGCGACACCGTTCGTGCGTGAGAACCGCGCCAGCGCGTACATCGCGTTGACGAGGTTCGACACCCCGCGATAACGACGGGCTCCACGCGCGCGCTCCTGTTCGAGGTCGGAATCGATGGCCTCGGATAGCCTGTCGGCGATGTGATCCGCGCCAAATTCTCTGGCCGCGTTCATGACTGCAACCTTGGTATTCGCTTCACCGTTAGTGAAGCGGTAGTTGCCGACGTCGATTCGCAGCCAGCTGCGACCCCGCATCACGACGTCGTCCCCGTCCCAGCGGAGCAGTCGTGACGTGATCATGTCCCAGGTCTGTCGGGCGATGTCGGGCATCGCCGCGCTCAGCCACAATGCCATCGCTGCGTCGGACCCGATCACCGGGGGTGAGAGGTTGACCGATGCTCCGAGGCGTATCGGAATGAACCGGCGATCGGCACGTCGCCAGCCGTCGGCGTCATAGCTCGTGCGTACTTTCGAGACCAGTTCACTGGAGATGTCATCGTTGTGAAGGCGGTCGTACATCATCAAGGTGTTGAGAGCGAACGTATTGCAGATCGGGTAGATCAGATGCGGCTCGCATGGGTACTGCGGGCACTTCGGCTTGGCCAGCATGTTCTCCCTGATGGCAAAAGCCAGCCGCCGGAAGTCGTACTCGTGCGAGATCTGGTCGTCCCATCGATACGTCAACGAGCCAGGGCGATCGAAGGCGTCGTCTTGGTTCAGTGTTTGAAACACCCCGATCATCACGCCGAGATAGCCGCTGTACATCACGTTGGCGTGCCTGATCGGATCGGTTTCGTGCCGCAGATAACCGATCCGACTCTCTCGAGCCCAATACCCCCAGACCCTCTTGTCGCACATCTTGACGATCAGGTTCCGCTGCGCTGCTGCCAGATATCCGGTGAACGCCGGTGTTCGCGTCAGTTGCGACAGTGCCAGTGCATAGCCGATGAAGTTCAACTGGTAGCGATAGGCAGCGGTGCCCACCTGGTCTCGGCGGTCGAAACCATCGAACTGGTCCAGCGGTTGCAGCGAAAGATCGAACAGGCCACGAAGGACCTCCAGATCGTCCGGCGTCGATTCGCCAACGACGGGCAGCACTCCTACAGCGGTCATCCCGCACCCTTCAATTCGATCTGGGGTTTCAACACACTTTCAGGCGGCGCAGACCACGTGGCGGGTGGCGCGAACCCCGACTCCGGCAGCTTCCCACCTTTGACCTTGCGCCAGCAGTACTGCACGGCAATAACCAAGTAGGTCAACGCAACACAGCAGATCATGTACCACCGGCCACTGCCGCCAGAATGCGGGCGCTGCGCTGGCTGATGGACTCAGCGCTCTCTTCCGGGTGCTCGAGCCACCACCCAACTGTTGCCGAGACCACGCTGAACCAGATCTGGGTCACCAGTGAGACGTCCCGGTCATCGTGATTTCCGATTTCCGACAGCGCCTCCCGGACACCTGCATTGCCGAGTTCAGCGAGCTTTCGCCGGTACAGCAGCGCGGCCTCGTAGGGATCCGTCGTCGGCGGCAGCGTCCGATCGAACAACAACGCCCAGTCCAGCGGCCGCGGCTCGAGCACCCTGAAGAGAGCTTGCAGGCTGGCGACGGCCCGGCCTCGATGCGGACCGCGCTGGGCAGCGGCGACTTGCTCGACGATCGCTGCGCCCGCTCGATGCGCACAGGCGATGTACAGCCCGTCTTTGGTGCCGAAGTAGTTGTAGATCAACGGCTTCGAGATGCCCGCACGTGCAGCTATTCGATCCATCGACACGTGTGCGTATCCTTGTGCACCGAATTCCGCCACCGCAGCGTCGAGAATCGACTGTTCGCGGTCGGCCCGTGCCACCCCCTTGGTGCCGACATCCTTCGCCATAGCCGTGACGATACCACCTGAATTGACTATAGAGTAACTTACTGCATGATCAATGGTGTCGGCGGCCACTCGGCCGGTGACCTATTCGGTTACGCGGAACGCTACGGCCATCGGCGAGGCCCGTCGGCGTCGACTCGGAGATGACCGAACAGTTCCACCGAACGTTCGATGGTGGCGCTCAGGTGCTGACGGCGCTGATGCAGGACGGCATCTCCACCGGATACAGCCGCCCCGACATCGACCTGCACGCGACAGCCGATTCAATCGTTGCCATCCCGTTCGGACACATAGCGCTGCCCTACGGGCATGGCCCGACCGTGAAACGCTGGCCGCGCGGGTTGCGGGCCACAACGGATCTGGTCTGTCGCGGGATTGCGGGCGAGTGGTTGGAAGCCTTTCACGATTGAGGCTCAGCGATCGTGTCTGCTCGCCAACGCCCGGCTCGTCGGTCAGCGGCGTGGTGTGGTGGTGATGTGCAGGTGGTCGTAGTGGCCGTAGCCCGACCCCCGCGGACCGCCCGGCGTGTAGTACGTACCGCGCCAGATCACATCCTGTAAGCCGAATCGGGCCGCATTGCTCATCACGAAGGCGAAGATCTCGTCTCCGAGCGCGATGCCCTCGGCGCTGCCGGAATTGGGAATCATCACATCGATCGCCAGACCGCTGGGGTGCCACGGCTTGGAGTCCGGCCGAACCCCGTCGATATTGGCGATCTGGGGAAACCTCGCGCTGATGGCCCGCGCCGCCAGGATGGTGTTGGGCTGCAGTCCGGCCTCCACGGCCACGCCGACGGGCAAAGCTTCCGGGATATCGACGGCAGCAGCCACCGGCAATGGCGCAACCCCGCCCGGCGGCGGGGCCGGCATCGCGGCGATGGGCGGGTCGGCCGGGACGGGCGCACTCGGCGGCGGCAGCACTGCGGACGCGGTGTCGACCACCATCTGCTGTTGCGGTGTCAACGCCGCGTACTGCGCCTCCGCAGCGAGAATCTGTTGCTGCAGGTCAGTCCATTTGGCCTGCAGCTCTGCGCTCACCGCGGCAGACTGCTCGGCCGCGTCGCGGGCGGCCGTGGCGGATGCCTCCGAGACCCGGGCGGCAGCGGCCGCGCGCTCATGTGCTGATCGAAAGGCCTTCATCTGATCGGCCATCTCAGCGGCGACTGCCCGCTGTAGCGACAGCTCGTCGATCAGCTGCTGCGGGGAAGCTGCGGTGAGCAACGTCGCTATCTGACCGGTGCGTCCGCTCATGTAGGTCGCCGACGCCAGTCGGTCTACCGCGGCCTGATAGGGCTGCAGCTGCGAGTTCGCGACCTCGAGGGCGCCCAGGTCGGCGCGGTGGCGGTCTTCGGCGGCGGTCTGGGCGGCCAGTTTGTCGTCGGTCTCCCGTTGGGCCGTGGTGACAGCCTCGCGACTCTGCAGCGCTTGACGGGACAACTCGTCGAGCCTGGACAGCGCGTCCGCCGCCGGGTCAGCCTTCACATCACCCATCGATATCGCCGCCACCAGGAGCGCGGCCGCCGAACTGACCACGGATCGCCGAAGCAAGAGGCGCACCGTGGTCATGCGGATTGTCCCGATCCTTCGCTGCAGGGACCGATCACGATCCGGCTAGTGGGTCTGGGCAAGGCTACGAACTCGCGTGGGCGCTGTCCACCCGGCCGATACCGCGACTGCCACTGCAGTGGTGACCCGCTGTCGACTTACACACCCGCGTCACCGCTGGTTCAGTTGCGCGCACTACAGGGTCCACCCAGCAGTCGACGCGATCGGCGCTTTCCGCCCCGACGCCGCCGAAATGGCATTCCGGCAGGCGTTTTGCGAGAGCGGGCCTGCTGGAATGCCATTTCGGCGGGCTGGGTCGGGGGCTCGTTACCGATCAGATGGCAAATTGGGATTGAGTTGCCGTCGACGAGCCTCGCCAAGCTCAATAGTAACAATTGTCCCTTTGGTACCATCAGGTAATGCGGGACACGCCGTGGGCTATCGAACCGCGGCAATCACGTCCGGTTTCCCGGCGTGACGCACTGCGCTATGCCACCGCGGCGTCGGTGCTGGCCGGGTTGGGTGCCGCCGCGGCAGGCGCCGGCGTCCCCAGTGCCTCGGCCGCCGCTCCCACGCTGATCGACTACGCCATGCTCCAGATCCCCGCCCAACACATCCGGGCGGCCGGGCACTCCGGAGTGATCAACTACGTGTCGACATCACGGCCCGGTTCGTCTTTCGGCGCCAAACCGATCACCCTGCCCTACGCCAAGTCACTGACCGCCGCCGGACTGGTGATCGTCAGCAACTACCAATACGGAAAGCCGGGCGGGACGGCGCCGTCGGACTTCACCCGCGGGTTCGCCGGCGGCGTCGCCGACGCGCGCACCGCCTGGAACCTGCACACCGCGGCGGGTGGCGGCCGGAGCGCACCGATCTTCTTCAGCGTCGACGACGATATCGATCGCACCACCTGGAACGACCTCGCCCTGCCGTGGTTTCGCGGAATCAACTCGGTGCTGGGCGCGCAGCGCACCGGCATCTACGCCGGTATCAACCCCTGCCAGTGGGCCGCAGCCGATGGCGTCATCGGACGGTCACGCTCACCCGGCCACGTCTGGGCGTGGCAGACCCGGTCCTGGTCTCGCGGTCAGATCTACCCCGCCGCAGTTCTCTACCAGCGCATCATCGACACCGCCTCGAATCCGGGACCGGTGGTCGGCGGCATCCGCGTCGACGTCAACGACGTCCTGGCCTCCGATTGCGGGCAATGGAATCTGCATCCCTGAGCACGAGAGTTCGGGTAAGCGGCCAATCGAGTGACGCCGAGTCTGAGAGCGCGGCGTGCAGGGGCTCGTTGCCGAAGTTCTCGTTGAGCTGCGCCTGAATCTCCCGCGATCGCGAGGACCAGCCTGCGTTCAAGCGACCTCTTCAGAACGCCCTTCTGATTTGGTTCGTTTGGGATCGGTAGCGTCCCGAAAGCGGTGTCATGGTGTCATGACCACGAAGCACCTGCTGCCTATCGCCTTGGCAGTCCTGCTTTCCGGATGTGCCGCCGAGCGCTCCGTGCCCGTTGCCACCGAGACGGTGACTCGCACGGCACCGAGGTCCACCGCAGTCCCGGCGGCCCCGTCATCCCCGCCGGTCACCGTGACGGTGACCGCGCCGCCGCCGCAATCCCCCGAGCCGTCCGGCGTGCCCACCCCGTGCACCGACGGCGAGCTGGCGGTGTCGAACAAGCCGGTGGAGTCGCAAGGTCCCGAATACCGCGTGGTGTTGCTCTTCGAGAACACCTCATCGCACCGCTGCACGCTGACCGGTTATCCCGGCGTGGATATCGTCAACCAGACCGGCCCGGTAGTCCACGCCGAGCGCCGGCCGCAGAACGCGGCTCCTCATCTGACGCTGGAACCCGGCGATGTCGCCACCGCCGACCTTCAGTCGCGCGACGTGCATCCGGTGAATTCCGGTGACGTGTGCCCGCACTGGGGCTCGGTGGTGGTCATCGCGCCCAACACGTTCCAGCCGCACACGCTGGACATCGGGATGCCGATGTGCAGCCCGCTGATCAGTTCGGTGACCTAGGGGGTCGTGCAGCTTCCCCAAGCGGCGCCCGATCGTACACCAACTTTACACGTCAGGTGTAAAGTACGTGTATGGCAAGGGTGCGCACCAATATCGAAATCGAGGACGTCTACGTCGAGGCGATCAAGAACCGCTACGGGGTCCACACGAAGACCGAGGCCGTTGAGCTTGCCCTGCGGCATCTGGCGGGCCAGCCGATGACGCGCGAGGAAGCGCTGGCAATGCGGGGTGCGCACGCGATGGGTGAGGCCCCCGCCGATACCGGTCCCGCCGGCACCGCGTGATCCTGGCCGATACCTCTGCGTGGGTCGAGTACGACCGGGCCACCGGCAGTATGGCGGATCAGCGCATTACCGAGTTGATCGCCACCGATGGGCCGCTGATGTTCACCGAGCCCGTTCTGATGGAGGTTTTGGCCGGCGCGCGCAGTGATGCGCGTGGGCAGGATCTGCGGCGCATGCTGCTGCGGTTCGGCTTGGCGCACTTCGATGCCGTCACCGACTTCGACGCCGCGACGAGAATCTATCGTCGGTGTCGACAAGCGGGCGTCACCCCTGGCGGGGTGGTCGACTGCATGATCGCAGCGGTCGCGTACCGTCGCGCTCTGGCGTTGCTCGCCTGGGACGCCGACATGTACCGCGTCGCCCAGGTGGTCGGAATCGAACTGGACGGGGCATCGCTCCACGCGTGACCCTGCGGGAGATGCATCCTGAAGGGGTTCCGGCTACGTGGCCGCATTGCCGGAACCTGCCAACTCCCCGTTGAGAATGTCGATCCAATTCGACATCCGCGCAAGTAGTTCCGATTCTGGCATCCCGAGGGGCGGCAAGGCCGACTTCCGCGTTGGCCACCAGTCTACGAGCTCACACTCATCATCGTTCTTGAGCCTGAGGCGGTTTCGTCAGATATCGACGACATCGGTCCACCTCCAGCTGATCTTGCGCAACCGAACGAAGGACGTCTCACGGATCAAACCAACAGGTCTGCGACCTATCTCAAGAGAGCAGGGAGTCAGGTTGGATCTGGGGCGTTCCACGCGACAGTGCCCGACACCCAATGGGTGATCTTCTCGTCCTGGTCGTTGCTGTGGAGGTGCCGCGGAGGTTGAGCGAACGTCTCGTAGGGGCGGCAGCGGATCAGGACGCGGTTCTCGTCGAGCGCCATCTGCTGAACGAATGGACGCGCATCCTCGCCCAATGGCTGTCCCGACATCCGGCCGGCCACCGCCATCATGACATCGACCACCAGCTCGGGGTCGTCCTCAACTACTGCGTCCGCGTAGACCTGCAGATACGAAAAGGGCCAACGCTCGTCGAGAACGCAGAGGCTCACCTTGCCGTCACGTGCCGCCACGCGGGCCTTGCCACGACCGGCCATCGTTGAGACCAACAGATCGTCACCATCGGTCGGTATGTAGTAAACGATCGACATGGCCGGACCGTCCGCCTTGCGTCGGTAGCCAAAAACGCAGGTGCGGTGCGTACGAACAAACTCGCGGCGTTCCGAGGGAAGCATGTCGCGGTCGGTAGGTGGGGTGAATGGCTCGCTCGCCAGGGGCAGCAGTCGCACGGCGGTACAGTCCTCCAACAGATCATCACACAATTACAGCTACAGTGTGTTCGTTACTACGTCGGCTGTCAAGGACGGACCAGTGAAAGACCAGCCCAAGACCACCGCCCCCGGGCACACGCTGCCTTCGGTACGACGATCTGTGGGGCGGCCCGCGATACCGGTGCAGCGCATCATCGCCGCGGCACTGCGCATCATCGACGATCGCGGAGCCGACGCGCTGTCGATGCGATCGTTGGCGCAGCAACTCAATTCGAGTACCGCCACGCTCTACCGGCACTTCAGCGGTCGCGCGCAACTCGTGGAGGCCGTCATCGACTACGTCCTCGGGATGGCGATCATCGGTTCCGATGACGCCGCGATGATGACGTGGCCTCAATCGTGCAGAGCACTTTCCCACAACATGTTCAGTGTGTTGAGCGAACACCGCAACGTGGCGCCCCTTCTGGTCGGCTACATCCCGACCGGCCCGAATGCCTTAGCTCGGCGCGAAGCCTGGATCGGGCTCCTGCTCGAGGCCGGGTTCGCGCCCGACATCGCCGTCCGCGCCTACGCCACCATCGCGCACTACACCCTCGGATTTGCCATGCAACTCCCAGCCGAAAGCGACCCCGATGGCGCAGAGGTTCATGAAATCCGTGCCCTCGATGCTGCTAGGTACCCCGCCACCAGCTCCGTGGCCCACCTACTGCCGATGCCACTACACGACGAGTTCACCTTCGGCCTCGACCTCATCATCGACGGTCTCGGCCGCCTCGCGCCGACCGAAGAGACAGACCCTTCAACAAACCCGACACACTTGCGCTCGCCCACCGAAGGGATGTAGGCCATCGGCGCGGCCCCGCCTGGCGCCCTGGGTAGAACCGAGGGGGTCCTTGTGGTGGCGGTCGAGCGAAATACGTTGCGTTCCTCCGGCACTCGACCGGCGCAGGCAACGTGTCAGTGCTCAGTCGACTGCGGAGATCTGCAAGCCACGAATGATCAGTCCAGCAACCTCATCGGCATATCGGCGCACCGCGGCGTCGTCGCCGGCTGCTGGCGCATCGACCAGGGCGCCCATGGGAACCAGCGTGAATGGAGCGACCGCCCCGTGAGTAAGCAGAAAGTGGAGAAGGTACAGCGGAACGGGTCGAATGCGACCAGCACTGACCAGCCGGTCGAGCACGCTGCTGACCCGTTGTAAGGCGGGCTGGATGTACTCGGCGTAGAGGTAGCGCAGCCGGTCGGTGTCCTGCCGGCTCTCGATGTCGACTAAGCCGAGCAGGTCGGGATGCGCCGCAGAGAAGATCACAAACCCGCGGATGAGATAGCTGAGTTCGTCAAGCGGGTCCGTGGTTCCGACATCGGTATTCAGCAGCTCCAACAGTTCGCCGAATCCATGATCGACCGCTGCGCGCCACAGATTCTGCTTGGTTCCGAAGCGCTGGTAGATGAGGTTGTGGCTGACACCAAGCCCCTGGTTGAGCAGGCGAACTGAAACGCCTGTGTAGCCATGGGTTGCGAACGCGTGCAGCGTCGCCTGAAGCATGTCGGCGGTGGCCACCGGCGCATCCTCGGCCTTCGGACGGCCACGGGGGCGCCTGTTGAGAGGCTCTGAGGACACAGCGACGATTCTGCCTCATCCCTTAACTGCCGCATTATATTGACATATGACAATTTATTGTCCACACTGTGACGCACGTTGGTGCCACCTCGACAGGTGACCGCAATCGACACGGAAGGCCTGCAATGACCGCTCCCACCGAAGTTCCCGTTCTGATCATCGGCGGCGGCTGCGCCGGCTTGAGCGCCTCGATGATGCTCTCGAAGCTGGGAATCGAGTCGCTGCTGGTGAGCGCATTGCCGACGACCTCGATCCTGCCCAAGGCCCACGTACTCGGGCAGCGGACGATGGAGATCTTCACCGAGCTGGGATTGGCCGACGAGATCTACAACCGAGCGGCGCCGATGGAAAACCAGGTGCATACCGGGTTCTATGCAGGGCTCACGGGACCTCGATCCGAGTTCGGGCGAGAGCTCGGCAAGCTCGAGATCTGGGGAGCCGGCGATCGCGACCCGGAATACACCGACGCCAGCCCATGTCCGACTGCCAATCTGTTCCAGGTCCGGCTCGAGCCAATCCTCAAAGCCCACGCGGAAAGCCTTGCGCCGGGACGGGTCCGGTTCAACCATGAACTGCTGGCCTTCGACCAGGATGATGATGGGGTCACGAGCACGGTGCGCGACAAGGAGACCGGCGAGGAGTACCGCGTTCGATCTCAGTATCTTCTCGGGGCCGACGGAGGGCGCACCGTCAACAAGATCGTCGGCATCGAACTCGAAGGCCTGCGCAACATCGTCAACATGGTTTCGGTCCACATGACCGCCGACCTGTCGGAGATTCTCGACGACGACTCAGTCCTCTTGCGCTGGCTGGTCAACCCCGAGTTTGGCGGCAGCTTTGGCGGCTGCCTGTGCCCCGCGGGCCCCGACAACTGGGGAACCCGATCAGAGGAGTGGGTGTTCCACATCGCATACCCGCCCGACGACCCGGACACCGGCGACACCTCCAAGGTTCTGGACCGCATGCGGGCGGCACTGGGCATGCCCGAGTTCGACCCGGTCGTGCACGCGGTCTCGGTGTGGGCGCTGGAAGGCATTATCGCCAACAGATTCAGATCGGGCCGCGTGTTCATCTTGGGCGACGCCGCGCACCGTAATCCACCCACCGGTGGGCTCGGTCTGAACTCGGCGGTGCACGATGCGCAGAATTTGACCTGGAAACTCGCCGCGGTCTTGAAGGGGCAGGCGGCCGACACGCTGCTGGACACGTACGAAGCCGAGCGGCGTCCCGTCATCGAGGTCAATGTGGAAAACTCAGTGAACAGCGCCGCCTTGCGGTTTCAGATGGACGCGGCTATCGGGCTGTCCCCGACGAAATCTGCCGATCAGAACTGGGCGGAACTGGGTGTGCTGTGGGACAGCTCGCACCCCGAGCACAAACAGCGGAAGGCAGCCTTCGACAAAGCGTTTGCCGCACAGACCATCGAATTCCACCACCACGGGCTGGAATTTGGCTTCAGTTACAACACGGGGGCAATCGTCAGCGATGGAACTCCTGCGCGTGAACCGATCGATCCAATCCGCATCTACGAGCCGAGTACGCGACCGGGCCACCCATTGCCACACGCTTTCGTTAGCGATGGCAACAGCACCTACCCGCTGCAGAAGCTCACGCACGGAGGAAGATTCGTCCTCATTGCCGGCGAGGATGGCGCCGCGTGGGTGGTAGCCGCCCGCTCCATCGCCGAGCGAACCGGATTGCCCATCGACGCCTACACGGTGGGCAACGAACAGGCCGATCTCTTCGATGCTCGGTTCGCGTGGCTACGCAAGCGTGAGATCGATCGCGATGGCGCCGTCCTCGTTCGACCTGACCGCTTCATCGGGTTCCGGTCTATCGGAGCCGCTGATGACCCTGAAGCCACTCTCGCCGGTGCCCTCAGCCAGATACTGGGTACGGAGATGAGGATCGACGCTTAGTGCCGCAGCGGTAGGTCGTGGCTGGCAGTGTTCAGCGTGTCTGCGCTGGTCCCCGAGGCCCATCAATGCGCCGCCGGCAATAGCGAGCGCCATCGCCAGCTCGCCCCGCACCGTAAACCTGCCTTCTTCCTCAGAAATGAACTTTTCCTCAGGAGACTTGACTGATCATTGTCTCGTATGTGACGATTTCGTCACCATCAGCGGAGGAGGTGCGCGTGAGCACACCACAATCGGATGCCCACAGCGACATGCATTTCGAACAGGGTGCGCTACCCGGCGAACATCCGGGCCGCTCCAAAAACCCCGTCATCAAGGTTCATGACCTGGCATGGCTCGAATTCGAAAAGCCCGACCTGATGCAGGCGGCAACCTTCGCCCACGACTTCGGCTTCGGCATAGCACTGCAGACTCCCACCGAACTGCACCTGCGCGGCGCGGGTGTCGGCGCGCCGTGCGTCATCATCCGCCGGGCCAACCGATCGAGGTTCGTTGGCGTCACGTTCACCGCCCAGGACGCGGCGGACGTCGCCAAACTGGCGAAGGCGACGTCAACCCGCCCCCGGCCGCTGCCGGATGCCCTCGGCGGAATCGCAGTGGAACTGAGAGATCCCACCGGGCTACCGGTTCGGGTGGCCTCGGGTATGCACCAGCTCGCTGCTCTGCCCTCCCAGACCCCACATGACTTCAACTTCGGCGCCGAGCTTCACCGTACGAACGCAACGCAACGCCCACCACACCAGCCAGCCACGGTCGAGCGACTTGGCCACGTGGTGCTGGAAACCAACCGATACCAGGAGGCACTGGACTGGTATCTCGATCACCTCGGGCTGATCGTCAGCGACTTCATGTATTACGCAGGGCAGCGCGAGCGTGGCCCGGTGATGAGCTTCATTCGCTGTGACCGCGGGCAGACGCCCGCCGATCACCACACCTTGGCGATGACCCTGGGACCGCGCAACCGGTACGTGCACTCGGCCTACCAAGTGTGCGACCTCGACGCACTGGCCGCAGGCGGTGAATACCTCAAAAACCGCGGTTACCGGCGCTCGTGGGGCATCGGCCGCCACATCCTGGGCAGCCAGCTCTTCGACTACTGGCGCGACACCGATGGCTTCCTGGTCGAACACTTCAGCGACGGTGACATGTTCGATAACACCCTCGAGCCCGGGTGGGCGCCAATGAGCGCTTCCGGCCTCGTGCAATGGGGACCACCGCCGACCAAGGACTTCCTCGGAACCGCACTGCGGCGCGAGACCCTCGACGATCTGAAAGCCATCGTCGGTGCCCTCCGCGATGACAACGAGTTTGACCTCACCCGCCTGCGCGGCCTACTGAAAGTTGCCACAACATGAGCGTGTCCGTCGTGAAGACTGCCGAATCCTGGTGGGTGCTCACCCCGTCGGGCGCCGCCAAGATCGACACCACCGCACAAACCACCGGCGAACTGCTTGCCGACCGAGCCGCCATCGCGACTGCGGTGACCAACTCCGAGACCGTGTCCGCCGACGGGCTCGAACTCCTGTCGCCGATCACGACACCCTGCCGAGTCGTAGCTCAGATGACGAACTTCGTCTCCCACGTCGTCGACGCCGGCATGAACCCCAAGACGGTGCCCCTGACCTTCTTTCGCAAGACCTCAGGCTCGATCGGCGGACCTTTCGACGACATCGTCAAGCCCAGCCACGTCACCCTCCTGGACTACGAAGTGGAGATCGGCCTGGTGATCGGTCGCGACATGCCAGTTGGATCGTCGCTCACCCAAACCAACCTGGCCGACTACGTCGCGGGGTTGGTCGTCACCAATGATGTCTCCGCACGCGACGTCCAGTTGTCGAAAACGCAGTTCTTCGAAGGCAAGTCGTACCCCACGTTCACTCCGGTCGGGCCACGGCTCGTGTTGCTGGACGCTGAGGAGCTGCGCCGCTTCTCCGATCTTCGCCTGCAACTGTGGGTCAACGGCGAAATCCGGCAGGACATGACCGTCGCCGACATGATCTACCCCCCGCTGCAGGCTCTGCAGGCACTGGCACGATTCCAGCACCTGAGCGCCGGCGACCTGGTGATGACCGGAACTCCCGTGGGGACGGCGTTGAGCGCACCACCCAAGCCCGTTCAGATGATCGCCGATCTACTTCCGCCGGAGCTGAAGTGGAAGATCTTCTTCAAGAGGCAGGCCCAGAACCCGAAGTATCTGGCCGACGGTGACGTCGTCGAACTCGCGATAGCCACCGACGACGGCGCACTCGACCTGGGCCGGCAACGCACCGTGGTCAGAGACGCGTGAGCCGACCGCACTCCGAGGCCAGGCTGTGGCCGACCTACGCCGGACCCGATGACCTGGCCGACATCGAGACGATACCGCTACAGCAGCGTGGACTGCCCGACTCCACCTACGCGCTTCTGCGCCGCGCCGCGACGATGTGGCCGGAT
Source organism: Mycolicibacterium xanthum (assembly GCF_019710635.1). Lineage (GTDB taxonomy): Bacteria > Actinomycetota > Actinomycetes > Mycobacteriales > Mycobacteriaceae > Mycobacterium > Mycobacterium xanthum. Next base: position 16,623 of record NZ_JAIFZS010000075.1, read on the forward strand.
CGAACTGCGCTGCAAGTGCTTTCAACAGCCGACCGCTGGCAAGACCCGGTGACCGCCACCTTCGCCGAGCTGATCACCGACGTACACCAGACCGCAAACCTGCTTCGCCACCTCGGCGTAGTCCGGCACAGCCCCGTCGCGCTGATCGCGCCCAACTGCGCCGAACTCGTCACCGCCACCCTGGCAGCGCAACTTGCCGGTGTCGCCGTCCCCATCAACGGTGCGCTGTCCATCGAGCACATCAGCGAGCTGCTGCGCCGATCGGGGGCCCGCGTCCTGATCGCTGCCAGCCGGGAGCTCGACCCGGCGTCGTGGGAGACCGCCCAGCACCTCGCTGAGGCCGGGATCGTCGACACCGTGCTGCTGCTGGCGCCGACCGGGGGCACCGTCGCCACCCCCGATCCACTGGGAATCGACGGGCTTACCGTCGGGCTCCTGGGCGAGCTTGCCGCGGACTTCGACGGAGGGTCATTCACCGCAGAGCCGCCGGCGGCCGCGGATATCGCTGCGCTCTTCCACACCGGAGGGACCACCGGCACACCGAAACTCGCCGCCCACACGCACGCGAACGAGGTCGCCGACGCCTGGATGATCGCCGCCAACACCACGCTCAACGAGGACTCGGTGATCTTCGCCGCGTTGCCGCTGTTCCACGTCAACGCGCTCGTGGTGACACTGCTGGCCCCGCTGTTCCACGGGCAAACCGTGGTGTGGGCCGGCCCACTGGGCTACCGCGATCCTGCGCTGTATGGAAACTTCTGGAAGATCGTCGAGCGCTACCGAATCAGCGCGATGAGCGCGGTCCCGACCGTCTACTCGGTGCTTGCCGAGTGCCCCGTCGACGCCGACGTCTCCAGCTTGCGGGTGCCGATGGTGGGTGCGTCGGCGCTGCCGCGGTCGGTCCGCAGCAAGTTCACCGCCCACACCGGATTGCAGCTGCTCGAAGGCTACGGGCTGACCGAGGCCACCTGCGCCAGCGTGCGCAGCTTCACCGACCACCAACGCGAAGGCGCGGTCGGTCAACGTCTGCCCTACCAGCGTGTCAAGGCCGTCCACGTCGACGACGACGGCAGCTGGCATGATCTCCCGCCCGGCGCGGTCGGGCACCTCGTCATCTCGGGACCATGCGTGTTCCCGGGCTATGTGGTGGGTCGAGACGGTGAAGGGTTCGTTCTCGACGGCCGGGGTGCGCTCAACGACGGCTGGTTGGACACCGGCGACTTGGCGAAGGTGGATTCGCAGGGATTCGTTCATCTGGCCGGCCGCGCCAAAGATCTCATCATCCGGGGTGGCCACAACATCGATCCCGCCACGATCGAGGACGCCCTGCGGACCCATCCCGCGGTCACCGGCGCCGCCGCCGTGGGGCGCCCCGACGTCCACGCCGGGGAAGTTCCCGTCGCCTACGTCACGCTGACGTCTCCGGACGCCGTGTCCGCCGAGGACCTACGCGCGTGGGCCACCAGCAGGGTGCCCGAACGTGCAGCGGCGCCACGATTGGTCACGATCGTGGCGGACCTACCGCTGACCGCAGTCGGAAAACCATACAAACTGCCACTGCGCGCCGACGCGGCCCGCCTCGCGGCGCGGGACGCACTCGCGGGACTTTCCGGCATCGTCGAGGTCACCGCCGAGGCGGATGGCGGTGCGCCGGTAGTGACGGTCACGGTCGAACCGTCTGCCGACCACGAGTCCACTGCCGCGGCGCTTGACCAATTCACCACCACCTGGCGGATCGCGCAACACCATGAATGACGACCTGACGCTCACAAAGTCGCCGAGAGCCAGCGCGTCGGGACCGCTGCTGAGGCGCTTCCACTGTCGCGAGGTCCCCGTCGACGCACCAAAGCCGGATCCGTTGCTGCTCATCGCGGCCGATCGCGGCATCGGTATAAACCCCGCAATTGGGCCCACCCCCCGGTTCGGCTGACCACAGGACTGCTCGATGGCGCTCCCTTCGAACCTACTCTTTGTCCCCGTCGTCATCGTCGGCGCGGGCCCGACCGGGGTGACGGCTGCCATCCTGCTCGCGCAATACGGCGTGCAGTGCCTGGTCCTGGACCGCTGGGACGACGTTTACCCCCAACCGCGGGCAGTCCATCTCGATGACGAGGTCTACCGGATCCTGGACCGGCTGGGGGTATCCGAGGCCTTCGCCGCCATCTCACGACCGGCCCGGGGCCTGCGCCTGCTCGACAAGCGGTTGAACGTGCTGGCCGAATTTCAGCGTGACAGCGCACCCAGTAACCAGGGGTTCCCGCAGGCCAACATGTTTGACCAACCAGAACTGGAATCCATCCTGCGGGAACGGATGAACCGCCATCCTCTCGTCGCGTTCCGAGGCAACGTCGAGGTGACCGACATTCAACCCGCCGAGTCCGGGCCGACGCGAGTGTTGTTCGCCGATCGAAACACCGGGACCACGCACGCAGTGAGCGCGCACTTCGTGCTCGGGTGCGATGGAGCCAACAGTCTCGTCCGCTCGGCTATCGGCGCCGAAATGGAGGACCTGGGATTTGAGCAACGCTGGCTGGTGATCGACGTTGACACCGACGCCGATTTGGGGCATTGGGAGGGGGTGCATCAGGTCTGCGACTCGACCCGCGCCGCCACGTACATGCGTATCGGCGTTACCCGGCACCGTTGGGAATTTCAGCTGCTGGACGGTGAGGCGGTCGCCGACTTCGATACGATCGAACGGCTGATGCCGCTCATCGCACCATGGGTTGCGGACACAGCCGTCGATCACCTCCAGTTGGTCCGGGTCACCGAGTACACGTTTCGCGCGCAACTGGCCACCCAGTGGCGCAAAGGCAACGCCTTCATCCTCGGCGACGCCGCCCACCTCACCCCACCATTCATCGGACAAGGCATGGGGGCCGGTGTTCGGGACGCGATGAACCTCACCTGGAAGATCGCGGGCGCGTTGGCGGGCACCCTGTCCCCCGCTGTGCTCGACTCCTACCAGCAGGAACGAAAACCCCATGCTCGCAGTCTCATTCGGCTCGCCGTCGGCATCGGGTGGGCGATGACCGGCGGCGGAAGCATCGGCGACGTCGTTCGGCGGACGGTGGTGCCAAGGCTAAGGCTGATACCCGGGCTACGGGCCCGGATCGCGGCCAGCCGAACCCCACCCCTCCGACGTTCGGGGTTCGTGGTCAAGGGCCACACCCGCGGCCGGTTGGCGGGCACGCTGAGTCCCAATGCCGTTGTCGGAACGCAGGTCCGACTCAACGACCTGACGGGGAACCGTTTTGCCTTGGTGACCAGGGCACCGGTGTCGACTCAAGACCATACGGTGTTGAACCGTCGAGGAGCCGTCGTCGTCCAGGCCCACCCGGGCAGCGAACTCGAAAGGTGGCTTCGCCGGGGCCACGCCGCCGGGGCCATCGTTCGCCCCGACATGACCGTGATGAGCGCCGGGGGCAGCGTATCGGCACTGTGCAAACGCATGCCCACGTTCACCCCACCGCTTCTGCCCAACCACCCCGCCGAGACCGCCAAGCCCGAAGGGAGTCGCTGATGCTCAACCGACGGAAGGTTCCGGCCTACCGACCCGACATCTATTCCACCAAGGCCATCCTGGACCCCTACCCGCACTACGCGCGGCTGCGGGAACTGGGCCCGGTCGTCTGGCTGACCAGGCAGCGGGTCTACGCGCTGCCCCGCTACGCCGAATGCAAGGCCGCGCTGCGCGACGACACAACCTTCGTCTCCGGCCACGGAGTAGCCCTCAACGCCGTTACCAATCGTCTATCTCGTGGCACCACCCTCAACAGCGACGGCGAAGACCACGACAAGCGGCGCAAACTGGTCGCTCACCGCCTGACGCCAAAAGCGCTGCGTGCCATGTCCGACGCGGTCACCAATCAAGCCGAGCAGGTCGTGGCCGCCGCGGTGGCCAAGCGCACGGTGGACGGTGTCAGCGATCTCGCCAGTGCCCTGCCCCTCGCAATCGTTCCCGACTTCGTGGGATGGCCACGCGAGGGCCGCGACCATCTCCTCACATGGGCAGGAGCAACGTTCGACTTCCTCGGTCCGGCCAACAAGCGCAGCATACGAGCCTTCCCCGCAAGCCTGCAGATGCTGCGGTTCGCACGACAAGTGGTGCGTGAGCGCTCCGCGCTCGACCGCAGCATGGGCCATGACGTGCTGGCTGCCGTCGACAACGGCACCCTGAAGAGGTCCGAAGTCCCCCCGCTGATGGTCGACTATCTGGCCCCCTCGCTGGACACCACGATCAGTGCCATCGCTAGTGGGCTGCACCTATTCGCCACCCACCCCGATCAGTGGCAGGCCATCCGAAACGATCCCAGCCTGATCCCGAACGCAGTCAACGAAGTGGTCCGCATCGAATCCCCGCTGCGCGCGTTCTCCCGCAGAACCACTCGTGACGTCGACATCGCCGGGACCACCATTCCGAAGGGCGCCAGGGTGCTGGTGATGTACGCCTCGGCCAACCGCGACGAACTGCAGTGGACCGATCCCGACACCTTCGACGTGCACCGAGACGCCACCGGGCAACTCGGCTTCGGAATCGGCGCGCATACCTGTGCCGGCCAGGGTCTCGCCCGGATGGAAACCCAGGCGATCCTGACCGCTCTGGCCAAACAAGTCGACACCATCCGTTGCACCGCACCCCCCACCTGGGGGCTCAACAACATCATTCACTGCTTCGAGCGACTACCGCTCGAATTGATTCCCGCCGGAAAGGAATGATCATGAAGGTTCACGTGGACTACGACCGCTGCGAAGGGCACGGAATGTGCGTCGTGCAGGCGGCCGAAGCCTTCTCCCTCACCGACGACGGAGACCTGAACTACCTGTTCGAGGGTCACGACGTCCCCGCCGGCATGGAAGGCGCTGTTCATGCGGCCATCGACGCGTGTCCCGTCGTCGCACTGAGCGAAGCACCCTGATCGGCGCCTCAGCGCAGTACGGATGTAATCAGTCGGAGCAGGAGGTCACATGAGAGCGCAATGCCCGTCATGTATGGACCTGACGAAAGGATCATCACTGACTGTCATCGATTAGACTGTCTTCCGAAACGGAGGTGTGGGCAGTGACAGACGGGCAGACCGAACCGACGAACCGGCTGGAGAGACGGAAACAGCGCACCCGGACGGCGCTGCTACGAGCGGCCCAGGCATTCATTGCCGCGGGCAAGCTGAATGCTCCGATCTTGGAGATCACCCAGGCCGCCGACATCGGGATGGGCTCGTTCTACAACCACTTCGATTCCAAGGAGGAGTTGTTCGCAGCCGCGGTCGCCGACGTCCTGGACTCCCACGGCGAGCTACTGGATCGCCTCACCGAATCGCTGACCGATCCGGCGGAGAGGTTCGCCTGCCGTTACCGGTTGTGTGGCCGACTCTTCAGACGTCAGTCGCAGGAAAGTCGCATCATGCTGTCGATCGGGCTGTCGCTGCTGTCCTCCGACCGCGGGCTTGCCCCCCGCGCCAAACGAGACATCATCGCTGCATCAGAGGCCGGCCGCTTCCAGGTGCACGATCCCGACATCGCTCTCGCAATCGCCGGCGGTGCGCTGCTGGGGCTGGGGCAACTGCTGCAGGAACAGACCGACCGCGACGATGCCCAAGCTGCCGACGACGTCACACGCGACATTTTGCAGTTGTTCGGCGTGGATGCCGCGCAGGCTGAGCGCCTCACGTCGCAGCCGCTTCCCGACCTCGCCTCGTACTCGGACGCGGGGTCCGCTGCCTAGCACGGTTGATCTGGCGAAGCCGGAATATTTGAGTCAGGCTGGCGCTGGCCGACTCGGATGAGTCTGGTCAGGTGGCGAGTCCTGTTGTTTTGCTCAGGGTTTCGAGTGCGTCCAGCGGGTCATACTCCACACCGCCCACGCCAGCTACCCCGCGCAGCGCATTCACCAGGACTTGACTGATGAATGGGTCGTGTGTGACGATATCGTCAGCAGGCCGCTGTGGGCGGAGTCGCATCGAGGAACGGGCTGGCGCCAAGCGGCACAAACTATTCCCGGTGCCTCTTGAGGTGCTCACCGAATCCATTGGAGGACAACGCCGTACATGGAGACGACCTATCTTGCCGTATCGCTTGTCTACGCAGTCCTGTGCCTGGTTCCGGCATCGTTGATACTTGGAGGCACTGCTCCGATGAGGGCCGCCGCGCAGCACTTCAATGTGCCGTGGTCTCGCTACCGCCTCATCGGCGTTCTCGAACTGGCCGCGGCCGCCGGAGTGGTGTTGGGCATCTTCTGGCGGCCCGTCGGTGCTATGGCGGCAACCGGCATGACCCTGTTGCTTATCGGCGCGGTGATTTTTCATCGCCGCGCCGGAGACACCGCTCGCGACTACGCCCCCGCCTTGATATTCCTGGCCGCATCGGTGGCATACCTGGCCGTGTGGGTGACCGCAGCGCCGGTGCACTAGCCGGGACCACTGGCCTCCGGGCCTAACACCTCGGCGGGGTCGAAACGAACTGCGTAGGAACAAGGCTCATGACTGCGATCGGAGCCGGCTCGGTATGGCTGGGCTGCACCTCGCCATCGCCCTAGGGGTGCCCGTTCGCCCCAGCGTTCTCTCGTTGGGTGGAGCGACGCACGCGAGGGCCCTCACCTCTGGTGAGCGCTTCGATCGCAGCATCGACGTTCAAGTCGGCATCCAGCGCATGCGCACCCCTGAGTGCAGAAATAACGATGCTCACGAAACACTCGACCATGGTGGCCTTGTCGAATTGCCCGCTATCGTTCAACCAGTACAAGGCCGCCTCGTCGATCGCCGCGACCGCAGCACGCCCCATCATGGTCCACGCCGGATTGCTCGGATCGATGCCCAAGACGGCCGCGGCACTGTCGAGTGCCCGCGATCGCGCGGACTGAAAGACCTCCCATGCTTCGGGATCGGCCCCGCCACTGCCCAATACGCGCCTCAACGCCAAGCCGCGATGGTCCGCCAAGTACTGCAAGTGCATGGCGAACGCGTGGCGCATCTGCTCAGCGGGCGCCAGCGTGGGGTCAATGAGGAATGCCGCGTCCAGCTGGGTAGCGGCCTCACGCATCGCGGCCAGATAGATGCCCCGCTTGTTGCCAAAGTAATGAAACAACAGCCCGTGGGCGACTCCGGCGCCCTTGGCGATGTCGGTGACGGCTACCTCGTCGTAGTGGCGGTCGGAAAACAAATCGATGGCAGTGTCGATGAGCCGCTGACGTGTCTCGGCAGCCTGCGCGGCGCGCGTCGTACCACTTCGCTGATTCGGCATCGCGCCCTTCCAGATGATCGCGCGGCAGTCGGTCCGCCCAGGCTGAGAGCCCTTCACTATACGTGACCTCCGTTCATTGATCCTGAATCAACTTGCATGGCGCTCGACCGTCGGGCATGTCGCCACCTGCGCCATGGCCGCCCGGTCGGATCGCCTCACCGCGCGCGCCAATCCCGCCCCGCAAAGTGACTGATATTCATTGACACAGAGTCAATCAAGCCGATAGCGTGGGCTGGGTCACGTAAGCGACCGCGCGGATGTCCCCGGGAGTGGGCCGCGCCACGACTCGACGAGGAGCGCTATGGCCGCCCCCAAGAAACTGGCTCACATCGTGCTGCAAACCACCGATATGCCGCGGCTCAGAGACTGGTACGCCAAGGTCCTCGACGCCCGCATCGTGTACCAAGGCGAAGCCAGCGTGTTCATGACCTTCGACGACGAGCATCACCGCGTCGCCATCCTGCAGATCCCGGGTCTGTCCGAACGCACCCCGATCACCGTCGGCTTGGCACACTCGGCCTACACCTTCGACACACTCGCAGCGTTGATGGAGAAATACCGCGATTTGAAGGAGGTGGGGATCACACCGCGCGCACCGGTACAGCACGGCGTAACGACCTCGCTGTACTACCGCGATCCGGACGGCAACATGGTCGAGCTACAGATCGACAACTTCAGCACCCCGGATGAGGCGACCGCCTATATGGAAGGCGAGGAGTACAACCTCGACTTCATCGGACCGAGCTTCGATCCCGACCAGATGGCCAAAGCCCTGGCCGAGGGCACTCCCCCCGAGCAACTCATCACCCGCGACTGGGCCAAGGCGACGCCGCAGCTCAACGTCGCCGAGCTGATCCTGACTTGATCCCCACGGTTCCCGCGCACCACCCGCAACCCGAAGGAGCACCTCGTGATCGTCAACCCACCCGCACCCCCACTGTGCGCGGCGTCCGACGGCACCCAGCTACGGCGAGTCTTCGGCCGCTTTCCCAGCGGAGTCGTCGCGGTGTGTGCCGAGATCTCCGGTCAACCGGTCGGGACGCTGGTCAGCTCCTTCGCCTCCGTCTCGCTGCAGCCTCCTCTGGCCTCAGTCTGCGTGATGGACACCTCACGCAGCTGGTCACAGCTACGTGAAGCGCCCCGCCTGGGCGTCAGTGTCCTCGGCGACGGACATCAAGACCTGTGCCGGCAGTTCTCCTCACCCCGGGACCGCTTCGCCGGGGTGAGCGTCAGCACCACCGCAGACGGCGCGGTGCTTCTTCCGGAAGCCAGCGCCTGGCTGGACTGCTCCATCTACGACGAGATCACCGCCGGTGACCACACCATCGTGCTGCTGAAAATCGAAGCCCTCTACGCCGACGACACGACCGCCACCCCGCTGGTCTTCTGCCAATCGCGCTACCACCGACTCAGCGCCTAATCCCAAAAACCGCCCGGGCCTCCCCACCAACTGCGAGGACACATCCATGCGCATCGCCAACCACAAGGGTCGTCTGCTCGTCCTGACCTCCGAGGGCGGGGTCGACGTCGAGTCAGCAAGCAACGGACGCTTCTCGGCTGACCCGCAGGCGATCTACAGCCGCTGGGACGAGTTCCAGGCCTGGGCGCGCGGCGCCGACTTCAAGGCCACTCTCCCGGTGGACGTCAGCGCCCTTGGCCCACCCGTCCCTCGTCCGCCACAAGTCCTGGCCGTAGGGCTGAACTACCGCGAACATGCCCTCGAAGCCGGCCTGGCCATCCCCGAGGAGCCGGTCGTCTTCACCAAGTTCCCCACGTGCTTGACCGGCCCCATGGCAGACGTAGCCGTTGAGCCCGGGTCTTGGACGGATTGGGAGGTCGAACTCGTCGTGGTGATCGGGCGGCGTGCCGAGCACGTCCCCGCCGACCAGGCCTGGGCCCACGTCGCCGGACTGACCGTCGGTCAGGACATCTCAGACCGGCTCCTGCAATTCCGCGGGCCGCAACCCCAGCAGTTCGACCTCGGCAAGTCTCGTCCAGGCTTCGGACCGATCGGACCGTGGGTCGTCACCCCCGACGAACTGTCCGATCCCGACGACCTCACCATCACCTGCACCCTCGATGGTGAGCAAATGCAGAAGGCCAGCACCAAGGACATGATCTTCTCCGTCCCACAGCTCATCGCGCGGGTGTCCGCGGTCTTGCCCATGCTGCCCGGTGACGTGATCTTCACCGGCACCCCCTCGGGCATCGGAGCCGCCATGAACCCCCAACGCTGGCTGACGCCCGGTCAGACACTGACCAGCCGCGTCGAAGGCATCGGCGAAATGAACAATCCGATCGTGTCCACCCAACCCACATCACCGAGTTGATTCCGCGTCTCCCACAGACTCCCACCGATCCAAAGGAACCGAGATGACCACCGTCGAACACACCGACGTGACCACCGCCGAGGACGTCCTGGCCCGCGTCCGCGAACTGGCGCCGCTGCTACAGCGCAACGCCGCGAGTTCTGAGGCCGAGCGCCGGGTCTCGGAAGAAACCCTCGCCGCGCTCAAGAACGCTGGGGCCTTCCGCCTAGCCGTGCCCCGCCGCTACGGCGGACTGGAAACCGACCTGCGCACCTTGCTCGACGTATCCGCGGCCATCGCCGAGTCCGACGGCGGTCCCTCTTGGGTCACCACCTTGTCCAACATCAACGCCTGGGCAACTGGCTTGGCCAACACCAAGACTCAAGACGAAGTCTGGGCCGGGGGCCCCGACACCATTCTCGCCGGCGTCATCGCGCCATCCGGCAGGGCCCGCAAGGTGCCCGGCGGTTACCAAGTCAGCGGCAGCTGGGCATACTCCTCGGCCAGCCTGCACGCAGAATGGGCCGCCGGCGGGGTTTACCTCGTGGACGACGACGATCAGATCCTCGACCAGGGTATGGTCAACATCCCCAAGTCCGACTTCCGCGTCGAAGACACCTGGTACGTAGCGGGTATGCGATCCTCGGGCAGCAACACCATCGTCGTCGAAGACGTCTTCGTGCCCGAACACCGATACATGTCGATGCTCCCCACCCTCACCGGCCAGTACCTCGCCGATCACCCCGACGCACCCTTGTATCGGTCCGCAATCGGTCCGATGCTGGTCATGGTCCTCGTCGGGCCCCAGCTAGGCCTAGGTCGAGCCGCGCTGGATCTGGTGATCCGCAAGGGCGCGACGAAGTCGCTGGCCTACACCACCTTCGAGCAGAACCGCGACTCGGTGGCCTTCCAACTCCTCGTGGCTGAGGCGGCAGTCAAGGTTGACACCGCGCACCTGCACGCCTACCGCGCCGCCGAGGACATCGCTCGCTACGCCGAGGCCGGCGAGTTCCCCGACATCGCCGCCCGCGCCCGCGTTCGTGGCGATGCTGCGGTCGCGCTGCGCAGCATCAACGAAGCTATCAACACCCTGCTCAACGCCAACGGAGCTGGAAGCTTCGCTGAAGTCAATGCGCTGCAACGCATCTGGCGTGACTCCAACATCGCTGCACGTCACGCCGTTGTGCTGCCCCAGGTCTCAATGGAAACCTACGGCAAGGCATTGCTCGGCATCGACGAGCACATCACCGTCATCATCTGACGCACGCAGTGCGTTGACCGCAACCCAGCACGGTTGACACTCAGCGCATCTTGGTGTGGCACGCCGACATCATCGTGTGCCGCGTCGCTTGGCGTTGAGGCCGCCGGGAACCCGTGCGCGGCAAACTCGGACTCGGCCGCGGCGCGGAGATCCCCGCCCAGACGAAACCGCGTCGCCCCCTGGCCGAGTTCTCGACATCCCTTAGTCACGACAACTCGTCGAGATTCGTGCACGTGCAGACACACCCGGTTGTCTAGCGCTCCCGACAGGACGTCAACAAGATGTCGGAAACGCCGGCACGGGCCGCCAGATCGGCGGCCGAGCCCGCCAGTCGGTCGAGCACCTCGTCAACATCGACGCCGAGCAGCCGGCCGTTGTCCTTCACGAGACGGCCGTCGACCATCACGGCCTCTACGTTGCCGGTGTCCATCATCGTGACGACTGCGCCCGGCGCGTGATTGACCGGTCCCGCATTAAGGGCCCGCGTGTTCAAGACGATGATGTCTGCTCGCTTACCCGGGGTCAGCGAGCCAACCAGATGATCGACGTGGGCAGCCTGTGCCCCACCGATCGTGGCCATTTCGAGGATGTCACGGGTCAGCAGGGGCGGCACCGGTTCGCCGGCTCCTGCGGTCGCGGCGTGCGGCAGGCCGCCTCGCTGCAGCAGGTAGATCGCCCGCATCTGAGAGAAGAAGTCGGGTGCCGCGATGGACACGGCGTCGGTGCCCAGGCTGACCGGGATCTGATGGTCGAGAGCAGCCTGCAGGGTCGGCCGCCCCATGCCGAGTGACTGCTCGGCGACGCCTGAGATCGACACCTTTCCGCCGGTCCGTTTGATGGCCTTCCAGGTGGATTCCTCCAAGCCTAGGCAATGGATGTAGGTGGCCCACGGTCCGAGCAACCCCTGTTCGTCCAGTGTCTCGAGCGCCCGGCCAAAGTTCATGTCGTTGACATGGGCGAAAACGGGCAAGCCGAGGTCGCGCGCCAGCCGGAACAGTTCCTCGTCGACGTGGTAGCCCAATGCCAGGCGAACCAATCCGCCGCCGACCGCGTCGGGTAGATCGACCAGACGATGGATGTCGTGGGGGTGGGCATAGGACGGCGGCGGCACATGGTCTCCGAACGCCGGCGAGAAGCTGAACACGCACCGCAGCCCCGACCGCCTGATGGCTTCGAGCGCGGCGTCGGTGTGTTCGGGAGTGTAGGAGCATTGCGAGGTGTCGACGACGGTCGTCGTGCCGGCGGCCAGGTTCTCCAAGGCGCCGCCGAACTGGCCCCAATACACGTCCTCCGGGGTGTACTGGTGAAAGAGCGCATTTGGCCCAAACCGGGACTGCTGAAAGTAGTCGACGGCCAGCGCGTCGGACCAGTACCCGCGCAGGGCGGTCTGGAACATGTGGTGATGGGAGTTCACAAAGCCCGGCAGCACGATCTTTCCGGTGCAGTCGCGCACCTCGGCGTCGGTTCCCAAATCCCGGCCCAACTGCACTATTTGGCCATCCTCCACGAGGACGTCGCCGGTATCGAAGTCGCCGATGTCCGGATCCATGCTCAGAACGACGCCCCCGCGCAGCAACACCCGACTGCTCACTGCCGACCTCCCCGCGTCCTCTTGGTTGGCAATTGCGAGGTGAATGTACGCGCCTCGTCATTAGTGTCAGCACGCTCGATCGGCGGTGCCAGCGCGGTGACGGCTGCTGTGGTGGCGGCGAGGATGTCGTGGGTGGCGATGCTGGCGATGTAGCCGTCGGGCCGGATGATCAGCAGTGCGTCGGCGTTGATTCCGTAGGCCTTGCGGAAGGTCCCGGCCGCGTCGTTCAAGCTGCGCACGTCGGGACTGTCGTCGGGGGCGTTGACCGTGACGCGGTGCAGTCGCGCACCGCCGTCTGGCCAGGCCAGCTTGCCAAGCTCTTGTGCTGCGTGCGGACCGGCAGCGAGCGCGGTGAAGTGCGGGCCGCGGTAAAGGCCGAACAGTCGCACGGGCGACCCGTCGCTGTCGTGCAGGGTGGCGTCCGGGGCGCGGTCACCGACGTGCAGTGTGGTGGTGTGCTGGGCGGTGCCGGGCGTTAAGGGGCCGCCGCGGTAGTTCAGCGTGATCTGTTGTTCGTCCTTGCCGCGGGTAAAGCTCGAAGGGGACAACTTGGCCATTCCGGTGTACTTCTTCGTCGAGAGGCCCAAGACCGCCGCGGCGATGGGTCGGCGTTCGGTTTCGTAGGTGTCGAGGAGTCCGGGTGGGGCGCCGGCGAGGACCTGGCCGAGTTTCCAGCCCAGGTTGTAGGCGTCTTGTACGCCGGTGTTGAGGCCCTGGCCGCCGGCGGGGGTGTGGACGTGGGCGGCGTCGCCAGCCAGGAAGACCCGTCCCCGTCGGTAGGTTTGGGCCAATCGGATGTTGGGGCGAAACACCGAGGTCCAACTGATGTGGTGTACCGCTAGGTGCTTGTTGCCGGTGCGGGCGCGGATGCACGCGGTGATCTCATCCTCGCCGACTGGTGGCTCGTCGTGGGGGGCCAGCTTGATCATCCACTGGAACTGGGTGCTGTGCGGCAGCGGGCACGCCCCGACCATGCCGCCTCGTCGCGGCCAGACATGCCAGCGCTTGCGGGACAGGTGGCCGGTGACGTCGGCGTCGACGATGAGTATGCGGTCGGCCTCGTCGGTAGACCCCGTGAAGCCGATGCCGGCCTGGTTGCGTACCACACTGGCGCCGCCGTCGGCGCCCACCACGTACCGGGCGGTGATCACCTCGGTGCCTTCCGGCGTGTTGATCGTGGCGTGCACGGCGTCGCTTGTTTCGGTGAGTTCCGACAGTTCGTGGTGGTAGTCGACGTCCACACCGAGCGCGTGGAGTCGGTCGTGCAGAGCGCGGTCCGTACGGAACTGGGGGATGAGCCAGGGTCGGGGGTGCGGCACAGTCGCATCCCCGACGTGGGGGCTGCGCAACAGGCGCAGTGGTACGGTGAACGGTCCCAGGTGGATACCCATGCTCGGGTAGGGCGACCCGCCGCGATGGATGTCGTCGAGTACGCCGAGGTCGTCGAACACCTCCAGGGTACGGGGTTGCACGCCCTTGGCGCGTGACCCGGTAAAGCCGTGCTCGGCCTTGTCGATGATGCGCACGGGCACTCCGCGGCGGGTCAGGTCGATGGCCAGCGCGGTGCCGACCGGGCCGGCGCCGACGATGAGGACATCAGGATTCGGGTTGGTCATCGAGTGCTCCGATCAGGATGGGCGCTAAGAAATGTGGTGACGTGTGCGGCGACCTCGGCGGGGCGTTCGTAGGGCGCCATGTGGCCGCAGTCCAGGATGTGGACCTCATCGGGATGCAGCAGGTTACGGACAGTGCCAAGGCCGGTGATAGGCGTGACCCGATCGGCGCTGCCCCAGAGCAGCAGCGTCGGGACGTCAAGCTCAGCCACACGACGGAACAACGCCTCGCGACCTGACAGCGGGAAGTTCTGCAGCGTCGAGAAGAACCCGTACATCGAGCCTTCGAAACGATAGGCATCGGCAATCATCGCCGTCAGCGGCGCCGCCAATGCGGGGTCGGCGACGTTGTGCCCCAGATGCCCGAGCAGCATGCGACGGCCGAATCGCCTGGCCGCAAAGGTGGCTCGCCGATCGCTGCGCAGCAACCGCTGCTGACGGGCGTTGCTCGCCCCGATCCCAGCAGGACCCACCACTGTCAGCGTCGAGGAGGAATCGGGGTGCTCGGCGACGTGGCCCAATGCGATGAGTGCTCCCATGGAGGTACCCACGATGTGCTGATCGGGCGGCAGGTCGAGCGCGGTGACCAGGTCATACAGCTGGCGCCTGAACAGTGCCTCGTTGTAGTCGGCGGCTAGTCGATCGGAGTAGCCCCGTCCGTAGGCGCTGAACGCCAGTGTGCGCAGACCACGCGCATGCAGTTGCTCCGCAAACCTATCCCAGTAGAACAACGGGATGGTCAGGCCGGGCACCAGCACCACCAACGCGCCATCTTCTGGACCGCGCAGTTCGTAGTGCGTAACACCGTCGCTGAGTTCGATGAAACTGCCCCGAAGTGCGGCTCGCGTCCCGGGGTCGAGCCGGCGCTCCTCACCGGCCGCCGTGAAATACTTCACCGCCGATCGTCCTGCGGCAGCTCGTGCAGGAACAGGCTGATCTGTTCGGCGAACCAGCCCGGGTCCTCCTCGGGAAGCAGATGCCCGGTATGTGGATGAATCGCCTCGCGAGCCCCGGGGATATCGCGGGCGAAGTGCTGTCCATCCAATTCGGCACTCCGCAAGACCAAGGTCGGCGCTTGGATGCGGCACAGATCAGCTGTGCGGTCGGGCTGATCGGTGTTGACGAAGTCGACGAACGCCGCACGGTTTGCGTCATGGTTCCACAGCCGGTGCACTCGATCCACCATCGCGGCGGTCACGATTGTGGACTGCGCGCCCACCGCCTGGCGCAGACCACCTTCGACCATCCGCCGCGGCATCCATGTCCGCATCAACCGACCCGCGAGCGGGTTGCGCGCCAGCCGCATCCCGAGCGGCAGCGCCTTCTCCGGATAACCGGTTGCATTGACCAGCACCAGCGCACGCACACGGTCGGAATAATCCAACGCGAGATTCCAGGCGACGTTGCCACCCAAGGAGTTCCCGGCCACGGCCCAACGGCTGATGCCCAGCTGTGCCATGAACCCCGCGACGGTATCGGCGTAGGTGCGGATCCGATAATCGCGATCCGGGCGAGCGCCGGTCAACCCAAAGCCCGGCAGATCGAGGCGAACGACGTCGAAGTCGTTCTGCAGAATCGCTGCGGCCCCATCGAAGTGTTCCAGCGACGACGTGCTGCCATGAAGCAGCAGCAGTGTCGGGCCGCGCCCGGCGCGTCGGTAGTGCACGCGCAGGTCGCCGACGGTCTCGAAGTGCGACTCCGAAGTAATTCCCTCGAACATAATGGGTACAGTGTTGCCGTTAAGCGGCCGGGTGTCAAACCTGCAGCCAAGCGCTTGTCACGGGCTATGTCGAGCAGCTGCCCGAGCTTGAGCCGGCGCATCAGGGCCTTGAGTTCACCGGAGACCTCGATCGGCGTGATCGCTGGCGCCGATCGCGGAGGCCCAGAGTGGACGCTGACCGGACTGCGCGCCTGGAACTGCTGCTCGACCGTCAGGACATCGCCGACTGCCTGGCCCGATTCAGCCGCGGGGTCGACCGTTTCGACCGCGACCTGTTCCTATCGGCGTTCCACCCCGACGCCGTCGTCGCCGCAGGCGAGTTCGTCGGCGGCCCGGCCGATCTGTACGACTGGGCCCATGCGATGCACCATCAAGGCCAGGTCGCCACGCAGCACCTGCTACTCAACCACACGTGCGAGGTCGACGGAGACTGCTCGCATTCGGAGACCTACTACCTGTTCGCGGCGCGCAACCGCGACGAAACGAACTGGCTGGCCGGTGGCCGCTATTTCGACCGGCTCGAACGTCGCGAAGGTCAATGGCGGATTGCGTTACGCACCAACGTGATCGAGTGGTCGGGAATGCTTCCCACCATGGCGATCCCGTTCGCCGACGTCGCCGACATCGCCGCCAACGGGCACTCCGCACGGGACCACACCGATCCGTCCTATGCACGTCCCCTAACCAATCACCGCCAGCTGCACACCCCCGGCTCTAGTCTTCGACCGACAAGTCCGCCATGGGTGGAACGAAGGCCACAGCGCAGCAGGCAGCGGCTTTCAGAACGAGCAGGGCATCATGCGGATGGCATGCACGAAGTTGCCGGGAACGTAGGCGGGGTCGCCGACTTCCAGGGCGGGCAGCTGACGCAACAACTCGCCGAACATGGCGCGCAGCTGTGCCCTCGCGACGTGCGCGCCCAGGCAGAAGTGCACCCCTCCGCCACCGAATCCGAGGTGCGGGTTGGGGTCTCGGCTGACATCGAACAAATCGGGCCGGTCGAAGACCTCGCTGTCCCAGTTGCCCGACGAGTAGAACATCACGACCTTCTCGCCGGGGACGATCTGCTGTCCTCCAAGTTCGTATTCGGCGACCGCGGTCCGGCGGAAGGTCATCACAGGTGAGGCCCAACGCACGAACTCCTCGACCGCCACGCCGATGCGGTTGTCGAAGTCTTCGGCAAGATAGGCACGCTGGTCCGGATAGTCGGTCAACGCCTTCATCGCGTGGCTGGTCGTCTGGCGGGTGGTGTCGTTGCCCGCCACGGCGAGGAGCACGAAGAACGCGCCGATCTCGAAGTCCGACAGCCGTTCGCCGTCGATCTCGGCCTGCACCAAGCTGGTCAGCAGGTCGTCGCCGGGGTTCTTGCGCCGGTCGGCGATGAGCTCGCTGGCGATCCCGTGCAGATAGGTCTGGCCCTCGGCCAGCGTCTCCAGTGGGTGACGGCCGTTGAGAAACACCGGGTCGGCCCAGGAGACCAGGCCATCGGCGGCTCTCACGACGTTGTCGCGTTCGGAGTCGGGAATCCCCACCATGTCCGAGATCGTGCGCAGGGGCAACTGCTTGGCGCAGTTCTCCACGAAGTCCGCGCCCGAGCCGGCCTCGGCGAGTTCGCCAACGATGTTCTTGGCGTTGGTCTTGATCTGATCCTCGATCCGGCGTACCTGCCGGGGCGTGAAGGCCGCCGACACCAGCTTGCGAATCTTGTGGTGCCGCGGGGGATCCATCGCCAGGAAGGACTGCGAGGCTTCGAGCATCTCCGGGGGGGCGCTCTCGAAGAGGACACCCTGTCCGGAGACGAACACGTCGTTGTTCCGGCTGACGGTGACGATGTCGGCATGCCGGGTCACCGCCCAGAACCCCGGGTCGTCGGGCACGGTGAGCAGTGCGTCGTCGACGGGCCGGTGCCAGCTCACCGGCCGGTCCCGGCGCAGTTCGGCGAAGGTGCGTTCGCGTCCGGCCGCGTCCTGGGCCCAGAACGTGCGGGAAGACAGGTCGAGGGTGTCGTAGGGCCGGGTTGTACTTGTCGCGGCGGTCATCGGGTTACTCCTAGCGAAGGTAGATGGATTTGAGGTTGACCTAGGCGTCGAGGCCTTCGGGGCCGAGTTCTCGCCCCAGTCCGCTGGCCTTGACACCGCCGAAAGGCGCTCCGACGTCCAGGTCGAAGAAGTTGACGCCGATGCTGCCGGTCTGGACACGGCGTGCTACCTCCAGGCCCGCCTGCTCGTCGCGGGTCCACACCGTCCCGCCGAGCCCGTATTCGGAGTCGTTGGCCAGCGCGATGGCGTGATCGAGACCGTGATACGGGATGACGGCCAGGACCGGCCCGAAGATCTCCTCCCGGGCCAATTCCGAGGTGTTGTCGACCCGACCGAAAACCGATGGGGCAACGAACCATCCGTGATCGGGGAGGGCGCGATCAGCACCGACGCCGGGAAGCCCGTCGGCGACTGCGGTGTCGATGTAGCCGCGGATGCGGTCGCGTTGACGTCGGCTGACCACCGGCCCGACGTGGATGCCCACGTCGAAGGGGTCACCGACGGTCAGACTCGACACCAAGTCGGCCAGGGCATCGAAGATTTCGTCGTGGCGGTGTTGCGGCACCAGCACCCGCGTGGACAGATAGCACGTCTGTCCGTTGTTCAGCAGCGACGCAGTCGCCAGACCGGACGCGACCTCGACCGCATCGGCGTCGTCGAGGACGATCGCCGCCGACTTGCCGCCGAGTTCGAGGGTGACGGGACGCAACAGTTCGCCGCAGGTTCGGCCGATGGCCCGTCCCGCTGCGGTCGAACCGGTGAAGGCGACCTTGTCGATCCCGGGATGCGTGACGAGATGTTCGCCGATGTCGGCGCCGCCGGTGATCACGTTGAGCACGCCCGGTGGCAGGCCGGCCCGTTCGGCTGCGCCGGCGAGCAGGAAGGCGTCCAGCGTGGTCTCCGGCGCAGGCTTGAGCACCACGGTGCAGCCTGCAGCGAGGGCCGGAGCGAGTTTGAACGCGGTCAGTACCTGCGGGAAGTTCCACGGCACGATCATCGTGACGACGCCCACGGGTTCGCGGCGGACCACCGTGACTCCCTTGCCGTCCAGGCGGGGGCGGCGCTGCTCGGGTTCGGTGGCCCGGGCCAGTGCGGCGTAGTAGCGCAGCAGTCCGACCGGGCCGTCGCCTTCCGCGGACTGTGCGACGGCGATCGGCATGCCGTTCTGGGCGGTCGTCAGTCCTGCGCGCTCCGCGCCGATCTTCTCGATTTCATCGGCAAAACGTTCGAGGTGGTCGGCTCGTTCAGCACCCGAGAGCGCTGCCCAGCGCGGATCGGCGAGCCCGGTCCGTGCCGCGTGCACCGCGGCGTCGACATCGGTGTGCGTCGCCACCGGATAGCTGCCGATCTCTCGGTGATCGATCGGAGAGTGCACGTGCTGCCGTGCCGACGCTGCGTCCGGCATGCGCCACTGCCCGCCGATGAAGAGTGCGTGGAAATGCTGATCGTGGTTCACTGCGTGCTCCCTCAGGTGCTCAGTTATGTTGAAGAAGAACAGGTTTGATGACGGATCCGGCCAGCGAGTCGGCTTCGGCCTGGTTGATCGCCTCCAACGGGTAGGTCTTGATCAGCGAATCGAAGGGGAAGCGGCCTTGTTGCCACAGCCTGATGAGCGCCGGAATCAGCAGCGCCGGTTGCGCATCGCCTTCGAGGATGCCGGTGACCGTCTTACCCACTGCCAGCGCCATCGGATCCAGCACGAGGTCACCGAGCCGTGCGCCGACCAGCCCGCACACCCCGGTCGGGCGCAGGCCGGCGATCGCGGTGCCGATCACCGCAGGCGCACCGGTGGTGTCCAGTGCGTACTGGCCTCCGTCGCCGGTGATCTCGGCGATGGCATCCGCCACCTGGGCGAGGTCGCCGCCGTGGACGGTGTGGGTGGCGCCGAGTTCTTCGGCCAGTCGCAGCCGGGATTCGTGCAGGTCGACCGCAACCACGGTGGTGGCTCCGCTGACCGCGGCGGCCATGACGGCGCTCAGCCCCACCGCCCCCGCCCCGTAGACGACGATCGATTGTCCCACAGTGACGTTGAGCGAGTTGAACACCGCGCCCGCACCGGTCTGGACACCGCAGCCCAGTGGGCCCAGCTGCTCCAGCGGCAGGGTGGGGTCCACCACCACGGTGTTGCGCGCGGCAACGTTGGCGTGGGTGGCAAACGACGACTGTCCGAACCACCGAGCGGAGATCGGGTTGCCGTCTTTGTCGGTCACCGGTGAGGGTGTGCCGTCGCCTACGCCGCTGAGGTTGCGCTCGAAGAATGTCGCACAGTATGCGGGATGTCCGGCACGGCAGTTCTGACAGCACGAACACGAATCGAAAGACGGCACGACATGGTCGCCGACGGCACGGTCCGCCCCGGACCGTTTCGGTCCCGGTCGCTTCATCGGCGGCGCCGACTCAACTCCGGTTCACCGCTACGCCTTTGCTCCATTCGGCGGCGGCGTGCACACATGCATCGGCCAACAATTCGCCGACATGAACGTCAAGGCGATCATGCACCAATTGCTGCGCCGGCACGTCTGGTGGGTGCCGTCGGGATACCGTCCGAAACTGACCTGGGGCACCGGATCCACACCAACCGACGGGCTACCGATCGCCATTCGGCCGCTCGAGGCCTGACCGCACCGTCACTGCGGCTGAAGCCCCACTCCGTGAACCAAGTCAAGCTCGAGCTAGACGTCGCCACACCATCGCTACGGCCACGGACGTGACCGCGCGCGATCGTGCGTCCGGCGTTGTCGGCGGACGAGCCGCCGGGCCAGCACCTGCTGCCCGGGGCCGGCCAGCTCCCCGATGACACTGTGCCGACCCGAGACCGCCATCAACACGGCTTCCGCCGGTCCGGTCAGCTCTGGTCCCCTGCCATGACTCCAGTCCAGGTCGGTCGCCCTCAGGCGTACGCCGCGGGCGAGGTGCCACCCCGGCAGCTCAGGGGTGTGCAGGCTGTCACCCAGCACACAACGAAGCCGTTCGGCCGGGATCTGGCGCGGCAGACCGAGCGGGCGGCGGATGTCCTGGTGATGGATGGTGACGTCGAGCAGCGCGAGCCGGCCTCCGAAGGTCGCGGCCAGCCCCTGCGGTCGCAGCCGAGCCTGCAGCCGGTCCAGGAGCTGTTCGGTGCTGAGCACTGCGAGTTCGTCGACCCACACCTGATTGGCGTCGATGGTCCGACCGCGGATGACACGGCCAAACATGCCGAGCAGGCTGACGCCGTCGAAGCTCATCACATGAGCGACCACGTCACGCACCCGCCAGCGTTCACACAATGACTGCGTTTGCCACTGCTCGGGCGTCAGAGTCGCCAGCAGCTCGGCCAGCTCTGTTCGCTCGGCGGTGGCCATCTCGAGACTGTCCACGGGATCAACTCTTCCTGATGCCTGTGCTGACTGGTTCACCCATCATGTGACTTCGACACTGGACACGGCAACGTGCCGCCGCTCGGAGCGGGCTACCACGCCGGCCCTCGGCAGGCAAACGCCGATCCGAAAGCCCTTGCAGAGACGCATCCGTGGCGTGAGTTCGGCCGGGCAGGAATCTTGTCCATCCGTCAGTTCGTCAGACGACATTCGGTCGGCACGGCCAACCCCTGACGTCCATGTCTCATGACTATCAGTCGAGATGTCGGTCGACATCCATCCGCTTGTGGAGTATGCGCACCACGTCAATCCATGTCGATCGTCGACTACGTGCCCACTGAAGGCGACGACCTGCTCGTGTCGACCATGGCTGGCCGCGGCACGCACGTGCCGTTGCGCGCAACGGAAGGGTCGGTCTCTGCGTGCTCGACGAACGCCGGCCATGTCGGGCCAGCCCCTACCTGCGGAAGGCCAGACCGGCCGTCGAGGCGATGGCCCTCGATGAAGACATGGTCGTCCGCTGCTGTCGCCCGTACGCGGCGACGACGACTGTGGGTTCTCGTCTTCCGTGTCATCTGGTGGGCATTTGACCTGCGGTAACACGAGTTGTCTCACGACGTGTCATCGTGGTTTCGTCTCAAATTCGTGTCATTTGTTCAGGCTCAAAGAGATCCATTGCGTCGTGATGGACCGCCGGCATTGGAGGAATCCTGTCCACCAACTGTAATCGGCGCGGTGATCGTGCATCAAGTCGTCAACGCGGTGTCCGCGATAGCAGCTCATACTCGACGCCGAGCAGGCGATACGTCGGTTCGGCCCGCCGGTCGCAGGTAACGAGTGACAGCTTGTGCTGGCGTGCGGTCGCACCGACGAGCCCGTCGTAGAGCGCGCCTCCGGCCAATCCGCCCTCGGCCATTTCCTTCAATACGCGTTTCGTATCCGTCGCCGACAAGAAGCGGGACTCCGGGAAGTTCGTGTCTTCTAGACGTAATGCCGCGGTCGGGCTGAGGCGATGTGGCGACGGCAGTCGGGTGAGTACAGAAAGCAGTTCGACCGCAGCGTGCCCCGACATGCCACGCCGACAGACGAGGAGTCTGTCTATTGCCGCGCGGTGAAAAGGGTTCTCGCGCTGTACGAGTGCGAGCGCCGCGCTGGTATCAACCAGTACGTGTTCACCTTTGGTCGGCAAGCCGCAGCTCCCTGACCTCGTCGGAATCCAGTTCGGGCCCACCGGCCGGTAGCAGTAGCAGGCCGTCTTGTTCGACCAGTTCGTCGGCTGTCACGCTCTCGATGCGGATAGCGGCTCCATCGAGGGAGATCTCTACGTCTCCGGCCGTGATACCGGCCTGATCGCGGAGGGTTTTAGGAATTACCAATCGCCCTGCCTTATCTATGGAAGTTCGCATACCACTGACACTACCATTCAGCTGGCATCGTCACGGAAGGTGCGCACCAGGGTCACCGAACCAGCGGAGGCCTATATCGGCCTGATCCACCCAACCTGGACAGTGGTGCGGTTGTTGTTGGTGTTGTGTGTGTCGAGTGCGTGTTGTGCAGCAGCGGAGGAGGCGTGCGTGGTGCTGCGCCGCAGCTGTGACTTCTCACGCCTCATGACCAATCGGGGTTCGCTTCAACTGCGGCTATGCGTGTTGTCTCACGACGTGACCACGACGATTTGCCTCGCGTTGGTGACCAATGTTCGCAGCGTCGAATCCAGCGTCGGTCCGGTCGTACGCTGCCGACAGAGGCGGTTACTTCCAGGGGTTGACGATCTCAGCGCCGGTACCCGCGAACTGGCGAGTACTGCGCGTCGCCAAGGCTGCGCGCCGTGATACAGCGATCCCGGCGATCTGGACATCTCGAACCTCCACCATGTGTCCGGCTTGTTGTCGGCTGGCGGCGATGGTCCCCGCGGCAACTGCCGCGGTTCGGTCGAAGGATTGCACACGCCCGTCGAGGTCCTCGTCGAGGAGTTGAGTGAATGCCCTGTCGAGTTGCTTACGACTCCGGCTAGGCACTAGAAGTTCTATGCCCGTTCGTATTTCAAAGACGGTTACCGATGTGGTCCAGATCGATTCAACGGGCTGATTGTCGAGCCACTCGATCACGACGGGATCGGGCCTCTCCCGCATCAACGCCGACAGCACGTTGGTGTCGAGCAATATCATTCTTCGTCAAACCGTGCCGGCTGCAAGGGTTCTCCACGCAATTCGGGTATGTCCTCCGACAGGCCCACACCTTCGAAGCGTGAAGCGATCCGTGACCCCAGCCGACCCGGACGGTCATCGACGTTCCGGACCGCGTTCCGCAAGATCTCGCGCACTTCCTCTTCGGTGCTCCGACCATGTTGGCGGGCTAGCTGCTGCAATTTGGCCTTCGTGTCGTCCTCCAGCTGACGAATGAGAATCTGCGCCACGAGCAGAATGCTATCACGATATCGTTGGCCATTCTTCCGAGCAAACAGCTCAACTGCCTGGCGGCGGCGGCAGTCGTCGTGTGTGCTGCCGCCGCTGATGACGGACGACGCCGCCGCGGCGGGGGCGTGGTCATCAACAGGGGGAGTCAGCAGGCCGGTACTACAGGGTCGAGTAGATTCTTGGAGGAGCCATCTGAGCACCTAACGTATTCAACGAAGGTCATCATGTCCGACGATCAGAACACCGACGTCCCACCGAATCACCTCTCCATCGATCCGCGCAGCGCGTTCTATAGCGAAGAGGTCCTCCGCCGCGACGTAGGTATTCGCTTCAATGGCGTTGAGAAAACCAATGTTCACGAATACAACGTGGCCGAGGGTTGGGTGCGTGTTGAAGTCTCTACCGCGAAGGACCGCCGCGGAAATCCTATGGTCATCAAGCTTAGCGGCACGGTTGAACCCTATTTCCGCTGAGTGAAATAGCGGATGCCCCGAATTTCTGGCGCGGCCGTCAAGCGGCCCCGGCGGTCGGCCTGCGGCTGCCCAGCACATCGCCGCGCGATATACCCAAGTCGAACTCCAGCCCTACCCTCGCACCAATCTACGGTCGCGTCGCCGCCTTGGTGGCAGGAATTGCTGGCAAATGCGGCGGCCCTGGGCGCTCCGGCCATGGCCTGTCACTTCAACAATCCGGGCTACAACCTGGTGCATGAGCTGCTGGCCCGGATGAGGGAGCGCGGCATGAACGTCTGGGGTGAGATCTACCCCTACGCCGCCGGGTCGACGGCCCTCAACGCCGTCTTCCTGGAACCGGAGATGTGGGTCGAGACTCTCGGCCACAGGTACGAGGACACGATCCAGGACGTGGCGA
>NZ_JAIFZS010000076.1 GCF_019710635.1 Mycolicibacterium xanthum
GCCCTGGGCGCTCCGGCCATGGCCTGTCACTTCAACAATCCGGGCTACAACCTGGTGCATGAGCTGCTGGCCCGAATGAGGGAGCGCGGCATGAACGTCTGGGGTGAGATCTACCCCTACGCCGCCGGGTCGACGGCCCTCAACGCCGTCTTCCTGGAACCGGAGATGTGGGTCGAGACTCTCGGCCACAGGTACGAGGACACGATCCAGGACGTGGCGACCGGTGAGTGGTACACCCAGCAGTCGCGGGAGGAGATGCTCGAGAAGGAGCCGACGCGGGCGGTCCTTGTGTTCAAGATGCCCAAGTCGGCCATCGTCGACTGGCTCGGGCTGCCCGGCGTCAGCGTCGTCACCGACGGCATGCCGATGGTGCCCGACGATGGCCTCAGCTGGGAGACGCCCTACGAGGAGCTGCCCAACACCCACCCGCGGGCGGCAGGTAGTTGTGCCAAGTCCCTTCGCGTGGCGCGGGAGCACAATATTCCACTGATGCAGGTCGTCGCCATGACCAGCTACAACTCGGCCTGCCACCTGGGCGAGATGGGCTTGACGGCGATGCAGGAACGGGGACGCCTACAAGAGG
>NZ_JAIFZS010000077.1 GCF_019710635.1 Mycolicibacterium xanthum
TCTCGGCGCTGCTGTTCCCGACCTGGCGCACCACCACACCACCACCACCGCAATCCGGACAGCCCGCACCGCCCCCAAGCCCCGGGCGGGCGCTGATGATGCCCACCCGCCGCCGCACCCGCGAACAGGCCAAGGCCGCCTACATCACCCGCGAACGCCGACTCAACGCCCTACAACGCGAACTCGATCGCGCCGCCGCCGAACAAGCCGCCCAACAACACCGAGCCAAAGCCGCGGCCGAACGCGAAGCGAAACCGCCGAGACCGTCCCCCGATCTCGACGACCGCTTCCCGATACGCCCACCGGGCTACCAACCCGACTACGGCGACGACCCACCGCCCTTCTAGCGGGCGGTCAGCCCCCGCCAACCCGGCAACGACGTCGAGCCGGAACGTCTAGCCGAGGCCCATCGCGGCCCGCAGTTCACTGGTACGCCACCAGATCAGCAGTAGCAGGCCCACCAGCACCGCGGC
>NZ_JAIFZS010000078.1 GCF_019710635.1 Mycolicibacterium xanthum
GGTCAGCCCCCGCCAACCCGGCAACGACGTCGAGCCGGAACGTCTAGCCGAGGCCCATCGCGGCCCGCAGTTCACTGGTACGCCACCAGATCAGCAGTAGCAGGCCCACCAGCACCGCGGCGGACGCACCCGCCTGGATCAGCGCACGCTGCGATCGCGGCGCGTAGACGTAGGCCGCGCCCACCACCGCGCCGGTGACAAGCCCACCGATGTGGCCCTGCCAGCTGATGACGGAGACGTTGAGGAACGTGATGACCAGGTTCAGGACGATGAAGAACACCACGGCACGGACATCCATGTTGAGCTTCCTGCCGACCACGAACGTGGCTCCGAAGAGGCCGAACACCGCGCCCGACGCGCCGGCGGTGCCCGAACCCGGCGCCGCCAGCAGATACACCAGTGCCGAACCCCCGAGCGCGCTGAGCAGGTAGAGCGCGGCGAATCGCAGTCGACCCAGCACCATCTCCATGGCGGGCCCCAGGAAGTACAGCGCGAACATGTTGAACAGGATGTGCAGGATGCCCAGGTGCAGGAAGGCCGAGGTCAGCAGCCGGTACAGGTCGCCAAGGGCAACCGCGCGAGGCCACAGCACCAACTCGTTCTCCAGGCCCGGGATCACCCGTTGCAGGACGAACACCGCCAGGTTGAGGCCGATCAGCGTGTAGGTGACGACGGGCACCGACGAGCCCGGCTGCCGACCGCCGAACACGGTACGGACCGGCCGCACGGAGCGGGCGCCCTCCCCGACGCAGTCCGGACACTGATGACCGACCGCGGCGCTGCGCATGCACTCGCCACAGATGTACCGGTTGCACCGGGTACAGCGAACGTAGGTCGGCCGGTCGGGGTGGCGGTAGCAGGACGGGGCCTGCGGCGGCGGGCCCGCGGAGTAGGAGTAGTTCACGGGGTCCTATCGTTCGCTCGGCGGGCAGCCACCCTCGAACCCGATCGCACCCCGGGCTTCGGTTTCGGTGGCCACGAGCCCCACCTCGATGCCCGATGTGAGCAGGTCCGGCTTCACGCCATCACGCTATCCGGTCAGCAGTGCGGTCGCCGGAGCATCCCACCGGTCCAGGTTGACGAGCTGCTCCAGCGGCCGCCTGCGCAGCGGGCCGTGCCTACCCTTGGGCCACCCCACCACGATGTGGCCGGCCAGCAGCCAGTCCTCGGGCACCCCGACCGCTTCACGCAGCACCTGCTCGCCGTCATAGGACGCCCAGCTGGTCAGGCAGGCGCCCAGCCCCTGTGCGCGGGCGGCGAGCAGGAAGTTCTGCATCGCCGGGAAGATCGACCCACCCAGCAGCAGCTCCGAGGCCGTCGGGAAGCGTTTCTGGGTGAACAGCACCGAGGTGAACTCGGCGGCCCGATCGTGCAGCTCGTAGGTCGCCCGGTTGTTGCGGGCACGCAGACTGTTGTCACCGGGGGCCGGACGGGTCATCCCGTACACCGGCTCGATGACCGCCAGCGCGTGCGCAGCCGCCTTCCCGACGATCGCACGCTGCTCGGCAGACCGGAGCACCACGAACCGCCAGGCCTGCGCGTTCGCTCCGGACGGGGCCCAGCTCGCCGCCTCGAGGCACCGGCGCAGCGTGGCATCGTTCACGGGCTCGTCGGTGAATCGCCGGATCGTGCGCGCGGTGGACATCACGTCCCACACGTCGCGGGTCTCTGCGTGCATCCGGTGAATGTATCGCCCAGCCGGATGACGAATTCGTGTGGCAGATCACCATCACCCGAGCGCCGCCTGGCGAATCTGACAGTCCTCCCCTCTCGCGACCGATTCGGGTTCGTGAACAACGGTTTCGGTCGATTTCGTGGCACTTCCTCGGCCAATGTCACGCCGGAGATCCGCAACGTCCCGCCCCGTCCCGATCGGCGGTGCCACGGCCCTGGTTTGGCATCTCGCGATCGCGGCTACCTTGGAGTTGGGCCGGGGGTGCTGTAACCGATCCACAATCCGAAGGACCAATCAACATGAATACCCATGGTTTCGGCGCGCGCATGCGCACACTGGCCGGCATCGGGGCGGGCGCTGTTCTCGCGGGCCTGGCCACCACGATCGCCCCCACTGCGGCGGCCGCGCCCACCGATCAGTGCAGCGCAGGCGGCTTGGCAGGAACCGTCAGCTCCGTGACGGGCCAGGCTCGCCAGTACCTGGACGCCCACCCGGGCGCCAACTCAGCGGTGAGCGCGGCGATGAACCAGCCGTTTGGGCAGGCCGAGGCGAACCTGCGCGGCTACTTCACCGCCAACCCGGCCGAGTACCACGACCTGCGCGGCATCCTCGCCCCGATCGGCGACGCGCAGCGCACCTGCAACGTCACGGTATTGCCCGGCCAGCTGGCCACGGCCTACGACCTCTTCATGGCCGGCTGACCCGGGTTCATGGCCGGCTGACCCGGGCTGCCGCGGCGGCGGGTACTTTCTCGCCGCCGCGGCACTTAGACTGACTTCCTATGAGAGCGACGAGAACAGCCGCGGCGGCGCTGGCCGGCGGGTGCGTCGCGCTGACGTTGTGGGCGCCGGCGGCCGGTGCGCAGCCTGATCCCGCGCCCGCACCGGCACCCACACCAGCGCCTGCGGTGCCCCCACCGCTGCCCGCCGAGGGCCTGGCGACCACGATCGACGCCGACGGTTCCTACGCCGTGGGTACCGATATCGCTCCCGGCGTGTACCAATCCGCGGGTCCGGTCGACGACGGCGCCTGCTACTGGAAACGCACCGCCGCTGACGAGCTGGTCGACAACGCGCTGACCAAGAAACCGGCGATCGTGCAGATCCTGCCGACCGACACCACCTTCACCACCAACGAGTGCCAGACCTGGCAGCTGACCAACCAGCCGCCACCGCCGCAGCCGGCGCCGGGCGACCTGATGGGGCAGCTCACCAATCTCATCGGCAACGGCCTGTTCGCCGGGGGCCCGCGCTGACCGACGGCAGGATCAGCGTGCCGGCCGACCTCGACGCGGTGACCGAGATCGGCGCCGAGGACCATTCCGGCATCGACCCCGCGGCCGTCGAGCGAATCTGGCGCTCGGTCACCCACTGGTATGCCGCGGGCATGCAACCCGCGATACAGCTGTGCCTGCGCCGCGACGGACGGGTGGTGCTCGACCGCGCGATCGGGCATGCCTGGGGCAACGGCCCCGGCGACCCACCCGACGCCCGACGGATTCCGGTCAGCACGCAAACGCCCTTCTGCGTCTACTCCACGGCCAAGGCGATCACCAGCACGGTGACCCACATGCTCGCCGAGCGCGGGGCGTTCTCCCTCGACGACCGGGTGTGCGACTACCTGCCCGAGTACACCAGCCACGGTAAGGACCGCACCACCATCCGGCACGTGATGACCCACAGTGCGGGGATCCCGTTCGCCACCGGACCCCGCCCCGACCTCAAGCGCATGGACGACAGCGACTACACGCGCGAGATGCTGGGACGGATGAAGCCGGTCTACCCGCCCGGGCTGATCCACATCTACCACGGGGTCACCTGGGGCCCGCTGATGCGCGAGATCATCTCCGCCGCAACGGGTCGCAGCATCCGCGACATCCTTCACGAGGAGATTCTGGCCCCGCTCGGGTTCCGCTGGACCAATTACGGCGTTGCGCCAGAAGATGTTCCGCTGGTGGCACCGAGCCATGTGACCGGAAAACCGTTGCCGGCACCGGTCGCCAAGGCCTTCAAGACCGCGGTCGGCGGCACGATGACCCAGATCATCCCGTTCTCCAACACACCACGGTTCCTCACCGGGGTGATCCCGTCCTCGAACACCGTGTCCAACGCTTACGAGCTGTCCAGGTTCGCCGAAATCCTCTGCCGGGGAGGGGAACTCGACGGCATCAGGGTGCTCTCACCGGAGACCCTGCGGGCCGCGACGGTCCAGTGCCGCCGGCTACGCCCGGACATCGCCACCGGCCTGGCGCCGATGCGTTGGGGAACCGGATACATGCTCGGCTCCAAACGCTTCGGGCCGTTCGGCCGCGACGCCGCCGCGGCGTTCGGGCACACCGGGCTGACCGACATCGCGATGTGGGCCGACCCGCAGCGTGCGCTGTCGGTGGCGGTGGTCAGTAGCGGAAAACCCGGCAGACACCCGGAGGCGAACCGATATCCGCGGCTGCTGGACCGCATCAACGCCGAGCTGGGCCGCGTCGGCTGAACCCTCAGCGCCCGCGCACGACCCTCAGAGCCCGCGCACGACACTCAGCGCCCGCGCACACCGCGGTAGATGCCCCACCGCACGATCCACGGCATCAGCACCCGCTCGAAAGACCAGGCCGGAAACCGGAATGCCCGCCCGTTGGGCGCGAACACCTCCAAGCCATCGGGCTGGATGCCCAGCACCGACCCCCACCGTCGTGCCGGGGCGTGGTAGTCGCGCAGCGGCTCCCCGCCGAACGACGCACGCACGTTGTGCGCCACCAGCCCGTCGGCCCGGTTGCGCGCCGAGCTGCGCAGTGGATCGGTGGCCGCGACGTCACCGACCGCGAATACCTCCGGGCGGCCGGGAACCTGCAGCTGCGGGGTGACCCGCACGAAACCGTCGTCGTCGAGCAGTTCGGCGGGCAGCCAGCCGGTGTTGGGCCGGACCCGTCCGATCGCCCACAACACCGCGTCGGCGGTCGCGGGCGGCTGTCCGGTGCTGAACCGAACGGTCCCGGCGGACAGCTCGTCGCCACCGGATCCCGGTGGCGGTTCGGCCCGGTGCCCGGGGTGCAGCGCGACGCCGGCGTCGGTGAGCCGGCGGCGGACACGGTTCCAGGTGCGGGGGTGGTGGCCGGCCAGCGCCCGCTCGCCCGGGAAGTACAGGTCGACGCGGGTGTCTGGCCAGCGCAGCGCGATGTTGGCCGCGCTGCTGACCGCTGCGGCGCCGCCCCCGACGACGATCACCGACCGGGCCTGCGCCAGTCGGTCGTGCGGTGCACGCAGGTCCGCATCGACGTCGGCGGCGCGCTGCAGGCTCGGCCGTCGCCAGAATCCGTTGGTCACCCCGGTGCAGATGACCAGCGCGTCGTAGTCCACCGGTGTCGTCGACCCGTCGGCGCGCTCGACGGTCACCTGCCGGGAGTCGAGGTCGGCCCCGGTCAGGGTCCCGTGCACGGTGCGCACCCGGTCCAGCCCGCGGAACCGGTCGAACGGTATCCAGTTGTGCCGGGCCCAGTCGTCGGGGCTGGCCAGCCGCCAGCCCAGCTCCTGGCCGCTGACCAGGCCGGGCTTGACGGAGATCCCGATCACGTCGAAGCCGCGGGTGCGGGACCCGCGCGCCAGCCTGATCGCGGTGAGCACCCCGACGTCGCCGAGGCCGGCGACGACGACGCGGGGCGTCATGCCCGGACCCGCCGCGGCGGGCGCGGAACGAACCGCGGGACGCGGTCGACGACCGCCTGGTAGCCGGGCCGCCGCTGCAGGCTGCGCGCCTCCATCATCGGGATGCTCGCGCCGAGGAACATCGCCAGCATCGCCGCCGCCCCGGCGAACAGCCACCAGGAACCGGGCGAGGCCGCACCGCCGAACAGTGCAAGTGCGAACCAGAACCCGAACTCCCCGAAGTAGTTCGGGTGCCGCGACCATCCCCACAGGCCGCGGTCCATCACCTCGCCGGGCCGCCGATCCCGCGCGAAGCGGTGCATCTGGCGGTCGGCGGCGAACTCCAGCGCGACGGCGGCCATCCCCAGTACGAACGCCACCACCGACAGCCACACCAGCCCGTCACCCGGGGTGGTGACCGCGACGTAGACGGGCAGCATTGCGAGAAACACCTGCAGGGTGGGGATGAGGTGGATGGCGATCAGATCGGCGGCGTACTCCCACCGGCCCGCACGCCGGCGGAACATCGGATAGCGCCAGTCCTCGTGGTCCAGGCCCGACCATCCGTACACCCAGTTGCCGGTCAGCCGCACCGACCAGACCACGACCACCACGGCGATCAGCCAGCACCGCCAGGCGGCGCCGTCGCCGTGACTCCACCAGTAGAAGAGCAGCAGCGGCGGGATCACACTCCAGTACGCGTCGTAGAAGCTGGAGTTTGCGAACCGGCGGCTGAAACCGAACACCACGAGGGTGGCCAGCACGTCGGCGATCAGGGTGTCCAGCCACCGCCGGCCGGTCGGCACCCCCCACACCAGCCAGAGGTAGCCGACCGCAATGGCGGTCACGTAGGCCGAGACCACGATCGCCAGCGACCGCCGCTTGCCGACGGTGCTCACCCGATGCTGACCCGGAACATCTTCGGCCAGTCCTTGCCGGTCAGCAGGTACTCGTTCCCGGAGATGTGGGCGATGCCGTTGAGGACCTGTGCGCCGGCCGGGATGCCGCGGGCACGCAGACCGGCGGCATCGACCACCAGGTCGACCGCGCCGGTGTCCGGATCGATGCGGACGATCTGGTCGCCCGGCCACACATTGGCCCAGACCTTGCCGTCGACGCACTCCAGTTCGTTGAGACCGTTGAGAGCGTGGCCGTCGCGGGTGACGCCCACTCCACCGGTCTCGGTCATGTCGTCGGGGTCGGAGAACCGCAGCCGGTTGGTTCCGTCGCTGCGGATCAGGCGCTGCCCGTCGAAGCACAACCCCCAGCCCTCGTCGGCCAACGGCACCTCGCGGATCGGGGTCAGGGTGGCGCCATCCCATTCCACCGCCACCCCGTCCCGATACGTCAGCTGCCAGATCCGGTCGCCCACGACGGTGATGCCCTCGCCGAAGTAGTCGCCGGGGATCGCGACGGCGCCGCGCACCTCCCCGCTGGCCGGGTCCAGCATCCGCAGCTGCGACTCCCCGGCCAGTCCGGTGCCCTCGTAGAGCGTCGAGCCGTGCAACTCCAGCCCCTGGGTGAAGGCCTGCGGGTCGTGCGGCATCTCGGCAAGCACGACGGGCTCGACGACGGCGGCCGGGTCGGCCTGTGCGCTCGGCACGACGGTGGCACCGATGAGGGCCAGCATGGTCAGCCCTGCCGTCAACGGCCGCTTGCTCATACCGCCGTTCTACCGTGCGACGACAGCGGAGCGAAAGCGGTCCGCTACGTGCGGCCGACACCCGGGCGGCAAAATGTGTAACGACCACGCAAACTTGCGTTATCAACAAATTACTTCGCTAACCACACACCGGCTGCGCAATTCGACCACTCTGTCAATTATGGCAAATAGATCTTTGGGCATCTAGCGTTATTGGCGCGGGCTGCCACTTTCGTTTGCTGGACAGGGTTCCTGCATCCGCCGCGGGGCTTTGACTGGCACCGGGACGGGCCTTAGAGACTTTTTATGCTGCGATTTTCTGTTTTCCTTAACGGCACCTGAGAAACAACTTACGATCTCTCAGGTAGCCAGTCCTTAATCCTAGGGGGAGCAAGTCATGGAACTCTCGGCCCGTTCGTACCTCACCGCAGGAATATCGCTAACTGCGGCTAGCGCCATCGCGCTCACCCCTCTCTACATCCCTGCAAACGAGCGCGCGGTAGCCGTCCCGAACGTCACGGTCTCTGACATCCAGCTGACCGTGACGCCCGCCGAGATCGTGGCGTTCTTCGATAACCTCCAGAACGAGTTGGAGGCCTTCAACGCACAGCTGGCCGCCGTGGTCGCGATTCCCGGCCAGACGCTGGCCCAGGGACTTGCGCTCGCGATCGGCCTGAACGACCAGCTGTTCGCTGCGCTGATGGGGATGACCAGCAACCCCACCCTGCTCTCGTTGCTCGGTGTGCTGAAGCAATACTCCGACAACGGGCTGACGTCCGTTCTGGGCGCGGTCCAGAACACGAACCTGGGCCTGTATCTGACCACCGATACTCTCGCGAACCTGCTGACCGGCGTCATCACCGGATCGCTGTCGAACGTGCTGTCGACGTTCGTCGGGGTGCTCCAGCACCCGTTCCAGGTGTCGGCCTACGCCGCCCTCCTGGGCACCGGTGTGGTGGGCACCGGCCAGCTGATCGCCGACAGCGGCGTGGCGGCCGTTCAGTGGCTGGGCAATGCAGGTTTCGGGCTCGCCTTCACCGGGCTCAATCTGGTGTGGGAGCAGATCTCGAACCAGATCTACCTCGCCGGCGGGCTGATGAACGTCGCCGCGGCCGCCACCGGCAGCGCCCTCGTTGCGCAGATCAACGCACTCGTCCAGGCTGTCACGATCGCACCCGCCTACCTCATCAACAACTTCGCTCTCGGGGCCGGCGGGGTCGCCGACTTGGCCGTCTACTCTGTGGCGAGTGCCTTCAACGAGATCGTCGGTGGCGCCTTTGCCCTGATCGATGACACCGGTGACGCACTTCAGGACGCCATCGGCGCCATCGGTGCAGCTCCGCTGGATCCGAAGAGCTATCTGCTGGCAGGCGGCGCGCTGCTCGCGGCCGGATTCGATGACTTCAACACGGTGGTCGAGACGACCGGCGGCGTGGCGCAGATTCCGTTCGACTTCGGCATCGGGGTGGTCGACGGCGCCGCCAGCCTCGACACCACCCTGAACACCGTATTCGCCGGCGTGATCTCCGGTGTGCTCAACGCGCTGGGTGCGCCGGCCGACATCGTCGCGTTGCCACTTGCCCTCGCCACGCAGATCAACGATCTGGTCTTGCTCGGCGCGGACGTGGTCAACGCACCGATGGAGGCCTCGAAGGGGGTGATTCAGGGCGCCACCGACTTCGTCGTCGGCGTGTCCAACGACATCGAGAACGCCATCTTCGGCCTGCTGTCCGGTGTTCCCTTGGTCACCCTCGCGGTTCCGCCGGCCGAGTCGGAAGCCTCGAAGTCGGCCGGGGACCCGTCGGGGTCTTCCTTCGCCGCGCTGAGTGTCGGAAATGACGCCACCGGCGACAGCGGCGATGCCACCGGTGACGTCACCGACGACAACGGCGATGCCACCGACAACGGCGATGCGACCGACGCGACAGACGACGTCACCGACGACGCTGGCGCTGCCGGAGACGAGATCACCGACGACAGCGGCGACGCGACAGACGACGCCACCGACGACAGCGGCGACGCGACCGACGACGTCACCGACGACGCTGGCGATGTCGGAGACGAGATCACCGACGACGGCGACGACGTCACCGACGACAGCGGCGATGCCACCGACGACGCTGGCGCTGCCGGAGACGACGCTGGCGACGACGGCGGCACCGCCGGAGACGACGGCGGTTCCGATGGCGGCTCGGACGGCGGTTCCGACTCCTAATAACCAGTAATCCCGACCGAATGGGCCCAAGCAGCAGCGTGGGCCCATTCGTGTTGAACCGGCGCCCTAACCGGCGACGGCATCGATAGCCCGGAAGATGCGCTGCTCGCTGACCGGGCGTGCGGTGCCCAGCTGCTGGGCCCACAGGCTGACGCGCAACTCCTCGATCAGCACGGCGATGTCGCGGACATCGGCGGCCGCGGCGCGTATCGGGCTCAGCGCCGAACGCAACTCGTCGTAGGCGTCCTGTACCGACGCGATCCTCGCCATCCGCTCCCTGTCGGCGGCGGGGGCCTGCGGCAGTCGGTCGAGCCGGCGATGAATGGCAATCAGATAGCGGGTCAGATCCGGGAGCCGGGCCGCCCCGGTGCCGGCGACGAAACCCTGCGGAAGTAGCCGGGCGAGTTGGGCGCGGATGTCGGCGACCGCTTCGGCCTGTGCCGGGGTGGGCTTGTCCGGCAACGCCAACTGCACGTCGTGCCAGGCCGCGACCACCTTCTCGACCCGACGGACCACCTCGGTCACGGTCGGCGCCAGCCGGCCCGGCAGCAGCTGCCGGGCGGAGGCGAACTCGGCCTTGGTCCAGACCGGCGCGGTCACCAGGGCCTGCGCCGCCGCATCGCTGCAGTCGTCGAGCAGCGCGGCCAGCGAGCCATCCGGGTTGTTGGCCAGCACCAGCCGAGTACGTGGATCGAGTTTCTTCTCAACGCTTTTCGTGACGGACGGCCCGGCGAGCCGGAGCAACCGCAAGCTGCCCGCGGCCATCGCGGCATCCTGCTCCGCCTTGGTCGCGAACACCCGGACATCCACCGTCGTGCCGCTGTCCACCAGGGCCGGGTAGCCGCGCACCGCGTGTCCCGTCACGCCAGCCCGCTCCACGACGCGCGGCAGCTCATCGAGATCGGCGGGCCAGGTGCGAAGTCCGGTGCGCTCGAGACCTCCCGCGACGGTGTCGGCGACGGCCTGTCGCGCCGGGGCGGCGAGCCGGTGCTGCAACTCGCCCAGGTCCTTTCCCCGCGAAACCACCGTGCCGTCCGGGGCCTCGACGGCGAACGTCACCCGCAGATGGGGCGGCAACTTGCTCAGGTCGAAGGCGTCGATCGGCACCAGAATCCCGGTCCGGCGCCGCAACTCGCGCTGCACCGCCTCCAGCAGCGGCCCACTGTCCGGCGAGATGGACTCCAGCAGCACCTTGGCGGTGTCCGGGGCGGGTACGAAGCTGCGCCGCAAGCTCTTCGGCAGGGAGCGGATCAGCGCGGTCAACAGTTCCTCCCGCAGCGCGGGCACCTGCCAGGCGAACTCGTCACCACCCAGCCGAGCCAGCACATCGACCGGAACGTGCACGGTGACACCGTCGTCCGAGGCTCCCGGCTCGAACCGGTAGGACAGCGGCAGCGACAGATCCCCGGCGGCCCACGCGTCGGGCTGGTCCGCTCCGGCGTCTTTGCGGACCAGGTCATCGCGGGACAGCGTGAGCAGGTCGGGCGTCAGATGCCGCTGCTTACGCCACCAACCGTCGAAGTGCCGGGCCGACACCGCCTCGGCCGGGACGCGGGCGTCGTAGAACGCGTAGACCTCGTCGTCGCCGGCCAGCAGGTCCCGGCGGCGGGCCCGGTCCTCGAGTTCGGCGAGTTCGGTACGCAGCGCGGCGTTGTCGCGGAAGAAGTGGTGCCGGGTCTGCCACTCCCCCTCGACCAGCGCATGACGGATGAACAGCTCGCGCGACACCTCGGGATCGACCTGGGCGTAACCGATCCGGCGGCGCGGAACCAGCGGGAGCCCGTACAGGGTCACCCGCTCGAAGGCCATCGCCGCTCCCCGTTCGGCATCCCAGTGCGGCTCACTGTAGGTCCGCTGCACCAGGTGGGTGGCCACCCGTTCGACGGCCTCGGGTTCGATCCGCGCCGCGGTCCTGCCGTAGAGCCTGCTGGTCTCGACCAGGTCGGCGACGACGACCCAACGAGGCGGGCGCCTGGTCAACACGGATCCCGGGGCGAGCACGAACCTGGCGTTGCGCGCACCGGTGTACTCGCGTCCGTCCCCCTCCCGCAGCCCGATGTGCGACAGCAGGCCCGCGGTCAGCGCGGCATGCACCCGGGCCGGCTCCGCCGGTTGGTCCTGCTCGGTGATCCCGAGGTCGCGGCAGATACTGCGCAGCTGCCCGACCAGGTCCTGCCATTCGCGGATACGCAGGTAGTGCAGGAAATCCTCGCGGCACATCCGGCGAAAAGAGCTGCCGGAACGTTCCTTCCGTTGCTCACCGAGGTATCGCCACAGGTTGAGGTAGGACACGAAATCCGAGTTCTCGTCGGCGAACCGAGCATGCCGCTGGCGGGCCGCCTCCTCGCGATCGGTGGGCCGTTCCCGCGGGTCGGGAATGGACAGCGCCGCCGCCAGGACGAGCACCTCGTGCACACACCCCTCGGCGTCGGCCTGCAGGATCATCCGGCCCAGCCGGGGATCCACGGGTATCCGGGCCAGCCGCCGCCCGAGGTCGGTCAGCGCGCCATCACGGTCGAAGGCCCCGAGTTCCTGCAGCAGTGCGCTGCCGTCGCGGATACTGCGCGCATCGGGCGGGTCGAGGAAGCCGAACCGTTGGATGTCACCGAATCCCAGCGCCGCCATCTGCAGAATCACCGACGCCAGGTTGGTGCGCAGGATCTCCGGTTCGGTGTAGCGCGGACGGTCTTCGAAGTCCTGCTCCGAGTAGAGCCGGATGCACACACCGGGGGCCGTGCGGCCCGACCGGCCGGCGCGCTGTGCGGCCGATGCCTGCGAGATCGATTCGATCGGCAACCGCTGCACCTTCGTTCGCCGGCTGTAGCGCGAAATGCGCGCGGTGCCGGGATCGACGACATAGCGGATACCCGGCACCGTCAGTGACGTCTCGGCGACGTTGGTGGCGAGCACGACGCGACGGCCCCGGTGCGGTGCGAAAACCTTCTGTTGTTCGGCAGTCGGCAACCGTGCATACAGCGGCAGCACCTCGGTGCCGGATCCGACGGCACCGCGCAACGCCTCTGCGGTGTCCCGGATCTCGCGTTCGCCCGACAGGAACACCAGCACATCGCCCGGCGGCTCGGACTCCAGTTCGGCCACCGCGTCCAGGATCGCCTCGGTCTGGTCTCGCGGCTCGGTACGCACCACCTCGTGGTCGGGGTCGTCGGGATCGTCGGACTCCTCGGCCGGCACCACGACCTCCAGGGGCCGGTAGCGGATCTCGACCGGGTAGGTGCGCCCCGACACCTCGACTATCGGAGCCGGACGGCCGGACGAGCCGAAGTGGGCGGCGAACCGCTCGGGCTCGATCGTCGCCGAGGTGACGATCACCTTGAGATCGGGCCGCCTGGGCAGCAACTCGCGCAGGTAGCCGAGCAGGAAGTCGATGTTGAGGCTGCGTTCGTGCGCCTCGTCGAGGATCAGGGTGTCATAGCCCAGCAGCCTCCGGTCGCGCTGGATCTCGGCGAGCAGGATGCCGTCGGTCATCAGCTTGACCAGTGTCCGGTCACCCGAGCGGTCGGTGAACCGGACGGTGTAGCCGACCACCTCGCCGAGCGGCGACCCCAGTTCCTCGGCGATCCGGTCGGCCACCGTGCGTGCGGCCAGTCGGCGGGGCTGGGTGTGCCCGATGGTGCCACGGATCCCGCGCCCGAGTTCCAGACAGATCTTCGGCAATTGGGTGGTCTTGCCCGATCCGGTCTCGCCGGCGACGATCACCACCTGGTTGGCCGCTACCGCCGCGGCGATCTCGGTGCGGCGATCACTGACCGGCAGGTCCGGGTAGCCGATCACCGGCACCGCGGCCGACCGGCGGGCCACCAGCGCCTCGGCCGCGGCGAGGTGTTCGGTGAACTGCTCCAACCTCTTCGGGTCGGTGCCCATCTTCCTCAGCCGTCTACCCAGCCGGGCGGCGTCGCGAATGGTCACGCCGTCCAGCCGGGTATGCAGTTCGCTGATCACTTCACGACACGGGTCGGACACTCCGTCAACGATATGCCCTCTTGCCGGGCCTCTTTGCCGCGCGGAATCGACAGGCGTCAGCTTGAGATTTCGTCGCGAGCGTCAGCCGCGACCGATTCGAGCCGACGCGGGAGATCAGGATCTGACCCGATGACACAGGCGAGATATCTACTGGCCCTGTCCATCTCGGCTGCTGGAGCTGCCGGGCAACCCGCACTCGACGGTCGAAGGTCCGCCGTTGGCCTAAGGCGTGTCCGGTGACCAGTAGGCCAGCATCTCGGCCAGGGTCTCGAAGGCCGCGGTGTTCACCCCGTAGGTGGCCTCGAAATGCACGCTCAGCGGGAACCCGAGCTCGGCGACACCGTCGATGATCCGCTTGTACAGGTCGAGCATGAGCATCCGACGGCGGGCCGGGTCGGTCTCGGCCAGCGTGCGGACGAACTCCTGCTCACGGGCGACCGCCTCGTTGCCGGGGTCCTGGATCAGCCAGTCGATCAGCTTGACCCGGCCCTCCACCTTCGGGACGAACCCGAACGACAGCAGGATCTCGGGCCGGTACTCGGTGGCGGCGGCGAACTCGGTGAGGAACCCGACGATGGCATCGGAGTACAGCAGCTGGGTCATGCCGTAGGTGGCGCCCCTACCGCACTTGAACTCGAACCGTCCATGCTCGCCCTCCCGGGTCGGGATGAGGATCGCACCCCGGTTGTCGACGAGTCCCTCGAACAGTTTCAGGGCATCGGTCGGCGCCACCCCGGATCCCTCGCCGTCGCTGAGTGTGCGCGGGACACCGACGAACGCGATCCCCTCGAAGCCACTGTCACACAGGTCCGTCAGCCGGGTTCGCAGCTCGGGCTCGTCCATGAACGCGGTCACCTGGGTGCACAGGCCCTTGATGCCGGGCAGCTCCGGCTTGATCATCGTCCAGAAGTCGAGGACGTCGAGCTTGGGCTTCATCTCGATCGGACGGTCGCCGTCCTCCTCGATCATTCCCGGGATCATGACGTGACGGATCCGGCCGGCCAGCCCCGCCTCGGCCGAGCAGCGCAGAACCTTCTCGACGTCCTCCATTGCCTGCTCACGGCCCCGGTCGATGTTCGGAGGCACCAGTTCCAGAGCGATGGTGTTCAGGCTCACAGCGTTGCTCCACATCTGACGTCGAATTGTCCCGGCGGCCCAGCCGACGGCGTCACGCCGGCCCCACATCCCCCTTCGCCCGGAAGCATCACGATACCGGCCGGCAGCTGTGAGGTCGCTGGTGGACGACCCCGATCCACGTCACACTCGGTGTTGAGCTTTCATGGCGTAGAGCACCATGAACATTCTGCAGATACCGAAGAACCTCCGGCCCCGTCTCACGCTGGTGGCCATGCTGGCCCTGATCGTGGGGATGGTGGCCGGCTGCACCGGCCTGGGACAGGAGCCCGGCGCGGGTTCCAGCACGCTGAAACCGAGCCCCAGCTCACCGTTCGATCCCACCACCACGGCGCCGGAACCCACCGGTCCGTTGCTGGCCTACCGGGCCGCCGACGAGATCGGGCTCGTCGACGGCACCACGGTGATCGCGTCGGCCAAGGGCGCGTTCGCCCCGTCCAACGACCTGATCGCCACCGAGGACGGCCGCTTCGTGTTCGCCAGGACGACGGATAACCGGCTGGCCACGATCGATGTCGCCACGCGCAAGGGAGCCACCAGGGACATCCCGGTCAACTCGGCGCTGGGCACCAGCGGGCAGAGCGTCGTCGTGTGGTGGGAGCAACCCAACCGGCTGATGCGCCTCGACCTGGCCGACCCCGACTCCCGACCGGAGCTGGCACAGACGGTGGACCTGCCCCCGCTGGCCGGGATACGCCCCGGTGAGCCGCGGCTGCTGGTGGCCAGGGGCGGCACCGCGATCATCGCGCGGGTGGAAGCTCCACCGTCCCCGTTCGGCGGCCCCGACACGCTCTACGCCGTGCGTGGCCCGGGCAGCCCGACCCCGCTCGGCCAGGCCGACGCGAACAGCCCGGTGTCGGTCGCCCGGCTGAGCCCGGATGGTGCGCGGCTGGCCTACGCGGTCTACCGCGCCACCGACCACGCGTGTGGCAGCGCCGCAGTGGTGGTCACCGACGCCGACGGATCGCAGCAGACCTACGACGCTGCCGGCCCCGACGCCCAGGCCGGTTCCCGGGTGCCCAAGCTGTGGTGGCCCGCGACCGGGCTGCCGAAGCTGAGCCTGATGACGTGGCGCTGCGACCGGCCCGAGACCTTCCCGCCGCTGGTGTGGCAGCTCTCCGACGACTCCATCACCCAGGTCAGCCCGCCCACGTCGGCGGTGCAGACGGCCGAACTCGAAGCCGGCCAGCGCGCGCTGATCCTGCCCGAGGACGGCGCATACACCGATCCGGCCGGGGCGCTGGTCTTCGAGGACGGCGGCCGCCGGATCACGCTCAAGTCCGGTGTCGACGCGATCGCGGTCATCGAGCCGGCTACGTAGTCT
The DNA here is from genome assembly GCF_019710635.1 of Mycolicibacterium xanthum. Classification (GTDB taxonomy): domain Bacteria; phylum Actinomycetota; class Actinomycetes; order Mycobacteriales; family Mycobacteriaceae; genus Mycobacterium; species Mycobacterium xanthum. The sequence continues at coordinate 15,607 of NZ_JAIFZS010000078.1, forward strand.
GGATCATGTGAGCATCGCTCTTCAGGATCGGTTCGTCCGCGACCTTCCGGAGCTGGCCGTGCCGTGGCGGGCCGGGGCCGTCGCGGACCCGGCGCTGCTCGTGCTCAACGAACCACTCGCCGTCGACCTCGGCCTGGATCCGGACTGGCTGCGCAGCCCCGACGGCCTGCGCCTGCTGGTGGGCACCCAGCTGCCCGACGGCGCCGCACCCGCGGCGCAGGCCTACGCCGGTCATCAGTTCGGCGGCTTCGTCCCCCGGCTGGGTGACGGCCGGGCCCTGTTGCTCGGCGAACTCGTCGACGCCCGGGGCCGGGAGCGCGACCTGCATCTGAAGGGCTCCGGACGGACTCCGTTCGCGCGCGGCGGGGACGGCCTGGCCGCGATCGGGCCGATGCTGCGCGAGTACGTCATCAGCGAGGCGATGCACGCCCTGCACATCCCGACGACGCGCGCGCTGGCGGTGGTCGCCACCGGCAACCCGGTGTACCGGGAGACGGTGCTGCCCGGGGCGGTGCTCGCCCGGGTCGCGGCCAGCCACCTACGGGTGGGCAGCTTCCAGTACGCCGCGATGCACTGGCAGCAGACCGGCGACGTCGACCTGCTGCGCCGTCTCGCCGACCACGCGATCGCCCGGCACCATCCGGGGGCGGCCGACGCCGAGAACCGCTACCTGGCTCTGCTGGACGCCGTCATCGCCGTGCAGGCCGACCTGGTGGCGCGGTGGATGCTGGTCGGGTTCGTGCACGGTGTGATGAACACCGACAACATGACGATCTCCGGCGAGACCATCGACTACGGGCCGTGCGCGTTCATGGAGGGCTTCGACCCGCAGACGGTGTTCAGCTCGATCGACAGTTCCGGGCGCTACGCCTACGGCAACCAGCCCGCAGTGGCGCTGTGGAACCTGACCCGCTTCGCCGAGGCGCTGTTGCCGCTGCTCGACCAGGACGTCGACCGGGCCGTCGAGCTCGCGCAGGCGTCCCTCAGTACGTTTCAGGAGCGCTACAACGCCGGTTGGTCGGAGGGCATGGCCGCCAAGCTCGGGCTGTCCGGCGCGCCCGCCGACGCGGTGGCCGATCCGGTCACCGATCTGCTGCCGCAGCTGCGGCAGAGCCGGGTCGACCACACCCTGTTCTACCGATGGCTGGCCACCGCGGCCCGCGGCGACGCCGAGCCGGTGCGCGGCGAGTTCATCGACCTCGCGGCCTTCGACGCCTGGCTGGCGCGGTGGCGGGCCGCCGACCCCGACCCCGACGCCATGGACCGGGTCAACCCCCTCTACATCCCGCGCAACCATCTGGTGGAGGAGGCGCTGTCGGCGGCCACCGCCGGCGACCTCGGCCCGTTCCAGCGGCTCCTGGACGTGGTCCGGTCACCGTTCGAGGAGCGGCCGGGCCTGGAAAGGTACGCCGAACCCGGCGCCAGGGAGTTCACCGACTCCTTCCAAACCTTCTGTGGAACCTGACCGACCTTCTGTGGAACCTGACCGCGCACGCGTAGCGTGACCATGCGTGGGAGACGAAAGTGTCCGGCTCGGTCTCGAGGACCTGCTGTTCATCTACGGCGAGACGCCGAGTTCGAAGATGCATGTCGCCGGACTGCTGCCGTTCACGCCCCCCGCGGACGCGCCGCCCGACTACCTGCGGCGGATGGTCCACGACGCGCGCGGCCAGGACGTGGTGGCGCCGTGGAACCGTAAGCTCGCCCACCCCGGGCTGCAGTTCAGTCCACTGCACAGCTGGGTGACCGACCACAACTTCGACTTCGACTACCACGTCCGGCGCTCGGCGCTGGCCAGCCCGGGCGATGAGCGTGAGCTCGGCGTCCTGGTGTCGCGGCTGCACAGCAATACCCTCGACCTCACCCGCCCGCCGTGGGAGCTGCACGTCATCGAGGGACTCGAAGGTGGCCGCTTCGCGCTGTACCTGAAGATCCACCATGCGCTCATCGACGGCTACAGCGCGATGCGGATGCTGGGCCGGACCCTGTCCACCGATCCGGACCACCGGGACGCCCGGCTGTTCTTCAACGTCCCGGTGCCGGTTTCGGCGCCACGCACGCCCGCATCCACGAATCCGGTCACCGCGGCGCTGCGCACGCTCGGTGGCATCGGGTCGACGGTGGCCGGTGGTGTCGGCTCGGTGATCGACCTCACCAAGGCGGTGATCAACACCCAGGTCCGTCGCGACGGCGACTACGGGCACATCGTCGGTTCGGCGTCGGCACCGCACAGCATCCTCAACGCCCGGATCAGCCGCAACCGCCGCTTCGCCACCCAGCAGTACGAGTTCGACCGCCTGAAGGCGATCAGCGTCGAGCACGGCTCGACGATCAACGACGTCGCGCTGGCGATCCTGGGCGGTGGGCTGCGCAAGTTCCTGGCCGAGCTCGGTGAGCTGCCGGACCGCTCGCTGATCGCGTTCCTGCCCGTCAACGTGCGCCCCAAGGGCGACGAGGGGGGCGGCGGGAACTCGGTGGGCGCGATCCTGGCCCCGATGGGCACCGACATCGAAGATCCGGTCGAGCGGTTGCACACCATCACCGCGGCCACCCGGGCGTCCAAGGCGCAGCTTCAGACGATGTCACCGTCGGCGATCATCGCCTACACCGCGGCGCTGTTGTCTCCGGCAGTCAGCCAGATCGCCGGGGCACTCACCGGTGTGACCCCGCCCTGGCCGTACACCTTCAACCTGTGTGTGTCCAACGTTCCGGGGCCGCGGGAGCCGTGGTACTTCAACGGCTCCCGACTGGAGGCCACCTACCCGGTGTCGATTCCCATTCACGGCATGGCGTTGAACATCACCCTGCAGAGCTACGCCGGGACGGTGAACCTAGGTTTCGTGGGCTGCCGTGACCGGCTGCCGCGGCTGCAGCGGCTGGCGGTGTACACCGGCGACGCGCTCGCCGAGTTGGAGAAGGCGTCGACTCCCTGAAACGGCGGCGACTCCTTCATAGCCGGGGCACAGCCCCGCCCGAGCCGGAGCACAGCGCCCGGCGCGAGGATGGTCGGCATGGGTAGAAACCACACCGGACACCTCGAGGAACACGACCGCGGGCTCGGCTACGACCTCTCGACCATGTCGAGGCGCCGGGTGCTCGTCGCGCTCGGTCTCGGCGCCGCTGCCGCAGCGGCCGCCGGATGCGGCACGACGCCGGCCGCGGGGGCCGAGTTGGCCGAGCAGGCTCCCCAGGAGACCCAGGGCCCCTACCCCGCCGACGGTTCCAACGGCCCGAACGTCCTCATCGAGTCCGGGGTGGTGCGCTCCGACATCACCGGAAGCTTCGGGACGTACTCCGGGGTCGCCGAAGGAGTGCCGGTGACCCTGACGCTGACCCTGCAGGATCTTGCGAAGGACGGGGCGCCGGGCGCCGGCATGGCGGTCTACCTCTGGCACTGCGACCGGGAGGGGCGCTACTCGCTGTACTCCGAGGGCGCCACCGAGCAGAACTATCTGCGCGGCGTGCAGGTCGCCGACGACAGCGGTGTGCTCACGTTCACGACGATCTTCCCGGCGTGCTATCCCGGACGCTGGCCGCACTTCCACTTCGAGGTCTTCGATTCGCTCGAGACCGCGGTTGCGGGCTCGGATGCCCGGCTGACCTCCCAGATCGCACTGCCCGAGGAATCCTGTAGCGCCGTCTACGCGTTCGACTCCGGCTACGCCGCCAGCATTGCGAACCTCGCCGCGGTCACGTTGGACACCGACGGCGTGTTCGGTGACGGATGGTCGGCGGAACTGGCCTCGGTCAGCGGATCGCCCGAGGAGGGCCTGCAGGTTTCGCTCACCGTCGGGGTGGCCGAGAAGTCGCAGAACGTGATGGCCGGTGACGGCTTCGGGCCGCCGCCCGGTGGCGCCCACCGGCCGACCGGATGAGGCGCGGCGAACGGCCCCGCTTCCCACGGAACGGATAGCTGTCTACGGTCATGTCTGTGCTCGATGACAAGCTTGACGAAATCTCCCTGCCCAACGGATTAAGTGTGGCCGACGCCCGCGCCGAGGCCGCCCGCGCCTACGAACTCGACCGCGCCCACGTGTTCCACTCCTGGTCGGCACAGGCCGAGATCTCCCCGATGACGATCACCGCGTCACAGGGTTGCTACGTGTGGGACGGCGACGGCAACCGGCTGCTGGACTTCTCGTCGATGATGGTGAACACCAACATCGGCCACCAGCATCCGAAAGTGGTTGCCGCCATTGCGGATCAGGCCGCCAAGCTGTGCACGGTGGCGCCCCAGCACGCCAACGCCGCACGCTCGGAGTGCGCCCGGCTGATCGCCGAACGCACCCCCGGCGACCTGGACAAGATCTTCTTCACCAACGGCGGTGCGGATGCCGTCGAGCACGCGGTGCGGATGGCCCGCCTGCACACCGGGCGTTACAAGGTGTTGTCGCGGTACCGCTCCTACCACGGTGGCACCGAGACCGCGATCAACCTGACCGGCGATCCGCGACGCTGGGCCAACGACCACGGCAACGCCGGTGTCGTTCACTTCTTCGGCCCGTTCCTGTACCGGACGCAGTTCCACGCCGAGACCGAGGCCCAGGAAAGCGAACGGGCGCTCGCGCATCTGCACGACATCGTCCGGATGGAGGGCCCGTCCACCATCGCGGCGATCATCCTCGAGTCGATCCCCGGCACCGCGGGCATCATGGTTCCGCCGCCCGGTTACGTCGCCGGCGTGCGCGCCCTGTGTGACGAGTACGGCATCGTGTTCATCGCCGACGAGGTGATGGCCGGCTTCGGCCGCACCGGAAAGTGGTTCGCCATCGACCATTTCGGTGTCACACCCGATCTGCTCACGTTCGCCAAGGGCGTCAACTCCGGTTACGTGCCCCTCGGCGGCGTCGCGATCGGCCCGGCGATCGCACAGACCTTCGCGCACCGGCCCTACCCCGGCGGGCTCACCTACTCCGGTCATCCGCTGGCCACCGCCGCCGCGGTGGCGACCATCAACACGATGGCCGAGGACGGCATCGTCGAGAACGCCGCCCGGATCGGCACCGAGGTGCTGGGACCGGCGCTGCGCGACCTCGCGGCACGGCACCGGTGCGTGGGTGAGGTGCGCGGCGCGGGCGTGTTCTGGGCGGTCGAACTGGTCGCCGACCAGACCACCCGCGAACCCCTGGCACCGTACGGACGTTCCAGCGCGGCGATGAACGCCGTGATCGCCGAGTGTAAGAAGCTCGGGTTGCTGCCGTTCGCCAACTACAACCGCATCCATGTGGTGCCGCCGTGCATCGTCACCGAGCAGCAGGCCCGCGAGGGCGTCGCGCTGCTGGACCGGGCTCTCGACGTGGCCGACGAGGGGCTGGCCGGCTCCTAACCGTCCAACTCGCCGCTGATGCCCCGCTCGAGGGCGACGCGGGCCCGTTCGGGCAGCACGATCAAGCCGTCGAGTTCCCGCCGCGCCAGCCGGTAGGCCCGGTCACGTTCCTGGCTGGTCGCCGCCGTGTCGGCGGCCACCCGGAGCAGCCGCTGGGCGCGGGCCAGCCGTTGCTGGTCCTCGCCGGCGAAACCCGCCCGGCGGCGGCGGATCGCCTCGGCTTCGGCGACGTCGAAGGCGGTGACGTATTCACTCACCGCGTCGCGATATTCACGTGCGGCATCGCGGTCCCCGAGAAGATCGGCTACATCGGCGGGGCGCAGGAAGTCGGCCCGCAGCTTGGCCCGGTGAAACCGCTCGGTGAGTGGATCGCGCATGTCGGTCATCAGCGGGTAGTCGAGCAGTTTGGCGACGTCGAGCTCGTAGTCCAGCCAACGGGTGTCCGTGCGGTCATGCTCTTCGATGGTCCTGTTGATCGCTCTGCGCTGCGCCCCGTCGACGCCCTGGGCGGCCCCCCTCGGCGCCTCGATCTCCTGCCGGCCCCGCGCCGTTGCGATCGCCTTGAAGGTCGCATAGCCCACGCCGATCAGCGGCAACACGATCACCAGCAGCTCGATCAACCGGATGAGCAGTCCCATCTGGCCAGGATGCCACCGTCGGTGCTCAGGTTTCGATTGTGGGCCGGTGGGCAACTTCTTCACTATGCGAAACATGACATTGCGAAACATCGGATCCCTGATCTTCGTGGGCGCAGCGTCCTCTGCGATCGCCGCCGCGCCCCTGGCGTCGGCACAGCCGGCCCCGCCGCCTCCGCCGCCTCCGCCGGCTTGCGTCAACGCCGATGGCACCCCGTGCTATGTCGGCCCAGACGGCGCCGCTGGCGTCATCCCCGGAGGCCCTGGCGGCCAGGCGGATGCCGGCGGCGCGTCGGGCTACATCCCCGGCGGCCCCAGCGGGGCGGCCGGTCCGGGCGGGGTCAGCGGCTGCATCCCGGGCATCGGCTGTGCGTCGATTCCGGCACCCTGATCCGCGTGGTCACACCCTGCTAACCTCGGAACGACCTTCCGGGAGAGGACAGCAGGGACGGGGACCGTAGGCACGTCGGTCACCCGTTCGCGAGGCGGGTTAATCTGCGGGCGCTCTCGGACACCCGAGTCCCCGGCGGAAGGAACTGGTGTGCAGGCGCTTCCCGTCATCGCGCTCACCGGCTATCTCGGTGCGGGAAAGACCACCCTGCTCAATCACGTCCTGCGCAGTCCCGATGCCCGGATCGGCGTCGTCATCAACGATTTCGGCGAGCTCAACGTGGATGCGGCACTGGTCACGGGACAGGTCGACGAACCCGCCTCGATCGCCGGCGGCTGCATCTGCTGCCTGCCCGACGACGACGGCCTGGACGCCGCGCTGGCCAAACTCGCCGACCCCCGGCTGCGTCTGGACGCCGTCGTCGTCGAGGCCAGCGGACTGGCCGACCCCATCGCGATAGCGAGGATGATCCGCTTCAGCGGCATCGATCGGGTCCGGCCGGGCGGGGTGGTCGACGTCGTCGATGCCGCCACCCATTTCGACACCGTCGACCGCGACCCCCTCCCGCCCGCGCGGTACGCGGCGGCGACGCTGATCGTGGTCAACAAGCTCGACCAGATCCCCGAGGCCGATCGCGCCGCCGCGCTGGACCGTATCGAGACCAGGGTGCGTGAGCTCAATCCGCACGCACAGGTGGTCGGGGCCACGGCCGGGCGCATCGACCCCGCGCTGCTGTTCGACGTCTCCGCCGAGGAGGTCGCGGACGGACAGCTCACCCTTCGCGAGTTGTTCGTCGACGCCACCGCGGCCGCCCACGCCGACGACCACGACCATGACCACGCCGCCGCCGTGACCGAACGCAGCGATGGCGGCGTGGACCCCGCTGCGGTGGTCGATCTGCTCGAACACCCACCCGCGGGGGTGTACCGGTTGAAGGGCACGATCGGGGTCCGCTATCGCGCCGGACTGCGCAGCTATTCGATCAACGTGGTCGGCCCGTCGATCCACATCGCGCCCGCGCCGTCCGGTGCGGCGGCGAACAGTCTGGTCGCGATCGGGATGCACCTCGACGCCGACATCGTGCGCGACCGGCTGCGCACCGCACTGCGTCCGGTCGACGGTGTCGCACCCGCGCAGGGGGTGCGCCGGCTGCAGCGCTATCGCCGGCTCAGCGTGTGAGCGGCCGGGCGATACTGTGCCCATGACGGAGCGCAACGTGCTGGGCGAACCGCTGCAACCGTGCGGCACCGACCCGATGACCGGTTTCTATCGCGACGGGTGCTGCAGCACCGGCGACGAGGATCTGGGCAGGCACACGATCTGTGCGGTGGTCACCGCGGAATTCCTCGCCCACCAACGCTCGATCGGCAACGACCTGTCCACCCCGATGCCGGTCTACCGGTTCCCCGGCCTGGTGCCCGGCGACCGCTGGTGTGTCACCGCGCCCAACTGGCGGCGGGCCCACGACGACGGGTGCGGCTGTCCGGTGGTGCTCGCATCGACCCACGAGCGCACGCTCGACACCGTGCCGCTGGAGGTTCTGCGCCGCTACGCGGTCGACGTCCCGGACGATCCCGCCGGCCTGTGAGCCGGTGAGCCACAGGCCTTTACCTGAGATTCGAGTCTCATTATGATCTTGATGTCCTGTCATCCCAGCTCTAGGAAGCCCCATGGCCACCAGAACTCTGCACGCCCTGCTCGTGACCGGCGGCGCCGCACTGGCGCTCACCGCCTGCTCGTTCTCCATCGGTGCTGGTGGCGGTCTGGATTTCGAGAAGCTCCAGTCGGCGATCACCGACGAGCTCAACAAGAGCTACGCCCCGATCTCGCAGGAGGTCACGTCGGTCGAGTGCCCCACCGATGAGCCGCGCCCGGCGCCGGGGGCCACGCTGGTGTGCACCGCGCAGGTCGCCGACCAGGAGATCCGCGTCGAGTCGACGGTGACCAACGAGGACTACGACGTCAACTTCAAGACCCTCGACTCGCTCTACGACCTGCCGAGCACCTCGGACACGCTGTCGGACGAGTTGACCGACCAGCTCGGATTTCCGGTGACGGTGACCTGTGGTGACGGCCTGCAGGCCGTCGAGATCGGATCGACGTTCGACTGCACAGCTGCCGACCCGAACGGCGAAGAGCGCACCGTCCGGGTCACCGCGGGCGCGGTCGGCGAGCAGGACCACTGGGAACTGCTCGGCTGACATCGTCGACGGCCCGATCGGAGCCACCGAGATGGCGATGCGCCCGGCGGAAGCCGGCCAGGCTCAGCCCGGACGTGCCAACCAGCGCAGCCGGACCCGGAAGGATCTGCTGGAGGCGGCCTCGCGGCTGATGAAGCAGGGCCGCCGGATCACCGTCGAGGACGTCGCCGGGGAGGCGCTGGTCTCTCGAGCGACCGCCTACCGCTACTTCCCGAACCTGGAATCACTCCTGCTGGAGGCTCCGATCGAGGGCGCCGTACCCAGCGCCGACGAGCTATTCCGCGGGGTCTCGGCCGACGACCCGGTCGAACGGCTGGAGCGGGTGGACGCGGCGCTGTCGGCGGCGATCTCCGAGAACGAACCGGCGCTGCGGCTGATGCTGGCCCACGCGATTCAGCACGCGGGCGATCTGCGCCGCGACATCCCGGCCCGGCAGAACCGGCGAACCGCGCTGATCGAGGCGGCACTGGCCCCGGCACGCGACCAGTTCTCGCCGGCGGCGCTGCGGTCGCTGACCACGGCGCTGGCGCTGGTGATCGGCACCGAGTCGGTGATCGTCTTCAAAGATGTTCTGCAGAAGGACGATTCGGAGGCGCGCCGGGTGCGCCGATGGATGATCCGGACGCTCGTCGAGGCGGCCCGCCGGCCCCCTGGGTGACCGGTGGACCGCGCCGGGAAGACTCCTGCCCCGAACGGTGGTTAGTTATCCGTATGGGATCGGTGTTGACGGTGAACGCGGCGGCCGTTCCCGCCGGAGAGCACCGGCTGGGCTCGGGAATCGACAAGCGGCCCAGCGCCGAACCGCTGGCGGTGCGCGCCCCCGGCCCGATGCGCGGCGGTCTGGGCAGCGGCGTGGTGGGTGACTCGATCGGCAACCAGCGCGTCCACGGCGGCGACGACCAGGCCGTGTACGCATACGCTCGTGAGGATCTCGACGCGTGGCAGTCGCGCCTGCAGCGCGAGCTCACCAACGGCATGTTCGGCGAGAACCTGACGACGACCGGGATCGACATCAACGAATGTCTCATCGGAGAGCGCTGGGCGATCGGCGCGGACGGGCTGGTGCTGGAGGTCAGCCGTCCCCGCATCCCGTGCTCGACGTTCGCCACGTGGCTGGACGTCGCAGGCTGGGTCAAGACGTTCACCGCCGCGGCGGTGCCGGGCACGTACCTCCGGGTGATCGCGCCGGGCACCGTGCGCGCAGGCGATGCCATCGAGGTGTGCCAGCGGCCGAGCCACACGGTGACGATCGGCACCGTGTTCCGCGCGCTGACGCTGGAGCCCGGGCTGCTCGCCGACCTCGGCGCCGCCGAAGCCCTGCCCGACGACATCAAACGGCAGGCGGCCCGCCGGACGTAGCATGCGTGCCTGGGCACGAACCTGCTGCGCTGAGCCCGAGCGCCGCAGTCGTGGTGGCCCTCCGGTCGTCAGCGATGTGAGCTAGCTCCCAGACCCCTGGTCACCGTTTGACATCTCGGGCCCGGTGGGAAGCCTCGGGTGACACCCGCCGACGTCTGGAGCCGTCTTCTTCATGCCCGACACCGCCGAGATCGAATCCGCAACGAATTTCGCCACCACCGCGGCATGGGTGGTCGCCGCCGTCATCGCGGCCTACCTGTCCGGTGTCGCACTGTCCTGGCTCGTGCACCGGCTGGGGCGGCGCAGCCAGGTGCTTCGCGACATCGCCGAGCTGACCCGGCGGCCGGTGCGCGCCACGCTGATGGTCATCGCCACGACGGCGGCCGTCCGGCGCACCGCCGCCGAGCACGAGAGCTGGCGCGGCTGGGTCGACCATGCCCTCGTCATCGCGATCATCGCGAGCGTGACCTGGGTGGTGGCCGGCCTGGTCCGGGTCGCCGAGCGCCAGGCACTGCGCCGGTTCGCCGGTGGCGACTCCGGTCTCACCGATGCCGACCGGCACCGCCGCAAGATCAAGACCCAGGTGGTGACGCTGCGCCGGCTCGCCATCGCGGTCGTGGTCGTGCTCGGCGCGGCCGCCACCCTGATGACGTTCCCGTCGTTCAGCGACATCGGCAAGACGCTGTTCGCGTCGGCCGGCGTGCTGTCGGTGGTCGCCGGCCTGGCCGCGCAGACGTCGCTGGGTTCGGTCTTCGCCGGGATCCAGATCGCGTTCTCCGACGCCGTCCGGGTCGGCGACGTCGTCGTGCTGGAGAACGAGTGGGGCCGCATCGAGGAGATCACGCTGACCTACGTGGTGGTCCGGGTGTGGGACGAACGCCGGTTGGTGCTGCCGTGCACCTACTTCACCACCACGCCGTTCCAGAACTGGACCCGCAACGCCACCGAGCTGCTGGGGACCGCCGAACTGGACGTCGACTTCACCGTGCCGTTCGACGCGATGCGCGCCGAGTTGGACCGCCTGCTGCGGGACAACCCCAAGTGGGACGGCCGCGTCGGGGTGCTCCAGGTGACCGACACCATCGACGGCGTGGTGCGGATCCGGATGCTGGTGAGCGCGTCGAACGCCCCGGCGCTGTTCGACCTGCGCTGCGACATGCGCGAGGGCATGGTGGCCTGGCTGCAGCGCACCAATCCGGGTGCGTTGCCGCGCAGGCGCATCGAGCATCAGACCGAATCGCCGGGGCTGCCCGCACAGGTCGGTGCCGGGCCGCGCACCCGCTACAACGGCGACTGACGAACTGCGAGAAGCCCTGTCGCGGCGAACTTGAGTCCGCGCCGAAGGTCCTCGAGCGGGATCGGATCGTCGGAGTCGATATAGCGCAGCGTGGTGGCGACGGCCATGTTGTAGAACATCCACGCCAGCGACCGGGGCGTCATGTCGCTGCGGTAGCGCTCCCGATGGTGCCCGATGTGCACCGTCGCCATCGCCAGCAGCGTGGCATGCAGCCCGGAATTGTCGTCGAACGTGCGGATGTGCTGCGGCCGTTCGGTGAGATACCGGATGAACCTGCGGTTCTTGATCGTGTAGTCGATCAGGATGTCGATCGCAGCGGCCATACCCTCCTCCGGCGCCTGCAGGGTGGCGGCCTGCACCGGTGATCGCCGAGGTCACCGGCAAGTACTCGGCGGCGTTCCACGGCGATCCCGGCGGCCGCGCGATCCGGTCGGTCGACTCGGTGCTGCGCTGGGTGTACGGCGGTACCGAGGCCGCTGCCGAGGGTGACCGGGTGCGGGCGCTGCACCGTCCGCTGACGATGAAGAGCCAGACCACGGGCCGGCAGATCGGTGCTCTGCACCCGGGTGCCTACCAGTGGGTGATCGCCACCGGCTACCTGGTGAACTCGCAGGCCGGCAGGCTGATGATCGGCCGGAGTTCATCGACGTGGAGAAGCAGGAGCTGCTGCGCGACAACATCCGGCTGGCCCGGCTGCTGCACGTTCCGATGCCGGGTTACCCGCGCACCCAGGCGGAGTTCGAGCGGTACTTCGAGGCGATGGTGCCCACGCTGGAGGGCACCCTGCAGGCGCTGCAGTTGATGGACGAGATGCGCACCGGACGGGTCGCGCTGCCACCGGCGATCCCCCGCCCGCTTCGCCCGCTGGCACGGCTGGCGCTGCGGCCGTTCCTGCGGCTGAACTACCTGTCGGTCGTCGGCCTGCTCCAACCGCGGCTGCGGGACAAGCTCGGCGTCGGCTGGAGTGCGCGCGAGCAGCGCGAGCTGAACCGGATCTACACGCTGATCCGCATCGCCTCCCGCGTCCTGCCCGACCGGCTGACCTACTTCCCGCTGGCCTACCACGCACGCAAGCACCACCAGTGCCTGGAGAAGATGCGGGTGCGTCAGCAGAGGTCGTTCGCCTACCGGCTGCCCGCCGCCGACGCAGAGCCGGCACGCTCGAGCTGACCGCCGGCGCTATCGCCAGGCGAACACCGGCTGCTCCAGGCCGTCGACTGGGTCGTGCCGGCCCTCCAGGCACAGCCACCTCAGCTGCAGCAGCACCGCGCCGGTCGGGGCGTGGATGAGGTCGTTGCCGATCGGGATCTGCACCACCGGCCGTGAACTCTCGGGGATGGTGACGAACCGCGGGGAGTCCGCCCGAGTGAGATTGTGCAGGCCGACCCGGTAGACGGCGACCACCTCGTCCGGCGCCGGATTCGGCTGGAGCGGCCCGCCACCCCAGAGCACCACCGGCGTGATCACGTACCCCGATCGCGTCGGGTAGTCGTCGAGCAGACCCAGCACGGCCGAGTCGGTCAGCGAAACCCCGAGTTCCTCGTCGAGTTCACGCAACGCCGCATCGACTGCGCTCTCGCCCGGATCCAGCCGGCCACCGGGCAGCGCCCATTGCGCGGCGTGCGACGACAACCGCGACGATCTACGGCACAGGAAGAACGCCGCGCCACCGGAGACGTCCACCATGCGTCCGTCGAGGTTCCCGGGCATCGGCCGTCCGTCGATCCAGTCGTCCACCGCGGCCGGATCCACCCGGTCCTCGCCGAGGACCGAATCGACGAGCACCACCGCGACCGCGGCACGCCGTTTGGTCGGATCCTGCACCACACGGCGGTCGTGACCGTTCACCCGGGCGGCGATCTGCGCCCGCAGGGCGTCGTCGTAGCTGATCGTCACCGGTCGAGACTAAGCACCGGGCGGCGCCGCAGGCACATCGGCGGTTAGCGTTCCGGGCATGCCCGACACCTCGAGCGCAACGGAATCCGGCCGGCATCTGATCCGCTACAGCGGTCACGGGACGTTCGGTCCCGAGCTCATCGACCGTGCGGCCGGGACGCTGCTCTACACCGAAAGCGGGCGCGAACTGCTCGACTTCACATCGGGGCAGATGAGCGCGATCCTCGGTCACTCCCATCCCGAGATCGTCGCCACCGTGGCGGCGCAGGTGGCTCGACTGGACCACCTGTACAGCGGCTTTCTGAGTCGTCCCGTCGTCGAACTCGCCGAGCGGCTGACCTCGACGCTGCCCGCCGACCTGGACAAGGTGCTGCTGCTCAGCACCGGCGCCGAGGCCAACGAGGCGGCGGTGCGACTGGCCAAGCTGGTGACCGGCAAGCACGAGATCGTGTCGTTCGCCCGCTCGTGGCACGGCATGACCCAGGCCGCGGCCGGTGCGACCTACAGCGCCGGCCGCAAAGGCTACGGTCCCGCGGCTCCGGGCAACTTCGCGCTCCCGGTGCCGCACCGGTTCCGCCCCGACATCCTCGACGCCGAGGGCGAACTCGAATGGCGCAGGCAACTGGACATCGGCTTCGACCTCATCGACGCGCAGTCGGTGGGCAGCCTGGCCGCGTGCCTGATCGAGCCGATCCTGAGCTCGGGCGGCGTCATCGACCTCCCGCCGGGCTACCTGGCGGCGCTGGCGCAGAAGTGCCGCGAGCGCGGCATGCTGCTGATCCTCGACGAGGCCCAGACCGGGTTGTGCCGTACCGGGGACTGGTACGCGTTCGAGCACGAGGGTCCCGACCGCGTGGTGCCCGACATCCTGACGCTGTCGAAGACGCTCGGTGCGGGCCTGCCGCTGTCGGCCGTCGTCACCACCACACCGATCGAACGGCAGGCCCACGAACGCGGCTTCCTGTTCTTCACCACCCACGTCAACGACCCGCTGCCGGCCGCGGTCGGGCTCACCGTGCTCGAGGTGCTGGCCCGTGACCGGCTGGACGGCCGCGCCCGGACCCTCGGCGCCCGGCTGCGCCGCGGCCTGGACGAGCTGCACCGCCGGCATCACATCGTCGCCGATGTCCGCGGCCGCGGCCTGCTGCTCGGACTGGAGCTGCTCGACGACGATGCCGCCGGCGGTGCCGATGCGCTGGGCGCCGCGGTCACCGCCCGCTGTTACGAGCTCGGCCTGCACATGAACATCGTGCAGCTGCCGGGAATGGGCGGCATCTTCCGCATCGCGCCGCCGTTGACCGCGACCGAGGACGAAATCGATCGGGCGCTGGCAATCCTCGACGACGCGCTGGCCACCGTCGCGCAGTCGGCCGCCTGAATCCTCGGCGGGGTCGGGTCCGCTGCATTTCGCCCGACATACTTCGATGTGCTATGCAGATTCGGTGACCGCCCGGACCATCACCCCGACGCGGCCGCGCAGCGCGCTCGCGCTCGTGGTCGACCCGGTCTTCGGCGCGCTGTTCTGGGGCAAGATCTTCTCCGTCGTCGCGGTGTGGACCCACGGCATCATCGCCGCGATCGTGATGTACGACGCCACCGGCTCCGCGCTGATGGTCGGGTTGGTCGGGGTCGCGCAGTTCGCCCCGCAGCTGATCCTGAGCCCGACCAGCGGCAAGTGGGCCGACACCGGTGACCCGGCCCGCCAGATTCTGCTCGGGCGGGTGCTCTGCGTGGCGGGCTCCGGGGTCACCGCGGCGTGGTTCTTCGCGGTGCCGGACCTGAAGGCCAGCGCCGCGATCCCGATCCTGCTGGGGGCGACGCTGGTCGGCTTCGGGTTCGTGGTCGGCGGCCCGGCCATGCAATCCATCGTGCCGACGCTGATCCGCACCGGCGAACTGCCCACGGCGATGGCGCTGAACAGCCTGCCGATGACGGTCGGCCGGATCGTCGGGCCCGCCGCCGGCGCCTATCTGGCCGCCCACCTCGGACCCGCACCCGGCTTCGCCGTCGCCGCGGGCCTGCACCTGGTCTTCGCGGTGTTCCTGCTGGTGGTGCGCTTCCCGGCCCCGCCCGCCCGGCACGCCGACACCGACTACCGGGTGCGCGTCGCGATCCGCTACGTGCTGTCCGATCGTCCCCTGTTGCTGGCGCTGCTGGCGGTGACGATGGTGGGCATCGCGTCGGATCCGTCGATCACCCTGACCCCGTCGATGGCCGATGCGCTCGGTGGCGGCCCCGGACTGGTCGGGTTGTTATCCGCACTGTTCGGCGTCGGCGCCGCGGTCGGCATGGCGGCGCTGGCGCTGCTGCGCGGCCGGATCCCCTCGGCACGGGTGTCCTCGATCGGGCTCACCGCGCTGGCCGCCGGCTGCGCGGTGCTCGCGGCCGGGACACAGCCGGCCGTGGCGATGGCCGGCTTCGCGTTGGCCGGGTTCGGCTTCGGCTGCGCGATGACCGGGTTGAGCACCGTGGTTCAGGAGCGGGCACCCGAACAGTTGCGCGGCCGCATCATGGCCCTGTGGCTGGTGGGCTTCCTGGGTTCGCGGCCGATCGCGGCCGCGGTCCTCGGCGGCGCCGCCGACGCCCTGAACGTGTTCGCGGCGTTCGGCATCGCGGCGGCGCTGTGCGCCGGGGTCGCGTTGTGGTGCAGGCCGTCCAAGCTCACCGGGCCGTTGCCGGTCTCCTAGCGCGTTCGGCCGGTCAGCCCTTGGCGGCCGGCCACACCCCCAGGCGGTCGCGGATCAGGCCGAAGTACCCCTCGATGTGGGCCTGTGCCAGCTCGGCGGCCCTGGTGGCATGGCCCCGCCCGAGCGCTGCCGCGATACCCCGGTGCTCGCAGCGCAGGCCGGTGGCGACCGAGGCCCAGTCGTCGAGCAGCGGCACCCCGGCCATCACGTAGCCGTGGATCGAATCGCGCAGCGCCGCCATCATCGCCTCGATGACCGCGTTGCCGGCCAGCCCGGTCAGCGCGACGTGGAAGTCGGCGTCGCGCAGATGGAAATCGTTGGGACTCAGATTCGGATCGTCCATCTCGTCCAGCATCGCGGTCAGGCCGGACAGATCGGGGCGCGGGGAACGCAGCGCCGCCTCGCGCACCGCCCAGGTCTCCAGCAACACCCGGGTGCTGACCAGATCGGCGATCGGCAGGATCCGGGTGGCGATGTGCAGCCGCAACGCCGAGCCGATCGACGTGGCGGGGTCGGCGACGACGACGGCGCCCGCATCGGGACCGGACCCGACCGCGGTGCGCACCACGCCCATCGCCTCCAGCACCCGGATGGCTTCGCGCACCGACGACCGGCCGACGCCGAGATCCTCGGCCAGGGCGCGCTCGCCGGGCAGCCGATCCCCGACCCTCAGCACGCCGTCGGAAAGATCCCGCTCGATTCGCTGCAACACCATCTCGTGCGCCCGCATGAGAGGAGAATAGCGCCAAAGACCGGTGTGGTCAGACCACAGTGTCCTATTGTGGTCTGACCACAGCCCATCGGAGTGACCCATGCGCATAGCCCTGTTCGCCACCTGCCTGGCCGACGCGATGTTCCCGCGCGCCGCCATCGCCACCGTGTCGCTGCTGGAGCGGCTCGGCCACCAGGTGGTGTTCCCGGACCGGCAGACGTGCTGCGGGCAGATGCACGTCAACACCGGCTACCTCACCGAGGCCACCGGCCTGGTACGCCACCACGTGCAGGTGTTCGAGCAGGCCGGCTGCGACGCCGTCGTCGCGCCGTCGGGATCGTGCGTGGGTTCGGTGCGCCACCAGCACGCGATGGTGGCCCGCCGCGCCGGCGACGAGGACCTGGCCGCGCGCGCGGAGGCGGTCGCGGCGCGCACCTACGAGCTGTCGGAGTTCCTGGTCGACGTGCTGGGGCTGGGGGACGTCGGCGCCTACTACCCGCACACCGTGACCTACCACCCCACCTGCCATTCGCTGCGCATGCTGCGGGTCGGCGACAAACCACTGGGGCTGCTGCGCCAGGTGCGCGGCATGACGCTGGTGGAGCTCGGCGAGGCCGAATCCTGTTGCGGTTTCGGCGGCACGTTCGCGATCAAGAACGCCGACACCTCGACGGCGATGCTGGCCGACAAGATGGCCCACGTCATCGACACCGGCGCCGAGGTGTGCACCGCCGGCGACTCGTCCTGCCTGATGCACATCGGCGGCGGGCTGTCCCGGATCCGCTCCGGGGTGACGACCGTGCACCTGGCCGAGATCCTGGCGTCCACCGAAACCGCCGGGGTGCACGCATGACGTTCCTCGGCACCCCGGGCGTCGGCAATCTGCGCGGTGCCGAACCCTTTCCCACCGCCGCCCGCCGCGAACTGCGCAACACCCAGATGCGCCGCAACGTCGGCCACGCCACCCACGCCATCCGCACCAAACGGCTCGCCGCCGTGGCCGAATGCCCGGACTGGGAGCAGCTTCGGGAGGCCGGCAGCGCGCTCAAGCGCGACGTGCTGGCCCGGCTTCCCGAGCTGCTCGAGGAGCTGGAGGCCAACGTCACCGCCCGCGGCGGCGTGGTGCACTGGGCCCGCGACGCCACCGAGGCCAACGCGATCGTCACCGACCTGATCCGGGCCACCGGCGCCGGCGAGGTGGTCAAGGTCAAGTCGATGGCCACCCAGGAGATCGGCCTCAACGAGCACCTGGACAGCGTCGGGATCGAGGCCGTCGAGACCGACCTGGCCGAGTTGATCGTGCAGCTGGGGCACGACACCGGAAGCCACATCCTGGTGCCGGCCATCCACCGCAACCGCGCCGAGATCCGGGAGATCTTCACCCGCGAGATGCCCGACGCCGGCGAGCTGAGCGACGAGCCGCGGGTGCTCGCGATGGCGGCCCGCGCGCACCTGCGCCGCAAGTTCCTCTCCGCGCGGGTGGCGGTGAGCGGGGCCAACTTCGGGGTGGCCGAGACCGGCACACTGGCGGTGGTGGAGTCCGAGGGCAACGGCCGGATGTGCCTGACCATGCCCGAGACGCTGATCACGGTGATGGGCATCGAGAAGGTCGTTCCCCGCTTCACCGACCTCGAGGTGTTCATGCAGCTGTTGCCGCGGTCCTCGACCGCCGAGCGGATGAACCCGTACACCTCGATGTGGACCGGCGTGCACGACGGCGACGGGCCGGCCGAGTTCCACCTGGTGCTGCTGGACAACGGGCGGACCCGGGTGCTGGCCGACGAGGTCGGCCGCGAGGCCCTCAAGTGCATCCGGTGCAGCGCCTGCCTGAACGTCTGCCCGGTCTACGAACGCACCGGCGGGCACGCCTACGGGTCGGTGTATCCCGGGCCGATCGGCGCGATCCTGAGCCCGCAGCTGACCGGCACCCACGGTCACGACGATCCCAACGCCGCACTGCCGTACGCGTCGTCGCTGTGCGGGGCGTGCTTCGACGCCTGCCCGGTGCGCATCGACATCCCGTCGATCCTGGTGCACCTGCGCGGGCAACAGGTCGATGCGCAGCGCCACGGCCTGCCGGGCGGGCAGGATCTGGCGATGAAGGCGGCGGCCTGGGCGATGGCATCGCCCGGCCGGTTCGGCTTCGCCGAGAAGGGGCTGGCGCTGGGCCGGCTGGTCTCCGGGCGCGACGGACGCATCTCGGCGCTGCCGTGGCCCGGATCGCGCTGGACCGCCAGCCGCGACATCCCCGAGCCGCCCGCCGAGACGTTTCGGCAGTGGTGGGCCAGGACACACCGGGGAGAAGACCGTGGCTGACGCCAGAACCGCCGTGCTGCAACGAATCCGGCATGCGCTGGCGGCCTCGCCGGTGCCGCCGGTCGACGTGGCCCGCGACTACGACGACGCACCCCTGGACGGGCCGGGAGACGCCGACCGGTTCGCCGAGACGGTCGGCGAATACCGAGCCCGGGTGCACCGGGTGCCCGAGGACGCGGTCGCCGCGACACTGGCCGGTCTGCTGCGGCCGGGTGCCCGGGTGGTGGTGCCGGCCGACGTCCCGACCGCCTGGGTCGCCGGGCTGGACACGCGGGCCGACGGTGGCCAGACGCTGCTGAAGGTCGCCGAACTCGATGCGGCCGACGCCGTGGTCACCGGGTGTGCGCTCGGCATCGCCGCGACGGGCACCATCGTGCTCGATGCCGGTGCCGCACAAGGGCGCCGGGTGCTGACCCTGGTACCCGATCACCACCTTTGCGTGGTGTTTGCCGATCAGATCGTGGACACGGTGCCGCAGGCCTTCGCCGCGCTGGACGCGGTACGGCCGCTGACGTTCATCTCGGGGCCCAGCGCGACCAGTGACATCGAACTCGACCGGGTCGAAGGGGTGCACGGGCCGCGCACCCTCGACGTCCTGATCGTCACCCGGTCGAGGACCTGACCACCAGTCGCGGGTCCAGCCCACATTCCCATCACATTGTGAAGGAAGCGGCCAGGCGTAGAATCAGGGCGTTCGTACAGATCGAACGTCCTACCATTGGAGGTGCGGTGCCCACTCCCAGCGCGGCCCGCGGGCGCGACGTGCGCCAACGGCTTCTCAACGCGGCCGTCGAGCTCATTCCGGAACTCGGCTGGCCGGCGGTGAGCACCCGGATCCTGGCCGAGCGTGCCGGGGTGACGCCCAGCGTGGTGCACTACCACTTCGCCTCGGTCCCGGCGGTGCTGCAGGAGGCCGCGATCGGCGTGATGCAACAGGCGGTGTCCGGGCTGGACGCTCTGTTCGACACCGCCGGCTCACCCGCCGAGCTGGTCGATGCGGTGCTCACGTCGGTGCAGCAGTACACCGGCGCGGACCCGACCTCATTGCTGTTCATCGAGGCCTATCTCGCGGCCACCCGCGACCACCGGTTCGGCGAGCAGGTCGGCGCGCTGCTGTCCGGCTGCCGGGCCCGGTTCGCCGGGCGGCTGACCGAATACGGGGTACCCGATCCGGAGGGCGCCGCGGCCATCGTGTTCGCGGCCCTCGACGGCTTGGTACTGCATCGCGGGCTGGGCATCGGCCCCGACATCGCCGCCGCGACAGCGAGCCTGCGCCCCGTCGTGGCACCGACGGAGAAAGGAGCAACCGGATGAAAGTCATCGTCTGTGGGGCCGGCATCGCCGGACTCGCGTTGACCAGCAGGCTGGCCACCCTCGGCCACGAGGTGGTGGTGCTCGAGCGTTCCCCCGGCCCGCGCCGGCAGGGCTACATGATGGACTTCTTCGGCCCCGGCTACGACGCAGCCGACGCGATGGGTGTGCTGCCCGCGATCCGGGAGGCCGCCTACCCCATCGAGGAGGCGACCCTGGTCGACCAACGCGGTCGGCGGCGCGCGGGCCTGCCGTACCACCAGGTGCGCGACGCCGTCGGTGGCCGGCTGTGCAGCCTGATGCGTCCCGACCTCGAACGGGTGTTGCGCGACTCGCTACCGGACTCTGTCGACCTGCGGTTCGGAGCCGCGTTGACCGGGATCGACGACGACGGAGACCGGGTGACCGCGACGCTGCACGACGGCACCCGACTGGAGGCCGAGCTGCTGGTGGGCGCCGACGGGATCCACTCCACCGTCCGACGGCTGGTGTTCGGCGGGGAATCGGAGTTCCTGCGCTACCTGGGATTCCACAGCGCGGCATTCGTGTTCGACGCGCCGGGTATCCGGGACGCGTGTGCCGGGCGTTTCGTGCTCACCGACACCGTCGGCCGCCAGATGGGTTTCTACGCGCTGCGCGACGGCGCCGTCGCCGCGTTCGCCGTTCACCGCACCGACGACCCGGCGCTGCCCGACGACATCCGCGGCTCGATCGCCGAGGAGTACCGGGGTCTCGGCTGGGTGGTCCCGCAGGCACTCGAGCTGTGTCCGCCATCCGACGAGATCTACTACGACCAGGTGGCACAGATCGAGATGCCCCGGTGGAGCTCCGGTCGCGTCACCTTGCTCGGCGACGCCTGCTACGCGGTCTCCCTGCTCGCCGGGCAGGGTGCGTCACTGGCGATCGCGGGCGCCTACGTGTTGGCCTCACACCTGCACGACGCGCCATCCATCCCCGAGGCGCTGGCCGGCTACGAGCGCCAGTGGCGCCCGATGGTGCTGGAGAAGCAGGAGTCCGGACGCGCCGCGGCCCGCTGGTTCCTGCCGGAATCCGCTCTGGCGCTGCAGGTTCGGCGTACCGTTCTGCGCTTCGCCGACCTACCCGTCGTCAACCGCTTCATCGGCAGGCTGATCGCCGGAAAGACCACCGCGTTGACCGCAGCAGCCGCGGCGGGCGACGACCGGGCACGGCGGCGGCTGACCCCGATCGTGCGGGCGGCGTTCCGGGCCCCGATCTGGTTGTACGACCACGGCCTCGGCTGGCTGTTGGGCCGCCGCTTCGTGTGCCTGACCCACACCGGCCGGCGGTCCGGGCGCCGATACCGGACCGTGCTGGAGGTGGTCGGGCACCGTGGCAGCGAGTACTTCGTCGTCGCCGGCTTCGGCCGCAAGGCGGACTGGTATCGCAACGTGACGGCTGATCCGGACGTCCGATTCGCGGTCGGGCGGCACGATTTCACCGGCCACGTCCGGTTGCCCGACGACGACGAGGCGGCCGCGATCATCGCCGACTACGAGCACCGCAACCGCTGGGTCACCCCTGTCGTGCGGGCCGCCCTGAGCTGGCTGCTGGGCTGGCGCTACGACGGCAGCCCGGAGGCGCGGGCGCGGATGGTCGACGAGTTGCCGGTGGTGGCCCTGAGCGCGGCGTAATCGGGACCATAGTCCCGACACCTAGGTGGATGGTGTTTTTTGCGCGGCGGTGACCGGCTGATCGCCGCTGGTTGAGTTGAATGAGTGGGTGACGTTGGGACGGACGCCTGCTCAGGCGGATCTGCTGCGGTCGACGGCGAATTTCTGTGAGGGCCGGGTGGGTCCGGATTCGATTTATGGTGTGCTGCACCGGGAGTGTTTCAACCTCT
>NZ_JAIFZS010000079.1 GCF_019710635.1 Mycolicibacterium xanthum
AACCTGGGCTGCAAATGCCGTTTGCACCATCTAATGAAAACCTTCTGGCAGGGCTGGAAAGAGGTGCAACTGCCCGACGGAACGCTGCAGGTCACCACCCCGACCGGGCACACCTACACCACCAAACCGTTCTCCGCGCTGCTGTTCCCCACCTGGCGCACCACCACCGCCGCCGATCCACCACCCGCACCGGCGCCGAACCCGCCGCCGCGCACCCCGGGGCGGGAACTGATGATGCCCACCCGCCGACGCACCCGCGCCCAAAACCACGCCGCCTACATCACCCGCGAACGCCACCTCAACGCGCTGCAACGCGAACTCGACCGCGCCGCCGCCCAGAAAGCCGCCGAAGAGCGCCGAGCCAAACGCGCAGCCCTACTCGCCACACCCGGAGGAGCGCAATGGGCCGCCCGGCTGGAGCGGATCGACCACCCACTCCAGCCACTGTCCAAACCGCCCGAACACCAACCCGACTACGGCAACGACCCACCATTTTAGAGGTGGCCGCCCAGAGCCGACGGCCAACAGTCACACCCACCGGGCACACGCTTGAGACCGTGGTGCCGCGGTCGTCGAACTCGAGCCCGTAGCCCCAAGCTCACCCCGTGCGATGCGCCGCGTCAGACAGCCACCAGGACGTTGGCCACGGGATCGGGGTTGGGTCCCTGGTTGGTTCCCTGCGTGGTGGTCGGCAGCGTCACTTCGACGCTCTGGATGTTGACGAAACCGAACTGCGTCAGGTTCAAGAACGGCGTGGCCGTGGTGAAGATCTGTAGTTCGAGCTCGCTGTCCGGTTCCACCGTGTAGGAGATGTCGCTTAGATCGATTGTGGCGGTATGGGTTTGGCCGTTCAGCGTGACCGGAACCGGCGTGACGATATTGCCGACGACCAGGCCGGTGGACTTGTCGACGACCTGCGCGTAGATGTGACGGCTGGTGCCCAGGCCGCTGTACTCGATCACCACGTGGGGTGCGCCGACGACCGTCGCCTCCGCCGCCGGGTTCTCCAACGGGATGGTGACAGCGTTGGTCGCGATGGAGCCGTTGCCCAGCGAGTACGGGAACGGCACCCCCTGGCTGGGGCCGGAGCCGCCGATCAGTGGGATGATCGGCAGCAGCCCGCCGTCGTCCCACGTGGTGGTCGGGATCGAACTCGTCGCCTGATAGAAGCCGTCGTCGGTGGGGCGGAGCTCGGAGGTCCAGCGGTCTCCGTTCTGGTCGGTCCAGGCGAACGCGACGTCGTCGGTTGAGCCGTCGTCCTTGACGTACCTGTTCATCCACGCCAGCGTCTCGCCCATGATCCAGGCGTTGTCTGCGCTGGGATTGCCCTGCCCGGGCAGGCAGGTGCCGTGGCCGCCGCAGTACCACAGCAGCTTGACGTCGTCGTTCAGAGCGAGGTAGCCGGTGTTGAGGATCGACTGCTGCAGCGGGAACAGCACATCGACCGTGCCCTGGATGAGCAGAGTGGGCGCGTCGATGCCCCGCACCGTCTGGCCGGGGCCGCTGTTCTGGAGCAGTTGGATCTGGCCGGGCGTCAGGATTCCCAGCGTCGCACCGGTGATCATGGCGGGATAAATCTGCGGGTTGATCCGGGCGCCCGTGGTCACCAGCCCCAGCAGCAGTATTCCTGCGTAGGAGGTTCGGAACGCCTCGTCCGGATAAAACGAATCCGGCAAGTTGTTCCACGACCAGCCCGGCGCGATCGCGTCCACACGGGAATCGCCGGCTGCGGTCACCAACTGGATGCCGCCACCGTAGGACACCCCGACCATGCCCATGTTGGGATCGTTGGGAGCATCGAGTTCGACGCCGTCGAGGCCGGCGGCCCAGCTGATGAGCTGGGAGACATCCTGGCCCTCGTACTGCGGGCTGTCGAGCTGGAGCACGCCGCCCGAGGCGAATTCGCCACGCGGATCCCAGGTTACGACGTTGTAGCCGGCCTCCCGGAACATCGACACGA
Organism: Mycolicibacterium xanthum; assembly: GCF_019710635.1. Taxonomy (GTDB): domain Bacteria; phylum Actinomycetota; class Actinomycetes; order Mycobacteriales; family Mycobacteriaceae; genus Mycobacterium; species Mycobacterium xanthum. The sequence continues at coordinate 1,961 of NZ_JAIFZS010000079.1, forward strand.
ACGGGTTCGCGGGGTCGGTGGCGCCGGCCGACGCCAGCCCCGGCCCGTAGAAGATCGTTTCGTAGCCGGGGTTCGCGTCGTCCGGATTGCCTGTGGTGATGGCGGGGAAGAAGTTGGTGCTGATCTTGACCCCGTCCCACGACGTCACCATGGTGGTGTAGGCGATCGGCGTGTCCGACGGGCCCCGCAGTGCATCGACGTCGACGAGGATGTCCTGCCGGGAAGCGGTGCCGATCAGCGGCGCCAGGATGTTCAGCTGCTGCAGGGTCATGATGACCGGCGCGATGATCGTCGAGCCGACGATCGGCAAGCCGATGACGAACGTCGTGAACTCCGTGTTCTGGGCGACCAGCACCGAGAACGCCTCCTGGCCCGACGGCCCGTCGACGCTCGTCTCCTCGGCATAGGGCAGGAACCTGAACGCGCCCGTCGTCGCGTCGACCGTGAGCTTGCCGCCCTTACTCGGATCGCTGATCACGGTATAGGTGGATCCGTCGGCGGTAGTGCAGGTCATGCCCACGACGCAGCCTTCGATGACGCCCTCGGTGAGACCGACGGAGGAGGCCGGCAGATCGGCAGCCTGCGGCTGGATCAGTTCGCGGCGAGTTCCGGCCAGCAGCAGCAGATCGGTGATCGAACCGCCGACCGGAGCCGTCCCGCCGTTGGTCGAGAACGGGTTCAGCGCAGAGTCGGCAAACATCAGCAACCCGGACAGCTCGGTCGTCTCGGGTGTGGCAGTGGTGGTCGGTACGGCCGCGTCGACGATCTCGGTGACTTCCGTCGGTGGCGGCGTCCACAGCGCGGTCATGGTGATACCGCCGTCGTCGGACACCAGCGGTTCGCTCTGTGACTCCAGGCCGCTCGATTCCTCAGCGGGTGCGTCTTCGGCGACGGTGTCGGCCACCGGTTCCCCGGGTGACGGCGCAGCGTCGGACATCGCGTCGACTTCCACGTCGTCGCGATGACGGCGGGCGCCCGACCCGTTGGAAGTCTCCTCCTGCGCGGAGGCCTCGTCGCCGGACACTTCATCGTTGACCTGCGTGTCTTCGTCGGACGCGTCGTCGTCGATCGTCGCGTCCTCGTCGTCGAGGCCGTGGTCGGTGTCGGCGGTGTGGTCTCCATACTTCTGGGTGATCCGGTCGACGGTTCGCTGCACCGCGTCGCGGATCAGCGATGTGCCGCTGGTCGCCCCGTATCCCCCGAGCCGCCGTTCATCGGCAGCGCCGGAGTCGACATCAGCGTCTGGCTTCGGGCTCTCGCTCGAGGTCGTCGTGGGCTTCGAGGTGTCCGTATCGTCCGCGTAGGCCACCCCCTGCCCCGTGACGATGGCGGTACCCACGCCCAGCGCGACCGCCAATCCACCGACCCGGCCGATACACCTTGCAGCCCCCATGACAGCCTCCACAAGCAAGCAATGATTGCGCGACGGGGACCGACGCTACGCCCCAGGCGAGACCACTGTTGGCCGATTCGGTGATCGTGTCGTGATTTGCTCTGATGGTCGGTGGCTATCAGTCCGGCGGTGGCCTGATCACCGTGATTGCCGGGTGGACCGCGGATGGTCAACGAGAAGACCGGTGATGTGATCGGCGCCAGCGCCCATCGTGAGGCCGAGCACGTCGTTCGGCGCCAGCGAACAGGCCGGCCAACCGGTGACCTACCGTTCGTTCCCGGCGATGGGCCACTCGAGGCACGGACAGGACCCCGCCCAGTTCGCCGCCACGCTCACCGAACGGGTCGCGACACTCAACGGTTGATGCGGATCATCCCGTCGACGGCTTCGACAGGATAGCTGCGCACCGACAGCCCGGATCCGGAAACCTCTGCGCCCGAGCACATGTCGAAGGTGTATCCGTGCAGCGGGCACACCACCACCCGGTCGTCGGCCAGGCCGTCGGCCAGTGGTCCGCCCTTGTGCGGGCACACCGCGTCGATCGCGCGCAGCGATCCGTCGCGCAACCGGAACACGGCGATCTGCGCTCCGTCGACGGCGAACGTGCGGCCCTCGCCGACCGGTACCTCGTCGAGGCTGCCGAGCTCGACGCCGACCTCCACATCGCTCATCGCACCGGCACCTGGGGCAGCGGCAGCAGCGGCAGCGACGACCGGAACTGGCCCTCGGAGCGGGGTTCGGCGCGGTCCAGCCACGGATCGCGGTAGCCGTCCACCGACTTCTGCATCCGTTCGTCCAGACCGGCCGCCAGGCCCTCGGCGTCGTCGACCACCACGGCTTTGACGTGGTCGATGCCGACGCGCGGGACCCACTTGTAGGTGCGTTCCAGCCAGTCGGCGCTCTCGCGGTAGTACTGCAGGAAGCGGCCGGTGAGCGTGATGACCGTGTCCGGGTCGTCGACGGTGGCCAGCAGGTCGCCCTTGCGGATGTGGGCCCCGGCCGCGCCGCCGACATAGATCTCCCAGCGCCCGCCGTCGACCGCGACGACCCCGAGGTCCTTGCACAGCGCCTCGGCGCAGTTGCGGGGGCAGCCGGTGACGGCCAGCTTCATCTTGGCCGGGCTGGCCAGGCCCTGATAGCGCTCCTCGAGCGCGATTCCCAGCGCGGTCGAATCTCCCACGCCGTAGCGGCAGAAGTCGCTCCCCACACAGGTTTTCACGGTCCGGAAGCTCTTGCCGTAGGCGTAGCCCGACGGCATGTCCAGATCCGCCCACACCGCGGGTAGATCTTCCTTGCGCACCCCGAGCAGGTCGATGCGCTGACCGCCGGTCAGCTTGATCATCGGGATCTCGTACTTCTCGGCGACGTCGGCGATCTTGCGCAGCTGGGCGACGTTGGTGACCCCGCCCTTCATCTGCGGTACCACGGAGAAGGTGCCGTCACGCTGGATGTTGGCGTGCACCCGGTCGTTGATGAAGCGGGCGTCGCGTTCGTCGACATACTCGTCGGCCCACATCATCTCCAGCAGTGAGGCCAGGGCCATCTTCGAGCCGGCGTCCTCCCTGCCGTCGGGCGCCAGCGCGGCGAACACCGAGGACACCGAGTGCAGTTCGAGTTCCCGGATGTGCCGCATCAGCGTCGGCTTGTCGTAGGGCACCCCGGGCACGTACCAGGACTCCGACGGGTCCTTGGTCACCGCGCCGCCGGCCGCCCATTCGACCACCTGACCGACGAGCTCCTTGCACGACCCGCAGCCCTTGCCCGCCTTGGTCTTGGCCATCACGCCCGCCAGCGACGTCTCGCCGCCCTGCACACACGCGACCAGCGCCCCCTTGGAGACGCCGTTGCAGTTGCACACCTGGGCGTCGTCGGCGAGTTCGGCCACCCCGACGGCGACCTCCGGGGTGCCGATGTCGAACATCAGCGATACCCGTTCGTCGGGTAGCGGCAGGCCGCTGTCGAACGCCTGCGTCAGGAACGACACCTTGGAGACGTCGCCGACCAGGGTGGCGCCCACCAGCTTGCCGTCGCGGATCACCACGGTCTTGTAGACGCCGTGTTTGGGCTCGGAGTACTGCACGAACTCGTCGTCGGGGTGCTCGGGCGCCTTGATGCCCATCGAGGCGACATCCACACCGGCCACCTTGAGCTTGGTGGCCACCCGCGAGCCTCGGTAGGCAGCTGCGGGATCGGTACCGGTCAGATGGTCGGCGAGCACCTTGGCCTGCTCCCACAGCGGCGCCACCAGGCCGTAGACCTGACCGCGGTGCTGGGCACACTCACCGACGACGTACACGTCGTCGTCGTCCACCGAACGCATGTGGTCGTCGGTGACGATGGCGCGCTGCACGGTCAGGCCGGCCCGCTGCGCCAGGCCGACATTGGGCCGGATGCCGGCCGCGATCACCAGCATGTCGCAGTCCACCCGGCTACCGTCGGCGAACACCACGCCCGAGAGCCGCCCGTCCTCGACGGTGATCTCGGTGGTGCGCTTCTCGGTGAGCACACCGATACCGAGGCCTTCGACCGACTTGCGCAGGATGTCGCCGGCGAGGTCGTCGAGTTGGGCGTTCATCAACGTCGGCCCGGCGTGCACGACGTCGACCTCGAGTCCCCGGTTCTGCAGCCCGCGCGCGGCTTCCAGCCCCAGCAGTCCGCCGCCGATGACGACGGCCCTGGTGCGACTGGCCGCCTCGCTGATCATCGCCTCGGTGTCGTCGAGGGTGCGGAATCCGAAGACGCCGTCGGCCAGCGTCGTGTCGTCGGCCCACAGCCCCTTCATCGGCGGGAAGAACGACCGGCTGCCGGTGGCCAGGATCAGCTTGTCGTAACGCATGGCCGTGCCGTCGTCGGCGTGTAACAGATGGGCGTAGGTGTCCACCCGTACCACCCGCACACCGGCACGCAGATCGATCCCGTTCTCGGTATACCAGTCCATGCCGTTGAGATAGATCTCGGCCGGGGTATCCACCCCGGCCAGCACGTTGGACAGCAGGATGCGGTTGTAGTTGCCATACGGCTCGTCGCCGAACACGGTGATGTCGAACGCTTCGGCACCACCGCGGGCCAGCACCTCCTCGATCGCACGGATCCCGGCCATGCCATTGCCGACCACCACCAGCCGGGCCCTGGTGCCGGCGCCGACGTGGCCATTGGTCGCCGCCGTGTCGATCACCGTCATCTAGAACTCCACCAGTCCCAGGTCGACGACGACGCTGCCCTTCGTGCCCGGCGGTGCCGCGACACAGAGTTCCAGCACGGTGTCGGCCAGCAGATCCTCGACGACGCGCAGTGCGACATGTGTCGATCCCTTCGCGCCGATCGGGAAGTAGCGCATGGGTTTTCCGTCCCGGAACAGCACCACGGTGATCATCTGTTTGGTCGAGTTGCCGCCCCGGAAGTACACCGGCTGGGCGGTCGCGCCGGCGGGCACCGTGTAACGCAGCGACTCGTCGATGAGGTCCGGCTTGTCGTAACCGTTGCCCCCGAATTCGAACATGCCCTGCAGGAATCGGGGCGTGCTGCCGTCGCTCATGCGTTGTGCTCACCTTCTCGTGGGTCTATCTCGCCCGGGGTTGCCGATGGCGTTCTGTGTATCGATCAAAAGTGTTGTGCCACAGTATATTCAGGGATAGCATCGGCGGGTCGGCCACCGCTGCAGCATTGGGGTGATGGCCCGAAGCTAGGCGCTGCCTGTTACGGCACTGTTTCGGCGATGGGTCGGCGGTGAATACCGTGCCTGACATCGGCGGGCCTCGGCATTTGAGATCTTTGTTGCGGTCGTTTAACGGCCGCCGTCGGGTTCTGTAACACGCGGTTCATACCTTCGTAGGCATCAACCGGGCTCCGCGACGGCGCCCGGACCTCACCACCCAGCCTTCCGATGACAGGAGAAGTCTGCCGTGACCGTGACCGAAAACGCGACGATCGAGACACCCTCGGCGCCGCACCCGCACCACAAGGGCAAGCACTGGATCGACGACTGGCGGCCGGAGGATCCCGAATTCTGGTCCACCGTCGGCAAACCGATCGCCCGCCGCAATCTGATCTTTTCGATCTTCGCAGAGCACATCGGGTTCTCGGTGTGGTTGTTGTGGAGCATCGTCGTCGTCCAGATGACCGCTGCCGCCGACGGCAGCGCCGCCGCGTCGGGATGGGCGCTGACGACCACCCAGGCGCTGTGGCTGGTCGCGGTGCCCAGCGGTGTCGGCGCGTTCCTGCGGATTCCCTACACGTTCGCCGTGCCGGTCTTCGGCGGCCGCAACTGGACGGTGATCTCGGCGATGCTGCTGCTGGTCCCGTGCCTGCTGATGGCCTGGGCGGTGAGCAACCCGGGCTTCCCGTTCGTGGGTCTGTGCCTGATCGCGGCCACCGCCGGCTTCGGCGGCGGCAACTTCGCCTCCTCGATGGCCAACATCTCGTTCTTCTACCCAGAGAAGGAGAAGGGCTGGGCGCTGGGCCTCAACGCGGCCGGCGGCAACATCGGGGTCGCGGTGGCGCAGAAGGTCATTCCGCTGGTCGTGGTTGCCGGCGGCGGCGTCGCGCTGTCCCGGGCCGGGCTGTTCTACGTGCCGTTCGCGGTGGCTGCGGCGGTGTGTGCGTTCCTGTTCATGAACAACCTCACCGAGGCCAAGGCCGATGTGAAGCCGGTGTTCCAGTCGCTGCGGCACCCCGACACCTGGATCATGTCGCTGCTCTACATCGGCACCTTCGGGTCGTTCATCGGTTACTCGGCGGCGTTCCCGACACTGCTCAAGGCGGTGTTCGACCGCGGCGACATCGCGTTGATGTGGGCCTTCCTCGGCGCCGGCATCGGCTCGATCGCCCGTCCGCTCGGCGGCAAGCTGTCCGACCGGATCGGCGGCGCGAAGATCACCGCGGTGAGCTTCGTGATGCTCGCCGCCGGTGCCGCGGCAGCGCTGTGGTCGGTGAAGGCGGTGAACCTGCCGGTGTTCTTCATCGCGTTCATGTTCCTGTTCGTCGCCACCGGCATCGGCAACGGCTCGACCTACCGGATGATCTCCAAGATCTTCCTGGTCAAGGGGCAGGACGCGGGCGGCGCGCCGGAGACGATGGTGCACATGCGCCGTCAGGCCGCGGGTGCGCTGGGCATCATCTCCTCGGTCGGCGCTTTCGGCGGGTTCATCGTCCCGCTGGCCTACGCCTGGTCGAAGGCCACGTACGGCAACATCCAGCCGGCACTGCAGTTCTACGTCGGCTTCTTCCTCGTGCTGCTCGTGGTGACCTGGTTCTTCTACATCCGCAAGAGCACCCGGATGGGTCAGGTCGGAGTGTGATCCCGACGCTACTGGTGCACCCTGGAGAACATGGCAGCCGCAAGTGAGTCGGGCAGCCTGACCCGTACGGCCTGCTCCTACTGCGGGGTCGGATGCGGAATCTCGGTCGAGACCCGCACCGACCCCGCCGTGGGCGTTCCGGTGATCGCACGGGTCAGCGGAGATCGACTGCACCCCACCAATTTCGGCCGATTGTGCACCAAGGGCGCAACGCACGCCGAGATGATGGCCGCCACCGAGGGCCGGCTGACCGGCGCGCTGGTGCGATCGGGCCGGGACGCCGAACCTGCGCCCACACCGGTCGACGAGGCGGTTGCCGAGGTCGCCCGACGATTCCGGTCGATCATCGACGAACACGGGCCGGATGCGGTGGCCCTCTACGTGTCGGGCCAGATGTCGATGGAGGCCCAGTACCTGGCCACCAAACTGGCCAAGGGCTACCTGCGCACGGTGCACATCGAATCCAACTCGCGGCTGTGCATGGCCAGCGCGGGAACGGGTTTCAAGCAGTCGCTCGGCGCGGACGGACCACCCGGGTCCTACACCGATTTCGACTGCACCGACCTGTTCTTCGTCATCGGCTCGAACATGGCCGACTGCCACCCGATCCTGTACCTGCGGATGGCCGACCGGCTAAAGGCCGGTGCGAAGCTGATCGTGGTCGACCCGCGCCGCACCACCACCGCCGAGCGGGCCGACCTGTTCCTGCAGATCCGTCCGGGCACCGACCTCGCCCTGCTCAACGGCCTGCTGCACCTGCTCGTCGACAACGGTGACATCGACGCCGAGTTCATCGCCGAGCACACCGAGGGCTGGGCCGGTATGCCGGAGTTCCTCGCCGACTACCCGCCCGCCCGCGTCGCCGAGATCACCGGGCTCGCCGAGGACGACATCCGCACCGCCGCAACGATGATCGCCGAGGCGGGGGAGTGGATGAGCTGCTGGACGATGGGGCTCAACCAGAGCACCCACGGCACCTGGAACACCAACGCGATCTGCAACCTGCACCTGGCCACCGGCGCGATCTGCCGACCGGGCAGCGGGCCGATGTCGCTGACCGGCCAGCCCAACGCGATGGGCGGCCGGGAGATGGGCTACATGGGGCCCGGACTGCCCGGCCAGCGCGCCGTGCTGTCCGCCGAGGACCGTGCGTTCACCGAACATCAGTGGGAGCTGCCGCCCGGCACGATCCGCACCGACGTCGGCCCGGGCACCATCGAGATGTTCCGCCAGCTGGGTGCCGGACAGATCAGGGCGGTGTGGATCATCTGCACGAATCCGGTGGCGACCGTCGCCAACCGGGACACGGTGATCGCCGGCCTGCAGGCCGCCGAGCTGGTCGTCACCCAGGACGCGTACGCCGACACCGCCACCAACCGCTACGCCGACATCATCCTGCCCGCCGCGCTGTGGGCGGAATCCGACGCGGTGATGGTCAACTCCGAACGCAACCTGACCCTGCTGCAGCAGTCCATCCCGCCGGTCGGGGACGCGCGGCCGGACTGGGAACTGATCTGCGGGGTGGCCCAGCAGCTCGGCTTCGCCGACGGCTTCACGTTCAAGAGCAGCGAGGCGATCTTCCACGAGATCCGCCGGTTCCACAATCCACGCACCGGATACGACCTGCGCGGGGTCAGCTACGAACGGCTGCGCGCGGCACCGGTGCAGTGGCCGTGCCCGCCGCAGTCCGACGACAGCGTGTTCGCCGACCGTAACCCGGTGCGCTACGTCAACGACGGTGTGTCGCAGGACCTGTTCACCGACGAGAACGGCCACCGCCCCCGGCTGGCCTTCGCCACCCCGTCGCGACGCGCGGTGTTCTACGCCCGGCCGCACATGGATGCCGCCGAGTTGCCCGACGACGACTACCCGATGGTGCTCAACACGGGTCGGCTTCAGCACCAGTGGCACACCATGACCAAGACCGGCACGGTGGACAAGCTGAACAAACTCAACGGTGCGCCCTCGATCGAGATCCACCCCGATGACGCCACCAGGCTGGGGGTTTGGGACGGCCGCCCGGTCGAGGTGGCCTCCCGCCGTGGCCGCGCGGTGTTTCCCGCGGTCGTGACCGACCGGGTGCGGCCCGGCAACACCTGGGTACCGTTCCACTGGAACGACCAACAGGGCGATGCGCTGACCGTCAACGCCGTCACCAACGACGCCGTCGACCCCGTCTCGCTGCAGCCCGAGTTCAAGGCGTGTGCGGTGCGGCTGACGCCCGCCCCCGTCGAGCCCGCCATCCCGGCCGGTGCCCCTGCCCTCACCGACGACGAAAAGCTTTACCTGGCAGGATTTTTCGCCGGAATCGAGCAGGGCGTGACCGGGGTTCCGGTGCTGCCCGCCACCGCTCCGGTCGGTACGGGGGTTCGGTTGTGGGTCGACGGGCTGCTGGCCGGGCGCTACTCCCGGCTGCCGGCCGGGTCCCCGGGCGCCGCACCGGGTGGCGATGCCGCCGTCGAGAACGGGCCGCTGGTGCTGTGGGGTTCACAGACCGGCAACGCCGAGGAGTTCGCGGGCCGGCTCCGGGAACGACTCGGTGGTGCCCGACTGCGCGCCATGGACGACGTCGAACTGTCCGACCTGGCCGCCGCGGAGGAGGTGGTGGTGGTGACCTCGACGTTCGGCGACGGCGGACCGCCCGACAACGCCGCCGACTTCTGGGAGCGGCTTACCGCCCCCGAGGCGCCGACGCTGACCGGGGTGCGGTTCATGGTGCTCGGTATCGGGGACCGCTCGTACGACAACTTCTGCGGCTACGCCAAGTCGCTGGACACCAGGCTGGCCGACCTGGGTGCCACCCGGGTGCTCGATCGCGCCGAGTGCGAGGCCTACGACGACGCGGAGCTGGCGGACTGGGCGGAGTCCGTCGTCGACCTGATCGGCTCGCCCGCCGAGGTGTCGGCGCAGCCGGTGTCCGCGCCGCGGGCGACGCCCGCGCCTGCGGTATTCACCCGTGCACGTCCGATCGACGCGCCCCTGTGCCGCAATGTCCGGCTCACCCCGGCCGCCTCGGCGAAGGAGGTGCGCCAGTTCGGTTTCGACATCAGCGGGCACGAGGTGTCCTACGCGGCAGGGGATTCGCTCGGTGTGTTCGCCGCCAACTCGGACCATGTGGTCGAGAGCTGGCTTGCCGCAACCGGGTTCGACGGCGACGAGGGCGTCGTGGTGGACGGGGTCGGGATGCCCCTACGGGAGGCGCTGACGTCGCACTACGACGTCTGCAAGATCACCGCCGACCTGGTGCGGTTCGTCGCCGAGCACCGGCCGCGCGACGGCGCCGTCAACCGGCTGCGCACCGACCATGCCGCGCTGGACCGGTGGTCGGTCAACCGCAACGGCCTCGATCTGGTGCGTGAGTTCGAGGTGCGCTCCGAGCCGCAGCTCTGGCAGGACGTGCTGGTAAGGCTCACCCCACGGCAGTACTCGATCTCGTCGAGCCCGCTGGTCAGCCCGCACGAGGTCCAGTTGACGGTCTCGGTGGTGCGCTATCCGTCCCCCGGCGGGGGTCCGCGCGGTGGCGTGGCGTCGACCTATCTCGCCGACCTGCCGGCCTGCGCACCGGTGCCGGTGTTCCTGCAGCGCTCGCCGCATTTCCGGCCCCCGCAGGACCCGCAGACGCCGATGATCATGGTGGGTCCCGGCACCGGGATCGCACCGTTCCGCGGGTTCCTGCAGGAGCGTCGTGCCCTCGGCCACACCGGTGGCAACTGGCTGTTCTTCGGAGACCAGCACCGCGAGCAGAACTTCTACTACCGCGACGACCTGCAGCACATGGTCGACGACGGCTTCCTGAACCGGCTCGACCTGGCATTCTCCCGCGACCAGGCCAAGCGGATCTATGTGCAGCACAAGATGCTGGACTACGGCGCCGACGTCTGGCGCTGGCTCGAAGACGGCGCCCACTTCTACGTGTGCGGGGATGCCGGCCGGATGGCCAAGGACGTCGACGGCGCGCTGACCGAGGTCATCCGGTCGCACGGCGGCATGAGCGACGAGGCCGCGCGCGACTACAAACGCCGACTGGTGGCCGACAAGCGGTACGTACGCGACGTCTACTGACGCTGCAGTCGGCTCAGGCCGCGGGCGGTCCCGGATGACCGGGCGGAGGGCCGGGTGCCACCTCGGCGCACGCGGTGAACGCGTCGTTCCAGGTGGCCTCGTCCACGCCGGAGGGCGCCGGCGGCGCGGGCCGATCACCGGATCCGGGTCGGCCCGGTGGCGGGCCCGCCTCGCCGCCGGGGGGAGGACCCTGGGGCGCTCCGTCCGCGCCGGGCGGCGGACCCTGCGGCGGGGTGGCGGCATCCGCCGGCACGCCGTGGTCGATCAGGCACTGTGTGAAATCCTGGGGCGAAGCCGCCGATTCGGCAGTCTGCGCGGTGCAGGCCGGCACGGCCAGCATCGCGACGACGGCGGCGACACCACCGGCGATATGGGACAGGGAACGGGGCACAGCGACTCCTCGGTGTACTCGGGGTGGATGAGCGCACCCGGGTGGTGTCGCTCACCAACCTGTGTAGAAGCCCGCGCTGAGCGCCGACTTTCCACTGGCTATGCGTCCGCTATGTGTGCTTCGTCGGCCACCGCGCGACCGTGGGCCGGCCGGCGCCGATGCGGGTAAGCGGTCCAAGAAGTCGTCATGGCGGTGACGAAGCATCGGCGAGACGAACTGAACACCGGATGAGCGGAACCCGGGAAGGCCGCCTGTCGAGAATTCGGCTAACCGCCCCCGTTGACGGCTGGGAAGGTCAGCACGTCGCGCCCGAGCGGTAGTTGGTCGCGGTGCGCTCCGGTGTCGGCGGTGCTGATCGGAATGGGCTCCAGGGTGTCGTAATACTTCAGCACGTCGGCCAGTGGTGGCGTTCGCCCGGTGAGCTCGAATTCGTAGAACACATAAGGTATTCCGTCGGCGTACACGACCGATGGACGATCGGTCATCTGGAAATGCAGGTGCGGCCCGCCCGTGGTACCGGAACTGCCCACATCGGCAATATGGCGTCCGCGCGAAACGCGGTCGCCCGGGTGCGCCGAGATGCTGCCCTTGTGTAGGTGGGCGTACACGGCGAAGCGCCCGTCACCGATATCGATGACGACCCGGTTGCCACCGGCGTTGTCCGGCGTCGGCTCCTCACGGGCCTCGCCGACCCGCAGATCCGGATTGCCATCCACTGCTTCGACGACGGTGCCGTCGGCCACTGCATACACGGGCTGTCCGAACGTCGGAAAGCTGCTGGGCGACAGGGGGTCACCGACGCCGGGCCGGTTTTGCGCGTCCAACTGGTTGAAGTCGATCGCGAACCGCTGCGCGATGTACCACCGCCCGTCGATCGGAAATGGCGCGCGTCGATGCGGCCCGTCGCAACAGCTGCCGAGTGCGGCCCAAGCCGGCCCGGCCAGCGGAGCGCCGACGACGACCGGCGGCCGCTGATCCACCTGCACGGCCGGTCCGGTAAACGTCAACGACAGGCCGGAGAACGGGGTGCTGCCCGCCAGGGGATCGATCGTCACCCGGTGGGTGATCGCCGGCGGAACCGCGCTGCCGTCGAGCGGAATGTCCAGCCACACCACGCCGACCGACGACGACGGCAACTCGGCGGTCGGCGTGTCCGGAGATGCGACCAACGATGTCGCCGCCCGCAACGAATCACCGGTCAGACGGATCAACGTGGAACCCGAATCGGCACTGAGCACCTCGACGGCGGCGAGGGTGACCGCAGCCGGGACGACGTTGGTCAGCATGAGTTCGTAGACCAGGTGCGCCCGCCCGTCGGTGCCGGTGAACCAGCGCGGGGCCGATAGCGTGCTCTCAAGCAATGGTGTGATCTGACCACCGGTGGCAGGTTGTGTCGGAGGCGACGAGTTCTGCGTGGTTGAACATGAGCTGAGGACAAGGACACACGCCGCCACAACCGCGACGACACCGACCGGACGTTTCTGCCGCACGCACCAATACCCGCGGAGCATTGCCCGCTTCGCAAGGACGGAACTCGCGACCGTGCGCATCACCCATCTCGTCTCACGCGACTGCCATCCAATCCGGTAACTGCACGTCGGATCGTATCGGTCCGCTGGCCCGAAAAAGACGTTTCGGCCGATCATCCAACCCGAGGCACGACAATTGGCTTGGTGACCCACTTTGATTCCGACGCTGGCGATGATTTCGCATTGTGCTGGTGGGGATTTCGGGTGGGAAGGCCTGGGCGGTACCGTTGATGGTGATGGTCGCTGAGCGCAGCAGACCTATCCGACCCGATGCCACCGGGGAACCTTTGCGGAAGACCGGCAGCCAACCGCAGCGTGCCGGTCCGCCAATCGGCAACATCATCGCAGGCGTGTCCCAACTCAGGGCCGGCGTCCGCAATCCGCCGATCAGCCGCCGGCGCGCACGTCGTCGACGATCTGTGGCGATGGGGCGGCCTGCGGCCACCAGGTCGAGCACCTTACGGCGGAACTCTTCGGGGTAACGCTTGGACACGGACACGGCTCCTTCGACGGACGTCGTGA
>NZ_JAIFZS010000008.1 GCF_019710635.1 Mycolicibacterium xanthum
TTCGACGAGGAGATGCAGCTGATGGGCGACGTGTCCTACTACAACCTGCACAGGCCGTACCTGGTGTCCGGGTAGAACTCGGTGTGGGTCAGCGCATCAAAACGAGCCGGCCCGCAAATCTCCCACCCCGACCACGATCTTGTCGACGGCGGGTTTGGCTAGTCGTCGCTGTCGCGGTCGGCGTCGGATGTATCCCTTGTGGGCTGTGCGGCGGGTTCGTCACCGGATTCCCCGGTGGGGTTGCGGGGTTTGTCGTTGCCGGAGGAGACCTCGGGTTGGCCGTAGGCGAAGTCGGCCTCAGGCTGCTCGTTGCCGGAGGCGACCTCGTGTTGGTCGTCGTCGGCGGCCGTGTCGTCGGCCTCGTCGACATCCTCGAAGTCGTGGCTGCCGTGGACGCTATCGTCGTCCGAACCATCGTGCCGCGGGTCGGCCTGCCGCCGAGGCGAAGAGGTCGCCTCGCCAGGTCCGATCTCGTCGCCACTGGGCTCGTCGGTCACTGCCGCTTTAATGGTCTCGACGGGTGCGGGGTCCGAGCCAACCATATCGGCTGACAACGCTTCCAGGACTTCGTGGATCGCCCCGGGAACCTTGGACACCGTCGTCGCGATCTCGCCGGGCGACGGCATCAGTCGTGCCGGCCGGTACTGGCTCGGGTCGGACGGGATCGGGTTGCCGCCGTAGTAGGCGGATTCCACGACCAGCTTCAAGATCGGTTCGGAGACATCGGCGATCACCCCGCCGAACGGGACGACGTCGCGGATCAACCGCGCCAACGGAAGTTCCTCGACGGTGTAGGTGACGTAGGTGGTGTTGCCCCGTCTGGTCACATAGGCGACCACCCGATCGCCCTCGGGGACCTCGCAGCGTGCGTCGTCGCAGGGCAGGGCGGCGGCTCCGTTGGCGAGGACCGCGCAGGTGTTCGCGCCGCCGCAGGTCACCGTCGGATTGCCGTCGACGTCAACCGGCAGATCGATCTGGTCCTGGTCCCGGTACACGTACAGGTAGGCGACCAGCGCATTGACATGGGCGACGATGTTGAGCAGGTCGGCAGGGGCATTGGAGTTGTAGTTGTACTGGTAGGCGATGTCGACGACGTTTTTGGCAGCGGTGTCCGTCGGCGACGGGAACGGGTTCACCCCGATCAGCGCGAACAGCGGATATCGAGTGCCGAACCCGCCGTCGGGTCGCGAGACGTTGTTGTCGAGGATGAAAAGCGTCTTGGGTAGCGCCGGGTCGCTGTTCCTGTCCATTCGGCTCAGGACCAGGCTGCTGTTCGCGGCCCCCCAGCCGGATGACAGCACCGCGTTGTCCTCACCCGAATGTGCCTGCAGCGCGGCGTCGATGCCGGTGGTCCACGCCCAGAAGTTGACGCCCACCAGGTCAGGGCCCGGTTGACCGGTCGGGTTGTAGGGCGCCTGATTGAACTTGCCGCCGAAGAAGTTCTCGTTGCCCGAGCCGTCGGGATGGGTGGAGCTGCCGACGACGATCAGCGCCGTCAGGTCGACCAGCGAGCCGGTTATCGCCGCAGGCTGCGTCGCTGCGACGCCGCCCACGGTTGCCGCCAGGCCCAGAGCCGCCGCGCCCACGGCCGATCTGCGTGCCCGCTTATGGCGATGACGAGCTTTGCCCATGCCGACGATCTCCCCCTGGTAGGTGGGATTGCACAGTATCCGGCAGGGCCCATTTTGGCGAGTCTCAGGCGATGGGTGGGATGCGGATTCGCCGTTGGATGCAATGACGGGAGACCGGTTCAGCGATCTGCAGCGCCGTCGGCTAACATTTGCTGTGCTCGACGCCGTGGGCCGGATCGGCGGCCCACGGCGGCATGGCGCTGCGGCAGGAGATTTGGTTGCTGGTCTCCGTGTCTGCGCATCCCGCCCCGGATGTCAGGAGCGGTTGTGATGCTGGTCGGTCAGAGCCTCACCGAGTGGGTCGACCGGTTCGGCCACGGTCAGCTCGCCGGTCAGCTCGTGGACCTTCACGGTGTCGACATCGACGTGGTGGACGGCCACCAGGCCGACCAGCGTCGAAGATATCTCGCTGAATCCCTGCTCGCCGTCCGTCGTGGTCGCCGCTCTGTACTCGGCCGGCGAGGACACCTTCAGGAACTGCGGCGTGGTCGCCAGGTCGTATCGGAACGCCCGGATCATCGCCACGCACGCCGCGACCATCACCAGCGAGAACGGCGCCGCCGTCGCGATCGACGCGGTCTGCAGCGCGGTGAGCGAGCCGGCTCCGCCGACCACCAGCAGCACCGCGGCGGCCAGGCCCTCGAGCAGACACCAGTACACCCGGCTGGCCTTGGGCGGATCCAGCTCGCCACCCGCGGAGAGGATGTCGACCACCAGCGACCCGGAGTCAGACGACGTGACGAAGAAGAACACGATCACAAAGATGGCGATGACGCTTGTGATCACCCCGATCGGCAGCCCCCCGAGCAACCGGAACAGCGAGGTGCTCGCGTCCACGGCGCCCTCGACCAGCATGTCGCCCTGATCGCGCTGACGCAGGATGGCCGAGTCGCCGAAGATGGTGAACCACAGCGTGCCGATGACCGTCGGCGCCAAGAGCACACCGCCGACGAACTGCCTGATCGTGCGGCCACGGGAGATTCGCGCGATGAACATCCCGACGAACGGCGCCCAGCTGACCCACCAGCCCCAGTAGAAGATCGTCCAGCTGCCGAGCCACGCACCGTCGGTGAATGGGCCGGTGCGCAGCATCAACTGCGGCATGAAGGTGACGTAGTTGCCGAGGTTCTGAACCCAGGCCTGCAGAAGGAACAACGTCGGCCCGAGCAGCAGCACGAATGCGGTCAGGCCGGCGGCCAGCGCCATGTTGATGTTCGACAGCCACTTGATGCCGCGGTCGACCCCGAGGACCACCGACGCGGTGGCGATCATCGTGATCACCGTGATCATCCCGATGATCCACCAGTTGTTGACGGTGATCCAGCCCAGAAACTGCAACCCCGCCGCGATCTGGGTGATCCCGAACCCGAGAGAGGTGGCCACGCCGAAGAGCGTTCCGACGATCGCCACCACGTCGACGGTGTGCCCGATCCAGCCTTCGACACGTTGGCGGCCGATCAGCGGTTCGAGCAGCCAGCGCACCGACAACGGCCGACCGCGGCGATACGTCATGTACGCCATGCCCAAACCGACGACGACGTAGATCGCCCAGGCGTGCAGCCCCCAGTGGAAGAAGGTGATGGACAGGGCCTCGTTCGCGGCGTCGTCGGTGGAGCCCTCGATGCCCAGGCCCGGGGGCGGGTTGACGTAGTGGGTGAGGGGTTCGGCCACGCCGTAGAACACCAGGCCGATGCCCATCCCGGCGCTGAACAGCATCGCCAGCCAGGCCCAGAAGCCGAACTCGGGCTTCTCCAGGTCCCGGCCGAGCCGGATGGACCCGATGCGGGAGAACCCGCAGTACAGCGCGAAGACCACGAAACCGGTGATGACCAGCACGTACCACCAGCCGATGCCGCTGGTGATCACGCTGTTGAGGTTGCTGAAGGCATTCTTCGCGGTGGAGGAGAAGACCACCGAGAAGATGATCAGGGCGAAGATGACCAGCGAGGCAGGTATGAACACCGGCGCCTTCATGGCGCGCCATGCCGCTTTCAGCGGGCCCGGCCGGTCTTCGACACCGGGCTCTTTGTGGGTCGCCACGGTGGCCTCCCTGTCATGGCATCGCATCGCGCGTGCCAGTGGTCATTGGTCAAGTTCCGTGCAGGGTCGTATCGGCCGACCTTACTCGCTCTGTCGCTGGTCAGCGACGCGTACGACGATGACGGGATCGAATGCGCGTCAGCTGCTCATCGTGTCTTCGTCGCCAGCAACTGGAGTGCTGCGGCACGGCGATCTTCGATGATGCGACCGAAATCCTCTAGCAGCAAGGGGTTCTCATCCACGAGTCGCTCGATGTATGCACGGTTGACGTGGACGACGGTGAGTTCATCGACGGCCCGGGCACATCCCGTCACCGGCTGTCGGGTCAAGGTGTTCTGTCCGACGAACGACCCTTCCGTCACCATGCCTACCGGCAGATCGGCGCCGGTGCCGTCGGTCACGGTGAGCTGGACCTGGCCCGACACGATGAACGTCATTCGCTCGGGCACCTCGCCGGCGCGCAGGACGAGTTCACCGGCGCCGTACCGCTCCAGCCGGCAGTGCTCCATCAGCGCCGCCTGGCCGTCGGGGGTGAGCTGAAGTGTCGGTGCGATGACCTGTTGCACCGCATCGGCCAGTTCCTCGGGGAGCGGGAGGATGTCCTCCGCTTCGTCGAGGTGCAGGCCGTCGCGCCGCGAGGCGTACCAGATCCACCGCAGGAAGGTGGATCTGGCCACCGAGTAGTCGGCCGCGGTGCGGAGTCTGATGCTGGTCCGGTACTCCAGGCCGCCCAGCGGAATCGCATACGGTGTGGAATTCGGATCGCGTTGCGGCAGATCGGCGGCGACCCTGGACAACATCTCACAGACCTGATCTGGCCGGTCGTCGATGGTGAAGACGCTGGTCATTCTGAGCCTGTGCTTGCCCTGTGGGCGGCTCAGATTGGTGAACGAGGACTCTGCCAGGACGGAGTTGGGGGTGATCTGCAGTCCGTCGGCCGTCTCCAGGTGAACGGAGCGCCAGTTGACCTCGACGACCGCACCGCGCGCGGTCGGGGTCTCCAGCCAGTCGCCGATCTCGAACGGCTGCTCGAACAGCACCAGGAGGCCGGATATCACCTGCCCGACCGAATTCTGCAGCATCAGGCCGATGACGATCGACGTCACGCCCAGCGCGGTGAACAGGCCCTGGATGTCCGCGCCCCAGATGTTGGAGAAGACGAACGCCAGGCCGATGGCGATCAGTACCAATCGTGCGACGTCGACGAAGATCGCGGGGACGCGTCTGCGCCACGTGCCCTGGGGTGCGTTCTGGAACAGGGTGGCGTTGACTCCGGAGAGCAGCAGCACCAACACCACGAAGGCCAGCAGGGTTCCGATGAGCTTCGTCGGTGTGGCCTCTGCCGGGATCTCGCCGACCTGCACCATCAGCAACGCGATCGCGCCGATCGGCAGCACCCAGTTCCGCAGCAGCGTCACCGGACGGGCCAGGGAGCTTCCTTTGCGGCGGAGCGCCTGCTGCCATTCGGTGAGGATGATCAACCCCACCGGCAGACCGATCGCGATGCCGACCGCCCAGTAGAACCACGGCGATGCGAAGACGCTCATCGGCCGCGTCCCGCAAGTTGCCAAACGGGTTGTTCTTCGCCGTCGACCGTGATCGAACCAGCCGCGGTGAAAGCCCCGGTGTCGTTGAGGCTCTTGCGGACCCGATCGGTGACGAAGATGCCGGGCTGTCCGGACTGCGGGGTTTCGCCCTTCACCTGATGGGCGATGTTGACCGCAGATCCCCAGAGGTCGTAGACGACTGTGGAGCGGCCGACCAGCCCGCTGCTGACCGGTCCGGCGTCGATGCCGGCCCGCACGCTCAGGGAGTTGCCGGTTTCTCTGCTGAACCGGTCGACGATGCGCTCGCACTCGAGGGCGAAGTCGACGGTGCGGCGGGCATTGTCCAGCCGTGGGACGGTGAGGCCACAGCTGGCCAGGTAGCCGTTGCGCACGGTGTGCACCCGCTCCATACCGAAATCTTCGGCGGCGGCATCGATCTGGCGAACCAGCTCATTGATCAGGGACAGGGACTCCTCGGCCGGCAGCTCGGCCTGCAGGCGGTCGAGTCCGATGATGTCGGCGAAGATCACGGATACGTTCTGGCGCTGCTGGGTGATGGTCTGCTCACCCTGCTGGAACCTCTCGGCGACGTTCTCGGGCATCAGCGAGTTCAAGAGCTTCTCGTAGGCGCTGCGTTGCGCGTCGAGCAGTTGCTCTTTGATGGTCAGGCTGCGGCTCATCTCGTTGAAGGCCTCCGTCAGGTCGCCGACCTCGTCGCGGGTGTCGACCGGAATGACGACGTCGTAGTCGCCGGCACTGATGCGGCGTGCCCCGGCCTCCAGCCGCCGGATCGGCCGGACGAAGAACGGCGCGAGGAAGATCGACAACAAGCACGCGACCACCACGATGCCCGTCGTCGACACGACCATCGTCCTGGTGAACGACGCCTCACCTTCGAAGGCCTCCGCGGTGTCGATCTCGGCCACCAGCGACCAGTGCAGCCCCGCACCCTTCACCGATACCGGCGTGTAGGCCTGCAGTGCTTCCTGGCCGAGGTAGTCGGTGGTGATCATCGTCCCCGACTGCCCCTTCTGGGCAGCCCGGTTCGCCTCCTCGCCGGCGGGCTGCACGAGGGTTGTGCCGCCCAGACGGACGGCGGCCTCGGCCACGTCGGGTGGGGTGCCCGCCTCGGTCACAGCCGCCACGTATCGCTGCGGATCCTCCACGAACAGGCGGGAATCCGAGCGCATCAGCCCGTCAGGACCCACGAGAATGGTTTCGCCGGTCTCGCCCAGCCCCGCCTGTGCCCACTGCTCGTCGAAGGTCATCAGCCGATTGATCTTCGAGATCGGGAACTGCAGGGCGAGCACTCCGACCGTTCGCCCCCCGGGCGCGACGGGGGAGACCATCCAGGCGGTGGGACGGTTCCCGGCCGGTTGGTAGAGCTCGAAGTCGGTGAACGTGACGTTGTCGGCGGAGTTCGACGACAGGGCCTTCTCGTAGGCGCCGCGCAGATTGGACCCGCGGAACGGGCCGGTCAGGATGTTGGTGCCGAGGTCGACGTTCTTGTCGGCGCAGTACACGACGTTGCCGCGGGTGTCCAACAGCAGCGCGTCCTCGAACTCGAACCGGTTGACGATCTCGGCGAAGAACCCCTGATAGCGCACGTTGGCCGCCGACCATGCGCTGCCGTCGCCGGCGTCGGCCATGATGAGTGCGGAGTCCCCGTCCTTGTGCCGGCTGGTGTAGTTCGCCTGCAGGTACCGCTGGGCGTTCGACGTCGGCAGCAGGGCGTCGGCGTCCACCGGCATCCCGGAATTCTGCTCGGTCGCCGCGGAGAACCGTTCGTAGTAGTCGACGATCGACCGCGACTGGGCCGGGTCGATCGCCGAGTCGGCAAGCTCGTCGAACCCCGCGGTGAACTCGTCGACCGCACCGGCGAGGTTCGCGCCGTGGGTGTAGATGATCAGGGAGTTCTTCAGGTCGGTGAGCTGGCGTTCCAGTGCCTGGGACTGCGACTCGCGAATCTCGGTGAGCCGGTCGAACACTGACGACCGGATGGAAGTGCGGCCGGCCTGGAAGGCGACGACTCCGACGACCACTGCCGCCACGATGGTGTACAGCACCAGAACCACGATCAGCTTGGACTGGATGCTGACCAGCCCGCCCGGGCCGCGCCGTCGAAAACGGCTGAGGCGACTAGGCTTTTCCGGTTGCGGTGCGGGCGCTGGCTCCGATGGGTCCGGTTCGGACACGTCGGTCATCGGCACCCCTCCGCCGTCAGCGCTGCAGGGCAGGCAGCGCCGCCGCATGATAACACTGGCTGTGACGATTGGGGTTTGTGTGCCAGATGACCACTCCGCGCGATTTCGGGTCTCGGGACGTCGCCGTTGCGCCCCCGGCAGGGATCGAACCTGCGACCAACCGCTTAGAAGGCGGTTGCTCTATCCGCTGAGCTACGGGGGCAGTGCCGAGCAGTGTATCCCGCAGGCCGGACGTGACCGGTTCGTGAACGGCGACCAAAGCTGCTCCGCCGGCAGGGGTGACGACTAGCGTAGTCGCCATGAGTAACGTGCCGGAACTGGACGCGGCCGGGCTGCCGGAGGAACTCAACGCACTCGACCAGATCCTGCATCGTGGCGAAGCCAATCCTCGCACCCGCTCGGGCATCATGACGATCGAGATTCTCGACACCACCCCGGACTGGGACCGGTTCCGCACCTGCTTCGACCACGCCTCCCGCAAGGTGCTGCGGCTGCGCCAGAAGGTGGTCACCCCGACGCTGCCCACGGCGGCCCCGCGCTGGGTCGTCGACCCGGACTTCAACCTGGACTTCCATCTGCGCCGCGTTCGCGTGCCGGAGCCGGGCACCTTCCGCCAGGTGATGGACATCGCCGAGGTGGCGGCGCAGTCACCGCTCGACATCTCCCGCCCGCTGTGGACGGCAACCCTCATCGAGGGTATGGAGAACGGGCGGGCGGCGCTGATGGTGCATCTCAGCCACGCCGTGACCGACGGTGTCGGCAGCGTGGAGATGTTCGCCAACCTCTACGACCTCGAGCGCAACCCACCGGCGCAGCAGGCCCCGCCGCTGCCGATCCCGTCGGACCTGTCGCCCAACGACTTGATGCGCCGCGGGTTCAACCGTCTGCCCGGCACCGTGGTAGGTGGGGTGCGTGACGCGCTGTTCGGCGCCGCCCAGGCGGTCGGGCATGTGGTGCGCGACCCGGTGTCGAGGTTGGGCAGTGTCGTCGAATATGCGATGTCGGGCGCGCGGGTGATGGGCCCGGTGGCCGAACCGTCACCGCTGTTGCGTCGGCGCAGCCTGTCGTCGCGCAGCGAGGCGATCGACATCGAGTTCGGCGACCTGCACCGTGCGGCCAAGGCGGCGGGCGGCTCGATCAACGACGCCTACCTGGCCGGCGTGTGTGGGGCACTGCGGCTCTACCACCGGGCCAAGGGGGTGCCCATCGATGCACTGCCGATGGCGGTGCCGGTCAACCTGCGCTCGGAGGCGGATCCGGCCGGTGGCAACCGATTCGTCGGGGTGAACCTCGCCGCGCCCATCGGCCTGGCCGACCCGGAAGTCCGGATCAAGGACATCCGCTCCCAGATGACCCGCAAGCGTGACGAGCGTGCGCTGGACATGGTCGGTGCGATCGCGCCGATGGTCGGCCTGCTGCCCGACACCATGCTCGAGATCATCGCCGGTTCCATCGTCAATTCCGACGTGCAGGCCTCCAACGTGCCGGTGTATGCCGGCGATACGTTCATCGCCGGTGCAAAAGTGTTGCGGCAGTACGGAATCGGGCCTCTCCCTGGGGTGGCGATGATGGTTGTTCTGATCTCGCGCTCGGGGTTCTGCACGATCACCGCCCGCTACGACCGGGCCTCGATCACCGACCCGGACCTGTTCGCGCAGTGCCTGGCGGCCGGGTTCGACGAGGTTTTGGCCCTGGGCGGGGACGGCCGCGTGCAGCCCGCGACGTTCGTCGCGCAGTCCCAGTCGCTCCCACTGAACGGAAGTGTCTCGCGATGACGCCGTCGAATGGTCAGATGCGGCTGCCCGGCTCGGTCGCCGAGGTAGAGGCCAGCCCGCCGGGTGCCGAGGTCGGCGCGTTCTTCGATCTGGACGGCACGCTGGTCGCCGGGTTCACCGGCGTGGTGATGACGCAGGACCGGCTGCGGCGTGGGCAGATGTCGGTGGGCGAGTTCATCGGCATGGTGCAGGCCGGCTTGAACCATCAGCTGGGGCGCTCTGAGTTCGAGGACCTGATCGGCAAGGGCGCGCGGATGTTGCGGGGCAACTCCCTCGCCGACATCGACGAGCTGGCCGAGCGGCTGTTCGTGCAGAAGATCGTCGGCCGGATCTATCCGGAGATGCGCGAGATCGTGCGCGCGCACATGGCGCGCGGCCACACCGTGGTCCTGAGCTCGTCAGCGCTGACGGTGCAGGTCGATCCGGTTGCCCGATTCCTGGGAATCGAGAACGTGCTCAGCAACAAGTTCGAGACGGACGAGGACGGGCTGATCACCGGCGAGGTCCAGCGACCGATCATCTGGGGGCCGGGCAAGGCCAGGGCGGTGCAGGAGTTCGCCGCCGCCAATGCGGTTGACCTGGCGAAGAGCTACTTCTATGCCGACGGCGACGAGGACGTCGCGCTGATGTATCTCGTCGGCAATCCACGCCCGACCAACCCGGCGGGCAAGATGGCGACGGTGGCCGCCAAGCGGGGCTGGCCGGTGCTGCGGTTCAGCAGCCGCAGCGGCTCCAATCCGGTGTCTCAGCTGCGCACCGTGGCCGGGGTGGCATCGATGGTGCCGATTGCTGCCGGAGCCCTGGGCATCGGTCTGGTCACCCGCAACAAGCGCACCGGCGTCAATTTCTTCACGTCGATGTACGGCAGGACCCTGCTCAACACCATCGGCATCAACCTGAACGTGCTCGGCCGCGAGAATCTGACTGTGCAGCGCCCGGCGGTGTTCATCTTCAACCACCGCAACCAGGCCGACCCGTTGATCGCCGGCCGCCTGGTCAGCGACAACTTCACGTCGGTGGGCAAGAAGGAACTCGAGAGCGACCCCATCGTCGGCACGATGGGCAAGATCATGGACGCCGCCTTCATCGACCGCGACGACCCGGCCAAGGCGGTCGAGGGCCTGAAGAAGGTCGAGGAACTCGCCCGCAAGGGTCTGTCGATCCTGATCGCGCCCGAGGGCACCAGGCTGGACACCACCGAGGTCGGCCCGTTCAAGAAGGGCCCGTTCCGGATGGCGATGTCGGTGGGCATCCCGATCGTGCCGATCGTGATCCGCAACGCGGAGGTGATCGCCGCCCGCGACTCCAGCACCTTCAACCCCGGAACCGTCGATGTGGTTGTCTATCCGCCGATTCCGGTCGACGACTGGACGCACGACAACCTGCCCGAGCGGATCGCCGAGGTGCGCCGGCTCTATCTGGACACGTTGGCGGACTGGCCGCACGACGAGCTGCCCGTCCCGGATCTGTACCGTCGCGCCGTCAAGAGGGCACCGGCGAAGAAGGCCGCCAAGAAGGCGCCCGCCAAGAAGGCCGCGGCCAAGACCCCGCCGGTCAAGCGGACCGGCTCGAAGGGGCGGCCGTGAAGGTCCGCGCCGACGACATCACCGCCTACACCGCAGTCGGCGATGCCCTGGTGCTGGCCTCGGTGTCCTCCGAGGCGGAGGAGGAGTTGCTCACGGGCTGGTTGCAGCATCAGCGCCGGGAACACCCCGACTCGGCCATCGAGGTGCTCAAGCTGCCGGCCGACGACGACCCCCCGCCGGGCACACTGGCCCGACTGGTCGAGTTGCTGGACGCCGACGAGGACCGGTCCGTGGTGCCGGTGCGGGTGTTCTGGGTGCCGGGCGGTCTGCCGACCCGGTCCAAGGTGGCCGCGCTGGTCTCGGGCCGAGATGCCTACTGCCCGCCCAAGCTGCTGCAGCGCCGCATCCTCAAGCGTGACCCGTCGCGGGCCCGTGTGGTGGCCGGCGAGCCCGCGAAGGTCTCCGAGCTGCACCAGCAGTGGAGCGAGCACACCGTCGCCGAGAACCCCAGGGAATTCGCGCGATTCGTCATCCGGCGGGCCATCCTGGCGATCGAGCGGGTCGAGTTGCGGTTGCTCGGCCCCGAGTACAAGTCGCCGCGGCTGATCAAGCCGGAGGTGCTGGCCTCCGCCAGGTTCCGCGAAGGACTGGAGAAGATCCCCGGCGCCACCGTCGAGAAGGCGGGCGAGATGCTCGACGAACTCGGCACCGGATGGAGTCGGTTCTCCGTCGACCTGATCCCGGCGCTGGGCCGGGCGATCTTCAGCCGCGGTTTCGATCCCAACATCGACTACGACCGCGCCGAGGTCGAGGCGATGCGGCACGGACTGGAGGCACATCCGGCGGTGCTGCTGTTCTCGCACCGGTCCTACCTGGACGGCGTCATCGTGCCGGTCGCCATGCAGGAGAACCGGCTTCCGCCGGTGCACACGTTCGCGGGCATCAACCTGTCGTTCGGTGCGATGGGGCCCCTGATGCGCCGCTCCGGCGTCATCTTCATCCGGCGCAAGCTCGACGACCCGCTGTACAAGTTCGTCCTTCGCCAGTTCGTCGGATACATCGTCGAGAAGCGCTTCAATCTGAGCTGGTCGATCGAGGGTACCCGGTCGCGCACCGGAAAAATGTTGCCGCCCAAGCTCGGTCTGCTGGCCTATGTCGCCGACGCCTACCTGGACGGGCGTAGCGACGACATCCTGCTGCAGCCGGTGTCGATCAGTTTCGACCAGCTACACGAGACCGCCGAGTACGCGGCCTACGCGCGTGGCGGTGAGAAGACGCCCGAGGGGTTGTCGTGGCTGTACAACTACATCAAGGCGCAGGGCGAACGCAACTACGGGAAGATCTACGTGCGCTTCCCCGAGGCCGTCTCGATGCGTCAGTACCTGGGGGACCCGCACGGCCCGATGGCCACCGATCCCGACGCGAAACGTCTTGCGCTGCAGAAGATGGCCTTCGAGGTGGCCTGGCGCATCCTGCAGATCACCCCGGTCAACGCGACCGCGCTGGTGTCGGCGCTGCTGCTGAGCACCCGGGGGATCGCGCTGACCCTCGACCAACTGCACCACACGCTGCAGGACACGCTTGACTACCTGGAGCGCAAGCAGACCCCGATGACCAACAGCGCGCTGCGGTTGCGCGCCCCCGACGGCGTGCGTGCCGCGGTGGACGCGCTGTCCAACGGGCACCCGGTGACCCGCATCGACGGCGGCCGTGAACCGGTTTGGTACATCGCGCCGCAGGACGAGCTGGAGGCGGCGTTCTACCGCAACACGATGATCGACGCGTTCCTGGAGACCTCGCTGGTGGAGCTGGCTCTGGCCCATGCCGCCAACGCGGACGGGGACCGCCTCGACGTGTTCTGGGCGCAGGTGATGCGGTTGCGTGACCTGTTGAAGTTCGAGTTCTACTTCGCCGACTCGGCTGCCTTCCGCGAGCACGTCGCCGAGGAGATGTCCTGGCTTCCCCGCACGCGAGGAGGACGGGAGGATTCAGACTGGGAGCAAGACGTCGAGGCCGGTGGCGAACGGATCGACAGGGTGCTGCGCGAAAAGCGGCCGGCGATCGCCGGTCCGCTGCTGCGGCCGTTCTTCGAGGCGTACTGGATCGTCGCCGACGTCCTGATCGATGCGCCCGCCGACATCTCCGAAAAGGACCTGACCGCAAGGGCGTTGGCCGTGGGGCAGCAGTACGTCGCCCAGACCGTGGTGCGCAGCACCGAGTCGGTGTCGGCCCTGTTGTTCGCCACGGCCCGTCAGGTCGCAGCCGACCAGCATCTGCTCGAGGCGGCCGCCGACCTGACCGAACGGCGCATGGCGTTCCGCGACGAACTGCGCACGATCCTGACGGACATGGTCAAGGTGGAAGGTTTCGCCAGGGAGCACTTCATCGCCCGCGAGCGTGCCCACCGTGGGCTGCGGAATCCGGCCGTCTGACCGCTGCACCTGGGTCAGGCCATAGGCTTCTGACATGTCATCCGCCGGCCCCGCGGCGGCCACGCCGGCCCGCAGGGCGCCGGTGTGGCCGTTGCTCTACGGCATCGGTCTGCTCGCCGGCGCCACCGCCGCCGGCCTGGCCTCGCTGTCGTTGGCGGATGCGCTGACCGCCACCGGCCTACCGGATCCGGGACCGGTCACCACCCACGGTCTGCCCTTCGTGCGCGCGGCGGGAGAGATCGCCGCCGTCATCGCTGTCGGGTCGTTCATGTTCGCCGCATTCCTGGTACCGCCCCAGCGCAATCGGGTGCTCGACGCGGGCGGATACCGCGCCCTGCGGGTCGGGACCTTCGCGTCGGGCGTCTGGGCAGTGTGCGCGCTGCTGATGGTGGCGCTCACCGTCTCCGATGTCAGTGGCCAACCCCTGTCCACCCGGCTGCGGCCGTCGGACATCTGGTCGGTGGCCAGCCTGGTCGAGGTGGCGGGGGCGTGGCGCTGGACCGCGTTGTTCGCGGCCGTCGTCGCACTGGTCAGTATTCCGGTGCTGCGCTGGTCGTGGACCCCGATGCTGTTCGCCGGGTCGCTGGTGACGCTGCTGCCGTTGGCTCTGACCGGCCATTCGTCGGCGGGCGGGGCGCACGACATCGCGACGAACAGCCTGCTGGTGCACCTCGTCGCGGGCGCGCTGTGGGCGGGCGGGTTGCTGGCCCTGCTGGTGCACGCGCTGCGCGGCGGCGAGTACGCCGATCTGGCGGCGCGCCGGTTCTCGGCGGTTGCGCTGTGGTGTTTCGTCGCGATGGCGTACAGCGGGGTGCTCAACGCGCTGGTCCGGGTCGCCCCCGGCGATCTCGTCGGCAGCGACTACGGCCGGCTGGTGCTGGCCAAGGCCGCCGCGCTGGGCGTGTTGGGGGTGCTCGGCTGGCGGCAGCGCCGCGGTGGAGTGGCCGTTCTGCGTGCCGACCCGGGCGCGCGCGGCGCATTGATCCGGCTTGCGCTGGTCGAGGCGATCGTGTTCGGGCTGACGTTCGGGGTGGCCGTCGCACTGGGCCGCACGCCCCCTCCGCCGCCACGCCAGGCCAACCCGTCCATCCCGATGGTGGAGATCGGCTACGACCTGGCCGGCCCACCCACGCCGGCGCGGGTGCTGTTCGACTGGCGCTTCGACGTGCTGTTCGGCACCGCTGCGATCGTGTGCGCGATCGTGTACCTGGCCGGGGTGCGCCGGTTGCGGCGGCGCGGGGACGCCTGGCCGGCGGGGCGGGTGGCGGCCTGGCTGCTGGGCTGCCTGGCACTGCTGCTGGCGACGTCGTCGGGGATCGGCCGGTACATGCCCGCGATGTTCAGCATGCACATGGCGGCCCACATGTTGTTGTCGATGCTGGTGCCGATCCTGCTGGTGCTCGGCGCGCCGGTCACCCTGGCGTTACGGGCGTTGCCGGCCGCGGGGCGCGACCAGCCGCCGGGGCCACGGGAATGGCTGCTCGCCGCGCTGCACTCGCGGGTGTCTCGGATCCTGACCAATCCGTTCGTCGCGACGGCGCTGTTCGTCGTGGGGTTCTACGGCCTGTACTTCGGCGGGATCTTCGACGCGGTGGTGGGCAGTCACGCCGGGCACCTGGCCATGAACCTGCACTTTCTGCTCAGCGGTTACCTCTTCTACTGGGTGGTGATCGGGGTGGATCCGACACCGCGGCCGTTGCCGCCGATCGGCAAGCTCGGCATGGTGTTCGCCTCGCTGCCGCTGCACGCCTTCTTCGGGGTGGTGCTGATGGGCACCACGACGGTGCTGGGTGGTGCCTTCTACCGCTCGCTGCACCTGGACTGGCACACCGATCTACTCGGTGACCAGCGCCTCGGTGGTGGCATCGCGTGGGCGGCAGGAGAGGTGCCGCTGGTGGTGGTCCTGATCGCGCTGTTCGTGCAATGGCGCCGCAGCGACGAACGCACCGCCAGGCGCCTCGACCGTGCTGCGGACCGGGACGACGACGCCGATCTGGCCGCCTACAACGCGATGTTGGCCGAGCTGGCCCGGCGGGACCGGGCCGGGGACTGACCGGGGTGGCGGTCGAGGTCAGGGCCGACCCGCACCGCGCACCGCACCGGCCGCGATCGCGGCCGGCCAACCGCCGTGCGCGCTGATGTCCACGCCGGTCGCCGCGGCGGCATCGCAGCCGAACCCGGTGCGCCAACTTCCGTCGGCGATCTCGACCTTGCCCAACTGCATCGGCGGCGGCAACGCGGCCAGGAACCGGCCCAGCGCCGCGGCCGACATCAGCCAGCTCTGCCCGTAGAGCGCCGTGCCGGGCGCGTTGTCGGGAACACGGTTGATCGCCGGCTTGGGCGGGTCCGTCGGCAGCACCGTCATCCGGTAGCGGGCCGTCGTCGTGACTTCGCCGGCCCATCGTGCGCCGAGCTCGGTCAGCTGGTACGCCAGCGCACCGCCGCGCAGATGCGCACCGAACACGACCAGTTCGACGGCGTCGGCGGCGCTCACCGGCCACACCCGGTCGATCGCCGGTGCGCCGGACAGCGTCGCCGCGATGTCGAGGGCGACGGCATCGTCGAATGCGCGGGCCAGCACCGACACCGGCGAGGACCCGACATCGACCGTGACGGCGCATCCGTGGGCGGGCGCGCGACACCCGGGGAAGACGACGACATCCACGCCGTCGGGTAGCGGCGCGGTGCCGGCATCGGCGCGGGGCAACGCGACGACCAGAGCGCCCGCCGCCGCCAGAGTCGAGGTCACCGCCGACGGCACCGACGGGTCGGCGGCGACGACGGGCTGAGCCGGGGCCGCCAGGCGCAGGTCCGCCGGCCAGGCCGCCGGTCGGTGTGCCGCAAGTATCGCCAGCACCCGGTTGCCCAGATCCAGATCGGTGGCGGCGACGGTGACCGGGGCGCCCAGCACGGCCGCGGTGGGCGTCACGCCGGCCGCGGCCGACGCCCCCGCGGCCGTTCCGGTCATCACCCACGCATCGGCGTCGTCGCCACTCAACCGGGCCCCTGCGGCGCGCAACGCGTCGGCCCCGGGTGCACCGGCCTGCACCGCGACCCGGACCCCGGCGAGCGGACCGGGGTGATCCGGCTCAGCCGCGCCGTCGGCGTCAGGGGTGCGGCCGATCCCAGCGGTCATGCGGATCAACCTAGGCCCACGCCATCCCCAATGCGCGATTCATCCACAACGGGGCCGGATCGGCAGGTCGCATCGACCGTCGCTGTCGGTGGCCGGGCGGTCAATGGCGGTGTGAACGACGGGCGCATGCCGTGCCCGTCCCCGGCAGATCGAGAGGAAGAAAGACCATGTTCGAGACACCCATCACCGTCGTGGGCACCATCATCACCAACCCCGACCGCCGCTGGGTCGGTGACCAGGAGCTGATCAAGTTCCGGGTGGCCAGCAACTCGCGCAGGCGCACCCCCGACGGCTGGGAGCCCGGGAATTCGCTGTATGCGACGGTGAACTGCTGGGGCCGGCTGATCACCGGTGTGGGCGCCGGGCTCGGGAAGGGTGACGCGGTGATCGTCGTGGGCTACCTCTACACCAGCGAGTACGAGGACCGCGACGGCAACCGGCGGTCGTCGCTGGAGATACGGGCCACCTCGGTCGGGCCGGACCTGGCCAGGTGCATCGTGCGAATCGAGAGCCGCAGGCATCCCGAACCGGCGCCGGCCGCCGTGGCGTCGGGGTCCCCGGCCGGCGACGAGATCGACGACGAAGGGGGCGAGGACGAGGGCGACGACACCGCGCCCGAGGTGGGTGAACTGCCGCTCACCGGCTAGCTGCGGTCGGCGGCCCGGCGGCCGCGCCTAGGATGGGGCCCGACTCAATCGCACAGGTCCGAGATGATCCCGCCGAACGGGCCGGGATCGAGAAAGGCAACAGCGGAGGCATGGCCGAATTCATCTACACGATGCGGAAGGTCCGCAAGGCGCACGGCGACAAGGTGATCCTTGACGACGTCACGCTGAACTTCCTTCCGGGCGCGAAGATCGGCGTCGTCGGTCCCAACGGGGCCGGTAAGTCGAGCGTCTTGCGGATCATGGCCGGACTGGACCAGCCCAACAACGGCGACGCGTTCCTCCAGCCCGGTGCGACCGTGGGGATCCTGCAGCAAGAGCCCCCGCTCGACGAGACCAAGACGGTGCGCGAGAACGTCGAAGACGGGGTGGCGATCAAGGCCAAGCTCAACCGCTACAACGAGGTCGCCGAGTTGATGGCGACCGACTACTCCGACGAACTGATGGAGGAGATGGGCA
Organism: Mycolicibacterium xanthum; assembly: GCF_019710635.1. Taxonomy (GTDB): domain Bacteria; phylum Actinomycetota; class Actinomycetes; order Mycobacteriales; family Mycobacteriaceae; genus Mycobacterium; species Mycobacterium xanthum. The sequence continues at coordinate 17,416 of NZ_JAIFZS010000008.1, forward strand.
AGCTCCAGGAGGAGCTCGACGCCGCCGACGCCTGGGACATCGACTCGCAGCTGGAACAGGCGATGGACGCGTTGCGCTGCCCGCCGCCGGACGAGCCCGTCACCCATCTCTCCGGTGGTGAGCGGCGCCGCGTGGCGCTGTGCAAACTGCTGCTGTCCAAACCCGACCTGCTGCTGCTCGACGAGCCGACCAACCACCTCGACGCCGAGAGTGTGTTGTGGCTCGAGCAGCACCTGGCCGCGTACAGGGGCGCCATCCTGGCGGTCACTCACGACCGCTACTTCCTCGACAACGTCGCCGAGTGGATTCTGGAGCTCGACCGCGGCCGCGCCTACCCGTATGAGGGCAACTACTCGACCTATCTGGAGAAGAAGGCCGAGCGCATCGCGGTGCAGGGCCGCAAGGACGCCAAGCTGCAGAAGCGGCTCAGGGACGAGCTGGAGTGGGTGCGCTCGGGTGCCAAGGCCCGGCAGGCCAAGAGCAGGGCCCGTCTGCAGCGCTACGAGGAGATGGCCGCCGAGGCGGAGAAGACCCGCAAGCTCGACTTCGAGGAGATCCAGATCCCGACCGGGCCCCGGCTGGGCAGCGTGGTCGTCGAGGTCGACCACCTGGACAAGGGCTTCGAGGGCAGGCCACTGATCAAGGATCTGTCGTTCACCCTGCCGCGCAACGGCATCGTCGGGGTGATCGGCCCCAACGGCGTCGGAAAGACCACGCTGTTCAAGACGATCGTGGGACTCGAGCAGCCGGACAGTGGCACGGTCAAGGTCGGGGAGACCGTCAAGCTCAGCTACGTCGACCAGAGCCGGGCGGGGATCGACCCTAAGAAGACCGTGTGGGAGGTGGTCTCCGACGGGCTGGACTACATCGAGGTCGGGCAGAACGAGATCCCATCGCGGGCGTACGTTTCGGCGTTCGGTTTCAAGGGTCCGGATCAGCAGAAGCCGGCCGGTGTGCTGTCCGGCGGTGAGCGCAACAGGCTCAACCTGGCGCTGACCCTCAAGGAGGGCGGCAACCTGATCCTGCTCGACGAACCGACCAACGACCTCGACGTCGAGACGCTCGGATCGCTGGAGAACGCGCTCGAGAAGTTTCCCGGGTGCGCGGTGGTGATCAGCCACGACCGGTGGTTCCTGGACCGTACCTGTACCCACATCCTGGCCTGGGAGGGTGACAGCGACAACGAGGCCAAGTGGTTCTGGTTCGAGGGCAACTTCGCAGCGTATGAGGAGAACAAGGTGGAGCGGCTGGGAGCCGAGGCGGCCCGTCCGCACCGGGTGACCCACCGCAAGCTCACGCGGGACTAGTCTCGTCGTGCGGACCACGTAACCGCCACCGCAGGGCGCCCGGTTACAGCCAACGACGGCCGGTGCGCACGGGTGAGTCAGGAGCGGCGTATGTCGTTGAATCAAGGTGCGATCGGCGGGCGAAAGGACAGCGGAGCGACCCCAGAGGTCGTCGACCAGCTCGTGCCCGCCTTCCTCGAAACCTTCCGGGGACCCCACGGCGGAGCCCCCGGCGCAGAAGCGGCGGTGACCGGTCCGGTGAGCCGCCCGGGCTCGGACGTGCTGACCGACGACGTGGCGCTGGTCGAGGCGCAGTACCGGTTGGGGAGCCAGCGGTCACCGGGCACCACCCAGGTGGCGGTCTACGGCGCCGACGATCCCGCAGGCTTCGGGCCGGCCCTGCAGATCGTGACCGACAACGCGACATTGCTGATGGATTCGGTCACCGTGCTGCTACACCGGCTCGGCGTGGCCTACACCGCCATCATGAACCCGGTGTTCCGGGTGCGGCGCGGGCCTGGTGGTGAGCTGCTCGACATCGCCCCGGCCGCCGAAGCCGGCTTCACCGACGGCGTCGACGAAACCTGGGTGCACGTGCAGTTGTCCACGTCGGCGGACCGGCGTGCCATCGCAAAAGCCGAGGAACTGCTGCCGCGGGTGCTCGCCGACGCGCGCCAGGTGGCGATAGATTCGGCCGCCATGGCCGCCACGTTGCGCACCCTGGCCGCCGAACTCGACAGCGACACCGGGCGGCTCTTCCCCAGCCCCGACCGCAAGGACGTCGCGGCACTGCTGCGCTGGCTGGCCGACGGGCACTACGTGCTGCTGGGTTATCAGCGCTGCACGGTGCGCGCCGGCGACGCGACGATCGACGCGTCCAGCCGGCTCGGTGTGCTGCGCCTGCGTGAGGACGTGCTGCCGCAGCTGACCAACAAGGACGAGATCCTGGCGCTCGCGCAGGCGACCGTCCCGAGTTTCCTGCGCTACGGCGCCTACCCGCAGATCGTGGTGGTCCGGGAACACACCGGCGAGAGCGACGCGGCGGTCGAGCACCGCTTCCTCGGACTGTTCACCGTCGCGGCGATGAACGCCAACGTGCTCGACATCCCGTTGATCTCCCGCCGCGTCAACGACGCGCTGGCGATGGCGCATCGCGACCCCAGCAACCCCGGGCAGCTGCTGCTCGACATCATCCAGACCATTCCGCGTTCGGAGTTGTTCGCGCTCAGCGCCAGGACGCTGCTGGACATGGCGATGGCGGTCGTCGACCTCGGCGCGCGCCGACGCACGCTGCTGTTCATGCGGGCCGACCCGCTGGCCCATTTCGTGTCGTGCCTGGTGTATCTGCCGCGCGATCGGTACACCACCGCGGTACGGCTGCAGATGCAGGACATCCTGGTCCGTGAGCTCGGCGGCGCGAGCATCGACTACGCTGCGCGCGTCAGTGAATCCCCCTGGGCGGTAGTGCACTTCACCGTCCAGCTGCCCGAGGGGGCACGTGCCGGCCAGCTCGACGTATCGGAGCTCAACCAGTCGCGTATCCAGGATCTGCTCACCGAGGCCGCCCGGACCTGGGGTGACCGGTTGCTCGGCGCGGTTCAGACGGGATCGATCGATCAGGTCACCGCCGAGCACTACGCGGCCGCGTTTCCCGAGGAGTACAAACAGGCGATCACGCCGCTGCACGCGCTGACCGACATCGCGATCATCGAGCAGCTCGACGACGACTCGGTCAAGCTGGTGCTCTCCGACAGCGACGAGGCGGGGGTGTCCCACCTCGTCTGGTATCTCGGTGGACAATCGGCCTCGCTGAGCCAGCTCCTTCCGATGCTGCAGTCCATGGGTGTCGTGGTGCTCGAGGAGCGACCGTTCACGGTGACCCGGCCCGACGGGCTGCCGGTGTGGATCTACCAGTTCAAGGTGTCGCCGCACCGCGGCATCCCCGAGGCGCCCGCCGGACCGGAGCGCGACGCCAGCGCCCAGCGCTTCGCCGACGCCGTCACAGCGATCTGGCACGGCCACTCCGAGATCGACCGCTTCAACGAACTGGTGTTGCGCGCCGACCTGACGTGGCAGCAGGTGGCCGTGTTGCGCGCCTACGCCAGGTACCTCAAGCAGGCGGGTTTCCCCTACAGCCAGACCCACATCGCGTCGGTGCTGAACACCCATGCCGGTACCGCCCGGTCGCTGGTCGACCTGTTCGAGGCGCTGTTCTGCCCGGCCGATCACGTCGATGCGACGTCTCACCGCAGGGACGCCCACGCGGCCGCCGCGGCGGTGTCGGCCGACATCGACGCCCTGGTCAGCCTCGACACCGACCGGGTGCTGCGCGCGATCGCCTCGATGATCGAGGCGACCCTGCGCACCAACTACTTCGTCACGCAGGCCGATTCGGCGCGTGCGCGCAACGTCTTCTCTTTCAAGCTCAACCCCGAGCTGATCAACGAGCTGCCGCTGCCGCGACCCAAGTTCGAGATCTTCGTGTACTCCCCGCGGCTGGAGGGTGTGCACCTTCGGTTCGGCTTCGTGGCCCGCGGTGGCCTGCGATGGTCGGACCGGCTGGAGGACTTCCGAACCGAGATCCTCGGCCTGGTCAAGGCCCAGGCGGTCAAGAACGCGGTGATCGTACCGGTCGGCGCCAAGGGCGGATTCGTGGTCAAGCAGCCGCCCGCGCCGACCGGGGACGCCGCGGCCGACCGCGATGCGACCCGTGAGGAGGGGGTCGCCTGCTACCGACTGTTCATCGCCGGCCTGCTCGACGTCACCGACAACGTCGACAAGGCCTCCAGCGCGGTGCTGGCACCGCGCGATGTGGTGCGTCGGGACGGCGATGACGCCTACCTGGTGGTCGCCGCCGACAAGGGCACGGCGACGTTCTCCGACATCGCCAACGATGTCGCCGACTCCTACGGCTTCTGGCTCGGCGACGCCTTCGCCTCCGGCGGGTCGGTCGGCTACGACCACAAGGCGATGGGTATCACCGCCAAGGGCGCCTGGGAGTCGGTGAAGCGCCACTTCCGCGAGATGGGTGTGGACACCCAGTCCGAGGACTTCACCGTCGTCGGGATCGGCGACATGAGCGGCGACGTGTTCGGCAACGGGATGCTGCTCTCCCGGCATATCCGGCTGCTGGCGGCCTTCGACCACCGGCACATCTTCATCGACCCCGACCCCGACACCGCCGCCTCGTGGCGGGAACGCCAGCGGCTGTTCGACCTGCCGCGGTCCAGCTGGGAGGACTACGACGCCACGCTGATCAGCCGGGGTGGCGGCGTCTACAGCCGCGAGCAGAAGTCCATCCCGATCAGCCCCGAGGCGCGCGCCGCGCTCGGCATCGACGATGCGGTGTCCGAGCTGACGCCACCGGCGTTGATGAAGTCGATCCTCAAGGCGCCCGCCGACCTGCTGTTCAACGGTGGCATCGGCACCTATGTCAAGGCCGAGAGCGAGGCCGACGCCGACGTCGGGGACCGCGCCAACGATGCGATCCGGGTCAACGGAAATCAGGTGCGGGCGAAGGTGATCGGCGAGGGCGGCAACCTCGGTGTGACCTCACTGGGGCGCGTCGAGTTCGATCTGATCGGCGGCCGGGTCAACACCGACGCGCTGGACAACTCCGCCGGCGTGGACTGCTCGGACCACGAGGTCAACATCAAGATCCTGATCGATTCGCTGGTCACCGCGGGTAAGGTCGGCGCCGACGACCGCACCGACCTGCTGCTGTCGATGACCGACGAGGTCGGTCGGCTGGTGTTGGCCGACAACGAGAGCCAGAACGACCTGATGGGCACCAGCCGGGCCAATGCGGCCAGCGTGCTGTGGGTGCACGCCAGAATGATCACGGATCTGGTCAGGGACCGTGGCTTGAACCGGGAGTTGGAGGCGCTGCCGTCGGAGAAGGAGATTCTGCGCCGGGCCGAAGCCGGTATCGGTCTCACCTCGCCGGAGCTGGCGACCCTGATGGCCCACGTGAAACTGGCCCTCAAAGACGACCTGCTGCGCGGCGACCTGCCCGACCAGGAGGTGTTCGCGGCCCGGCTGCCGTCCTACTTCCCGGCCGTGCTGCGCGAGCAGTTCGGGCCCGACGTCAGATCGCACCAGCTTCGCCGGGAGATCGTGACCACCATGCTGGTCAACGACGTCGTCGACACGGCGGGGATCTCCTACGCCTACCGGGTCACCGAGGACGTCGGTGTCACCGCTGTCGACGCGGTGCGCAGCTATGCCGCCGCCGACGCGATCTTCGGTCTCGGACAGACGTGGCGCGGCATCCGGGCCGCCGGAGTTGCCGGGGTGTCGGTCGCCGTCACCGACCGGATGACGCTGGATCTGCGCCGGCTCATCGACCGCGCGGCACGCTGGCTGCTCAACTACCGACCGCAGCCGTTGGCCGTGGGTGCCGAGATCAATCGCTTCGCCGACAAGGTCGCGGCCCTCACCCCGCGGATGCCCGAATGGCTGCGCGGCGACGACAAGGCGATCGTCGCCGTCGAGGCGGGGGAGTTCGGCAGCCAGGGGGTGCCCGATGACCTGGCGTACCTGGTGGCAACCGGGCTCTACCAGTTCAGCCTGCTCGACGTGATCGACATCGCCGACATCGTGGACCGCGATCCGGCCGAGGTCGCCGACACCTATTTCGCGCTGATGGACGACCTGGGTACCGACGGTCTGCTCACCGCGGTGTCCCGGCTGTCTCGAGACGATCGGTGGCATTCGTTGGCGCGGCTGGCGATTCGCGACGACATCTATGGTTCGCTACGGGCCTTGTGTTTCGACGTGCTGGCGGTTGGCGAGCCCGACGAGACCGCCGAGGAGAAGATCGCCGAATGGGAGATGACCAACAGCTCCCGGGTCGGCCGCGCCCGGCGCACACTCGGCGAGCTCTACGAAAGCGGTGAGCACGACATCGCGACGCTGTCGGTGGCGGCTCGCCAGATCCGGAGCATGACCAGGACGAGTGGAACGGGATCAACCGGGTGACGGATCAGCACGGGTTCACCGCGCCGGTGCATGTGCGGTGGTCGGACATCGACATGTACCAGCACATCAACCACGCGACGATGGTGACCATCCTCGAGGAGGCCCGGATCCCGTTCCTGCGTGAGCCGTTCGGCGACGACATCACCACGATCGGGCTGCTGATCGCCGAGGTGAACATCCTCTACAAGAGCCAGTTGCGGCTGGTCGACTCTCCGCTGCAGGTCACCATGTGGTCCAAACGGGTACGGGCCGTGGACTTCACGGTGGGCTACGAGGTCCGCTCGGTCGGGGCCGCGCTCGGCTCGAAGCCTGCGGTGATCGCCGATACCCAACTTGCCGCTGTGCACATCGAAGAGCAACGCCTGCAGCGACTTTCGGGCAAGCAGCGAGAGTATCTGCAGCGCTGGATGCGATGAGCGGCGCCGAACGGGGGGTGTGGCTGGACCCGGAGTTCCTGGCCGCTCACCGCAGCGACCTGTCCACGTTCGCCGAACGTGCCCACCGCATGGACGACATGGCGGTGGTGCGGCTACGGGAGCGCGCCGACGGGATGACCGTGGCCTGGGTGGCAACGGGTTTCGATGTGCTGGCCAGCCGGGTGGTGGGCGGCCGGGTGCGGCCCGGCGACCTGTGTGCCGCCGCCGACGGCTTGCTGTCCGGGCTGGCGACGATGGGCCGCGACGGCTACGTCGACCCCGGATTCTCGATGGACTCGGCCTGGCGTGGGGCGCTGCCACCCGACACCGGGTTCACCCACCTCGACGATGTGCCGGCCCGGGTGATGCTCGACCTGGCTCGGCGCGGCACCGTGCTGGCCAAGGAGCACGCCGGTGCGCACGGCCCCCCGGCGTCGCTGCTGGATCAGGAGGTGATCGGGGTCTCCGCCGGCGGGGACAGTGTCGGCATCCCCATGCGCTGTGTGTTCGCTTTGACCGCAATGGGATTCCTGTCCCAGGCGCAGGACCCGGATCGGTTCGACCCGGAGTCCGTCAGTGCCGACGAGGTGGTCCGGGTGCGGGCGATGCCGGCGTGGCTGCGTATCGATGCGCGGTTCGGTTCGGTCTACCGCAGGCGTGGGGACCCCGCGCTGGTGCTGCGCTGAGCGCGCTCAGAACGGTGAGTTGACCATCGACTGGGCCGCCATCTCGAGGTAGGCGATCAGCTCCCGGCGGTGGGCGTCGTCGAGCGTCTGTGGGTCGACCTCGGCGACCGCGGTGTGCATGCACCGCAGCCACGCGTCGCGTTCGAGGAACCCGATCCGGAACGGTGCGTGACGCATCCGCAGCCGAGGGTGGCCGCGCTGATCGGAGTAGGTGCGCGGCCCGCCCCAGTACTGTTCGAGGAACATCCGCAGCCGTTCCTCGGCGCCCTCGAGGTCGTCGTCGGGATAGAGCGGCCGCAGGATCTCGTCCTCGCGGACCTGCTCGTAGAACCGAGACACGATCCGGCGGAACGTCGCGTGGCCACCCACCGCCTCGTAGAACGACTGCGGGGTGTCGGCGGGCTCGGTCTGCGCTTCCATCGTCACCCATTGTGGGCCATCGGCCGGGCAGGTCCCACCGGTGGTGGCTCAGGACTTGCGTTTGACCAGCTTGGCCAGGTCGTCGCGGTCGGCCACCCCGAGCTTGAAACAGGCGCGGTACACGTGGCCCTCCACGGTGCGTACCGACAGCACGAGCTGCTCGGCGATCTCGCGGTTGCTCAGTCCGGCCGCCACCAACTCGGCGATCTCGCGCTCGCGCGGGGTCAGGGGCAGCGGGCGGGCCGCGGCCTTGATCGCCGGTGTGATGGCGCCGCCGCAGGCCTCGGCCAGGCGCAACGCGGTGGCCCCCGAGTCGTTGGTCCCGCGCCGGTCGCCGGCCGCGTCGTGCACGGCGGCCGCCGCCGCGGCGGCGTCGGCGGCCGACAGCAACAGCCCGGCGGACTCGAACTCGGCACTCAGCCCGTCGAGGGCGGCGGCATCGGCGGCGGCGACCGCCGCCCCGTGCCGAGCCAGCAGACCGACCACGCTGCCGTGGACCAGGCCGGTGAGTTCGGCCAGCCGCCCGGCGGTGGTCCGGTCGCCGAACCTGGTGGCGTGGTGCAGCGCCTCGGCCTCGATCGCATACTGCCCGGACCGGCATGCGACGTCGGCCGCCGCCCGGGCCAGCTCGGCGGCGCGGCGCTCCATCCCCTTGGCGGCGGCGTTCCAGGACTGGGAGATCAGCCGCTGCGGCTCGTGCAGCGCCATCGACGGTCCGGAGTGTTCGGCGGCGTCGGCGAGCACCCGGTCGGCCTCGCCGGTCCGGCCCAGCGCGGCGTAGGCGCGGGCCAGCAGCAGCCGGCCGGGCAGCTGCCACGGCAGCGAGGTCTCCGCCGCCAGCGCCGCCAGCGCCTGCTCGATGGACGACACCACCTCGGGGAAGTTGCCGCGGGCGGTCGCGACCACCCCGGCCATGATCTTGGCGATGGCCCAGGCCAGGAACTGCCCGACCGATGAGAAGTGCGCGTAGTCGAGGGCCCGCCGGTCGGCCAGATCGAGCTGGCCGGTCTGGGTCAACGCGAGCACGTCGCAGTAGCGGATCATCACCCGGATCATGCCGTCGGTGGTCTTCTGCTCCGCCCGGCATCGGGCGGCGATGGGTTCGAACTCGTCGCCCCGACCCGCGACCGGCATGGCCAGGCCCGCGGCGAAGGCCGCGAACTCGACGGCCTGCTTGGGTGCCTCCGGTTCGGCGAGAACCGTCAGTGCGGCCGAGATGCCCTCCTCGATCCGGTTCTCGTGTACGGCGATCGCCGCTGCGGTCGCGTCCACGATGAGCCGCAGCGCCGGATGCTGGACCTCGCTGCGCACCAGGTCGAGCACCTCGTGCGCGCGTTTGACGTCGCCCATCGACCAGAACAGCGTCGACACCCGCGGCACGCCCCACTGCACCAGCTGCAGCTCGTCCAGGTCGCCGGGGGAGAACCGGGCCAGGATGGCGTCGGCGGCCGCGGGCTTGCCCTGCCACAACAGCGCACGCGACAGCAGCGCCGCCGACTGCAGCGTGCCGGTCCGGTCGAAGGCCGCCCGCGCCAGGCGTTCCCCGAGCGGGAGATTCGACAGGAAGATCGCGTCGGTGGCCGCGGCGATCAGCAGCCTGTTGTCGAGGCTCTGGTCGCTGTCGATCGACAGCTGCGCCATCCGGATCCGGCTGCTGGCCGAGTCCAGCTCGCGACGGTTGAGGATCTGCACCAGCTGGCCTTTGAGGCGGCGCTCGGCGGCCCGCCCGACCTTGCCCCGCACCACGTCGCCGACCAGCGGATGGCTGAACCTCGCGTTGAGGAACGCGCCGTCCTGCTGGAACCGGATCAGGCCGCGCGACTCGGCCTCGTCGACCACCTCGTCGCCGGCGAGTTCGGTCAGCGCGTCGATGTCGAGCGGTTCGGACAGCGCCAGCAGCTTGAGTGCGTTGAGCACGTCCGGGCCGGCCTGCTCCAGGCGGGTCTCCAGCAGCGCGGCGAGCCCGGACGGCACCGCGGTCGGCCCGCGCAGCTGCCATACGTCGTCGACCCGGCGCAGGGTGCCCGCGTCGATCGAGCCCTCCACCAGGTGCCGCAGGAAAAGCGGGTTGCCACCCGAGGATTCCCACATCAGATCCGCCGAGAGCCCCTCGAGCCGACCACCGATCACCGATTCGACGAGTTTGATGCTCTGCGCCTTGGTGAACGGTTGCAGCTCGATGCGGCGCAGGTAACCGTCCTTCCACAGCGACGTCACCGCGTCGGGTACCGGCTCTCCGGTGCGCACCGTCGCCAGAATGCGGCCGGCCTGGTCGACGGCGATCTGGTGCAGCAGGGTGGCCGACAGTTCGTCGAGTAGGTGGGCATCGTCGACCCCGACAATGCTGTTGCCTTCCGACACAAGGGATTCCCGAGCAGATGCGAGGAGCGAGGTGGCGTCGCGGGAGGTGCTGTGGCCCATCAGGTGGGCGAAGACACCGAGCGGGATGCTGCGTGACGACTCGGTCGAGGCCACCCAGCGCACCTGCGAACGCAGGGATTCGGTGACGGAGCGGGCCAGCGTGGTCTTGCCGACGCCCGCCGCACCCACCAGCACCACCCCGAACGAGTCGGCACCCGTCAGCGCCGATCGCACTGCGCCGAATTCGGCGGGGCGATCCAGCAGGTGCCACCCGGGGGCCATAGCCGAGGAGTGTAGTTCGCCGAACCGGTCAATTCGACCCAGATACCGTGCGTGAGCAGCGGACACGGTCATCGGATCTCACCCCGGCATGCTCGTCAGGTCGGTCGGCTCGAAGCGTTCGACGCAGTTGAGTTTGTGCCGGAAGTCGCTGGAAGCCTCGTAGACCCTTAGCTTGAGCCGGTTGATCGAACCGAGCGGAATGTGCTCCTCGATCGCCCGCCACGAGTTGATGGTGAGGACGTCGTCGCCGAAATCCCTTAGCGCATCGCTGTATGCGGTTTGCTGCGGGTAGACGATCGTCGCCACCGGCCGGTAGGGGGACAGGTCCTCCGGCCACTCCTTCGTGGCATCTTCGATCGGCATGTCCGTTGTGTTGGTGCACAATTGGACGGACACCGTGTACTCGGCGGAGTTGCTGGCGAAGAACCCCGTCACGGCGTCGGTGAGCGCTTGGCTGCCGTGTGGGTCGATCGTCGTATTCGCCAGCGCCCGCACCGAATCGGATTTCGGTGTCACGCTCAGCTTTGCCACGAACTGTCCGTACCGGATCGGTGCGGCGGTGTAGAACGGCTGGCCCAGCACGTGCCGGTTGGGGTCGGCGAACACCCGCAGCTTGGGCGGCAACGTCCCGCCCACCGACTCGACCGCCCGGCGCACCGCCCGCAGCAGCCGGTTCAGCGTCATCATTCCCCAGTCCGGGGTGTGGGAGAGGGCCTTGGCGGTCCGCATCCCGCCGTGGGCGTAGTCCTCCGCGTCTTTGAACAGGAACGCGGGCTCGGTGACGAAGACGAAATCCTGGTTCTCCGGGAAGCGCTCCTTGTCGACCCGCTCGCCCTCGACCCCGAGGACCTTGAGCCCGAGACCGCGCACGCCCCTGACCTGATCGGACCGGATGGCGCCGGACGTGCTGGAGATCCGTGCGATCACCTCATAGGTCCGGCCCGGTTCGGCGAACATGCCCTGCCTGAGGGCGGGATCCAGGTCCGGCAGCACGGTCAGCTCGCCGTAGAGGATGCCGTGGCTCTTGGCGTGCGCGTCGCGGATGGCGTGCGGCTTGTCGTGTCGCCAGAGCTTCGGATCGTTCACGCTGCGGGTGTACTGGTGCAGGTTGTTCTTCTCGAGGTCCTGCACCATCTTCTCGATGAGTGCATCCTCGCCTTCGGGTGCCTCGGCGAGATGTGGTCGGTATTCCAGGTAGCCGCTGGTGACGATTCCCCCGTGAGTCATGTGACAAGTGTGAAGCGTCGCCGCTCGGCCGGTACAGGTAGTCGACTACCTGTTTTTCACGCGTGTCGAGTCCGGTCGGCATACCGGTCGGTCTGCTGTCCGCGGTCCGCCGGTGACCGGTGGCGACCAGACCCGGTCACGAGATGTTCATTGGACTGACCAGCGAACACGACCAGAATTGCCGTGCGATCGGGGGGGATTCATGGTGAACTGTCGGTCGGAGGACGTATGGCGCAGCGCAAGAACGGTCGCGGCCACCGGCACCACCGGACCGCGACGGGCTCAACCGGCCCGACCACGAGTACCGCCGCGCGTGCATTGCACAGCGTCCAGGGCGTCGAGACACTGCCCGTCACCGGCCCGGAACCCTCCATCTGGGGCCGCCGCCGGGTGCTGCTGCTCAACTCGACCTACGAGCCCCTCACCGCGCTGCCGATGCGGCGCGCGGTGATCATGCTGATGTGCGGCAAGGCGGACGTCGTGCACGACGACCCGATGGGTCCGGTGATCCACTCGGCGAGCCGGGCGATCGTGGTGCCCTCGGTGATCCGGCTGCGGACCTACGTCCGGGTGCCCTACCGGGCCAGGATCCCGATGACCCGCGCGGCGCTGATGCATCGCGACCGGTTCCGCTGCGCATACTGCGGGTCCAAGGCCGACACCGTCGACCACGTCGTCCCGCGCAGCCGCGGCGGGGACCACTCGTGGGAGAACTGCGTGGCGGCCTGCTCGCCGTGCAACCACCGCAAGGCCGACCACCTGCTCACTGAGCTGGGCTGGGCGCTGCACACCACACCGCTTCCGCCGAAGGGCCAGCACTGGCGGCTGCTGTCGAGTGTGAAGGAACTCGATCCGGCCTGGGTCAGATATCTGGGTGAGGGCGCGGCCTGAGCGCTGTGTGGTTTAGGGTTCTCGCGTGAGCACTACTGCGATGTTGCACGCGAGCTTCGTGCTGATTCCGCTGGCTCTGGCGGCGATCCTGTCTCTGTTCATCTTCACCAAGAAGGGGCCGCATCCGGCGACGTACGACATGTCGGAGGAGTGGACGCACGATCCGATCCTGTGGGCGGCCGACGAGCCGGCCGATCACGGTCACGGCGGACACGGTTCACACCTGACTGTGGGAGGTGGCGCAAGTGGCAAGTGGTGAGGTTTCGACCATTGCATCCGGCGACCTGGCCGAGCTGCCCTACGGGGCTGCGGTCACGTCCAGCGGACGGATCTCCAAGGTCGCCCCGCCGGGCGTGCTGTCGGTGCACTACCCGTTCCCGACCATGGACCTGGTGGTGCTCGACAACGCGCTGAAGTACGGGTCGCGCGAGGCCGGTGCGCGCTTCGCGGTGTTCATCGGTGATCTCGGTGCCGACACCGCTGCGGGTGCCCGTGAAATCCTGGCCAAGGTGCCCACCCCGGACAATGCCGTGCTGCTGGCGGTGTCCCCGAACCAGAAGGCCATCGAGGTGGTCTACGGGTCGGAGGTCAAGGGCCGCGGAATCGAGGAAGCCGCCCCGTTGGGGGTGTCGGCGGCGGCCGCCTCCTTCAAGGAGGGCAACCTGATCGACGGGCTGATCAGCGCTGTGCGGGTGCTCTCGGCGGGCGTGTCACCGGCCTGATTCCGCGCCGCGATGTCCGCAGGCCCGCGCCGACGAACCTGGATGTGGGTGGGCGGTGCCGCCGTGCTGGTCGCGGTGGTGGTCGTCGCCGCGCTGTGGGTCCGGTCCCATTCCGGGCCGAGCGCCCGGGAGACCGACTGCGTGATCGTCGACGACGCGGCTCGCCAGTGGAACACGACGTCGCAGATCGTCATCGGATTGTTGATCAACGGCGCCGGGCAGCCCGATGCGTACCGCACGGTGGCCGAGCGGCAGGCCGAGGCGGCGGGCAAATTGCGTGACGCGGCCGGCTCCGTGACGGACCCGGTGATCAGGGAGCACCTCGGCGAGTGGGCCGACCAGGCTGATCGCTACGCCGAACTGCACAGGGCGGCGGCCGACCGCGGGCCCGGAAGCCCGGCGCCGCCGGGCGCCGATGTGGAGGTGCAGCAGGTCGGCGCGTCGATCAGCGCCAGCACCGCCGCGCTCGGCGAATTGTGCCCCGACGCACCCACGGGTCCGTGAGGTACTACCCGCCGGCGGCGAGCTCGGCTCGGATCCGCACGTAGCGCTCGAGGAAGCGGCGTTCGTCGAGCCGCTTGCGCCGCAGCCAGCCGGTCACCTCGTCGTTGCACTTGCTGGCGTTGCATGCCGCGCAGGCGGGCACGACGTTGTCGAGCGTGTACCGCCCGCCCCGGGAGATCGCCATCACGCAGTCGCGCTGCAGGACGCCGTCGGCCGAGCCGCAGTAGGCGCAGCCGTTCCACGCCGCCTTGATCGCCGCCCACTGCCGGTCGGTGAGGTCGTTGACGACGCTGTCGACCCGGCGCTTGCGCCGACGCGCGGCCCGGGCCCGGCGGGTGTTCCTGGCCGGCATGGCCGGTGAGTATAGGCACGCTCACCGGCGACGAGCGTGCGCGACCGTGCGACCGGACGCGGCGTGTCGCGTGCAGACCCGCGCGCTCGGCGAAGCTAGCCGGCGTCGAAGGCGCGGGCCCGCAGGGACCGCTCCACGCCGGCGCGGCCCTCCAGCACCAGCCTGCGCAGGGCCGGGGGCACCTCGGGGTCGGACAGGAACCGGTCGGCGGCGTCCAGCGCCGCCTGGCTGATGTCCCAGGACGGGTAGAGCCCGATGACCACGGTCTGGGCCACCTCGCTCGAGCGCCGCGCCCAAACCCCGGGGATCGCGTGGAAATACCGGTCCCGGAACGGCGCGAGCAGCTCGCCCTGCCCGGGCTGGACGAACCCGCCGATGATGGCGCGGGCGGTGATGTTGGCCAGGGTGTCGTCCTCGACGACCTGCTCCCACGCCCCGTCCTTGACCGCGGCCTGCGGGCGTGCCGCCGCCGCTGCCGCGGCGTGCCGCCGCCCGGCCGCCGTGCGATCGGCCGCGGCCTCGGTGTCGATCATCGGCGTCTCGGCGCCGTCGGCGTCGATCACACCGGCGCGGGCCAGCGCGGTGACGACCCGCCAGCGCAGGTCGGTATCGATCACCAGGCCGGCCATGTTCACCGCCGCGGGCTCGTTGTCCAGCAGCGTCGACAGCACCGCGATGTGGTTGGGGGAGAGCACCGACGTGCACAGCGCGTTGACGAACGCCAGCTGGTGATCCGATCCCGGGGCCGCGTCTCGGGCCAGGTCGAGCAGTGCATCGCCGAACGCCGGCCAGCCGTTCTCGGCCGCCCACCCGGGATCGGCGTAGGACCCCAGGGCGGTTTGCGCCTGCAGCAGCAGCCGTTGGGCCACACCGACTTCCGATTCGGCATGCAGGCCGCTCATCACCAGCGCCACGAAGTCACGGGCCCGCAGCTCGGCGTCGCGGGTCATCTCCCAGGCCGCCGACCAGGCCAGCGTGCGGGGCAGCGGGTCGGCGATGTCGCCGATCCGGGTCAGCAGGGTCTGCAACGACTCGGGATCCAGCCGCAGCGAGCAATAGGTCAGGTCGTCGTCGTTGACCATGATCAACTTACCGCGTGAAATACCTTGCAGTGCAGGAACATCGGTGACCGGGCCGTCGACGTCGAGCTCCTCGCGGTGCACCCGGACCAACTTGCCCGTCGCATCGTCGTCGTAGATGCCGACGGCCAGCCGGTGCACCCGGGTCTCGCCGGCACCCGGCTTGGCGCCGCCCTGGTCGATGACGAAACGGGTGAACCTCCCGTCGGCGTCGACATCGAAATCGGCCCGCATGGTGTTCAGCCCGGTGGTCTTGAGCCACTGCCTGCCCCAGCCCGACAGGTCGCGACCCGACGACTTCTCCAACGCGCCCAGCAGATCGCCGAAGGTGGCGTTGCCGAAGGCGTGGTCCCGGAAGTAGTCCCGCAGCCCGGCCAGGAACGCGTCCAGACCGACATAGGCGACCAGCTGCTTGAGCACGCTGGCACCCTTGGCGTAGGTGATGCCGTCGAAGTTCACCTCCACCGCGTGCAGGTCCGGGATGTCGGCGGCCACCGGGTGGGTGGACGGCAGCTGATCCTGCCGGTAGGCCCAGGACTTCTCGACGTTGGCGAACGTCGTCCAGGCCTGGGTGTACTCGGTCGCCTCGGCCTGGCACAGCACCGAGGCGAACGTCGCGAAGGACTCGTTGAGCCACAGGTCGTCCCACCACTGCATGGTGACCAGGTCGCCGAACCACATGTGCGCCATCTCGTGCAGCACCGTCTCGGCGCGCCGCTCATAGGAGTAGCGGGTGACCTTCGACCGGAAGACGTAGTCCTCGAGGAAGGTCACCGCGCCGGCGTTCTCCATCGCGCCCGCGTTGAACTCCGGGACGAACAGCTGGTCGTACTTGCCGAATGCATACGGCGCGCCGAAGTTGGCGTGATAAAAGCCGAAACCCTGCTTGGTCTCGGTGAACAGGCGCTCGGCGTCCATGAACTCGGCCAGCGACTTGCGGCAGAAGATGCCCAGCGGGATGTCGCTGTGGTCGTCGGAGTACGTGTCGTCCCAGCGGGCGTAGGGCCCGGCGATGAGTGCCACCAGGTAGGTGCTCATCCGTGGGGTGGCCGCGAAGATGTGCTTCTTGGCGGGCCCGTCGTCTTCGGCGCTGATCGTGGCGCCGTTGGAGATCACCTCCCAGTGCGCGGGGGCGGTGACGGTGACGTCGAACGCGGCCTTGAGGTCCGGCTGGTCGAAGCAGGCGAACATCCGCTTGGCGTCGGCGGTTTCGAACTGCGAATACAGGTAGACCTCGTCGTCGACGGGGTCGACGAAGCGGTGCAGGCCCTCGCCGGTGTTCGAGTAGCGGCAATCCGCGTCGACGACGACCACGTTGTGGGCGGCGAGGCCGATCAGCGGGATCCCGGTCGACTCGTCATAGCCGGACACGTCGATCGGGACACCGTTGAGCGTCGCGCTGCGGACGGTGTCGGCGGCCAGATCGATGAAGGTGTCGGCTCCGGCGAGGGCGTCGAACTCGACGGTGGTCACCGAACGGAACGTCGGCTCGCCGGGCTTGCCCGCGCCGTCGGTCAGATCCAGCGCGATGCGATAGCTGTCCACCGTGACGAGCGCCGCGCGCTCGGCTGCCTGGTCACGGGTCAGGTTAGGAAGGGCCACGCCCGTCAACATTAGCCTCAACCCGGGAAGAGCCGACGGCCGCGGGCAGTTGTGCCGAATGGACGTCTGCCGTCCCCGGACCACGAAGAGAGGACTGATATGACCGACCTGCCCGGCGACCTGCCCGCGAAATCGCGCGCCGATTTCTGGTTCGACCCGCTGTGCCCGTGGTGCTGGATCACCTCCAGGTGGATCCTCGAGGTCGAGAAGGTGCGCGACATCGAGGCCAACTTCCACGTGATGAGCCTGGCGGTGCTCAACGAGGGCCGGGATCTGCCCGGGGAGTACCTCGAGATGATGACGAAGGCCTGGGGTCCGGTGCGTGTGGCAATCGCCGCCGAGCAGGCCAAGGGTCCCGAGATCCTCGCTCCGCTGTACACCGCGATGGGTACCCGGATCCACAATCAGGGGAACACGGACTTCGATCAGGTGATCAGGGAGTCGCTCGACGAGGTCGGGCTGCCCGCCGAACTCGCCGAGGCGGCCACCTCCACGTTCTACGACCAGGCGCTGCGGGACAGCCACCACGCCGGCATGGATGCGGTCGGAAAGGACGTCGGGACCCCGACGATCCACGTCAACGGCGTGGCCTTCTTCGGCCCGGTGCTGTCCCGGATCCCCCGTGGCGAGCAGGCCGGCGAGCTGTGGGACGCGTCGGTCACGCTCGCGTCCTATCCGCATTTCTGGGAGCTCAAGCGCACCCGCACCGAGCCCCTGAGCTTCGACTGACCGGGGCGCCCCGATCGGCCCTCCGACCGGGCGGGCGCGGGTAGGCTCGCGGCCGGGAGGTGCGGACGTGCGACTGAGGCGGGTTTTGCCGGTGGTGGGCGCCGTGCTGGCGCTGGGCGGTGCGCTGGCCCCGACCGCTGCGGCCCAGCCCGGGGACAACCCCTGCACCGTGGCCGTCAGCTTCCTGTGCCCGTTCATCCCGACCGCGCCCGATCTCGACGGCGACGTGGACCTGACCACGCAGCTGCCCACGGATCCGAACGCGTTGCCGCCGGAGTCCCGCCCGCCGGTGGATCCGTGCGTCAACGGGTGCATCTGACCCGGCCGGCGGTTTCCGCACTGTTGACTGGGGTTGCGGGCGACCCCAGCCCGGCGCGACCATGATCCGCTGACCCTGGCCGAACCCACCGCCGAAGGGACCTACCTCGTGCTGCGCCGCTCCGAGATCGCCGCCGACACGGTATGACCGCACCGCTGGAGATGCTCGAGGTCGCCGTCGAGGAGGCCCGAAAAGGGTTGGCCGAGGGCGGCATCCCGATCGGCGCCGCGCTGTTCTCCGCGGACGGCACGCTGCTGGGCCGCGGCCACAACCGGCGGGTGCAACTCGACGACCCGTCGATCCACGCCGAGACCGACGCGTTCCGCAACGCCGGTCGTCAGCGTGGCTACCGGTCGACGATCATGGTCACCACGCTCTCGCCCTGCTGGTACTGCAGCGGGCTGGTCCGTCAGTTCAAAATCGGTTCGGTGGTGATCGGGGAGAGCCGGACGTTCACCGGCGGCCACGACTGGCTCGCCGAGAACGGAACCGCGGTGACCCTTCTCGACGATCAGCGGTGCGTGACGATGATGCGCGAGTTCATCGCGGCCAATCCCGATCTGTGGGCAGAGGACATCGGCGAGTGAGGTGATGAGTGCGATGGCAACCGCTGATCTTTCGTGGTGGTCACCCCGCTGGCCCCGCCGATCGGCCGGGTCGGCGGCCCGGAGCGGGTGACGTCGGCGGACTTCATCAAGGAACGACTCGACGCGATGACTGTGAGCTGACCGTCGTCGCCGGTGAGCGCGCGCAGAATGCCGCGCGGCGCGGCGTGGCGGCGTGCCGACGCGCGCGTTCGCGGAACCGGGGGAGAAGTAGGGTGGGCGCCATGCGCGTCTACCTCGGGTCCGACCACGCCGGATACGAACTCAAGCAGGTCATCATCGAGCACCTGATCGCCGGCGGGCACGAGCCCGTCGATTGCGGTGCGTTCAGCTACGACGCCGAGGACGACTACCCGGCGTTCTGCATCGCCGCGGCGGAGAGGACCGTCGCCGACCCGGGCAGCCTGGGCATCGTGCTCGGCGGGTCCGGCAACGGCGAACAGATCGCGGCCAACAAGGTCCCCGGCGCGCGCTGCGCGCTGGCGTGGAGCACCGAAACCGCATCACTGGCCCGTGAACACAACAACGCCCAGCTCATCGGCATCGGCGGCCGGATGCACAGCACCGAGGAGGCGCTGGCGATCGTCGACGCATTCCTGGGCACGGCGTGGTCGGAGGCGCCGCGTCACCAGCGGCGCATCGACATCCTCGCCGAGTACGAGAAGACGCACGTCGCTCCGCCCGTTCCCGGCGCCTGATCGGTGCCCGAGGGTCACACACTGCACCGGCTGGCGCGCCGGCACCAACGCCGGTTCGGGCGTGCGCCGGTGCTGGTGTCCAGCCCGCAGGGGCGCTTCGCCGACGGCGCCGCCGCGGTCGACGGCCGGGTGTTCCGCAAGGCCAGCGCCTGGGGTAAGCACCTGTTCCACCACTACGACGGCGGGCACGTCGTGCACGTGCACCTCGGCCTGTACGGCACGTTCACCGAGTGGCCCGTTCCCGACGACGGGGCCGCGCCCGCGCCGGTCGGGCAGGTGCGGATGCGGATGTTGGGTACCGGGGTCGGCACCGACCTGCGTGGCCCGACGGTCTGCGAGGTCATCGCCGAGCCAGAGATCGCCGAGGTGGTCGCCCGGCTCGGACCCGACCCGCTGCGCGCCGACGCCGACCCGGCACTGGCGTGGCGGCGGATCGGCAAGTCGCGCAGGTCTATCGGCGCGCTGCTGATGGACCAGGCGGTGATGGCCGGGGTGGGCAACGTCTACCGCAGCGAGCTGTTGTTCCGGCACCGCATCGACCCGTTCCGGCCTGGCACCGCGATCACCGTCGACGAGTTCGACGCGATGTGGCGCGACCTCGTCGCGCTGATGAACGTCGGGGTGCGTCGGGGCAAGATCGTCGTGGTGGAGCCCGAGCACGATCGCGGTGCGCCGTCGTACCGGCCGGGCAGGCCGCGCACCTACGTCTACCGGCGGGCCGGCGAGCCGTGCCGGGTGTGCAGAACACCTGTCCGGACCACCGAGCTCGAAGGCCGAAACCTGTTCTGGTGCCCGGCCTGTCAGGGCGGCCGGCTGTAGCTCCCGACCGTTGCGTTGAAACTGCACTCAGGGTGGGAAAGTGCGAGTGGCGACCTCCCTGACTGCAGCCTCAACGCGAGGGGCTAGAAGTCGAGGGGCTAGAAGTCGAGGGGCTAGAAGTCGAAGCCGCCGAAGTCGCCGCCGCCGAAGTCGCCGCCACCCCAGTCGCCGCCGCCCCACTCGCCGCCGGAGTCCCAGCCGCCGCCGTCCTGACCCGCGGCCAGGCCGTCGGAGAACCCGTCGCCGTACCCGTTCTCGAACGCCTGCGCGTCGTACCCGACGCCGGCCATCCCGGAGAACATCGTGCTGAACAGCAGGGCCGAACCGACACCCCAGGCGCCGGCCACCAGTGCGGGCTTCCACCACGGCTCGGAGTACCAGCCGGCCGGGACGGGCCTACCCGCCACCCGGCCGCCCGGGTAGTAGTTCGGGGTGCGCTGCGACGGCGTCGGTGATGCTTCGATCTCGCGGCCTTCGAACTCGATGCGGCGATCCTCGGTGACGGTGCCCGCGGTGCGCTGGCCCGACAGCGATTCCAGCTCCGGTCCCGGGTCCATGCCCATCGCCAAACGCGCGGCACGCACGTAGTACAGACCTTCCATCGCGCTTTCCTTGGCCAGCTCGGCCTGGCGCGGTGAGCCGGCCTGGTCGATCTGCGAGGACGCTGCGGTGTAGCGCTCGGAGGCGTCCGCCAGCGCCTGCTTGGCGGCGTCATCGGTGCCGGTCAGCGCGAACACCTGCCCGCCGAGTCGCTCGATCACGCGGCGTGCGTCGGCCTTGGCATCCTCGAGCGAGGCCGCTGTGCGTCGCCCCACCGCCTTGGACGACCCGTACACGGCGACGCCGATTACCGCGACGACCAGCAGGAGCAGAATCAGCAACACGGCTTCCATGGCTTTCAGCGTACCGACAGGAACCACACACCCTGCCGGTCAAACCGGTGCGGCTCCCGCGCCGCTCAGGCCACGTGCGGCTTGATCTCCTCGATCACCCACTGGGCGTGGTCGAGGTAGGCGCCGACATCGGTCACCGGCGGAATCGGAACCGACGTCATCGTCACGCCGAGTTCTGCGAACCGGCCCAGGTGGTCGATGATCTCGGCCGCGCTCATCCCGGGCTGCTGGGTGGGGTCGTCGACGACGACATGCCCCTCGCCGATCAGCGAGGTGCCCAGGGCGTAACAGACCTCGAACGCGCGCCCGTCGAAGGTCGGCTGCGACTTGATGTAGTCGATCTTCGCCGGGATCTCGTCAGGCTGGGTCAGGAACGGAATCCACCCCGAGGCGAACCGCGCGGCGCGCCGCAGGGCGGGGTTCGCGTCGCCGCCGATCCATATCGGCGGGTGCGGCTTCTGGACCGGCTTGGGCCCGAAGGCGAGGTTGTCGAACGCGACGTAGCGCCCCTCGAACCGTGGCGACTCGTTGGTCCACAGCTCGATGATGGCCGCCAGGTACTCGTCGGCCATCCGGCCACGCTCCTGGAATGGGACGCCCAGCGCCTCGAATTCCTCTGCGTCCCAGCCGACCCCGAAGGTGACCATGATGCGCCCACCGCTCATCCAGTCGGCGGTTGCCAGGGCCTTGGCTGTGACGATCGGATGCTGCAGCGGGAGCAGCGTCACACACGAGTTGACCGCGATGGTCGTGGTGGCACCGGCGATGAAGGCCTGCGCGACCGTCGAGTGGAAGTAGTGTGCGCCGGAGAGCTCGACGTGGGTGTGCGGGACGACGAAATGCTCCGGTACTGCCAGCATGTCGTAGCCGAGCTCCTCTGCCCGGCGGGCCACGACCGCCTGGTCCGCTCCGCTGACCGACAGTTCCCATGGCTGAGTGAGAGCCTTCAGCTCCATCGTGTGCGGCATGTTCAACACGAATCTCACGGACCGACCTCCCTGGTGGTGGCGAGCTTTCCGACCTGCTCGGCGGACAGATGTCCGGCCCGGTACATCCATTGCAGCGTGTCGCGGAACGTGTCGGCGCGGTCCCGGAACACGACTCCCAACTCCGCGGTGGTGCGGGCGGTGTCTGCGCCCGGCCAACGGGTGGTGACCTCCATCGCGTCCCTGGTCAGCGGGAAGTCGAAGTCGTGGAAGCGCTTCACCACGTCGCCGATCGTGCCGGCGGCGCGCAGCACCGGACCGGGCACGGGAATCCGCCGTAACCGGAGACCGGTCAGCTCGCAGCACATGTCGTGGAACTCGGGCCACGTCAGCATCTCGGTCGCCGCGGAATACCGGTGTGGCCCGGCGGGCAACTCGAGGAGCGTGGCGTGCAGGGTGGCCAGGTCGCGCACGTCGACACATTGCAGGCCGCTGGACGTCAGCAACCAGCCGCCGCGCATGTACGCGATCAGCCCATTGTTGAGTGCACTAGGGCCGGGGTCGTCGGGGCCGACGATGCCGGCCGGATAGCTGATCCGGATCGGTACGCCCTGCTCCTGGAGGCGACGCACATACCGCTCCGCCGTCGCTTTGGACCGGCTGTAGGCGGTGGCCCCGGGCGCGATGGGCAGCAGCGGGGACAGCGGCGGCCCGCCCGGTGTGAAGAACACCGCGAGGCTGGAGACGTGCACGATGCTGTCCAGCCCGCGCCGGGCGGCGGTGCCGACGACTACCTCGACACCGCGTTGGTTGGTCTCTTCGACGACGCCGGCCGCCGCGCGACGCAGGTCGACCAGTGCCGCGGTGTGCACGACCCCGTCGCACCCGGCCAGCGCCGCATCGACCGCATCGGCATCGGTCATGTCGCCGACGACGATGTCGGTGGGCGAAAAGTTGTGTGCCGAGAAGACCCGATCCACCTTCGCCGGGTCGCGCACCATCAGCCGCACATCGTGACCGCGGGCAGCCAGCGCTACCGCGGTGTGCGAACCGGTGAACCCGGTTCCCCCGGTCACCAGCACCTTCATGTGATGAGCATGGACCCGATCCGGGCGCTGTCCCTAGGTATTCGACTACTTTTTGGGTCACAGCATTCTCGGGCACTGCACACACCTACAGTCACATGCGGCGTCAAGTTCTGGCACCGACTGAATGTCGAGGAGGAGTCCACGTGAGCGACAAGCCGAACATCCTGATCATCTGGGGCGACGACATCGGGCAGAGCAATCTGAGCTGCTACAGCAACGGGGTGATGGGATACCGGACCCCCAATATCGACCGCATCGCCGGCGAAGGGGCACTGTTCACCGACTACTACGGCGAACAGAGCTGCACCGCTGGCCGGGCCGCGTTCATCACCGGCCAGAACCCGTACCGCACCGGCCTGACCAAGGTCGGCATGCCGGGCGCCGAACTCGGTCTGAAGGCCGAGGATCCCACCATCGCGACGGCGCTCAAGGCGCAGGGCTACGCGACCGGGCAGTTCGGCAAGAACCACCTGGGCGATCGTGACGAGCACCTGCCCACCATGCACGGGTTCGACGAGTTCTTCGGCAATCTCTATCACCTCAACGCCGAGGAGGAGCCCGAGCAGCCGGACTACCCGAAAGACCCGGAATTCCACAAGAAGTTCGGACCGCGCGGCGTGCTGCACACCTGGGCCAACGGTGACGGGATGCAGCGTATCGAGGACACCGGACCGCTCACCAAGAAGCGAATGGAGACCTGCGACGACGAGTTCCGTGATGCGGCAGTCGATTTCATCAAGCGCCAAGTCGATGCAGACACGCCGTTCTTCGTCTGGTTCAACACGACACACATGCATTTCCGCACGCACACCAAGCCGGAGAGCCTGGGCCGGTCGGGGCAGTGGCAGTCGCCCTATCACGACACCATGCTCGACCACGACGACACGGTCGGCAGCATGCTGGACCTGCTCGACGAGCTCGGCATCGCGGACAACACCATCGTCATGTACTCCACCGACAACGGACCGCACATGAACAGCTGGCCCGACGCGGGCATGACGCCGTTCCGCAACGAGAAGAACTCCAACTGGGAGGGCGCCTACCGGGTTCCGGCCGTGGTGCGCTGGCCGGGGCACATTCCGGCCGGAACGGTGTTGACCGGAATCGTCAGCCACAACGATTGGTTCGTCACGCTGCTGGCCGCGGTGGGGGATCCCGACATCGCCGACAGGCTCCGTCAGGGAACCGAGTTGGGCGGCACCCTGTACAAGGTGCACCTCGACGGTCACAACCAGCTGCCCTACCTCACCGGCGAAGTCGATGACAGCCCGCGCAAGCACTTCTTCTACTGCAATGACGACGGAGACCTCACCGCGCTTCGGTACGACAACTGGAAGATCGTCTTCCTCGAACAGCGTTGCAGCGGGACCCTGCAGATCTGGGCCGAGCCGTTCGTCGAGCTGCGGGTTCCCAAACTGTTCAACCTGCGGACCGACCCCTATGAGAGGGCCGATCAGACGTCGAATACCTACTACGACTGGGTGCTCGACCACGTCTACCTGTTCGTTCCGGCGCAGGCCTACGTCGGGGAGATGCTGAAGTCACTGGTCGAGTTCCCACAACGTCAGAAGTCGGCCAGCTTCAACATCGCGCAGGTGATGGACAAGTTGAACGACGCCGCCACGCACGGCGCCAGCTGAGCCCCGGTACGCCTGACGGCACGTCCCGCCGGGCTCGTCGTCCTCCTGCGACAGGACCCTCACCCGCTCGATCCGGTGCGGGTGAGGGTCCTGCCGCAGACTCATACGCGAACGCCGATTCCGCTCGGGAGGACGATGAGCACCGACACCGAAGTACGCACCGCCGTGGTCTTCGTGCACGGTCTGCTCGAACGCAGGCCCATGGACACCTTTGACGCCTTCGCCAAGACGGTGCTGACCCCGCGCGACGGGCGCTGGGAGCACTAGCCGTTGCCGCTGGAGCTCACCGACTCGTATGAGGCGCGGCGCTACGTCTCGCCGTCGGCGGGAGCCGACCTGTTCGAGTACGACTGGTCGTATCTGATGACGAGCACCCGGTATGCGGGGTTCGTGCCGGCGTTGGCGAGGGTGTTTCTGCGGCTGCCGCGCCACGTGCCCGACCAGTTGTTCGGCATCTGGCGCCTGGCCTGGACGGTGCTCCTCGTCCCGCTGGCACTGCTGGTCGGATTGTTGATGTTCGGGGGCTATTTCCTGCATTCCGGCGTGGCCGGGTGGATCGTCGGGCTGGTCACCAGCGTGGTGGTGCTGAGCATCGGACTCGCGGTACTCCGCACCGCACCGCGGGTGCTGACCCGCAGCTTTCTGACGACCGGCTTTGTCAACGTCGCCCGCTACTTCGACCCCGCGCCGGACTCCCACGCGGTCCGGCACGCGATCCGCGGGGGCCTTGTCGATCTGCTGTACTCGCTGCACCAGGGCCGTTATGCACGCATCGTCGTGATGGGACACGGCATCGGTGGCTGTATCGCCTACGACGCGCTGACGACACTGTGGGCGGAGACGCACGAACTCCACGCCGGATCGGATGAGACCGCCTCCACCGGCCTGCCCTCGTTGGGCCGTCTCGAAGAGGCCGCCGACGGTCTGGCGGCCGGCCCGGCAACCGACGGCGCGGTCGAGGAGTTCCAGGCCATGCAGTTGGCCCTGTGGCAGGACCTCCGTACGGTGGGCAACCCCTGGCTGGTAACCGATTTCGTCACCCTCGGGACACCGATGGTGTTCGCTGACCTGTTGCTGGCGCGGCCGCCCATGCTCAGCGGCCTCAGCCGCGCCGACGGCCGGCGGCGTGAGTTGTTCGACAGGCTGACCCGACGGGGTGTGGTGGTCCGTTGCCCACCCCGGTCCGAGGCGCTGCCCGTCGACGTCGCCGGGTACGGCCCCGCGAGCTACCGCTCGGGCACCGGGGGAACACCGACGGTGCTGGGCGCGCAGTCCCCGTTCGCCGTGACCCGCTGGACCAACCTGTGGTTTCCGGTGCGCCGCGGCAGCATTCGGGGTGACTGGTTCGGCGGCGGGCTCGGCGCGTTGTTCGGGCCGGGCATCCGCGACATCGCGGTCAGCGGCAACATGCCCGCACGTCTGCGCCCGGGGGCGGCCCAGACCCAATATTTCAAGCACCCCGATCGCGACGGCGAGGGCGACGTGGCTTTCCACCTTCGCGGGGTGCTTGCGCTCGCGGATCGCGCGATGCTCGCCGCATCGCTGGCCGCGCCTACGCCCGATCCCGCAACCATCGGCAGGGTCGTGCACCGGTCATGGCAGCGCAGCATGTGACCGACGCTGTCAGACCCCTGGGGCGCAGCTGCTCCAACGGCCAATCGCACCAGCCGAGAGGGGAGACTGCACGCAGCCGACGGGGCCAGGCCGGTACCTGATGGGGGAGATCAGAACCCGAACCGGGGAAGGCCGATCCCTGGCAAACCAATCGGTGGTGGCGGGGGCAGTTGGGGTAGGCCGATGGGTGGTGGCGGAGGGAGTTGGGGTAGGCCGATGGGTGGTGGCGGAGGGAGTTGGGGTAGGCCGATGGGTGGTGGCGGAGGGAGTTGGGGTAGGCCGATGGGTGGTGGCGGAGGGAGTTGGGGTAGGCCGATGGGTGGTGGCGGAGGGAGTTGGGGTAGGCCGATGGGTGGTGGCGGAGGGAGTTGGGGTAGGCCGATGGGTGGTGGCGGAGGGAGTTGGGGTAGGCCGATGGGTGGTGGCGGAGGGAGTTGGGGTAGGCCGATGGGTGGTGGCGGAGGGAGTTGGGGTAGGCCGATGGGTGGTGGCGGAGGGAGTTGGGGTAGGCCGATGGGTGGTGGCGGAGGGAGTTGGGGTAGGCCGATGGGTGGTGGCGGAGGGAGTTGGGGTAGGCCGATGGGTGGTGGCGGAGGGAGTTGGGGTAGGCCGATGGGTGGTGGCGGAGGGAGTTGGGGTAGGCCGATGGGTGGTGGCGGAGGGAGTTGGGGTAGGCCGATGGGTGGTGGCGGAGGGAGTTGGGGTAGGCCGATGGGTGGTGGCGGAGGGAGTTGGGGTAGGCCGATGGGTGGTGGCGGAGGGAGTTGGGGTAGGCCGATGGGTGGTGGCGGAGGGAGTTGGGGTAGGCCGATGGGTGGTGGCGGAGGGAGTTGGGGTAGGCCGATGGGTGGTGGCGGAGGGAGTTGGGGTAGGCCGATGGGTGGTGGCGGAGGGAGTTGGGGTAGGCCGATGGGTGGTGGCGGAGGGAGTTGGGGTAGGCCGATGGGTGGTGGCGGAGGGAGTTGGGGTAGGCCGATGGGTGGTGGCGGAGGGAGTTGGGGTAGGCCGATGGGTGGTGGCGGAGGGAGTTGGGGTAGGCCGATGGGTGGTAACTGCGGTGCGCTCAGAGCGGGCACGGCGGACGCGCCCCAGGCCGGCGCCACACCAAGTGCTGGCAGTGTGCTGGACGACAACGGGCTCCCAGTGTTCTGCGCCAACAGAAAGATCAAACTGGATCCTGCGCCCGACGCAGCGGCGGGCAACGTCCCCGCAGCACTGTTGGCGATCGGGTTGGCGATACTGGTGGCCACCTGGCCCGCCGTGTTCTGCACTGCAGCGGCAGTGGCCTCGTCCACTCGCCGTCCCACGTTGTCGTTGAACGCTTGTGTCACGCTGTCAAGGAAGGTCTGCAGGTCAGAAGCAGGCTTCGCTTCTTCGTCGCGTTGTCGATCGACGGCGGGTGCGATGGCGTCGTCTTCGCTCGGAGCCGCCAGCGCTTGACCGCCCCCAGCCAACAGCATGCCGACGCACAACGATGTGGTGGCGGCCGCCCGCACGGCGGAATATCGAAGGCCCATCGTCGACTCCCATGTTTGACGTCCGTCCATAGTACGGTCCACCAGCAAATCCGGGTCGCCGCATCGTTTGACGACGCGGGATTGAAGCCCGGCGGAGCGGTCTGCTTCAGACGGCGGCCCGGGCGCTGCTCGTGCGGCACGCGCCACTCGGAACGAAGGTCGACATCACCGTGGACGGGGTGCGCCAGGCCCGTCGGAAGACGCACTTTGGCTCGCGGCACGCTCGACGATGCCGGACAACTTCATGTCATCGATTGCTCGCTCGAACACTGCGCGCAGGCTCTGCTTGGTGTTCGGCGATCCGACGATCCAGGCGCCGACGGTGACGAAAATCTGGTCGTGCACCCGGCCGGAGGCCAGGTAGACGTATCCGCCCATCCGGTCGAGGATCCCGGTGGTGATCTGCGGCTCCAGCAGCCGGAAGGATATGTGATCGGCGTCGGTGCCGTCCGGCCGGTTCACCGCCGGGTGGAGATCACCGAGGTTCGAGCACCCGGTCGGATGGCCCACGCTGCCGACCATCATCTCCAGTCGGCGGACCAACCGCCGCGGCGTGAACGGCACCAACGGCAAGGGCGCCATCAGCTTCTTCGAGGTTTCGTCCAGGGCCGACAAAGCGCTCTTCATCTCCGCACGGATAGCGGACAGATTGCTTGGCGCCATGTCCGGATCGACGTTCACCATCACCGCGGTCAAGGCGTTGGCGCGGGTATCACCTTCGGTGCGTTCGCTCACCGGCCAGGAGAGGTTCACCCGACCGCCTTTGTCGGTCCGCCCGACGAGCTGTGACAGCCGGGCGGCCAGTCCGGCGAACAGCGAATTACTGGTCCCGCCGAGAGCGTCCGCACGCCGATCCCACTCGTCGATGTCGAAGTACGCCGCGATCGTCGGAGCCACCACCGGATGATCGTCGGCGGTGGTCGGCTTCGCGCCGGTCGTCCTTATCGACATGGCCACGTCGCCACTTTCGGCGCGGGCGATGCGAATACTGGCAGTCGCCGCCCGAGCGGCATCCGGCAGGGCACGCATCGTCGCGCGTGCGTCCTCGGATAGCGCCCGCCGCCGGCTGCGCGAACCGGCCGGCGGATAGCCGAGATCCCATGTTTCGTCCAATACCGCGTCACGAATGGCCAGGCTCATCCCCAGTGCATCGGCAACCGAATGCGAGGCAACCATCGTCACGGCGGCACCACCCTCGATCAGCGGCTGCACCCCGATATGCCAGGCGGGACCCCACTGCGGGTCGATAGGCACGCACACCCGCTCGTCGGCCCAGTCCCACACCTGCTCCCGACTCCGCTCGGCGGCCGCAATGGCCACATCGGCGGGACCGGGCGAGGTGACCCAGCGATGCCTGCCGAACGGAAGGGGTGAGGTTTCGATCCGCCTGCCCAGCAGACCCCGCCCGAGATTGCGCTGGAACCGCCGTAGCCCGTCGATGTCCACGGGGCGGTCATAGATCCAGGTGAACTGCATCAACGGTCCCCGGCCGAGCGCCCGCAGCCCCAGGAAGGACCCCTGGTCGATATAGGCCAGCGTGTTGTCCACGGGCGCCATGCTAATGGGCGACGTGCCGCCCTTGACGTTGTTGAGTCGGCCGGTGCAGCCGTCGACAAGACGCGACGGTCAGAGCGCGTCTGGCACAGTCACTCCGGCTGGGCGGGGAAGCGCGGAGACGACACGCGACCCGCACACCTGCGCGCGGAGACGACGCGATGGAGGCCGCCACCAGCCGGGGCGCCCGGCCCAAGGCCTTCCCGGCTCAGGGGGGCGATTTCGCACCTCGGAACCGACCTTGATCGTCGGCGCCGGGCGCCGGTCCGACCGATGCGATCTTCGCGGTGGTGCCGCTCTACCCCCGGTGGCCGTGTGCGGCGGTAGTCCAGAGCCGCCTGAAGCAGCGGCCTGGCAGGACATGGCGCGAAGAGTCAGGGGCGTTTGTCGGGTCGCCCTTGCCGGGCTCGGCGGCTTGTCGGCCATGGGAGCGGCCCACTGGGCTTCGGCTCTCGACGCACATTGCGGGTCAGCTGTGAGTGCCCCTGATCAGTTGCGGCAGGGCACGGGTTGAAGGTCATCTCCAGATTCTGGCCTGGTCGCTCGCAGGGGGCCGGGCCAGCGGCTGACCGGCGCCTGGGAGATCCCCGGTGATCATGCTGCAGAAGCGGTACATCGGCAGGTCGAAGACGCGATTGCCCATCGTTTCCCCGACGAAGTGTCCGAGCCGTTCCGCAACGATGAACAAGATCATGAGCGCGAAACCGCGGAAATCGCGCCGACCTCATCGTCTGTGCTTTCCAGCCTGTTGAAGAAGACCGTGATTCCGACGAACCGCGCCAGCAGCCGCGCCAGCAGCTGGGTGAGCATGCCGACGTGGATGGGGATCGGTTGACTGCGTATCCGCTCCAGCCCGCTTGGAGCCGATACCAGGGCTGATGCCCGGCGTACGGGACCATTCGAGCCGTCGAACGTCTGGTCGCAGGTGGTGCGGGTGTTGGCTTAACTGTGTTCGATGAGAAGTTCTTCGAGTGCTGTAAGAAACGCCTGTCAGCATCGCGAACGTGGACTCCTCACCTCGTTCGGGATTCCGTCGGGCCGCCGCGGCATCGTGGGCGCTGACCGGCCTCGGGATCATGGGTATCGCCGGCGCATCCGTCGTCTGCTATGTCGACACCCTCAAACCGGTGTCGGCCAGCACACCGCCAGATGGCGTTCGCCTTGCGACCGAAGAAGGGGCCGAAGACGCAGGACTGAATCCGGCCCCGAACATCGGGCCGGTACCCGAAGACGATGCAGTCGATCCGCCCGAGACTTGGTTGACGACGGCGCCCCCGGCGCCACCGGAGTACGTCCCGCAGACGACTGTCGAGCAGGCGCCGGAGTACACCCAGACGCCGGAGTACACCCAGGCGCCGGAGTACACCCCTCAGACAACCGTTGACCAGGCACCGGTCATCATTGAGGCGGCGCCGCCCACGGTGAAAAAACCCACGTCGACGACCCACCGGCGGCAGTCCACGACCACGCGGCTGGCTCCGAGCTACTCACCTCCCGTCGTCAGGTCCCGCGGCTCATGAACGTTTCCACCGCAGACCCCGCAAACCTCGACACGCCGGCCCCCGCGACCACCGAGTGGCAGCGGTGGACTACCAGCATGACGGTCGCCGTCACCGATCCGGACCGCCTCGCTGCCGCACGCTTCGAAGTCGATGCCGGACTCGACGCCGTCGAGCGCGCCGCGTCGCGGTTCCGGCCGGACTCCGAAATCAACGCGCTCGCAACGTCGGCCGGCCGGCCGACCCTGGTGAGTGAAGTGCTGGCGGAGATCCTGGATGCGGCGCTGGCGGCGGCTCGGCTGACCGATGGCGACGTCGACCCGACCATCGGCGCCGCGATAGTCGCGCTCGGCTACGACCGGGACTTCGGCGAACTGGACCGGGCCGATCCATTGGCCGCGTCGATGACGATGCCGGCGACGTGGTCGATGGTGGGGCTGCACGGCCGAACCGTCACCGTGCCACCGGGAGTTGTGCTCGACCTCGGCGCGACGGCGAAGGCCGTCGCCGCCGACCGGTGCGCCCGGCGCGTGCACCGGGCCACCGGCAGCGGGGTGCTGGTCAGCCTCGGCGGTGACATCGCCACCGCCGGACCGGCACCCGAGGGTGGCTGGCCGGTTGTGGTCCACGACCACGACGACGACCCCGCCAGTTCGGTGGCACTGCCCCCCGGGGCCGCGCTGGCCACATCGAGTACCGTTCGCCGCCGATGGGGGCACGGGCCGACCCTGGTGCACCACATCCTCGACCCGCGGACGCGCCGACCGGCCGATCCCGTGTGGCGCACGGTCAGCGTGGCCGCGCAGACATGTCTTACCGCCAACACGATCAGCACCGCCGCCGTCGTGCGGGGCTGGCGCGCGCTGGATTGGATCGACTCGCTGGGTATCGCCGCCCGGCTGGTGGATCGAGACCGCACCGTCCACACCGTCGGCGGATGGCCGGCCCCCGAACCGGGGGGCCGGAGATGACCGACGAAGCCTTGTGGGCCCTGGGCCGCGGCACCGGTATCACGGCGCTGGCCTTCATGACGGTCGCCGTGGCATTGGGCATCGCCACCCGCTCGGGACGCCCCCTGCTGACCCTGCCGCGGTTCGCCGTTGCCGATGTCCACCGCTTCGCCGCGCTGGGTGCGACGCTCCTCGTGGTGCTGCACATGACGCTGCTGTTCTTAGATCCGTACGCGCAGCTCCGGATCGTCGATTTCGTTGTGCCGTTCCTTGGTGCCTACCGGCCGCTGTGGCTCGGCCTCGGCACGCTCGCCGTCGATCTCCTCGCGGTGATCATCGTTACCAGCCTGCTGCGCAACCGAATTGGTAGGCGGGGCTTCCGCGTAGTGCACTGGTCGACGTACGCGTTGTGGCCGGCCGCTCTGGCGCACGCGCTCGGGAGCGGATCGGACACCGGCTATCGATGGTTTCTGTTGTTCGCCGGGAGTTGTGCATTGATCGTCGCCGCATCAGTCGGGTGGCGGTTGCGGGCCGACTACGTCGAGTACGCAGTCGAGAGAAGATCGGCGCAATCGCGATGACAACAGCGCAACGCACTCCGGAACCGCAGGCGCTGCCCCGCCTGTTGGCCGCGCAGGGGCCCGGGCTTGCCGAACACCAAAGGCGCTTCGGTGGCGCCATGCCCCGGTTCGGCAGGCGGGACCTGATTGGGCTCGTCGAGAAGGCCGGTCTGACCGGGCGCGGCGGCGGCGGTTTTCCCACCGCCCGCAAGATCGCCGCGGTCACCGGCCACAAGCCGGTGGTGGTGGCCAACGGCGCCGAGGGCGAACCGCTGAGCAGTAAGGACGCCGTGCTGCTCACCCGGGCGCCGCATCTGGTGCTCGACGGACTGGGTGCGGTCGCGCATGCCCTCGGCGCCGACAAGGTCTACCTGTATCTGCCCTCCCACGCCGTTGCGGCGGTGCGGCACGCGCTCGCCGAACGACGGACGGCGAGACTCGACCGGCACGCGGTGACGATCGTCGACGCACCGGACACATTCGTCGCGGGGGAGGAGTCGGCCGTTGTCCGGCGGATCGAGGGCGGACCCGCGCTGCCGCGCGATCGCCGGGTCATCACGGCCGTGGCCGGGGTGCGCGGACGGCCCACCCTGGTCAACAACGTCGAAACCCTGGCCCACATCGGGTTGATCGCCCGGTTCGGCCCGGGCTGGTTCCGCTCCGTGGGCGATCCGGCCGAACCCGGCACCATGCTGGTCACGCTGTCCGGCGCGGTGACCAGCCGCCGGGTCGTCGAAGTACCCACCGGCGAGCCCCTGACCAGCGTGATCTCCCGGGGCGGCGGCACCGACCCGCACACCGTGCGCGCGGTGCTGCTCGGCGGCTATCACGGCGGCTGGCTCCCGGCGCGGGCATTGGACGGGGCGCACCTGTCGCGGACATCCCTGGCGCCGCTCGGGGCGAGCCCCGGAGCCGGCATCGTCCACGTGCTGGGGCGCACAGAATGCGGACTGGCGCACACCGCGAACATCGTCGGCTATCTGGAGTCCCAGGGCGCCCGCCAGTGCGGTCCGTGCCGCAACGGCCTGCCCCGGCTGGCCCGGCTGTGCCATGACCTCGCCTACGGCCGGGCCGACGACAGCCTCATTGCGGAGCTGCGCCGTACGGTCGGCCTGGTCGACGGCCGCGGCTCGTGCCGGCACCCTGACGGAACCGCACGTTTGGTCCGCAGCGCACTCGACGCGTTCGCCGCCGATATCGAACACCATCGCCTGCGGCGTTGCGACGCCACACTGGAAACGGGGTCCGATCCCCACGACCGCCCACGTGACCGACGAACGAATTGGGTACCGATATGACGACCGTCGCCAAGAACGCCCGACTGCACATCGACTGGACACGCTGCGACGGCCGCGGGCTGTGCGCCGAACTCCTCCCGAAGCTGCTCGGCCGCGATGATTGGGGTTACCCGGTCGTCCGCGACGGCGCACGCGAACCGCTGATACCGCGCGAGGCGCGGACCTACGCGCGGGCCGCCGTCAACCGGTGCCCGCGACAAGCGCTGTCATTGGCGGCCTCGCCACCGAAAGCCAAGCGGGCGCGTTGACACCCATACAGCCCGACCACCGATCTCAGCGTTGAGGACCTTTGGTCATGGCTGACGGCGGATCGGCGTGGCACCCTCACAGTGTGTCCACGCCGATCGCCGAGGCCGCACTGCTGGTGGTGGAGGACGACCGCGCGCTCAGCTCGATGCTCGCCGAACTGTTCACCGGGCAGGGCTACCGTGTCGACACGGCCTACGACGGTCAGCAGGGGCTGCACCGCGGGCTCACCGGGGCCTACGACGCATTGATCGTCGACCGTGGGCTGCCGGTGATGGACGGCATCGATCTCGTCGCGCTGCTGCGCGCGCGTGGAGTCACCACACCGGCGCTGGTGCTGACCGCGCGCGGGTCCCTGGACGACCGGGTGGCAGGCCTCGACGCGGGTGCGCACGACTACCTGGTCAAGCCGTTCGAGGTACCGGAGCTGATGGCCCGGGTGCGGGCATTGCTGCGGCGCACGACCGGCGCGGACAGCGTCGTGAGCGCCGGGGGGTTGCGGCTGGACCGGGTGAGCAGACGGGTATCCGGCCACACCCCGGCCGGCGCCGAGGTGGAGCTGTCCGAACGTGAGGCGGCGCTGCTGGCCACCTTGATGGGTGCGCCCAGGCGGGTGTTCAGTCGCGGTCAGCTGCTCGATTCGGTGTTCGACGGCGCAGAGACTCCCGGCGCAGTCGACTCCTATGTCCACTACCTGCGGCGCAAGCTCGGCAAGCAAGTGGTACGCACCGTGCACCGGACCGGCTACCGATTCGGCCTCGAGTGAGAATCTGGCCCCGGATCGTCGCCGGGCGCGCCGCGCCGCCCGCGCCGGCCAGCGACCTGACCGTCGTGCGGCGCGCAGGGCGTATTGCTGCATTCCAGGCGTCACTGGCCCTGGCGGCGGTGCTCCTGGTCGTGGGCGCGATGGTGTTCGCCGTGGACGTGCGGGTGCAGAACCGCCAGATCAGCACCCAGCTGGAGCAGGTCGCCGCGACGGCCGACGACGTTTACGACCCGCCGCCCGGCATGGAGCTGGTCCTGCGGGACGACGACGGCAGGGTGTCGACCAGCGCTGGCGGCGCACCGGGAGTCGGGTTGCTCTCGGGTCCAACGGGTTTCGCCGATGCCGGGTCCGGTGATGCCACCTTCCGGGCGCTGGTGGTGGACCGGCCCGAACTCCGCGTGGTGGCGATGCTGGACATGGCGCCGTACCGGGCCGCTCGCAATCGGCTGCTGCTGTCGCTCGCGGCTGCCGAGCTGGCCGGGATTCTGGCGTCGATCGCCGTGGTCGGGCTCTACACCCGCCGATCCGTACGTCCCCTGATGCAGGCGCTTGCGTTGCAGCGCCGGTTCGTCGCCGATGCGTCACACGAGCTGCGGGCGCCGTTGACGGTCTTGCACACCAGAGCGCAGATGCTGGCGCAACGGGTGGGTAGCGGCGATCGCCGCGAACTGCAACACGATGCCGATGCGGTGGTGGCCGACACCCGAGCGCTCGGCGGGGTCGTCGAGGACCTCCTCGCCTCGGCCACCATGACGGCCGGAGGTACGCCACAGGAACGGGTCGATATCGCCGCGGTCGCGGAAGCGGTGCGGGACAGCATGGCGCCCTACGCCGAATCCCTGGGCATCACAATCTGTTTCGAGTCGACCGAATCCGATGACGGCGCGCCGTTGGAGGTCATGGGGTCGCACACCGCGCTGCGTCGCGCACTCACGTCACTGATCGACAACGCACTCGCCCACGAGGATGACGGCGGAACCGTCGACGTGAGGGTCCGCCGCGACGGGGCCGTGGTCCAAGTGAGCGTTGCCGATGACGGGGTGGGTATCGACAAGGCGGCCATGGCGACACTGTTCAACCGGTTCGCGCACGGCGGCCCGAACAGCGGCCGTAGGCCGCGCGAGCCACACGGTATCGGGCTCGCCCTGGTTCGGGAGATCGCCCAGGCCCACGGCGGGGACATCTTGGTGGCGTCACGACCCGGGCGCGGTGCGACTTTCACGCTGACGCTGCCCGCGGCCTGATCCGGGTCTTCACATGTGTGGGACGTCGACATCGCCGGCACAGCGATAGCGCCTACCTTGACCGTGCGCGGCTGGGAGCGGCCGCCGATGGTCGTCGGCCGAGAATCGATCTGCCCGATCTAAAGCTGCATCGCCACGCAC
This sequence comes from Mycolicibacterium xanthum, assembly GCF_019710635.1. Lineage (GTDB taxonomy): Bacteria > Actinomycetota > Actinomycetes > Mycobacteriales > Mycobacteriaceae > Mycobacterium > Mycobacterium xanthum. The sequence goes on from NZ_JAIFZS010000008.1 coordinate 53,330, forward strand.
GGCTGGTGCGTTGGCCGATCCGCTGCTGGCGTGAGGACACCGAACAGCCGGGGAACCCGGCGATCGCGTGACGGCACAGCATCCGGCAATGGTGGAACGTAGATGGTTGGAAGACTTCGCGATCGCTTGGCGGACAGCCGACCGACTCCGGCGCAGAGATGGTCCCGAGGGCGACTTGCGTTACGGCTCGGTCCATATCCCGGGCGTCGTCGTGGGCGTCGTCGTGGGCGTCGTCGTGGGCGGCGGCGTGGCGTGGGGCTTGGAGTGCGCGCGGCTGTTGCGCGGAGATCTGCGGGCAGACGATCTGAGCCCATCGAGTGGGTGGTCTTGCCCACCACGCGTCCGCGAATTGGGTAGATCTTCCGATGCCCCCGGCAGGGCCCCTTCTTAACGTGGAGGTGGAGGCCGAAAATGACTACCCAACACATCGAGACCCTGATCATCGGCGCCGGCCAGGCCGGGCTGTCGACCGCCTACCATCTGCGGCGGATGGACCGGCCGATGCTGATCGTGGACCGCAACGCCCGCATCGGCGACAACTGGCGAGGCCACTACGACTCGTTGAGGCTCTACACCCCGGCGAAGTACAGCGGGCTGCCGGGCCTGCCGTTCCCCGCGGATCCCTGGTACTTCCCGGGCAAGGACGACGTTGCCGACTACCTGGAGGAATACGCGCGAACATTCGATCTGCCGGTGCGCACGAACACGGCGGTGGATCGGTTGTCCACCGACGCGGCGGGACGCTTCGTCGCAAGCCTGGGTGCCGACACCCTCACCTGCGACAACGTCGTCGTGGCTACCGGAACGTTCGGGCGCAGCCCGAATGTGCCCGAGTTCGCCGACCAACTCGCACCCGGCATCCGTCAGCTGCATTCGAGCCAGTACCGAGGTCCACATCAGCTCGACGACGGCCCGGTGCTCGTCGTCGGCGCCTCACATTCCGGTACCGACATCGCGTACGAGCTCGCCGCAGATCGGACCACGATGCTCGTCGGACGGGACTGCGGCCAGATCCCGGTGCGGTGGGATTCGCCCGCGCTGCATCTGGTCCTGCCCGTGCTCAGGTTCGTGTGGCGTCATGTCCTGACCCGGCGCACGCCGATGGGGCGCAAGGAGATGGCCGCCGTGCGCGCCCACGGGGGGCCGATGATCCGGGTGAAGCGCAGCGATCTGGCCGACCGCGGGGTGCGCAGGCTCACCACGCGCATCGCCGGCGTCCGCAACGGCCTACCGGTGGCCGCCGACGGCAGCGTCCTCGATGTCCGTAACGTCATCTGGTGCACGGGTTTTCGTCAGAAGTTCGATTGGATTGATCTTCCGGTGCTCGACCAAGACGGCTGGCCGGAGGAATACCGTGGTGTGGTACGCAACCAGCCCGGTCTGTACTTCTGTGGGCTCAGCTTCCAGTTCTCGTTCGGGTCGATGCTGTTTTTCGGGGTGGGCCGCGACGCCGAGTACGTGGCCCGGCGCGTCGCCGAGCGCAGCGGCATTCGGCAAGTGGCGTGAGCTGGTCCGCTCGGGCGTAGGGTGGGTGTCGGGTGAGTCGTATTGAGCAGCGAACCAGGTGTTCCGGACGTCGTTTCGCATCTGCTCAGCGCTCGGGCGGCATTCGAACGCCGGGACTGGGCTGCGGCGCGCCGACGCCTTGCCGACCTCGACCCCGCGGACCTCGGCGATGACGATTGTGCGCAGCTGGCCGCGGTCGCCTGCCTGACCGGCCGGAGTAATGACTGCATCCAAACATTGCAGCGCGCATACCAGATCCGCGTCGACGACGGAGCCGAGATCGCGGCGGCCCGTTGTGCGTTCTGGCTGGCCAACGTGTTGCAGACCAGGGGTGAAACGGCGATCGCCGGCGGATGGCTGGCCCGAATGCGGAGAATTCTCGACGGCGTCCCCGGCGACGTCGTCGAGCGTGGCTACCTCGAACTCCTGACGATGATGCGGCACGTCGGCACCGGTGACTTCGCCGCTGCCGCCGAATGCGCCGGGCGGGTCACCGACTACGGGCAACGGTTCGACGACGCGAACCTGCTTGCGGTCGGGATGTCGGCACAGGGTCGGCTCACGATGTACCTCGGAGACGTCCGCGAGGGCGTAGCGCTGCTCGACGAAGCCATGGCCGGTGTCTCCGCCGGTGCGATCTCGCCGTTGTTCGCCGGTCAGGTCTACTGCCTGATGATCGAGGCGTGCCAGGAGATCTCGGATTTCGGTCGGGCGGCCCAATGGACGATGGCGCTCAGCGAATGGTGTGACGAGCAGCCCGGGCTGTTGATGTTCACCGGCCAGTGTGCGGTGCACCGCGGGCAGATCATGCGGATTCGGGGCCGCTACCGGGAGGCGCTGGGCGAGTTCGCGCGTGCCGTCGAACGCTATCGGCGAAGCTCTATGACAGCGCCTGTCGGGCTGGCGCTCGGTGAGCGCGGAGACGTGCTGCGCATGCTGGGGGAGTTCGAGGTGGCCGACGAGGCGTATCGACAGGCGCGGGAGAGCGGCCATGAACCACAACCCGGGCTGGCCCTGCTGTGGCTGGCCCAGGAGCGAACCACCGCCGCCGTCAACGCCATTCGGCGCCTGCTGACCGAACGCCGCGACGACGTCGGCAGGTCGCAACTGCTACCCGCCGCCATCCGGATCCTGCTCGCCGCGGGGGAGCGGGACGAAGCCGCACGCTTGAGCGTCGAACTGGGACAGATCGCCTCGCGTTTCGGCAGTGCCGCTCTGACGGCCGCTGCGGGCTACGCCACGGGAACCGTTGCCGCGGCGTGTGGCGATCTGGCCACGGCCCTGCCGGAGTTGCGATCGGCGAAACACCGGTGGGCCGCTCTCGACGTCCCCTATGAGGCGGCCCGTTGCGGCGTCGCATTGGGGATGGCGCTGCGGGCAGTGGGTGACCAGGACTCGGCGAGCGCCGAACTCTCGTCCGCCCAGCACATATTCGCCGAGTTGGGCACGGTGCCCGACGCACGCGAGGTGCAGGAGCTGGTGACGCGCGGCGCGGACGTTCCCGGCGGGCTCAGCGAACGTGAGGTCGAGGTGCTCGCCCTGGTCGCCCGAGGGCAGACGAATGCCGAGGTCGCCATGACACTGTCGCTCAGTGAGAAGACGGTGGCCCGGCATCTCTCCAACATCTTCAGCAAACTCGACGTTCCGTCGCGCACGGCCGCGGCCGCGTTCGCGTTCGACCACCACATCGTCTGACCGTGGTGGGTGTGGCTCGGGTGGCCTTGGGGATGCCGCCGAACCGGGTCCACGTAGCGCCCGTTCCGCGACAACGGAGTGGTCGGCTCGCCCGGTGTGCGCTGCCTCTCGGCCCTGGCAGATGCCGTCCGCGCCCCGCGGGGACGAGGGTGTGGGCCGCGTGGCGGTACCGACATGGCACAGAGTCACGGCCTGTCGAAAGGTTGCTCGGCCTACGAATCCGCCAATACCCGGAGTGTGCAGTGGAGCGGGCGACGGGAATCGAACCCGCGTAGCTAGTTTGGAAGACTAGGGCTCTACCATTGAGCTACGCCCGCATGTACTGCTCGAGCTGACAGTACCGGCAGACTGTACCGGCCCCGACCACCTCAAATCCAATCGGTCCACCCGGGACGGTGCATTGTGGTTCCGCCGAGGTCAGCACGTAGTATCGCCGGTGGTCTGGCGCTGCATGCCCGCGTGCGCGTCCACGACCGGGGTGTAGCGCAGCTTGGTAGCGCATCCGCTTTGGGAGCGGAAGGCCGCAGGTTCAAATCCTGTCACCCCGACCAGCACCACCAACCCCATCAGCGATAGAGGAGTACCAACGTGAAGAGCACCGTCGAGAAGTTGAGCCCGACGCGGGTTCGCATCAACGTGGAGGTGCCCTTCACAGAGCTCGAACCCGACATCGACCGGGCGTTCAAGCAGCTCGCCAAGCAGGTCCGGCTGCCCGGTTTCCGCCCGGGCAAGGCCCCCCGCAAGCTGCTGGAGGCCCGGGTGGGCCGCGGCGCGGTGCTCGAGCAGGTCGTCAACGACGCGCTGCCGGGCCGCTACAGCGAGGCCGTCACCTCGTCGTCGTTGCAGCCCCTCGGCCAGCCCGAGATCGAGGTCACCAAGCTCGCCGACAACGAGGAACTGGTCTTCACCGCCGAGGTGGACATCCGTCCCGAGATCGAGCTGCCGGACCTGACGGCGCTGGGCATCACCGTCGACCCGATCGCCGTTGCCGACGAGGATGTCGACACCGAACTCGAGGCGCTGCAGAAGCGGTTCGGCACCCTGACCGGTGCGGATCGGGCCGCCGAGACCGGAGACTTCGTCTCCATCGACCTGTCGGCCACCGTCGGCGGCCAGGACGTGCCCGAGGCCGCGACCGAGGGGTTGTCGCACGAGGTCGGCTCGGGTCAGCTGATCGAGGGCCTCGACGACGCGATCGTCGGGCTCGCCGAAGGCGAGAGCCGGGTGTTCACCACCACGCTGGTCGCCGGCGAGCACGCCGGGCAGGAGGCGCAGGTCACCGTCACCGTCAAGTCGGTCAAGCGGCGTGAGCTGCCCGAGCTTGACGACGATTTCGCCCAGCTGGCCAGCGAGTTCGACACCATCGACGAGCTGCGCGACGACCTGCGCGGCAAGGTCGGGCAGGCCAAGCGCATCCAGCAGGCCGAGCAGATCCGGGACAAGGCCATCGAGGTTCTGCTCGAGCAGGTCGAGGTGCCGCTGCCGGAGAAGATCGTGCAGGGGCAGGTCGACGACACCCTGCACAACGCCATCCACGCGCTCGACCACGACGAGGACAAGTTCGCCGACGCGCTTGCCGAGCAGGGCAGCAGTCGCGAGGAGTTCGACGCGGACAACCGCAGCAATGCGGAGAAGGCGGTCAAGACCCAGCTGCTGATGGATGCCATCGCCGACCAGCTGGAGATCCAGGTCGGTCAGAACGACCTGACCGAGCGCCTGGTGCTGATGTCGCGGCAGTACGGCCTGGAGCCCCAGCAGCTGCTGCAGGTGCTGCAGCAGAACAATCAGCTGCCGGCGATGTTCGCCGACGTCCGTCGTGGCCTGACCGTGGCCGCGGTCGTGCACGGCGCCACCGTCACCGACACCGAGGGCACCGTGATCGACACCACCGAGTTCTTCGGCCCGTCCGGTGAGCAGGCCGAGGCGCCCGCCGCAGCGGAGGCCGAGACCGGTACCGAAACGGCTGCTGACGAGGAGACGGCCGAGGACGACGACGTCGCCGAGGCCGCCGAAGCGTCCGGCGGGGCCGACGACACCAAGTGACGCTCTGAGCGAACGCACGCCGTCTGGGGACTCCCCGGCGGCGTGCGTTGGTTAGGGTCATCCGTAAGACGGTCACCGCGTCGGAAGTACATATAGAAAGCAGGTATCCAGTCGTGACTGACATGCGTGGCGCCTCTCCCGGCCTCAACCTTGTCGACTCGGTATATGAGCGGTTGCTGTCCGAGCGGATCATCTTCCTGGGTTCGCAGGTCGACGACGACATCGCCAACCGGCTGTGCGCGCAGATCCTGCTGCTCTCCGCCGAGGATCCGACCAAGGACATCCACCTCTACATCAACTCGCCCGGCGGCTCGATCAGCGCCGGTATGGCGATCTACGACACCATGGTGCTGGCACCGTGCGACGTCGCGACCTACGCGATGGGGATGGCGGCCTCGATGGGCGAGTTCCTGTTGGCCGCCGGGACCAAGGGCAAGCGCTACGCACTGCCGCATGCGCGGATCCTGATGCACCAGCCGCTGGGCGGAATCACCGGCGGCGCGGCCGACATCGCCATCCAGGCCGAGCAGTTCGCGGTGATCAAGAAGGAGATGTTCCGGCTCAACGCCGAGTTCACCGGGCAGACCATCGAGCGCATCGAGGCCGACTCCGACCGCGACCGCTGGTTCACCGCCCCGGAAGCCCTGGAGTACGGCTTCGTCGACCACATCATCACCAGCGTCAACTTCAACGGAGCGAACCCCTCATGATCGACCCCAGGACCACCCCCCAGGCCCGCTACATCCTCCCGTCGTTCATCGAGCACTCCAGCTTCGGCGTCAAGGAGTCCAACCCGTACAACAAGCTGTTCGAGGAGCGCATCATCTTCCTCGGCGTGCAGGTGGACGACGCGTCGGCCAACGACATCATGGCCCAGCTGCTGGTGCTCGAGTCGCTGGATCCCGACCGCGACATCACCATGTACATCAACTCGCCCGGTGGTTCGTTCACCAGCCTGATGGCGATCTACGACACCATGCAGTACGTGCGCGCCGACATCCAGACCGTGTGCCTGGGGCAGGCCGCCTCGGCGGCCGCGGTGCTGCTGGCCGCGGGCACCCCCGGTAAGCGCATGGCCCTGCCCAACGCGCGGGTGCTGATCCACCAGCCGGCGCTGGGCGGCGTCATCCAGGGCCAGTTCTCCGACCTGGAGATCCAGGCCGCCGAGATCGAGCGGATGCGGTCGCTGATGGAGCACACCCTGGCCCGGCATACCGGCAAGGACGCCGAGGTCATCCGCAAGGACACCGACCGCGACAAGATCCTGACCGCCGAGGCGGCCAAGGAGTACGGCATCATCGACACGGTGCTGGAGTACCGCAAGCTGTCGGCGCAGACCGCCTGATCCGGTTCAGCCGTTGCTGTAGATCCGGGTCGGTGCGATGAGCACGGCGGTGCGGCGCTGCTCGCGCATGATGCGGTCGTATTCGTCCCAGTCGTCGTGGGTTCCGCCCGCGGCCGAGAACACGTCGCGCAACAGGCGCGCAAGCGCTTCGGGCGAGTCCAGCCAGGGCCGGTGGTCGTCGGGGCCGGCCAACTCGGCGCGGCCCTCGACGGTGGCCCACTGCCAGCCCTGCCGGAAGGTCACCGCGATCTGGGGCCGGGCCCGCAGATTCGCCAGCTTCACCCGGCCGTAGGTGACAAACCCGAGCGCGGGTTCACCGGTCCCCGGGTGTGTCAGCGGTCCCGCGTTGATCAGCGACGACTGGATGGTCTGGTCGGCCCGCAGGGTCGAGACCACGGCGAGGCCGCTCTCGTCGCGGGCCAGGGCGAAGGCTTCGTCGAGGGTGACCATGTCCGGAGGTTACGCCGGGCGGACCCGGTCGCCGCCAGCCGATCGGTACCGTGGACGATAACTCCCGGAGCGGTAACGGCGGCGACACGCCAGGGACACGGTCGCGCGTTCCGCGGCCACGGGGAACGTGTCAGGCGATATGTTGGCGCAACCACACTTGAATACCACCGACGCGATTCGCCTTTATCGGTCGCACCGCGCCGGAAAGTACGGGTAGCGTCGGGGTATTCCGGTGCGACCCACCGAACTGAATGATCGTGACAGCAGACAGGAAGTAGGACCCCAGCACCATGGCACGCATTGGAGACGGCGGCGACCTGCTGAAGTGCTCGTTCTGCGGCAAGAGCCAGAAGCAGGTGAAGAAGCTCATCGCGGGACCGGGCGTCTACATCTGCGACGAGTGCATCGACCTGTGCAACGAGATCATCGAAGAGGAACTCGCCGACGCCGACGACGTCAAGCTCGACGAGCTGCCCAAGCCCGCCGAGATCCGCGACTTCCTCGAGGGCTACGTCATCGGTCAGGACACGGCGAAGCGCACGCTGGCGGTGGCCGTCTACAACCACTACAAGCGCATCCAGGCCGGGGAGAAGATGCGCGACTCGCGCTCCGAGCCCGTCGAGCTGGCCAAGTCCAACATCCTGATGCTCGGCCCCACCGGGTGTGGCAAGACCTATCTGGCGCAGACGCTGGCCAAGATGCTCAACGTCCCGTTCGCCATCGCCGACGCGACGGCGCTCACCGAGGCCGGCTATGTCGGTGAGGACGTCGAGAACATCCTGCTCAAGCTGATCCAGGCCGCCGACTACGACGTCAAGCGCGCCGAGACCGGCATCATCTACATCGACGAGGTCGACAAGATCGCCCGCAAGAGCGAGAACCCGTCGATCACCCGCGACGTCTCCGGCGAGGGTGTGCAGCAGGCGCTGCTGAAGATCCTGGAGGGCACCCAGGCCTCGGTGCCCCCGCAGGGTGGCCGCAAGCATCCGCATCAGGAGTTCATCCAGATCGACACCACCAACGTCCTTTTCATCGTGGCGGGGGCGTTCGCGGGTCTGGAGAAGATCGTCTCCGACCGGGTCGGCAAACGCGGCCTGGGATTCGGCGCCGAGGTGCACTCGAAGGCCGAGATCGACACCCAGGACCACTTCGCCGAGGTCATGCCCGAGGATCTGATCAAGTTCGGGCTCATCCCCGAGTTCATCGGCCGGTTGCCGGTGGTCGCCTCGGTGACCAACCTGGACAAGGACTCGCTTGTGCAGATCCTGTCCCAGCCGAAGAACGCGCTGGTCAAGCAGTACACCAGGCTCTTCGACATGGACGGCGTGGAGCTGGAGTTCAGCACCGACGCGCTGGAGGCGATCGCCGATCAGGCCATTCACCGGGGCACCGGTGCGCGCGGCCTGCGCGCCATCATGGAGGAGGTTCTCCTCCCGGTGATGTACGACATCCCGAGCCGCGACGACGTCGCCAAGGTGGTCGTCACCAAGGAGACCGTCGAGGACAACGTGCTGCCCACCATCGTGCCGCGCAAGCCGTCGCGCAGCGAGCGCCGCGACAAGTCCGCCTGACGACGATCAAGCGGCGAGGGACGAGCCGCGTTGTGGGGGTACCACCCGCTTGCGGGGGAGAGTCGGGCGATTGAGCACCGCCTAGTCCCGCCCGGGGCCGGCCGTCTCGGCCGGCTCCTCGGTGTCCTCCGGCTGGAAAACCTCGCACAACGCGCTGGCCAGGCCCCACAGCAGGAACACTGCGACGGCCAGATACTGCAGTTCGACGATCATGATCGGAGTCTTTCGCCGGGCCCGCCCGCGCACCCGCGTAGGCCGCTACTCGACTTTCGGCGGGAGGGCGGACCCGCCGTTGCGATCGCCCGTTCGGCGATGACCTCGTCGAGCAGCGCGGCGATCTCGGCAACCCCGTCACGACGCGCGAAGGCCGCCTCCAGCCGGCGGGCGTTCTGCAGGAATCCGGCCTCGGTGCGGACCCGCCGGACCGCGTCCTGCACCGCCGCGGCGGTCGGCGTCGCGGTCCCCAGGTCGATGCCCGCCCCCGACCACGCGACCCGGGCGGCGACCTCCGGTCTGTCCCCGGTGCCGCCGGCCACCACGCAGGGCACCCCGGCCGACAGGGCGTGCTGCACCGCGCCGTAACCGCCGTTGGTCACCACCACGTCGACCCTCGGCAGCAGCCGGTCGTGGGGGATGTACTCGGCGGCATGGGTGTTGGCGGGCAGCGGCAACCCGATGGCGTTCACGTCGCGCCCGCCGGTGCTGACCACCACGGTGACGTCCTCGTCGGCCAGCGCGGCGATCGTCGGCCCGACGAGCCGGGTCAGGTCGCGGTTGTCCACGGTGCCTTGCGTGACGTGGACGACGGGCCGCTCAGCGGAAAGCAGCGGCCACCACGACGGCGCGGTGAAACGGCGTGCCGGCCGGGGTCGGACCAGTCCGACGAATCGCACGGTGTCGGGCAGATCGCTGCGCGGGTACTCGAAGCTCTCCACGGTCGGCACGATCAGGCGCTGCGCCAGCAGGCCCGCGTCGAGCAGCGGTACGGGCAGCGGCCCGGCGCCCAGCGACTTCAGCATCCGGTCGGTGGCACGTTGCGCGGTGCCCGACAGGACCCGCCGCGACAGCATCAGCGGGGTCGTGGTGTAGAGCAGCACCGGTGGCCCGTCCGGGCGGTCACCGAGCAACAGCGGCAGGACCCCGAAGAACCCGTGATCGGCGAGGACGGCGTCATAGCGTTCGGTGGCCAGCGCCCGGTCGAGTTCGGTGGACTGGGCGGCCATCGAACGCAGGAACGGCCGGATGACCGCCCGGTTGAGCGCGTCCACCCCGGCACGGGCCGCGCGCTGCGACGCGTCGGGGTCCGCATCGGCGGGCAGCGGATGTGGTCGAGCGCCGAGGACTCGGATCGCCGCGGTGTGGGTGGCGCCGGTCATCACGGTGACCCGGTTGCCCCGGCAGACCAGATCCTCGGCCACGGCCAGCAGCGGACCGGCATGCCCGGCGGGTGACAGCGCGGCGATGAGGACGGTGGCCATCAGCGTCTTCCGAGACGGTGGACCATGACGTCGATGCTCGCCGAGCGCCGTCCCGCCGGCTTGGAGGTTGTCTGGAGATCCGGTGGAGATTGCAGGCAGGCGCGGTGCGGTCGGGTCAGTTCGCGACGCGGTCGGGGCGGGTGTAGACGTTCATCGAGTCGCCGCGCAGGAATGCCACCAGCGTCAGGCCGGACTGACCGGCCAGGTCGACGGCCAGCGAGGACGGGGCCGACACCGCGGCCAGGATCGGGATACCGGCCATCACGGCCTTCTGGGTGAGCTCGAAGGATGCCCTTCCGCTGACCAGCAGCACGGCGCCGCCCAACGGGATCCGTCCCCGTTCCAGGGCCCATCCGATGACCTTGTCCACGGCGTTGTGCCTGCCGATGTCCTCGCGCACCACCAGCACGTCGCCGTCGGTGCCGAACAGGGCCGCACCGTGCAGACCGCCGGTCGCCGCGAACACCTTCTGCCCGTCGCGCAACTTGCCGGGCAGCGCGCACAGGGTCTCCGCCGAGACGGTTGCCGGGTCGTCACCGGGCGCGTGCCTGCTGGTCAGCCGCACCGCCTCCAACGAGGCCTTGCCGCACACCCCGCACGACGACGTGGTGTAGAAGTTGCGGGTGGGATCCACATCCGGCGTGGGCACGCCGGGGGCCAGCGCCACGTCGAGCACGTTGTAGGTGTTCTGCGGAAGGCCGGAGCCGTCCTCGCCCACGCCGCGGCAGTAGCGCACCGACGCGATGTCTTCACGGGCGGCCACCACCCCCTCGGTGAGCAGGAATCCCTGCGCCAGTTCGACGTCGGAGCCCGGCGTGCGCATCGTCACCGTGATCGGGGCGCCGTCGACCCGGATCTCCAGCGGTTCCTCGACCGCGAGGGTTTCGGGCCGGGCGACCTCGTCGGCGGCCGTCACGTGCCGCACGCGGTGGCGCGCGGTCACCCGTCCCACGTATTCCCCCCGTCGCTTCGCTCTGCCCCCGGGGACGTATTCCCCCCATCGCGTCGCTCCAGCCTGACCACGATCGCCTTCGACACCGGCGTGTTCGACTTGTCCGCGGTGTGATCCAGCGGGACGAGGGGATTGGTCTCCGGGTAGTAGGCGGCGGCGTTTCCGGCCGGGGTCGAGTAGGACACCACCGCGAAGTCGTCGGCCCGGCGCTCCTGTAGCCGGCCCTCGGCGTCGTTGAACTCCGAGACCAGGTCCACCCGGTCGCCGTCGGTCAGCCCGAACCCCGTCAGGTCGGCCGGGTTGACCAGCACCACCCGGCGCCCGCCCTTGATGCCGCGGTAGCGATCGTCGAGGCCGTAGATCGTGGTGTTGTACTGGTCGTGGCTGCGCAGCGTCTGCAGCACCAGCCGGCCCTCGGGCACCGGTACCCACTCGAGCGGATACGCCGCGAAGTTCGCCTTGCCGTTTGTGGTGGGGAACTCGCGCGAGTCCCGCGGCGGGTGGGGCAGCTGGAATCCGTCCGGGGCGCGCACCTTGCGGTTGTAGTCCGCACAACCCGGGACGACCGCCGCGATGGCGTCGCGGATCGTGTCGTAGTCGGCGTTGAACGTCTCCCACGGCACCGGGTGATCGGCACCCAGCAGCGTGCGGGCCAGTTGGCAGACGATCGCGACCTCGCTGCGCACCTGGTCGCCGGGTGGGTGCAGGCTGCCGCGCGACAGGTGCACCATCGACATCGAGTCCTCCACCGACACCTGCTGCCTGCCGCCGGCCTGCACGTCGCGGTCGGTGCGGCCCAGCGACGGCAGGATCAGCGCGGTGGCCCCGTGCACCAGGTGGCTGCGGTTGAGCTTGGTCGACACCTGAACGGTCAGCGAGCAGTTGCGCAGCGCCGCCTCGGTCACCGCGGTGTCCGGCGAGGCCGAGGCGAAGTTGCCGCCCATCGCCATGAACACCCCGGCCCGGCCGTCGCGCATCGCGCGGATCGCGTCGACGGTGTCGAAGCCGTGCTCGCGCGGGCTGGTGATGCCAAACCTGTCGTCGAGTGCGGCCAGGAACGGCTCGGGCATCTTCTCCCAGATCCCCATGGTGCGGTCACCCTGCACGTTGGAGTGCCCGCGCACCGGGCACAGCCCCGCGCCGGGCTTGCCGATCATGCCGCGCATCAACAGCACGTTGGAGATCTCGGCGATGGACGGGACCGCGTGTTTCTGCTGGGTCAGGCCCATCGCCCAGCACACCACGATGCGCTGGGCACGGGCCATCTGATCGGCGACCCGGTCGAGCTGTTCGCGGTCGATGCCGGCGGCCTCCAGCACGGTGTCCAGCGCGATGTCGCGGGTGCGCGCCACGTAGTCGTCGAAACCGGCAGTGTGCCGGGCCACGAAATCGTGGTCGACGACGCTGCCCGGGTCGCGATCGTCGGCCTCCAGCAGCAGCTTGCCCAGGCCGGAGAACAGGGCCATGTCACCGCCGAGGCGGATCTGGACGAACTCGTCGGCGATGGCGATCCCGTCGCCGACCACGCCGTGCACCTTCTGCGGATCCTTGAACCGCATCAGGCCCGCCTCGGGCAGCGGGTTGACCGCGACGATCCGGGCGCCGTTGGCCTTGGCCTTCTCCAGCACCGACAGCATCCGCGGATGGTTGGTGCCCGGGTTCTGCCCGGCGATGACGATCAGATCGGCTTCGATGATGTCCTCGACGGTGACCGAGCCCTTGCCGATCCCGATGGCGTCGGTCAGCGCGGTCCCCGAGGACTCATGGCACATGTTGGAGCAGTCCGGCAGGTTGTTGGTGCCGAAGCTGCGCACCAGCAACTGGTAGAGGAACGCGGCCTCGTTGCTGGTCCGGCCCGAGGTGTAGAACACGGCCTGGTTCGGGTCGTCCAGCGCCCGCAGTTCGTCGGCGATCAGCCGGTAGGCGTCGTCCCAACCGATGGGCCGGTAGTGGTCGTCGCCGGGACGCAGCACCACCGGATGGGTGAGCCGGCCCTGCTGCGACAGCCAGTACTCCGGCCGGGCCGACAGGTCGGCGACCGAGTGCCTGGCGAAGAACTCGGGGGTGACCACCCTTGTGGTGGCCTCTTCGGCGACGGCCTTGGCGCCGTTCTCGCAGAACTCGGCCAGCTTGCGGCCGCCGTGCTCCTCGGGCCACGCGCAGCCCGGGCAGTCGAACCCGTGGCGCTGGTTGAGCTTGGCCAGCGTCGTCGCCGTGCGCAGCGGGCCCATGGACTGCAGGCCACGCTGCAGCGACACCATCACCGCCCGTACGCCCGCAGCCTCGTGTTTGGCGGCGCTCACCGTCAGGTCGTGTTCGTCGACGTCGGCGGCGATGTCTCGGTCGGGGTGACGGCGGCTGGGCATGACCCCATTGTGAACGGTCGGTGGGCGGGTCGCTACGAGTTGTCCGGGTGCCCGACCACCGCAAATCTCGTCAGCGCCGCATTCTGGCGTTGACGCGCACGTAACAAGATCGGCATCGAACATTCCTAAGGTTGGCCGGTCAACCGTCTGTGACCAGGGGTCGGACGACCCCGCGGTCGACCAGCGAGAAGGAAGTCCATTGAGCGGAAATTCGGTGCGCCTCCAGGCCATCTACAACGTCGAGGCGTATGAACCCCCGGCCTTCAGCTTCGACCCGACTGAAGCGCCCGGCGAGGTCTTCGGCTCGAACGTCTTCACCAAGGCCGAGATGCAGCTGCGGCTGCCCAAGTCCGTGTACAAGTCCGTCGTCGCCACCATCGAGAAGGGCGCGAAGCTCGACCCGGCCGTCGCCGACGCCGTCGCCGCGGCGATGAAGGACTGGGCCCTGTCCAGGGGCGCCACCCACTACGCCCACGTGTTCTACCCGATGACCGGTTTCACCGCCGAGAAGCACGACAGCTTCCTGGAGCCGGTCTCCGATGGTGAGACGCTGGCCGAGTTCGCCGGCAAGACCCTGATCCAGGGCGAGCCGGACGCCTCGTCGTTCCCGTCGGGCGGCCTGCGGAGCACCTTCGAGGCCCGCGGGTACACGGGCTGGGACGTCACCAGCCCGGCTTACATCCTGGAGAACCCGAATGGCAACACGCTGTGCATCCCGACGGTGTTCGTCTCGATGACCGGTGAGGCGCTGGACTACAAGACCCCGCTGCTGCGCAGCCAGCAGGCGATGGGGACGCACGCCGAGCGCATCCTCAAGCTCTTCGGCCACAAGAATTTCGAGAAGGTCGTCTCGTTCTGCGGGCCCGAGCAGGAGTACTTCCTGGTCGACCGGCACTTCTTCCTGCTGCGTCCGGACCTGATCAACGCGGGCCGCACGCTGTTCGGCGCCAAGCCGCCGAAGGGCCAGGAGTTCGACGACCACTACTTCGGCGCGGTGCCCGACCGGGTGCTGGCCTTCATGATGGACACCGAGCGTGAGCTGTTCAAGCTCGGCATCCCGGCCAAGACCCGGCACAACGAGGTCGCGCCGGCCCAGTTCGAGGTCGCCCCGATGTTCGAGCGGGCCAACATCGCCTCCGATCACCAGCAGCTGCTGATGACGGTGTTCAAGAACATCGCCAAGAAGCACGGGATGGAGTGCCTGTTCCACGAGAAGCCGTTCGCCGGCGTTAACGGGTCGGGCAAGCACGTCAACTTCTCGATGGGCAACTCCGAGCTCGGCTCGCTGCTCGTCCCGGGTGATACCCCGCATGAGAACGCCCAGTTCCTGGTGTTCTGCGCGGCCGTCATCCGGGCCGTGCACAAGTTCGCCGGCCTGCTGCGGGTGTCGGTCGCCTCGGCGACCAACGATCACCGCCTGGGCGCCAACGAGGCCCCGCCGGCGATCATCTCGATCTTCCTCGGCGCTCAGCTCGCCGACGTGTTCGAGCAGATCGCCAAGGGCGCGGCGACGTCGTCGAAGGGCAAGGGCGTCATGCACATCGGCGTCGACACGCTGCCGTCGCTGCCCACCGATCCGGGCGACCGCAACCGCACCAGCCCGTTCGCGTTCACCGGCAACCGGTTCGAGTTCCGCGCCCCCGGCTCCGGGCAGACCGTCGCGGTGCCGATGATCATCCTCAACACGATCATGGCCGACTCCTTCGACTACATGGCTTCGGCGCTGGAAGAGGCCGTCGCCGACGGTGAGGACTTCGATTCGGCGGTGCAGAAGCTGCTCACCGAGATCATCACCGAGCACGGCGCCGTGGTGTTCAACGGCGACGGCTACTCGGAGAACTGGCAGATCGAGGCTGCCGATCGTGGCCTGCCCAACCTGAAGACCACGCTGGACGCGATCCCCGAGCTGATCAAGCCCGACGCGATCGAGATCTTCGAGAAGTACGGCGTGTTCAACGAGCGGGAGCTGCACAGCCGCTACGAGGTCCGCCTCGAGCAGTACGCGCTGACGATCGGCGTGGAGGCCAAGCTCGCACTGGAGCTGGGCACCACGGTGATCCTGCCGACCGCGGTCCGCTACCAGACCGAACTCGCGCAGAACGTCGCCGCGCTCAAGGCGGCCGGTGTCGAGGCCGACACCACGCTGCTGACGGCGGTCTCGGGTCCGATCGCGGATCTGACCGCGGCGCTGGCCGCGCTGAAGGCGGGTCTGGAGGATCACTCCGCGGACTCGGCCATGGACGAGGCCAAGCAAGCCCAGGAGGTGCTGCTGCCGGCGATGGAGGCGGTGCGCACCGCCTCCGACACGCTGGAGACCGTGGTGGCCGACGACCTCTGGCCGCTGCCCACCTATCAGGAAATGCTCTACATCCTCTGAGTTGTGCGATTTCGGTGTGTTTGTCGTCGCTGGGCGACGACAAACACACCGAAATCACCGGACATCGCACCGCCCGCCTGTCGTCGCGACAGGCGGGCAGTCGCGTTTCGGGCTGGTGGGTGGCCGGTCTGTGGTCCCTGCTATCCGCGGGGGCGCGCAGCCCGCACTTCTGGGCCTGCTGGTGCGGCGGATCGACGAGGCGGTCGGCCTGGTCGGGCGGCCCGATCAGAGCACCTTCCGAGCGGTGTCGGCGGCTCGTTGCAGGGCCCCGGTGACGGGCAGCTCCCGGAACGCTACAGAGAGGATCTCGACACCCCACGGGCCATCGAAACCCTTGTCTCGCAGCAACTGCACCAGTCCACGCAGATCGAAGCAGCCCTCGTCGCACAGCAGCCGGCGCTGCACGGTGTCCTCGAACAGGGATCCGATGACCTCGGGAGCAGCGTCATCGAGTTCGACCCCGAAGATCGCCGACTGCGCCAGCGCCGCAGCCAGTTCCGCCAGCGACGTACCGGCCCGGAACACGTGCCAGGCGTCGACCACCAGCCCCACCGCAGGGTGTGCCACCGCGGCGACGAGCTCGCGCTCCTCCTGAGCGTGATTTCGGTGTAGTTGGTCACGCCTGGCGCAACCAACTACACCGAAATCGCAGTGGGCTAGGCGTTCTCGGGGAAGCCGAGGTTGATGCCGCCGTGGCTGGGATCCAGCCAGCGGCTCGTGATGGCCTTCTGGCGGGTGAAGAACTGCACGCCGTCCATGCCGTGGGCGTGGCTGTCGCCGAACAGCGAGGCCTTCCAGCCGCCGAAGCTGTAGTAGGCCATCGGGACCGGGATCGGCACGTTGATGCCCACCATGCCGACCTGCACCTCGTTCTGGAACCGCCGGGCCGCGCCGCCGTCGTTGGTGAAGATGGCGGTGCCGTTGCCGTACGGGTTTGAGTTCACCAGTTCCATGGCGTCGTCGTAGGTTTCCACCCGCACCACCGACAGCACCGGGCCGAAGATCTCGTCGGTGTAGACGCTCATGGTCGGGGTGACGTTGTCCAGCAGGGTCGGGCCCAGCCAGAACCCATCTTGCCCGCCGTTGGCCGAGACCTGGCGGCCGTCGAGGACGACCTTGGCGCCGTCGGCCTCGCCGGCGTCGATGTAGGAAGCCACCTTGTCGCGGTGGGCCTTGGTGACCAGCGGGCCCATGTCGGAATCCTTGGTGCCGTCACCGGTCTTGATGCCCGAGGCGCGCTCGGCGATCTTGGCGACCAGGTCATCGGCGATCGGGCCGACCGCCACCGCGGCGGAGATGGCCATGCAGCGCTCCCCGGCCGAACCGAAGCCGGCGTTGACCATCGCGTCGGCGGCCAGGTCCAGGTCGGCGTCGGGCAGGATCACCGCGTGGTTCTTCGCGCCGCCCAGCGCCTGGACCCGCTTGTCGTGCGCGGTGCCCGTGGCGTACACGTACTGCGCGATCGGGGTGGACCCGACGAAGCTCACACTCTTGACCTTGGGATTGGTCAGCAGTTCGTCGACAGCGGTCTTGTCGCCCTGCAGCACGTTGAAGACACCGGCGGGCAGACCGGCTTCCTTCCACAGCTTGGCCATCCACAGCGCCGCGCTGGGGTCCTTCTCCGAGGGTTTGAGCACGACGGTGTTGCCGGTGGCGATGGCGATGGGGAAGAACCACATCGGCACCATGGCCGGGAAGTTGAACGGGGAGATGACCCCGACCACGCCCAGGGGCTGGCGGACGGAGTACACGTCGACCTTGGTCGAGGCGTTCTCGGTGAACCCGCCCTTGAGCAGATGCGGTATGCCGCAGGCGAACTCGACGACCTCCTGGCCGCGGCTGACCTCGCCGAGAGCATCGGAGAGCACCTTGCCGTGCTCGGCGGTGATGATCGCGGCCAGCTCACCCTTGCGCTCGTTGAGCAGCTCCCGGAACCGGAAGAGCACTTGAGTCCTTTTGGCGAGCGAGGTGTCCCGCCAGGCCGGGAACGCCGCGGCCGCGGCGTCGATCACGGCCTGTGCGTCCTCGACCGACGCGAGCGCGACCTGGCCGGTCACCTCGCCGGTGGCCGGGTTGGTCACCGGCGCGGTCCTGTCGCTCGCCCCGGCGAAGATCTCGTCGTTGACCCAGTGCGAAATGGTGTTTGTCATGGTGTTTCTCATTCTCTCTTGGATTGCCGGTCAGAGGTCTGCGAGCTGCACGTCGACGGGCAGGCCGGACTCGAGTGATTCGACGCCGGCGGCGCACACGGCGGCGGCGGCGTAGCCGTCCCATGCGGTCGGGCCATCGACATTGATGCCGGAACGGACCGCGTCGACCCAGCGCTGGATCTCGATGTCGTAGGCCCGGCCGAAGCGTTCGCGGAATCCGGGGGTGATCCGGCCGCCCCGGATGCCCGGTGTGGCGGTGCGGACCAGCCCGACGTCGAGCCCGATCATCGCGCTGCCGCGTTCGCCGACCAACTCGGTCCGGACCTCGTACCCCACCCCGGTGGTGACGAACAGTTCCACGTCGACGTGCTTGCCGGACGCCGTCCGCAGGATCGCGATCTGCGGATCGACGACCCCCTGGGGTGCAACGGGATTGGATGACGGCGCGATGATCTGCACGCTGGCGATCTCCTCTTCGAACAAGAACCGCGTCACGTCTACCTCGTGGACCAGGGAGTCCTTGACGATCAGCGTGCTGTCGAAGTAGGAGGGCACGGCGGCGTTGCGGTGCACGCAGTGCATGACCAGCGGCCGGCCCAGTTCGCCGGCATCCAGCAGGGCCTTCAGCTGCATGTACTCCTCGTCGAAGCGCCGCATGAAGCCGACCTGGATCAGCGCGCGACCCAGTTCGGCTTCCCGCCGGGCGATGTTCAGTGACGTGGAAACATCAGTGGTCAAGGGCTTTTCGCACAAGACCGGCTTGCGGTGCTCGAGGCAGGCCAGCAGCTGCTTCTCGTGCGTGGTGCCCGGGGTGGCCAGCACGATGGCGTCGACCTCGGCATCGGCGATCGCGTCCAGCGGGTCGGCGACCGTGCGGCAGTCGTCGATCCCGGCGGCGACCTCGTCGGCCTTCTCGGTCAGGTAGTCGTTGACCACCACCACGCGTGCGCCGGAGATGCGGGAGGTGATCCGGGCGACGTGGTCGGCGCCCATGGCGCCCACCCCGAGCACTGCGACCCGCAGGTCGTTGCTCTCAGACATCGGTGTTCCTCAGCGATCAGAGGGATTGATCAGTGGGCGCTGGACCTTCTTCCAGTCCGCGTAGCGCTGGTAGGCCTGCTGTGTCGACTGAAGCGTCGACACCTCGGAAACCGGTACGTCCCACCAGGAGTGGCTGTCCGGGGCGTAGATCAGCGGATCGGTCTCAACGTAGATCACCGTGGTGCGGTCACTGGCCTTGGCGACCTTGACCGCGTCGCTGAACTCAGCGGCCGTGCCGACCTTGATTACATCGGCGCCCAGGCTCGCCGCGTTCGCGGCGAGGTCCACGGGCAGCCGGTCGCCGTCGAGGCGGCCGTCGGAGCTGCGGTACCGGTACGCGGTGCCGAACCGCTGCGACCCGAGCGATTCCGACAGCCCGCCGATCGACGCGAAGCCGTGGTTCTGCACCAGCACCGGAATGACCTTGACGCCTTCCTGCACGGCGGTGACCAACTCGGTGGCCATCATCAGATACGAACCGTCGCCGACCATGATGAACACGTCGCGATCAGGAGCGGCCATCCGCACGCCGATGCCGCCGGCGATCTCGTAACCCATGCACGAGTAGCCGTACTCGACGTGGTAGCCCTTGCGGTCGCGCATCCGCCACAGCTTGTGCAGATCTCCCGGCATCGACCCCGCCGCACACACCACGATGTCGCGGGGATCGGACAGCGTATTGACCAGCCCGATCACCTGGTTCTGATTGAGCGGCACCCCGTCCTCGGTGCGATACACCTCCGAGACGGTGTCGTTCCACTCGGTCATCAATGTGCCTATGCGCGAGCGGTATTCGTCGCTGACCGAGAAGTCGCCCAGCAGCTCGGTCAGGACCTCGAGGGATTCACGGGCGTCGGCGACGACGCTGATGCCTCCCTGCTTGACGGAGTCCAGCGAGGCGACGTTGATGTTGACGAACCGCACGTCCGGGTTGTTGAACGCGGTGCGCGACGCGGACGTGAAATCGCTGTACCGGGTGCCGATCCCGATGATCACATCGGCGTCACTGGCCAGTGCGTTGGCCGCCGTCGTGCCGGTCGAGCCCACCGCGCCCACCGAACGCGGATCGTCGTGCAGCAACGACCCCTTACCGGCCTGGCTCTCGCACACCGGGATGCCCGTTTGCGCGACGAACTGCGCCAGGGCGTCGTTCGCCCCGGAGTAGATCACGCCGCCGCCGGCGACGATCAACGGCTTGCGTGCCGACCGGATCACCTCGGCGGCACGGGCGATCACGCTGCGCTCCGGCAGCGGGCGGCCGACGTGCCAGGTCCGCTCGGCGAACAGCGATTCCGGCCAGTCGAAGGCTTCGGCCTGCACGTCCTGGGGGAGCGCGACCGTCGCCGCACCCGTATCGGCGGGATCGGTCAGCACCCGCATGGCACCCAGCAGCGCCGCGGGCAGCTGCTCCGGCCGCCACACCCGGTCGAAGTACCGGGACAACGGCTTGAACGCGTCGTTGACCGTGACGTCGCCGCTGGAGGGCAACTCCAGCTCCTGCAGCACCGGTGCGCTGGCGCGGGTGGCGAAGGTGTCCGACGGCAGCAGTAGTACCGGAAGCCTGTTGATGGTGGCCAGCGCCGCGCCGGTGAGCATGTTGGTGGCGCCGGGACCGACGCTGGCGGTGACCGCCCACGCCTGCAGCCGATCCCGCTGGCGGGCATAGGCCACCGCGGTGTGCACCATGGCCTGTTCGTTGCGGCCCAGCACGTACTTCAGCCCGGGCTCGACGCCCGCCTCGACGGCCGTTACCTCGTCCTGCAGCAATGCCTGCCCGATGCCGGCCACGTTGCCGTGGCCGAAGATCCCGAAGCAGCCGGCGAAGAACTTGTGCCGCACGCCGTCACGTTCGACGTACTGGTTGGCCAGGAACCGCACGGTCGCCTGGGCGACGGTGAGCCGGACGGTCTTCTCGGTGTCGGCGAGCTTTTCGGTCGACTTGGGTGCGGTGGAAACCACGGGTTCAGGCTCCTTCGCTAGCGCCGGCGCCGAACGGCAGCCGGGGGTCGATTTCCTGGTGCTCCCAGCTGCCGCGCAGCCAGGTGTGGTTGGGGTCGTCGCAGATCAGCCAGGCCCTGGTGGGACCCGAGCCGGCCATCACGTTGAGGTAGTACATGTGGTGGCCGGGCGCGGCGATGGACGGACCGTGGTACCCATGCGGCACCAGGACCACGTCCCCGGAGCGAACCTCTTCGAGCACCTCGATCGGGCGTTCCGGGGTGCCGTAGACCCTGTGGTAGCCGAATCCCGTTGTACCGACGGGACTGTCGTCGATCTCGAAGTAGTAGATCTCCTCCAGCTGGGTCTCGACCTCGGTGTTCTCGTCGTGCTTGTGTGCCGGATAGCTCGACCAGTTCCCGCCCGGCGTGATCACCTCGCAGGCGATGAGTGAATCCGCCTCGAACGTCGTCGCGGTGCCGAAGTTGTGCACCTGCCGGCTGCAGTTTCCTGCGCCACGCAGTTCGACGGCGACATCGGCGGCGGCCACCCGCCGGTTGGGGAACGAGGCTGTCGCGCGCGCACCGCACACCGCGATGCGCCCGTGGCCCGACAGCCGATAGGCCTGCAGGATGCCGAGGTAGACCATGTCGGCGGGACCGTCGAAAACCGATGCCCGGTCGGTCAACTCGAACGACTCACCGCCGCACTGCACGGTGCCGCCGCCCGAGAGCGGCAGGATCATCACCTCGTTGTCACGGGTGTTCAGTGCGACCTCGCCGCCGCTCCCGAGGTCGACGACATGCAACGAGGATTCCGACCAGCCGGCGTCCTCGGGCGTGATGGCGACCGTGAACGGGGCATCGGCGCTGCCCGCGGGGATGTACAACTCGCTGCGGACGCTAGGAGCGGAGTCTATGTAGTGCATGATCACCTCACCATTGCCACCGCGGTCGCGACCGCGGAGCTGACATCGTCGTCGGGCGGATAGAGCAGGGTCCGGCCTACGATCAGGCCCCGCACCGACGGCAGCGCCAGCGCCTTCTCCCAGCTGGCGAACGCCTCGTCGGGATCGGCCGGGTCGCCGCCGAGCAGCAGGGTCGGCATGGTCGTGGACTCCATCACCCGGTCCATCTCGTCGACGACGGGCAGCTTCATCCAGGTATACGCCGACGTGGCGCCCAGGCCCTGGCCGATGTGCACCGACTTGATCACCGCGTCGGGGGACAGGTCGTTGCGGACCCTGCCGTTGACGCGGCTGGACATGAACGGCTCCAGCATCGCGATCAGGCCGTGCGCGGCCAGCTCGTCGACGGCCTTCGCACACGCGGTCATGGTGGCGACCGTGCCGGCGTCGTCGAGATCGATGCGGCACAGCATCTTTCCGCCGTTCATCCTCGCCACCGCCGTGGACGCCGCGGTCGCGCCGGTCATCCGGTCGTCGAGCTCGAACGACGCGCCGGCCAGCCCGCCCCGGTTGAACGAGGAGAACACCACCTTGTCCTCGAGCGCGCCCAGCAGCAGCAGGTCGTCGAGGATGTCCGCGGTGGCCAGCACGCCGTCCACGCCGGGGTCGGCCAGCGCGGCGCGCAGCCGGTCCAGCAGGTCGGTACGGCTGTTCATCGCGGTGGGGCGCGATCCGACGGCCAGCGCCCCACGGGCCGGATGGTCGGCGGCCACGATCATCAGTCTTCCGTTGCCGCGCAACGTGGGCCGCGTCGTGCGCTCCTGCCACGCCCGCGCGATCGCGGCCGGGTCATGGGCGCGGACCTCGGTGACCTCGGCGTAGTCGCGGCAGCGTACGGATTCAGACATTGACGGCCTCCACAGCGGTCTGCTCGGCGAGATCGGCCACCTCGGTGGCGGTCGGCATCGCGGTCGAGCATTCGAGCCGGCCGGCCACGATGGCGCCGGCGGCGTTGGCGTAGCGCAGGGTCTTCTCCAGCGACCAGCCGTTGAGCAGGCCGTGGCACAGGCTCCCGCCGAATGCGTCCCCGGCACCCAGGCCGTTGACGACGTCGACCTCGTTGGGCGGCACGGTGACCGACGACCGGCGGCTCTTGCCGAGCACCCCGCGCGGACCCTGTTTGACGATGGCGATCTCGACCCCGAGGTCCAGCAGCGCATCGGCGGCCTTGTGCGGGTTGGTCTCGCCGACGGCGATCTCGCACTCCTCTCGGTTCCCGACAGCGACGGTGACGTGGGCCAGCGCCCGCTGCACCTGCTCGGTGGCGGCGGCGGGCGAGGACCAGAACATCGGCCGGTAGTCGAGGTCGAGCACCGTCAGCGGTGCCCGGTCTTCGCGCGAGCGCTCATCGCGAGCCCGCCATGCGGCGAAATGCGCGCTGCGGCTGGGCTCTTCGGACAGCCCGGTGACCGTCGCCCAGAACAGCCGCGCGGAGGCGACCGCGTCAGCGTCGATGTCATCGGCCCGCAGCTGCAGGTCCGGGGCGCTGGGCTTGCGGTAGAAGTACAGCGGGAAGTCGTCCGGCGGGTAGATCTCGCAGAACGTCACCGGGGTGGGGAACTCGGTGTCGGTGCCGACATACCGGTTGTCCACGCCGAGGCGCGCGAGTTCGGCGCGTACGTACCTGCCGAACGGATCGTCGCCGACGCCGGAGATCAGGGCGGATCGGTTGCCCAGTCGGGCGGCCGCGACCGCGACGTTCGCGGCGCTGCCGCCGAGGAACTTCCCGAAGGTCTCGACATCCTCCAGGCCGACTCCGACCTGGAGCGGGTACACGTCGACGCCGCATCGCCCGATGGCGAGCACGTCATATGGCTGATTGGTCATGAAAGTCACTCCGACGGTTGGTGTGGGTGGCTGTAATGACTGTGCCCTGTGTCACGGCACCATGTCAAGACTTTGTCCTGACATTCTATCTTTCTGGCATGCGGTGTTAGGATGCAGCTACTGTTGTCTCGCCCTACTCGAGATCGGAGCCGACGTGCCCCTGACGGTGGAGCTCGACAGGTCAAGCCCTGTTCCCCTCTACTATCAGCTCGCCCAGGCGATCGAGGCCGCCATCCGCGACGGCGAACTCTCCCCGGGCGACCGGTTCGAGAACGAGCTCGCGCTGGCCAAACGCCTTACGCTGTCGCGGCCCACCACCCGCCGGGCCATCCAGGAACTGGTCGACAAGGGCCTGCTGGTGCGCAAGCGCGGGGTCGGCACGCAGGTCGTGCAGAACCCGGTGCACCGGCGCGTGGAGCTGACCAGCCTCTTCGACGACCTGGCCCGGGCCGGCCAGGAGCCCACCACCCGGCTGCTGGAGTACCACGTGGGCCCGCCCGACGAGGAGGTGGCCCGCGAGCTGAACCTCGCCGCCGACCGCGAGGTGGCCTCGATCCACCGGCTGCGCTGCGCTAACGGCGAACCGCTGGCGCTGATGATCAACCACCTGCCCGCCGATATCGCGCCGGACGCCGACGAGCTGGAGTCCAACGGGCTCTATCAGTCGCTGCGAGCCCGCGGCGTGCACATCCGGCTGGCCCGCCAGCGCATCGGCGCCCGCAGCGCCACGCGCGCCGAGGCGCAGCTGCTCGACGAGAAGCCCAACGCGCCGCTGCTGACGATGGCGCGTACCGCGTTCGACGACTCAGGCGCCGCCGTCGAGTACGGCAACCACTGTTATCGGGCGTCGCGCTACTACTTCGACACCACGCTCGTCGACCGCTGACCCGGTGCCGAACTGGCATTCCGGCAGGACTTTTGCGAGAAAAGTCCTGCCGGAATGCCAGTTCGGCGGAAGAGGGGGTCAGGAGAAGGCGGTTCGGAAGGCCTCCAGGGCGGCCTCGCTGCCCGCCGAGCCGGCCCCGCTCGCCCAGGCCTCCATGCCGATGGTCCCGGTGTAGCCGATGTCGCGCAGTGCCGCCGCGATCGCCGGGTAGTTGATCTCGCCGGTGCCGGGCTCGCACCGCCCGGGCACGTCGGCCACCTGGATCTCGCCGATCGCATCGCCGCAGCGCCGCACCAGCTCGATCAGGTTCCCCTCGCCGATCTGGGCGTGATACAGGTCGAGCATCATCCTGACGTTCGGATGGCCGACGCCCTCGATCAGTGCCAGCGTGTCCTTCGCGCGGCCCAGCGGCACACCGGGATGGTCGACGATAGTGTTGAGGTTCTCCACGCAGAACTGCACGCCCGCCGCCGCGCCGAGGTCACCGATGCGCTCCAGCGTGCGTGCCGCGGTCAGCCACATCTGACCGGTAGCCCGCTGCCTCGGCCGGGCCGCCTGACCGTCGACGAGCTCGGCGGTGTGCAGGTTCAGCCGCGTGACACCCAGCGTCTCAGCGGCTTTGATGCTCAGCTCGGCGGTACGCACCACCTCGTCGCATGTCTGCGGATCGATCAGATCGCCGTGCAGGTAGCCGGTCATCGAGGTGAACGTCGCGCCGGTGCCGGCCAGCGCCGCCAGATCCTTGTCATGCCAGCTCCAGATCTCGACGGCGAATCCGAGCTCGTCGATGCGCTTGACGCGGTCGATGATCGGCAGGTCGGTGAAGAGCATCTCCGAACACGCCGCCAGCTGGAATCCACCCATTGCGATACCCCATCTTCGACTAGAACGTTCTAGTACGGCTAGTACCGTAGGCCGCGCACGGGAATCCGTCAACGATCGGCCTGGAACGTTCTAGGCTCGGTGGGTGGTGCGCAGGCCGACGCTCGAGGACGTCGCCGAACGGGCGGGGGTGTCGCGGTCGCTGGTGTCGATCGTGATGCGCGATGCGGAGGGGGCCAGCGCGGCCACCCGCGAACGGGTCAAGCGGGCCGCCGACGAGATCGGCTATCGCCCCGATCCGCGGGCTCGTCGACTGCGTCAGCACCGCACCAAGCTCATCGGGCTGACCTTCACGGCGGGTCAGGAATTCCACGCCGACCTTCTCGACGGTGTCTACGTGGCGGCCGAGGCGCTCGGCTACGACGTCGTGCTCAGCGCCGTGACACCGCACCGCGACGAACCCCGAGCGGTGCGCACCCTGGTCGACGACCGGTGCGAAGGCCTGGTGCTCATCGGCTCGCAGATGCGGGCGGGCGCGCTCATCGACCTGGCCGCCCGGGTACCGCTGGTCGTGGTGGCCCGGCGGGTGCGCGGGGTGGACGCGGTGCGCAGTGATGACACCGCTGGCACGGTGCTCGGGATCGAGCATCTGGTGGGTCTCGGCCACCGCCGGATCCTGTATCTCGACGGGGGCGGTGCGCCGGGGGCCGCCGAGCGCCTGCGCGGCTACCGCCGCGCGGTGCGGGCCGCCGGTGTGCCCGAGCTCATCAGCCCGGGCGGGCTCACCGAGCGGGAGGGCGCGGCGGCAGCGGCGGAACTGGTGCGGACGGGCGAGCTGCCCGACGTCGTCTTCGCGTTCAACGATCGCTGCGCGCTGGGGGTGATGGATGTTCTCATCAGATCGGGAATCTCTGTGCCACAGAAGATTTCGGTCATGGGATTCGATGACAGCCCGCTGGCCGGGTTGGCGCACATCGAGTTGACCACCGTTCGCCAGGACTCGGTCGGGTTGGCGGCTGCCGCGGTGGAGCGGGTCGTGGGTCGCCTCGACGGAACCCTCGCCGACCAGCGGCCGATCGACATTGTTCGCGAGCCGACGTTGATCGTTCGTAGGTCGACGGCACCCGCGACACCGTGACCTGCGAGAACATGAAAGCAGGATGACTTGCGGTCCTAATGTCAGGACAAAGTCTTGACTTTCCGCTGTGAGGCGTATTACATCTGCAATGAGGCGTGTCGCTCGGCACTAACCCGCACCGGGTCGGACGTGGGCGTCGCGGAGAACTCGACGACAAGGAGAGACCAATGACGTTCAAGCGGCTCGCGTCGATCGCGGGAGCAGGCGTTCTGGCGCTGGGACTGGCGGCGTGCTCGAGCACCGGGGGTGCGCCCGAGCAGTCCGGGAACGGTTCCGGCGGCGGCACCGTCGACACCCCGCGGATGACCTTCGCGATGATCACCCACGAGGTTCCCGGCGACTCGTTCTGGGATCTGATCCGCAAGGGCGCGGAGACCGCAGCTCAGAAGGACAACATCGAGCTGCGCTACTCCAACGACCCCGAGGCTCCCAACCAGGCCAACCTCGTGCAGGCTGCCATCGACAGCGGTGTGGACGGCATCGCGGTCACGCTCGCCAAGCCCGACGCGATGAAGGCGGCGGTCGAGGCCGCCGAGGCGAAGGGCATCCCCGTGGTGGCGTTCAACGCCGGCATGGACGCCTGGGCGGACATGGGCGTCATGGAGTACTTCGGCCAGTCGGGCTACATCGCGGGCCAGGGAGTCGGCGACCGGCTCCGCGACGAGGGCGCCACCAAGGCCCTGTGCGTGATCCAGGAGCAGGGCCACGTCGACCTCGAAGCCCGTTGCGCCGGTGTGACGAATACCTTCCCGGCCACCGAGATCCTCAACGTCAACGGCAAGGACATGCCGTCGGTGGAATCCACCATCACCGCCAAGCTGCAGCAGGACCCGAGCATCGACTACGTCGTCACGCTCGGCGCGCCGTTCGCGTTGACCGCGGTGCAGTCGGCGCAGAACGCCGGCAGCAACGCCAGGATCGGCACTTTCGACACCAATGCCGCGCTCGTCGAGGCCATCCAGAGCGGTGATGTGCAGTGGGCCGTCGACCAGCAGCCCTTCTTGCAGGGCTATCTCGCCGTGGACTCCCTGTGGCTGTATCTGACCAACGGCAACATCATCGGCGGCGGGCAGCCGACGCTGACCGGGCCGGCATTCATCGACGTGACCAACATCGACGCTGTCGCCGAGTACGCCAAGGGTGGAACGCGGTAGCGGCGCGTTCAGACAAGGGAAATCTGATGAGTACACAAGCAGACTTGGACGCCACCCATCACAAAGTGGTCCGCGACGAACGGGTCAAGGAACGGAACCGGCTGCAACGCTTGCTGATCCGACCCGAGGTGGGCGCGGCGATCGGTGCGATCGCGATCTTCATCCTCTTCATGATCGTGGCCGGACCGTTCCGCGAGGCCGCGTCGCTGGCCACCGTGCTGTACGCCAGTTCGACGATCGGGATCATGGCCTGCGGAGTCGCGGTGCTGATGATCGGTGGCGAGTTCGACCTGTCGACGGGTGTGGCGGTGACGTTCAGTTCGCTGGCGGCCTCCATGCTGGCCTACAACCTTCACCTGAACCTGTGGGTCGGTGCCGCGCTGGCGCTGATCCTGGCGCTGAGCGTCGGCTTCTTCAACGGCTTCCTCGTCATGAAGACCAAGATCCCCAGCTTCCTGATCACGTTGAGCACCTTCTTCATGCTCGCCGGTATCAACCTGGCCGTCACCAAGCTGGTCGCCGGTCAGGTCGCCACCCAGAGCGTCAGCGACATGCAGGGCTGGGACTCTGCGGGTGCGGTTTTCGCGTCGTCGTTCACCATCGGCAACGTCAGCATCCGCATCACGGTGGTGTGGTGGCTCGTCTTCACCGCGGTGGCGACCTACGTCCTGTTCAAAACCAAGATCGGCAACTGGATCTTCGCGGTCGGCGGTGACGCGGAGAGCGCCCGCGCGGTCGGCGTGCCCGTGACCAAGGTCAAGATCGGGTTGTTCATGTTCGTCGGATTCTGTGCCTGGTTCGTCGGCATGCACCTGCTGTTCTCGTTCAACACGGTGCAGTCCGGTCAGGGCATCGGCAACGAGTTCTTCTACATCATCGCCGCGGTCATCGGTGGCTGCCTGCTCACCGGCGGCTACGGCACCGCGATCGGCGCCGCCATCGGTGCGTTCATCTTCGGCATGACCAATCAGGGCATTGTGTACGCCGGGTGGGACCCGGACTGGTTCAAGTTCTTCCTGGGCGCGATGCTGCTGTTCGCGGTGATCGCCAACAACGCCTTCCGTAACTACGCAGCGAAGAAGTGATCCGATGACCATCTCTGTCGAAAAGCCCAGCAGCGACGCACAGTCCGGCGGCAAGGTGCCCCTGGTCGAGCTGAAGAACGTCGGCAAGTCCTACGGCAACATCACCGCGCTCAAGGACATCTGCCTGCGGGTACACGCCGGTGAGGTCACCGGGATCCTCGGTGACAACGGTGCGGGCAAGTCCACGCTGATCAAGATCATCGCCGGTCTGCACCAGCAAACCGATGGTGAACTGCTGGTCGACGGCAAGCCGACCAAGTTCGGCTCGCCGGCCGACGCGCTGGAGAAGGGCATCGCCACGGTGTACCAGAACCTGGCGGTCGTGCCGCTGATGCCGGTGTGGCGGAACTTCTTCCTGGGCCAGGAGCTACGCAAGAAGACGTTCCCGTTCTCTCTGGACGCCAACGCGATGCGGGCCACCACTCTGACCGAACTGTCGAAGATGGGCATCGACCTGCCCGACGTCGACGTCCCGATCGGCTCCTTGTCCGGTGGTCAGCGGCAGTGTGTGGCGATCGCGCGGGCGGTGTTCTTCGGGGCCCGGGTGCTGATTCTCGACGAGCCCACCGCGGCACTGGGTGTCAAGCAGTCCGGGGTGGTGCTCAAGTACATCTCGGCGGCCAAGGAGGCCGGATTCGGTGTGGTCTTCATCACCCACAACCCGCACCACGCGCACATGGTGGGCGACCACTTCGTGCTGCTGAACCGTGGGCGCCAGACCCTGGACTGCACCTACGACGACATCACGCTGGAGCACCTGACCCAGCAGATGGCCGGCGGTGACGAGCTCGAGGCGCTGACCCACGAGCTGCGCGGTGACCGCGACTGACCCGCGGCGCAACCCACTGGCCCGTCGACCCGCCGGTCGGCGGGCCGGTGCGCGTTCAGCCGGAACTGACCGTCAGGTTGCGGTCGGGCGACGTTCACGGTCTCGACATGGTGACGCTGCCCGCATCGGCGGGCCATCCCGCGGTATCGACGGCACAATGGGCGACATGGACAGGGATCTCGAACCTCAGGCGGACGCTCCCGTCTGGCGTGACCCGCTGTCGGCGGGGTGGCGTGCCCACCGCAACCTGCTGTTGCTGCGGCTGCGCTGGCACGAACGTCGCGCTGCGTCACCCGACCGTCAGGCCGACTGACCCGGTGCGGGACGCGGCACCGATCAGCCGACGATCGGTGCCGGCGTGAACGCCCGCAGCGTCAGCGCCGAGTTCATGAAGTCGCGGAAGTGCAGCCAGCGCCCGTCGCGCAGCGTGATGATGTGCGCGAACTCGGATTCCCACTCATGCCCGGTCGCCAGCCGGCGGAACCGCTGCCGGCCCCAGGTCGCCAGTTCGTCGCCCTGCGCGATGAACGTCCAGGCCTCCATCTCGGTGATGGCGATCGACTCGCCGACCCTGGTGAAGAACGTCACCGCTTCGTCGATGCCCCGGTAGTCACCGGCATACGGGATCTGGTCGACCCCGTAATAGGTGATCCGCACCTCGGGGTCCATCAGATCCAACGCGGTCTGCAGATCGCCGGCCGGAACCGCGGCGTAGATCGCCTTGGTCGCCTCGATGTTGCGCGCCTCGCGCGTGGCGGTGGTCATGACAGCCGCAGCGGCAGCCGGACGTAGGCGTGGGTCAACAGACTCGCGGTCTGCTTCGTGCCCGGATCTTCGGTCAGTGCGATGGTCTGGTAGCGGTCGAGCACCGCGTTGAGCACGGCGATGACCTCGAGGCGGGCCAGCGACGCGCCGAGGCAGAAGTGCAGGCCGTGGCCCAGCGACAGCTGCTGGCGGATGTTGGGCCGGTCGAGGTCGAGCACGTTCGGGTTCTGGAACACCTGCGGATCGCGGTTGGCCGACCCGAAGAACAGCGCCACCCAGTCACCCGCGCGGATCAGCTTGTCCCCGATCTCGACGTCGTGGGTGGCGATCCGGAACAGGCGCTGCGGAGGGCCGTCGAGCCGCATCGTCTCCTCGACGAAGACGTCGAGCAGACCGCGGTCCGCGCGCAGGCGCTCGGTGATCCGCGGTTCACGCGCCAAGGCGTGCAACAGGTTTCCGATCAGAAACGTGGTCGTCTCGCTCCCGGCGACGACCAGCGTGACGCAGAACCGGACGATCTCCTCGGGGGTGAGCCGCTGCCCGTCGACCTCGGCGCGCAGCAGCGCGGAGATCAGGTCCTCGGCATCGTCGACGTCGTCGGCGGGGCTGTGCTCGGCCAGCCGTGCGGTGTGTTCGGCGAGCCGGTTGGCGAACGCCGCCACCATCTCGGTGTTGCTGGCGATGCGCTCCTCGGGGGTCAACGACGACGACAGCATGAAGGCATTGGCCCACTGCCGAAAGCGCACATGGTCTCCGTCGGGCAGTCCGAGCAGGCGCACCATCGCGCGGGTCGGGATCTCGGGAGCGAACTGCATCACGTCGACGACGCCGTCGCCCAGCTCGTCGAGCAGCGTGGGCACCAATCGGTTCAGCCAGCCCTCAAGCCGCTTGACCCGCCGCGGCGAGAACGCCTGACTCACCAGCTTGCGCTCGACGTCGTGCTTGGGGTTGTCGGTGTTGACCAGCATCAGGCTCGGCGCCGAGGACGCCTCCTGCAGCGGATCCCGGGAGGAGAAGGTGGCGGCGTCCCGCGTCGCGGCGAAGACCTGGTCGTAGGTGAACAGCGCCCACGCGGTGACCGGCTCGTCGGCGCCGGGGATGGTTCCGGGCGGCCAGTCGCGATAGCCGGCGACGGGGGAGAGTTGGCGCAGTCGGTCGTAGAGCGGGTAGGGATCGGCGATCCCGTCGGGAGTGGTCAGCAGGTCGAGGGCCGAAACGGTCGCGGTTTCCATGCCATCAGCCTCCGCCATCGGGTGGTCCGAATCGATCCCCCGTAGGAGTGCACTCGTGCCCCCGTATGAGGCCAATCGGCGCGCAGTCGGGCCATTCGTCGGCGAACCGGGCCGGGTCGGAGGACAGTCGTCACCGTGGCGGTTGTGCATGGCGACTCCGATTCCCCAGCCCTCGACTCACCGACGATCGATGCTCTGGTCGACGGCGACCATCCGGGGTGGGCGTCGCGGCCGGCGCAGGACTCCGATGCCGTCCGCCGCTACCGGGAAACCCTTGGCTGCGGTGACCCCGCCGCCGATGACGACCCGATCTCGATGGTCGCCGAGGCGGTCGATGCGAAGGCGACGGTGGTGCGCAACGCGCTCGAATCCGCGGGGGACGAGGACGCGCTGAACGCCCTGGACGCCGTCCTGGACCTCGCATCACTGGAGCGCGAGCTGATCGAGGACGGCGCGCGGCGGCGCACCTTCGCACTGCTTCAGGTTCAGGAGGGGCTGAGCAAGCTGCGGGTCGTCGACGACGTCGCGACGATCGTCGACCGGGCGCCCCGCGAGCTGGTGGAGTCGTGCGGCTTCGACCGCGCGGTGCTGTTCCGGGTCCACGAGGGGCGGATGGTGATGGAGTCCGCCTATTTCGGTGACGACAGCGACGGCGCCGAGAAGATGGTGGCGTTCGCGCAGTCGGTGGCGCCGCCGCTGAACCACATGCTGCTGGAGACCGAGATGATCCGCAGGCACGCCCCGGCGATCGTGCGCGACGCCCGCAACGATCCGCGCGTCAACCGGCCCATCATCGACTTCTCGATGACCCACTCCTACGTCGCGGCCCCGGTGATGCCGACCGGCAAGGTGATCGGGTTCCTGCATGCCGACCGGTTGTATTCCGGGCGGCAGGTCGACGAGATCGACCGCGACACGGTATGGGCGTTCGCCGAGGGCTTCGGCTACGCCTTCGAGCGCACCGTGCTGCTGGAACGGATGCGCCGCCAGCACGCCGAGGTGCGCAGCGCGCTGAAATCCGCCGACGACGCCGCCCGCGCACTGCAGGACGCCGACCTGGACCTGCGCAAGGTCGAACCGGTCGAGCGGGGCCCGGCGGCGCGGTCGCTGGCCGAGGTGCAGACCCGGGTGCTGGCGATGCTGACCCGCCGGGAGGTCGAGGTGTTGCGGTTGATGGCCGCGGGCCGCACCAACCAGCAGATCGCCGACGAGTTGGTGATCTCGGCGGGTACGGTGAAGTCCCACGTCAAGCGGGTGCTGCGAAAACTGCACGCCACCAACCGCGCCGAGGCCGCCTCGGCGTACGTGCGGCTGGCCAGCGTTCCGGACGGGTGGTCGGGTTAGCGCGGCTGCATGCCGGCCGCGCGGTAGGCCTCGTCGATCAGCGCCATGTTGGCGACCGCGTCGGCGGCGTCCAGCGGCATCGGCGCACCGGTGAGCAGGTGTGTGGCGAAGGCCTCCAGCTGATAGGTGTAGGACATCCGCCGGCCCAGGTGCTCGACGGTGGTCCCGCCGGCGGTGCTGATCGTCACCCGGTCGTCCTCGTGCGGCTTGATGAAGTTGTGCACCAGCGCTTCTCCGGTCTCGCCGATCACCCGCAGCGTGAACGAGTACTCGTCGTCGACCATCGAGTGGGTGGCCAGGCCCGTCGCCCCGGAGTCGAGGGCGACTTCGACGTCGCAGCGTTCGTCGACGCCCGGGCTGCGCTGCACCGCCGTCGCCGCGGTCACGGTCGGTGTGCCGAACCGGCGCATGACGTGCAGGCCGTAGCAGCCGAGATCCATCAGCGCGCCACCGGCGAGTTCCAGCGACCAGCGCGGATCGCCGGGCTGCGGGGTGGGCATGCCCATCCGGACCTCGACGCGGCACAGCTCGCCGAGGGTGCCGTCGGCCGCCAGCTGCAGCGCGCGCCGGGTGACCGGATGGAACAGGTAGTGGAAACCCTCCATCACCGTGACACCGGCCGCGGCGGCCGCGTCGGCGACCCGCTGTGCCTCGGCGCGGTTGCGGGCGAACGGCTTCTCGGTCAGCACCGGTTTACCTGCCCGCACCGCAGCCAGGTTCCACGGTGCGTGCAGCGAGTTGGCCAGCGGGTTGTAGAGCACGTCGACCTCGGGGTCGTCGATCACGTCCTGGTAGGACGCCAGCACCCGTTCGACACCGTACTTGTCGGCGAAATCCTTGGCGCGCAGTGGATCCCGGGCGGCCACCGCGACCAGGCGGTGGCCCAGGTCCTGGGCTGGGCCGACGATCGCCGACTCCGCGATGCGGGAGGCGCCGAGAACGCCGATGCGCAGGTTCATACCGACACGCCCGCGGCCTGCCGCAGGAACGCCACGCTGGCCAGCACGTCGGCCAGCGGTCCGTCCTGGGCGTCACCGGTGGGCTCGGCGTTGAGGATGTTGTCCTGCTCCATCACGTACCAGCCGTCGAAACCGTTGTCCTCCAACGACTTCACGATAGCGGCGATGTCGACGTCGCCGGCTCCCA
Organism: Mycolicibacterium xanthum; assembly: GCF_019710635.1. Classification (GTDB taxonomy): domain Bacteria; phylum Actinomycetota; class Actinomycetes; order Mycobacteriales; family Mycobacteriaceae; genus Mycobacterium; species Mycobacterium xanthum. The sequence continues at coordinate 87,437 of NZ_JAIFZS010000008.1, forward strand.
GCGGCACGTACATGCCCGCCGCGACGCCCTGGGTGTAGGTGATCTCCCCGGACTGGACCTTTGCCGCCAGCTTCGCGTCGACGTCCTTGAGGTGCGCGTGCTTGACGCGTTCGGGCACCTGACGGGCGAGCTCCAGCGGGTCGGTCCCGCCGATCAGCAGGTGACCGGTGTCCAGGCACAGGCCGATGTCCGATCCGGCCAGCACGCGGTCGACCTCGGCGCGGTTCTCCACCATGGTGCCGACGTGCGGGTGCAGCACCGCGACGAGGCCGCGCTCGGCAACCACGGCGGAGAGCCGGTCCAGGTTGGAGAGCAATGTCTGCCATTGCTTCTCGGTCAGTTCCGGGCGCGCGTCGTAGCCGTCGGACCCGGTGGCGGCGGCCAGCACCACCACACCGGCGCCCGCGGCGACCAGCGACTCCAGCGGTCCGGCGAGCTCGTCCATCGGGTCATGGTCGGGGTCGAAGAGCACCACGGGCACGAACCCGCCGACACAGCTCAGGCCGTAACCGTCGAGCAGCGACACCAGCGCCGCGGTGTCGGACGGAAGAAAGCCGTCCGGGCCCAGTTCGGTGGCGGTGAGCCCGGCCCGGCGCATCTCGGTGAGCACCCGCTCCGGCGCCATCTGGTAGCCCCAGCCGGGCACCTCGCACGCGCCCCACGAGATCGGTGCACCCGCGATCCTCACTGCAGTGCCTCCTTGCGGACCGACTCGATCGACACCGGGACGCCCCGGCGCAGTGACTCGGTGGCGGCCTCGGCGATCCACGCGACCTCCACCGCGTCGGCAACCGTGGCGCCCCGGACCGGGCCGCCCTGAACGACCTTGACGAACTCGCTCAACTCGGCGCGGAAGGCTTCGGTGAACCGGTCCATGAAGAAGTGGTGTGGCTGGCCCGACGGGAATCCGGATGGGCCCGAATTCGCCGGGTCGACGTTGCGCACCGGCACCCCCTGATCCCAGCCGGCGGCGACGGTGTCGTCGAACCCGTGCACCTCGAGCCGGCAGTCGTAACCGCGGGCGTTATAGCGTGCGGCCGACACCACGCCCAGGGCGCCGCCGTCGAACCGCGCCACGATCGCCGCGGTGTCGACGTCGCCGTACTCGGTGAACAGCGGGTCGCCCTGCACGCTGCCGGTGGCGTAGACCTCGACGACGTCCTGGCCGGTGACCCAGCGGATGACATCGAAGTCGTGCACCGCACAGTCCCGGAAGATGCCGCCCGAGCCCTTGATGTAGTCCATCGGCGGGGGAGCCGGGTCCATCGTGGTGCTGCGCACGGTGTGCAGCGCTCCCAGTGAGCCGTCATCCACCGCGCGCTTGACCGCGGCGAACGCGGCGTCGAAGCGGCGCTGGTAGCCGACCTGGACCGACACCCCGGAGCGGCCGATGATGTCGGCGACCCGGGCGCTTTCGGCGGCGGTCGATGCGATCGGCTTCTCGCAGAACGTCGGCAGACCGCGTTCGACGGCGGCCAGCGTCAGCTGCGCGTGCGCCGGGGTGGCCGCGGCGACCACCACGCCGTCGATGCCCGAGGACAGCAGTTCTGCCACCGAGCCGACCGGGGTGGCGCCGTACTTGGCGGCCACCTGGCCGACGACCTCGGGGCGTTCGTCGGTGATGAGCAGGCCGGACACCTCCGGCAGGTTGCTCAGTGTCTCGGCGTGGAATGCGCCGATGCGGCCGAGCCCGATCAGGCCGAGTGTGGTCATGGGGTTCTCCGTTCGTTCTGGTCGCCGAGTGCGACGGTGAGGTCTTCTTCGGTGAGGTCACGCGCGAGCGCGTCGAGCACGGTGTCCACCTGGCTGGGCGGGGCCAGGCTGCCGATCGGCTGATCGCTGTCGAGGTTGGTCGGGAACGCGTAGCCCTCGGCGGTGGCCACCACGATGTTCGTCAGCTCGTGGGCCGGCCGTCCGGCGGCGCGCATCTGCCGCAGCACGGGGTACACCGCGCGCACCATCGCGGTGCGGTCCAGTGCCTCCATCGCCCGGCCGAACGGCGAGCTGATCTGCATCAGGTTGGCGATGCGCCGAACACCGGTCGAGACGTTGGCCCCGGCGCCGTGGTAGAGCGCCGGGTTGAAGAACACCGCGTCGCCCTTGCGCAGCGGCAGTTGCACGTGGTGGTCGGCGAAGCACTCGATGAACTCCGGCCGGTTGAACGCGATGTAGCCGCCGGCGAAGCGCTGCGAGTGCGGCAGCAGCATCGTCGGCCCGCTGTCCACCGGCATGTCACAGTGTGCGACGGCGCCCTGCAGCGTCAGCACCGGCGAGGTCCGGTGGACGTGGGCCGGATAGTCGGCCAGTTGCTCGTCGGCGACGAAACCGAGGTGGTAGTCGCGGTGCGGGATCTGCGCCTTGCCGCCAGGGTTGACGACGTTGACCTGGGAGGTGACCTGGTAGCGGGGGCCCAGCCAGGCCTGGCACACCACGGCGAGCGCGTCATTGGCGTAGTAGTCGGCGAACGCCGCGGGGTCGTGCAGGGCCAGCTTCTGCGCGGCGTTCCAGATCCGGTCGTTGGCGCCGGGCTTGCCGAAGTGGTCGCCGGCCGCCTGCCCGCCGGCACGCTGGGCCTCGATGATGTCGAAGAACGCCGCGCTGGCGCGGTCGATGACGTCGGTGTCGAACGCGCCGGAGAACACCACGACCCCGGGCCCGTCGGCCAGCGCCCGGATCAGTTCGGCCTGGAGTGCCCGCCGGTCACCGCCGGCGGCGCGGCGCGCCATCGACTCGGCCGAGTAGACCAGCACGTTGCCGCGGACGTCGTCGGCGTTGGGGTAGTCGGCGAGCCGGGTCTCGGTGCCGACCTGCGCCCGGAACGTGTCGATGTCCAGGTCCGCGTCGCCGATCCACGGGGAGACGGTGGTGTGCCGGGATCGCAAAGGTGTTGCCATGGCGGATAGTCTTGCTGTGATCGGCGCCGCATTCAACGGCATGAAACCATCAAAAACACCTCATATGGGACGGGGTGCGGGAGGGGGACGAGGGTGGCGCACCGTTACAAGGTCCGGGAGATCGCCCAGCAGTCCGGCCTGTCCGAGGCGACGGTCGACCGCGTGCTGCACAACCGCCCGGGCGTGCGGGAGAACACCGTGGCCGAGGTCAACCAGGCCATTGCGGACCTGGACAAGCAGCGCGCGCAGTTGCGGCTCAACGGGCGCCGTTACCTCATCGACGTGGTCATGCAGACCCCGCGGCGCTTCTCCGACGCATTCCGCGCCGCCGTCGAGGCCGAACTGCCCGCTTTCGCCCCGGCCATGGTGCGGGCCCGTTTCCACCTGTGGGAGTCGGGTTCCGCCGAACAGATGGTCGAGGCTCTGGGGCGCATCCGGGGTAGCCACGGGGTGGTGCTCAAGGCGCAGGACGAACCCGAGGTGGCCGGGGCCGTCGACCGTCTGGTCGAGTCGGGGGTGCCGGTGGTGACCTACGCGACCGACGTGCCGGCCAGCGCGCGGTGTGCCTACGTCGGCATCGACAACCACGGCGCCGGGGTGACCGCCGCATACCTGGTGCACCAGTGGTTGGCGGACGCGCCGTCGGACGTGCTCATCACGCTGAGCCGGACGGTGTTCCGCGGCGAGGGTGAGCGCGAGGTCGGGTTCCGGTCAGGGCTGCGCAACTCCGGTCGGGCGATCGTCGAGGTCAGCGACAGTGACGGCATCGACGCCACCAACGAGCGTCTGGTGCTGGAGGCCCTCGAGGCCAACCCCGGGGTGCAGGCCGTCTACTCGGTGGGCGGCGGCAACACCGCGACCGTGGCAGCCTTCGAGCAGCTGGGAAGGGCTTGCAGGGTCTTCGTGGCCCACGACCTGGATGCCGACAATCGGAGACTGCTGCGCGAGGGCCGGATCTCGGCGGTGCTGCACAACGACCTGCGTGCGGATGCGCGCCTGGCGATCCGGCTGGTCCTGCAGGAGCGGGGCGCTTTGCCGGTCGAGCCGGCCCGCCCGGTCCCGATCCAGGTCATCACGCCGTACAACATCCCGTCGCACTATTAGTGGAGTGCTAGCTGGTGGCTACTGATTGGTAACCGATTCTAAGAATTGGCACGGCCAGGAAATCTCCCTGAAACGTGACGAATAACACAATATTGTCTCATTGTGCCGTGTTACGAGCCGCTGAGCAGTGCGTTCGACACAACGTCACCCGCTGGTCACCCGCGCGTCCGGTATGGGGCGGACTAAGGAAGATGCCATAATCGGTACCGGCAGTGACACCAAACTTTGGTGAACGCTCAACGACGGCGCGTCGGACCGACAGCGACTTGGGGGCGTTCGCCGGAACCGGGGCCCCTGAGGTCCCGGAGACACAGCGGAAGGTAGGCGCGTGGCAGACAACGGCATTGGGGCGGGCTCCCCTGCGCAGACGCCTCGGCAGAAGCTCGAGAAGGTCGTCATCCGCTTCGCCGGTGACTCCGGTGACGGCATGCAGCTCACCGGAGACCGGTTCACCTCGGAGGCGGCGCTCTTCGGCAACGACCTTGCGACGCAACCGAATTACCCGGCCGAGATCCGCGCCCCCCAGGGCACGCTGCCCGGTGTGTCGTCGTTCCAGATCCAGATCGCCGATTACGACATCCTGACCGCCGGTGACCGGCCCGACGTACTGGTGGCGATGAATCCCGCCGCGTTGAAGGCCAACGTCTCCGACCTGCCCCGCGGCGGCCTGATCATCGCCAACTCCGACGAGTTCACCAAGCGCAATCTCGCCAAGGTCGGCTACGACGCCAACCCGCTGGAAGATGGCGACCTCTCCGACTACGTCGTGCAGGCCGTGCCGATGACCACGCTGACGATGGGCGCGGTCGAGGCCATCGGTGCGACCAAGAAAGACGGGCAGCGGGCCAAGAACATGTTCGCGCTCGGCCTGCTGTCGTGGATGTACGGACGCGAGTTGGAGCACAGCGAGTCCTTCATCCGGGAGAAGTTCGCCCGCAAGCCCGAGATCGCCGAGGCCAACGTGCTGGCGCTCAAGGCCGGCTGGAACTACGGCGAGACCACCGAGGCCTTCGGCACCACCTACGAGGTGTCGCCCGCGAAGCTCGAGACCGGCGAATACCGTCAGATCTCCGGCAACTCCGCGCTGGCCTACGGGCTGGTGACCGCCGGGCTGCTCGCCGACGTGCAGGTGATCCTCGGTACCTACCCGATCACCCCGGCCTCGGACATCCTGCACGAGCTGTCCAAGCACAAGAACTTCAACGTGATGACCTTCCAGGCCGAGGACGAGATCGCCGGCATCGGGGCGGCGATCGGTGCGTCCTACGGCGGCGCGCTGGGTGTGACCAGCACGTCGGGCCCCGGCATCTCGCTGAAGTCGGAGGCGATCGGGCTGGCCGTGATGACCGAGCTGCCGCTGATCGTCATCGACGTGCAACGCGGTGGGCCCTCCACCGGTCTGCCGACCAAGACCGAGCAGGCCGACCTGCTGCAGGCCATGTTCGGCCGCAACGGTGAATCTCCGGTGGCCCTGCTGGCCCCGCGGTCTCCGTCGGACTGCTTCGAGATCGCCGTGGAGGCCGTCCGGATCGCGATCAACTACCACACCCCGGTGATGATCCTGTCCGACGGTGCGATCGCCAACGGCTCCGAGCCGTGGCGTATCCCGGATGTCGGCGGCTTCGAGCCCATCGAGCACACCTTCGCCAAGGAAGGCGAGCCGTTCCAGCCGTACGCGCGCGACCCGGAGACCCTGGCCCGCCAGTTCGCCATCCCGGGTACGCCGGGGCTGGAGCACCGTATCGGTGGGCTGGAGTCGGCCAACGGCTCGGGCAACATCTCTTACGAGCCCAAGAACCACGACCTGATGGTGCGGCTGCGGCACGAGAAGGTTGCCGGGATCACCGTTCCGGATCTGGAGGTCGACGATCCCACCGGCGACGCCGAGCTGCTGTTGCTCGGCTGGGGCAGCAGCTACGGCCCGATCGGCGAGGCGTGCCGCCGGGCGCGGCGCAAGGGCATCAAGGTCGCCCACGCGCAGCTGCGCCACCTCAACCCGTTCCCGGCCAACCTCGGTGAGGTGCTGCGGAGCTACCCGTCGGTGGTCGTGCCGGAGATGAACCTGGGCCAGCTGGCACTGCTGTTGCGGGGCAAGTACCTCGTCGACGTCCAGTCGGTGACCAAGGTCGAGGGGATGGCGTTCCTGGCCGACGAGGTCGAGGGCATCATCGACTCGGCGCTGGACGGGACACTGCCGGAGAAGGAAATCGAGAAGGCCAAGTTCGCGCGGCTCGCGGCGGCCACCGTGGAGAGCGCAATGGGAGCGAACGCATGACAGACACGACGGATCTGATTGGCAGCGACCTGGGGTTGACCCCGGCCGGGTTGACCAAGACCAGCCTGGTGCCGACCACCGACGATCCGCAGAAGGCCAAGGACTTCACCAGTGACCAGGAGGTCCGCTGGTGCCCCGGCTGCGGTGACTACGTCATCCTCAACACCATCCGCAACTTCCTGCCCGAGCTGGGTCTGCGCCGCGAGAACATCGCGTTCGTCAGCGGCATCGGCTGCTCGAGCCGATTCCCGTACTACCTGGAGACCTACGGTTTCCACTCGATCCACGGCCGGGCTCCGACGATCGCGACCGGTCTGGCGCTGGCCCGTCCGGATTTGTCGGTGTGGGTGGTCACCGGTGACGGCGACTCGCTGTCGATCGGCGGCAACCACCTGATCCACGCGCTGCGGCGCAACATCAACATCACGATCCTGCTGTTCAACAACAGGATCTACGGTCTGACCAAGGGCCAGTACTCGCCGACCTCGGAGGTCGGCAAGATCACGAAGTCCACGCCGATGGGTTCGCTGGACTACCCGTTCAATCCGGTGTCGCTGGCGCTGGGCGCCGAGGCCACCTTCGTCGGGCGCGCGCTGGACTCCGACCGCAAGGGTCTGTCCGAGGTGCTGCGTGCGGCCGCCGCACACCGCGGCGCGGCGCTGGTCGAGATCATGCAGGACTGCCCGATCTTCAACGACGGCTCGTTCGACGCGCTGCGTAAGGAGGGTGCCGAGGAACGGCTGGTCAACATCAGCCACGGCGAGCCGATCACCTTCGGCGCCGACGGCGAGTACTGCGTGGTCAAGTCCGGGTACGGGCTGGAGATCGCCAAGACCGCCGAGGTCGCCGCCGACGAGATCGTCGTGCACGACGCCCAGCTCGAGGACTCGGCCTACGCGTTCGCGCTCTCGCGGCTCTCGGAGCAAAACCTCGACCACATGGTGATGGGCATCTTCCGGCAGGTGAACAAGCCGACCTACGACGACGCCGCCCGCCAGCAGATCTCGATGGCACGTGAGGCCAGGCCACACGACACCGCCGCGCTACAGACGCTGCTGCGCGGCAAGGACACCTGGACTGTCGACTGATTGACGGCGGGAGCGCTGCGCTAACGTCACCGATGTGACGAACTCGCTGCCCCTGGCCGCGGTGGTGCCGGCCGGTGGGGAATCCCGCCGGATGGGCCGGGACAAGGCCACTCTGCGGATCGACGACGGTGCCGGACCGACCACCATGCTGGAGCGGGTGGTCTCGGTGGTCGGCGCGCGGTGCGCGCCGGTGTTCGTGGTCGCCGCCCCCGGCCAGGCGCTGCCGGAGGTGCCCGCGGTGATCCTGCGCGACGACGTGCGCGGTGCGGGCCCGCTACCCGCCACCGGGCGGGGGTTGCGGGCCGCCGCCGACGCGGGTCTGTCCCATGCGTTCGTCTGCGCGGTGGACATGCCCCGACTGACTACCGACCTGATCGATGTGCTGGCCGGCCCGGCCCAGCGGCTGGGCGCCGATGTCGTGCTGGCATGGGACGGGCGCGACCACTACCTGGCGGGGATCTACCGCACCGCGCTGCACACCCACATCGACGCCCTGGTCGACGGCGGTGCCCGCAGCATGCGCGCCCTGGTCGACAGCGTCGACACCCAGCGCATCGTGATGCCCGAACAGCCCGCGCTGGCCAACGTCAACACCGCCGACGAATTGGCGGCCATGTCCCCACCCCGATTGCGCTAGCAAATTCACGAATCCAAAATTCGAAATTCGAATTTGTTCGCGTCGAATTCCCTGTCCGGGATTGCGCGTTTGTTTCAACGTGATAAGCGGTGGGTACCCGGTGAATGGTGTGCGGGTAGGCGTGCCGCAACGGCTCCCCAGTGTCTTGAATAGTTTTGGGGCACAACCGATTCGATCCACGGCAAGCACGAAAAGGGATCAATTCCAGCATGATTGGGTCCGCATTTTGCGCCAGCCCGGTGCCGGGAATGGCGAGATATCGGCCCCTGTTGTGCCGCCGGGCCGTCCAAGTGGCGGGTATCGCTCGCATCGACCTGCGTAGGGGTCCCGGCCCAGCGTCGTCGATCTCCGCGGAGTGTGCTAAATCTTCTGCGGTAGAGGATATTTCGCGCTCACCCCACGGCAAGTGTGGGGAGTTGGCGGGCGGCGGGGTGGCCCTCCCAGCCCCGGTTCGGTGATCTGAAAGTCATCTGCGGCAACAGGAGTCGTGCGATGGCCGGCTGTCTCGCGCGACGTCGCGTTCAGCGAACCCACTGGGCACCGGTGCACCGGTGCGGTGGCATTCATGCCCCTGGGCAGGGCTTTTCGGGCGGACCGACGCGAGATCGCTGCTACCGGGCGTGGCTCAGCTCACAAAAAGCTGGTGATTTGCCTCACTTTCATCCGCCGGGGAGTATTAGGCGACGGTCTCGTCAATCCCGCGGCTGACCTGCAACGACGCCATTTCGTGACGGCCGTGATCATTCCGTGATCTGACCGCGACATGTTCTTCACCGATATGACTTTGCGTGATCGGCTTTGTACCGTCGCTAGCAGCTTCGCATGGAGCAAATAATCCAAAAACCACGAACCAGCGTGTGTGTGGGGCTGCGGCAGGCCGATGAGCCTGTGGCGGCCACCGGGTCCCGGACCCGGTGAGGCGATCGAGACCTCCCCAGTCGCACCCGACCGAGACGGTGCGACCCGACCAGGCCGCCTGACTTCAGGCGTTGAACCCGCGTGTCCGCGCGGGGGTCGATGGCGCGCGTTCGGCGAAAGGATCGACGTTGAAGAACATCCGCAAGAAGTTTGGGCTGGCCACCATCGCCGGCGCGCTGGCAGTTGCGCCGATGGCCCTGGCGACTGGTACCGCGAATGCGGACAGCGTCAACTGGGATGCCGTCGCGGCGTGCGAGTCGGGCGGCAACTGGGCGATCAACACCGGTAACGGCTACTACGGCGGGCTGCAGTTCTCGCTGGGCACCTGGCGCGGCAACGGCGGCTCCGGCATGCCGCACAACGCCAGCCGCGAGGAGCAGATCCGGGTGGCGGAGAACGTGCTGCAGAGCCAGGGCATCGGCGCGTGGCCGAGCTGCGGCCGTCGCGGCTGACCTCACCCCGAGAAACACCTGACAGAGACGGTGCCGGCGCAGGCCGGCACCGTCTCTGCGTTTCCGCCCGCCCGACCGTCGCGTCTCAGAGGCCTCTTACACCAGATAAGTAACGATTAAAACTTTCGTCTCCTGCGTAACAGGTGATGTCGGTCACCCGAAGAACCGGATAACCGCAGCGTGCAACGCACCACGCGGGCCTTGGGTCACAACGGTCGGGGAAGGACCGCAGAGATGAACGTTCGTGAGGTTGTCAGCAAGGGGGTGGTCGCCACCGCCATCTCCGGCGCGCTCGCCGTCGTCCCGATGGCGCTGCTGGACGGTGCCACCGCCACCGCGCACGCCGACTCCGTCAACTGGGACGCGATCGCGCAGTGCGAGTCGGGCGGTAACTGGGCGATCAACACCGGCAACGGCCACTACGGCGGCCTGCAGTTCAAGCAGGCGACCTGGTCCGCCAACGGCGGCGTGGGCAACCCGGCGGCGGCCCCGCGTTCCGAGCAGATCCGGGTGGCCGAGAACGTGTTGCGCACCCAGGGCATCAAGGCGTGGCCGAAGTGCGGCGCCAAGGGCCTGGCCGCCGAGGTCTGGGGCACCCCGAGCACCGCGACCCCGGTCGCGGTTCCGGCCAGCACCGGCCGCACCCCCGCCGCTGGCTGCGCGAACATGCCCACCTCGGTGTTCGGTGGCGTTCTGGACCTGCGCAAGATGTGCACCGCGCTGCTGACCCCCCGCGTCGCACGCTGATCGCACCGTTCAGCGCGCGTCGGCCGGACCCGGCAACCGCAACGCCGAGCGCGCCGCGATCGCGGCCAGGTGGCGGGTCACCGCCCGCTCCGGAATCAATGCCGTCGCCCTGCTGGCCGCGCCGCTGAGCAGGGCCGGGCGCAGGTTCACGATCCGGCCGATCATCGCCGACTCCCGCACCAGCGCACGGACCCGGCGCCGGCGGAAGGCGCCGAAGCGGTCGAACGCGGTGGGCAGGTCGGCCGACAACTCGACGAAGCGCGCCAGGATCGCCGCGTCTTCGAGGCCCTGACAGCCGCCCTGGCCCAGGTGTGGCCGCATCGGGTGGGCCGCGTCCCCGACGACCACCACCGGCCCGCGCGACCAGTGCTCGGGCTGGGCCCGGTCGTAGAGGTCGTTGCGCAGCAGATCCGCCGGGTCGGTGGCGGCGATCAACCGCGGGATCGGGTCCGCCCACGAGGCCAGCTTGGCGCTCAGATAGGCGTGGTCCCCGCCCGGGGCCTCGGCCCCCTCCGGAGCGCGTTCGGTGGCGAACCAGTAGGTGTGGTCAGCTCCGAGCGGTACGTGGCCCACCTCCGTTCCCGGGCCCATCGTCTCCCCGGCCAGCGCCGGATCCAGGCGGTGCGCCGCGACGCCGCGCCACGCCGTATACCCGACATAGCGGCTCGCCAGCGGCCCGTTGAGGGTGCGCGCCACCAATGACCCGACGCCGTCGGCGCCGACCAGCGCATCGGCCTCGAGCACCCGCTGATCCGACAGCGAGATCCGCACCGACGAGGCGATGTGCACGGCGGTCGCCGACACCTTGGTGTGAACCGCCCCGGCGGGCAGTGCCCCGCGCAGGACGTCGGTCAGCACCGACCGGCGCACCACCACCAGCGGCTCGCCCAGCGCGGTGACGATCCGCTGCGCCGACGGCCTGCGCAGCCAGGCGCCGGTGTGCCAGCGGATCGCCCCGGCGGTCACCCGGCCGCCGGCCGCGCGCACCGGGTCGCCGAGGCCTATCTGGTCCAGTGCGGCCAGCGCGTTGGGCCAGATGGTGATGCCCGCTCCGGAGGACAGGTCGGTGCGCTGCTCGAGCACCGTGACGTCATGGCCGGCGCCCCGCAGTGCCACCGCGCTGGCCAACCCGGCGATACCGGCGCCGACGACGGTGATGTGGGCGCCCATGCAGCGACAGTATCGGGGCTGCCGTCAAGTGGACGAGACAGCCAAGTCACATCCGCGAAACGCGGAACTGGTTTCCTGAAGGGCAACCCCGTCAACCACAGGTGTACCCGGAAGGTGTGAATGAGCCCTGCCCTCGAGCTGACCAGCGTGCCTCCCTGGGCGACCACGCCGACCCGGCCCGATGCCGACACCACCGGCCGATCGTGGACGGTGATCGCCTTCGGCCCGGCCGGCGCCGGGGTCGCACACCGTTGGAGCGCGCAGCTCGCCGCCGCCGGGACCGGCTCCGCGCCACGGGTGCACGAGATCGCCGACGGCGCCGACGACGCGGCCCGCGCCGCGCTGGGCGCCGACCTGGCCGACGCCCGGGTCGGCTGGCGGCTGATGATGGCCGGGCCGGCGGACGCGTGCCTGCGGCTGCGGGCGCATGCGGTGACGCTGGGCGTCGCCGACGACGAGATGACCGTCGCCTCCACCGACGTGACCTCGCGCTCGGTGCAGTGCGTGCACTGCCGCACGGTCACCAGCGCCGCGGTGCAGCTGGAGGACGTGGTGCCGTGCGCGGGCTGCGGGCGCAACCTGCTGGTCTACTACCACGTCTCCCGCCGCCAGGGTGCGCACCTGGGCTTCATGGTGGACGCCGAGCGGCAGGACGTCCGGCAGGGGGCGTCGTGACCGGCGACGGGGGCACGCTCAAGCTGGTCGTCACCGCGATCGACGATTCCGTCGACGACATCCGGACCCTGACGTTGATGCACCCCGACGGCGCCCCGCTGCCGTCGTTCACGCCCGGCAGCCACATCGTCGTGGAGTGCGGCGGGACCGAGCGCCGCGCCAACGCCTACTCCCTGACCGGGGACGGGATCGCCCCGGCCGCCTACGTGATCTCGGTGCTGCGTTGCCCGCCGGAGTCCGGCGGTTCCGGCGGATCCCAGTGGATCCACGATGAGCTGGCGGTGGGTGACAGCGTCGTCACCCGTCCGCCCCGCAGCGCCTTCGCGCCGGTGCTGCGGGCCCGCCGCCACCTGCTGGTGGCGGCGGGCATCGGCATCACCCCGATGGTGTCGCACCTGCGCAGCGCGCGGCTGTGGGGCCGCGACGCCCGGCTGATCTACATCCACCGGCCCGGGCGCGGGGCCTACCTCGACCAGATCGGCGAACTCGCCGACCACACGTCCATTCACACCCGGCGCGCGGAGTTCACCGACGAACTGATGGCCGCCCTGGCCGATCAGCCGTTCGGCAGCCATCTCTATGTGTGCGGTCCGGCGTCGTTCATCGAGTCCGTGACCGCTGCGGCGGCCGGGTTCGGGTGGCCGGCGAGCCGGGTGCACATCGAGCACTTCGGCTCCGCGGCACTGGATCCGGGGGAGCCGTTCGACGTGCACATCGCCTCCACCGGAGAGGAATTCACCGTCGAGTCCGGGGTGTCGCTGCTGGAGGCGTTGGAGAGCCGCGGCTACGACATCGCCAACCTGTGCCGGCAGGGGGTCTGCGGGGAGTGTCGCATCCCGGTGGCGCGCGGGGCGATCACGCACCGCGACCTGTTCCTCGGCGACGCCGAAAAGCAGGCCGGCGAATCGATGATGGCCTGCGTATCCCGCGCCGGTGGAGAGTCTTTGGAGTTGAACCTGTGAGTGCAGAGCGGTTGTTGTCCGCACCGGACCTGATCGAGACCTTCCCGTTTCCGTTCGCCGCCGACACGTACCGCTACAGCACCAACGTGGAGCCGGCCGGATCGGCGGTGCACACGCCGGCCGGGCGCTGGGGCGAGCGGGTGGTCGACGTCGACAGCGAATACGAGCGCGAACTCGCCGAGCGAGCCGAGATCCTGGCCGCCGACCCGACCCGCTACGCGGTGCTGCCGCATATGCGCCCGGCCTGCTGGGACACCATGCTGACGCTGATGCGCGAGCTCGCGTCGGCCTATCCGGAGTCCATGTCGCTGACCCGCGAGGGGACCGGGTGGCGTTGGCGCAATGACCGTTTGGGCATCATCCAGGACTTCGCGGTCGGCGACGACGCGACGCTGCCCGCCGAGCCGCTGGCCTACATCGCCGGTCAGGTGCAGGAGGACATCGTGCTGCTCGACCAGCGCGACGGCGACCTGTTCGGCGACGCCGGTGTGGTCACGTTCGCCGCGGACTGGTCGTTCGGGTTCGACGTCGGCATGACGTTCCTGGAGATCCACGGCCCGGTGCCGCGGCTGCGGGAGACCGGCGTGATCACCAGGGCCCGGGAATTCCTGCTGCGGCTGCAGCCCGGGGAGACCTATCGGCGCACCAACTGGACCATGACCATCGGTCGGCGCCTTGATGTTTCGACCGAGCTCTACCACGAATGGGGTCCGGACCGACGGATGATCCTGACCGTCGCCGACGACGAATTCGGCGGGCTGGTGCATCTGCGGGTGGAGGTGCAGCACCTGATCCGGCTGCCCGAGTCGGGGTCGATCTGCTTCCTGATCCGCACCTACATGCTGCCGCTGGCCGACGTCGCGGCGTTCGCGCCGTGGCGGGAACGCGCGGCGACGGTGCTGGCCGAGCTGCCCGACGACATCGCCGATTACAAGGGCATCATCGCCTACCGCGACCGTGCGGTGGACTACCTGCGCAACGCCGGCTGACGCACCACGCGAATCCCGCCCGCCAGGCCGCAACGCGAAATCGCCCGGATCCACCAGGATCCGGGCGATTTACGCTGCCAGGGGATCAGTAGACGGGTGGCTCACCCTCGGCCGCCGGGCCCTTCTCGACCGGGGTGTGCTCGATGATGGACTTGTAGGCGTGGTTCTCGTGCTGGATCATCCGGACGAAGAACCCGATGAACAACACCACCGCGAGGATGAAGAACAGCCAGGTGCCGAAGCTGTTGCCGCCGAAGGTGAAGACCACTCCCGGCTCGTCGTAGCTGGTGATCGGGCTGAACATCTACTTGACCTCCTCGGTGATGACCATGACGGCGCCGTTGACCTTCATCTCGGTCACCGGGATGCCCTCGGGGTACGGGGTGGCGGGAACCTCGGAGAGGTCCAGGCCCTGTTCCTCGACCTCGGGCGGGATGCGTAGCAGGCCGGCCTTCTTGAGTAGCAGCGACAGCAGGTAGGTCGGGATGAAGCCGAGCGCGGCGAACACCAGCGCACCGACCAGCTGTCCCCAGAACGAGATCGACGGGTTGCCATCGGTGTTGGGGTAGCCGGCCAGGAAGATGCCCGCGACGATGAGCGAGTACAGGCCCATGCCGCCGTGCACCCCGACCGCGCCGACCACGTCGTCGATCTTCATCCTGTCCAGCAGCTTGCCGATGTAGGGGATCAACCCGCCGCCGACGAGGGCGATCACGAAGGCCAGCGCCGGGTGGTACAGGTCGAGGCCGGCCGCACAGGCGATGACGCCGGCCAGGCCGCCCGAGATCGTCCAGAACGGCTCGCCGCGCGACATCACGTAGGCCCCGATGATGCCGCCGACCAGGCCCATCAGGGTGTTGAACGCGAAGGCGGACAACGTCGTCGGGCTGCCGTAGATGGTGGCGTAGCCGGTGGGGCCGTAGATCACACAGCCCATCAGGAAGCCGAAGAACCCGGTGAAGATCAGGAACAGGCCCAGCAGCGTCAGCGGCAGGTTGTGCGGCCGGATGGTCACCGCGGTGCCGTCGGGCAGGAACCGCCCGATGCGCGGGCCGAGGTTGATCAGAATGCCCAGTGCGGCGAACCCGGCGATCATGTGCACGCAGCCGGCCGCGCCGACGTCGTGGAAGCCGAGCTTGGTGAGCATCCACCCACCGCCATGCCAGCCCCAGGCCGCGCCGATGATCCATACCACCGAGCCGACGAACACCGTCAGGATCAGGAACCCACTGGTGCGGATCCGCTCCAGCACCGCACCCGACATGATGGAGCCGGTGGTCGCGGCGAACAACGCGAACGCACCCCAGAAGATGCCGCTGGCCGGGTCCGCGGTGTTCGGGCCCATGTTCTCGCTCCACGGCAGCGCGGCCTTGGCGGCGTCGCTGAACTCGATGAAGCCGGTCGGCATCGCGTTGTAGAGGAACCAGCCGACGAAGAAGAACGACGCCACGATGGTGGCGAACGCCAACAGGTTCTTCATGGCCGTGGCCAGGACGTTCTTCGACCGGGATGCGCCGATCTCGTACGCCAGGAAGCCGGCGTGGATGAGCATCATCAACGCGATCGACATCCAGTAGAAGAACTCGTTGTTGACTGCGGTCATGGACGCAAGAGCGTCCTCGACTTCGGGTGTCAAGGGGACCTCCGCCTTGGGTTGGGGATGGCATTGGAGCCCACCGCGTTTATCCGCAGTGTTCTCGATGTACTGACGGTGTACGAGCCTTGACGCTAACTGTGAGAATGTGTCCCGCCTGTCAAGGGGCGTTAATTCCGCGTGAAGTCAGCCGAAGCCCTGTGTTACGAAATCCGTATGGCCTCAGCACCGGAACCGCCCTCGCCGTTTCACGATCTCGACGCATTTCTGGCGTTGCCCAGGGTTTGCGGTCTTGCGGTGTCCCCCGACGGATCCCGTATCGTCACCACCGTCGCGCAACTCGACGACGCCCGTAGCGAGTTCGTCGGTGCGGTGTGGGAGCTCGATCCGGCCGGGCGGGCGCCGGCCCGGCGTATCACCCACGGCCGCAAGGGCGAGACCGCACCCCACTTCAGCGCCGACGGCGACCTGCTGTTCCTGGCCGTCCGGCCGACCGCCGGGGAGGACGACGGCGAGAAGGCGGGAAAGTCGCTGTGGCGGCTGCCCATCGAGGGCGGCGAAGCCGTCGAGGCGGCGTCCTTTCCCGGCGGGGTCGACGCCGCCGTGTCCGCCGGCGCGGCCCGCACCACGCTGGTGGTGTCCTCCCGGCTGCCCTCGGCCACCGATCTCGACGACGACCGGCGGCTGCGGGCGCTGCGCAAGGACGCCAAGATCTCCGCGGTGCTGCACACCGGATACCCGGTCCGGCATTGGGATCACGATCTCGGTCCCGGGCAGGCACACCTCTTCGAGGTGGGCGAGGACGCCGACCGGCACCGCGACCTGACCCCGGATCCCGGGACCGCGCTGCGCGACGCGCATCTCGACGTCAGCCGCGACGGCACCTTCGCGGTGACGACATGGAACGTCGCCGCGCCCGGCGCCGCGGTCCGCAGCACGCTGATGCGCATCGAGGTGGCCACCGGGCAGCGCACCACGATCGCCGACGACCCCGACGCAGACCTCGGCGCACCGGCCGTCTCGCCCGACGGCCTTTCAGTGGCGTTCACCCGCGAAACCCTGTCCACCCCGCGCCGGGCCCCACGGATCACGCTGTGCGTGCAGCGCTTCGGAGCCGAGACCGTCGAGCTCACCGGGGAGTGGGACCGGTGGCCGACCTCGGTGACGTGGACCGCCGACGGATCGGGGCTCATCGTCACCGCAGACGAGAATGGTCGCGGCCCGGTCTTCGGCGTCGACCCGGTCAGCGGCGCGGTGCGCCCGATCGTCACCGACGACTTCACCTACTCCGACGTACGCACCGCACCCGGCGGGGTGATCTTCGCACTGCGCAGCTCGTATTCGACGCCCGCACACCCGGTGCGGATCGACATGGATGCCGGCGCCCCCGCGACGGTGACTCCGCTGCCGTGCGTGCCGCTTCCCACGCTGCCCGGCTCGCTCATTGAGGTCAGCGCCCCGACCGGCGACGGGCACACCGTGCGGTCCTGGCTGGCGCTGCCCGATGCGGCGGATCCGGCACCGCTGCTGCTGTGGATCCACGGCGGTCCACTCGCGAGCTGGAACGCATGGCACTGGCGGTGGAACCCGTGGCTGATGGTCGCGCGCGGGTTCGCCGTCCTGTTGCCCGACCCGGCACTGTCGACGGGCTACGGTCAGGACTTCATCCAGCGCGGTTGGGGCGCATGGGGATTCGCGCCGTACACCGACCTGATGGCCGCCACCGACGCCGCCTGCGCGCACCCGCGCGTCGACGGGTCGCGCACCGCGGCGATGGGTGGTTCGTTCGGCGGGTACATGGCCAACTGGATCGCCGGGCACACCGACCGGTTCGCCGCGATCGTCACGCACGCCGGCCTGTGGGCGCTCGACCAGTTCGGCCCGACCACCGACGGGGCCTACTGGTGGGCCCGCGAGATGACCGGCGAGATGGCGGCCGCGAACTCACCGCACCGGTTCGTCGCCGACATCGCCACCCCGATGCTGGTCATCCACGGCGACAAGGACTACCGGGTACCGATCGGGGAGGCGCTGCGGCTGTGGTACGAGCTGTTGAGCCGATCGGCGCTGCCCGCGACCGACTCCGGCGCCACCGAGCACCGCTTCCTCTGCTTCCCCTCGGAGAACCACTGGGTGCTCAACCCCCAACACGCCAAGATCTGGTACCAGGTGGTGACCGCGTTCCTGTCCAGGCATGTGCTCGGGGAGGACGTCGAGCTGCCCGAGACCCTCGGGTAGCGTCGCGTCCATGAGCGACGGACAGGTCGAACGCGAACACGACATCGTCGTCTACGGGGCGACCGGATTCGCCGGGAAGTTGACGGCGCAATACCTGGCCGCCGCGGGCGGCTCCGCGCGGATCGCGCTGGCCGGCCGGTCCGCCGAGCGTCTGCTGGCGGTGCGCGAGTCGCTGGGGGAGAACGCCCAGTCGTGGCCGCTGATCGTCGCCGACGCCGCGCAGCCCTCCACGCTGGCGGCGATGGCGGCCAGCACCCGGGTGGTGGTCACCACCGTCGGGCCGTATCTGCGCTACGGGCTGCCGCTGGTCGCCGCGTGCGCGGCGGCGGGCACCGACTATGCCGACCTCACCGGGGAGCCGCTGTTCATCCGGCGGTGCATCGACGAGTACCACAAACAGGCCGCCGACAACGGGGCGCGCATCGTGCACGCCTGCGGGTTCGACTCCATCCCCTCGGATCTGACCGTGTTCGGGTTGTACCGCCGGGTCCAGCAGGACGGCGCGGGCCAGCTCGGCGACACCAACTTCGTGGTGCGGCGTTTCGCGGGCGGGGTGTCGGGCGGCACGGTGGCCTCGATGGTCGAGCTGGCCCGGGAGGTCTCCGCCGACCCCGAGGCGCGCCGCGTGCTCAACGATCCCTACACGCTGAGCCCGGACCGCGCCGCCGAGCCCGAACTCGGGGGTCAGCGCGACGCCCGGTGGCGCCGTGGGCGCGACATCGCCCCCGAGCTGGACGGGTACTGGGTCGGCGCGTTCGCGATGGCGCTCCCCAACACCCGTATCGTGCGGCGCTCCAACGCGCTGCTGGACTACGCCTACGGCAGGCGGTTCGAGTACGCCGAGCAGATGAGCCTCGGGCGCTCGGTGCTGGCGCCGCTGGCCGCGGCGATGACCACCGGGGGAAACATCGCGACGATGGAGCTCGGCGGCCGGTTCCTCGACCGGGTGCCCCGCAACGTGCTCGAACGCGTGCTGCCCAAGCCGGGTACCGGTCCCAGCGAGCAGGCCCGCGAGAACGGCCACTACAGCGTCGAGACCTACACGACGAC
This sequence comes from Mycolicibacterium xanthum, assembly GCF_019710635.1. Lineage (GTDB taxonomy): Bacteria > Actinomycetota > Actinomycetes > Mycobacteriales > Mycobacteriaceae > Mycobacterium > Mycobacterium xanthum. Next base: position 106,230 of record NZ_JAIFZS010000008.1, read on the forward strand.
GTCCGCCGGGGCCCGCTACGTCGCCCGGATGTCCCAGCAGGCCGACCCCGGGTACAAGGGCACATCGGTGCTGCTCGGGGAGAGCGGCCTGGCGCTGGCGCTGGACCGTGACAAGCTCTACGATCTGTACGGCGTGCTGACACCGGCGGCGGCCATCGGGGATGCGCTGATCGACCGGTTCCCCGCTGCCGGTGTGGCATTCGAGACGTCGCGACTGGCCTGATCCGGCGGCTCGGAAGACCCTATTGGCCGCGATCGAATTGGACTAGTGTCGGCGGAGGGACGTGACACCCCGCAGCGAAATCCTCGCGGCTAACCACAATGAAGGTGGGCACAATGGCAGATCTCGATGATCTCTTCGCGCAGATCCCGGTACAGGACATCGCAAACAGACTCGGTGCGGATCAGGGCGAGGTGAACAACGCGATCAAGACCTTGGTCCCGGCACTGGTCGGCGGGCTGGCGGAGAACGTCGAGTCGAACGAAATCGACTCGACCGAGCTCGAGTCCGCCGTCGCCGAGCAGGGTTCCAGCAATCTGCTGGACGGCGGCGTCCAGGTCGACCAGGTCGACGAGAAGCAGGGCGACCACATCGTGTCGCGCATCTTCGGCGGCAATGACAGCGACGCCGTCGCTTCCGCGCTGGCAGGCGGTGGGGCCGGCGGCAGCGATCTGATCAAGCGCCTGCTTCCGATACTGGCCCCGATCGTGCTCGCCTACATCGGCAAGCAGTTGGGCCAACGGGGCCCGGCGCCCGCGGGCACGGGCGCGGGCACCCAGGCCGGGGCGGCCGGCGGGGGCGGGCTCGGCGACATCCTCGGCAGCATCCTCGGCGGTGGTGCCGGTGTCGGCGGTGGTGGGAACAACCCGCTCGGCAGCATCCTGGGCAGCGTTCTGGGCGGCGGCCAGAACGGCGGCCTCGGCGACATCCTGGGCGGCCTGCTGGGCGGGAAGAAATAGCGCCGGGCGGTCGGGGCGCCGGAAGTGGTCCGCGGCTTCTTCCTAGAATGGCGCGGTGACCTCCCAGCCCATCGCCAACCGAGCCGCTGACGGTGAACCCGGCCTTGCCGCCCTGCCCAAGTCGTGGGATCCCGGCGCGGTAGAGACCGAGCTGTACGAGGGCTGGGTGCGGGCGGGGTACTTCACCGCCGATCCCGGCAGCGCCAAGCCGCCGTACTCGATCGTGCTGCCGCCGCCCAACGTGACCGGCAGCCTGCACATGGGCCACGCGCTGGATCACACACTGATGGACGCACTGACCCGGCGCAAGCGCATGCAGGGCTTCGAGGTGCTGTGGCTGCCCGGCATGGACCACGCGGGCATCGCCACCCAGACCGTGGTGGAGAAGCAACTCGCCGTCGACGGCAAGACCAAGGAGGACTTCGGCCGCGAGCTGTTCGTCGAGAAGGTCTGGGACTGGAAGCACGAGTCGGGCGGCACCATCGGCGGGCAGATGCGCAGGCTCGGCGACGGGGTGGACTGGAGCCGCGACCGCTTCACGATGGACGACCGGCTCTCCCGCGCGGTGCGGACCATCTTCAAGCGGCTTTTCGACGCCGGGCTGATCTACCAGGCCGAGCGCCTGGTCAACTGGTCGCCGGTGCTGCAGACCGCGATCTCCGACCTGGAGGTCAAATACGAAGACGTCGAGGGTGAACTGGTCTCCTTCCGGTACGGTTCGCTGTCCGACGACGAACCCCACATCGTGGTGGCCACCACCCGGTTGGAGACGATGCTGGGCGACACCGCGATCGCCGTGCATCCCGACGACGAGCGCTACCGCGGGCTGGTCGGCCAGACGCTGCCGCACCCGTTCCTGGACCGGCGGATCATCGTTGTCGCCGACTCCCACGTCGACCCCGAATTCGGCACTGGCGCGGTGAAGGTGACACCCGCCCACGATCCGAACGACTTCGAGATCGGCATGCGCCACCAGCTGCCGATGCCGTCGATGCTGGACACCAAGGGCCGGATCGCCGACACCGGAACGCGATTCGACGGGATGGACCGGTTCGAGGCGCGGGTCGCGGTGCGCGAGGCGCTGGCCGAGCAGGGCCGCATCGTCGCCGAGAAGCGACCCTATCTGCACAGCGTCGGGCACTCCGAGCGCAGCGGCGAGCCGATCGAGCCGCGGCTCTCGCTGCAGTGGTGGGTCAAGGTCGACTCGCTGGCCAAAGCGGCCGGTGACGCGGTTCGCAACGGCGACACCGTGATTCACCCGGCCAGCCTGGAGCCCCGCTGGTTCGGCTGGGTGGACAACATGCACGACTGGTGCATCTCACGGCAGCTGTGGTGGGGGCATCGCATCCCGATCTGGCACGGCCCGAACGGCGAAACCGTGTGCGTTGGTCCCGACGAGACCCCACCGGAGGGCTGGGAGCAGGACCCCGATGTGCTCGACACCTGGTTCAGCTCGGCGCTGTGGCCGTTCTCCACGATGGGCTGGCCCGACCACACCCCGGAGCTGGCCAAGTTCTACCCGACCACGGTGCTGGTCACCGGCTACGACATCCTGTTCTTCTGGGTGGCCCGGATGATGATGTTCGGGATGTTCGTCGCCGGGGATCCCGCCATCACCGGCGACGGCGCGCGCGGTGCCCAGGTGCCGTTCGAGAACGTGTTCCTGCACGGCCTGATCCGCGACGAGCACGGCCGCAAGATGAGCAAGTCGCGCGGCAACGGCATCGACCCGCTGGACTGGGTGGAGATGTTCGGCGCCGACGCGCTGCGGTTCACCCTGGCCCGCGGCGCCAGCCCGGGCGGCGACCTGTCGATCGGCGAAGACCACGCGCGCGCGTCACGCAACTTCGCGACCAAGCTGTTCAACGCGACCCGGTTCGCGTTGCTCAACGGTGCCAGCCCGGCGCCGCTGCCGCCCGCCGACGAGCTGACCGACGCCGACCGCTGGATTCTGGGTCGGATGGAAGAGGTTCGCGCCGAAGTGGATTCGGCGTTCGAGGGCTACGAGTTCAACCGTGCCTGCGAGGCGCTCTACCACTTCGCGTGGGACGAGTTCTGCGACTGGTACCTGGAGCTGGCCAAGGTCCAACTCGGCGACGGTGTTTCCCATACCACCGCGGTGTTGGCGGCAGTCCTGGATACCCTGCTGAAGCTGCTGCACCCGGTGATGCCGTTCGTCACCGAAGTGCTGTGGAAGACCCTGACCGGGGCGAGCGAAGCGACGGGGAAGGTGGCCGGGGCGAGCGAAGCGACGGGGAAGGTGGCCGGGGCGAGCGAAGCGACGGGGAAGGTGGAGTCGCTGGTCATCGCGCAATGGCCCGGTCCCAGCGGCTTCGCGGTGGAACATCTTGCCGCGCAGCGGGTTGCCGATATGCAGAAGCTGATCACCGAGGTGCGGCGGTTCCGCAGCGACCAGGGCCTGGCCGACCGGCAGAAGGTGCCCGCCCGGCTGTCGGAGGTCTCGGCGGCCGGCCTGGACGCGCACGTCCCGGCCATCACGGCGCTGGCCTGGCTCACCCCGCCCGGTGACGGTTTCGCGCCGTCGGCGTCGGTCGAGGTGCGGCTGTCGGACGCAACCGTGCTGGTGGAGGTCGACACCTCGGGCACCGTCGACGTGGCCGCCGAGCGACGCAGGCTGGAGAAGGATCTGGCCGCCGCGCACAAGGAGCTCGCCGGCACCACCGGCAAGCTCGGCAACGAGGGTTTCCTGGCCAAGGCGCCCGCCGAGGTGGTCGACAAGATCCGGGCCCGCAAGCAGCTGGCCGGGGAGGAAGTCGAACGCATCACCGCGAGGCTGGCCGCCCTGGCATGACCGCTGCCGAACCCGCCCCCGACGAGATCGCGGCCCTGCTGCAGGTCGAGCACCTGCTCGACCAGCGCTGGCCGGAGACCAAGATCGAACCCAGCACCGCGCGCATCTCGGCGCTGATGGAGTTGCTCGGCTCCCCGCAGTTGGGCTACCCGTCGATCCACATCGCCGGGACCAACGGCAAGACCTCGGTGGCCAGGATGGTCGATGCGTTGCTGACCGCGCTGCACCGGCGCACCGGCCGCACCACCAGCCCGCACCTGCAGTCGGCGGTCGAGCGGATCTCCATCGACGGTCAGCCGATCAGCCCGGCGGCCTACGTCGACACCTACCGCGAGATCGAGCCGTTCGTCGAGTTGGTGGACCGGCAGTCCGAGGCGGGAGGTGGCCCGCGAATGAGCAAGTTCGAGGTGGTCACCGCGATGGCCTTCGCCGCGTTCGCCGACGCGCCCGTCGACGTCGCCGTCGTCGAGGTCGGGCTGGGCGGACGGTGGGACGCCACCAACGTGGTCAACGCTCCCGTCGCCGTGATCACGCCGATCGGCATCGACCACGCCGACTACCTCGGGGACACGATCGCGGCGATCGCCGGTGAGAAGGCGGGGATCATCACCCGACAGCCCGACGACCTGGTGCAGATCGACACCGTCGCGATCCTCGCCCGCCAGGCACCCGAGGCGATGGAGGTGCTGCTGGCCCAGGCGGTGCGCGCCGACGCCGCGGTCGCTCGCGAGGACTCCGAGTTCGCGGTGCTCGCCCGGCAGGTCGCCGTCGGCGGGCAACTGCTGGAGCTGCAGGGCCTGGGTGGGGTGTACTCCGATCTGTTCCTGCCGCTGCACGGCGAACACCAGGCGCACAACGCCGTGGTCGCGCTGGCCGCGGTGGAGGCGTTCTTCGGCGCAGGCGCAGACCGTCAACTGGACATCGACGCCGTGCGGGCTGGCTTCGCCGCCGTGACCTCGCCCGGGCGTTTGGAGCGGATGCGCAGCGCGCCAACGGTTTTCATCGACGCTGCGCACAACCCGGCAGGGGCGGCCGCGCTCGCGCAGGCACTGGCCGCGGAGTTCGACTTCCGCTCACTGATCGGTGTGCTGTCGGTCATGGGGGACAAGGACGTCGACGGGATCCTGGCCGCACTCGAGCCGGTGTTCGACCAGATCGTGGTCACCCACAACGGATCACCGCGGGCCCTCGACGTCGCGTCGCTGGCACTGCGCGCCGAGGAGCGGTTCGGTCCCGAACGGGTGATCGCCGCGGCGACGCTGGCGGACGCCATCGAGACCGCCACGGTGCTGGCGGAGGAGTCGGCGGGCGAGCTCGAGGGGGCCGGCGGCATGGCCGGCGCCGGGATCGTCATCACCGGCTCGGTGGTGACGGCGGGAGCGGCACGCACCCTGTTCGGAAAGGACCCGGCGTGAGCGAGCCGACGCAACCACCGCCCGGCGCGCCGGGCGATCCGTGGAAGAGCTTCCGCGGCGTGATGGCGGGCACCCTGATCCTGGAGGCGATCGTCGTGCTGCTGGCCCTGCCCGTGGTAGGCGCGGTGGGCGGCGGGCTGACCCCCGTTTCGGCGACCTACGTGATCGGGGTGGCCGTGCTGCTGGTGCTGATGGCCGGCATTCAGCGCCGGTCCTGGGCGATCTGGGCGAACCTCGGTGTGCAGGTGCTGCTGATCGCCGGGTGGGTCGTCTACCCGGGGGTGGGATTCATCGGACTGTTGTTCACGGTCGTCTGGCTGCTGCTCGTCTACCTACGCGCCGAGGTGCTGCGCAGGCAGAAGCGTGGCCTACTGCCCGGGCAGCAGCGCCCGTCCGGCTAGGCTGACGGCCGTGACCGAGCGGACCCTCGTTTTGATCAAGCCCGACGGCGTGCAGCGCCGTCTCATCGGAGAGATCCTCAGCCGGATCGAAGGCAAAGGCCTCACCATCGCCGCGCTGGAGCTGAAGAACGTCAGCGACGAACTTGCGCGCGCCCACTACGCCGAACACGAGGGCAAGCCGTTCTTCCCGTCGCTGCTGGAGTTCATCACGTCCGGCCCCGTCGTGGCGGCGATCCTGGAGGGCCCGCGGGCCGTCGCAGCGTTTCGGCAGCTGGCCGGCGGGACGGACCCGGTGGAGAAGGCCGCGCCCGGCACGATCCGCGGTGACCTGGGCCTGGAGACCCAGTTCAACCTGGTGCACGGCTCCGATTCGCCGGACTCGGCGGTCCGCGAAATCGACCTCTGGTTCCCCGGGCAGTAGCGCCACGCAGACCCGCCGCGGGCCGCGTTTTCCGAGCGGCTGCCGGGATGTGGGATACTGGGTTCGGGTGACCGGCCTTACAACCCGGGCCAGTCACCCGGATGAAGACTTCGACGAGCGCGACCATCGCTACCCGCGGTGCGGCGCAGACCGTCCAGCCATCATTCAGACCGGCGCCGGGACCGTTCCCCAGGGAGCACTCGGCGCGAGACCATGACAAGTCCGGGAGCGACTGGCCCGGATACACATAACGAAGCCCTCGCGTGGCCGCGTCAGCAAACGACGCGCCCGGGGGCTTGAGGAGAGTACGTGGCCGACAATGACAACTTGCAAGCTCCCGTCCACGACCTCCCGGAGGACACTCAGCACGTCGCTGAGCCGTCCGGCGAGGCCCCGGCGGCACCGGAGCGTCTGAGGGTCCACTCCTTGGCCCGCGTGCTCGGCACCACCAGCAAGCGGATCATCGACGCATTGCACGAGCTGGACGGCCGGACCCGCAGCGCGCATTCCTCGGTGGGCCGCGAGGAGGCCGACCGGGTGCGCCAGGCACTCGCCGAGGCCCCGGAGGCCGCAGTGACCCAGGCCCCGGAGACTGCAGAGACCCACGAGCCCGCAGAGACCCACGAGCCCGCCGAGAGCGCAACCGAGCCCGCCGAGACGGCCGAACAGGAGCCGGAGTCGCGGCTGATCCTGGAGACCTCAGGGGTTGTGGCCCCGAAACACGCGCAGCCCGCCGACTATCTGCCGCTGTTCGTCGCACCGCAGCCGGTGCGCTTCGAGGAGCGCCGCGCCGCTGCCGACGACGACTCCGGCGACACCGACGAAGCCTCCGACGACACGTCGGAGGACTCGGAGTCCGACGACGACCTGGCCGAGCGGCCGTCGGGCAAACGGCGCCGGCGCGGCCGGCGGGGCCGTGGCCGAGGGCGTGGCGAGCAGAACGGCGACGAACCCGGTGACGGCGAGGGCGACGCCGTGAACGACGCCGAGGCATCCGGATCCGGCGAGGACACCGATGACGACGAGGGCGGCGAGGACGACAATGCCGCGGCCGACGGCAGCAGCCGGCGCCGCCGGCGTCGCCGCCGCCGCAAGTCCGGTTCCGGCGAGGACGGCGACAACGGCTCCTCGCCCGACGACCCGCCCAACACGGTCGTGCACGAGCGCGAGCCGCGGGGCAAGGGCGAGAAGGATAAAGACAACGAGATCCAGGGGATCAGCGGCTCCACCCGGTTGGAGGCCAAGCGGCAGCGCCGCCGGGACGGCCGTGACGCGGGCCGGCGGCGGCCCCCGATCCTGTCCGAGGCCGAGTTCCTGGCCCGCCGAGAGGCCGTCGAGCGGACGATGGTGGTGCGCGACAAGGTCCGCGCCGAACCCCCGCACCAGGGTGCCCGCTACACCCAGATCGCGGTGCTCGAGGACGGCGTCGTCGTCGAGCATTTCGTCACGTCCGCGGCATCGGCATCGTTGGTCGGCAACATCTACCTGGGCATCGTGCAGAACGTGCTGCCCTCGATGGAGGCGGCGTTCGTGGACATCGGCCGCGGCCGCAACGGCGTGCTCTACGCCGGCGAGGTGAACTGGGAGGCCGCCGGTCTGGGTGGCGCCAACCGCAAGATCGAGCAGGCACTCAAGCCGGGCGACTACGTGGTCGTGCAGGTCAGCAAGGATCCGGTCGGGCACAAGGGCGCGCGGCTGACGACCCAGGTCTCGTTGGCGGGTCGCTACCTGGTCTACGTCCCGGGCGCGTCGTCCACCGGGATCAGCCGCAAGCTGCCCGACACCGAACGTCAGCGGCTCAAGGAGATCCTGCGTGAGGTGGTTCCGTCCGACGCCGGAGTGATCATCCGGACCGCCTCCGAGGGCGTGAAGGAAGACGACATCCGCTCCGATGTGGAGCGCCTGCAGAAGCGCTGGACCGAGATCTCGGTCAAGGCCGCCGAGATCACCGAGAAGAAGGCCGGCGCCGCGGTGGCGCTCTACGAGGAGCCCGACGTCCTGGTCAAGGTCATCCGCGACCTGTTCAACGAGGACTTCTCCGGGCTGGTCGTCTCCGGTGAGGACGCCTGGAAGACCATCAACGACTACGTCAGCTCGGTTGCCCCCGAGCTGATGCCGCGGATGTCCAAATACGAGCCGGCCGGCTCCGATGACGGAGTGGCGGGCCCCGACGTGTTCGCCGTCTACCGCATCGACGAGCAGCTGGCCAAGGCGATGGACCGCAAGGTCTGGCTGCCCTCGGGCGGCACGCTGGTCATCGACCGCACCGAGGCGATGACGGTCGTCGACGTCAACACCGGCAAGTTCACCGGTTCCGGCGGCAACCTGGAGCAGACCGTCACCCGCAACAATCTCGAGGCTGCCGAGGAGATCGTGCGCCAGCTGCGGCTGCGCGACATCGGCGGCATCGTGGTCATCGACTTCATCGACATGGTGCTCGAGTCCAACCGGGATCTGGTGCTGCGCCGGCTGACCGAGGCGCTGGCCCGCGACCGCACCCGCCACCAGGTCTCGGAGGTGACCTCGCTGGGGCTGGTGCAGTTGACCCGCAAGCGTCTGGGCACCGGTCTGATCGAGGCGTTCTCGACGTCGTGTACGCACTGCGCGGGCCGCGGCATCGTGTTGCACGGCGACCCCGTGGACTCCGCGTCGGCGCCCAGCCGCAAGTCCGAGTCCGGCGGCGGTGGCCGCCGCAGCAAGCGCGGCAAGCGCGCTGCACGCGAACAGGAAGTCCAGGTCGCGAAGGTGCCCGAGCACTCGCCGGGTGACCATCCGATGTTCAAGGCGATGGCCGCGGCCAACGGCAAGCACGACGGCGAGGACGAAGACGCCGCAGGTGAGGCGGGCGAGGTCGCCGAGCTCGACCCGGACGCCGTCCGGCAGGCCGTGACCGACACCACGGACGAGGAGCTCGACGACGACTTCGAGGGTTCGGACGACGACTTCGAGGGTTCGGACGACGACACCGAAGATGTCGACTCCGACGAGTCGGACGAGGACTCCGACGAGGACGAGATCGACCTGGACTCCGACGACGACGAGGAAGACGACCTCGACGACGACCTGGACGTCATCGATTCAGACGACTCCGACGAGGAAGACGACTCGGAAGACGACGGGGTGGACGACGGCGGGCGCGAGCCCGTCGCGGTGGCCGCCCCGGCCCGCAGGCCCCGCCGCCGCGCCGCGGCGCGTCCCGCGGGACCGCCGGCACACGACTGAGCGGTTTGACCCTCTCCCCGCTGGTCACGTAACCTTGAGCAGTTGTCTCCAGGGCCTGCCCACGGCCGGCGGGAGACAGGGACGAGATCCCACCCAGACCCGCGTGCACACCCACAGGTGATGCGCGCCCGCACGCGAAGCAGAGGAAGACCAACGATGGCAGCCGAAACAGCCACGTACGCGATCGTCAAGACCGGTGGCAAGCAGTACAAGGTCGCGGCCGGCGACGTGGTGAAGGTGGAGAAGCTCGACGCCGAGCCCGGCGCCACGGTTTCGCTGCCCGTCGCTCTGGTAGTCGACGGCGCGACGGTGACCACCGACGCCAAGGCGCTGGAGAAGGTCGCGGTGACCGGCGAGGTCCTCGAGCACACCAAGGGCCCCAAGATCCGCATCCACAAGTTCAAGAACAAGACCGGCTATCACAAGCGCCAGGGCCACCGTCAGCAGCTGACGGTGCTCAAGGTCACCGGCATCAAGTAACGGGAGCGAGAGACATGGCACACAAGAAGGGCGCTTCCAGCTCACGCAACGGTCGTGACTCCGCCGCCCAGCGGCTCGGCGTCAAGCGCTTCGGCGGGCAGATCGTCAAGGCCGGCGAGATCCTGGTCCGTCAGCGGGGTACTCATTTCCATCCCGGCGTGAACGTCGGCCGGGGTGGCGACGACACGCTGTTCGCCACGGCCCCCGGCGCCGTCGAGTTCGGCACCAAGCGCGGTCGCAAGTTCGTCAACGTCGTCCGCCCCGCGGCCCCGAAGGCCTGATCCGGCCCTTCCCGACGTCGATATCGACGTTTTGCGCCGAGGGCCTCCGCGCCTGGTAGGCAAAACGTAGATTTCGAGTTGGATCAAGGACGGAGAAGCCCGATGCCCCGGTTCATCGACCGCGTCGTCATCCACGCGCGGGCCGGTAACGGCGGCAACGGCTGCGCCTCGGTGCACCGCGAGAAGTTCAAGCCGCTCGGCGGCCCCGACGGCGGCAACGGCGGACGCGGCGGCAGCGTCGTTTTCGTCGTCGACCCGCAGGTGCACACGCTGCTGGACTTCCATTTCCATCCGCACGTCGTCGCGCCGTCCGGCAAGCAGGGCGCGGGCAGCAACCGCGACGGCGCCGCCGGCGGCGACCTCGAGGTCAAGGTGCCCGACGGGACCGTCGTCCTCGACGGCCACGGCCGGATGCTGGCCGACCTGGTCGGCGCGGGCACCCGATTCGAAGCCGCCGCGGGAGGACGCGGCGGGCTCGGTAACGCCGCACTGGCCTCCAGGGCGCGCAAGGCACCCGGATTCGCACTCCTCGGCGAGCAGGGCGAGGTCCGCGATCTGACCCTCGAGCTCAAGACGGTCGCCGACGTCGGGCTGCTCGGGTTCCCGTCGGCGGGCAAGTCCTCGCTGGTGTCGGCGATCTCGGCGGCCAAGCCCAAGATCGCCGACTACCCCTTCACCACGCTGGCGCCCAACCTCGGGGTGGTCTCCGCCGGCGACCACACGTTCACCGTCGCCGACGTCCCCGGCCTGATCCCCGGTGCCTCGGAGGGCCGCGGGCTCGGGCTGGACTTCCTGCGCCACATCGAAAGGTGCGCGGTCCTGGTGCACGTCGTGGACTGCGCAACGCTGGAACCCGGCCGCGACCCGCTCTCCGACATCGAGGCCCTGGAGGCCGAACTGGCCGCCTACACGCCCACCCTGCAGGGCGATTCCACCCTCGGTGATCTCGCCGAGCGGCCGCGGGCGGTGGTGCTGAACAAGATCGACGTGCCCGAGGCCCGCGAACTGGCCGACTTCGTCCGCCCCGAGATCGCCGAGACGTTCGGCTGGCCGGTCTACGAGGTGTCCACCGTCAGCCGGGAGGGCCTGCGGCCCTTGACGTTCGCGCTGTGGGACATGGTGGCCGCCTACCGTGCGGCCCAGCCCGAGGTGGCGCCGCGGCGTCCGGTGATCCGCCCGGTGGCCGTCGACGAGAGCGGCTTCACGGTGGAATCCGACGGCGACGGCGGGTTCATCGTCCGGGGCGTGCGCCCACAGCGCTGGGTGGCCCAGACCAACTTCGACAACGACGAGGCGGTCGGCTATCTGGGTGACCGGCTGGCCCGCCTGGGCGTGGAGGACGAGTTGTTCAAGCTCGGTGCCCGGCCGGGATGCGCCGTGACGATCGGCGACATGACGTTCGACTGGGAGCCCCAGACCCCGGCGGGGGTGGACGTCCCGCTGTCGGGTCGCGGCACCGACGCCCGCCTCGAGCAGACCGACCGGGTGTCGGCCGATGAGCGCAAGGCCGCGCGCAAGGCGCGGCGGGAGAGCACCGAGTGACGGTGCACCGGGAGGCGATCCGCACCGCGCGGTCGGTCGTCGTCAAGATCGGCACGACTGCGCTGACCACACCCTCGGGCGTGTTCGACGCCAGCCGGCTGCAGTACCTCGCCGATGCCATCGAGGCGCGCATGCGGGCCGGATCCGACGTGGTGATCGTGTCCTCGGGCGCGATTGCGGCGGGCATCGAGCCGCTGGGCCTGGCCAGGCGGCCGACGGACCTGGCCACCAAGCAGGCGGCCGCCAGCGTCGGCCAGGTTGCGTTGGTCAACTCGTGGAGCGCGGCGTTCGGCCGCTACGACCGCACGGTGGGGCAGGTGCTGCTGACGGCACACGACATCTCGTTGCGGGTGCAGCACACCAACGCCCAACGCACCCTGGACCGGCTGCGTGCGCTGCACGCGGTGGCCATCGTCAACGAGAACGACACCGTCGCGACCAACGAGATCAGGTTCGGCGACAACGACCGACTCTCCGCGCTGGTCGCGCACCTGGTCGGCGCGGACGCGCTGGTGCTGCTCAGCGACATCGACGGGCTCTACGACGGCGATCCGCGCAAGGCGAGTGCCGATGCCCCGGCCCGCTTCATCCCCGAGGTCGGCGGACCCGGCGACCTGGCCGGCGTCACGGCCGGTCGGGGTAGCCACCTGGGCACCGGTGGAATGGTGTCGAAGCTGTCGTCGGCACTGCTGGCCGCCGACGCGGGCGTGCCCGTGCTGCTGGCCGCGGCCGCCGATGCGGCGTCGGCGCTGGCCGACGCGTCGGTCGGCACGGTGTTCGCGCCCCGTGCCGAACGGATGTCGGCCCGCCGGTTCTGGGTGCGCTATGCCGCGGAGGCGTCCGGCGCCCTGACCCTCGACGACGGAGCGGTCAACGCCGTTGTGCGGCAGCGACGTTCGCTTCTGCCCGCCGGTATCACCGCACTGTCGGGGCGGTTCTACGGCGGTGACGTCGTCGAATTGCGGGGACAGGATTTGACCATGGTCGCCCGCGGGGTGGTCGCCTACGACGCGGGTGAGTTGGCCGGCATGCTGGGCCGCTCCACCTCCGAGCTACCCGCCGAGATGCGCCGTCCCGCCGTGCACGCCGACGACCTCGTCGCGGTCTGAGCTTGCGGGCGCGGGTAGTTCATCGGCCAACAGCGCCAGCATCGGTGAGCAGCCGTTGTCGATCTTGACGTCGGCCAGGTCGTCGCCGCGGGTGCGGCCGCGGTTGATGATCGCCACCGGGACGCCGGCCGCGGCGGCGTGCCGGACGAAGCGGTAGCCCGAGTAGACGGTCAGCGACGACCCGGCGACGAGCAGCGCCTCGGCGGCATCGACCACCGAATAGGCCTGCTCCACCCGATCCCGCGGCACGCTCTCGCCGAAGTAGACGATGTCGGGCTTGAGCATGCCGCCACAGGCCGGGCAGTCCACGACGCGAAACGACGCGGTGTCGGCCACCACGGCGTCGGCGTCGGGGGCCACCGCGATGCCACCCGGGCCGGCGGCCGAGTCGGCGAAACCGGGGTTGGCCCGCTCGAGCAGGTCGGCCAGCGCGGCCCGCGACATCGTGTGACCGCAGTCCAGGCACACCACCCGCGCGTAGGTGCCGTGCAGGTCGACCACGTTCTGGCTACCCGCCTTGGTGTGCAGCAGGTCGACGTTCTGGGTGATCACCCCGCCGATGACGCCCGCGCGTTCCAGCGCGGCCAGTGCGCGGTGCCCGGCGTTGGGCAGGGTCTGGTCCATGTGCCGCCAGCCCAGGTGGTTGCGGGCCCAGTACCGCCGCCGGAACACCGGATCGGAGGTGAACTGCCGGATCGTCATCGGGTTGCTCGGCGGCGAGTCCGGTCCGCGGTAGTCGGGGATGCCCGAATCGGTGGACATCCCCGCGCCGGTGAGCACGGCGATGCGCCTGCCTCTCAGCAGTGCGAGGAGTTCGGGCGCTTCCACACGATCGAATGTAGGCGATCAGCCCTGGTGGACGGGTTCGTGCTGGTCGGCCTGCCCGTCGGCACCATCGACGTGTGCGATGTCGTCGTCATCTGCGTCGTCATCGTCGTAGGCGTCGTCGTCGTCGTAGGCGTCGTCGTCGTCATCGTCGTCGACCGACACGACCTCGATGACCTCGACGTGCCTCTCGGGTCGGTTCTCGTCGGTCAGCGGAACCGAGACCGTCAGGATGCCCCGGTCGTAGGTGGCGTTCACCTCGTCCTGATCGGCGCCGTCGGGCAGCGACAGGCTCCGGGAGAACGACCCGTACTGGAATTCCGAGCGGCCACAGCCCTCGCCCGGGCCGGGCCGCTGGGCGGTGATGGTGAGTCGACCGTCGCGCACCGTGACCTCGATGTCCTGCTCCGGATCGACCCCGGGGAGTTCGGCACGGATCTCGTAGGCTTCCTCGAACAGCTCGTCCTCCACCCGGATGGTGCGGCCGTCGAACAGTGGCCGCAGCGCGGCGAAGGCGGGCAGGGTCTCGAACAACTCGGCGAGGTCGGACAGCAGCGGACGCGAGGGGCGTTGGATGGCAACCTTGTTCACGTCCCCAGGATGCGCGCGGCAGGAAAGATCCCCGGGTCGGGCAAGGTGCGCACGGGCGAACGACAGGCCAACACGCACCCCCGTCCCCGAATCCGCGCGGTCAGCGGGCGACAATGGTGGTGATGGACTTCTACTCGGCCTACCACCAGGGATTCGTGCGCGTCGCCGCCTGCACCCTGCACTCGGCGCTCGCCGATCCCGCGGCAAACGCCGCATCCGTGCTGGCCACCGCCCGCGAGTGCGACGCCGGGGCGGTCGCGCTGGCGGTCTTCCCGGAGCTGACGCTGTCGGGATACTCCATCGACGACATCGTGATGCAGGACGCGCTGCTGGAGGCCGTCCACGAGGCGCTGCTCGAGGTGGTGGCCGGGTCCGCCGGGCTGATGACGGTGCTGGTCGTCGGGGCGCCGCTGCGGTACGGCCACCGCATCTACAACACCGCGGTGGTGGTCCACCGCGGCCGGGTGCTCGGGGTGGTGCCCAAGTCGTATCTGCCGACCTACCGCGAGTTCTACGAGCGCCGCCAGATGGCGGCCGGCGACGACGTGCGCGGGGTGCTGCGCATCGGCGACATCGACGCGCCGTTCGGGCCCGACCTGCTGTTCAGCGCGACGGACGTGCCCGGGTTCGTGCTGCACGTCGAGATCTGCGAGGACATGTTCGTCCCGATCCCGCCGAGCGCGCAGGCCGCGCTGGCCGGCGCCACGGTACTGGCCAACCTGTCCGGCAGCCCCATCACGATCGGGCGTGCCGAGGACCGCACACTGCTGGCCCGCTCGGCGTCGGCCCGCTGCCTGGCCGCCTACGTGTACGCGGCAGCCGGCGAGGGGGAGTCCAGCACCGACCTCGCCTGGGACGGCCAGACCATGATCTGGGAGAACGGCGCCTGCCTGGCCACCTCCGAACGATTCCCCGACGGCCCACGGCGTTCCGTCGCCGACGTCGACCTCGAGTTGTTGCGCGCCGAGCGGCTGCGGATGGGCACCTTCGACGACAACCGGGTACACCACGGCATCACAGCCGGGGACTACCGCCGGGTGGAGTTCCGGCTGGACCCGCCGACCGGCGACATCGGGCTGCTGCGCACCGTCGAGCGGTTCCCCTTCGTACCGTCCGATCCCGAACGGCTGCAACAGGATTGCTACGAGGGCTACAACATCCAGGTGTCCGGCCTGGAACAGCGGCTGCGCGCGCTGGGCTTTCCCAAGCCGGTCATCGGGGTGTCCGGCGGGCTGGACTCCACGCACGCGCTGATCGTCGCGGCGCGGGCGATGGACCGGCTGGGCCGCCCGCGCAGCGACATCCTGGCGTTCACGTTGCCCGGCTTCGCCACCGGAGAACACACCAAGGGCAACGCCTACCGGCTGGGCGAGGCGCTCGGGGTGACGTTCACCGAGATCGACATCCGGCCGACGGCGCAGCTGATGCTCGCCGAGATGGACCACCCGTTCGCACGTGGTGAGAAGGTGTACGACGTCACCTTCGAGAACGTGCAGGCGGGGCTGCGCACCGACTACCTGTTCCGGCTGGCCAACCAGCGCGGCGGGATCGTGCTGGGCACCGGCGATCTGTCCGAGATCGCGCTGGGCTGGTCCACCTACGGTGTCGGCGACCAGATGTCGCACTACAACGTGAATTCCGGCGTGCCCAAGACGCTGATCCAGCACCTGATCCGGTGGGTGATCTCGTCGCAACAGTTCGGGCCCGCCGACCACCCGATCAACACGGCGTTGCAGTCGGTGCTCGACACCGAGATCACCCCCGAGCTGGTGCCGGCCGGCGAGGACGAGGAGATCCAGAGCACCGAGGCCAAGATCGGTCCCTATGCGCTGCAGGACTTCTCCCTGTTCCAGGTGCTTCGCCACGGGTTCCGGCCGTCGAAGGTGGCGTTCCTGGCCTGGCACGCCTGGAGCGACCCGGAACGCGGCGACTGGCCGCCGGGATTTCCGCCCGACCAGCGGCCCGCCTACAGCCTGGCAGAAATCCGGGGCTGGCTGACGGTCTTCGTACGCCGGTTCTACTCGTTCTCCCAGTTCAAGCGCTCCGCAATGCCCAACGGCCCCAAGGTGTCCCACGGCGGATCGCTCTCGCCGCGCGGCGACTGGCGGGCCCCGTCGGACATGTCGGCGCGCATCTGGCTCGACGAGATCGACCGGGCGATCCCCGCCGACCCGAGCTGACGTCGATCGGCTACAGCCGTCCCTCGCCGCGCAACTCGGGATGTACCCACTGCGGCGAGCGGCGCTGCTTGAACGCGACGAACCCCTCGCGGGCCTCCTCGCCGGAGTAGCTGGCCTGCATGCCGATCCGGTCGAAGAGCCCCATGTAGTTGTCCAGGCTGGACTTGACCACCGAGCGTGCTTTCGGGGCGGTGCGGCAGCACTGCGCCAGCACCTCGCGGGCCGCGCCCGGCAATTCCTCGTGCGGCACCATCCGGGCCACCATGCCCCAGTCGACGGCTTCCTCGGCGGTCAGCGTGCGCCCGGTGAACATCAGGTCGCGGGTGCGCACCGGGCCGATCATCCGGGCCAGCATCTGGCTGTAATAGGTGTCGGCGATGCCGCGGTAGAGCTCGGGCACCCGGAACGTCGCGCGGTCGCTGACCACCGCCATGTCGCTGCACATCGCGATCTGCAGCCCGCCGCCCTGGCACAGCCCGTTGACCGCGCTCACCACCGGTTTGACCGACTGGCGCAGCCGCTCGAACGGGGTGACGTCCATTGCCAGCCCCCGGCCGAGCGCGTCCAGCCAGTTGTCCGAGCCGTCACCGCCACCGAGGTCGCCGCCCGGCGCGAACACGTCGCCGGTGCCGGTGATCAACAGCCCGGCCAGCGAATCGTCGGCGTCGACCAGCCCGACTGCGTAGCGGATGCCGAAGTACATCGCCGGTGTCATCGCGTTGCGCGCCTCCGGCCGGTCCAGCGTGCACACCCCGAACGGGCCCTCCCGGGTGAAGCGCAGATACGGCGTGCCGAGCCAATCACCCTCGGGTGGACGGGGTTCCGTCGTCGTGGTCATGGCGCCTCCAGGATGTCGTCGATGGCCTCAGCGTAGGGTGCGCAGTTCCCGGCCCCGTGCACCAGTGTCGCCAGCGCACCCGCCGCACACGCGCTGCGCAGCGCGTGCTCCAGTCCACCCTGCCATTTCGCGGCCAGCACGCCGGCGAACACGTCGCCGGCCCCGGCGGTGTCGACCGCCTCGACGGCCGGCGCGGGCACGTCCACATCGCCCCCGTCGCCGTGATGGGCGGCCCCCCGCGCACCCCGGGTGATCACCAGGTGCGGCACCGGCGGGTGCCCGGCGGCCACCCACCGCGCGGCCTCGGTCTCGTTGACGACGACGACGTTCACCAGGCCGGCGAGTTCGGCGAGTCGGCCCGGATCGGCGCCGGCCGGCGAGGCGTTGACGATGACGACCGCGCCGGCCTCCCGGCCCACCCGCGCCGCCGCGACCGCCGCGTCGAGCGGGATCTCCAGCTGCATCAGCACCACATCGCAGTCGGCCACGACCGACCGGATCGCCTGCGAGTTCAGGCTCAGGTGGGCGTTGGCGCCGGGCGCCACCACGATGCAGTTCTCCGCGTTCGTGTCGACGAGGATCGCCGCCGAGCCGCTCGGCCCCGGCACCGTGACGACGCCGTCGAGCCCGACGCCGTTGTCGTGCAGGTGAGTCCGCAGCTGCTCGGCCGCCGCGTCGGTGCCGAGGGCCGCGACGAGCTGCACTGCCGCGCCGGCTCGTGCGGCCGCCACCGCCTGGTTACCGCCCTTGCCGCCCGGCGAGGCCGACAATGCCGATGCGAGCACGGTCTGGCCGGGCCGGGGAAGGGCGTCGACGGTGAACGTGAGATCGGCGTTGACGCTGCCGACCACACACACCCGCGCAGGCATGGCGCCCACGCTAGCGCCTCACGTTCTCAGACGTGGGCAGGTCCGATAAGCTGGGCTAATGAGTCTGCACGCGCCCGAGCGCAGCGAAGTCACCGATGACTTGCGCGACCAGGTCCACGCCGCCGCCAGGCGGGCCCGGACCGCGGCGCGCGGGCTGGCGACGCTGAGCACCGAGGCCAAGAACCATGCCCTGCGCACCGCCGCCGATCACGTGCTGATGCACACCCGCACGATCCTGGAGGCCAACCACGCCGACCTCGAGGCGGCCCGCGCCGCGGGCACCGCCGAGGCCATGCTGGACCGCCTCGCGCTGGACCCGGCCCGGATCGAGGGCATCGCCGACGGCCTGCGCCAGGTCGCGGGTCTGCCCGACCCGGTCGGGGAGGTGCTGCGCGGCCGCACCCTGCCCAACGGCCTGCAGCTGCGCCAGCAGCGGGTCCCGCTCGGCGTCGTCGGCATCGTCTACGAGGGCCGCCCCAACGTCACCGTCGACGCGTTCGGGCTCACGCTGAAATCCGGCAACGCCGTTCTGCTGCGCGGCAGTTCGTCAGCGGCGCGGTCCAACGCGGCGCTGGTGACCGCGCTGCGTGCCGCGCTGGTGGTCGAGGGTCTCGACGCCGACTCGGTACAGCTGCTGCCCAGCGAAGACCGGGCCAGCGTCACCCACCTGATCCAGGCCCGCGGCCTGGTCGACGTCGTCATCCCGCGCGGCGGGGCCGGCCTGATCGACGCCGTGGTGCGCGACGCGCAGGTGCCCACCATCGAGACCGGGGTCGGCAACTGCCACGTCTACGTGGAGGAGTCCGCCGACCTCGACATGGCCGAGGCCATCCTGCTCAACGCCAAGACTCGGCGGCCCAGCGTGTGCAACGCCGCCGAGTCGCTGCTCATCGACGCGTCGATCGCCGATGTGGCGGTGCCGCGGCTGACCGCGGCGCTGCAGGCCGCCGGCGTGACGGTGCACGCCGATCCGACCGAGGACGAGCTGCGCGCCGAGTTCCTGTCGATGGACATCGCGCTGGCCGTCGTCGATGGGGTGGATGGCGCCATCGCACACGTCAACGAGTACGGCACCGGTCACACGGAGGCCATCGTGACGACCAATCTCGCTGCCGCGCAGCGGTTCACCGAACGGGTGGACGCGGCGGCCGTGATGGTGAACGCATCGACGGCGTTCACCGACGGGGAGCAGTTCGGTTTCGGCGCTGAGATCGGCATCTCCACCCAGAAGCTGCACGCCAGGGGGCCGATGGGGTTGCCAGAGTTGACGTCGACCAAGTGGATCGTGTGGGGCTCCGGCCACATACGTCCAGCCTGAACCAGGAGTGATGATTTGAGCGTCCCCGCACGTCCGGCGCCGCTGTTCGCCGACATCGACGATGTCTCGCGGCGGCTGGCCGAGACCGGTTATCTGCCCGATACCGCCACCGCCACCGCGGTGTTCCTCGCCGACCGGCTCGGCAAGCCGCTGCTCGTCGAGGGCCCCGCAGGCGTCGGCAAGACCGAGCTGGCGCGCGCGATCGCCCAGGCCACCGATTCGGGCCTGGTGCGGCTGCAGTGCTACGAGGGCGTCGACGAGGCCCGCGCCCTCTACGAGTGGAACCACGCCAAGCAGATCCTGCGCATCCAGGCCGGGCAGGGTGAGGGGGCCGACTGGGACCGCACCAAGGACGACGTGTTCTCCGAGGAGTTCCTGCTGTCCCGCCCGCTGCTGACCGCGATCCGGCGCACCGAGCCGACCGTGCTGCTGATCGACGAGACCGACAAGGCCGACATCGAGATCGAGGGCCTGCTGCTGGAGGTGTTGTCCGACTTCGCGGTGACGGTGCCCGAGCTGGGCACCATCACCGCTGAGCGCAAGCCATTGGTGGTGCTCACCTCCAACGCCACCCGCGAGCTCTCCGAGGCGCTCAAGCGGCGCTGCCTGTTCCTGCACATCGATTTCCCCGACCCCGATCTGGAACGGCGCATCCTGCTGTCGCGGGTCCCGGAACTGCCCGAGCACCTGGCCGACGAGCTGGTGAAGGTCATCGGCGTGCTGCGCGGCATGACGCTGAAGAAGGTGCCCTCGGTCGCCGAGACCATCGACTGGGGCCGCACGCTGCTGGCGCTGGGCATGGACACCATCGACGACGAGGTGATCGCGGCGACGCTGGGCGTGGTGCTCAAGCACCAGTCCGACCAGATCAAGGCCGCCGGGGAGCTGAGGCTCAACTGATGGCGGTCCGACGCACCCGCCCACCGCAGCCGCTGGCGCCCCATGGAATCCCGGGGCACCTGGTCGAGTTCGTCGAGGCGCTGCGCGGGCAGGGCATCTCGGTCGGCCCGTCGGAGACCGTCGACGCCGGCCGGGTGATGGCCACGCTGGGCCTGTCCGACCGCACCGTGCTGCGGGAGGGGATCGCCTGCGCGGTGCTGCGCCGCCCGGATCACCGCGAGACCTATGACGCGCTGTTCGACCTGTACTTTCCGGCGGCACTCGGCGCCAAGACGGTGCTGTCCGACGACGACGGTGCGGCCGATGCCACTGACCTGCAGGGGCTGCCGCCCGAGGACATCGAGGCGCTGCGCGGCGCGCTGGTCGACATGCTCGGCGAGAACCAGGAGATGGCCGATCTGGACGACCGGCTGGCGGCGATGATCGCCCAGATCGTCGAGGCCTACGGCCGGTACAACTCCAGCCGCGGCCCGTCGTACTCGTCGTATCAGGCGCTGAAGGCGATGAACCTCGACGACCTCGAGGGACGGCTGCTGGCCGGGTTGTTGGCCCCCTACGGCGAGGAGCCCACCCCGACCCAGGAGCAGATCGCCAAGGCGCTGGCCGCCCAGCGCATCGCGCAGCTGCGCAAGATGGTCGAGGCCGAGACCAAGCGGCGCACCGCCGAGCAACTCGGGCGCGAACACGTCCAGATGTACGGGGTGCCGCAGCTGGCCGAGAACGTCGAGTTCCTGCGCGCCTCCGGTGAGCAGCTGCGCCAGATGCGGCGGGTGGTGGCACCGCTGGCCCGCACCCTGGCCACCCGGCTGGCCGCACGGCGCCGGCGGTCACGGGCCGGCGAGATCGACCTGCGCAAGACGCTGCGCAAGTCGATGTCGACCGGCGGGGTGCCGATCGACGTGGTGCTCAAGAAGCCGCACCCGGCCCGTCCCGAGCTGGTCGTGCTGTGCGACGTGTCCGGTTCGGTGGCCGGCTTCAGCCACTTCACGCTGCTGCTGGTGCACGCGCTGCGCCAGCAGTTCTCCCGGGTGCGGGTGTTCGCCTTCATCGACACCACCGACGAGGTCACCGAGCTGTTCGGCCCCGACGCCGACCTGGCGGTGGCCGTGCAGCGCATCACCCGGGAGGCGGGTGTGTACACCCGCGACGGCCACTCCGACTACGGGCACGCTTTCGTGTCGTTCCTGGACAAGTACCCCGGCGTGCTCTCGCCGCGCAGCTCGCTGCTGGTGCTGGGCGACGGGCGCAACAACTACCGCAACCCGGAGACCGAGCTGCTCGCCCACATGGTCAACGCCAGCAGGCATGCCCACTGGCTCAACCCGGAGCCCCGCCATCTGTGGGGTAGCGGCGATTCGGCGGTGCCCCGCTACGAGGACGTCATCCCGATGCACGAGTGTCGTTCGGCCAAGCAGCTGGCGTCGGTGATCGACGCCCTGCTTCCGGTTTGAGGCGCCCGGTGTGCGGCACGCTGCGGCCGTCCAGCGGATCGGCGCGCTCATGAACGCCACCGGTCTCACCTGCGGTGATATCGCGCGGGTGAATGCCTGCCATCCCGGTGTTCGCGGGCCGCGACAGCTTCGGCGCACCTGTCCCGCCGCCGCGGCGTCGTCGCCGGCCGTGCGGCAGCGGCGTCGACCGCCCGCGGATGGACCGGACGTGACGGGGCACGATCGACTGTGCGGATTTTTCCGCCGAGCCCGGAGTGTCGCGGCTGAAGTCGCACAGTCGGGGCCCGAAGCGAGGCTCCCGTAAGCTCGTTGATCGTGCGTTCGCGACGGCTCGGGGTGATGGGCGGGACCTTCGATCCCATCCACAACGGGCACCTTGTCGCGGCCAGTGAGGTCGCCGACCTGTTCGACCTCGACGAGGTGGTGTTCGTCCCCACCGGTCAGCCCTGGCAGAAGCGCAGCCGCCCGGTCACCGCCGCCGAGGACCGATACCTGATGACGGTGATCGCCACCGCGTCAAACCCGCGGTTCTCGGTCAGCAGGGTCGACATCGATCGCGGCGGCGCCACCTACACCAAGGACACGCTGCGCGACCTGCGGGCCCAGAACCCCGATGCGGACCTGTACTTCATCACCGGCGCCGACGCGCTCGCCTCGATCCTGTCCTGGCAGAACTGGGAGGAGATGTTCGCCATCGCGCGGTTCGTGGGCGTCAGCAGGCCCGGTTACGAACTCGACGGCAAACACATCTCGGCGGCCATGGCCGAGCTGCCCGCCGACGCGCTGCACCTGGTGGAGGTGCCCGCGCTGGCCATCTCCTCGACCGACTGCCGCATCCGCGCGGAGAACTCCAGACCCATCTGGTACCTGGTTCCCGACGGCGTCGTGCAGTACGTCGCCAAGCGGAATCTCTACCGCAGCCCTAGCCTCGCAGCTGAAGGAGACCGCACCTGACCGCCTCACCGGAAGCCATCCAGATGGCCACCATCGCCGCCCGTGCGGCGGCGTCCAAGCTCGCCGACGACGTCGTCGTCATCGACGTGTCGGGTGAGCTCGTCATCACCGACTGTTTCGTCATCGCGTCGGCGTCCAACGAGCGGCAGGTCAACGCGATCGTCGACGAGGTCGAGGAGAAGATGCGCATCGCCGGCCACAAGCCCGCCCGCCGCGAGGGTACCCGCGAGGGGCGCTGGACCCTGCTCGACTACATCGACATCGTGGTGCACATCCAGCATCGGGACGAGCGCGAGTTCTACGCGCTGGACCGGTTGTGGCGCGACTGTCCGACGGTGCCGGTGGCCGTCGACGACATTGCGGAGGCGGGCGAATGAGGATCCGCCGACTGGTGATGCTGCGCCATGGACAGACCGAGTACAACGCGGGCAGCCGAATGCAGGGTCAGCTGGACACCGACCTCAGCGATCTGGGCCGCGAGCAGGCCGTCGCCGCGGCCGAAGTGCTCGCCAAACGGCAGCCGCTGCTGATCGTGTCGTCGGACCTGCGGCGCGCGCTGGACACCGCGGTGGCCCTCGGCGACCGGTCCGGGCAGCCGGTCAGCATCGACACCCGGCTGCGTGAGACCCACCTCGGCGACTGGCAGGGGATGACCCACGTCGAGGTCGACGCCGTCGCCCCGGGTGCCAGGCTGGCGTGGCGCGACGATGCCCGCTGGGCTCCGCACGGCGGCGAGAGCCGCATCGACGTCGCCGATCGAAGCCTTCCCCTGGTCGAGGAACTGGTGACCGGGCAGGCCGACTGGGGGGTCGATGACCCGGACCGCCCGGTGGTGCTGGTGGCCCACGGCGGTTTGATCGCGGCGCTGACCGGAGCGCTGCTCGGGCTGCCGGTCGACAACTGGCCGGTCCTGGGTGGGATGGGCAACGCCAGCTGGGTGCAACTGGCCGGGCACACCCGGATGGACGGGGACCCGGCCTCCTTCGCCGACATCCGGTGGCGCCTGGACGTGTGGAACGCCTCGGCCCAGGTCGCCAACGATGTCCTCTGAGCCGTCTCGGCCCAGGACGCTGCTGGTCTTCTGTGACTCGCTGTCCTACTACGGGCCCACCGGCGGCCTGCCGTCCGACGACCCGCGCATCTGGCCCAACATCGTGGCGCAGCACCTGGGCTGGGATCTGGAGTTGATCGGCCGGATCGGCTGGACGAGCCGCGACGTGTGGTGGGCGGCCACCCAGGATCCGCGGGCGTGGGCGGCGCTGCCCAGGGCCGGCGCGGTGATCTTCGCGACGTCGGGCATGGACTCGCTGCCGTCGCCGCTTCCCACGGCGTTGCGTGAGCTGATCCGCTACGTGCGCCCGTCGTGGCTGCGCCGCTGGGTCCGTGACGGGTACGGCTGGGTGCAGCCGCGGCTGTCCCCGGTGGCGCGGGCCGCGCTGCCGCCGGCGCTGACCGCCGAGTACCTCGAGATGACCAGGGCGGCCATCGATTTCAACCGTCCCGGCATCCCGGTGGTGGCGTCGCTGCCGTCGGTGCACATCGCGCCGACCTATGGACTGGCCCATCACGGCAGGCCGGGCACCGTGGACGCGGTCACCCGGTGGGCCGCCGAACACGGTGTACCGCTGGTGGACCTCAAGGCCGCGGTGGGTGACGAGGTGATGGGCGGGCGGGGCAATCCCGACGGTATCCACTGGAACTTCGAGGCGCATCAGGCGGTGGCCGAACTGATGATCAAGGGGCTCGCCGAGGCCGGCGTGGCCGCGGCGGACGGTTAGTCGTGGCGGTCGTGGTGGTCAGCGACTCGTCCGCGCGGTTGCCGCCGGACGAGCTGAAGCGGCACAACATCCGTGAGGTGCCGCTGCACGTGCTGGTCGACGGCACCGACCTGCGCGACGGTGTCGACGACGTCCCCTATGACATTCATGACCGGCCGAAGGTCACCACGGCGGGCGCGACGCCGGCCGAGCTCGCCGAGACCTATCGGCAGGCGCTGGCCGACAGCGGCGGCGACGGCGTGGTGGCCGTGCACCTGTCCGCGGCGCTGTCGAGCACCTACAGCGCGGCGGTGAGCGCGGCGCGTGAGTTCGGTCCCGCGGTGCGGGTCGTCAACTCCCGGTCGGCGGCGATGGGCGTGGGCTTCGTGGCCACGGCCGCCGCGCTCCGCGCGGCCGACGGCGGCGACCTGGACGCGGTCGAGGCGGCGGCCCGATCGGCGCTGACCCGCACGCACGTCTTCGTGGTGGTGCACCGGCTGGACAACCTGCGGCGCAGCGGCCGGATCCGCACCACGGCGTCGTGGCTGGGCACGGCGCTGTCGCTGAAACCGCTGCTGTGTCTGGATGTCGACGGCCGGCTGGTGCTGGACCAGCGCATCCGCACCATCGGCAAGGCGCATGCGGCGATGGTGGAGAAGGTCGCCGAGGTGGTGGGCGACGACGCGGCCGAGGTGGTGGTTCATCACGTCGACCACCACGATGCCGCCGACGAACTCGGTGCCGCACTGACCCAACGCCTTCCGCAGCTCACCTCGCTGACCGTCGCGGACATGGGGCCGGTGCTGTCGGTGCACGTCGGCGCCGGTGCGGTCGGCGTCGCCGTGCGGGTGGCCGCCCCGTAGGAGTCGTAGCCGGGCTGTTCGGGCCCCGCACAGCGAGCGGCCATGCGAGCATGAGCATCGGTACGTCGTGAGGAGCGTGAAGTGAAACGAGTGACGGCTTCGGGAGTGTGCGGCGCGGTGGCGAGAACCGCTGTGGCCGCGGCACTCCTGGCGACGGCGGTTTCGGGCGCGACCATGTCGGCCGGCACGGCTCTGGGAGTTCCCACCGGCCCGGACGATCCCGAATGCGCGACGATGCCGGAGGCGGTCCAGTGCCAGGGTGGCCCCTATTCCCCTCCGGCTCCCACCGGCCCGGCCGATACCCGCTGCATCAGCATGCCCACCGACCCGGTGTGTGCGGGCGGGCCCTACACCATCCCGTCGCCGCCGCCTCCGCCCCCGCCGCCGCCTCCGATGGCCGGGATGCCGGGGATGCCGGGAACCATCTGACTCAGACGGCCGCGCGTCCGGTGATCGGCGGCAGGTCGGCCAGCGTCACGATGCCCGGGTCGGCCGCGACGACGGCGGGCACCGCGTTGGTCACCGGCATCGCGGTGTAGATCATGCCCAGGCCCATGAAGCCGGGCTCGGTCCAGTCCTTCGGCGGCAGGCAGTGCACGACCGTGCGCATGTTCGGCAGCCCGAACACCTGAACCACGTGACCGTGCTCGAGCGGTTTGGGCGGTGTGACGTGCTCGCCCATGATCCAGTTGAACCCCACGCTGACCACGTTGCGGTCGCCGACCCAGCCGCGGTGATACCCGTACACCCCCGCGACCGTGCCCTCGGGGATCTTCATGAAACCCAGGTCGGTGTCCCCGGTGGCCGCGGTGAACGTGACGTCGAAGGTCATCCGGTCCAGGTCGGCGCCGATCGCGTCGGCCATCATCGCCGCCGACTCGGCGAACACCTCGCTCTCGGTGCGGACGCTCTCCGCCAGCCCCGGGGTGTCCGGATCCTGGGAGAAGCCCATCGCGGTCTGGGTGCCCGCGGACTCGTAGGTCGAGCAGTCCACGGACTCGGTGATGCGGATCTCGTCCACACGCTCGCAGGCCCCGGACAGCACCATGCCGACCAGGTTGCTCATCCCGGGATGTGCGCCGCTGCCGAAGATCGTCGAACTTCCCGTCTCACAAGCGTTTCGGATCCGCTCGAGATCCTCGGGCGACTGCTTGCCGCCGGTGATCCACGCCGCGCTGGAGCAGACGTTGATGCCCGACTCCAGGAGCCGGACCAGCTCGTCGATGCTCGGCCACAGCGGGTTGTAGCAGCAGGCGTCCGGGCGAAGCGCGACCAGTTCCTCGATGTCGCCCGTCGCGGTGACACCGGTCGGGGTGGGCCAGCCCGCGAGCTCGGCGGCGTCGACGCCCGCCTTGTCGGCGCCGTGGGCATAGACGCCCACCAGCTCCATGTCGTCGCGGCCGATGATGGCGTGCAGTGAGCGGCGCCCGATGTTGCCGGTCGTCCATTGGATGACGCGCAGCGGTCGGTCGGTGATCGGCGTCGGCATGGCATCTCCTCATCGAGTGGTGTCTACGTCGCGACCGAAGCTACCGCCTGAAAGGTGGCCGCATGGGTGACACAGCGCCGGTGGCCGTCTTGACGGGCGCTGCCGTGGTTCCGGCTTCCCTGATTCCGTCGTTGACGGGCGAGAGACCCGACCCATTTGCGGTTCTGCGCGACCACGGTGAAGTCCCGTTTGAGTAGGTCCGGGAACTTCGGGGCGGTCTTGTCCTGCCTGGTCAGACCACTGCGGCGCTTGATGCGCCGTGCCGCCAAACCCTGGCGGCGCATCGAGTCAGCCAGCGTCTTCTCCGACACTTCCCAACCCAGATCGCGCAGGTCAGTTACCAGCCGCGGCGAACCATGCAGCCCATTGGTCGCGGTGAATGCCGCCGCGACCACCGCGTCGAGCTGCGCACGACGTCCTGGTCGGCGATGAACGTGCCACGCTCACTTCGTCGACTCCTTCACCGGCAAGACCACTGATCGCTTGAGTCCATCGGGTCGGCCTACTGCGGACAACGGGCCGTGGAAATCTCCCACAGGGCGGTTGCGCGCGCTTGGTCAGTTGCGTAAGACGCGACACCCGAACAGGGCCCTGCAGTCCGCGAGGTATATCGCGTCGATGTCCGGCAGAGCGGGGTCGACCGCCGCCCCGTAGGCGTCGAACTTGTCGTAGACACGCCGCTCCCAGTTCGCATCGTCGAGGTCGATGTCGCTGAGGTGGTGAGCTTCGGACGAGAGGTCGACGACGCGAGAACCATCGGCAGCTTCCATGTTCTTACGGAGCAGGGTGGTGAATACGAAGTGGCCCAGGTGGTTGGTCCCGAACTGCATTTCGAACCCGCCTTCGGTGCGCCCGAACGGCGTGAACATCACCCCGGCGTTGTTCATCAACACGTCGACGACCGGCGCGACTTCGGCGATGACCGCGGCCGCGGACCGGATGCTGGCCAGTGAGGCAAGGTCGAGTTCGACAATCGATATCCTCGCCGTCGGCTGTTCTGCATGAATCCAGTCCCGCGTCTTGACCAGGGCTGCGGAGTTACGCGCGGCGAGCGCGACGTGGGCGCCGGCACCCGCAAGGGCTCGTGCTGACTCTCTGCCCAAGCCGGACGAAGCGCCGGTGATCACACAGGTCTTGCCGGTGAGATCGATGCCGCTCACGACGCCCATCGCGGTCGGACGCGAGTCGCGCTCGCCCGTTTGCGAGTTCATCCTTGCTGGTGTCCTACGGTCACGTCCGCGGCTCTCTCCAGCGGCTTGACGATCGCGGTGAAGTCGGATTCGGAGCCTTCGTCACTCAGCGTGCGCTCCCACATCTCGGCCACCACCTCAGCCAGCTGGATCGGTAACCCCAGAGCCCTCGCCTCGTCCAGGTAGAGGCGCACATCCTTGACCATCAGGGCCGTGGCGAATCCGTAGTCGAAGGTGCGAGGCAGCACGGCCTTGGGGAACTTGTCGCGACTTGCGTGCGTCGCCCCCGAGCCGGCGTTCAGCACATCGAGCATCACGTGTGGGTCAAGGCCCGCCTTGACACCCATGACCATGACTTCTGCTGTGGCAGCCAATGTCGCGGCCGCCATGAGATTGTTGACTAGCTTCATAGTCTGCGCTGCCCCCGGTTGCGCACCAACGAAGAACGGCCGGCCAATCTCGCTGAGCAGCGACGTGACGGCATCGTACTGGTCGCGCGGGCCCGATACCATGATGGCCAAGGTGCCCTTCTGGGCTCCGGTCACTCCGCCACTGACCGGAGCATCCAGTCCTGCGATCCCAGAGGCAGCGAGCAGCTCGTAATTACGTTGTGCAACTTCGCTTCCCACTGTGGACAGGTCGATGAAGAGTCGGACTCGCGACCCGCCGATCACGCCGTCTTTGCCGCCGACCACCTCCAAGGATGCTTGCAGTGACGGTAGGCTGGCCAGTACCGTCTCGGTCCGGTCGGCCACTTCGCGGGGCGACGACGCCGGCACCGCGCCGAACTCCCTGGCTCGCTCGATGGCCTCCTGCCGGGTGTCGTAGACGACAACCGCGCGTCCGGAGGCAGCTAGCCGGTGGGCGATGGGAAAGCCCATGTTGCCCAGACCGATAAACCCAAGCTCGGATGCGGTGCTCATTTCGTGTCGGCTATCGGAGACCGCCTCATTGCCGGTCACAGGGCAACCACCACCGTCTTGGTGGCAGTGACGGCGTCGAGAGCCTCATAGCCTTTCTCCCGGCCATAGCCCGACTTCTTGAAGCCGCCGAACGGCAGTTCCACACCACCACCCGCACCGTAGGTGTTCACGTAGACCTGTCCGGCGACGATATCGGCGGCGAGTCGATGTGCGCGAGAGAGGTCGCGGGTCCACACGGCTGCCAGCAACGCGTATTGGGTACCGTTGGCCAGCTGCACTGCTTGATCCTCGTCAGCGAACGTGTTGACCGTGAGCACGGGGCCGAAGATCTCCTCCTGCGCGATCGGCGCGGCGGGATCGACCCCGTCGATCAGGGTTGGTAGGAAATACGCACCGCTCACCAGCGATTCTTCACTGGGAGTCGTTCCGCCACAGAGGATCTCACCTTTAGCGTTGCCCGAGAGGAAACCTTGCACTCGATTCTGTTGTTTGACGGAGATCAATGGTCCGAGATCCTTGTCGTCAACTCCTGGGCCGATGGTGACCTCGGCAAAGCGTTTCACCACTGCCGCTACGAGCTCGTCGTGCACGGCTTCGTGCACCAGCAGCCGCGATCCGGCCGAACATGTCTGGCCTGCGTTCTGCAAGATGGCCTTGGTGACGAACGTTGCTGCCTTCGCCAGATCGGCGTCGGGAAAGACGATCTGCGGAGACTTGCCGCCCAGCTCCAGGACCGCGGGCACTACCCGGTCTGCGGCAGCGTGCGCGATCGCCGAACCCACCTGCGTCGACCCGACGAAACCGATCGAGTCAACGTCGGGATGGGCGGCAAGGGCTGCGCCCGCCTCAGCGCCGATTCCGGTGACTACGTTGAAAACCCCGGCGGGCAACCCGGCGTCTACGGCAATCCGCGCGAACTCGACTGCGGTACGTGGTGTCTCGTCGGCAGGTTTGATGACTACGGAGTTGCCAGCGGCGACCGCCGGAGCAACTGAACGCGCCGCGAGCTGCATCGGGTAGTTCCACGCGACGATGTGTCCGGTGACACCGAGCGGTTCTCGGCGCGTGTAGACGAGCAGATCGTCGGTCAGCGGTATCGCGCTGCCGTAGTAGCTGTCGATCGCGTTTGCGTAGAAACGGAAGTAGCGCGCGGCCACCGCCGCGTCGGTACGGGCCTGCGTCAACGGCTTACCCGTGTCTTCGCTTTCCAGCCGAGCCAGACGCTCCCGGTGGGTGTCGATCGCATCGGCTATTCGGCTCAGCACCATCGATCGCTCCGCCGGGGCGACCTTGCGCCACGCGTTGAATGCGTGTCGGGCAGCGGCCACCGCTTGGTCAACCTCGTCCGCGCCTCCACGAGCGACCCCACCTATTGGTTGCCCTGTGGAAGGGTCCACATTGTCGTAGTGCGCCGCAGACGGTACCGGGGCGCCGCCGATGAACGACTCCGTCACGAACACGTTGCTCTCCTTCGGGGTGGTCATCGGGGTCGTACGCCGTCGAGGAACACCCGTACGCAGGTACGGATGCGGCGATCGAGCACGTCGGGGTCGGTCACGACTCCCCACATCAGTCCGGTGGCCGGCCCGCCGACGGTGATGCTCAGAAATGCGCCGGCCAGTACCTCGGGATCGTTCGATTGCACGGTCCCCGCCGCGACATGGCGGCCCAGCACGTCCGCGATGAACCGCAACGCGGGCACCGTCCCCTGTTCGAACGCCAACCTGTACAGATCCGGAAACCGGTACCCCTCGGCGTTGAGAATTCGTTGCAGCGCCACGCCGGCCGGACTCGTATAGCTCTCGAGTCGAATCCGCGCAATCGCTACCAGCGTCTCCTCCAGGTCTTCAGTCTCGACCTCATGCAACACCTCGACCGGGATGATCCACCGGTCCACCGCTCGCTGTACCGCGGCTTCAAAAAGCGCGGCCTTGTCGGGGTAGCGGGCGTAGATCGTCCGCTTGGCCATTCCAGTGGCCGTGGCAATGTAGTCGATGGTTGAGCGCTGGAAACCGTTGTCCAAGAAGATTTCCAGCGCACAATCGAGCAGCTGTTCGTGACGCCGCTCGGCGTGTTCGCGAGTAGGCCGTCCGGCACTCGGTCGATAACCCGACCTGGTGGGCGTCATCGATTTGGGGGGTTGACGGCCAGACTGCATGGGGTTCATGTTAACAGTAATGCAACGATCATGGTGCTATTAATTTGAGGAGTGGTGATGGGATCTGCCGTCGATGAATCGACGCGGCTGCGCGCCGACAGGGATCCGCACTGCCATGCGGCAGCCGACCTCCTTCCACTGCAGCTCGAAGCGGCGCAGGAGGGCCTGACCACCCGTAGTGAGGCGATCCCGCTGTTGCGGCGTAGGGCTGAGCGTGCCGTTGTGTCGAAAGGTGGCAGACCCCGACGACCTCATTCCTCTGCTGTTCGCGCACGGCGCATCGGCGCGGAGCTGGCCGCCCGATACGGCATCACCGACGAGGGTGGCCGCCGGCCACCGTCGCACCGCGAGACGTTCGGCGCCCCGTGGTTGCCCAGCCCGGTCGTGGTGCGCTGATCCTCAGGGACAGATCAGCTCCCACAGCCGGCCCTCGCCGGCCCACAGCGCCATCTCGGTGACGGTCTCGTCCCAGTGCCGGACGGAGCCGAACTCCGAGCTCCACGCCAGGGCGGCCCGGGTGAACTCGTGCAGTCGGTGCTCGCCGGTGGTGCCGATGGCGCCGTGCACCTGGTGGGCGTTGCGTGCAACGACCGAAGCGGCGTGCCCGGCGCAGGAACGTGCCACTGCGACAAAGAACTCCAGGTGCGGGCCGGACCAGTCGGTGAGCACGGCGGTGGTCACGGCGGCCTCGGTGGCCGAGTGGGCCAGCGCCGCCTCGGCGGCGATGTCGGCGACCTGGTGCTGGACCGCCTGGAACTTCGACAGCGGCCGGCCGAACTGCCGGCGCGTCGTGGTGTGCTCGAGGCAGAGTTGCAGGGCCCGGTCCAGCGCCGCGCAGACCTGGATCGAGCGGACCAGTGCGGACTTCAGCGACAGCTGCGACAGCAGCGCAGGGGCCAGCGGCACGCCCGGCAACGACGAGGTGTCCACCACGACGGTGTCCCGCGGCTCGCCGATCATGTTGGCGCCGAGCGTGATCGAGACGGCATCGGCGTCGAGGTCGGCCAGCCGGTAGCCGCCGTCACACGGCCACACGACAACGATGCGGTCGGCGGTCGAGGCCCACGGCACGCCGGTGGCGGCGTCGTCGTCGAGCAGACAGACCGTGCGCGCAGCATCATCGCCGGTTTCGCCGGCGGCGTCGAGCAGCCAGCAGGCCAGCAGGTCGTGCTCGGCCAGCGGAATCCGAACCCCGTGGCGCGCCGCAGCGGATATCAGCTCGGCAGATTCATGCCACGTGGCGCCGCTCCCACCGGCGTACTCGGGTCCGGTGAGCCGGACCAGCCCGAGTTCGTCGAGGCGGCGCCACAGCGCCGGGTCGCGGGTGACCGGGGGCGAGGGCGGATGTGACTCGCGGTATTCGGCGAACACCGCGTCCATCATGTCGGCCAGTGCGGGGTCGATCTCGGGCGCGTTCACCGTATCCCCAATCCGCGCGCGATCACGCCGCGCAGGATCTCGTTGGTTCCGCCGCGCAGGGTGAAGCCCGGCCGCTGGTCCACCGCCGCCTCGGCGAGATCGCGGAACCGTTGTCCGGCAGTGGCATCGGCGTTCAGATGGGCGAACTCGGCGATGTCGCCCTCGGTGGTGGTGCCCAGCACCTTGACCACGGCGGCGGGCACGTCGGCGGGCTCGTGGCGCTCCAGGGCCGAGGCGATCGCCGAGGACATCTGGTGCAGTCCCGCGATCCGGGCGACCAGCCGGCCGAGCTCCGCGCTGCGGGGAATCTGCTGTGACACCATCCTTTCCGCGCAGGCGTCGAGCAACACGAACGTGGACAGGAAACGCTCGGGCCCGCTGCGCTCGAACGCCAGCTCCGAGGTGACCTGCCGCCAGCCCTGACCGATGTCGCCGAAAACCATGTCGTCGGGGACGAACACGCCGTCGAGGATCACCTCGTTGAAGTGATGTGCCCCGTTCATCGAGCGGATCGGGCGGATGTCCACACCGGGCCCGCGCAGATTCACGATGAACTGGCTCATGCCGTCGTGGCGGTGCTCGGGGTCGGGCGGGGAGGTTCGGGCCAGTGCGATGAACGCGTGGGACAGATGCGCTCCGGAGGTCCACACCTTGGTGCCGGTCAACGCCCAACCGCCGGGTACCCGCTCGGCGCGGGTGCGCACGCTGGCGAGGTCGGACCCGGAATCCGGCTCGCTCATCCCGATACCGAAGAAGCATTCGCCCCGCACGATCTTCGGCAGGAACTCCGCCTTCTGTATCTCGGTGCCGTACTTCATCAGTGAGGGCACGATCTGGCGGTCGGCGATCCAATGGGCGGCCACCGGGGCCCCCGCGGCCAGCAGTTCCTCGGTGACGACGAACCGCTCGAGGAAGGACCGGCCGTGTCCGCCGTAGCCGACCGGCACCGTCATCCCCAGCCAGCCGCGGGCGGCCAGCGCGGCGGTGAACTCCTCGTCCCACCGGGACAGCCAGGCATCGACGGCCGGGGTGAAGCTCCCCGCCGCGAGTTGCTCGGACAGGAACCTGCGGACCTCTTTGCGCAACCAGTCGGTGGACGGGTCGATGGAGGTGCGGGGGACCAATCGGGCAAGCGTCATGGCTCTTCTGACTCTCCTGCGGTCTCGTCGACGGGCTCCGGCGCCGGATCATGCGGGGGGTGCGGTGCCGATTGGTCCTCCGGTAGCCAGAGTGCGATCCCGAGAGCGAGAAAGAACGCAGCCGACAGAGCACCGCCGAGGTAGTGGTTCATCGGCCCGCCAGGGGAGATGAAGCTGCCCGGTGGGCCGATGATGGTGATCGTCTCGATGAGC
This sequence comes from Mycolicibacterium xanthum, assembly GCF_019710635.1. Classification (GTDB taxonomy): domain Bacteria; phylum Actinomycetota; class Actinomycetes; order Mycobacteriales; family Mycobacteriaceae; genus Mycobacterium; species Mycobacterium xanthum. The sequence continues at coordinate 139,950 of NZ_JAIFZS010000008.1, forward strand.
TGCTCAACGGTGAACACCGCGGCACCGATACCCAGCCAGCGTGGGAAGTGACCCTCGTTGGCGGACAACAGGATCGGTACGGCGACACAGATGTTGGCGATGGTGGCCGCGGGCAGCCACATCGCGCTGATGTCATCGATGGCCCGCGCGGTGCCCACGGTGATCTGTCCGGGCCGCATGTCGGCGCCCCCGGTGAACCAGATCGCCACGCACAGCTGGGCGACCAGCAGCGCCGAGCCGATCATGAACAGATGTCCGGGCGGACCTGTCAGCCGGTCCCTGGCGAATCCGAGTACCACCACCACCGCCAGCGCCGCGAAGGCCAGCAGCAGGGCCTGGATCCGGGCCGCGGCCGGGTCGCCGCCGGCGAGGGCAGGAATCGCCAGCACCGCGCCGGCATAGAGCACCGCGAACGCCACACCTGCGATCAACGGGGCTCGACGGTTCATACGTGGTCATCGTAACCACCGCGATCCCCAATTCTGGGTTCATCCACAGGTGGCGGGGAACTGGCGGCGTAGCGGCAGGTGGCGTCGGAGCGGCGCAATAGCGTCGGCGCCATGGCCACCGAGATACCCGCTGAACGGCTGCGCCGGCGCCTGGGCGCGGCAGAATCCGAAGCCGATCCCGACGAGGGTGACGATCGTCCGGATGCGTCGCTGTCGCGGTGGCTGCCCGAACCCGCATCCGGCGGTGCCGCGGGACTGCTGGCGCGGATCCGGGCCGATCCCGGGCGCGCCGGTGTGCTGGCACTGGGCACCATCGGTGCGCTGGCGGTGCTGGTCACGGTGGTCACGCTGCTCGGAGACCGGCCGCCGGCGGTGGTGTCGGCGAAACTCCCACCGGTCGAGATGGTCTCGTCGGCGGCTCCGGAGCCGGCTGCACCGGAAGACTCGGCCCCGCTGGTCGTCAGCGTCGTCGGGCTGGTGCACACCCCGGGGCTGGTCACCCTCGAGCCTGGGGCCCGCATCGCCGACGCCCTGGCCGCGGCGGGTGGTGTTCTGGACGGGGCCGACGTGTTGGGCCTGAACATGGCGCGCAGGGTCGCCGACGGCGAGCAGATCGTGGTCGGCATCGGTGTGCCGCCCGGGCAGCCGACCGAGATGGGCAGTTCGGTGGTGTCCGGCACCGCCGCGACCCCCGGCGTGACGGCCGCCCCGTCCGCGGCGCCACGGGATCTGGTCGACCTGAACGCGGCCACCGCCGCGGAGTTGGACACCCTGCCCGGCGTCGGGCCGGTGACGGCGGCCGCGATCGTGGCATGGCGCGAGGCCAACGGTCGGTTCGCCAGCGTCGACCAACTCGGCGACGTGGACGGGATCGGCCCGGCGCGGCTGGACAAACTGCGCGACCTGGTGCGGGTCTGAACGTGCACGACGCGCGTCTGGTGCCGGCGGCATTGGCCGCCTGGGCGGTGACCGCCGCCGGGATCGTGTGGGAATCGCCCGGGGCCGCCGTGGCGGCCGTGGTGTCGGTGGTGGCCTGCTCGGTCCTGGGGCGGTGCAGCTTGGGCCGGTTCGGCGGTCATCGGGCTCTGGCCACCGGGGTGGCGGCGGTCGCGGTGGTGGCCGGCGGCTTCGCCGTCGCCATCGGCCTGCGCGCCGAGCAGGTGCGCCACCACCCGGCGACCGGGTACCTCGGCGCCTCGACATCGGTGGTGGTCTCGCCGACGGAGAGCCCTCGGGTGCTCGACGGTGGGCGGGTGATGTTCCGGGCGGTGCTGTTGCGGCTCGATGGAGCCGAATCCTTCGGCCGGGTCATCGTTTTCGCTTCGGGTTCGGACTATGTGGGGGCGGCCGCGGGGCAGCCGCTGGCGTTCCGCGCACGGGTCGCCACGCCGCGCCGGCGGGACCTGTCGGTGGCGGTGCTGACTGCCAGGGGGCCGCCACGTGCCGGAGAGCCGGCACCGGTCCAGCGGGCGGCCCAGCATGTTCGCGCCTCGTTTGCGCAGGTGTCGCGTCTCGTGCTGCCCGCCGAGCAGGCGGCGGTACTGCCCGCACTGGTGCTCGGGGACACCTCCACGGTGCCGGCGCACACCACCGCGGAGTTCCGGAGGGCGGGTCTGACCCACTTGACCGCGGTGTCGGGCGCCAACGTGACGATCGTGTGTGGTGCGGTGATGCTGACTGCGGCCCTGGTGGGGCCGCGAGCCGCGGTCGGGCTGGCCGCGGTCGCGTTGGCGGGCTTCGTGGTGGTCGTGCAACCGTCGCCCAGCGTGCTGCGGGCCGCCGCGATGGGAGCGATCGCACTGCTGGCCGTGCTGTCGCATCGCCGTCGCCAGGCGCTGCCCGCGCTGGCCGCGACCGTGTTGGGGCTCATGGTGGTCTCGCCCGAACTGGCGGTGGACGTGGGTTTCGCACTGTCGGTGGCTGCCACCGCCGCACTGGTGCTGATCGCGCCAGTGTGGTCGCGCAGGCTCCGGGACCGGGGTTGGCCGCGCCCCCTGGCCGATGCCGTCAGTGTTGCGCTGGCTGCTCAACTGGTCACCGCGCCGCTGGTGGCCGGCGTTTCCGGGTCGGTCAGCCTGGTGGGGGTGATGGCGAACCTGTTGGTGGCACCGGTGATCCCGCCGATCACCGTGATCGGAACCGCGGCTGCGGCACTGTCTGCGCTGTGGCCGGCGGGGGCCGGCTTACTGATCCGGTTCACCGGTCCCGAAGTCTGGTGGCTGCTGGCGGTCGCGCGGCATTCGGCAGCGCTTCCCGGCGCATCGGTGCCGGTGCCGTCGGGGTGGGCCGGGGTGCTCACGGTGGCCCTCGTCACGGCGGTCGGGGCGGCGGTGTGGCATTGGGCGCTGTCGTGCCGGCGTGACACCATCGTGCGGTGAGCGATGCACCGGCCGGCCTACACCTGATTCTCGGCGACGAGGAACTCCTGGTCGAACGCGCCGTGGCGGCGGTGCTGAAGGAAGCGCGTACGGCCGCCGGCACCCACGACGTCCCCGTCGATCGCCTGCGCGCCGGCGAGGTCGGCATCAGCGAGCTCGCGGAGCTGCTCAGCCCGTCACTGTTCGCCGATGAACGCGTCGTGGTGCTCGAGTCCGCAGGCGAGGCGGGCAAGGAGGCGGTCGCGCTCATCGAGTCGGCCGCCGCCGATCTGCCCGAGGGCACGCTGCTGGTGGTGGTGCATTCCGGGAGCGGCCGGGCGAAGGCGCTGGCCGACCAGCTCAAGAAGCTGGGAGCGCAGGTGCACCCGTGCCCGCGGGTCACCAAGGCCACCGAACGGGCCGACTTCGTCCGCCGTGAGTTCCGTGGCCTGAAGGTGAAGGTGAGCGACGACACCGTAACCGCGGTGCTCGATTCCGTCGGCTCCGACATCCGTGAGCTCGCCTCGGCGTGTTCGCAGCTGGTCGCCGACACCGGCGGTGCCGTCGATGCGGCCGCGGTGCACCGATACCACTCCGGTCGGGCCGAGGTGAAGGGGTTCGATATCGCCGACCGTGCCGTTATCGGCGATGTGGCGGGCGCGGCGGAGGCGCTGCGCTGGGCGATGATGGGTGGCGAACCGCACGTGGTGCTGGCCGACGCGCTGGCCGAGGCCGTGCACACGATCGCGCGGGTCGCGCCGCTGTCGGGGGACCCCTACCGGCTGGCGAGCGAGCTGGGAATGCCGCCGTGGCGCGTCCAGAAGGCGCAGAAGCAGGCTCGCCGCTGGTCGCGGGAATCGGTCGCCGAGGCGGTGCGCCTGGTGGCCGCGCTGAACGCCGACGTCAAGGGCGCAGCCGCGGATGCCGACTATGCGTTGGAAACCGCCGTCCGCAAGGTCGCGGAGCTTGTGAGCGACTGACGGCCGGAGCGCTTGTGAGTGACTGAGCGCCGGAGCGCTTGTGAGCGACTGAGCGCCGGAGAGCCCGTCAGATCTTGTTGAGGGTCTTGGCCAGCGCCGACTTGCGGTTGGCGGCCTGGTTCTTGTGGATGACACCCTTGCTGGCGGCCTTGTCCAGCTTGCGGCTGGTGGCGACCAGCAGCTCGCCGGCCTTGTCCTTGTCGCCCGCCTCGACGGCCTCACGGAAACCACGCGCCGCCGTGTGAAGCGACGACTTCACCGACTTGTTCCGCAGACGGCGGCGCTCGTTGGTACGGTTCCGCTTCTCCTGCGACTTGATGTTGGCCACGCGTGTATTCCTTCGGTAAATCTCGACTGGGTTGCTCTGAGTCTGTAGGCGCCCGCAGTGGGCAGCGACTGTTCAGGGTACCAGCGAGGTCACGAATCTCCCAAAGCGAGGCCCAGTGGCCTGCCGAAACGGCGGAAATGTTGCAGCATGGCTTCGTGCGCTCAGCACGGGGCGAGGGAGGAGCAGGAGACACTTGGCGACCGAGGCGGCACGAACGGCACGTAGCAACTCAAAACCGGCGAAACGGCACGACGGCATCTTCGGTGGTTACAACACACTCGGCAGCTACTCCAAGGCCTTCGACGAGATGTTCGACGGCCAGGGCAGCGTCCGTGGTCCCTACAAGGGCATCCATGCCGAGCTGGCTCCCTCCGATGTCGCCGACCTCGAAGCACGCTCCGACGCGCTGGGCCGAGCGTTCATCGACCAGGGCATCACCTTCTCGCTGTCCGGGCAGGAGCGGCCCTTCCCGCTCGACCTGGTGCCGCGCGTCATCTCGGCGGCCGAATGGACCCGGCTGGAGCGCGGCATCCGGCAGCGGGTGCAGGCGCTGGAGATGTATCTCGACGACATCTACGGCGAGCAGGAGATCCTGCGTGACGGGGTGATCCCGCGGAGGCTGATCACCTCCTGCGAGCACTTCCACCGCGAGGCGGTCGGGATCGTGCCGCCCAACGGTGTGCGCATCCACGTCGCCGGCATCGACCTGATCCGCGACGACCAGGGCAACTTCCGGGTGTTGGAGGACAACCTGCGCTCGCCGTCGGGGGTCTCCTATGTGATGGAGAACCGCCGCACGATGGCGCGGGTGTTCCCGAACCTGTTCGCCACCCATCGGGTGCGCGCGGTGGGCGACTACTCGTCGCACCTGCTGCGGGCGCTGCGCAACGCCGCGGCCAACAACGTCGCCGATCCGACGGTGGTGGTGCTCACCCCGGGTGTGTACAACTCGGCCTACTTCGAGCATTCGCTACTGGCCCGCCAGATGGGTGTGGAGCTGGTCGAGGGCCGCGACCTGTTCTGCCGCGACAACACCGTCTACATGCGCACCACCGAGGGTGAGCGCCAGGTCGACGTCATCTACCGCCGCATCGACGACGACTTCCTCGACCCGATGCAGTTCAAGCCGGACTCGGTGCTCGGGGTGGCCGGGATCCTCAACGCCGCGCGCGCCGGAAACGTGGTGATCTCCAGCGCGGTCGGCAACGGCGTCGGTGACGACAAGCTGGTCTACACCTACGTGCCGACCATCATCGAGTACTACCTCGGCGAGAAGCCGCTGCTGGCCAACGTCGACACGTTCCGGTGCTGGCTCGACCATGAGCGTGAGGAGGTGCTCGACCGCGTCGACGAACTGGTCATCAAGCCGGTCGAGGGATCGGGCGGCTACGGCATCGTGTTCGGTCCGGACGCCTCGGAGAAGGAACTGGCGACGATCACGAAAAAGATCATCGCCGACCCGCGCGGTTGGATCGCCCAGCCGGTCATGCAGCTGTCCACCGTGCCCACCCAGATCGGCGACGAGCTGGCGCCGCGGCACGTCGACCTGCGGCCCTTCGCGGTCAACGACGGCGACGACGTGTGGGTGCTGCCCGGCGGGTTGACCCGCGTCGCGCTGCCGGAGGGCTCGCTGGTGGTCAACTCCAGCCAGGGCGGCGGCTCGAAGGACACCTGGGTGCTGGCCTCCCGCTCCTCGGTCGCCGACCGGGAGCTGGCCGCCGCCGAGGTGGTGCGCGCACTGCCCAAGTCGGGCAAGGCCGCATCCCCGGGCAAGGGTGCAGCGTCGGGCAAGGCTTCAGCGCCGGCCAAGGCCGCATCTTCGGGCAGGGCCACATCGTCGGCCCGCAATGGCGCTGCGGCCCGCAACGGCGCCGCGGTCCGCAACGGTAAGGCCGAGAGCCCGGAGACCGGCAACCAGCAACTGCAACAGCAACATCAACAGCAACAGCAGCAGTAGGCGGAGACGACACATGTTGGCACGTAACGCGGAATCGCTGTACTGGATCGGCCGCTACGTCGAGCGCGCAGACGACACCGCCCGGATCCTCGATGTGACGGTGCACCAGCTGCTCGAGGATTCGAGCGTGGACCCGGACCAGGCCTCGCGCACCCTGCTGAAGGTGCTCGGAATCGAGCAGCCCGAGGAGGATCTCGATGTGTGGTCGTTGACCGACATCGTGGCCTTCAGCCGGGAGGCCGAGGGAGGGTGTTCGATCGTCGAGGCCATCTCGGCGGCCCGTGAGAATGCCCGCGGCGCCCGCGAGGTCACCTCCGCCGAGATCTGGGAGTGCCTGAACACCACCTACAACGCACTCGCCGAGCGTGAGCGTGCGGCCAAGCGCCTTGGGCCGCATGAGTTCCTGTCCTATGTGGAGGGTCGGGCGGCGATGTTCGCGGGCCTGGCCGACTCCACGCTCAGCCGCGACGACGGTTACCGGTTCATGGTGCTCGGCCGCGCACTGGAACGGGTGGACATGACGGTGCGGTTGGTGCTCTCCCGGGTCGGGGACAGTGCGTCCTCCCCGGCGTGGGTCACGCTGCTGCGTTGCGCCGGCGCGCACGACACCTATCTGCGCACCTACCGCGGGGTGCTCGACGCCGGCCGCGTGGTCGAATTCATGTTGCTGGACCGGCTTTTCCCGCGGTCGATCTATTACTCGCTCAAACTCGCCGAGCACAGCCTCGACGAGCTGATGAACCGCCCGCACGGTCGGCTCGGCGCGACCGCGGAGGCGCAGCGGTTGCTGGGCCGGGCCCGCAGCGAGCTGGAGTTCCTGCAACCCGGCGTGTTGCTCGAGTCGTTGGAACACCGGCTGGCCAGCCTGCAGAAGACCTGCTTCGACGTCGGAGAGGCGTTGGCCCTGCAATACTTCCACTCCGCACCGTGGGTGGCCTGGACCGATGCCGGCCGCAATGCGCTGGTCATCGAAGAAGGAGAGATCTAGATGTGGCGGATGCGCGTGGTGCATGCGACGGGCTACGCGTACAAGTCGCCCGTGACGGCCTCGTTCAACGAGGCTCGTCTGACGCCGCGGTCGGACAACCGGCAGAACATCATCCTCAACCGCGTCGAAACCGTGCCCGCCACAAGGTCTTACCGCTACGTCGACTACTGGGGTACCGCGGTGACGTCGTTCGACCTGCATGCGCCGCACACCGAGCTGGAGGTGACGGCGTCCTCGGTGGTGGAGACCGATCGCCCGGAACCCCCGAAGAAGAAGCTCGGCTGGGCCGACCTGGCCGGTGAGGCGGTCCGGGACCGCTACGACGAGGTGCTGTCGCCGACGCACTACGTGCCCTCGAGCAAGCGCATCGAGCGGGTGGGCCGGCGCATCGCGAAGTACCACGACCCGAGCGAGGCCGTCATCGAGGCGGTGCGCTGGGTGCAGGCCGAGCTCAACTATGTGCCGGGCACCACCGGTGTGCACACCTCGGGTGTCGATGCGCTGCGCGAGGGCAAGGGGGTATGCCAGGACTTCGCGCACCTGACGCTGATGTTGTTGCGCGGCATGGGTATTCCGTCCCGGTACGTCTCGGGCTATCTGCACCCCAAGCGCAACGCCAAGGTCGGTGACACCGTCGACGGCCAGAGTCATGCGTGGATCCAGGCGTGGACCGGGGAGTGGTGGAACTACGACCCGACCAATGACACCGAGATCAACGAGCAGTACATCAGCGTCGGCGTCGGCCGCGACTACGCGGACGTCACGCCGCTGAAGGGCATCTACTCCGGCGAGGGGTCGACGGACCTGGACGTGGTCGTCGAGATCACCCGGTTGGCCTAGCGCACACGCCCGGGTGCACCTCGACCCGGTGCAGGTCGTCCCCGATCTCGATCTGCCGGTCGAACGCGGTGGCGGCCAGCGCGCGCCAGTCGTCCTCCTGGCCGGGCTGGATCGGCGGCACATAGTGGGTCAGGATCAGGATGCCCACACCGGCCCGGGTCGCGGTCTGCGCGGCCTGCTGCACCGTCGAGTGGTAGTCGCAGATGTCGCGGATGCGCTGCATCGGCATCGCATCGACCAGGTCCTTGCGGATCACGGTGTGCACCAACGCCCCCGCGCCGGCGGCCAGTTCGTCGAGGCCCGGACACGGGACGGTGTCACCGGCCAGCACCACCGATGCGCCGCTGTGCTCGATGCGGAACCCGATGGTCGGCGTCACCGGCCGGTGGTCGGTCGGGCCTACCCGGATGGCCACCCCGTCGCGGCCCCAGACCACGCCGTCGGTGACCTCCTCGACCTCCACGGGTGGCGGGGTGGTCAGGTCGGCGTGGTGGGCGATGCGGTAACCGATGTCCGGACCGAAGGCCTTGAGCGTGTTCTCGACCACCTCGGCGGTGCCCGGCGGCCCGATGATCGGAAGCGGCGCCAGGTCGGGTGCGAAGTTGGAGACCCACCGGCTGATGAGCACGTCGCCCAGGTCGGCGATGTGGTCACTGTGCAGATGGGTCAGCAGGAGCGCGGTGATCGAGTTCGGCGCGACGCCCAGTGCCGCGGTACGCATCAGCACCCCCCGGCCGCAGTCGACGAGGAAGGTCTGCCCCCCGGCGCGTACGAGCGTGGACGGGCCCGCGCGACGGGCGTCGGGGATCGGACTGCCGGTGCCCAGCAGGGTGACTTCGATCATGGCTCTCACCTAACCCTGCGCCCGATCAGACCGGCAGCGCAAAACGCCGAACGCGCGCTGACATATTGCTTAGCCTGGAGTGTGCGGTCAGTGACGACGGGTTGGAGAGGACCATGCGGATATCCGACGTGTTGCGGAGCAAGGGCGCCACGGTGGCGACCATCACCCCGGAGACCTCGGTCGCCGGGCTGCTGACCGAGCTGACGATGAACAACATCGGCGCGATGGTGGTGATCTCGCCGGATGGGTTGCAGGGCATCGTGTCCGAGCGCGATGTGGTGCGCAAGCTGCACGAGCTGGGCGCCGAACTGTTGCGCCGTCCGGTCTCGGAGATCATGACGACGCTGGTCGCGACCTGCACCCCGGACGACTCGGTGGACAGTCTCAGCGCGCTGATGACCCGCAACCGGGTCCGGCACGTGCCGGTGGTGGTGGAGGGTCGGCTGGCCGGCATCGTCAGCATCGGTGACGTGGTGAAGACCCGGATGGAGGAGCTCGAGCGCGAACAGCAGCAGCTCCAGGCCTACATCACCCAGGGCTGACCGGGTGGCGGGCGACATCGCCGTCCGGTTCGCGCAGCGCCCGGACGTGCGGGGGCTGTCGCGCGTGCTCGGTCGCGCCTTCTTCGACGACCCGGTGATGATGTGGATTCTGCCCGACGACGCGCGCCGGGCCAGCACGTTGCCCCGGGTCTTCTCGACGATGGTGCGCCACCACTTTCTGGTCGGCGGGGGCGTCGAGATCGCCGGCGAGGTGGGTGCGGCGGCCCTGTGGGACCCGCCCGGCCGGTGGAGGCAGTCGCAGGCCGAGCAGCTGCGGATGATGCCGCCGTTCCTGCTCGCGCTGGGCCACCGCGTCGGTCGGGGGCTGACGGTTTCGGAGCTGATGAAGCGGCATCACCCCGAGGAGCCGCACTGGTATCTGGCCGTCATCGGCAGCGACCCCGACGTGCGGGGGGCGGGTTACGGCCGTGCGTTGATGGAGTCGCGGCTGCAGCGCTGTGACGCCGAGGGTGCGCCCAGCTATCTGGAATCCACCAAGGAGTCCAATGTGGGTTACTACCTGCGTTTCGGGTTCGAGGTGACTGGTGAGATCACCATCCCCGACGGTGGACCGACCATGTGGCAGATGTGGCGGCGGCCGGGCTGACGGGTCAGCTCCACGAGTACTCGGCGCGCAGCCGGGCCGCCACCACGTCGAACATGTCCCGGTCCAGGATCGCGCCCTCGCGGCGGATGCCCTCCTCGGGCACGTCGAGCACCCGGTCCAGGCGCACCCAGCTGGCCCGGCCCTCGTAGTCCCAGCTGCCGGTCCCGATGCCGATCCAGTCCGGGTCGTGGCGGTGATGGTCCTGGCTGGACAGCATCAGCCCCAGCAGCGTGCTGCTGTCGCGGCCGACGACCAGCACCGGCCGGTCCTTGCCGCGGTTCGGATCGTCCTCGTAGACCACCCAGGTCCAGACGATCTCGCCCGGATCGGCCCGGCCGTCCAGGTCGGGGGCGTAGCTGACCCGGCGGGCCCGGTGCGCGGTCGGGACGAAGTTGCTCGACACGGGACGCCCCGCGGGCAGCGCCAGCGGGGGACCGGCCGGGGATCCGGCCAGCACGTCGAGACCGATCCGGATGCCCTGCTGGAGCAGTTTCGGGGCCTCGTTGAACACCAGGTTCTCGGTGTTCTTCAGCAGGAAGCGCTGGAACGACTTCAAATTCCATGACGACGACGCCATACCGGCCAAGCATAGGCGCTCGGCGGCGGGCTCGATTGTGTCGCAGCGGCCCCGGCTCGATACTCTTGAAGAGCCCGTCACCGCCCTTTCGATGCCGACGGCCCCCGCTCACCAGGAGATTCCCATCAGCAGTTTCGCCGACAAGACCTTCACACCGCCGGCGCAGATTCGGAACTTCTGCATCATCGCCCACATCGACCACGGAAAGTCCACGCTGGCCGACCGGATGCTGCAGCTCACCGGTGTGGTCGACGAGCGGTCGATGCGCGCCCAGTACCTCGACCGGATGGACATCGAGCGCGAACGCGGGATCACCATCAAGGCGCAGAACGTGCGGCTGCCCTGGCGCGTCACGGGCGCGTCGCCGCAGGACGCGACACAGGACTACGTGCTGCACCTGATCGACACCCCCGGTCACGTGGACTTCACCTACGAGGTGTCCCGCGCGCTGGAGGCCTGCGAGGGTGCGGTTTTGCTGGTCGACGCGGCCCAGGGCATCGAGGCCCAGACGCTGGCCAACCTGTACCTGGCGCTGGACCGCGACCTGACGATCATCCCAGTGCTCAACAAGATCGACCTGCCGGCCGCCGACCCGGACCGCTACGCCGGTGAGATCGCCCACATCATCGGGTGCGAGCCGTCCGACGTGCTGCGGGTGTCCGGCAAGACCGGGGAGGGCGTCGCCGAACTGCTCGACGAGGTGGTGCGTCAGGTACCGCCGCCCACCGGCGACGCCGACGCCCCGGCCCGCGCGATGATCTTCGACTCGGTCTACGACACCTACCGCGGCGTGGTCACCTACATCCGGGTGGTCGACGGCCGGATCGTGCCGCGCGAGCGGATCAAGATGATGTCCACCGGCGCCACCCACGAGCTGCTCGAGGTCGGCATCGTCTCGCCGGAACCCAAGGCATCCGACGGGCTCGGTGTCGGCGAGGTGGGCTACCTGATCACCGGCGTGAAGGACGTCCGCCAGTCCAAGGTCGGTGACACGGTCACCACCGCGCGCCACGGCGCCACCGACCCGCTGACCGGCTACCGGGAGCCCAAGCCGATGGTGTACTCGGGGCTGTACCCGGTGGACGGGTCCGACTACCCAGACCTGCGCGACGCCCTGGACAAACTGCAGCTCAACGATGCCGCGCTGACCTACGAGCCGGAGACGTCGGTCGCGCTCGGCTTCGGCTTCCGGTGCGGCTTCCTGGGTCTGCTGCACATGGAGATCACCCGGGAGCGCCTGGAACGCGAGTTCGACCTCGACCTGATCTCGACGTCGCCGAACGTCGTCTACCGCGTGGTCGTGGAAGGCGCAGCCGATGGCTCGGATCTCATCGTCACCAACCCGTCGGACTGGCCCGAGGGCAAGGTGCGCACCGTGTTCGAGCCGGTGGTGAAGACGACGATCATCGCGCCGAGCGAGTTCATCGGCACCATCATGGAGCTCTGCCAGTCCCGGCGCGGGGAGCTGGGCGGCATGGACTACCTGTCGCCCGAGCGCGTCGAGCTGCGCTACACGATGCCGCTGGGCGAGATCATCTTCGACTTCTTCGACTCGCTGAAGTCGCGCACCCGCGGCTACGCCAGCTTGGACTACGAGGAGGCCGGCGAGCAGGAGGCCCAGCTGGTCAAGGTCGACATCCTGCTGCAGGGCGAGGCCGTCGACGCGTTCAGCGCGATCGTCCACAAGGACTCGGCGGCGGCCTACGGCAACAAGATGACCACCAAGCTCAAGGAGCTCATCCCGCGCCAGCAGTTCGAGGTCCCGGTGCAGGCGGCGATCGGTTCGAAGATCATCGCCCGCGAGAACATCCGTGCCATCCGCAAGGACGTGCTGTCCAAGTGCTACGGCGGTGACATCACCCGCAAGCGCAAGCTGCTGGAGAAGCAGAAGGAGGGCAAGAAGCGGATGAAGACGATCGGCCGGGTCGACGTTCCGCAGGAGGCCTTCGTCGCCGCGCTGTCGACCGAGTCCGCTGCCGATAAGCCCAAGAAGTGAGCGCGCCCGCTACGCGTCGTCGACAATGAGACGGGTGGGGGTCCTGATACGGGGGAAACGGGTGGGTGCGGCGCTGGCCGTAACCACCCTGTCGGTGTGGCTGGCCGGATGCACGGCCACCGTCGACGGCACCGCGGTGCGGCCCAGCGGTGCTGCGCAGCCGAACCTGTCCCCGCTGGAGGAGGACGATCTCGAGGACATCCTGCTCAGCGCCGCCGAGCTCAACGAGCTGCTGGGCAGCGAGGACATCGAGATCGACGACGAGCTGGACGACATGACCGACGACGCCGACGACGTCTCCGACCCGGAGTGCGTCGGTGCGATCTTCAGCGCGGAGGAACCGGTGTACTCCGACACCGGCTACACCGCGGTGGCGACCCGGCTGGCCAGCGAGCCCGGCGACGACTACGACCACTGGGTGGAGGAGACGGTGGTGCTGCTGCCCTCCGCCGACGATGCCGAGGCGTTCCTCGAGAGATCGGCCCGGGAGTGGGACAGGTGCGCCGGCCGAACCTTGTCGCTGTCCGACGGGGCGGACTGGTTCGACTGGGAGCTGCACGAGGTGGTCCGCGACGGCGGCATCATCAGCCAGATGGCGACGATGGCCGACTCCGACGGCTGGGAGTGCCAGCATGCGCTGGGCGCGGCGTCCACCGCCGTCATCGAGGGTTTCGTCTGCAGCTACCGGATCCGGGACCAGGGCGTCGAGCTGGTCGCGGAGATGATCGGCAACGCCGAAGAACGTTAGGAATCGGTGCCGGCCGGCCACCAAAACTGCGCGATCGCGCGCACCGCCGTGCGCAACGTGCTAACCAGGTGTGACGCAAGTGGCACGGCCGACAGGAGGGACGCGTGGCGATGAAGCGGGCGGTGGCGTCGGCCGCCGGTGTCTGCGCCGTGCTGGCGGGGTGCGCGGGCGCACCCGGCGTTCCCGCCGACAACCGCCCGGTCGTGCGCATCGAGCCGGCCGCCCGGCCCGCGGTGGCGATCCCGCTGACCCCGTTCCTGCCCGACGCGCCGGAGCTCGCGCAAACCCTGGCCACCGGCCCGGACGGCATGCTGGGTCCGGCGGTCGAGGGTGGCGCGGAGGTGCTGCTGCGCAGCGTCGGCGACGGCCAGGCCACCCCCGCCGACTGCGTCAGCGCCGCCTACCGGCTGCAACAGGCCGTCTACGGGGCCCGCCCGGTGTTGGCGGTGGCCAGCAACTCCTGGGCGGGCGGCGGGTTCGACGCCGCACCGGTGTCGGGGTTCTTCGGCATCGTCCAGATGGCCAGTGCCGGCGAAGCCCGGGATTTCTTCGCGACGATCTCCGAGCAGTGGCGGCGGTGCAACGGGCAGACCGTCGCCCTGCAGCATCCCGATCCGGGCGCCGGTGAGCTGAGCCGGATCACCGGCGTGGACTTCGGCGACCGGGTGGTTTCCGCCGACGTGCTGCACGTGTCGGCCGGCACCGGGGCGCCCACCGCGATGCGCGCCCTGGGCGTGGCCGGGGACTGCATCGTCGACGTCGAGCTCATCGACCCGCGCACGCGGGGCGACACCCGCGGGGCGGTACAGGTCGCCTCGCTGCTGCTCGACAAGATCGATTCGGGCCGCTGACGCCACATCGATCTTCCGGCGTGGGCGACAATGGTCTGATGACGAGCGTCCCGATCGGCCGGCTGTGCGCACTCGGAACAGCCGTCGCCGCGTCGGCGCTGCTCGCGGGCTGTGTCAGCACCGTCGACGGAACCGCGGTCAGCCCGCAGGGTGCCGGACCGCTGGACGTGCCCCTGCTCGACGAATCCGACCTGGATCGGGCGATGCTGCGCATCGGTGAGCTCAACGCCATCATGGGGTCCACCCAGATGAAGGTCACCAGCGAGTTCGATGAGATGACCGACCACTCCGACGAGGTCTCCGATCCCGACTGCCTGGGCGCGGTCTACGGCGCCGAGGAACCGGTCTACGAGGGCACCGACTGGATCGCGGTGCGCGATCAGGTGGTGCGCGAGCCCAACGACGACAACGACCACTGGGTCGAGCAGACGGTCGTGCTGTATCCGGGGCCGCAGAACGCCCAGGACTTCTTCGACGACTCCGCGATCACCTGGCAGAACTGCGCCGACAACGCGATCGGTGTGGGCGACGGCGACTATTCCTGGGACCTCGACCAGGTCGAGGCCCGCGACACGCTGATCACCCAGATGAGCACCCAGGAGGGTGCCGACGGCTGGGCGTGTCAGCACGCGCTGTCACTGGTCGCCAACGTGACGGCGGAGGCCTGGGCGTGCGGATACAGCATCGGCGACGAAGCCGCCGAGATCGTCACCGCGATGATCGAGAACGTCGCCGGGTAGGACCAGCGGTCCCGGGCATCGCCACCCGGGACGGTCCGCCCGTCACATCGGCGCGTTGGCGGGCTGGAACACCCCGGAGCTGTCGGCTTCCTCCTCGGCGCGGATGACGTGCACGACGGCGTTGATCAACGCCAGGTGGGTGAACGCCTGCGGAAAGTTGCCCAGGTGCCGGCCGGTGCGCGGCTCGATCTCCTCGGCGTAGAGGTGCAGCGGGCTGGCGAACGACAGCAACCGCTCGCACAGGTGCCGGGCCCGGGAGATCTCGCCGATCTCGACCAGCGCCGACACCAGCCAGAACGAGCAGATGGTGAACGTGCCCTCCTCGCCGGAGAGCCCGTCGTCGGTCTCCTCGACGCGGTAGCGCAGCACCAGCCCGTCATCGGTGAGTTCGTCGGCGATGGCCAGCACCGTGGCGCGGATGCGCGCGTCGTCGGAGGGTAGGAAGCGGGTCAGCACGGCCAACAGCAGTGACGCGTCGAGCGCATCGCTGCCGTAGCGTTGGGTCAGCACGCCGCGGGCGTCCACACCGTTGGCGAGGATGTCGGCCTTGATCTCATCGGCGATCGCCCGCCACTGCTGGGCGTAGGACTTCTCGCCCTCCAGTTCGGCCAGTTTCGAGCCGCGGTCCAGCGCCACCCAGCACATGATCTTGCTGGAGGTGAAGTGCTGGGGTTCGCCGCGGACCTCCCAGATGCCGCGGTCGGGCTCGCGCCAGTGCTTGATCGCCTCCTCGACCTGGTTCTTCAGCACCGGCCACAGGGTTTCCGGGATCTGCTCTCGCGACTTGGTGTGCAGATACACCGAATCCAGCATGGTGCCCCAGATGTCGTGCTGCATCTGGTTGTACGCGCCGTTGCCGATCCGCACAGGGCGGGCGTGGTCGTAACCGGAGAGGTGGTTGAGCTCCTCCTCGACCAGGCTACGTTCACCGCCGACCCCGTACATCACCTGCAGCGGATGGCGTTCGCCGTTGTTGGCGCCGGACACGTCGGCGATGAACGCGAAGAAGTCGTCGGCCTCGCGGTCCAGGCCCAGTGTGTAGAGGCCCCACAGCGCGAACGTGGAGTCGCGCACCCACGCATAGCGGTAGTCCCAGTTACGTTCGCCGTGCGGGGTTTCCGGCAGCGACGTGGTGGGCGCGGCCAGCAGCGCGCCGGTCGGGGAGTAGGTCAGGCCCTTCAGGGTCAGCGCGCTGCGTTGCAGATAGGACCGCCACGGGTGGTCGGGGAAGTCGCCGACGTTGATCCACTGGCGCCAGCACTCGCTGGTCTTCCACATCTTGTCGGCGGCCTCTTCGTAGGTCTGCGGCGCCGGGTGCTTGGACCAGCTCAACGCGACGAACACGTTGTCGCCCTCGGTCAGCCGGGTGCGGGCGCGTGCCTCACGGCCCTCCAGCCCGATCCGCAGATTGGTCGTAAGCCGCAGTGTCGGTTGTGAGTCGGGGTTCTTGGTGGCCCGTGCGATGGCCTCGCCGTAGGCCTGGGCCGAGTACTCCCAGGTGGCGCTCGTGCGGTGGTAGTCGAACGACGGCTCGCAATTCATCACCAGCTCGACGGTCCCGCTGACGCAGCGCACGGTGCGCAGCAGGATGTGCTCGGCGTCCCAGTCCATCGGGGTGCGCCGGTGGGTCCGTGACCGGGTCTCCAGGTCGTGCCACGGGCCCATCACCAGGGCGTCGCGCACGATGACCCACCCGGTGTGGGTCTGCCACGTGGTCTCCAGGATGAGGCTGCCCGGCAGATAGCGGCGCGCCGCGGGCACCGACACGCCGTACGGGCCGAGCCGGAAATGCCCCGCGCCGCGGTCCAGGATCGCGCCGAACACGCTCGGGGAGTCGGGCCGGGGCACGCACAACCACTCCACCGAACCCGCCGACGAAACCAGGCAGGTCGTTTCGCAGTCCGACAGGAACGCATAATCGGCGATGGGCGGGAACGGATTACGCAGCGTCGCGGCGCTGCTGGACGGCTCCGACGAGTGCAGGGCGAAGGCGGATTCGCCGCTGGGCACCGCGACCCCGGTTGCCTCGGTGTGCTGAACGACCATTTGCTCATCATCGACCGCCGGGCCACCCCCCGTCTACTCGGGCTTAGTCTGGCGGGGTGGACGGGTTCCTCAGCTGGTGGGACGGAGTCGAGCTGTGGCTCTCCGGCCTGCCGTTCGTCGCGCAGACCGCGGTGGTCATGCCGGTGGTGCTCGCCCTGGCCTACGGCATCGCCGTATTGCTCGACGGCGCGCTGGGAAACGGGATCCGGCTGCGGCGGCGGTTGCGCCGTCGCCACGGCGACGTGGCCGGAGACGACGAGGGAGGCGACGCATGAGCGGGATGCCCCGTTCGAGGGTGACGCTGGTGCTGATCGCGTTGATCGCGCTGGTGATCCTGATGTGGTTGGTCACGAGGTGAAGGGTGTTAGGCTTCGCGCCGTGCGCACGGCTTCCGGCAACAACAGCGGCCACATCGTGGCGCTCATCGCCGTGGGATTCTCCGCCGTCGCCGATGTCTGCTGTCGTCGCTGACCGCCGGCCTGTTCCCGGTCTGGTGTCGGCGCCCGCTGTGACCCAGTGCGTTCGATGACGGCTCAGCGACGACAGGGCCTTCCCGGCCTTTCTGGGCCTTTCCGGACGCGGGCTTGCACCCCGAATCCGCACGCCTGAAAGGTCATCGAATGAATCGCCCGAATGTGAAATCCGGGACGGCACGCTGGCGCACCGCCGCTGCCCTGGCGCTGTCCGCCACGGTGCTGGCCGCCTGCGGCGGTGGCGCCAGCGACGACGTGAGCGGGCCGGGCCCCGCCTCCGACGCCGAGACCACGCTCATCCTGGTCGCTTACGCCGTGTCCGAACCCGGCTGGTCGAAGGTGGCGCCGGCGTTCGCGGCCACCGAGGAGGGCAAGGGCAGCGCCGTCACCGGCTCCTACGGCGCGTCCGGAGATCAGTCCCGCGCCGTGGAGGCGGGCAAGCCGGCCGACGTCGTCAACTTCTCGGTCGAGCCCGACATGACCCGGCTGGTCGAGGCCGGCAAGGTCGACGAGAACTGGAATGCCGGAGTGACCAAGGGGATTCCGTTCGGCTCGGTGGTCAGCATCGCGGTCCGGCCGGGCAACCCGAAGAACATCAGGGACTGGAGCGATCTGCTCGAGCCGGGAATCGAGGTGATCACACCCAGCCCGCTGAGCTCGGGTTCGGCCAGGTGGAACCTGTTGGCGCCCTACGCTTGGGCGAGCAACGGTGGGCAGAATCCGCAGGCCGGAATCGATTTCGTGACCAAGCTGGTGACCGAGCACGTCAAGCTGCGGCCAGGCTCCGGCCGGGAGGCCACCGACGTGTTCCGGCAGGGCTCCGGTGATGTGCTGCTGGCCTACGAGAACGAGGCGCTGAACTTCGGCCTGGAATACGTCAACCCGCCGCAGACCTTCGAGATCCAGAACCCGGTGGCGGTGGTCAACACCAGCCGTCACCTGGAGCAGGCGATCGACTTCGTCAACTTCCAGTACACGCCGGAGGCTCAGAAGTTGTGGGCAGAGGCCAACTTCCGCCCGGTGGACCCCGCGGTGCTGGCCGAGTTCGCCGACAAGTTCCCGGCGCCGGAGAAGCTCTGGACGATCGACGATCTCGGCGGCTGGGACAAGGTCGACACCGCGCTGTTCGACAAGGACGGCGGAAGCATCACCAAGGTCTACCGGCAGGCCACCGGATGACCACGGCGGCAGCCTGATCGAACGCAGGTACGGCAGCACCGCGTTGCGGGTCGGTGCCGGCCGACGCGGCCACCCGGGCGCCGTTCACCGCGCAGATAACCCGCGGCGATGCCGAGGCGCTGGGTGTGGCCGAGGGGGACACCATTGATGTGCCCGCCACCCGGGTGCCCACGCTGCCGGGGTCAGGCCAGCGTGAGGAAGAGCTTCTCCAGCTCGTCGATGCTCATCTCACGCGGGGTGTCGTCGTTCTCGTCGGTGACCATGCACTCGCGCAGCCCGGTCGCGACGATCTTGAATCCGGCGCGGTCCAGTGCGCGGGACACCGCGGCGAGCTGGGTCACCACGTCCTTGCATTCGCGGCCCTGCTCGATCATCGAGATCACGCCGGCCAACTGTCCCTGGGCCCGGCGGAGCCGGTTGAGGACCGCGTTGATGCTCTCCTGGTCACCGACCATGATGGCTCCTTTTCGGATAGGGCTCGGGTGGGCACGATTTTACCCACGGGGGTATAACGCGCGGAACGGGCAGAAGAATCCCTTCCGGCACGACAGATACATCATGCCGCCCACCGCGGTAAGAGTGGCGCTGACCAGCCCGACGACGGGGTGGATCTCCTCGGCCAGCACCACCGACGCCATCGCCAGCACGAACCAGCCGAAGACCTGCCGTAGGGCGTCCGGGTTGACCAGCGCGGTCAGCCGGGTGCCCAGCAGGGCGCCGATCACCGCCGCCACGGTGACCATCGCCGCCAATCTCCAGTCGATCTGTCCGGTGGTCAGGTGTCCGGCCAACCCGGCGAACGAGCTCATCGCGATCACCACCAGCGATGTGCCCACCGCGACCGGCATGGTCAGCCCGGCCAACAGCGTCAGTGCCGGCACGACGAGGAACCCGCCGCCCGCCCCGACCAGGCCGGTGACCAGTCCGATCGCCAACCCCTGGGTCAGGACCCTGAGCACCGGTGTGGCGCGCGGCTCTTCGGCGACGGGCTGCGGCGGTTCGCGGCGCCCCCGCAGCATGGCGATCGACGCGGCGATCATCACCACGGCGAAGCCGACCAGCAGTGCGGGGCCGGGGACGAACTGGCTGACCAGTCCGCCCCCGTAGGCGCCCGCCATCGCCGCCGCGCCGAACACCAGCCCGGTGCGCCACGCCACCCGGCCGACCCTGGCGTGCGTGATGGCGCCGACCGCGCTGGTCACCCCGACGACCAGCAGTGACGTGGCGATCGCGTGTGCGGCGTTCAGCCCCGCGACATAGGCCAGCAGCGGCACCATCAGGATGGAGCCGCCGCCTCCCAGCAGGCCCAGCGACAGCCCTACCAGCGTGGCCAGTAGGACGGTCGCCACCACCACGGCTAGGCCAGGCCCTTGAGCATCAGGTTCCAGTACATCGCCGGCAGCCCGTACTTCTTCATGTACCAGTACGACCGGTGCGGCTTGGTCGGATCCAGAAGCGGCACAGACGGTTTGAGGTTGAAGTCGTAGTCGAACTCGGCCAGCAGCATGTCGTGCGACGACGTCACGATCGGGCACGACGCGTAGCCGTCGTAGCTCCCCGTGAGCGGGCGGCCGGCCAGGAACGCGTCGATGTTCTCGACGACCACCGGTGCCTGCTTGCGGATCGCCGCGCCGGTCTTGGAGTTCGGCGAGGAACCCGCGTCGCCGAGTGCGAACACGTTCGGATACCGCACGTGCTGCATCGTGTGCTTGTCGATCTCGACGTAGCCGCCGGCTTCCCCGGTGGACAGTGGTGAGGCCTTGATCCAGTCCGGCGCCGACTGATGCGGAACCACGTGGAGCACGTCGTAGGGCAACGTGTCGTCCTCGCCGCCCTCGGCTAAGGCGCTGAGCGTCACCTTGTGGCCGGCGGCGTCGATGGACGTCACCTCGGTGGCGGTGTGCAGGTGGATCCCGTAATCGGCGATCACCTTGTCCAGGTTGTCGGCGATGGCCGGGATGCCGAAGATGCGTGGCGTCGGTACCACCAGGTGCACGTCGATCTTGTCCAGCACACCCTGCTTGCGCCAGTAGTCGGAGGCCAGGTACGCGATCTTCTGCGGTGCCCCCGCACACTTGATGGGTCCCGAGGGCATGGTGAACACCGCGGTGCCCGACCTGAGGTTCTTGATGAACTCCCAGGTGCGCGGCGCCAGGTCGAAGCGGTAGTTCGACGACACCCCGTCGCGGCCGAGGGTGTCGGTCACGCCGTCGATGCGATCCCAGTCCAATTGGATTCCCGGACAGACCACCAGCGCGTCGTAGGAATACGTCGCCCCGTCTTCACAGGTCACCGTGTTGGTGTCCGGGGCGACGGCCGATGCGGCGTTGCGGATCCAGGTGGCGCCGTCGGGCATCACCGAGGATTCGGTCCGCTCGGTGGTGGAGGCCTTGGCCTGGCCTCCACCGACGAGCGTCCACAGCGGTTGGTAGTAGTGCACATTCGACGGCTCGATGACGGCGACGTCGCGGTGGCCCTTGCGCAGCAGCCGGGCCGCGACGGTGATGCCCGCCGTGCCGCCCCCGATGATCAGTATCTTGTGATGTTCGGTCATGACTTCTGTGTCACCTCATCCCATGCGTTGTACCCGCCCAGGATATCGCTGACGTCGCCGAACCCGCGATTGCGCAGCAGGCTGGCCGCCACCGAGGACCGGTAGCCACCGGCGCAGTACACGACCGTCGGCGCGTTGGCGTCCAGCTCGCCGATGCGGTCCGGCAGCTGGCCGACCGGGATGTTGACCGCGCCCGGGATCATGCCCGCCGCCGCCTCGCCCGGGTTGCGCACGTCGACGATCTGCAGACCGCTGACGTCGGCGGCGCGCTCACCGAATTGCTTGGCGGACAACCGGGATGCGACCTCGACCTGGTCGATGTGGGTGAACATGACCTTCTCGGGCTCGGCCAGATAGCCGATCACGTTGTCGAACCCGATGCGGGCCAACCGGTTCTTGCCCTCGAGCTCCTGGCCGTCGTCGGTCATCAGCACGATGTCGACGTCCGGCTTGACCACCGATCCGGCGAACTCGGCGTAGCGGCCCTCCAGGCCGATGTTGACCGCGCCGCGCAGGTGGCCCTGGGCGAACTCGTCGGGTCCGCGGCCGTCGACCAGGATGGCGCCACCGGCCACGGCGTCGAGCGCCTGTTGGTAGGTCATCGCTTGCGGCATCTTCGTCTCGTCGAGCAACTCGCGGTCCTTCCGGTTGAGGATCGCGTCGTAGACGAAGTAGCTCGGCGCCGGCGGCTGGCCCTCGGTGACCATCGCCATGAACGTCGGCTTGTCGGCCGCGCGCAGGGCGTAGTTCCACTCCTTCTGGTCGCCCATCGTGGACCACAGCTCGGTGGACAGGTTCTTGCCGCAGGCCGAACCGGCCCCGTGCGCCGGGTACACCCGGGTGGCGTCGGGCAGCGGCATCAGCTTGTTGTGCAGCGAGTCGTAGAGCATGTCGGCCAACTCGTCGCGGCTGAACCCGATCGAGGCCAGCAGGTCGGGCCTGCCGACGTCGCCGATGAACAGCGTGTCGCCGGTCATCACGCCGTAGGGGACCTCGTCGCCGCCGTGCTCGTAGACCACGATGCTCATCGACTCCGGGGTGTGACCGGGGGTGTGGAGGAACTTCAGCGTGACGCCGTCGGGCCCGCCCAGCGCGTAGGTCTGACCGTCGTCGACACCCATGTAGTCGAACTCGGGCTCGGCCACCGACGAGTACACGATGGTGGCGCCGGCCGCCTCGGCGAGCTCCAGGTGGCCGGACAGGAAGTCGGCGTGGAAGTGGGTCTCGATGACCAACTCGATCTTCAGACCGAGCTCTTCGGCATCGCGCAGGTACTCGGAGACGTCGCGCTGGGGGTCGACGACCACCGCGCGCTTGGATTCCTCATCGGCGATCAGGTAGGACGCATGCGACAGGCAGTCCAGGTAGTACTGGATGAACTTCATTGTTTCTGACCCTTCCCATATACCCAGTGGGGTATTCATTGGACACCACTGACGGTATACCCCCATGGGTATATCGTCAAGGCGGTGCGTGCTGTGACTTAGATCGCTGGAGACGAGGTTACGCCGCGGTGCGGGCGGTGACGACCGTGTCGAAACGGTCCAGCACCGTCTCGGCCACCTGCCGGTGTGCGCCCAGCGGCGCCGACATCGGCAGGCCGTGCGCCGACGCGAACGCCGCCACCCGGTCGGTGATGCGGCCGTGCGCCAGGAACCACGGCGCGACGACCAGCCTGGTCGCACCGCGGGCGCGCAGGCTCTCGGCGGCCTCGGCCAGTGTGGGGTGCGGGCCGGTCGCGAACGCGGTGGCGGTGGCCCACCGGGTGGTCAGCGCCAGTTCCGCGGCGACCGCACAGGTGCGGGTGTTGGCCTGTGGCCGGGTCGAACCCACCGCGGTGACCAGCACCCCGACCCGCGGGTCCAGCCGCGGCACCCCGGCCTGTTCGAGCCGCTGGCGCAACACGTGGACGAGGCGCTCGTCCTCGCCGAGCACATCGGCCTGGCGAGCGCGGGAACCGGAGTCGTCGATCATCGCGGGGATGTCGACCCTGGCGTGATAGGCGTCGGCGAGCAGCAGCGGGACGACCACCGCGCGGCCGGCGGGCACCGTCGCGAGCACGTCGCGCAGATCGGGGGTGTTCTGCTCGCAGAACGCGACCCGCGCGTCCAGGTGGGGCCGCAGCCGGCGGATGCAGTCGACCACGGCGCGCGCCGTCGCCGCCGACCGCGGGTCGGCGCTGCCGTGTGCCGTCAGGACCAACACACTCAAGAGGCGTGCAGCCCGCATTCGGTCTTGGCCTGACCCGCCCAGCGGCCGCTGCGCGGGTCGGCGCCCAGCGCCGGCTTGCTGGTGCACGGTGCGCAGCCGATCGACGGATAGCCGTCGTCGACCAGTGGGTTGACCAGGATGCCGTTGCTGTCGATGTAGTCCTGGATCTCGTCGTCGGACCACGCCGCCAGCGGGTTGACCTTCACCAGGCCGAACGCGGCATCCCAGCTGATCAGCGGCGCGTTGGCGCGGGTCGGCGACTCCACCCGGCGGATGCCGGTCACCCACGCTGAGTACCCCTGCAGTGCCTTGCCCAGCGGCTCCACCTTGCGCAGCCGGCAGCATTCGTGGGCGTTGCGCTCGAACAGGTTCTTGCCCAGCGCGACGTCCTGTTCGGCGACGGACTGCTCGGGGCGCACGTTGACGACGGTGATGTCGTAGACCGCCTCGACCGCGTCGCGGGTGCCGATCGTCTCGGCGAAGTGGTAGCCGGTGTCGAGGAACAGCACGTCCACCCCGGGGCGCACCTTGGCGGCCAGGTCGACCAGCACCGCGTCCTGCATGTTCGACGCCACGATGTAGTCGGACCCGAAATGCTTGTCGGTCCAGCGCAGCAGCTGTTCGGCCGTCGCGTCCGGGCCCAGCTCGGCCGCGCCGCGCTCGGCCAGCTCCCGCAGGTCGCTGTTCGCAACGATGTCCGTCATCTGTGCTCTCCGCTCTTCGCGCAAGCGCTCATCGCAAGTCCGCCTCGTCGGCTCGCAGCGCCCAGGTGGCGAAACGCTCGCCCTCTTCCCGTTGCTTGACGAAATTGCGCACCACACGCTCGATGTAGTCGCCGAGCTCGCTGGAGAGCACCTTGTGCTGGCGCAGTTTGCGCCCGAATCCGCTGTCCAGCCCGAGGCTGCCGCCCAGGTGCACCTGGAAGCCCTCGACGGGCCCGTCACCCTCGTCCACCATCTGCCCCTTGAAGCCGATGTCGGCGATCTGGATGCGGGCACACGAGTTCGGGCAGCCGTTGATGTTGACGGTGACCGGCACATCGAGCTGCGCGTTGATGTCGTCGAGGCGCTGCTCCAACTCCGGGACCAGCGTCTGCGCGCGCTTGCGGGTCTCGGCGAAGCTCAGCTTGCAGAACTCGATACCGCTGCAGGCCATCAGGTTCCGCCGCCAGTGCGACGGGCTCGACGGCAGGCCGAGCGCGTCCAGCCCGGCTCGCAGCTCGGCCACCTTGTCGTCGGGCACGTCCAAGATGATCAGCTTCTGGTACGGCGTGAACCGGACCCGGTCGCTGCCTGCGGCCTCGGCCAGGTCGGCGACCTTGGTCAGGATGGTGCCGGACACCCGGCCGGCGATCGGCGCGACGCCGACGGCGTTGAGCCCGTTCTTGAGTCGCTGCACGCCGACGTGGTCGATGGGCCGCACCACCGGCTCGGGCGCGGGACCGTCGATCAGCGGGCGCTTCAGGTACTCGGTCTCGAGCACCTCGCGGAACTTCTGCACGCCCCAGTCCTTGATCAGGAACTTCAGCCGGGCCTTGGACCGCAGCCGGCGGTAGCCGTAGTCGCGGAACACGCTGACCACGCCCTCCCACACGTCGGGCACCTCATCGAGCGGCACCCAGGCGCCGACCCGCTGGCCCAGCATCGGGTTCGTCGACAGCCCGCCACCGACCCACAGGTCGAAGCCGGGTCCGTGCTCGGGGTGGTTGACGCCGATGAACGCCACGTCGTTGACCTCGTGCACGACGTCCTGCAGGCCCGAGATGGCGCTCTTGAACTTGCGCGGCAGGTTGGAGTACTCCGGTTTGCCGACGTAGCGGCGGACGATCTCCTCGATGGCCGGGGTGCCGTCGATGACCTCGTCGAGCGATTCGCCGGCCAGCGGAGAGCCCAGCACGATGCGGGGGCAGTCGCCGCACGCCTCGGTGGTCTGCAGGCCGACGGCGTCGAGTCGCTTCCAGATCTCGGGCATGTCCTCGACCCGGATCCAGTGGTACTGGATGTTCTGCCGGTCGGAGATGTCGGCGGTGTCCCTGGCGAACTCGGTGGAGATCTCACCGAGCATGCGCAGCGCGGTCGCGGTCAGCGCGCCCCCGTCGCTGCGCACCCGCAGCATGAAGTACTTGGCCTCCAGCAGGTCGATGTTCTCGTCACCGGTCCAGCTGCCGTCGTAGCCCTGCTCGCGCTGGGTGTAGAGACCCCACCAGCGGAACCGGCCGCGCAGGTCACCCTTGTCGATGCTGTCGAAGCCGTTCCTGGCGTAGATGTTCTCGATGCGGGCCCGCACGTTGAGCGGGTTGTCGTCCTTCTTGGCCTGCTCGTTGGCGTTGAGCGGCTCCCGGTAGCCGAGCGCCCACTGGCCCTCGCCGCGGGGACGCTTGGCCGGCGCGGGCCGGTTCGCGGTGCCGGTGGTCCCGGATGTCTCGGTGATGGTCATAGTGGCTCCTGGTCGGAGCCGGCCGTCAGATCACGCGTGTCACCGGGAGCTGTCCGGCGGCGCAGATCCGGCGGCCAGCTGAAAGGTCAGAAAAGGGCTGGGCTATCCGTGATCCGGCGAGCAGAGCAGACAGCAACAGCTGCAAACGCGCTTGAAGTCGACATGACGGCGCGCCACCAGCGAGACCCGGCGGGGGAAGCTGTGGGCAGCAGTCACGCGGCCAATTGTGCCATGGATGGCCGCCCGACCCCAACCGGGCGGTATCTGCGCTCGCCGTGGGCCCGGGCCGCTCTGCGAGACTGGGCCGATGAGCAGCCATCCGGGCGCGGCGCCGGGTGTCGAGCTGCCCGGCCTGGCCGTGCGCCGGACCGGGCCGTTCGGCGTCTACATCCACGTGCCGTTCTGTGCCACCCGGTGCGGATACTGCGACTTCAACACCTACACCGCCGCCGAGCTCGGCGGCGCCAGCCCGGACGGCTGGCTGGCCGCACTGCGCGTCGAGCTGGGCCTGGCCGCCCGCCGGCTCGCCGACCCGCCTCCGGTCCAGACGGTCTTCGTCGGCGGTGGCACCCCGTCGCTGCTGGGCGCACCCGGCCTGGCGGCCGTCATGGACGCGTTGCGCGAGCACTTCGCGCTGGCATCGGGCGCCGAGGTCACCACCGAAGCCAACCCCGAGTCGACCTCACCGCGTTTCTTCGCGGGCCTGCGGGAGGCCGGCTACACCCGGGTGTCGCTGGGCATGCAGTCCACCGCGCCGCACGTGCTGGCGGTGCTGGACCGGGTGCACTCGCCGGGGCGGGCGGTGCGGGCCGCCGCCGAGGCCGCCGTCGAGGGTTTCGAGCACGTCAACCTCGACCTGATCTACGGCACGCCGGGGGAGAGCGACGAGGACCTGATGCGCACCGCCGAGGCCGCGGTGGGGGCCGGGGTCGACCACCTCTCGGCGTACGCCCTGATCGTCGAGGAGGGCACCGCGCTGGCCCGGCGGGTGCGCCGCGGTGAGCTCGCCGCGCCCGACGACGACGTGCTGGCCCACCGCTACGAACTGCTCGACGCCCGGCTGTGCGAGGCCGGCTTCGACTGGTACGAGGTGTCCAACTGGAGCAGGCCCGGCGGCGAGTGCCGGCACAACCTGGGTTACTGGGACGGCGGCCAGTGGTGGGGGGCGGGCCCCGGAGCGCACGGTTTCGTCGGCGCCACCCGGTGGTGGAATGTCAAGCACCCCAGCAGCTATGCCGCCGCATTGGCCGACGGCGAGCTGCCGGTCGCCGACTTCGAACACCTCGACGAGCAGACCGCCCACGTCGAGGACGTCATGCTGCGGCTACGGCTGCGCAGCGGGCTGCCCGATTCGGTTCTGACCGCCGACGAGCAGGGCCGGGCGGCGACCGCGATCGGCGACGGGCTGCTGGAGCGGGTCGGCGACCGGTTGGTGCTCACCGACCACGGCCGGCTACTGGCCGACGCGGTGGTGCGCTCGCTGCTCGGTTAGTCTCCCTCAGGGAACAGCGACCTCGTTGAGTCGGCCGGTAGCGACGTCGAAGATGAAGCCACGCAGCGACTCGTGCTTGGTGACGAACGGACTGTTCTCGATGCGGCGCAGCGACTGGCGGACATCCTCCTCGAGATCGGTGAACGACTCGGCTGCCCACTCCGGTTTGACACCGATCTCGTCCTGGATCTCGCGCTTGAACGCGTCGTCGGTGAAAGTCAGCATGCCGCAGTCGGTGTGATGGATCAGAATGATCTCCCTGGTGCCCAACAATCGCTGGCTGATGGCCAGCGAGCGGATCTCGTCGTCGGTCACGACCCCGCCCGCATTCCGGATCACATGAGCTTCACCATCTTTGAGGCCGAGGACCCGGTAGACGTCCAGTCGCGCGTCCATGCATGCCACCACGGCGACGTGCTTGCTCGGCGGCAATGGCAGCGGACCGGTGAAGCTCTTCGCGTACTCGGCGTTGTTGGCCAGGTATTCGTCGGTAACGGTCACTGATGACCTCCTCTTCTTTGATGTGCTGTGTTGCAGACGATCTGCCGGAGTGGATGGCAAAGAGCCGACGTGCCGATGAGCACCGGTGAGATCACAGCAGCGCGGCCGCCAGGCGGCGCCACTGGTCGCGGGGGAATTCCCGAGGGTCGGCGGTCAGCACCTGCACGCAGACGTGGTCGGCGCCGGCGGCGAGGTGTTCGTCGACGCGGGCCTTCACGGCAGCCTCGTCACCCCAGGCGATGATCGCGTCGAACAACCGGTCGCTGACCGAGCCGATGTCGTCGGTGCTGAAACCCATCCGAATCAGGTTGTTGGCGTAGTTCGGCATCGCCAGATAGGACCCCAACCAGGGTGTTCCGATCGCGCGCGCCTGCTCGCGATCGTCGGCCAGCAGCACCGACTGCTCGGGCAGCAGCAGCGGCCCCGCCCCCAGCACCTCGCGGGCGCCGCGGGTGTGCTCGGGGGTGGTCAGGTACGGGTGGGCGCCGCGGGCCCGGGCGGCCGACAGCTGCAGCATCTTCGGCCCGAGTGCGGCCAGCACCCGGTTGGCGACCGGGACCGGCTGCGGCGCGGCGTCGATGCCGTCGAGGAACGCCGCGGTCGCGGCCATCGGTTTGCGGTAGCGGCCGGGCTCCCTCGCGTCGATCAGCGGCGCGTGGCTGACGCCTATGCCGAGCAGGAACCGCTGACCGTGACTCTGCGTGAGCGCGGCGTAACGGGCCGCCACGTCGGCGGGTTCATGCATCCAGAGGTTCAGGATGCCGGTGGCGATCACGGTCCGACGGGTGGCCGTCAACAGGTTGTCCACCGAGTCGAGCACCGGACCACCGACGTCGGGAATCCACAACGCGGTGAACCCGAGCTCGTCGAGTTCGGCCGCCGCCTCGGCCGCCTCACCCGGATTTCCATAGCGCAACTGCGAGCTCCACAGACCGACCCCGGACAAATCCATGTGTCCACTCATACCGTGTGGCGGTGCCGGGGCGCTACGGTCGTGCGCATGGCCTTCGACCCCGGCGCCGTGTGCAGAGCTTTCTCCCAGCATCGCTACGACGAAGCGCTCGGCCATCTGGCCGGCAACGTCAAATGGACGATCGTCGGATACATGGTGCTCGAGGGCGCCGATGCGGTGACCCGCACGTGTCGGGAGACCCAGGAGAGCCTTGCCGGCGCCTCGGTGGAGCTCGACCGGTGCGTCACCGTGACCGGCGCCGACAGCGTCGCGGTCGACATGGTGGTCCGATACGTCAACGAGGATGGGGTGACGGCCGTCGCCACCTGCGGCATCTACGAGTTCCGCGACGACCAGATCGTGGAGATCACGTCCTACGCCGTGCAG
Source organism: Mycolicibacterium xanthum (assembly GCF_019710635.1). Classification (GTDB taxonomy): domain Bacteria; phylum Actinomycetota; class Actinomycetes; order Mycobacteriales; family Mycobacteriaceae; genus Mycobacterium; species Mycobacterium xanthum. The sequence continues at coordinate 168,985 of NZ_JAIFZS010000008.1, forward strand.
ATCTCACCGGGCGATGCGGGCGCGCAGCCGCCCCCGCTCGGCTCGATGTAGCTGCGGACCGATCTACAGGGTCGCGTTTATCGGGCCGAGCAATTGACAGTCGGGCGCGGGTTCCTGGCCTATCCACCTGCCGCATCCCCGCCCGGTCGCCGAGTAGGTGGTGCCCGGCACGTACGGCGACATGAAGACGTGCGCGGTGTCTGCGCCACCGGCCTGGTTGCAGACGGTGCGCGAGGTGTCGCCATAGAACTGCAGGCAGGCGATGCTGCGGTACGGGGCCGCGGGTGGGCCACAGTCGGCGGGCATCACCGTCGCGGTCACCACGGTGGTCCCGTCGGCCTGGACCAACTGCGGTGCAGACAGCGTGAACGTGCACGGCGGTGGTGGCCCGGCGTGGGTGACCGCAGCCGTCACGAGGCTCGCCGGCGCGAGAGTCAGTGCTGCCCACAGTGCCAGAACGGCCCGCATCATGCCGAGATCCTATCGACAGCGACGGTGCGGCGACCGCGAAACGGCCCACGACGGCTATGGGCGGCCAGCACCGACCAAACGGCGGACTTGATGCACTGATCCGGTGGCCGGGACGACGGCCACACCACATCGGTGAAAGGTGGAACCCAGGGATCAGTACGCGTTGGTGCCGAAGTCCATGTCGAACACCCGCGCATGCAGCACGGTGCGGTTGCGCAGCGCCGCCCGCACGGCCCGGTGCAGGCCGTCCTCGAGGTAGACGTTGCCGCGCCACCTCACCGCGTGCGGGAACAGGTCGCCGTAGAACGTGGAGTCCTCGGAGAGCAGCCGGTCCAGGGCCAGCACGGTGGTGGTCATCACCAACTCGTCGAGCCGGATCTGACGCGGCGGAATCTGGGCCCATTGCCGGTGCGACAACCCGTGGTCCGGGTAGGGCCTGCCGTCGCGGACTCCCTTGAAGATCATCGGCGCGCCTTCATCTGCCCAGTGTCCCCGCAACAACTGGTGTGGTCTGCAAGGTTAACCCGGCCGGACCGGCGTCGCCCCGGGTCGCTCAGATCATGACGGCGCGGCTCCGCACCGTAAAATGGGCAGACCGGGCCGTCAGGAAAGGATGGGTGAACAGTGGGCAGCGCCGACGATCGTCGTTTCGAGGTGCTGCGCGCCATCGTCGCCGACTTCGTCGCGACGAAGGAACCCATCGGATCCAAGACCCTGGTCGAACGGCACAACCTGGGCGTGTCCAGCGCGACGGTGCGCAACGACATGGCCGTGCTCGAGGCCGAGGGCTACATCACCCAACCGCACACCAGCTCCGGGCGGGTCCCGACGGAGAAGGGCTATCGCGAGTTCGTCGACCGGATCGACGACGTCAAACCCATGTCGGGCGCCGAGCGGCGCGCGATCCTGACCTTCCTGGAGTCCGGCGTCGACCTCGACGACGTGCTGCGGCGCGCGGTGCGCCTGCTCGCGCAGCTCACCCGGCAGGTCGCCGTCGTGCAGTACCCGACCCTGTCGACGTCGTCGGTGCGCCGCCTCGAGGTGGTGGCGCTGACACCGGCACGGTTGCTGATGGTCGTCATCACCGACTCCGGCCGTGTCGATCAGCGCATCGTCGAGTTGGGCGACCCGATCGACGAGGTGGGGCTGTCGCAGCTGCGCGATCTGCTGGGCCAGGCGCTGGAGGGCAAGCCGCTGGCCGCGGCCTCGATCGCGGTGTCGGACCTCGCGGCGCACCTCAACGGCGACGGCCCGCTGTCCGACGCGGTGGGTCGATCGGCGACGGTGCTGGTGGAATCGCTGGTCGAGCACAGCGAGGAGCGCCTGCTGCTGGGCGGCACCGCGAACCTGACGCACAACACCGCTGACTTCGGCGGCTCGCTGCGCTCGGTGCTCGAGGCGCTGGAGGAGCAGGTGGTGGTGCTGCGCCTGCTGGCCAAGCAGCAGGAGGCGGGCAAGGTGACCGTCCGCATCGGCCACGAGACCGAGGCCGAGCAGATGGCGGGTACGTCGGTGATCAGCACCGCATACGGCAGTTCGGGCAAGGTTTTCGGCGGCATGGGTGTGTTGGGTCCCACACGGATGGACTATCCGGGAACCATCGCCAACGTCGCAGCGGTTGCTCTCTATATTGGCGAAGTCTTAGGTAACCGCTGATCCACGGGCCCGGAGGGGCCCGGCGGCTGGAGCGGGTGGGAAGGTTGAGCGTGGCACGCGACTATTACGGGTTGCTCGGGGTGAGCAACGGCGCAAGTGACTCGGAGATCAAACGCGCCTACCGCAAGCTCGCCCGCGAGCTGCATCCCGATGTCAACCCCGACGAGGAGGCCCAGGTCCGCTTCCAGGAGATCAGCGTCGCCTACGAGGTGCTCAGCGATCCGGAGAAGCGGCGCATCGTCGACATGGGCGGCGACCCGATGGAGACCGCCGGGGCCGGCGGCGGATTCAGCGGCTTCGGTGGTCTCGGTGACGTGTTCGAGGCCTTCTTCGGCAGCGGCACCGGCTCCCGGGGCCCGATCGGCCGGGTGCGGCCCGGGTCGGATTCGCTGCTGCGCATGCGGTTGACCCTCGAGGAGTGCGCGACCGGCGTGACCAAGCAGGTCACCGTCGACACCGCCGTGCTCTGCGACCTGTGTCAGGGCAAGGGCACCAACGGCAACTCCACCCCGGTGACCTGTGACACCTGCGGTGGGCGCGGCGAGATCCAGGCGGTCCAGCGCTCCCTGCTGGGCCAGGTGATGACGTCGCGTCCGTGCCCGGTGTGCGGCGGCATCGGCGAGGTGATCCCGGATCCGTGCAACCGGTGCGCCGGCGACGGCAGGGTCCGGGCCCGCCGCGAGATCAGCGTCAAGATCCCCGCCGGTGTCGGCGACGGCATGCGGGTGCGGCTGGCGGCCCAGGGCGAGGTCGGGCCGGGCGGCGGACCCGCCGGGGACCTGTACGTGGAGGTGCACGAGCAGGCCCACGAGGTGTTCGTCCGCGACGGTGACGACCTGCACTGCACGGTCTCGGTGCCGATGGTCGACGCCGCGCTGGGCACCACGGTCACCGTCGAGGCGATCCTGGACGGCGAGATCGAACTGACCGTGGCCGCGGGCACCCAGCCCGGGGCGGTGTCCACGCTGCGCGGTCACGGAATGCCGCACCTGCGCTCCGGGGTGCGCGGCGACCTGCACGCGCACATCGACGTCGTCGTGCCGTCGCGACTCGACCACGAGGACATCGAGTTGCTGCAGGCCTTGCGGGAGCGCAGTCGCGACACCGCCGAGGTGCGCACCGTCCGGAGCAATCATTCCTCGAGCGGCGGGGGTGGCCTGTTCTCCCGGCTGCGCGAGACGTTCACCGGTCGCTAGTGTGCGCACCCTGTTCTACGTCGACGTCCTGCCCGGACCGGGGGAGTTGGCCGTCGTCGACGGGGACGAGGGCTTCCACGCCGCCAACGTGCGGCGTATCCGGCCGGGCGAGCAGCTCGATCTCGGCGACGGCGCGGGGGCGGTGGCGCACTGCCGGGTCGAGGACGTCGCCAAGGGGCGGTTGACGGCCCGGGTGCTGGACCGCCGGGTGGTGCCGCCGCCGACACCGACGGTGACGGTGGTGCAGGCGCTGCCGAAGTCGGAGCGCTCCGAACTGGCGATCGAGCTGGCCACCGAGGCCGGCGCCGACACATTCGTGCCCTGGCAGGCGACGCGCTGCGTGGCCCGCTGGGACGGGGCGGCCAGGGTGGACAAGGGTCTGCGCCGGTGGGGCGCGGTCGCCCGGTCGGCGGCCCGGCAGTCCCGGCGGCCACATGTGCCCGCCGTCGACGGGGTGGTGTCGACCGGGCAGCTGATCGAGGTGGTCGCCGCCGCCCGCGCCGACCCGGTGCTGGTGCTGCACGAGTCGGCCACGGTGCGGCTGACCGAGATGGGGTTCACCGGGGCGGCATCGGTGATGCTGGTGGTCGGTCCCGAGGGCGGCATCGCCGACGACGAGATCGCCGCGCTGACCGGCGCGGGTGCCGTCGCGGTCCGGCTCGGGCCGACGGTGCTGCGCACGTCCACCGCCGCGGCCGTCGCGCTCGGTGCGCTGGGCGCGCTCACCCCCCGGTGGGATGACCCCGAATTGCCATTGGGAGGTGGCGGTGGACGACGCTAAACTGGGAATTCGGCACCGATGGAACCCAGAAAGCAGGCAGAAAACACCACGTGACGCCCAGCGAGACGAACGCCGCCTCGGACGCAGTTGAACCGTCGGTCCGCAGCAGCATTACAGTTCCGCCCGACCTCGTCGTGGATCTGCTCGGGTCCTCCGACGAGAACCTGCGCGCCCTGGAGCGCCTGCTCGCCGCCGATATCCACGCCCGCGGAAACGCGATCACCTTGTCGGGAGAACCCGCGGATGTCGCGCTGGCCGAGCGGGTGGTCTCCGAGCTGATCGAGGTCGTGGCCGGCGGGCAGACGCTGAGCCCCGACGCGGTGCGCCACAGCGTGGCGATGCTGACCGGGGCCGGCGACGCGTCGCCGGCCGAGGTGCTGACGCTGGACATCCTGTCCCGGCGCGGCAAGACGATCCGGCCCAAGACGCTGAACCAGAAGCGCTACGTCGATGCGATCGACGAGCACACCATCGTGTTCGGCATCGGCCCGGCCGGCACCGGCAAGACGTACCTGGCGATGGCCAAGGCCGTCAGCGCGCTGCAGGCCAAACAGGTCAGCCGGATCATCCTGACCCGTCCCGCGGTGGAAGCCGGTGAGCGCCTTGGCTTTCTGCCGGGCACGCTGAGCGAGAAGATCGACCCGTACCTGCGCCCGCTCTACGACGCGCTGCACGACATGATGGATCCCGAGCTGATCCCGAAGCTGATGAGCGCCGGGGTGATCGAGGTCGCGCCGCTGGCATACATGCGGGGCAGAAATCTGAACGATTCGTTCATCATCCTCGACGAGGCGCAGAACACCACGGGTGAGCAGATGAAGATGTTCCTGACCCGCCTGGGCTTCGGCTCCAAAATGGTTGTGACAGGTGATGTCACGCAGGTCGACCTGCCGGGCGGTGCTCCATCCGGACTGAACAACGCGATGCGTGTTCTGGGTGATGTCGACGACATTCACTTCGCCGAGCTCACCAGCGCCGACGTGGTGCGCCACCGGCTGGTGTCCGAGATCGTGGACGCCTACGCGAGATCCGAGGAGCCGGCCCTGATGAACCGCGCCCAGCGGCGTGCGTCCACGACGTCGAATCGGCCGAGGCGGTAACGGACAGCCATGACTATCGAGGTGTCCAACGAGTCGGGCATCGACGTCTCCGAACAGGAGCTGATCAGCGTCGCCCGGTTCGTCATCCGCAAGATGGACGTCAACCCCGCCGCCGAGCTGTCGATGGTGCTGCTCGACTCCTCGGCGATGGCCGACCTGCACATGCGCTGGATGGACCTGCCCGGCCCGACCGACGTGATGAGTTTCCCGATGGACGAGCTGGAACCCGGCGGGCGGCCCGACGCCCCCGAGTCCGGCCCGTCGATGCTCGGCGACATCGTGTTGTGTCCGGAGTTCGCCGCCAAGCAGGCCGCCGACGCCGGGCACTCGCTCGGCCAGGAACTGGCCCTGCTCACCGTGCACGGCGTGCTGCACCTGCTGGGTTACGACCACGCCGAACCCGACGAGGAAAAAGAGATGTTCGCGCTGCAGCGCGAGTTGCTCGAGGAGTGGGTGGCCGAGCAGGTCGAGGCCTACCACCAGGACCGGCAGACCGAGAAGGACCGCAGGCTGCTGGACAAGTCCCAGTACTTCGACGAACCGTGAGCGGCACCGGACAACTGATCGGGGCCGTCGTGCTGGTGGCCTTCGCGGGGCTGTTCGCCGCCATCGACGCCGCGCTGAGCACCGTGTCGATGGCGCGCGTCGAGGAGCTGGTTCGCGAGGAGCGACCCGGCGCGGTGCGGCTGTCGCGGGTGATGGTCGAAAGGCCGCGCTACATCAATCTGATCGTGCTGCTGCGCATCACCTGCGAGGTCAGCGCGACGGTGCTGCTGGCCGCCTACCTGGACGGGCACCTCGGCGTCACGTGGGGGCTGGTGGTGGCCGCCGCGATCATGGTGGTCGTCAGCTTCGTCGCGATCGGTGTCGGCCCGCGCACCGTCGGCAGGCAGAACGCGTACACCATCGCGCTGCTGACCGCTCTTCCGCTGCAGGCGATCTCGGTGCTGCTGCTGCCGGTCAGCCGCCTGCTGGTGTTGATCGGTAACGCGCTGACCCCGGGCCGCGGGTTCCGCAACGGCCCGTTCGCCTCCGAGATCGAGCTGCGCGAGGTCGTCGACCTGGCCCAGCAGCGCGGCGTGGTGGCCGACGAGGAGCGCCGGATGATCCAGTCGGTGTTCGAACTCGGCGACACGCCGGCCCGTGAGGTCATGGTGCCGCGCACCGAGATGGTGTGGATCGAGCACGACAAGACAGCGGGGCAGGCGACCTCGTTGGCGGTGCGCAGCGGTCACTCACGGATCCCGGTGATCGGCGAGAACGTCGACGACGTCGTCGGCGTCGTCTACTTGAAGGACCTGGTGCAGCGGACCTACTACTCGGACAACGGCGGTCACGACACCACTGTCTCGGAGGTGATGCGGCCGGCCGCGTTCGTCCCGGACTCCAAGCCGCTGGACGCCCTGTTGCGCGACATGCAGCGCGACCGGGTGCACATGGTGCTGCTGGTCGACGAATACGGTGCGATCGCGGGCCTGGTCACGATCGAGGACGTGCTGGAGGAGATCGTCGGGGAGATCGCCGACGAATACGACGTCGACGAGGTCGCCCCGGTGGAGGAGTTGGGGGACAACCACTACCGGGTGTCGGCGCGACTGCCGATCGAAGACCTCGGCGAGCTCTACGACGTGGAGTTCGACGAGGACCTGGATGTCGATACGGTCGGGGGCCTGCTGGCGCTCGAGCTGGGCCGGGTCCCGCTTCCCGGCGCCGAGGTCCTGTGGGACGGCCTGCTGCTGCGTGCCGAGGGCGGCCCGGACCCGAAGGGGCGGGTGCGGATCGGTACGGTGCTGGTCAGCCCCGTCGAGCCCGAGTCCGACGGTGACGCCGACGGACGGGAGGGACGATGACCAGCGCGCTGGACGCCGAGGACACCAAGCTGGTGGTGCTGGCCCGCGGCGCGATGGCCCGGGCCGAGGCCACCAGCGGCGCCGCCGTCCGCGACACCGACGGCCGGACCTACGCCGGCGCCCCGGTGGTGCTGGCGGCGCTGCAACTGACCGCGCTGCAGGCCGCGGTCGCGGCCGCGGTGTCCAGCGGGGCGGCCGGGCTGGAGGCCGCGGTCCTCGTCGGTGGCACGGCCGACGACCGCGGCGTCGCGGCGGTGCGAGAGCTGTCCGCCGGCACCTCGGATCCCGTCATCATCGTCACCGACCGGGCCGGTACGCCGCTATGAGAACCGCGAGTGTGCAGTCACTGCGAGATTCCGGGCCGAATATCGCGCTCAGCTCACACCCGGCGAGTGGTCGGGTGCCCAGCTCACACCCGGCGAGCGGCCGGGTGCCCAGCTCACACCCGGCGGGCAGCCGGTGACCGACCCGGCCGAGTTCCGTTCCGGCTTCGTCTGTTTCGTCGGGCGGCCGAACACCGGCAAGTCCACGCTGACCAACGCACTAGTGGGGTCGAAGGTCGCGATCACGTCCAACCGCCCCCAGACCACCCGCCACACCATCCGCGGCATCGTGCACCGCGACGATTTCCAGATCGTGCTGGTGGACACGCCCGGTCTGCACCGCCCGCGCACCCTGCTCGGGCAGCGGCTCAACGATCTGGTCAAGGACACCTACTCCGAGGTCGACGTCATCGGGCTGTGCGTTCCGGCCGACGAGAAGATCGGGCCGGGCGACCGCTGGATCTACGAGCAGATCCGTGCCGTTGCGCCGCGAACCACGCTGATCGCCATCGTCACCAAGACCGACAAGGTGAGCCGGGACCGCGTCGCCGAGCAGTTGCTGGCGGTCAGCGAGCTGGTCGGGCCCGACACCGAGATCGTCCCGGTCTCCGCCACGTCGGGCGCCCAGCTCGACGTGCTCGTCGACGTTCTGGTCGCCCAGCTTCCGCCGGGTCCGGCGTTCTACCCCGACGGGGAGCTCACCGACGAGCCCGAAGAGGTACTGATGGCCGAGCTGATCCGCGAGGCCGCCCTGGAGGGGGTGCGCGACGAGCTGCCGCACTCGCTGGCGGTGGTGATCGAGGACGTCGAACCCCGACCCGACCGTGACGATCTGATCGATGTGCACGCGATCCTCTACGTCGAACGCGACTCGCAGAAAGGCATCGTGATCGGCAAGGGCGGCGCGCGGCTGCGCGAGGTGGGCACGGTGGCGCGCACCCAGATCGAGAAGCTGCTGGGTACCAAGGTCTATCTGGACCTGCGGGTGAAGATCGCCAAGAACTGGCAGCGTGACCCCAAGCAGCTCGGCCGTCTGGGTTTCTAGGCGGAGCGCACCGAATCCGCCTGACCGGGCACGGCTGCGCCCTACCCTGTGGGAACTGGGTCGTCGGCGGTCCTTGATCGGGTGGTGCTGCAATGGCGGTGGGCGGGAAGTGTCGGTCGTGCGACACCCGGCTGCGTGCCGACGCCCGGTTTTGCGACCAATGCGGTGTGCCGACCGCAGTCGCGCCCGACCCTGCGAAGTACAAGCAGGTCACGGTGCTGTTCGCCGATGTGGTGCGGTCCATGGACATCGCCGCGGTGCTCGAACTGGAGCGGCTGCGTGAGATCCTGACCGAGTTGGTGGAGCGCTCTGTCGCCGTCGTGCGACGATACGGCGGCGGCACCGTGGAATACACCGGCGACGGACTGATGGCGCTGTTCGGTGCCCCCGTCGCGTTGGAGGATCATGCCCTCCGGGCATGCCTGGCCGCACTCGCGATCCAGGACGAGGCGAACCGGCTGGCGGCCGAACTGCACGAACGCGACGGGGTGGCGCTGCAATTGCGGGTGGGTCTGAACTCCGGTCGGGTGATCGCCGGCGAGGTCGCCATCGGGACAACGCGATACGCCGCGACGGGTGAGCCTCTGGGGATGGCCCAACGGATCGAATCGGCGGCCGAGCCGGGCGCGGTGATGGTGTCAGAGTCGACCGCGCGTCTCGTCGAGCGTCTCGCCGAGCTGGGTGAGCCGCAGTGGGTACACGTCAAAGGCGCCGCGGAGCCGGTACTGGCGCGCCTGCTGACGGCGGTCAAGAGGCGGCAGGGGATGGCCGCGCGCGCTGAGGCCAGCCTGGTCGGTCGGCGCGCGGAGATGGCGATCCTCGACGCGCTCGTCGAACGCACGGTCGCCGGCCTCGGCGCGGTGGTCAACGTGATCGGCCCACCGGGCATCGGCAAGAGCCGGGTTGCGCGGGAAGCCGCGGTGCTCGCAGCCGAGCGTGGTGTCTCGGTGGTGTGGGCCAGCTGCGAATCACACACCAACGAAGCCCCCTTCGGTGCGGTCACCACGCTGTTGCGGGCAGCCTTCGGGGTGGCGGAGTTGACCGCCGGCGCTGCGCGGGTGCGGGTGCGGGCGATGGTTCCGGAGGCCGCGCCGGACGATCTATTGATGCTCGAGGATCTTCTCGACATCGCAGACCCTGGCGTGCCGATGCCGAGCATCGACCGCGATGCGCGCCGGCGCCGGCTGATCGCGCTGGTCAACACCGCGACGTTGGCACGAACCGAGCCGGCGCTGTTCGTCATCGAGGATGTGCACTGGATCGACTCGGCCAGCGAGTCGCTCCTGACAGAGTTTCTCTCCGTCGTCGAGCGCACGCCGTCGGCCGTCGTGGTCACTGCCAGGCCCGAGTACCGGGGCGACCTCGCGCAATTGTCCAGCGGGCAGACGATAGCGCTTGCCCCGCTGGCTGATTCGGAAACGATCGCTCTGCTCGGGGAGCTGCTGGGGACCGACCCCTCGGTGGTTGAGCTGGCGCGCGTGATCGCCGGACGGGCGGCAGGCAATCCGTTCTTCGCCGAGGAAATGGTGCGTGAGTTGGCCCAACGCGGGGTGCTGGTCGGAGAAAGCGGCCGGTATCGCTGCAATGCGAACGTCGCCGAGGTGAGTGTGCCCGCCACGGTGCAGGCCGCGATCCAGGCGCGGATCGACCGGCTCAGCGCCCCGGCCCGTCGCACGGTGAATGCTGCGTCGGTGATCGGTGGCCGGTTCGACGAACACCTGCTGGCCGCCCTCGATGTGAACCCGGTGCTCGACGAGCTGCTTGGCGCGCACCTGCTCGATCAGGTGCAGTTCACACCGTTCGCCGAGTACGCCTTCTGCCATCCACTGATCCGCGCGGTCGCCTACGAATCACAGCTTAAAACCACCCGCGCGCAATGGCATCGGTGTCTTGCGACCGCGATCCAAGAGCGCGCGCCCGAGTCGGCTGAGCAGAATGCGGCATTGATCGCCGAGCACCTGGAGGCCGCCGGTGAATTGCCTGTCGCCTATGGCTGGCATATGCGCGCCGGCGCGTGGTCGGCTGGCCGCGACGTGGGTGCCGCCCGGATCAGCTGGGAACGGGCCCAACAGATCGCCGATCGGCTGCCCGCTGAAGACTCCGACCAGCTCTCGCTGCGCATCGCACCCCGGGTCATGCTGTGCGTCACCGACTGGCAGGCCCGACCGGTGCAGAAGAGCTGGGGCCGCTTCGCCGAACTCCGGGATCTGTGCACCGAGGCGGGGGATAAGGTGTCGCTGGCCGTCGGCATGACCGGGCTGGCGACCGAGCTGCTCTATGCGGGTCGGCCCGGCGAGGGTTCCCGGCTCGCGGCCGAGCAGATGGAGTTGCTCGAGTCGATCGGTGATCCCACGATGACCGTGGGATTGTCGTTTCTCGCGTTCGCCAACTGGTTCAACTCCGGAGACTTCGACGAGATCCTGCGGTGGTCTCAGACCGCCATCGAGTTGGCTGACGGCGACCCCACGATGGGAGCGGACTTCGGGGTGGGGTCGCCACTGGCGATCGCGACGGCGTTCCGTGGCATCGCGCGGTACTGGCTGGGGCGCAGCGGTTGGCAAGACGACCTCGACGACGCTGTCACACTGTCGCGGAGCGCCGATCCGGCCACGCTCGCCCTCGTCGTGGCGTGGACGTTCACGTCGGTGTTCTACGGTGCGGTGCGCTTCGACGACGAGTTGATGCGGATGCTGGAGGACGCGATGCAGCTGGCCCACGGGTCCAGCAACGATTTCGCTGTGACGGGGGCGCACTTCGGGCTGGGCGCGGCGTTGCTCTACCGACGCGGCCCGGCCGACGGGGCCCGGGGACTGGAGCTGATGTTGCATGCCCGCGACCGGTGGCTTCCCGAGCGCGCGCCCTCGCTGGTCCCGCTGGCTGAACTGCTGGCGGGCCGCGAGATGGCCACGTGCGGAGACCGCGATACCGCCATCGGGACGATGCACCGCGCCGCGCGACAACTGCAGGACGCCGGACGGCTCGGGTGGAGCGTCCTGGGCACGAGCCTGCTGGTGGAGACACTGCTCGCCGACGGCGGCCACGACGGGGTCCGTGACGCCGAGGAGGCGATCGGATGGCTGGCGCAGCTGCAGGGCGAGCGCCCGGCGCCGATGGTCGAAGTCACGCTGTTGCGGCTGCGGGCCCTGCTGGCCTGCGCCACCGGCGACGAGGTGACCCGCCGGGAGGCGGTGGGTAGATACCGCGCGATGGCGGAATCGCTGGGCTTCGAAGGACACGTCGCGTGGGCAGAGGAGATGGCCATCGGCTGACTGCGGCCCGGCTGCGGAACCCGTTTTGCGGGACGGATCACTGCGTGATGTTGTGACGCCGGGTCAGCAGCCCGGCCAGTTCGTCCCGGCAGGTGGTTCCGGTCTTGGTCATCGCCCGGTAGATGTGGCTTTCGACGGTGCGCACCGACAGGGTGAGCCGGCCGGCGATGTCGCGGTTGGTCAAACCTTCGCCGATCAAAACGACGATCTCGTGCTCCCGGTCGGTCAGCGGCAGGGGTTCGCTCGCGCGGCGTAGCGCGGGGGTGGTGGCGCCGCTGCGCCGGGCGAGCGCGTCCGCGCGGGCCGAACAGCGCAGGGCCGATCCACGCAGCGCTTGGGCGTGGAAGGCCAGCGAGGCGTGAGCGGCGGCGTCGATCGCCGCGACGAGGTCGCCGATTCGTTCGAATTCCTCTGACACCGAGTCCAGTTCGGCGGCATCCCCGTCGTGCAGGGCCTCGGCGAAGCGCGCCGCCAGGCCGGCCCGGGGTCCCTCGACCAGGGCGGTGAGTTCCCGTAGCCGCCGCCCGGCGGTGCGGTCGCCGAACTGGGTGGCGGTCTGTAGGCAGAGCACCTCGGCCGCGAGCCTGCCGCTGGCCGAAGCTCTTTCGGCGGCCGATCGGGCGATGGCGATGGCCTCGCTGACGGCGCCCTGTCCGGCGGTGATCCACGCGCGGGCCAGGCTCTGCTCGTAGTCGAGCAGCCGGAACCGGCGCGCCGTCCCGGCCAGCGCGGCGAGTTCGGCGGCGGCATCCTCGGGTGAGCCGCCGATGGCGAGCGCCGTCGCGCGCGGGATGCGATAGCGGAACCCCCAGCCGAGCGGGTGGCTGACGGTCAGCCTGTCGACGGCGTCGTCGAGCAGTGCGCGCGCCGCGCCGAGGTCGCCGGCGCCGAGCGCGGCCCGGCCCGCCACCGCCGCGCCGAGTAGTGATGCGGCTCCCGGCAGGTCGGCGGCTTGGCGTCGCACGCGTTCGGCCACCGCGCGGGCCTCGCCGATGCGGCCGGCCAGCAGCAACGCGCTGACGTGCGCGTCGGCGATGTTGAACCGCATATGTGGGGTGTCGAAAGACCGCTGCGTCGGCGAGTATCCGGCTTCCGCGCCGCTCACGGCGGCCTCGACCCGGCCGGCGTCGGCGTTGATCGTGGTCAGCGCCCACGCCAGCTCGGTGCCGACGACTGCGGGCAGTTGGTCGACGACGAGGTCGCCCGAGACCGACAGCGCGGTGTCGGGCCGGTCCATCGCAAACCAGTAGACGGCCAGGAACGCGTCGATATGGCTGCATTCGTGCGGCGGCGTGGTCCAGGCCGCATCGTCGATGAGTGCCTTGGCTCCTTGAGGATCACCGAGCGCCCAGAGCATGTTGCTGGCCCGCAGAAAGGCGAGTCGGGCGCGCTCGGCATCGGTCAGGCCGTCCTGGTCGATCTCGGCGAGCACCGCGTCGGCGTCCTCGCCGCGGCCGAGCCAGGACAGCGCGTGGGCACGAAGGAAGCCCGGCTCCGGTCCCGCACCGGCGCGGATGGCGGCCTCGGCGAGCCGGTCGGCGAGGTTCAGATCGGCCAGCCACACGGCGCCGTGGGCGGCCCGGGTCAACAGCTCGGTATCGGCTTTCAGATCGGAGTCCACGCTCAGGGTGGCGCGTCGCACCACCGTTTGGACCTGGTCGCGGTCGTCGGACGCGGCCAGTTCGGTGGCGACCAGTCCACGCAGCCGGCGCAGCTTGGTGGCCGGTGCGCACCTGCGGCGCACCTCGCCGTAGATCGGGTGCGCGACCCCTACCTCGATGCCGGTGCCGGTGGGGTGCAGCATGATCAGGCCGCGGGTCTCGGCCTCCTCCACCGCGGTCGGGTCGGTGATCCGTTCCAGGGCGGCCAGTTCGAGGGGCTCGCCGACGGCGAGGGTGTCGATGACGTCGGCGACCGCTGCCGGCAGCGCCCCGATCCGGGTTTCGATCAGCTCGACCAGGCTGAGCGGGATGACCGGGTCACCGACCCAGCGCCAGTTGCCGCGATCCCGTTCGACCCGGCCGTCGGAGATCTCCTGCTCGACGATGTTGCGTAGGTACAGCACGTTGCCGCGGGTCAATTGCCACAGTCGCCGGGCCGCATCCGGATCGGCGGGACCGCCGAGGGCAGCTGAGAGCAGGGTGCCGGTCTCGGCGGGCGACAACGGTTGCAGCTGCAGCCGATCGAACGCTCCCACCTTCCAGATCTCCTGCACCGCAGCGGGAATCGGCTTGCCGTCCAGCACGGTCAGGATCAGTCTGGCGGCGCCGCGCTGCACGATCTGGTGAACGACGAACGTGGAGAGGTCGTCGAGCAGATGCACGTCGTCGACGAACACCACCACCGGTTCGCCCGAGGGCGCGGCGGTCAGCGCGCTGATCACCCCGCGCAACAGTTGAACGGTGTCGGTCACCCCCGGCGGCGCCCACGTGCTGAACGAGCCCAGCGGGATCGCACGCGCGGACGACGTGCCGACGGCGACCCGGGTGGCATACCCGCGCGCCCGGGCGTCCGAGAGCGCCTCGCGCGCGATCCGGCTCTTGCCCACGCCCGCCTCGCCGCAGATGACGATCCCGGACACGTCGGGATCCGAGAGCGCGGCCTCGACGCGGCTCAGTTCCTCGGTGCGGCCGACCAGCGGCCACGACAGACGCACCTCAAGAGCCTAGGGGCGCCGATGACGCGCGACGGTACAAACGGGCGAACTTCGGCGGCGGTGCCGTCCTCGTCAGCCCGGCTGCCCGTAGACCGCCACCACCACGCTGCGGTCCAGGCTGTTCTCCGACCACACACCGATCTGGGTGTTCGCGCAGTTGGACATGATCGCCATGTAGTCGGGCCGGTAGTACCACTGGTTCATGATCTCGATGCCGTTGATCGCCAGCGCGGGGTTGATCGCGACCGTCTCGGCGACGGTGCCGACGAACCCTGCGGCGTTGGCCCGGTCCTGCACGGTCGAGCCGTCCGAACCGATGTCGCCGTCCAGCGCGCGGTTGTGCAGGACGTCGTTGGTGTGCCACTGCGCGGCGAGCTGCAGCTGCGGGTTGATCTTGATGTCGGTGTCGCAGCCGTGCTGCTGCTGGATGGTGTACACGTTGGCCACCACGCCGTCGTTGAGGCGCTTGTTGTCGGCGTGTGCGGTGGGGGCGGCCGTGACCGCGACGGCCGCGAACAGCACCGCGGATACCACGGGTGCGATCTTGACGGCGGTCACGGGCCGGACATTACGCGACCACGCCGGCCGCCGAGGCTCGAGTGGCGAGATTCGTCGCGGCCGGCTCCGGCTCGGGTGGTGCGGCCCGGCCGTCCCACCAGTTGTCGGGCTGGTGGGTCGCCCAACCGTTGAGGGCCTCCAATGCCGCGGCCAGCGAGACCAGCAACGGCTCGCTGTTGGCCGGGCCCATCAGCTGAACACCGATCGGCAGCCCTTCGGGGGTGAACCCGGCGGGCACGTTGATCGACGGCCAGCCGAGCAGATTCCACGGCCAGGTCACCGGACAGGCGCGGATCATCGCCCGGTCGGTGGACATTCCGCCGAGGTTGTCGAAGGCGTCGACCGTCGGCGGCGGCTGGGCCGTGGTGGGTGCGATGACCACATCGGCGAGATTGAAGATCCAGCCGACGCGGCGCTGTGTGACGGCCTCGTGGGCGCGCGCCTTGCGCAGCACGTGCTCGGACAGCAGCCGCCCCACTCGGGCGTTGGCGGTGGTGCGCCTGTCCAGGTCGACGCCGAGGCCGAGGCGCTCCACCCAGTCCGGGATGCCGGCCATCGAGCGGGACAGGAAGTTCCAGGACATGCGCAGGCCGTAGTCGGGATCCGCGGCCTGCACCGTGTGGCCGAGCTGTTCGAGCTGTCCGGCCACGTTCTCCAGGGCGGTCCGGATCCGGGGATCCAACCGGGCGCGGAAACCCGTGAACGGGAGCTTCGTCGACATCGCGATGCGCAGCGGGCCGGGCGCCTGCGAGACCGAGTCCGCCACTCGAACCGGGGGTGGGGTGTGCAGATCGCCGGGGGCGTTGCCCGATGCGGCGTCGAGCACCAGGGCTGCGTCGGCCACGGTGCGGGCCAGCACGCCGTTGACCGTGATCCCGTTGAACGTATCGGGAAGTGGCCAGGTCGAGATGCGTCCCCGCTGAGGTTTGATGCCGACCAGGTGCGTCCACGCGGCCGGGATGCGCACGCTGCCCGCGCCGTCGGAGCCGATCGCGGCCGCCACCAGGCCGGCGGCCACCGCGGCGGCGCTGCCACCGGAGGATCCGCCCGGGGTGTGTTCGCGGGACCAGGGGTTGCGGGTGTGGCCGAACCCGGGACCGCTGGTGAACGGCCACTGGCCGAGCTCGCAGGTGTTCGTCTTGCCGATGATCACCGCCCCCGCGTCGCGCAGCCGCCGCACCACCTCGGCGTCGGCGGTGGCCTCGCGCACCGTTCCGGCGGAGCCGAAGCGGGTGGGCACACCCGCGACGTCGACGTCGTCCTTGACCGCGATCGGGATGCCGAGCAGCGGTTGGTCCGATGTGTCGCGACCCGTCGCACGTCGACGGTCGGCGGCGGCCGCATCGGCGGTGGCCTGCTCGGTCAGCACCACCCGGAACGCGTTGAGGGTGTCCTGGCTCGCCTCGATCGCCGCCAGTGACCGGCGCACCAGCTCGGTGGATGTCACGGTGCCGCTTGCAAGCTCGTACAACTGGTCGCCCAGGGTGGGGAATCGGGTCCCGGACCCGGTGCTGGGGTGAGGAGCTTCGGCCATTGCCTACGAGAGTATCGGCGCTGCAACGACAATTCGTCACCTCACGGTGGAACACTTGCCGAATGCGTCTGTACCGGGACCGGGCGGTGGTGTTGCGGCAGCACAAGCTCGGCGAAGCCGACCGCATCGTGAGCCTGCTCACACGCGATCACGGTCTGGTCCGGGCGGTCGCCAAGGGGGTGCGCCGAACCCGTAGCAAGTTCGGTGCCCGGCTGGAGCCTTTCGCGCACATCGACGTCCAGCTGCATCCCGGTCGCAACCTGGACATCGTCACCCAGGTGGTCGCCATCGACGCGTTCGCCTCCGATATCGTCAGCGACTACGGCCGCTACACCTGCGCCTGCGCCATGCTGGAGACCGCCGAGCGGCTCGCCGGTGAGGAGCACGCCCCGATGCCCGAGCTGCACCGGCTCACGGTGGCCGCATTGCGCGCGGTGGCCGACGGCCGACGGCCCCGCGAGCTGGTGCTGGACGCCTACCTGCTGCGGGCGATGGGCATCGCGGGGTGGGCGCCGTCGCTGATCGAATG
The DNA here is from genome assembly GCF_019710635.1 of Mycolicibacterium xanthum. Lineage (GTDB taxonomy): Bacteria > Actinomycetota > Actinomycetes > Mycobacteriales > Mycobacteriaceae > Mycobacterium > Mycobacterium xanthum. The sequence goes on from NZ_JAIFZS010000008.1 coordinate 185,953, forward strand.
TGCCCGGTGCGCCGCGCCGGGGCCGCACCGCGCGTTTCACGTGGCGGCGGGGGGAAGCGTGTGTGTGCACTGCCGGCCGTCCGGGTCGGTGACCCCGCCGCAGGCCGTGCTGGACCTGATGGTCGCACTGCACGAGGGGGACTGGGAGCACGCGCAGAGCACCTCCGCGTCGCATCGCAGCCAGGCCAGCGGCCTGGTCGCCGCGCACCTGCAGTGGCACCTGGAACGACAGCTGCGCACCCTGCCCCTCGTCGAGCGTGTCTACCGGGCGGATCGGATGGCGGTGCCGGGCATCAGGCAGGATGAGGCGCATGGCAACGGAACGGACCGGGCGGAAGGGCAGGGTCAGCTACCCACAGCTGCCTCCGGCGCCTGACGATTACCCGATGTTCCCGGACACCTCGACGTGGCCTGTCGTCTTCCCGGATCTGCCGCCGAACACCAACGGCCGCTTCTCCCGGCCACCGCAGCACCCCTCCAAGGCGTCGGCGCCGCAGATCCCGGCCGGCCAGGTGCCCAACCACGTCGCCGTGGTGATGGACGGCAACGGGCGCTGGGCCACCCAGCGCGGCCTGGGCCGCACCGAGGGCCACAAGATGGGTGAGGCCGTGCTGATCGACATCACCTGCGGGGCGATCGAGATCGGCATCAAGCACCTGACGGTGTATGCGTTTTCCACCGAGAACTGGAAGCGCAGCACCGAGGAGGTGCGGTTCCTGATGGGCTTCAACCGCGAGGTGGTGCGCCGGCGCCGGGAGAACCTGAACGCGATGGGCGTCAACATGCGTTGGGTCGGGTCGCGACCGAAGATGTGGCGCAGCGTGATCAAGGAGTTCGACATCGCCGAGCAGATGACGGTCGGCAACGACGTCATCACCATCAACTACTGCGTGAACTACGGCGGACGCACCGAGATCGTCGAGGCGGCGCGGGCGCTGGCCCAGGAGGCGGTGGACGGCAAGGTGTCCCCGTCGCGGATCAGCGAGGCCATGTTCGCCAAGCACCTGCATCGCGCCGACATCCCCGATGTGGACCTGTTCATCCGGACCTCGGGGGAGCAACGGGCCAGTAACTTCCTGCTGTGGCAGGCCGCCTACGCGGAATACGTCTTCCAGGACAAGCTGTGGCCCGACTACGACCGCCGCGATCTGTGGGCCGCGTGCGAGGAGTACGTGCACCGCAACCGGCGCTTCGGCAGGACCTAGGGCCGCGATGGAGCTGACCGAGCGCCTCGCCGCCGCGCTGGCCGAGATCCTGCCGGTGCAGCGGGAGGACGACGGCGCGTTGACGGTGCCCCACGACGAGACGTTCGCTTCGCTGCGGGTGGTGACGATCGCCGAGGGCCTGGAGATGGTGTCGCTGACCCAGGTGCTGGCCTGGGATCTGCCGCTGGACGCCAAGATCCGGGCCAGGGTGGCCAAACACGCCCACGACACCCTGCTGGGCACGGTGTCGATGGTGGAGAAGATCGGGGTGGCCGGTCCGGGGCCGAGGAAGACCGGCGATGTGTTGCTGCGCTACAACTTCCCGGCGGCAGGGCTCACCGACGACGCTTTGCGCACGTTGGTGCTGATGGTGTTGGCCACCGGCGCGGACGTGCGGCGCGCGCTGGTGGCCTGACTAGGCTGACACCCGTGCGCACTGTGCTGATCGTCGTCGGGATCGTCGTCGCGCTCTTCGGTCTGCTGTTCACCCTGCAGGGCGTCGGCGCGGTGTCCGGCAGCCCGATGAGCAACACCACCACGTGGTCGGTCCTCGGGCCGATCATCGCGATCGCCGGAATTCTCGTCGCGGTCGCCGGGTGGCGTGGGCGTAAGCGGCGTTAGTTGCCCGACGAGCCGCGCGCGCAGCGGCCGCACAGCCCGAAGATCTCGATGGTGTGGCTGACGTCGACGAAGCCGTGTTCGCGGGCGACGTCGGCGGCCCAGTTCTCGACCTGGCGGCCCTGGATCTCGACGGTGCGCCCGCATGCACGGCACACCAGGTGATGGTGGTGATGCTGCGAGCAGCGTCGGTACACCGACTCGCCGGTGTCGGTGCGCAACGTGTCGACCAGTCCGGTCGCGGCCATCTGCTGCAGCGTGCGGTACACGGTGGTCAGCCCGATACCCTCACCGCGCCTGCGGAGTTCGTCGTGCAGCTCCTGAGCGGACCGGAAGCCTTCGATGTTCTCCAGCAGTGCGGTGATGGCGGCGCGCTGACGTGTCGAACGGACGGCGCCGGTCACGGCGTCTCCTCGGCGGAGTGCACGACCGCGGCGACGACGATGTCGGCGAGGTGGTGGTCCACCAGGCGGTACAAGACCTCGCGGCCGGACCGTTCACCCTCGACCACGCCTGCGGACTTGAGGATTCGCAGATGCTGGCTGACCAGGGGCTGGGGCAGATCCAGCACGTCGACCAGCTCGTGCACGCAGCGGGCGGCCTCGCGCAGCTGCAGCACGATCGCGATACGCACCGGAGCGGCCAGGGCGCGCAGCAGGTCGCCCGCGGTGTCGAGTACCTGGCGCGGGGGCAGCTCCGGCAGCGGCGCGCCGTCGTGTCCGTGGTGGTCCGACGGTCCCGCCGAAGTGGAAACGGTTTCCATTAGCCGTCACGATACATGCGTGATCGTGCATGTCAACAGGCCACGTCCGTGCCGGTGGCCTCAACCGGATCGCTACGCTGTTACGCCGTGGCTCCGTCTTCGTCGATCATCGAGACCGTTGCAAACCTGGCCAAACGTCGCGGGCTGGTGTACCAGTCCGGCGAGATCTATGGCGGCACCAAGTCCGCCTGGGACTACGGACCGCTCGGCGTCGAACTCAAGGAGAACATCAAGCGGCAGTGGTGGCGCTCGGTCGTCACCGGGCGTGACGACGTCGTGGGGCTCGACAGCGCGATCATCCTGCCCCGCGAGGTGTGGGTGGCCTCCGGCCACGTCGAGGTCTTCCATGACCCGCTGGTGGAGTGCCTGAGCTGTCACAAGCGGCACCGCCAGGACCACATGCAGGAGGGCTTCGCACAGAAGAAAGGTCTCGACGACCCGGATTCGGTGCCGATGACCGAGATCGCGTGTCCGGACTGCGGCACCAAGGGGCAGTGGACCGAGCCGCGCAACTTCAACATGATGCTCAAGACCTACCTCGGTCCGATCGAGACCGAGGAGGGGCTGCACTATCTGCGGCCGGAGACCGCGCAGGGCATCTTCGTCAACTTCGCCAATGTCGTCACCACGGCCCGCAAGAAGCCGCCGTTCGGCATCGGCCAGATCGGCAAGAGCTTCCGCAACGAGATCACCCCGGGCAACTTCATCTTCCGGACCCGCGAGTTCGAGCAGATGGAGATGGAGTTCTTCGTCGAACCGTCCACGGCGCCGGAATGGCACCGGTACTGGATCGACACCCGGCTGCAGTGGTACGTCGACCTCGGTATCAAGCGCGACAACCTGCGACTCTACGAGCATCCGCTGGAGAAGCTCTCGCACTACTCGGCGGGCACCACGGACATCGAGTACAAGTTCGGTTTCGCCGGCAACCCGTGGGGTGAGCTGGAAGGTATCGCCAACCGGACCAACTTCGACTTGTCCACGCACGGTGAGCATTCCGGTGTCGACCTGTCGTTCTACGACCAGGGCAGCGACACGCGCTACGTGCCGTATGTGATCGAACCGGCGGCCGGGCTGACCCGCTCGCTGATGGCGTTTCTGGTCGACTCCTACACCGAGGACGAGGCGCCCAACGCCAAGGGCGGGGTGGACAAGCGCACCGTGCTCAAGCTCGATCCGCGGCTGGCGCCGGTGAAGGCGGCGGTACTGCCGCTGTCGCGCAACGCCGATCTGTCGCCGAAGGCCCGCGACCTGGCCGCCGAACTGCGCACGTCGTGGAACGTGGAGTTCGACGACGCCGGCGCGATCGGCCGGCGCTACCGCCGCCAGGACGAGATCGGGACGCCGTTCTGCGTGACGCTGGACTTCGACTCGCTGGAGGACCACGCGGTCACCATCCGCGAGCGTGACGCGATGACGCAGGAGCGGGTCGCGATCGACGCGGTCTCCGACTATCTTGCCGTCCGGCTCAAGGGCTGCTGAGGTCCTGGGGGCGTCCGAGATTGCCCTGAGGGTCGCTCCGAGCGGCGCGCCACAGCCGTAGGCGCAACGTGGCCGGGTGGTCGCTCGAGATTGCGTTGAGGGTGGCCGAGGGTCAGAAGCGGCCGCCGCCGCCGCTGTAACTGCGCCCCGACGATCGCGACGCCCCGCCGTAGGACGACGAGCGACCGCTGCTGCGGCCACCGCCGAACCCGCCGCCGAACCCGCCGCCGATGCCGCCCCCGAATCCGCCGCGGCGCCGGCCGCCGCCCAGCACGTTGCCGATGATGATCCCGCCGATCACCGCGCCCAGATCGCCGCCGCTGCTGCCGCCGCCCCAGCCGCCGCCGGAGGTGTAGCTGCGCTGCGCGGCGCGCACATCGTCGTTGGCCAGCGACTGCGCCTGGCTGGCCAGCGTGGACGCGCCGTTGGCGTGCGCGATCGCCTCGCCGAGGTTGGTCATCTTCTTGTCCTGGGCGGCCTGCAGCTGCCGCACGGCTTCGGCCAGCCGGGTGCGCGCCTCTGGTCCGATGCTGCCGCGCCGGGTGTCGATGAAGTCCGACACCCCTCGCACCCGTGACTGCGCGGTGAACAGCGCCTGGTCGTAGGCGCGGCTCAGCCGCTCCTTGGCGCTGCGTTCCTCGTCGGCGCTGGCCAGCAACTGGTCCAGCCGGGCGTCGGCTTGGGTCAGCCGGGTGAACACGCCCAGCGGGTCGGTGTTGCCCTGCGCCTTCGCATCGGCGAGCGCTGCGACGGCTGCTGCGTGTGCCGACGTCAGTTGCGCCCGATACGAGGTGGGTTCGCGCTGCAACTGCTTGGCCGCCTCGTCGATCCCGTTCTGGATGTCGGTGATCGCCGACGGCAGCGTGGCCACCGCGCGGTTGATGTCGGAGCCGGCCGAGTCGATCGCCTCCAGCAGGCCCCGCGCCTGACCCAGGGACGACTCCGCGGCGCGGATCGCGTCGACGAGGCCCATCTGCTGACCGGCGGGCCGCGCGACCAGCCCGCGCGCGGTGCTGATGCTCTGTTCGGCGAACTTCAGCCGCTCCTTGGCGGTGGCGACGTTGTCCTCGACCGACGTCAGCGCGGTTGCGTCGAACTGGCTGTGCAGCGTCGCCATGGTCTGCTCGGCCGGGCCGATCCGGGCCATCAGGTCGATCATCTGCTGGGTCAGCGCGTCGAGCCGGTCCGGCGCATTGATCACCAGGTCGCGCAGCTTCTCGAAGGCCTCGCTCTGGGCGTCGAGTTCGTGGTCGGCCTTCGCCGCGGCGACGATCACCCGGGTCAGCAGGTCGCGGCGCTGCTGCGGGGTCTCGGGCACCGAGTCGTCGAGGGTCTGGCGGACGTTGAACGCCTGGGCCAGCGTGGTGCGGGCGTTGCCGACCGCCCGGCGGAACGGCTCGGTCTGCGACGTGCCGAATTCGTCTTCGGCCAGGGTGAGTTCGCTCTCGCTGGTGCGCACGGCGTTGTCGACGTCGACGACGATGAGCCTGCTCAGGTCGTCGAGTGCGTCGATCGGCACCGACGCCAGCGCCTGCGGGTCGGCGGGATCCAGCTTGCGCGCGGCCTCCAGGTCGGCGGCCCGGCGCTTGCCCCGCCTCCGGCGTGACCACAGCACCATCAGGACCACACCGACTGCCAGCACGCCGAGGATGACGATCATCGTCACCGGCGATCCCTTGGATTTCCCCGACGTGCCCGGGGTGCCCGCGGGCGAGCCCGACGGCGCGGTCGTGCGCGAGGCGGTCTGCCCGGCGATGCCGTCGGCGGCGGCCACCGCGGCGCCCGCGAAGTCGTCGGCGCGCAGCGCCGGTTCGATTCTGTCGACCTGCAGGCTCTCGGCCGCGGACTGCGACATCACCGCGGTGGGCACCTGGAACGCGTAGGCGCGTTCGGTGACGGCCACCGCCAGCAGGGCGTCGCGGTCGCCGAAATCGCTGAGCCGCATGGTGGACTGGGCCCAGCTCAGTGCGCTCTGTCCGAACTCGTCGACGAACACCACCCACAGGCGGACCCGCTTCTGGTCGTAGAGCCGGTTCACCGCGTCCTCGACCTCGGAACGCTGTGCCGCCGACAGTGTGCCGGTCTCGTCGGTGATGTAGTCCGGGATGCGGAACGGGGGCTTGGCCGACGCCGCCGGCGCCCCGAGCAGTCCGATCAGTACAACCGTGAGCAGCACGGGCAGCAGGCGGGCGACACGCATGACGTCAATCTAGTGGGGTGCGCCACGGCAGCAGCGGTTACGCGGTGAACCGCCTGGCAGACTGTGCGTCGGTGGCTACTGACCCGACGCGGCGCGACCCCCGCGATCCCTACGACGAGTTCGACCGGCAACGGCTGGTGGTCGAACCGCCCAAGGCTGCCGCGCTGCCGGGTACCGGCACCGAGCACCGTACCGACTTCGCCCGCGACCGGGCCCGGGTGCTGCACTGCGCGGCGCTGCGCCGCCTCGCGGACAAGACCCAGGTGGTGGGCCCACGCCAGAGCGAGACCCCGCGGACCCGGCTGACCCACTCGCTGGAGGTGGCCCAGATCGGCCGGGGGATGGCGGTCGGGTTGGGCGCCGACCCGGACCTGGTCGACCTGGCCGGGCTGGCGCACGACATCGGGCATCCGCCCTACGGGCACAACGGGGAGCGTGCGCTCAACCAGCTCGCCGAGGGTTGCGGGGGGTTCGAGGGCAACGCGCAGAACTTCCGGATCCTCACCCGGTTGGAACCCAAAGTCCTTGACGCGAAAGTGGATCCGCCGATTAGCGCAGGCCTGAACCTGACCAGGGCGGCGTTGGACGCGGTGACGAAGTATCCGTGGTACCGGCCACCCGAGGGCGGCAAGTTCGGCTTCTACGCCGACGACGCGGCCGCGGCGGCCTGGGTGCGCGGCGACGCGCCCGACCGCCAGCCGTGCCTGGAGGCCCAGATCATGGACTGGGCCGACGATGTCGCCTACTCGGTGCACGACGTCGAGGACGGCGTCATCTCCGGGCGCATCGACCTGCGGGTGCTCGCCGACGACGATGCGGTCGGTGCGCTGGGCCGGCTGGGTCAGTCCCACGGCATGGGCGGCGGCCTGGCCGCCGCCGACCTGGTCGAGGCGGCCGGGCGGCTCTCGGCGCTGCCCGCGGTGGCCGCGGTCGGCAAGTACGACGGCACGCTGACCGCGTCGGTGGCGCTGAAGACGATGACCAGCGAGCTGGTCGGCCGGTTCGCGTCCTCGGCGATCGCGGCGACCCGCGACGCCTGCGGCCCCGGCCGGCTGGTGCGCTACCGCACCGACCTCGAGGTGCCGACCGTGGTCCGCGCCGAGGTCGCGGTGCTCAAGATCCTGGCGCTGCAGTTCATCATGTCGGACCCGCGGCACCTGGATCTGCAGGCTCGCCAGCGCGACCGGATCGCCGCGGCGCTGCAGTTCGTGCTGGCTGGCGCGCCGTCGACGCTGGATCCGCTGTTCGCCCCGGAGTTCAACGCCGCCGCCGACGACGACGCCCGGCTGCGGGTGGTGATCGACCAGGTGGCGTCGTTCACCGAAGGACGCCTGGAACGGCTCGAACCCGCGTAGCCGGACCGTCGGCGGCCTCTAGACTGACCGGGTGGCGGCAGACGTGACCCGGGGCAGGGGCAGAATCCCCGACCGCGACATCGCCGCCATCCGCGAACAGGTCGGCATCGACGACGTCGTCGGCGACTACGTGCAGCTGCGCCGGGCCGGCGCGGATTCGCTCAAGGGCCTGTGCCCGTTCCACGACGAGAAGTCGCCGTCGTTCCACGTCCGGCCCAACCACGGACATTTCCACTGCTTCGGTTGCGGTGAGGGCGGCGACGTCTACGCGTTCCTGCAGAAGATCGAGCACGTCAGCTTCGTCGAAGCCGTCGAACTGCTCGCCGACCGGGTCGGCTACACCGTCACCTACACCGGTGGGTCCACCACCAACGTGCAACGGGACCGGGGCAGCCGCAGCAGGCTGCTGGCCGCCAACTCCGCCGCGCAGGAGTTCTACGCCGCCGCGCTGTCCTCCGACGAGGCCGCCCCGGCGCGCCAGTATCTGATCGAGCGCAACTTCGACGCCGACGCCGCCGCCCGGTTCGGCTGCGGGTTCGCCCCCTCGGGGTGGGACTCGCTGACAAAGCACCTGCTGCGCAAGGGATTCGAGTTCAAGGAGCTGGAGGCGGCCGGGCTGTCGCGGGAGGGCCGTCGCGGGCCGATGGACCGGTTCCACCGCAGGCTGCTCTGGCCGATCCGGGCCGGCGGCGGCGAGGTGATCGGGTTCGGCGCCCGGCGGATCTTCGACGACGACCCGATGGAGGCCAAGTACGTCAACACCCCCGAGACGGTGCTCTACAAGAAGTCCTCGGTGCTGTTCGGCCTGGATCTGGCCAAGCGGGACATCGCCAAGTCGCACCGCGCGGTGGTGGTGGAGGGCTACACCGACGTGATGGCGATGCACCTCGCCGGTGAGACCACCGCCGTCGCGTCGTGCGGCACCGCGTTCGGCGACGGGCACCTGGCCCTGCTGCGCCGGCTGATGATGGACGACAACTGGTATCGCGGCGAGCTGATCTTCGTGTTCGACGGCGACGCGGCCGGTCAGGCGGCGGCGCTGAAGGCCTTCGACGGCGACCAGCAGGTGGCCGGCAAGTCGTTCGTCGCCATCGCCGCCGACGGGATGGACCCGTGCGATCTGCGGCTGCGGTCCGGCGACGGCGCGCTGCGCGACCTGGTGGCCCGGCGCATCCCGATGTTCGAATTCGCCATCCGCAGCCTGATCCCCGACGGGGATGCGCTGGACAACGACCCACAGGCCCAGGTCGACGCGTTGCGCAGGTGTGTGCCGCTGGTGGCGCGCATCCGCGACTACGCGCTGCGCGACGAGTACGCGCGCCGACTGGCCGGGTGGACCGGCTGGCGCGACGAGGGGCAGGTGCTGACCCGGGTGCGCGAGGAGGCGGCCAAGCGGGGCATGCCCGACAGGTCACGTCGCCGGCCGGCCCCCGATCGCGATCAGCCCGCGCCGCCGCGGGCCGCCGCCGAACCCGCGGCGCGGCCCGACCCGGCCGACCCCACCCTGTGGCCGCAGCGGGAGGCGCTCAAGTCGGCGTTGCAGTACCCCGCACTGGCCGGTCCGGTGTTCGACTCGCTGGCCGCCGAGAGCTTCACCCACCCCGGTTACGCGGCGGTGCGTGCGGCGATCGAGGCGGCCGGCGGCACGTCGACGGGGGTTACCGGGGCGCAGTGGATCGAGCTGGTCCGCGAGCAGGTCGCCTCGCCGCAGGCCGCCAGCCTGGTCAACGAGCTGGGTGTGGAGGCCATCAACGCCGACGACGAGGTGCTGCCCCGCTACATCGGTGGGGTCATCGCACGCCTGCAGGAGGTGTGGATCGGCCGGCAGATCGCCGAGGTCAAGTCCAAGCTGCAGCGAATGTCGCCGGTCGAGCAGGGTGACGAATACCACGCCCTGTTCGGCGACCTGGTGGCGATGGAGTCCTACCGGCGCAGCCTGCTGCAACAGGCAAGTGGTGACGACCTGACTGCGTGACGGGGCGATCCGGGTTATGGTGGTTGCGCTCATTCCGTCGGGGATAACGCGAGCTGGGAGATTCTGGTGGACAAGATCAGGAACAATTCGACGCGGCTGATCGCAGGCGCCTTTGCCGCCGCGGCCGTCGCCGTGCCCCTCTACGTGTCTCTGACCAGCACCGACGCCCAGGTTAACGCCGGTCCGCCGTGCCTGGCGTGGTTCGGCAACAAGGAGGACGGCAACTGCCTGTCCTACTCCAACGGCTCCGGTGTGACCATCGGCAGCCCGAACGTCGGGTTCGGTGACTACGGTTTCGGCTTCTACACCGGCCCGCTGCTGCCCGGCACCACCATCAGCCAGGAAATCGGCTAACTCTCAGCTCTGCTCGCTCTTCGTCGACTCCGGCTCCATCACCTCGGTGCCGGTGTCGATCGGTGTCAGCTTGACCAGGGCCGGGTCGGGGGAGACCCGTTCGGCGATCTTGCGCCGGCCCGCGTCGATGACGGCCTTGGCGGCCGGGCTGCCGGTGACGGCCCGGCAGGTTCCCGCGATCTGCTCGTAGCGCTGTCTGCCCGCCTTGGTTCCCATCACGTAGCCGACGGCCAGGACGGCGACATACCCGATCACAGGGTTCCTCCCAGGGGTGTCTGACGTGTCGATGTTGTCCCCGTCCATCCTGCCTCACCGGTGCCGGTGCGCGCCCGGTCGGGATCGTATTGGCGAGTGCAACCAGACGTAGGCTAGAGTGCTCTCTGGCCCGCGGCGCAGACCCGCGGGAGGGCAATCCCCTGTAGCTCAATTGGCAGAGCATTCGGCTGTTAACCGAAGGGTTGCTGGTTCGAGTCCAGCCGGGGGAGCCACACCCGTTCAGCACCTCTGCTCCACCTCGAGACGGCCGTGTCCCGCACGGTTGGCCGCGTACGTCCCGGTGGGCTGCGGCACATCCCCACCCTGGTCATCGGGACCACTGTGCCTTTCCCATGAACATGCTGCGGACGCGGCAAACCGGGGTTGCGTCCGGTTACGGTGAATTCATCCGACGTTGACCTCGGGAAGGACGCTCTGGTCCAAAGGGTTTCGTCCTGTCCCAGATTTCGGTTCAGCGCAGAACCGCATCGCCAGTGAATCGAGGAGGCGAAATGCCGATGAAGCTCAGGATGATTGCCGCAATCGTCGGTGCCGCCGCGCTGTTGGGCGGGGTGGGCGTCGACGTCGCCCGGGCGGGCACCTACCCGAAGGACGGCACCTACCATGACGGTGGCACCGGAGCGACGGTTGAGCCGTCCCCGGATCCGACGACCCTTGCGACGGCGTCGTTCAGCCCGCAGGACCGCGCCAGGGTGGCCTGCGGTGCGGTGCCATGGGGCACCTGCTAAAGGCGCTCGACGCAACGGAATTGGCTCTCGGACCGTTCGCCGGTGGGTAGCCGCTAACCTGTCGTCATGCGAGTGACAGGTCTGTCGGTGGCGTTGGTGGCGTTGGTCACCCTGACCGCCTGTGGCTGGAGCCCACCGTCGGCGCCGCCCACCAGCACCGCCGACTGCGGTCCGGGCCCGGGCGCGGACGCGATCGGCGCAGAGACCTCGATGCTGCCCGCGGGCTCCTGGCGGGAGATTTCGCGCGGGAACACCCCGGACTGTCAGCTCTACTGGGTGGTGGTCGCTTCGGGCACCGCGCCCGACAGCCCGCAGCAGGCGCTGTTCTTCGACGGTGCGGCGCCGGTCGGCTGGCCGACACCGGATCCGCGCACGTACATCACGGTGACGCCGCAGGGCGACCACAACGCCGTCGTTCAGTACCAGTGGCGCCAGGGCGAGGACCAGCCGTGCTGTCCGACCGGAATCGGGTCGGCGCGGGTCACCCTCGAGGACGGCAGGCTGACGGTGCTCGATCCGATCCCGGGGCCGTGAGTCACTCGTCGGGGATGTTCTCCGGGTGCAGCATCTCGGCGTAGCGCAGCTGCTCGGGGATGCCGAACCCGTCGACGAGGGTTTCCGCGAGTGGCCGTAGCCGGCGGCAGCGGTCGTTGATACCGCGGGTGACCGCCTTCGCGCGCTCGGTCGACAGGAACCGGTGCTCGACGAACCAGGCCTTGTCCTGCTCGATCACCGACAACGCGTAGAGGTCGCACACCATGCCGAGGATCTGCCGGGTCTCCTCGTCTTCGCAGGAGTCGATGCCCGCCACGAACGCCTCCAGCACGATCCGGTCGATGTGCGCGCCGGCGGCGTGCAGCACGTGGTCCTGCACCGCGTTGAACGCGTCGAACGCGCTCATCTCCTTGGACTTGCCCTGCAGCCGGCGCGCCACCGAGGCCAGCATGTACTCCTCCCGGTCCTCGAACATCTTCACCTGGGTGCCGCGGTTGAAGAGGCTGCCCTCTTCCTCGTTGTCCTGGCGGGTGTCCAGGATCGTCTGCATGATGGTCTGTGCCGCAGTGCGTTTCATCACCCGCTCGCCGGCGAAATTCGCCGCGAAGCGCACCCATTCGACCGGGCTCATGCCCTTGATGTCGTCGGCGTAGGCGGTCAGCAGCTCCTTGGCGACCAACTGGGTCAACACGTGGTTGTCCCCCTCGAAGGTGGTGAACACGTCGGTGTCGGCCTTCAGTGCGATCAGCCGGTTCTCGGCGAGATAGCCTGCGCCGCCGCAGGCTTCGCGGGCCTCCTGGATGGCGTGGGTGGCATGCCAGGTGTTGGCCGCCTTCAGCCCGGCCGCCCGGGACTCCAGCTCACGCTGGTCCTCGGGGTCGGGATCGTCGGCGGTCTGCAGCTCGTGGCAGCGTGACACCAGCTCGTTCTGTGCGAACTGCAGTGCGTAGGACCGGGCGATGAGCGGAAGCAGCCGGCGCTGGTGGATCAGATAGTCCATCAGCAGCACCTCCTGTTCGTCGTCCGGGGCGGTGAACTGCCGGCGTTGCAGCGCATACCGGGTGGCGATGTCGAGGGCCACCCGGGCCGCCGCGCCGGCGCTGCCCCCGACGGTGACCCGTCCCCGGATGAGCGTGCCCAGCATCGTGAAGAACCGGCGGTTGGGGTTCTCGATCGGCGAGCTGTAGCTGCCGTCTGCTGCGACGTCGGCGTACTTGTTCAGCAGGTTCTCCCGCGGGACGCGCACATGGTCGAACTGGATGCGCCCGTTGTCCACGCCGGGCAGTCCGCCCTTGTAGTGACAGTCCGAGGTGGTCACGCCCGGCAGGTCGTTGCCGTCGTCGTCGCGGATCGGCACCACCAGGCAGTGCACCCCGTGGTTGACCCCGTCGGCGGTGATCAGCTGAGCGAAAACCGCAGCCACCCGGGCGGTTTGGGCGGCTCCGCCGATGTAGTCCTTGCGCGCGGTGCGGGTCGGCGAGTCGATCACGAACTCCTCGGTGCCCGGATCGTAGGTGGCCGTGGTCTCCAGCGCCTGCACGTCGCTGCCGTGCCCGGTCTCGGTCATCGCGAAGCAGCCCAACAGGTCCAGGTCGATGATCCGCCGCACATAGGCCTGGTGGTGGCGCTCGGTGCCGAGGTTCTCGACGGCGCCGCCGAACAACCCCCACTGCACGCCGGCCTTGACCATCAGCGAGAGGTCGCTCATCGCCAGCATCTCGATCTGGGTGATGGCGGCGCCGACGTCGCCGTTGCCGCCGTGTTCCTTCTTGAAACCGTCCTCGGCAGCACCGCGGGACGCCATGATCTTCAGTTGCTCGCCGACCTTCGTGCGGGCGATGACGGTGTTGGGCGTGTAGTGCGGCCGGAAGACCTCGTCGGCGAGTTCGCGCCGCATCCTGTTCTTCACGTCCCGGAACCGGCCGTCCAGCGAGTTGCGTAGATGCTCCGCGGTGGTGGTCATATCTCGAAGGTAGCCCTGTGGGCGCTTCGGCAAACCATGATGTGGCGAACCCAGGTCATCCTGAGTTCGCGGTGGCCGACGCGCTGGCGTTGAATCGTTCCCATGACAGATCCAGTGGACGACCCCGTGTCGCCGACCGGCACGCCGCACATCGCCGACCACACGCACGCCGACGTGAGCGGCGGGTGGCTGCGCGCTGCGACGTTCGGCGCGATGGACGGTCTGGTCAGCAACACCGCGCTGATCGCGGGTGTGGCGGCCAGCGCCAGCGCGCACACCGTCGTCATCAGCGGCGTGGCCGGACTGCTCGCAGGCGCGTTCTCGATGGCGCTGGGGGAGTACACGTCGGTCATGACGGCCAACGAGCAGATCGACTCCGAGGTGCGGGTGGAACGCTCGGCGTTCGAGACAGATCCGCAGGCCGAGCGGGCCGAGCTGGTCGCGATCCTGACCAATATGGGGATGTCACCGGAGACCGCGGCGAAGGCGACCGACGAGATCCACCGCGACGAGAAGAAGGCGCTGAACTTCCACATGGTCCAGGAGCTGGGCGTGGACCCGTGGGAGAAGCCGTCTCCGTGGGTGGCGGCGGGTTCGTCGTTCGTGCTGTTCGCCATCGGCGCGATCATCCCGCTGATCCCGTATCTGCTGGGCTACGAGTCGCTGTGGGTCGGGCTGGTGTTCGGCGGGGTGGGGCTGATGATCGCCGGGGCCGCGGCGGCGACCTTCACCCGCCAGCACAAGGTGTGGTCGGCGTTGCGGCAGTTGCTGTTCGGCACGGTGGCGATCGCGGCGACCTATCTGGTCGGCCTCCTGGTGGGGGTCGCGGTCACCTGATTCCTCAGCTGTCGCTGCCCAGGGTCACCGCACGGGCCCGATCGGTCAGCTCGTCGAGTGCCGGCTCGTCATCGACGACGACGGCACCACGCATGGTGCGAACGCCTGGCCCGCCAACGAGCGAGACCGCCGCATCTATCTTCACTGAGGTATGACATGACCACCAAGAACGACCAAAACCTCGCCGACCTCCTGGCCGAGGAGGGCGACGCTGTCGAAGCCGACCCCAACGCCCCCATCACCACCTCGACAGTGACTCGCGGCAACGGCCGCAGCAAGACACTGCAGATCCGGCTCAACCCCGAGGAACTCGAGGAGTTGGAACGCATCGCCGCCGCCCGCGGCCTGCCCACCCCGACAGTCGCGAGAGAGGCGATTCTGCGGCTCACCCGCCCCGCCGAGGCCCGCTCGGCGGTCGCCGCGGAGCTTGTCGACGGCTTCAGCCGCTACCGCGACACCGTGCAAACCGTGATCGCGGTGTCCAGCGACGACCGGCTCGCCCAGTTCAAGCCCGACATCTCCGCTCCGTCCCCATTGGGCGTGGTCGTGGAACTCCGCAGAGTCATGGAAGAACAAATCGCAAAGCTCAACACGTTCATCCACGGATACCGCGGCAACATCGGAGCTCTCGCACCCGACGAGGTGGTGGCTGGCAAGGTGGACATCGCGCCCGGCCCAGAAGGCCACGGCGCCAAGCGCGCGGAGAAGTAGGCCATGGGGCGAACGGGCGATCTCAGCGGCGGGTCGGAACCGGGGCGCCGGCGTCCCGCAGCAACCGGCGCATCACTTCGACGGCATCGGCCAGACACTCGCGGTCGGCCTGGGTGAGCCGCTCGAGGTACGGGTCGAACACCGCCCCGCGGTCCGCGCGGGCCTGCCGCAGCGCGGCCACCCCCTCGGGGGTGATCCGGATCAGCACCGCGCGGGCGTCGCCCGGGTCGGCGGTGCGGGTAACCAGTCCCGCGTCCTCGAGCCGGCGGACCTGGGTGGTCATCGTCGGCTGGCTGCAGTGGTCCAGCGCGGCGAGATCGGAGATCCGTGCCTCGCCCTGGTCCTCGATGGTGGACAGCAGGCGGGCCTGCGCGAACGGGATCGGCATCCGGACGCGCTGGTTGGCCAGCCGGTTGATCCGGGAAACCACCGAGAGCAGATCCGCGCCGAGGGTCTGGGACATGCCCCATGATTGCATAGGTTTACTATGCATACCAAACTGCGCCGGCGTGCCGCTGACAGCCCCGGCGTCGCGGCGGACGGGGTGCCGACTGGCAGAATCGTGGGATGACCTCGCCCGGCCCGGAGAGCGCGCCTCAACGGACGGGTTCGCTTCAACCGGTCGAGCTCGCCCAGGCCGCCGTGATGGCCGCACTGTGCGCCGCGATCGCCATCATCGCCGTGGTGGTGCCGTTCGCGGCGGGTCTGTCGCTGCTGGGCACGGTGCCGATGGGGCTGTTGGCCTACCGCTACCGGCTGCGGGTGCTCGTCGCCGCGACCGTGGCCGGCGGCCTGATCGCGTTCCTGATCGCCGGCATGGGCGGCTTCATGACGGTGGTCAACTGCGCCTACATCGGCGGTCTGACCGGCATCGTCAAGCGGCGCGGCCGCGGCACCCCCACGGTCGTCGCCGCCGCGCTGGTGGCGGGTGCGTTGTTCGGTCTGGCCACCGTGGCGGCGCTGGCCGTGCTGGTGCGGCTGCGGCACCTGTTGTTCGAGTCGGTCACCGCCAACATCACCGGCCTGGCCGCGATGATCGCCCGCATCCCGGGCATGGAAGGTGCCGCCGAGCGGCTGAAACACGGCTTCGCCGCCGCGCTGGACTACTGGCCGCTGCTGTTCTTCGGCGCGGGCGTGCTGTCCATCACCTGGGTCAGCCTGGTCGGCTGGTGGGCGCTGTCGAAGGTGTTGGCCCGCCTGCTCGGTGTCCGCGACGTGCACAAGCTGGATACGTCCCCGGAGACGGGCCCGATCGCACCGGTTCCGCTGCAGCTCCACGATGTCCGGTTCCGCTACCCGGGGTCGACGCACGATGCGCTGGGCCCGGTGACGTTGTCGGTGCAGCCCGCCGAACACCTGGCGGTGACCGGCGCCAACGGTTCGGGCAAGACCACGCTGATGCTGGTGTTGGCCGGGCGCGAGCCGACGTCGGGGACCGTGCAGCGGCCCGGCGCCGTCGGGTTGGGCGCGCTGGGTGGTACAGCCGTGGTCATGCAGCATCCGGAGAGCCAGGTGCTGGGCACCCGGGTGGCCGACGACGTGGTGTGGGGCCTGCCGCCGGGCGCGTCCACCGACGTCGACCGGCTGCTGGCCGAGGTGGGCCTCGACGGGCTGGCCGAACGGGACACCGGGGGCCTGTCCGGCGGGGAACTGCAGCGCCTGGCGGTGGCCGCTGCACTGGCCCGCGAACCGTCGCTGTTGATCGCCGACGAGGTCACCAGCATGGTCGACCAGGCCGGCCGCGACGCGTTGATGTCGGTGCTGTCCGGCCTGACCCGCCATCACCGCACCGCGCTGGTGCACATCACCCACTACAACACCGAGGCCGACGCCGCCGACCGCACGGTGAATCTCACCGGCCGCGGCACCGCCAACACCGACATGGTGGAGAAGGCCACCGCGCCGACGGCGACGGGAACCGTCGAACAGCCGCAGGGGGCGCCGGTGCTGGAGCTCAACGGTGTCGGCCACGAATACGCCACCGGTACGCCCTGGGCCAAGACGGCGCTGCGTGACATCGACTTCGCCGTGCACGAGGGCGACGGCGTGCTGATCCACGGGCTCAACGGGTCGGGCAAGTCGACGCTGGCCTGGATCATGGCCGGGCTGACCGTCCCGACCGTCGGCAGCTGTCTGCTCGACGGCGCCCCGGTCTCGGATCAGGTTGGTGCGGTGGCGATCTCGTTCCAGGCCGCGCGACTGCAGCTGATGCGCAGCCACGTGGCACTGGAGATCGCCTCGTCGGCGGGGTTCTCGATCTACGACCAGGCCAAGGTCACCGAAGCGCTCAACACCGTGGGCCTCGATCCGACGCTGGCCGCCCGGCGCATCGACCAGCTCAGCGGCGGCCAGATGCGCCGCGTCGTGCTGGCCGGGCTGCTGGCCCGATCGCCGCGCGCGCTGATTCTCGACGAACCGCTGGCCGGGCTGGACGCCGCGTCGGCGCGGGGGCTGGTGCGGCTGCTGGTGGACCTGCGCCGCCGCGAGCGGCTGACCGTCGTGGTGATCTCGCACGACTTCGCGGGCCTGGAAGAACTGTGTCCGCGCATCCTGCACCTCGAGGACGGCGTGCTGGCGACGGCGCCGACCGCCGCCGGGGGCATGTCGTGACCGCCGCGCGCAGGCAGCGCCGGCAGGTGGTGCTGCTGCGGCCGGTGCCCGGGCGCACCGTGATCCACCAGCTCTGGGCCGGATCCAAGCTCGCGATCGTGGCCGGGATCGGCGTGCTGCTGACGTTCTATCCGGGCTGGGTGCCGATCGGCGCGGTGGCCCTGCTGGTGACGGTGGCCGCGGGGCTGGCCCACATCCCGCGCGGCGTGCTGCCCGGCATCCCGCGCTGGCTGTGGCTGCTGCTCCTGCTCGGCGCGGTGACGGCCGCCTTCGCCGGCGGCAGCCCGGTGATCGCGATCGGCTCGGCCGAGGTCGGCCTGGGTGGCCTGCTGAACTTCCTGCGCATCACCGCGCTGTCGATCGTGCTGCTCGGGCTCGGCGCGATGGTGTCGTGGACCACCAACGTCGCCGAGGTGGCGCCCGCGGTGGCGACGCTGGGCCGGCCACTGCGCCTGCTGCGGGTTCCCGTCGACGATTGGGCGGTCGCGCTTGCGTTGGCGCTGAGGGCATTCCCGATGCTGATCGACGAGTTCCGGGTGCTCTACGCGGCACGACGGTTACGCCCCGCCGACGCCGACCGGAGCCGACGGCGCTGGGCGGTGGAGTTGATCGACCTGCTGGCCGCCGCGATCACCGTGGCGCTGCGCCGCGCCGACGAGATGGGCGACGCGATAACCGCCCGCGGCGGTGCCGGGCAGATCTCGGCCCTTCCGTCCCGGCCCCGCCGGCGCGACTGGGTGGCGCTCGCGGTCGTCATCGCCGTGTGCGGCACCGCACTGGCGCTCGAGCTGACCATCCTGGGCACCAGCGGCATGCGCCGCTGAGACCGGCGCCAGCCGTTACGGTGGAACGGTGACGGGGCCCCGACGGATCGACGCCGACTTCCTCGCGGTGCCGCGCCATGCGCTGGCCGATGCCGCGCTGACCGCCGCGCTGCAGGCCGGCGCGAGCTATGCCGACCTGCGTATCCACGCGATCACCACCGAGACCGTCCAGTTGCGCGACGGCGCGCTGGAGACCGCGGTCACCGACTACGAGATCGGCCTGGCGGTGCGGGTGATCGTCGACGGCACCTGGGGTTTCGCGTCGCATGCCGAGCTGGCACCCGGCGTGGCCGCCGACACCGCGCGCCGGGCGGTCACGGTGGCCAGGACGCTGGCGGCGCTGAACGCCGAGCGCATCGAGCTGGCGCCTGAACCGGTCTACCGCGACGTGTCCTGGGTGTCGGACTACCGCACCGACCCGTTCGGCGTGGCCGCCGCGGACAAGATCGCGGTGCTGGAGGACTACTCGGGCCGGCTGCTGGCTTCCGACGGCGTCGACCACGTGTCGGCGCTGCTGCGCGCGGCCAAGGAGCAGACCTTCTACGCCGACACGTTCGGTTCCTCGATCACCCAGCAGCGGGTCCGGGTGCTGCCCAGCCTGGAGGCAGTCAGCGTCGACGCGGCCGAGGGCAGCTTCGAGTCCATGCGCACGTTGGCCCCGCCGACCGGGCGGGGCTGGGAGGCCGTCGTCGGCGACGAGGTGTGGGACTGGGCCGGCGAGCTGGCCCGGCTGCCCGAACTGCTCGCCGAGAAGGTCAAGGCGCCCAGCGTGATCGCCGGCCCGACCGACCTGGTCATCGACCCGACCAACCTGTGGCTGACCATCCACGAATCGATCGGGCACGCCACCGAGTACGACCGGGCGATCGGCTACGAGGCGGCCTACGCGGGCACGTCGTTCGCCACCCCCGACAAACTGGGAACGATGCAGTACGGCTCGCCGGCGATGAACGTGACCGCCGACCGGACCGTCGGGCACGGTCTGGCGACGGTCGGCTTCGACGACGAGGGGGTGCGCGCGCAGAGCTGGGATCTGGTGCGCGACGGGGTGTTCGTCGGCTACCAGCTGGACCGGGTGTTCGCGCCCCGGCTCGGGATGGCGCGGTCCAACGGCTGCTCCTACGCCGACTCGCCGCACCACGTGCCCATCCAGCGGATGCCCAACGTGTCGCTGCAGCCCGGTCCCGAGGACCTCGGCACCGCCGATCTGATTTCGCGGGTGTCCGACGGCATCTACATCGTGGGGGACAAGTCGTGGTCGATCGACATGCAGCGCTACAACTTCCAGTTCACCGGCCAGCGGTTCTTCCGGATTCGGGACGGCAGGATCGACGGCCAGGTCCGCGACGTCGCCTACCAGGCGACCACCACCGATTTCTGGGGAGCGATGGAAGCGGTTGGCGGACAGTCGACCTGGCGCCTCGGCGGGGCGTTCAACTGCGGCAAGGCCCAGCCGGGTCAGGTCGCCGCGGTCAGCCACGGCTGCCCGGCCGCGCTGTTCCGGGGCATCAACGTGCTCAACACACGCGAAGAGGGTGGGCGGTAGCCGGTGATCGGTGCACAGCAGGTCGTCGATGTCGTGTTGGCCGAGGCGGCCCGGCTCGGCCGGGCCGACCAGACCATCGTGCTGGTCACCGACTGCGTGGACGCGGCACTGCGCTGGGCCAACAACACCATGACCACCAACGGCGAATCGACCTCGCGGACAACGACGGTCATCTCGATCGTGCGCCGCGGTGAGGACGCCCATGTCGGATCGGTGCGCTCCAGTTCGGTGGATCCCGCCGTGCTCGCCGAGGTGGTCGCTGCCTCCCAGTCCGCCGCCGCGGGCGCGCCTGCCGCGCATGACGTGGCGCCCGCGCTGGCCGGCGGCCCGGAACCGGCGGACTGGGACGCGCCGATCCCCGGCACCGGGGCGGAGGTCTTCCACGGCATCGCCGGGCCCTTGGCCCGCGGATTCGCCGGCGCCGACATGCTGTTCGGCTACGCGCGGCACATCGTCGAGACGACGTTCCTGGCGACCTCGGGTGGGCTGCGCAGGCGGTTCACCCAGCCGACCGGCTCGGTGGAGATCAACGCCAAGCGTGCGGGCGCGAGCGCATGGGCCGGGGTGAGCACCGCCGATTTCACCGATGTGCCAACGGATTCCCTGCTCGACGAGCTCGAAACCCGTTTGTCGTGGGCCGAGCGCACCGTGGAGCTGCCCGCGGGCCGCTACGAGACGATCATGCCGCCGTCGACGGTCGCGGACATGATGATCTATCTGACCTGGACGATGGGCGGTCGCGGAGCGCAGGAGGGCCGCACCGCGCTGGCGGCGCCCGGCGGCGGCACCCGGGTGGGGGAGAAGCTGACCTCGCTGCCGTTGACGATGTACTCCGATCCGCAGGTTCCGGGGCTGGAGTGCACGCCGTTCGTCGCGGTCCCGAGTTCCTCGGAACGGATGTCGGTGTTCGACAACGGGATGGCCGTCGAGCGGCTGGACTGGATTCGCGACGGCGTCATCAACGCGCTGGCCTACCCCCGGGCCGCCGCCGCCGAGTTCGGCGCCCCGGTGGCCATCGGGGCCGACAACCTGGTGATGACGGGCGGGTCGGCCAGTCTGCAGGAGATGGTCGCGGCCACCGAGCGCGGGCTGCTGCTGACCACGATGTGGTACATCCGCGAGGTCGACCCGTCGGTGCTGCTGCTCACCGGCCTCACCCGAGACGGTGTCTACCTCGTCGAGGACGGTGCGGTCACCGCCGCGGTCAACAACTTCCGGTTCAACGAGAGCCCGCTGGACCTGCTGCGGCGCGCCACCGAGGCCGGCGTCAGCGAGCGCACGCTGCCGCGGGAGTGGGGCGACTGGGCCACCCGCGCGCAGATGCCGTCGCTGCGGATCCCCGACTTTCACATGTCCTCGGTCAGCCAGGCGCAATAATCCAGGGGTGTCCGATCATGCCGCGGCCGACCGTCTGGCGGCGCTGGTCGCCCTGTCCAGCGGGAACGAGCGCGCCGACACGCTGATCCGGCTGACGTGTGCGCGGGCGCTGGCGCTGGCGCCGCTACCGTGTCTGGGCTATCTGCCCGACGACCTGTCCGAGGCCGAGACCGTGCTGGTGGCGTTCGCCGAGCAGTTCTCGACCGACGTGACCGGCATCGGGGACAACCAGCGCGCCCGCTTCGCAGAGACCTGGGGCGCCGACGCGTTCCGGGTGACGGTGGCGGTCTTCATCGCCGACTTCGTGCCCCGGGTGTGGGCGGGCTGCTCGGCGCTGGGGCTCGGGACCCCCGGGCGGACCGACGAGGTCAGCATCGACCACGACACCGACCCGGTCGAGGCGCTGCTCGACGGGTTCGTGCCGGCGGTGGCGCGGATGCGCGAGCTCGATCCCGTCACCACCGAGGTGGTGCGGTTACGTGGGGCGGCAGCACACAACTGCCGGCTCTGCCGCTCGCTTCGGGAGGTCCACGCGCTCGACGAAGGCGGATCCGAGCAGCTCTATGCGCAGATCGACGACTTCGAGCGGGCGGCCGACCTGACCGAGGCGCACAAGGCGGCGCTGCGCTACGTCGACGCGCTGATCTGGACCCCGTCGCAGATCGGTGACGATGTCGTCGCCGGCGTGCGGAGCAACTTCTCCGAGAAGCAGTCCCTGGAGCTCACCCTCGACGTGATGCGCAACGCGGCCAACAAGATCGCGGTGTCCCTGGGTGCCGATGCCCCGCGGGTGGCCGAGGGCACCGAACGCTACGAGGTCGACGACGCGGGGCAGACGATCTTCGCCTGAGCCGTGGTGTGCAGGCCGGTGCTTCGGATGGTGCGTTTTGAGGGTGAGTTACCGGTGTAGTCAGAGGTAGCCTCGCTGTATCGTGACATTGACGTAAGGGGCTCGAATGCCGGTCCTCACCTCCTCGGCAGCGCAACGGCTTGACGATGAAGCCGCGACACGATCTATTCGCGAGATCGCCGAGTACCTCCAGGGGGTCGTCGGTCAGAGGATTGCTGCCGCTATCGCCGGTTTGGCCGACGCCAGACAGATCGGCCGTTACGTGCGCGACAACGGTCCGAGGCCACATGGAGCAACCGAACGCCGGCTACGTGAGGGCTACAAGATCGTACGGATGCTGAGCGACGCCTATGACGACAAGACGGCGCGAGCTTGGCTTTTCGGAACCAACACCCGCCTTGATGACCGTGCGCCGATCGACGTGCTCGGCGCGGCGACCGACACTGCCGACTTCACCTCGGTGGTGCGCGCCGCCCGACAGGTCGCCAGCTTCCAGGCGTGATCGGAAATCCGGATGACGGGCCGATGTTGTGGCGGGTTGGCTACCATCTCGACCCGCTTGGATTCACCCCGCGAGAGCTTTATGAGTTCAATCATCGCTTCGACGACATCCACCGTCGATTTCGCACGCTCTACTGCGCCGAATCGGCCGAGACCTGTTTGTGTGAAGTACTTGCCGACTTCCGCCCCAACCTCGCCGCGATGCGCGCCACATCGAACGCTACGGACACGAGGGTTCCCAAGATTTCGCGACGCACCCGATCACGGCACAGTGGCGCAGGCAGCATGTTCTAGTCGCAGTCCAGGTGCGACTCGACGATTACCTCGTAGACCTCACCGACGTCTCAACCCGTCAGCAGATCGAAGATCGACACGGTGACTTGCTACTTCGGCACGACTTGCCACACCTCGATCTACATGAGATCACGACCAGTCGGCGCGCTGTGACTCAAACGATCGCTGCGGACCTGTACGACCGAGGCGCCGGCGCAATCCGGTTTCCGTCCCGACTGGACGGCAATGCATGCGTGGTCTTCTTGGAGGGCCGCGGGACCATCTCGGCTGCGGGGGACCCCGTCGCGCTTACCGACCCGACTCCAGTGCAGCTCAGCAACGTCGCCGAGCAGTGGAACCTCGCGCTGGAGCCAACGGCAGGGCCGGGACGCGACACCTGAGGCAGCGGGACATGTCTGGCCTGCCCGACGGGACAGACGATCTTCGCCTGAGCCGTGGTGTGCGACCATGGTGGCCGCGCACGTCGCGCCGGGGCGGTAGCTCAGTTGGTTAGAGCCGTGGACTCATAATCCATTGGTCGCGGGTTCAAGTCCCGCCCGCCCCACAGCATATGTGCTGGTAGCAGGCTTATAGGCCGGTTCGGTGGTCACCGCCGCGGGGTTTCGGTGTCACGAGTTGTCACAACCGGTCGAAAACTGCTCACAGCAGCCTTCAGCGCCTCATTCTGGGAGTGCGCATACGTCGCCATCGTGAACGCCGCTGACGCGTGCCCGTGCAGGGCCGAGTGGCCGCCGGCCGAGTTTCACTGGCTGGCGCGACTGTTAGGCTGCGACCCGCTGCCCCGGCCTGAAACGCGGGCTCTGAGAAGGCCGTAGACGAACGAAGCCGCCCACCCTGGTATGTCCAGAAGTGGGCGGCTTTCGTGTTACCTAGGCCACCCCGTTCAGCATCGAGGTCGTACCCGATGCGGACGCCCGTGTGACCTGCCTCGGCAAACGCCGAGCCGCTACTTAGTCCTGCTGCCCCGGTGCCGACTCCGGGTTCGTCCCCGGCCCGTTGTCCTTGGCCGTATGGACGCCTTCCGAAACACCTGGCTGGCCGTCCTGAGTTCTCTGACCTCTCGCAAATTCGCTGGCCTTTTTGCCCCAGTCGAAGCCGGACCCGTCAGGGCCGACGTGAAATTCGTCCTTAAAGACCGCCCCGCAATTGCCCCGATTAGTTCCACTAGAGCAACCATTCTCATCGCCTGGCTTAGCCCAGGCCGTTGAGGCCGTTCCCAGCATCAGGGCGAAGACCGCCATGCCTACTACCACTGCTCGTTTCATGGGTGTCTCCTCTTGCGTTAGATGCAGCAAATTGTTTGCTGTGGGTGCCGAACGCTAATCGCCCGGATTGCTGGGGGACTAGGGACCAAAGTCCTCCGCGCTGATCCGTTGTTCCTCCGTCTTGAGTTCCTGCTCGGGGTGTCGAGCGGTTCTGGCTGCCCAATGGAGTTCCATTGGTTGGCGCGACTGCTGGGCTGCGATCTGCTGCCGGCGTAAAGCTCGGTGTCACGACGGTGTCACAACTGCCGCGCTAACACCCCCACCCAACGCTTGCGCACACCCGCGAACACGCACGGCCCTGTGCGGGCGTGCAGACGCGCCACCTCCGCAGCGGGGTGCGCGTAAGTGTGTCTAGCCTGCGCCGGGCGGAACGTCCCGAGTGGATGCGCGGCCAGGCTGGCGGGGACCGCTGTGCTGTGCCTTCGCGCCATGATCACTCCTTCAGTATGCAAATCATGGGCTGGGCTGAAAGCCTATGAAATGCATACTCATACTCAACATTCGCCGTCGCCTGCCGAGCGTCCGTCCGGTCCGGGAGGTCAGTCACCGGCTGCGTCTCGCAGAGTGGTCTACGAGTCGGGCCTGATCGGGGTGTCCGGCGCGTCGTCACGGGATTGAAGGTCATCGCGTGATTCGTCGGGAGACCGGCCAAAGTCACTCGAGCAAAGGAGTCGACGCGATGACCGTCAGCATAAGGTCAAGCACCCTACGAAACCTGGCGCACTATGTTGGGTCTGCTGCACGATCAGGTGACAGTTTTGCCGTGACCCGATGCCAGAGCGGTCACCTACCATGGCGTCATGGCAACTCTGGAGGACCTGGAGGCGCGCGTCGCCGCGCTTGAAGCGTCCCAGGCCGACTACCGCGCAGTGTTGGCAGCGGTCAACGCGTTGGGCGCCAATCAGCGTGATCATGCGCTCGGTCTCGGGGCGGTGAAGACGGAGCTGGCCGAGGCGGGGACAGAACTAGCCGAGTTTCACCGGGGGACTCGGGCCACGTCTCGCTCAGTTGACGAGCAGCTCGCTGAGCTCAAGGACCTCATCATCAGCCGGCGCGACGGTCAATAGGGGCATCCACATCGAGGGACCCATTGCGGGGTGGGCGCGCTGACCTGTACCCAGTTGGGTGATCGTTTCGGTAGACCGCCAGCGGTCCATTCGTTGCTCTTGAAGACTGGAACCTGCTGTGTGATTTGGGTTTTCGCCAGTGATTCGACTAATTCGACGTCTTGCGCATGCGCGGCCCCTCCTACGCGGGTTCGAGCACCGCCCGCCCCACTTCAGCCCCTCCGACCCCTGCAGGTGAGGCGAAAGAGCGGGGAACTCAGCAGTGTCGCTGGTGCACATTCCCGACGCATGGCACAGAAAACCCCTCTCACCTGCAACATCGCCGCGATCCGGCCCCCGATCACTATCCCGGACTGCAACGGGGGATATATCCCACGCCGGCCGGCCGGCGGTGACACCATGGTGTGGTGAGCGAGGGTGGGGAGTCCGCCTGAGATGACAGCGGCGGGGCTGGTGTGCGGATCGTGCGGCACGGAACTGAGCCAGGCGGCCAGGTTCTGTAGCCAGTGCGGTGTGCCCGTGGTGGCGGCCACCACCCCGGCGGAGTACAAGCAGGTGACGGTGCTGTTCGCCGACGTGGTGCATTCGATGGACATCGCGGCGGCGGTCGGAGCAGAGCGGCTCCGAGAGATCATGGCCGGACTGGTCGACCGGGCCGCCGCTGTGGTGAAACACTACGGCGGCACAGTGGACAAGTTCACCGGCGACGGAATCATGGCCGTCTTCGGGGCACCCGTCGCCCTCGAAGACCACGCTGTTCGGGCGTGCCGGGCCGCACTCGAGATCCACAGTGCCATTGGTGATCTGGCTCAGGACGTCGCCCGCCAAGATGGTGTCGAACTTGCGTTGCGGATAGGGCTGAACTCCGGACAAGTCATCGCCGGGGAGATCGGCACGGCAGCAACTGGTTACACCGCCGTCGGGGAACAGGTGGGAATGGCTCAGCGGATGGAGTCGGTGGCCCCGCCGGGTGGAGTGATGCTGAGTGCCTCTACCGCACTGCTGGTCGAGGGTGCAGCGGTTCTTGGTGATCCTGAGTTCGTTCGGATCAAGGGTGCAGACCAGCCGGTGGTGGCCCGTCGGCTGCTGGACATGGATGAACAGCATCGCGTTGCCGGGCGTGCGCAGTCGGCTCTGGTAGGTCGGCGCTGGGAAATGGCTGCGGTCGAAGGTCTGTTGGAGCGGGCTATCGAGGGCCACGGCGCGGTGGTCTGCGTGGTGGGCTCCCCAGGTATCGGTAAGAGTCGTCTGGTGCGTGAAGTCTCGACGATGGCCAGCGGTCGCGGTGTCGAGGTGTTCAGTGCCTATTGCGAGTCGCACGCCACCGACGTGCCGTTCCATGCGGTTTCGCGGCTGCTGCGGGCGGCCACTGGGGTGAGCGGGTTGGACAGCGCGACGGCGCGCGTGGGGGTGCGGGCGCACGCCCCCGCCGACGCCGACCCCGAGGACTTGCTGCTGTTCGATGATCTGCTGGGGATCGCTGATCCCGACGTGGAGCTTCCGAAGATCGACCCGGACGCCCGTCGGCGACGGTTGACCGCCTTGGTCAACGCCGCCTCGCTGGCCCGCACCTCCCCGGCGGTCTATGTCATCGACGACGTCCATTGGATTGATGAGGTCAGCGAGTCGATGCTGGCCGATTTTCTGGTGGTGATCTCACAGGCACCGGCGCTGGTGCTGATCACCTATCGTCCCGAATACTGCGGCTCGTTGAGCCGGGTGCATGGTGCTCAAAGCCTGGCCCTGGCTCCGCTGAGCGGTTCCGAGACCGGCGCATTGGTCAGCGACTTACTCGGCGCAGACCCCTCAGTTGCCGGGCTGGCCGCCCTGATTGTCGAACGCGCCGCCGGCAACCCGCTGTTCGCCGAGGAGATCGTGCGGGATCTGGCCGAGCAAGGGGTGTTGCAGGGCACCCGTAGCCGCTTTGTCTCGACAGCTGATGTCGCCGAGGTTCGCTTGCCGGCCACGGTGCAAGCCAGCATCGCCGCGCGTATCGACCGGCTCGACCCGGCAGCCAAACGCACGCTGAGCGCGGCAGCGGTCATCGGCGCGAGGTTTAGCCGGGACCTGCTGGAAACCTTCGGGATCGACCCCGTCATTGATGACCTGGTGCGGGCACAGTTCATCGATCAGGTCAGCTTCACCGGAGATCCGGCCTACGTGTTTCACCATCCGTTGATCCGCACAGTGGCCTATGAATCACAGCTGAAATCGGATCGCGCCCAGCTGCACCGGCGCGTCGCGGCCGCCATCGAATCACGTGACCCCGCAACGGCTGACGAAAATGCCGCCCTGATTGCCGAACACTTGGAGGCCGCCGGTGACCTGCACGCCGCCTACGGCTGGCACATGCGCGCGGCCACCTGGGCGACCAACCGCGACATCAGCGCGGCGCGACTGAGTTGGGAGCGTGCGGAAAAGATCGCCGACGTCCTACCCGTCGAGGACCCCAACCAGGTCGCCATGCGCATCGCCCCACGCACCATGTTGTGCGGAATTGCCTGGCGAGTCCATGTGAATGTTGCCGGTGACCGCTTCGAAGAATTGCGGCAACTGTGCACCGCGGCCGGGGACAGTGCGTCACTTGCCATCGCAATGGCAGGGCTGGTAACGGATCACGTATTTCAAGGCCGGATCCATGAGGCATCGCAGCTGGCATCGGAAGCCTGGGCTCTAATCGAGTCGCTCGGTGATCCGGCCTTGACGGTGGGGCTGGCCTTCGCGCCGATCTACGCCAAGGTTCACATCACCGAATGGTCTGACGTGTTGGGGTGGTCACAAAGAGCGATCGACCTGGCTGACAGTGATCCGACTCGAGGCAACTTCCTCTTCGGGTCCCCATTGGCGGTCGCGTTGACGACGCGGGCGATGGCCCGGTATTGCCTGGGTCGCAACGGATGGCGCGACGATCTGCAGCAGAGCTTGGTCATTGCCCGCAGCGCCGACGCCTTCTCCTATGCTGCGGTCATCGCCTACGTCTACTTCGGGGCGATAGCCTATGGAGTGCTGGCTCCCGACGATCGGGCGGTGCGCGAGATCGAGGATGCGCTACGGATCGCCGAAAGATCCGGTGACGATCTCGCGCTGTCGCTCGCCGGGGCAACGCTGGGCGGTGCGCTGGTACACCGTGATACGGCTTCCGAGTGTGACCGCGGACAGAAGCTGCTGGCCGAACTCAGCGACGCGTTGGCGCGCCGCGAATACCTCCTGTGCGAGTTACCTTGCGTAGAGTTGTATTTGGCGCGTGAGTGGTCTGGGCGTGGAGATCGCGATGAGGCGATCCAGTTGATGCGTGCATCCACCGACGGCCTGTTCCGCGAGGGACAGATGCTTTGGTACGGCATTGCTGCGACCGGTGTTTTGGTGGAGGCGTTGCTCGATCGTGGGACCCACGGTGATGTGGCCGAAGCCGAAGCGGCGATCACCAGGTTGGCCGAAGCACCCGCCGATGAGGACCTGGTAATACGCGACATCTGGCTGCTGCGACTTCGCGCCCTGTTGGCAAAAGCCCAAGGCCACCCCGCCGCCTACTGGAACTATCGGGACCGCTACCGAAAGATGGCCACCGAACTGGGCTTTGAAGGGCATATGAAGTGGGCTGAGGCGATGCCGTGACAGCGGGCGGCGACGCCTACCGCCGCGTCTCGGAATAGACCACGTCCGAGACACCTGTTGACGCCGTTGCCGTGCTGGGTCACACGTCCCGCTCGGAGGGGCGCGCCGTGCCTACACTTCGTGCATGCGCGGGGGCAAGCTGTTGAGCGGGTTGGTCGTCGGCGTCTCGGCGGTGGTATTCGTGGCGTCGCTGATCGGGTGGTTGGTGGCCATGGGTATCGACACACACGCTGACGACTACCGCGCCTACGGGGAGATCCCCGTCGGGAGGCTAGCCGTGGTGCACCTGCCCGCCGGCGACGTCAATGTGTCTGTGCACTCCCGATTTTCGGGCCATTTCGTCGATTCAAACAATGTGCCTGTGCCGGCTCTATCGCTGGCGATCGAACCGCCCGACGGGGTCGACCGGCCCAGGCTGGACGAGTACAACGGTGCGGGATCCGGTGGGGAGCAGGATTTTCGGAAGCAGATCTGGATCGCCAGGGTCCCTGCGGACGGGGAATACACGGTCCGATTCGGTGGCGATGTCCGCTCCGACGGCAGCATCGGCCCGTTGGTGAACCCGCAACTGGCCTTCGGCCGGCGAAGCGCGGCGGAGGATGCCGCCTACTGCTTCCTGTGGTTGCTGGCCGTCAGCGTGGTCGGATTGGCGATTGTGCCGTCGATCCAGGCGGTGCGCCGCTACCGAGGACACTCACCCGAGCGTCGGCACGGCGCATAACACCAGCGGGCGTCAGTCCTCCTGGCTGGCTTGGCTTTCGCCAGTGTCCGCGGTCTTCTCCGCGGTGTCGGTGTCCGCGGGCTGAGTGCCGCTCTTGGATTGCTCGGCATCGGCGCCGTCACCGGCCTCGTCGCCTTGGTTCTCGTCACCGGACTCGACCGCGGACTCGTCGAGATCTTCGTCGACCGACTCGTCCGTTCCGTCGACGGCGGCCTCTTCGTCGAGGGTGGTCTCTTCGTCGACCCCGTCGGTCACGGTGTCGCCGGTCTCTTCGGTGACGTCGGGGGCTTCGGTCCCGCCGGTCTCCTCGGTGACCGTTTCCCCGGTGGTCGGCTCCTCGGTGACCGTTTCGTCGGTGACCGTTTCGTCGACGGTCGTTTCCCCGGTGCCCGGCTCCTCGGTCACCCCGGCAGCGGTGCCGTCGGCCGCATCGGTTTCGGATCCCTCGGATTCGCCGGTGCCGGCCTCGTCGGTGGCGTCGGTGGCGGCTTCATCGATCTCGCTGGAGGCCGGCGTTGCGGTGGCCACCGCCGAACTCGAGGCCAAGAACGGGAGGGGCGGAATCGGCGGTAGCGGGATCGGGAACCAGCCGAACGACGCGATGTAGTTGATCTCGGCGATGGCGCCGTTGACGACGCCGTTGACGGCGGTGCTGACCACCGCGTTGATGCCGTTCACCCAGACCGCGGGATCCAGGGGAGCGTTCACCACCGGATCGAGGAAGTCGTAGACGAAGCTGTCGGCCACCGGTTGGACCACGGCGGGGTACCAGATGTAGATCTGGTCGGCGATCAGGTACCCGAACGGCACCCAGCCGAGCAGCCAGGGCCCGAGATCCAACGCGATGTAGTCCGCCCAGTACATGATGACCGAGTACGCGTTGTCGATGATGTCGGA
The DNA here is from genome assembly GCF_019710635.1 of Mycolicibacterium xanthum. Taxonomy (GTDB): domain Bacteria; phylum Actinomycetota; class Actinomycetes; order Mycobacteriales; family Mycobacteriaceae; genus Mycobacterium; species Mycobacterium xanthum. The sequence continues at coordinate 216,482 of NZ_JAIFZS010000008.1, forward strand.
TGCCGTGTTGAGCACGACGGGCCCGTCCGCCGCCGCCAGGTCCTGCGTCTCGCCGCCATCCAGCCCGACGGTGAGTTTGCCGAGGCCGGACACGCCGCCGATCTGGTCGATCAGGGTCAGGGCGGACCTGACGTCCTGCTCAGAAACCGGCTCCAACGGCACGGTCGAGCCCACCGGAGTGGAATCAGCGGTGAAGGTCACCGGACGAGGTACCTCGACGGTCCGCATCGACATCGGCAGCACCGACGGCGCAACCACCACGGCGCCGACGGTCAATGCCGCGATACCGGTGGTCAGCGCCCTACAGGTCGTCACTTTCATCCGGATTCCCGCCTGTTCTCTTGCTCCCGCCCACGGTTAATCTACGCGGTGGTCCGGCTCGCCGCGCGCATTAGGGGATCGTCGTGTCCCGCTAGATGCGCGCTGCCGGGTCCCCGCCGATCCGCTGCGTGAGCCAGACCGGGATGACCGCGACGACCGTCAGCGCCGCGGCGACCACGTTGATCACCGGCGCCTGGTTCGGGCGGAACAGGTTGCCGAAAATCCAGATCGGCAGCGTCTGCACGGTCGGGCCCGCGGTGAACGTGGTGACCACGATCTCGTCGAAGCTCAGCGCGAAGGCCAGGATTGCGCCGGCCACCAGCGCGCCCCGCATCATCGGCAGCGTCACGAAGCGGAACGTCTGCCACGACGACGCCCCGAGGTCGGCCGAGGCCTCCTCCAGCCCGGTACCCAGGCGCCGCAGCCGGGCCTGGGTGTTGTTGAACACGATCACGATGCAGAACGTGGCGTGGCCGACGATGACGGTGGCCATCCCCAGGGTGACGCCCAACGCGGAGGTGAACGTCGCGTTCAGGGCGATACCGGTGACGATGCCGGGCAGCGTGATCGGCAGCACGACCAGCAGGTTGACCGTCTGGCGCCCGAAGAACTCGTGACGCTGGATGGCGAAGGCCACCATCGTGCCGAGCACCAGCGCGATCGCGGTGGCAGCCAGGCCGACGACCACCGAGTTGCCCAGCGCCGCCCACATGCCCTCGCTGCGCAGGGCGGTGCGCCACCACTGCAGCGTGAACCCCGACGGCGGGAACGCGAAGGTCTTCGACGTGTTGAACGCGTTGATGACGACGAGCACCAGCGGCGCGTAGATGAACACCAGGACCAGCACGGTCCAGGCGAGTGTGGCGGTGCGCATCCGTGCCGAGCGCATCAGACGTTCTCCAGTGCGCCGGTGCGGCGCATCGCCAGCAGGTACAGGATGATCGCCACCAGCGGGATGAGCGACAGCGCCGCGGCCATCGGCTGGTTGTTGGCCGTCACCAGCTGGCCGTAGATCACGTTGCCCAGCAGCTGGGTCTTGCCGCCGACGATCGTCACCGCGATGTAGTCGCCCAGCGAGAGCGAGAACGTGAAGATCGACCCCGCCGCCACGCCCGGGAAGATCATCGGCGCGACGATCAACCGCATCGTGGTCAAGTCGGAGGCGCCGAGGTCCGAGCTGGCGTCGGTCAGCGCGTCGGGCACCCGCTGGAACGCGGCGAACACCGGAATCACCATGTACGGCAACCAGAGATAGGTCAGCGTGAGCACCGTCGCGACCAGCCCGTAGCCCGGCGAATACCCCGTCGCCCACGCCAGCGGCCCCTCCGGCGACAGCAGCATCCGCCAGGCGTACGCCTTGACCAGGTAGCTGGCCCACAGCGGCGTGGTCACGGCGACCACCAGTGCGATCTGCACCGCGGGCGAGGCGAACTTGGCCATGAACAGCGCCAGCGGGACGGCGAGCACCGCGCACAGCACGGTGACCGCCAGCGCCACCGCGAGGGTGCGCACCGTCGTGGTCCGGAACACCGGCTCGGTGAGCACCCGGATCACATTGTCGAAGGTGAACGTGCGCACCACCGCGCCGGTGAAGCTGCTGGTCCGCCAGAATGCCGAAACCATCAGCACCGCAAGTGATCCCAGGTAGGCGATGATCAGCCACGCCAGCGGCGGCACCAACAGGAATGCCAGCGTGGCCCTCTCCCGCAGCCGCGGGGATGCGGGCATCAGCCCTTGATCTCCTGCCACTTGCTGACCCACTCGTCATAGCTGGTGCAGTTGTCCCCGCTGCCGTCGACGCACTTGGTCTGCGGGGTGGTCCAGTAGTGGATCTGCGCCGCGTACTCCTCGTCGGTGGCGTGGTAGGTCTCGCAGTGGGCCTTGTCGGCGGTCAGGTCGCACGACTTGGTCTGCGCGGGCGCCTCACCGAAGTACTCGGCGACCTGGGCGTTGGCCTCCGGCGAGATGATGTAGTCCATCCACTTGTACATGCAGTTGGGATGGGCGGCGTCGGCCGCCAGCATCCAGGTGTCCGACCAGCCGGTGGAGCCCTCGTTGGGCAGCACGGTGGCGATGTTGACCTTGCCGTCGGCCTCGATCGTGTTGGCGATCACCTGCCAGCTGGTGCCGATCACGCTCGTGCCGGACTCGAAGGCCTGCACCTGCTTGGTGTAATCCGACCAGTACTCGCCGATGTTCTCCTTCTGCTGTTTGAGCAGCTCGGCGGCGGCGTCGAGCTGCTCGGCGGTCAGCGAGTACGGGTCGTTGATGCCCAGCTCTGGCTTGGTCTTCGACAGATACAGCGCCGCGTCGGCGATGTAGATCGGCGAGTCGTAGGCGGTGACCTTGCCCTTGACGTCGGGGGCGCCCGGGAACACCGCGCCCCACGAATCGGGTGCCTCGGTGACCACGTCGGCGTTGTACATCAGGATGTTGGCGCCCCAGCCGTGCGGAACGCCGTACATCTGACCGTTCACCGAGTTCCACGGCTTGTCCTTGAGGAACGGCACCACCGTCGCGTAGTTGGGGACCAGGTCGGTGTTGACCGGGGCCACGTCGCCGGCGTAGATCAGCCGCAGCGTGGCGTCGCCGGAGGCCGACACCCCGTCGTACTGGCCGGTGCGCATCAGCTGGACCATCTCGTCGGAGGTGTTGCCGATCTTGATGTTGACCTGGCAGCCGGTCTGTTCCTCGAACGGCGTGACCCAGTCGACCGCGGGGTCGTTGGAGCCGTTCTCCGCGTAGCCGGGCCAGGCGATCAGGTTGAGTTGGCCCTCGCCGTCGCCCACCGAGGTGGCGGCGTCCATCTTCGGAGGTTCCCCCGAGCCGCCCCCGGAGTCGCCGGAACTCGAACAGCCTGCCGTGACCAGCAGCGCACCGGCTGCCAGCGCGACCCCAAGGCGGCGAATCGGATATCTCATGGCTACTCCTTCTGTCCTTTGATCGATGTGACGTTCAGGTCGCGGACCGCTGAGTCGGGCCACGCCAGAACCACGGGCGTTGCATGGGCGATGCCGGCCGACGCCTCGGCCGACAGCAGGGTCGCGGTCAGCCGCACGGGTTGCGGCAGGCGGGCGGCGCCGGTGACGGTCGCCGCGACACGGGTGATCGGCCCGGCGTAGACGACCTCGTCGACCTCGGCGGTGACGCTGTGCAGCCCGTCGGGGGCCCCGGCGCCGGCGTCGAGCACCTGGATGCGTTCCGGGCGGATCGCGAATGTTCCGTGCCGGCCCAGCATCGTCTCGGCGGTCTCGGCGTCGAGAACATTGGAGCTGCCGACGAAGTCGGCGACGAACCGGTTGGCGGGGTTCTCGTAGACCTCGCGGGCCGCCCCGATCTGCTCGATGCGGCCACCGTTGAGCACGACGAGGCGGTCACACAGCGTCAGCGCCTCGTCCTGGTCGTGCGTCACGATGACGAACGTGATGCCGACCTCGCGCTGGATCGCCTTGAGCTCGATCTGCATCTGCTCGCGCAGCTTGAGGTCCAGCGCGCCCAGCGGTTCATCGAGCAGCAGCACCCGCGGGCGCCCGACCAGGGCCCGGGCCAGCGCCACGCGCTGCTGCTGCCCGCCGGACAACTCGGCGGGCTTGCGTGTGGTGTGGCCGCTGAGTTGCACCATCTCCAGCGCCTCGGCGGCCCGGCGGCGCCGTTCGTCCTTGCCGACGCCGCGCACCCGCAGTCCATACTCGACGTTCTGCGCGACGCTCATGTGCGGGAACAGCGCGTACTGCTGAAAGACGGTGTTGGTGTCGCGTCGGGCCGGCGGCAGCGCGGTGACGTCCGTTCCGCCCAGCTTCACGGTGCCCGCGCTGGGCTGCTCGAATCCGGCGATCAGCCGCAGCAGCGTGGTCTTGCCGGAGCCGGACGGCCCGAGAATCGCGAACAGCTCGCCGTCACCGACCGACAGATCGGCGCCCTCGACGGCGACGACCCGGTTGCGACCGTCCCCGAACTCCTTGCGCACGCCGATCAGCTCGATCTGCGGCGGTGCGCTTGCGGACGGCATGCAGGCATCCTAAGAATTCCGTTGCCACGGCGCAGGTTTAGTGCGGATTTCGCCATGCACGTCCGGAACACGGTGTGGAAACCGCATCGGCACCGCCGTCAGCGTGCCCTGCGGTGATCAGCCAGCGTGAACACCTCTTCGGTGAAAGAGGATTCGCCCTTGGTGGCCAGATCGGCCAGCGTCTCGCCCCACACCGGGGCGAACTTGAAGCCGTTGCCGCTCAGCGCGGTGGCGATGACGATGCGTCCGTCGGCCAGGGTGTCGATGATCGGCATCTTGCCCTCGGTGAACGACTCACCGTGCACCGACCAGCGCGACGCCTCCGGGATCAGGTCCGGGAGCATCGTGTGCATCTGTTCGCCGGCCCACTTCAGCTGTTCGCGGGTCAGCAGCGTGCAACGGTCGGCCCAGTCGTCGACCATCGGGAAATCGATGTTCGGCGTCGCCTTGACGCTGTAGCCGTCCAGGCTCGGGATCCCGAACGCGTGCACGCCGTGCAGGTCGCGCATGAAGCCGGGGAAGCGGTCGGGGGTGAACATCTCGATGTGTCGCGGCAGGAACCAGATCAGCGGGTAGGTGGCCACCTTGACCAAACCGGTGAGTTCGGGCATCAGCCGCGTGGTCCACGGACCGGTTGTGAGCACCACCCGCCGCGCGAGCAACTCGCCGTTCGACGTCACCACCCGCACCCCGTCGTCATGCGGCTCGATCGCCTCGACGGTGGTGTCGTAGTACACCGTGGTCCCGCACGCCAGCGCGCGATCGGTGGCCGCGGCGACCGCCAGTTCCGGGCGCAACAGCCCGCCGAAGGTGTCCAGCACCCCGATGTCGTCGTCCTCGACATGGAACTGGGGGTAGCGGGCGCGCACCTGCGCGGCGTCGAGGATCTCGTGGGGCAACTCGAACTCGGCGATCGTGCGCAGCGTGGACTCCAGGTCGGGGTGCCCGCTCGGGCCCAGGCTCAGCGCGCCGACCGGCAGCATCGGGTCCTGACCGTAGGCGGCCCCGAGCCTCTGCCACAGCTCGCGCGAGCGCAACAGGGCCGGGGTGAACAACCGGCCCTCCTTGGCGGCGACCCGGAACAGTCGCGACTCCCCGGCGTAGGCGCCATAGGTGTGCACCCGTCCGAACTGCTCCACGCCGACCACGTCCGCGCCGCGGACGGCCAGTTGCCACAGGGCCATCGATCCCATCGATCCGATGCCGACGACGACCACGTCCCTGATCGCGGTGCCGTTGCCGATCGTCATGCCGGTGCCGGCCTTTCCCACAGGGGCAGGGTTGTCCCGATGCCCAGCTCAACAGCCTTGCGGTACAACGGGGTTCCCCGGGTCACATCCTCGACGGGCATGCCGCCGGCCGACGGGATCACCACGGAGGGTAGATCGGCCTGCTTCAGGCCTTGTCGCGCAGCCGCACCATCCGCGTGGTCGAGCTCTCGTCGAGTTCCACCAGATCCGATCGGGAACGCAGGAAGTCGCTGAACGACTTGAAGCCCAGCGACTTCTCGCTGAACGACGGGTCCATCCGCCGCATCTGGGCCTTGACCTCGGAGTTGTGCAGCCATTCCACGTCGTCCTTCTCCAGGCCGATGCGCAGCGCGCGGGTCAGCAGGCCGGTCGCGGCCGCCTGCGGATCCGACGGTTCCTGCTCGGCCGACGCGGCTTTGCCGCGCCGGGTGCGCTTCTTGGGCGCGGAGTCGGCCGGCCCGTCGCCGGGTGGCTCGAACACCGGGATCCCGGGCAGCGCGTCGTAGGTGACGAACTCGTCGCACGCCGAGGCCAGCGCGCGGCTGGACGACCCGGCCACGCCGATGCCGACCACGTAGCGGCCTAGCCGCTTGCACCGTTGGGCCAGCGCGATGTAGTCCGAGTCGCCACCCACGATCACCACATGGGTCAGGTCGGGCAGCCGGAACATGTCCTCGACGGCGTCGACCGCCAGCCTGATGTCGGCGCCGTTCTTCCCGTACGCCGCGGCCGGGAACAGCTGCACGAGATCGACCGCGCGCCCGACGAGTTGGTCGCGGTAACCGGCGTTGACCTCCGCCGACCAGTCGGCGTAGGCGCGGGTCAGCACCAGGGTCCCGAACGACGAGGCGAAGTCGATGATGGCCCCGACGTCGACGGTGGCGCGCTTGAGCCGCTCCGGGAAGTCCTCGACCCCCTTGCCCTTGTCCCGCTGGAACGAGTTGCGTCCGTTGACCTGGTCGTACCGCGAGATGACGATGTTGTCGAAGTCGAGATATACAGCGACGCGGGGAGTACCGGCTTCCGTCATGGCCCCAGTCTGGCCCATCGACTTGTGGGTTCTCATTCAAAGAGGCCGAACACGGGAAACCGCGCTGGCATACTCGCCGGTGGCTGGACCGATTCGGGGGCGATCATGGAGAGTTTCGCGGGCAGGGTCGCCGCCGTGACCGGCGCCGGTTCCGGGATCGGGCAGGCCCTTGCCGTCGAGCTGGCCAGGTCGGGTGCAAGGCTTGCGATCAGCGACGTCGACGGTGACGAACTTGCCTTGACCCACAAGCTGATACGGGAAATCGGCGCCCCGGTGCGGTCCGACCGGCTCGACGTCACCGAACGCGCGGCGGTCGTGGCATACGCCGACGATGTTCAGGACCACTTCGGCGTGGTCAACCAGATCTACAACATCGCGGGTATCGCCTTTCTCGGAGACGTCGAGATCAGCCGGTTCAAGGACATCGAACGGATCATGGACGTCGACTACTGGGGCGTCGTCAACGGCACGAAAGCCTTCCTGCCCCACCTGATCGCCTCAGGCGACGGCCGCGTCGTCAACATGTCGAGCATGTTCGGCTTGTTCGGGGTGCCGGGGCAGGCGGCCTACAACTCGGCCAAGTTCGCCGTCCGCGGCTTCACCGAGGCGTTGCGCCAGGAAATGCTGCTCGCGGGCCATCCCGTCGGCGTCACCACGGTGCATCCGGGATATGTCAAGACGGCTGTGGCCCGCAACGCGGCATTTGCACCGGGTGTCGACAAGGCCAAAGCCGTCCGGACCTTCGAGAGGCTGGCCGTCACGAGTCCCCGGCGTGCTGCGCGGGTGATCTTGAAGGCTGTGCGCCGGAACAAGGCTCGCGTGCTGGTGGGCCCCGATGCCAGAGCGTTCGATCTTGTCGTCCGTATCGCACCGCAGCGCTATCAGCGACTGCTGATGCCGATGACGGCACGCTTCCAATAGTCGCCGACGCGACATCGGTGAACACTTTGGTCGAAATGTCCAGCGCAGCCGGCGAGGGGGTGCCACGGTAGAACGCAACAGAAAGGGGCGTGGATGCCAGCCCAACAGCATGTGACCTACTGCCGGATCTGCGAGGCGCTGTGCGGGCTGATCGCCACCGTCGAAGACGGCCGTCTGCAGTCGCTGCGCCCCGATCCCGACAACCCGCTGTCGCGGGGCCGGGCCTGCCCGAAGGGCATCGCGTTCACCGACGTCCAGAACGATCCCGACCGGGTGCTCACCCCGCTGCGCCGACGGTCCGACGGTGGCTTCGACGAGGTCGGCTGGGACGAGGCGCTCGACGACATCGCCGCCCGATTGACCCGCATCGTCGCCGCCCACGGCGGTGGCGCGGTCGGCCAGTACTTCGGCAATCCGATCGCGTTCGGCTATGCCATCGGCCTGTGGTCGGGTTTGTTCCTCAGCCGCCTCGGCGCGCACCACCAGTACTCGGCCGGATCGCAGGACATCAACTCGCGCTTCGTGGCCAGCAAGCTGCTCTACGGCGCGGCCAGCCAGATCCCGTTCCCGGACCTGGCGCGTACCGATTTCCTGTTCATGCTCGGCGCCAATCCGCTGGTGTCGCACGGCTCGGCGGTGCGCTCCCCGCGGATCAGGGACGACCTGTCGGGCATCGTGCGCCGCGGCGGGCGCGTCGTGGTCGTCGACCCGCGGCGCACCGAGACCGCCCGCGCCCATGAGCACCTGCCGGTGCGGCCGGACTCGGACGCCTGGCTGCTGCTGTCGATGCTGCAGGTGATCTTCTCCGAGGGGCTCGCCGACACCGCCGCGCTGCGGGAGCAGACGACGGGCTGGCAGGCGCTGCGCGAGGTCGCCGGCGACTTCCCGCCGGAGGACACCGAGGTGCGCACCGGGGTGGCGCCCGACGTGTTGCGCGGGCTGGCCCGCGAGTTCGCGGCGGCGCCGCATGCGGTGGCCTACGGGCGCACCGGGGCGTGCCTGGGCCGGCACGGCACGCTGGTGAGCTTCCTGCTCGACGCGCTGAGCATCGTCACCGGAAACCTGGACCGGGCCGGCGGAATGTTGTTCTCCCGCGGCGTGATTCCGCTCGAGGAGATGGGGGAGCGGGCCGGCAAGATGACCTACGACACCTCCCGCTCCAGGGTCGGTGGTCTGCCCGAGGTGATCAGCACCTACCCGGCCGCGCTGATCGCCGAGGAGATCATCACGCCCGGCGACGGACAGCTGCGCGCGCTCTTCGTCACCGCGGGCAACCCGGTGCTCACGGTGCCCAACGGGCCGATGCTGGAGAAGGCGCTCGACGAACTCGAGCTACTGGTGTCGCTGGACCTCTACGTCAACGAGACCAACCGGCACGCCGACTACGTGCTGCCCGCCACCACCTTCCTCGAGCGCCACGACGTGCCCTACAGCTTCGCCAACTGTTCGCCGACGGTGTTCTTCCAGGCGGCCGAGCCGGTGCTGTCGCCCTACGGGCAGGCCCGCAACGAGTGGGAGGTGTTCGACGAGTTGGCCCGCCGGATGGGTCTGTCGCTGTTCGCCACCGGGGCGTTGGAACGCTTCAACGGCGTGCTGAGCTGGCTCGACCGGCGCGGGATCGGACGCCTCACGCCGCGCCGGCTGGTCGAGCTGATGATGCGGATCGGGCCGTACGGCGACCGGTTCGGTCTGCGCCGCCATGGCCTGAACCCGCGCAGGCTGCGGGCCAACCCGCACGGCATCGTGCTGGCCGAGTACGCCGCGGTGGACATCCGCGTCGAGTCGGTTCGCCACCCGGGCGGCATCGTGGCGTTGGCACCGGCGGAGATCCTCGCCGAGGTCGACCGCCTCGGCGAACGGCACCCCGATGATCCGCAGTTCCCGTTGATGGCCATCGGGATGCGCGAGATGCGATCGCAGAATTCGTGGATGCACAACAGCCCGACGCTGATGAAGGGCGACCGCAGGCACCGGGCCCGGATCAACCCGGTCGACGCGGCAGCCGCGCAGCTGTCCGACGGCGACACGGTCCGGGTCACCTCGCCACACGGTGCGATCGAAACCGAGGTCGCGATCACCGACGACGTCCCCGTGGGCACGGTCGCGATCCCACACGGCTGGGGTCACCGCGGCGGCTGGGAGCTCGCGAACCGTTCCGGGGGCGCCAACGTCAACGAGCTGACCTCCAACGACGCCGCCGATCTCGAACGCCTCGCGGGCATGTCGGTGCTCAACGGGGTGGCCGTGCGGATCGAACCGATCGGGGTGCCATCCGCGTCTGCCGTCCGGTAGGCCCGACGCAGATCGGCGCGGGAACCCGAAATTGTTTGCTGTGCGGTGGTAGGTTCTCCGCTACGGCACCTCACGTCGCATGCCGCGTGCCGAAGCGCGTTAACACTGGGGGTTTCGCGTGGTCAGCTGTCTACGCCGACGCAGGCCCGCCCGTCCCGGGCGGTGGCTGTCGGCCGTGGTGGTGACCGCCTGGATTGGGATGAGCTCGGTCATCGGCCACGGCGTCGCTGCGGCCGCACCCGTCGATCCGTCCGGCCCCTCCGAAACGTCCTCGCCGGCGGAGTCCGATACCGCGGCGGAGGACCGTAATACCGCTGACGATGCCGCTGATGCCGCTGATGCCGCTGATACCGACGAGGACGTCGCCGCCGAGGCCGCCGAGGACGCCGAGGCCCCGACGCTGGACGCCGAGGGCGACGACACTGTCGCGGGCGTCGCGGGCGTCGCGGGCGTCGCGGACGTCGCGGACGAGGAGACGGCGGAGCCGGCCGAGGAGTCGACCGCCTCCGGGGACGACACCGACGAGGTGACCGGCGAACCGGAGTCCGACGGCTACCAGGACAGCGCCGAAGGGGCCGGCAGCTACCAGGAGGGCGCCGAAGGGACCGACGAGACGGTCCCGGCCCGCGCGAGCCGCGTCGCCGTGCAGCCGGCCGACGAGCCCGCGACCGACGACGAACCCGGCGACGTACCCGCCGCCGACGAGGCCGGGCCCGTCGACAAGGCCGAGCCCGCCGACGAGCCCGCCGGCACCGCCGAAGCACCGGTGGTGTCGACCGCGGCGATCAAGGTTCGGACACCCGCCTCGGTGCCGATCGTGCACAGCCTGGCTGCCCCGCGACCGGTCACGCTCAACAGCCGACCGGTCACGCCCAACAGCATCGTCACCGATCTGCTGACCTGGGTGGGGCTGGCGCCGGTGGCCGACGGCCTGCCCGTGCCGGCGACGCCGGTGTCCACACTCGTCGAGTCACTGTGGCTGGCGGTGCGTCAGTTGCAGTACACGTTCAACAACCAGCGCCCCACGGCGGAGGCGACGGTGTCGGGGCCGGGACCCGACGGCGTCGTGACCGGCGGCGTCAACGCCGTCGACTTCGACGACACCGCCCTGACCTACACGGTCACCGTCGCGCCCACCCACGGCCGCGTCGTCGTCGACGAGTCCGGCAACTTCACCTACACGCCGGACACCCCCGGCGCCGCCGACCAGTTCACCGTCGCGGTCGGTGACAGCACAGGCAACCCGTTCCACATCCACGGCCTGCTCGGGCTGCTGGGCGTCAGCGCTCCGACCCAGGTGGTCATCACCATCGCCGCGGTACAGCCGGTGCAGCCGGCGCGGCAGGCGGTCGCCACGGTCGACCTGACCGAGCTGCTGTCCAGCGGCGACGTCGCCCTCACCAGCACCGACGAGGGCGCGGTCCGCGTCATCGAGGGCACCTTCACCGACCAGATCGTCACCAGTGCGGACGACGCCGCCGCGGTGATGAACTCGGTGGCACCGGTGCTGGGCGCCTCGGCCGGTTTCGCCGATGCCGACCACATCACCACGACGACCGCCGGTGTCGGCAACTCGGTGGAGACCTTCTACCGCTACACCGAAACCGTGGGCGGGGTCACCGTCCTGGGCAGCGACGTGATCCTCGTGACCGACGCCGACGGCACGGTCACCAGCCTGTTCAACAACTATGTCGGGCTGGCCGAATCGTTCGACGTCACACCGGATGTGACGGTCGACGAGCAGGCCGAACTGGACCGGCTCGCGAGCGTGGCCTACCTCGGCGCCGATGTCGATCCGGACGTGCTCACCGCGTTCATGGAGCAGAACACCTTCACCTCCACGCTGGTGGTCTACGCCCTCGACGACCAGATCGACCCCAGCCTGGCGTGGCGGGTGGTGGTCGTGCTGCCGGACACCGGCGACATGTCGTCGTCGGGAGCGACGTATGTGATCGACGCGGACGGGGCCGACGCGGGCACCATCCTGGTGACCACATCGAACCTGCAGGACGTCACGGTGAGCACCGTGGCCACCGACTATCTGGGCGCATCGCGGAGCATCACCGTCGACGAGGGCGGTTGGTTGTACCCGTGGTTCCCGACCTACTCGATGGTCGACGCAGAACGAAACCTGACGACCTACCAGACGTCCTACCCGTTGTTCGGGTTGCTGGGCCCGGTGTTACCCGGCAAAGTCGTCAAGCGCGGCTGGTTCGGCGGCTGGGACACCAGCGCGGTGTCCGCGCAGGCCAATACCGCGTTGGTCTACGACTACTTCGCCGACGTGCTGGGCCGGACGTCGTTCGACGGTCAGGGCGCGCCGATCCTGGTCAGCATCCGGTACACCCCGAACGGGTTGTTCGGCGCCGGCTACGCCAATGCGTTCTGGGACCCCCCCCGACAGCAGTTCGCCTTCGGTAACAGCGCACATTTCGAGTCGGCGGTCGACATCGTCGCCCACGAATTCACGCACGCCGTGGTCAGTTACGTCGTCGGCACCGGCGGATCGGTGCTCGACTACGGCGAGTCCGGCGCCCTCAACGAGGCCTACGCCGACATTTTCGGTGTCCTCATCGAGGGGGACACCGGCCCCGGCCGGTGGCTGATCGGTGAGGATTCGGAGTACACCGGCGGCGTGGTGCGCAACCTCGCCGACCCGACGTCGATCAGCACGTCGGTGGGGGCCTACCGGGACAACTATGCCAGCCGCTACACCGGCACCGGCGACGACGGCGGCGAGCACCTCAACAGCACGATCTTCAGCCACGCCGCCTACCTGATGATGACCGACCCGGTAACCGCGGGGATCTCCGACGACACCTGGGCCGCGGTGTTCTACCACTCGCTGTTCCGGCTCAGCGACGGTGCGACGTTCACCGACGGGCGGGCCGCGGTGCTCAGCTCCGCGGCCGCGCAGGGTTTCACCGACGCTGAGCTCGATGCGATCAGAGATGCCTTCGACGAGGTCGGGATCGGAAGCGCCGCAACCCTATCCAGCCTCGCGGCCTGACACCCCGGCCTGGTCGACGAGCACCGGACCGTCGGGCCGGTCGCCGAGGGTGTGCAGCGTCAACTCGGTGCCCGCTGCGGTGAGCCGGATGATCGCGGCGACGTCGGCGGGCGCATCGCATTGCACATAGTGGTCGCCGCTCGGCACCACCCAGTAGCGGTTGCGGCCGGGTTTGGGCTTCAGGCAGGCCTGCCACACGTGGTTGGCGACCCGAAGCGGGGCGACGCCGTCGTGCAGGCCCCAGATCAGCGACGCGTCGACGTCGATGCCGGAGAGCCTTTGCAGCCAGCCGGTTTCGCCGGCCGCGCGCTCGTGCAGGTACTTGACGGTGTCGGGCAGCACGCTGACACCGTCATTGAATGCGAAACACTCTGCCAGGGCAGCGATCTCGGGGTCGTGGAGGTCGCGGCGGGGCATGAAGGTGGTTGCCCCGAGTCCGGCGGCCAGCATCTCCGGTGTGGTCGCGGCGGCGGTGGCGCGCCCCGTATCGTCGTCGAGCAGCGCCACCTGGAACGCCGTCAGGTTCGCCAGTGGCAGGAAGATGTTGGCGTTGGTGATGAACACGTCGGCGGGCAGCAGCGCGCTGTCCAGATCGTCGAGCAGCGCCAGCGCGATCATGCCGATGCTGCTGCCCCTGTCGTGGGTGATCATCCGGTACTCGCCGAGCCGCCACACCTCGTTGATCGCGTGGACCAGCAGGCGGGCATCGTCGTAGAGCGAGTAGACGTATGGTGCGGGCGGCTTGTCCGACAACCCGTAGCCCGGGAAGTCGAGGACGAAGATGTCGAACTCGTCGCCGAGTTCGCCGGCCAGCGCGTGGTAGTCGATGCTCGACGTGGGGAATCCGTGTACGCAGACCAGTGCCGGGGCGCCGGGCGTGCCGCAGCGCCGGGTGAACACGTCGATCTCGGCGCCGTCGTTGGCCGGAGTCGTCGATGCCCACCGGATGTGCGTTCCGCCCTGCAGCCAGTCAGCGAAGATGTCCACCGTTCACCTTTCGTCAGCGCCGCGCGGGCGCATCGAGTTGACCGCCGCCGCTGGCCTGCAGCAGGCAGATGATCGTGCTCGGCAGCGGATTATCCGATGTGCGGTCCTGATTGGAGTCGATCAGGTAGGCGGGTACATATTCGCCGGCGGGGTAGTCGGCCAGCGCCGACCCGCACACCCGGTTGGCGACGTCGGCGATCGCCGTGTCGACCGCCGTCGGCTCGCGCAGGTACACCTCCGCCAGATGCGGGGTGGTGCAGTCCACCACGGTGGCGCTGACCTCGCCGACTTCGACGGCCGGGATCTCGGCGACACAGTCGCCGACGTCGAGGTCAAACCAGTTCTTGGTGCGGGCCGCCGGCGCATCCGTCACGACTGAAGATGGCGCGGAGGTGGCCGCAGAGGACGGGCCGGTCGAGACGGCGACCGCGTCGTGGGTGGCGGTGCACGCGGTCAGCAGTGTCGCGGCCGTCAGCACGCACCACAACCTGGGCACCGCTCAGTCCGTCGCGGCCAGGTAGGCGACGAGGGCGTTGGTCAGGCCCCGCCGGGCGACATCGAGGTCGGCGTAGGACCCGAGCTGGCGTTCGGACACCAGCCCGCGCATCGCGCCCGGGATCAACGTCGCGACCTCACGGACGCGCTCCGCGTCGAGATCCAGGCCGGCGAAGGCGTTGCGGCAGGTCTGCAGCCACGACTGACCCCAGGAGTGCAGCTCGGCGGCGGTCTGCGGGTACAGCCGCTCCAACTCGGCGTGCTCGCGCGGCAACGCCGCGCGCAGGTTCTCGATGGCGCGTGAGTCCCGTTCTGCCAGACCGTCATACAGCGTGTCCACGATGGCCGTGACCCGGTCGCGCAGCGAGGCCCGGGTGCCGACGGCCGAGAACAGGTCGCCGCGCCGCTCGGCCGTGCGGTGCAGCACCGCGGCCCAGAAGCCGTCGGCGTCACCGAACTGGTACTGCACCGCACCCCAGGTGGCCCCGATGTCCTTGGCAATCCGGTTGGCCGACACCGAACCGGGCTCGCCGGAGGCCAGCGACCGAAGCGCTGCCTCCAACATGTTCGCGCGGGTCGCCTGGCCGCGGCGATTGCTCCGCCGCACCGAGGTCGACACATCGGTCATGCAGGAAGGATAGCCGAGCCCAGCGTTTCGTAGAACCCACTATGAATTCGTCGTCGACTGCTCTAGCATTCACCTCGACGACCGGGAAGGACGGACAATGGCAAAGCCGCCGCTGTCGATGAAGCCGACCGGCTGGTTTCAGATCGCGTGGTCCGACGAGATCGCCGCCGGCGACGTCCACACGATGAAGTATTTCGACCAGGAGATGGTCGCCTGGCGCGCCGAATCCGGTCAGCTGACGGTGATGAACGCCTACTGCGAGCATCTGGGAGCGCATCTGGGCTTCGGCGGCACGGTTCTGGGCGAGGTGCTGCAATGCCCGTTCCACGGCTGGCAGTGGAATCAGCAGGGCCGCAACGTGTGCATCCCGTACGAGGACCGCCCCAACCGCGGCCGCCGGATCAGGACCTACCCGGTCGTCGAACGCAACGAGTCGGTGTACATCTGGCACGACGTGGAGAACCGCGAACCGTTCTTCGACGCCCCGGACGTGTTCGCGTCGTTCGCCGATGGGACGACTGCCACCGACTACCACCAGCAGCAGCGCCTCTTCGAGCAGGGCCTGGAGATGCACCCGCAGTACGTGCTGGAGAACGGGGTCGACGTCGCTCACTTCAAGTACGTGCACGGCACGCCGATCAACCCGATCTTCACCCGCCACGACTTCGACGAGCCCGTCTCCTACGTCGATTTCACGATCACGTTCGAGGGCGACGACGGTCAGCGGATCGAGGACGTGAACAGCGGCGTCGAGGCCATCAACGGTGGTCTGGGCATCGCGGTGACCAAGAGCTGGGGGATGATCGACAACCGCACGATCTCATGCATCACCCCGGTCGACGAGTCCACCTCCGATGTCCGGTTCATGGTCTACATCGGCAGGCCCAAGAGCGAGGCGGCGACCAGGAACCCGGACCGGGCCAGGATCAAGGCCGAGGAGTTCGGACTTGAGGTGATCCGTCAGTTCCGCCAGGACATCCACATCTGGGCCCACCAGCGCTACTCCGATCCGCCGGCGTTGGCCGGTTCCGAGATGGCCGGTTTCACCGCGATCCGCACGTGGGCCAAGCGGTTCTATCCGGCTCAGTGAGAGAAAGGGTTCCCATGTCCGCAACCGGATCTCGTCGTCCCATCCGGGTCTTCCAGGTGGCCACCGGCAACGTCGGCTCCGAGATGGTCAAACGGATCGCCACCCAGCCCGATCTCGAGCTGATCGGCGTGCACTGCTATTCGCCGGACAAGATCGGCAGGGATGTCGGCGAGCTGGTGGGCCTGGCGCCCAACGGCGTGCGGGCCACCGGCTCGGTGGACGAGATCATCGCCGCCAGGCCGGATGTGCTGACCTTCCACGGCGTGTTCCCGGACGAGGACCTCTACGTGAAGATCCTCGAGGCCGGCATCGACATCGTCACGACCGCCGACTGGATCACCGGCTGGCATCGCGACCGCAACCATCCGCATCACTCCGGCAAGCCGGTCACCCAGCTGCTCCAGGAAGCCTGCGAGAAGGGCGGGTCGACGTTCTACGGCACCGGCATGAACCCCGGTCTGAACCAGATCCTGGGTGTGGTGTGCTCGGCCGACGTCGCCGAGATCGAGAACGTCACCACGATCGAGTCGGTCGACGTGTCCTGCCACCACTCCAAGGACACCTGGATCGAGGTCGGTTACGGTCAGCCCGTTGACGATCCGTCGATCCCGTCGAAGCTGGAGAAGTACACCCGGGTGTTCGCCGACAGCGTGCTGATGATGGCCGACTGCTTCGATCTGGAACTCGACGAGGTCACGTTCAGCTACGAGCTCGGGGCGTGCACCAAGGATGTCGACCTCGGCTGGTACACATTGCCCAAGGGATCGTTCGGCGGCAACTACATCAAGTACCAGGGGATGGTCGACGGCGTGCCGCGGGTCGAGACACACCTGGAATGGCAGATGACGCCGCACACCGATCCGAGCTGGGACATCAAGGGCTGCTACATCACCCAGATCAAGGGCGATCCGAACATCTACAACAAGCACATGATCTTCCCGAAGCCCGGAATCGACCTGTCCGACCCGGCCAGCTTCGCCTCCATCGGCATGACGGTCACCGGCATGCCGGCGCTCAACGCGATCAAGTCGGTCGTTGCCGCGCCTCCCGGGATAATCACCAGCGCCGACCTCCCGCTGCGCGGATTCGCCGGACGCTTCAAACTCTGATCACCAGCGCGGGCGGCGTGCGTTCGGCTCTCGGCCGTGCCCGTCTGATCGTTCAGACTGCGTTGGCGGCGGGGTTCACTCGCACTTTCGCGCCAAGGGTGCAGTCTGAACGCAAACGGGAACGCAAACGGGCTGCGTCCAGACACTGGAAACCACGTGAAGCCGGGCGAACTCGATGTTCGCTAGGAAAGCGCGAGCTGCAGCGTCTCCAGCCGGCGCACCAGCAGGCTCGGCAACCATCTGCCGGGCTCGGCGGCCTCGACCCGGGACGTGTTGCGCAGCAGGTGCTCGAGCACGATACGGGCCTCCAGCCGGGCCAGCGACGCACCGACGCAGAAGTGTGCGCCCTTACCGAATGCGATGTGGTCCTTGCCTTTCGGGCGGTCGAGCCGGAACTCGCCGGGCGCCTCGACGTGTGCGGGATCGCGGTTGGCCGCGCCCCACAACAGGATCAGCCGCGACCCCGCAGGCAGGTCCTGCCCGGCCAGCGTGCAGTCGTTGCGCACGTGGCGGTAATGGCCCCGGAACGGCGGCTCGAATCGCAGCACCTCTTCCAGGAACGCCGGTAACAACGCTGGGTCCTGGCGCAGCCGGTCCTGGATGTCCGGCCGGGTGGCCAGTATGTGGGTGGCCGATCCGATCAGCGACGCGGTCGACTCGCCACCGGCGCTGAACAGCGTCACCATCATCATCTGCGCGGTCATGGTGTCGAGGTCGCCCGCCGCGCAGGCGGCGGCCAGGCCGCCCATCAGGTCGTCTCTCGGATCCCCGGCCGTCAGTGCGAATTTCGCCGCGACATAGGCGGCCAACTCCATGGCGGCCATCCCCGCAGCGGCGAGTTGGTCGTCGTCGACCAGGCCCTCCAGGAGTTGGGTGCTGGCGTACGCCCACGCGGCCAACCGGTCGGCGTCCTCGTCGGGGACGCCGATGAGGCGGCAGACGACCATCATCGGCAGCCGGTTGGCGACCGCGCCCATCCACTCGACCCGGCCGTCGCGCACCACCTCGTCCCACATCGCGGCGATCGTCTCGGCGACGAACGACTCCAGCGCGGCGATGCGCCGCGCCGAGAGGTGCGGCACCAGCATCTTGCGATGCACCGCGTGGCCGGGGTCGTCGGCGATCGCGAGCACCTGGGTGGGCCCGCCGAGTTCGTCCATCGGGAACAGCCCGACCGTTCCGTCGGGCCGGTAGATCATCGTCCCGGTCAGGTTCGACGAGAAGTCCTCGGTGCGCGCCACCGCTTCGGTCACGGCGTCCCACCCGCAGACGGCGAAGAACCCCGAATCATCGATCCGGTGCACCGGACCGCCGGCCAGCATCCGCGCATACAGCGGATACGGGTCCTGGATGAATCGGTCGTCGAACAACGCGACGCCGAGATCTCCGTCTGTGACTGCCACCACCCCAGCGTGGCGCTCGTCCGGAGCGTTCGTCAACGACCGGGCGCCCTCACGGCGCCCTGCAATCGTTCAGACTGCGTTGGCGGTGCGGGCTACTCACACTTCTGCGCCAAGGATGCAGCCTCAACGCAAACGGGATGGGGTCAGGCGGCGGCGCGCGGCCGCGTCGGGGGAACGGCGGCCAGCAGCGCCCGGGTGTACTCCTGCTCGGGCTCGGCGAACAACTCGCCAGCGGGCCGGTATTCGACCACCGCCCCGTCGCGCATGACCAGCACGTCATGGCTGACCTGGCGGATCACCGCCAGGTCGTGCCCGATGAACAGATACGTCAGACCGAGGTCGCGCTGCAGCCCGGCGAGCAGGTCCAACACCCGCGCCTGCACCGACACATCCAGCGACGCGGTCGCCTCGTCGAGGATCAACAGGTCGGGTTCGGCGGCCAGCGCGCGGGCGATGCTGACCCGCTGGCGCTGGCCGCCGGACAGCTCGTGCGGGTAGCGCTGCGCGAACGATGCGGGCAGCCCCACCAGGTCGAGCAGCTCGGCCACCCGCGCCCGCCGGGCCTGCGCGCCGTGCACCAGCTTGTGCACGGTCAGCGGCTCGGCGATCGAGGTCTGCACCTGCCCGCGCGGATTCAGCGAGGAGAACGGGTCCTGGAACACCAGGCCGATCCGGCGGCGCAGCGACTTGGCCGCAGATCCCTTGGTGCCCAGCACATCCGAGCCGACCAGCGTCGCGCTGCCGGCGTCGGGGCGGACCAGGCCGGTCAGCGCCGCGGCGACGGTCGACTTGCCGGATCCGGATTCGCCCACCAGGCCCAGCGTGGTGCCCCGGCGGATCTCGAACGACACGTCGCGTACCGCGTGCACCGTCGACCGGCCCACCGGGGTGCTCACCGCGAACCGCACGTCCAGCCCGTCGACGGTCAGCAGGGGTTCGGCGTCCGGCGCCGGCGGCGGACCGGAGACATCGAGCGCGGGCCGGGCCGCCAGCAGGTCGCGGGTGTACTGGTCGCGCGGGTGGTCGAAGACCTGCAGGATCGGCGCCTGCTCGACGGTCGTTCCATCGCGCAGCACCGTCACGTCGTCGGCGACCTGGCCGATCACTCCGAGGTCGTGGCTGATCCAGACCACCGCGGTGCCGAAGTCGCGCTGCAGATCCCGGACCAGCTCGATAATCTGGGACTGGGTGGTCACGTCCAGCGCGGTGGTCGGCTCGTCGGCGA
Source organism: Mycolicibacterium xanthum (assembly GCF_019710635.1). GTDB lineage: Bacteria > Actinomycetota > Actinomycetes > Mycobacteriales > Mycobacteriaceae > Mycobacterium > Mycobacterium xanthum. Next base: position 236,252 of record NZ_JAIFZS010000008.1, read on the forward strand.
TCAGCAGCTCGGGCTCACACGCCAGCGCGATCGCGATCATCACGCGCTGGCGCTGACCGCCGGAGAGCTGATGCGGGTAGGCGTGCAGGCGCATCTGCGGGTCGGGCAGCCCGACGGCCTCGAGCAGCTCCAGGGCCCGGGCGGTGGCCTCCCGGCGGGTCATCCTGCGATGCGTCTCGAGGGACTCGGTGATCTGTCGTTCCAGGGTCAGCAGCGGGTTCAGCGACGTCCCGGGATCCTGGAAGACGAAGCCGACGCGGGCGCCGTGCACCCGGCGCAGTACCCGCGGCGGCGCGCCCACCAGTTGGACCGGGTCGCCGGAACCGCCGGAGAGCATGCTCGAGCCCGACACCCGCGCGCCGGGGGCGTCCAGCAGGCCGGTCGCCGCCAGCACCGTCATCGACTTGCCGGAGCCGGACTCGCCGACGATGCCGACCGTGTGTTCCCGGTGCACGCCGAAGGACACCTCGTCGACGATGGTGCGGCCGCCTATGCGCACCCCGAGGCCCTCGACGGTCAACACCGGCCGCGGACCCATCACCGCTCCCGCCTGCGCGCCTCGACGCTGGTGCGCTGCTTGGGATCGAGCACGTCGCGCAGTCCGTCACCGAACAGGTTGAACGCCAGCACGATCAGGAAGATCGCCGCGCCCGGGAACACCGCCATCCACCACGCCATCGTCACGAAGCCCTGCGAGTCGAAGATCATCCGGCCCAGCGACGGCTCGGGCGGCTGGATGCCCAGGCCGAGGAACGACAGCGCGGCCTCCGACAGGATCGCGAACGCCAGCGACAGCGACGTCTGCACGATCAGCGGCCCGGCGATGTTGGGCAGGATGTGGCGGCGCAGGATGTAGGCGTCGCCGGTGCCCATCGCGCGCGACACCTGCACGAACGGTTCGGTGCGCACGCCCAGCGTGCTGGCCCGCGCCACCCGCGCGAAGATCGGGGTGTAGACGATCGCGATCGCCAGGATCGTGGTGGTCACGCCCGGCCCGAGGATGGCCACCACGGCCAGCGCCAGCAGCAGCACCGGGAACGCGAACATCACGTCCACCACCCGCATCAGCACGGTGTCCAGCCAGCCGCCCCGAAAGCCGGCGAGCACACCGACCGCGACGCCGACGATCGCGGCCAGCGCGACGCTGACCAGCGCGATCCGCATCGACGCCTGGATGGCGACCAGCACGCGGGACAGCACGTCGCGGCCCAACTCGTCGGTGCCGAACCAGTGCGCGCCGCTGGGGGCCCGCAACGCGCTGGGAACGGCGACGTCGTTGATTCCGAACGGCGCGATGGCGGTCGCGGTCACCGCGATCACCGCGACGACGATCAACACCAGTGCGCTGAGCAGCGTGACCGGATTGCGCGCCAGCAGCAGCCACGCCGAGTCGCGGGTGTCGGGTGCGGCGTCGTCGGTGGTGGTCATGCCAGCCGGATCCTCGGGTCGACGATCGCGTACAGCACGTCGACGAGCAGGTTGATGAGCAGAAACAGCGCCGCGATCAGCAGCACCGCGCCCTGGATCAGCGGGTAGTCGCGGGCGGCCACGGCGTTGTAGACCAGTCGTCCCAGCCCGGGCCACGCGAACACCACCTCGACGACGATCACCCCGCCCAGGATCGTTGCCAGCTGGATGCCGGTGATCGTCAGGATCGGGACCAGGGCGTTGCGCACCGTGTGCCGGAACGTCACCACCCGAGGCGGTAGCCCCTTGGAGCGGGCCGTGCGCACGTACCCCGTCGCGGCCACCTCGAGCACCGCCGAACGGACGTAGCGGGTCATGATCGCCGCGGCGACCAATCCCACCACCAGAGCGGGCAACACGATGTGGCGCAGCCAGCCGCCCGGATCGGAGAACAGCGGGCGATACCCCGACGTCGGCAGCCAGCCCAGCGTCGTGGAGAACAGCGCGATCAGCAGGATGGCCATCCAGAAGTCCGGGATGGACACGCCGAACTGGCTGGTGATCCGGACCAGCGCGTCGCTGAGCCGACCCTCGTGCAGCGCGGCGTAGATCCCCGCGGGCAGCGCGATCAGCAGCGCGATCAGCATGCCCACCAGGGCGAGCGACAGCGTTGCCGGTAGCCGCTCCATCAGCGTCACGGTGACCGGGTCGCCGTTGCGGAAGCTGACCCCGAGATCGCCGGTCAGCGCCGAGCCGAGGTAGCCGAAGAACTGCGAGACGATCGGCCGGTCCAGGCCGCTGGCCGAGCGCAGCGCGTCGTAGGTCTCCGGGGTGTAGCGGGTGCCCAGCGCGATGCGCACCGGGTCGCCGGGCACCAGGTGCACCAGTGCGAACGCCACCACGGCCACCCCGAACAACACCACCGCGGAGTACAGCAGCCGACGCGCCACGAACCGGGTGATCGGGTGGGTGAGCACGCTGGCGGGCGCCACGGTCAGTTGTCGTCGCGGCGCACCGACGTGTGCCGGAACCGGACGGCCCGGTCGCGGCGCGCTTCATACCCCGAGAGCTCCGGGTTCCACGCCTGGATCACCGACGGGTTGTACAGGTAGATGTAGCTGACCCCGTCGGCGATCAGGGTGGCCGCCCGGCGGTAGTCGTCGAACCGGGCATCGTGGTCGGTCTCGACCCGGCCCGCCTCCAGCAACCGGTCCACCTCGGGATCGGAGAACTTCTGCGCGTTGCTCGTCCCGTCGGTGTGGTGCAGGGCGTAGTAGAAGTCGTCCGGGTCGATGTTGCCCAGCCAACCCATCATCAACATGTCGAAGTTGCCGTTGTTCTGTTCGTCGAGCCAGGTGGCGAAGTCGACCGTGCGGATGTTGACCGTGATCCCCAGCGGTGCGAGGTTGTCGGCGACGATCTGCGCCGCGGTCACCGTCTCCGGGTAGTCGTTGGTGACCAGCATGTCCATCGTGGTCGGTGCGGCGCCGGCCTCCTGGAGCAGTTCCCGGGCCTTGGCCAGACCGCCCTCGGTATATCTGTCGTAGGGCACGTACCAGGGGTTGCCCTCCGGTATCGCCAGCTGGTTCTCTGCGGCCGTGTCGTAACTGGTGGCCTGCACGATCGCGTCCCGGTCGATGGCGTAGGCGATGGCCTGGCGCACCCGCACGTCGTTCCACGGCTCGCGCGCCTCGTTGAGCGCCAGATACCAGTAGTCGTTGCTCGGGGTGACCGCCAGGGTCACCGATTCATCCTCGGACAGCTGCGAAACCCGCTGTGGAGCAACCGAATCCGTCCAGTCGATCTCGCCGGCCTGCAGTGCCGAGATGGCCGTGGACGGCTCGGAGATGAATCGGAACACCACCTCGCCGACGCCGGGCGCACCGTCCCAGTAATCCGGATTGGCCGCCAACGTGATCGAGTCACCGCTGCGCTGGTCGACGAAGCTGAACGGCCCGGTGCCGATCGGATGGGTGGCGATCTCGCCACTTTCGACGTTGCGCCGCGACACGATGGCCATCCCCTTGAAGCCGCCCAGGTTGGTCAGCATGTTGGGCACCGGGCGGTCGACGCGGATCACCACGGTATCCGGATCGGGCGCCTCGACCGCGGTCACCGCGCTGAACTTGTCGACGTTGGCCAGCTGTTCGTCGATGATGCGGCGGTAGGAGAACACCACGTCGTCTGCGGTCAGCGGGGTGCCGTCGTGGAAGGTGACACCGGGACGGAGGTGAAACGTCCAGGTGAGCTGGTCGGGGCTGACTTCCCAGGACTCCGCCAGCGCGGGCTGCATCTGCAGGTCCTCGTCGGGCTCGACCAGCGTGTCGAACACGTTCTCGAGTACCTCGAACGAGAAGTAGGCGGTGGTCTTGTGCGGGTCGAGCTGATCGGGCTCGCCGGCGATTGCGGCGACGATGCCGTCTTCGCGGCCCTGGCCCACATCCACCCGTTGGCCCGTCGAGCAGCCGGCGAGAACGGCGAGCAGCGCCAGAACCGCGGAGACGACGACTGCAGCGGTCGGCACCGCCGTCCTCGTCATCTGCACCACCCCGGGTCTCGAGCCTGCTCAGGGCCTGCCACCCGAATCACCGTCGGGCCAAACCCATGTTCCGTCCCGGGCGACGAACCCGTGACTTTGTCCATCCGAGACTGAAATACTCGGTCCACCCGTCCTACCATGCGTCGGCCGAAGGGAGAAGCATCGTGAAGGTTTTGCGCGGGCTTGCGGTCGTCGCCATGCGCGCGGAGGGGCAGCCGGACGGTCTGCGGCGCTGCTTCTGAGGCCGCATCCGATGCGCGGCGGCAAGATCGCCGACATCACCGGGCCGGGCATCACCGAACGCTGGGGGGTGACGTGCACCGACCTCGGCGCCTCGGTGCTCGCGCCGAACGGCACCCTGGTCTCGGTGTTCGGTGACACCTTCTCCGGCCGCCGGGTGGGCCGGGGGGACTGGCGCTCACCGGTGGTGCTGATCGGTCGTGGCAGCGCCCACCGCCCAATCGTCTACGAACGCGCCGGCGGGCCGGACCCGGACTATGCCCGGCAGCTGTGGGACTACACCCACGACAGCGCGGCCGGCGGCTGGCGTCGCAGCGGCATCAGCACCGTGATCCCGTCGGACCTGTTGCGCGTCGGCGACTCGATCTACCTGCATGCCATCGTCAATCGCGGCCTGGGCAACGTGCTGTGTACCGAGATCTGGCGTTCCGACGACAGCGGGGTGAGCTGGGCGCACCTCGGTCGTGACGCCGTGTTCCCCGCCGATCTGCACGCCGGGTTCGCGCAGTGCTGGTCGTGGGACTTCGAGCCGGGCGCCGACGGCGGCTGGGTTTACGTGGCGGCCACCGGCTTCCAGCGGGACAAGGGCATCATCTTGATGCGGGTCCGGCCGTGGCACATCGGGATCCGATCGCGCTACCAGAGCTGGGGGCTCACCGACGGACGGTGGCGGTGGGGCGAGCGGGCCACCACGATCACACCGCCGGGGGAGCGGTGGGGCGAGTTGACCCTGCGGCGGCTGGCGCCGCGCACGTGGGTGCTGGGCGGGTTCCTGGCCTCCGGGTACGCGCTCGGCTACCGGGTGATCGACTCGCCGGTGGCCGACCTGCACGCCACTCCGCTGCAGCTGCCGGTGATCGGCACCGGGTGGGATTTCGAGGATCACGCCGAGAACCGGGTCGCCCAGCTCTACGGTGGCTACGTGCTGCCCGGATCACGTGTGGACGTCGAGGGCGGTGTCGGCCTGGTGGTGTCCCAATGGCGTACCGCCGACGGATGGCCCTACCGGGCAATGCAATTCAGGGCAGGGCTGCGGGACACGGGCAAAGCGGACGAACAGGACGAGAGGCGGCGGTTGTGAGCGGATCCGGGGTCAAGAAAGTGGTGATCTGGGGGACCGGCTTCGTCGGCCGGATGGTGATCGCCGAGGTGGTCAAGCACCCCTGCTTCGAGCTGGTCGGGGTCGGGGTGTCCAACCCGGACAAGGTCGGTCGCGACGTCGGTGAGATCTGCGGGCTGGGCCGCACGCTGGGCCTGACCGCCACCGACGACGTGGACGCGCTGATCGACCTGCGGCCCGACGCGCTGGTGCACTACGGCCCGACGGCCGCCCATGCCGAGGCCAACATCGCGTTGATCACCCGCTTCCTGCGTGCCGGGATCGACGTCTGCTCAACGGCGATGACACCGTGGATCTGGCCGACCATGCACCTCAATCCACCGGACTGGATCGAACCCGTCACGGTGGCCTGCGAACTCGGCGAATCGTCGTGCTTCACCACCGGCATCGATCCCGGGTTCGCCAATGACCTGTTCCCGATGACGCTGATGGGGTTGTGCTCGGAGGTGCGCACGGTCCGGGCGTCCGAACTGCTGGACTACACCAACTACGAAGGCGACTACGACCGGGAGATGGGCATCGGCAGGTCGCCGGACTACCGGCCGATGCTGGAGAACCCCGACATCCTGGTGTTCGCCTGGGGCGCAACGGTTCCGATGATCGCGCACGCGGCCGGGATCATGCTCGACGAGATCACCACGACGTGGGACAAGTGGGTCACCCCCACCGAACGCAAGACCGCCAAGGGGATCATCGCCCCTGGAAACGTCGCGGCGGTCCGGTTCACCGTCAACGGTGTATACCGCGGCGAGACCCGCATCCAGCTCGAGCACGTCAACCGGATCGGCAACGACGCGGCCCCGGACTGGCCGTCGGGAATCCAGAACGACGTCTACCGGGTCGACATCGAGGGGACGCCGAGCATCTCCCAGGAGACCGCGTTCCGGTTCACCGACGGCTCCGGCCGGGACGCGGCCGCGGCGGGCTGCCTGGCCACCGGCCTGCGCGCGCTCAACGCGGTGCCCGCCGTCAACGATCTGTCGCCGGGCTGGGTCACCGCCCTGGATCTGCCGCTGATCCCCGGCGTCGGGACGATCCGCTAAGTCCTTGGCCGCTTGATCAGCACGACGTGGGCCAGCGGGATCGGGGTCCGCTCCGGCGCGGCGGCCAGTCGCGCCGCGGTCCCGGCCTCGAGCCGGTCCAACAACTGCGGTGTGCGCGGGTCGGCGGCGCCGCCGGCCAGACCCGCCGCCAGGGCCGGGAACACCGAGGCACGCGCGAAGGCCGCCCACCGGGCGCCGAAGTCCTCGGCGTTGCCGTCGACCTGATAGCGCACCCAGAAGCGGTCCTCGGAATCGAACACCTCGAGGTGCTCGATCTCGAGGCGCTCGAACCGGCCGGACGGGGCGAACGGCGCCGTGAAGTCGACCGCGCGGCGCGCCACCGTCGGCACGCACATCCCGGCCACCTCCTCTGCGGTGACGAGCCCGCTGCCGGCCACTTCGGTCAGCGCATCCATGATGGCCGCCAGCAGCGGGCCGAAGCCCATGTCGCCGTCCTCGCCGATCCCCAGCGTCATCACCACGAGCCGTCCGCCCGGGCACAACTCCCGGCCGCGGTAGGCGATGAACTCGTGCCAGTCGCGGGCGGCCTGCTGGTCGAAGGCGGCGCGCACCGCGTCATCGGTGCAGCCCGAGATGTGGAAATGGCCGTCGATCGGGGCGGGCACCTTGCTCAGCCACTGGACCGCCCACGAACTCCAGCCGAGGTGCACGCTGTTGGACGGCAGGATCTGCGAGTAGAACGACCGGCCCACCGCGGAGGCGAACGTCGCGGCATCCTTGCGCAGGTAGGTGTCCGGGTCCTCCTCGACGGTCCGGAACAACACGCTGAAATCGTTGTCGACGGTGTCGGTGTGGGCGACGAGCACCGAATGTTCGGGTGTGGTGCGTTTGCGCAGCACCTCGATGGCCGCGCCGATCGGCAGCAGCGAGTTGTAGCCGGTGCCCGCGCCGTAGTCGGCGATCACCATCGGTTGAGTCGGCGCGGGCAGCGGTACGTCGGCGGCCGCGCGCTCGAACACCGCGATCGCGGGCGCCAAGCCCGTGGCCTGCAGCCTCGTGGAGGCGGTGTAGGTGTCGTCCATGGACTCAGGGCGCACCACGATGCTCGACTCAGGCATCGCGACCTCCGAACGCTCCGGTGTTGTCCCTCTCCTACGAACGGTAGTCCTCGCGCGGCAGGCGCGCCGTCGAAGCCGGGGGCGTGACAGACTTCGGCCATGACGGGACGGGTGGGTCGGCGTGTCGCGCTGACCGGCGCGATTCTTCTGCTGGTCGTGGGGGTGGCCGGGTTCGTCGTCACGCTGGTGCTCAACATCTTCGTGTTCGACGACTACGACGCCTACGGGGAGGTGCCGATCCCCGGATCGGGCCGGTTGCAGCTTCCCGCGGGTGAGGTCACCGTCAACTTCCACACCGCGGTCCCCGGCGGCGTGAACGGCGGCTTCCCGGTGCCGCCGCTGCAGCTGGGCATCACCCCGCCCGACGGCGTGCCGGACCCGGTCGTCACCGAGAGTTTCGGGTCGACGACCTCGGTCAACAGCGATGTCCGGATCCGCGTGTGGGTCGCGCAGATCCCTGCGGACGGCGTTTACGACGTGGCGGTGCGCGGTGACGTGGCCGGCTACATCCACCCGCAGCTGGCGTTCGGCCGGGACAGCTCGCGCTGGTGGCTGGTGTGGGTGTTCGTCGCGGTGTTCGTCGTCGGCATCGGTGCGGTGATCCTGACCGCCGTCGCCTCGTTGCGGACGGGCCGCGCCCCTCAGCCCCTGCCCGGTCCGGTCCGCCTCGATGCGCACGAGCGGCCCGGTGACCTGCCGCACGAGGTGAGCTATCAGCCCACCGACCAAGGGGTGCGGCTCGAGCAACTCAAGACGCTGGCGGCGCTGCGCGACTCCGGCGCGCTCACCCAGGCGGAGTTCGACGCCGAGAAGCGCCGCATCCTCGAGGGCTAGTGGCTCGCGTGCGGGCCGTGCGGCGTGAAGATACCTTCACCTTCGCCGGCGGGGGTGAAAATACCTTCACACTCGCGCGGGCCCGCCACTCAGTGGCCCAGCCCCGATCGGCCACTCAGTGGCTCGCGCCGATCGGCCACTCAGTGACCCCTGGCGACCCATTCGTCGTAGTTGACGATCTCGTCGCCGACGGTCGTCGTGTCGCCGTGGCCGGTGTAGACGACGGTGTCGCCGGGCAGCTTGCCGAGCCGGCCCGAGATCGACTCCAGGATGGTGGGGAAGTCCGAGAACGAGCGGCCGGTGGCGCCGGGCCCGCCTTGGAACAGGGTGTCCCCGCTGAACACCGCACCCAGTTCGGGGGCATGCCAGCACACCGACCCCGGCGAATGGCCGGGCGTGTGCAGCGCGATCAGCTCGGTGCCCGCCACGCTCAGCCGGTCGCCGTCGGACACCGCGCGAAAGTCGCTGTCCGGGTGGGTCATTCGCCACAGCACGTCGTCGGCCGGGTGCAGCAGCACCGGTGCGTCGAGGGCCTGGCCGAGCTGAGGGGCCACCGTGACGTGGTCGTTGTGGCCGTGGGTGCACACCACCGCCACCACGTGCCGGCCGCCGACCGCCTCGATGATCGGGTCGGCGGTGTGGGCGGCGTCGAACACCACCACCTCGTTGTCGTCGCCGACCAGCCAGATGTTGTTGTCGACCGCCCAGCTGCCGCCGTCGAGCTCGAACGTGCCGCTGGTGACCAGCCGCTGGATCGGGGCGCTCACAGGACCACCACCGAGCGCAGCACCTCACCGGCGTGCATCTTGTGGAAGGCGTCTTCGATGTCGCCCAGCCCGATGCGCTCGGAGACGAACTTGTCCAGCGGGAACCGGCCCTGCAGGTACAGGCTGATCAGCGTCGGGAAGTCCCGTTCGGGTAGACAGTCGCCGTACCACGACGACTTCAGCGACCCGCCCCGGGAGAAGAAGTCGATCATCGGCATCTCCAGCTTCATGTCCGGGGTCGGCACCCCGACCAGGACGACGGTGCCGGCCAGATCGCGCGCGTAGAACGCCTGCTTCCAGGTCTCCGGCCGGCCGACCGCGTCGATCACCACGTCGGCACCGTTGCCGTCGGTGAGGTCCTGGATCGTCTCGACCGGGTCGAGCTCGCCGGCGTTGACGGTGTGCGTCGCACCGAACTGGCGGGCCCAGTCCAGCTTCCGGTTGTCCATGTCGACGGCGATGATGCGCTTCGCACCCACCAGTCGCGCGCCGGCGATGGCCGCGTCGCCGACCCCGCCGCAACCGATCACCGCCACGGTGTCGTCCCGGTTGACCGCGCCGGTGTTGATGGCCGCGCCCAGGCCCGCCATCACGCCGCAACCGAGCAGCCCGGCCGCCGCCGGATCGGCGGCCGGATCGACCTTCGTGCACTGGCCCTCGTGCACCAGGGTCTTGTCGGCGAACGCGCCGATGCCCAGCGCCGGGGTCAGCGGGGTGCCGTCGGTCAGCGTCATCGGCTGGGCGGCGTTGAAGGTGTCGAAGCACAGATGCGGGCGCCCGCGTTTGCAGGCCCGGCACCGCCCGCACACCGCACGCCAGTTCAGCACGACGAAATCGCCCGGCTCGACGTTGGTCACGCCCGGGCCGACGGACTCGACCAGGCCGGCGGCCTCGTGGCCGAGCAGGAACGGGAAGTCGTCGTTGATGCCGCCCTCGCGGTAGGTCAGATCGGTATGGCAGACGCCGCACGCCTGGATGTCGACGACGACCTCGCCGGGTCCGGGGTCGGGGATGACGATGTCGACCACCTCGACCGGTTGGGCCTTCGTCCGGGAGATCACACCGCGCACCGTCTGAGTCATGCCCCCAACCTAATGTGTCGGCCCCGCCGCAGAACAGCAGGGAATAGCGGCACGGCCGAGTACGTTCCCGTGTCGTGCAGAACCCGCGTCCACCCGCCATCTTCCTGTCGCACGGCGCACCGCCGCTGGTGGACGACGCCCTGTGGGTCTCCCAGTTGTCGGCCTGGGCCGGGCGACTACCGACGCCGACGGCGATCCTGGGGGTCTCGGCGCACTGGGAGGCCGCACCGCTGTCCATCGGGTCCACCGACGCCCGCACGCCGCTGACCTACGACTTCTGGGGCTTTCCCCAGCGCTTCTACGACGTCACCTACGCCGCGCCCGGGGCGCCGGAGCTGGCGGCGGCGGTCGAGGCGCTGATGCCCGACGGCGAGACGGTGCACCGCGACGACGGCAGAAGACTCGATCACGGCGCCTACGTGCCGCTGACGGTGATGTATCCCCACGCCGACATCCCGGTGCTGCAGATCTCGATGCCCGCGCTGGATCCGGTGCGCCTGCTGCACCTCGGCGAACGGTTGCGCCCGCTGCGCGACCGCGGCGTGCTGATCATCGGTTCCGGCTTCACCACCCACGGCTTGCCCTACCTCGTCGACCCGACGCCTGCGGCCGCCCCGCCGGGCTGGTCGGCGGAGTTCGACGCGTGGGCCGCCGAGCGGTTGGCCGCCGGAGATCTGGACTCGCTCATCGACTTTCGCGCCAAGGCGCCCGGAATGCCCTACGCGCATCCGACCATCGAACACTTCGCCCCGCTGTTCGTCGCGCTGGGCGCCTCCGACGATGCGGCCCAGCGGCCCGCGCAGGTGATCGACGGCTACTGGATGGGATTGGCCAAACGGTCGATCGAGCTGTCCTGAACAGGCCTGTTGGCGATACGGTGGAGGTTGATGCTGACCGAGACCCACACCGACCTCCTGTTCGCCGCGCGGGCAGCGCACGAGCGACGGGATTGGCGCGCCAGCTACCAGGCCTTCGACCTGGCCAGCAGGCGCGAGGCGTTGCGCACCGACGACCTCGACGCGTTCTCGTTCGCGGCCTGGCGACTGGGTTACGTCAAGGAGTCCAGCCGCGCTGCCGAGCGGGTGTTCGCCGAACTGACCAGGACGGATCCCGGCGCTGCGGCGATGAAGGCGACCGAGCTCGGGTTGGCCTGGCTGGTGCGCGGCGACATCAACATCGGGCAGGGCTGGATGAACCGGGCGCGCAGGCTGCTCGCCGGCACCGAGGACACCCCGGCCGGCGGATACCTGGCCTACCTCGACGCCGCGGTGGCGGCGATTTCGCTGGACCTCGACTCCCTGGCCACCCATGTGCGCAGCCTGCAGGAGATGGGGCGGCGGCTGGGTGACCCGGCGGTCACCGCGCTGGGTCACATCGCGGGCGGCATCGAGGCGATCCTGCACGCGCGCACCACCGAGGGCTACGCGCTGATCGACGAGGCGATCCTGCCGCTGGTCGCCGACCAGGTGCCGATCGAATGGGCCGGCGACATCTACTGCATGGTGCTGCACCACTGCCACAAGCTGGCCGACCTGCCGCGGATGCGGTCCTGGACGCAGTCGATGGAGCGGTGGTGCGGGCTGTCCGGTTCGGTGCCCTATGGCGGGGTGTGCGACGTGCACCGGTTGCAGGTGCAGGTGGCCACCGACGACTACCGGATGCTCGAGGACCGGCTCGGGCTGGCGAGCCAGACCCTGGCCGAGATCAACTCCTGGGCCGCCGCGGAGGGTTATTACCAGCTCGGTGAGGTCCGCCGGCTGATGGGTGATCAGGAAGGCGCGGCCCGCGCCTTCGGCCAGGCCCGCGCGCTGGGACTGGACCCGCAGCCGGGCGAGGCGTTGCTGGCCTGCCGGCGCGGTGACTCCGCGGCCGCCTGGACCGCGATCCGGGTGGCGCTGGCCGGCGATGACCGGTTGAACCGGGTGCGGCTGCTGCGGGCCGCCGTCGAGATCGCACTGGGGCGCGACGCCGTCGACGAGGCCGAGACCTACTGTCGCGAACTGGAAGCCGACGCCGAGGCCTTCAAGACACCGGGCTTTCTGGCCTGGGCCGCTCACGCACGCGGGGCCGTCGCGGTGCGCCAGGGCAAGTTCGCCGAGGCGCTGGAGTCGCTTCAAACGGCCCTGCGGGAGTACCGGGTCCAGCAGTCCCGCTACGAGACGGCCGAGGTCTACGAGTGGATGGCGCTGGCCCGCCGGGGTCTGGGCGATGTCGAGGCGGCGACCGCCGACGCCGCGACCGCCGATGCCATCTACGTCCAACTCGGGGTCGAGCCCGCCGGGATCTGCGGTGCCCCGTCGCCGGGCGGGCTGACCCGCCGCGAGCTCGAGGTGCTTTCGCACATCGCGCACGGCGCCACCAACCGCCAGGTGGCCGAACAGCTCTACCTTTCCGACAAGACCGTCGGCAGGCACCTGGCCAACATCTACGCCAAACTCGGCGTCTCCTCCCGCACCGCGGCGGTGGCCTGGGCGCACGCCAACAACGTGCTGTAGCGCCGGCGCCCCCCTGCATCGTTTGCACCACGAACGGCCAGGGGATTTGCATCGTGCGGCCGATGATTTCTCCGGGTGCCGCGGCCTAGCGTCGTAGTCATGACGACATTGCATGAGCAAACCACAACCCAAGACACCACCGAGGAGTTCGCCGAGCGGATCGTCGGCGCGATCGACGCCGCGAGCGTGGCGATCCTGCTGTCCATCGGACACCAGACCGCGCTGTTCGACACCCTTGCCGGCCTTCCCGCGGCCACCAGCACACAGATCGCCGACGCCGCCGGGCTGAACGAGCGTTATGTGCGCGAATGGCTCGGCGGCGTGGCCGCCGCCCGGATCGTCGACTACGACCCGATCGCCGAGACCTACGCGCTTCCCCCGCACCGCGCCGCCGTACTCACCCGCTCCGCCGGACCGGACAACCTGTCCCGGGTCGCGCAGTTCATCCCGCTGCTCGGCGAGGTCGAACAGAAGGTGATCGGCTGCTTCCGCACCGGCGGCGGCCTGTCCTACACGGAGTACCCGCGCTTTCACTCGCTGATGGCCGAGGAGAGCGGCGAGGTGTTCGACGCCGCGCTCGTCGACGCCATCCTGCCGATGGCCGACGGGCTGCCCGAGCGGCTGCGCGCCGGGGTGGACGTGGCCGACATCGGCTGCGGCAGTGGCCACGCCATCAACGTGATGGCATCGGCGTTCCCGGCCAGCCGGTTCACCGGCATCGACTTCTCCGACGAGGGACTGGCCGCGGGCACCGCCGAGGCCCGTCGGCTCGGCCTGACCAACGCGACCTTCGTCCGCGCCGACGCGGCGGCGTTCGACGCCACCGAGGCGTTCGACGTCATCACCGCGTTCGACGCGATCCACGACCAGGCGCACCCGGCGCAGGTGCTGGCCAACATCCACCGCGCGCTGCGGCCCGGTGGGGTCTTCCTGATGGTGGACATCAAGGCGTCCAGTCACCTGCAGGACAACATCGGGGTGCCGTTCGCGGCCTACCTGTACACCGTGTCGACGATGCACTGCATGAGCGTGTCGCTGGGCCTGGACGGCGACGGGCTGGGCACCTGTTGGGGCCGCGAACTGGCCACCACGATGCTGACCGAGGCCGGGTTCGGCGACGTGTCGGTGCGCGAGATCGACACCGATCCGATCAACTTCTACTACATCGCCCGGAAGTGACCCATGTCCGTCATCGACAGCGTCGACCGGCGTTCCCTGCCGCAGCTGCGCGGCAACGCCCTGTTCGTCACCGACGGGGGACTGGAAACCGAGCTGGTATTCCATGACGGCCTCGACCTGCCCGCCTTCGCGGCCTTCCCGCTGGTGGAGACGCCGGCGGGTCGGGATCGGCTCCACAGGTACTACGGCGGCTATGTCGACATCGCGCGGAGGCACCGCGCTGGATTCGTGGTGGAAACCCCGACCTGGCGGGCCAACAAGGGCTGGGCCGAGCAGCTCGGCTACTCCGCGCAGCGCCTCGATGCCGTCAACCGGGCCGCGGTGCGGCTCGCCGAGGAGGTACGCACGGCCGCCGAAGCCGAGGGCATCACCGCCGTGGTGAGTGGATGCGTCGGCCCCCGCGGCGACGGCTATGACCCCGGGGACGCGATGAGCGCAGAGGAAGCCAGGCGGTACCACGGCGATCAGATCGACACCTTCGCATCCACGTCGGCCGATCTGGTCACCGCGATCACCATGACCAATGTGGCGGAGGCGATCGGAGTCGTACGTGCCGCTGCGGCGGCTGGCATTCCGGTGGCGATCTCGTTCACCGTGGAGACCGACGGCCGACTTCCGACCGGCCAACCGCTGAACGAGGCGATCGACCAGGTGGACTCCGAAACAGATTTCGGTGCTTCATATTTCATGGTCAATTGCGCACACCCGACCCATTTCGGGGGAGCGCTGGACCGCCCCGGGACGTGGTGCCGACGTCTTGTCGGCCTTCGTGCGAACGCCTCCACCAAGAGCCACGCCGAGCTCGACGAGGCCACCGAGTTGGACGCCGGCGATCCGGATCAGCTCGCGGCCGAGCATGCGTGGTTGCGCAGCCGACTGCCGGCGTTGGCGGTGCTGGGCGGATGTTGCGGCACCGACGCTCGCCACGTCGCCGCCATCGTGTCCGCATGGAGGGGCCACTAAGCTGCTGCCGATGGCAGCCCTGGACGTCCTCGCAGACTGGCCGGTCCCGACGGTGGCCGCCGCCGTGGTGGGTCCGGCGGGCCGACTGGCCGAGTACGGCGACACCACGCGCCGGTTCGCGCTGGCGTCGGTGACCAAACCGTTGGTGGCCCGGGCCGCGCAGGTCGCCGTCGAGGAGGGCGCCGTCGACCTCGACACCGAGGCGGGGCCGCCCGGTTCGACGGTGCGTCACCTGCTTGCCCACGCCGCGGGCTACGAGATGACCTCGGCGAGGGTGATCGCCGCACCGGGCACCCGCCGGATCTACTCCAACCACGGCTTCACGGTGCTGGCCGAGACGATGGAACGGGAATCGTCGATCCCGTTCGCCAGCTACCTCAGCGAGGCGGTGTTGGAACCGCTCGGTATGGCCGACACCTCGTTGGAGGGCGGCCTTCCCGCGGCCGGGTACGGGGCCACCTCGACCGTCGACGACCTGGTGGCGTTCGCCACTGACCTGCTCGCTCCGGCCACGGTGTCCCCGCACATGCACCGCGAGGCGATCAGCTTGCAGTTTCCCGGCCTGGACGGGGTGCTTCCCGGTTTCGGGGTGCAGCGCCCGAACGACTGGGGGCTGGGGTTCGAGATCCGCGACGGCAAGTCCCCGCATTGGACCGGGGCGGCGAACTCGGCGGCCACGTTCGGACATTTCGGCCAGTCCGGGACGTTTCTGTGGGTCGATCCGGGGGCGTCGCTGGCGCTGGTCGTGCTCACCGACCGCCCGTTCGGGGAGTGGGCGCATCCGGTGATGCCGGCGCTGTCTGATGAAGTTCTGAGAGAATTTGGGCGCGACTAGCGCAACACACGTCTCACGAGGCACAATGGTCACGTAGACCTCGCAGGTCTCGCACACCACAATTTCACAGGCAGCATTCATCGTCTCTGTTCGGTGATCCACCAGGTCGTTGGGGAAGACGTCCCTCGTGGAGCCGAAGGAGCAGCAGATGCGTGCAGCGAACCAATTCGCCGACGCGACGACGGGCGTGGTCTACATCCATGCCTCACCCGCGGCGGTGTGCCCGCACGTCGAGTGGGCGCTGTCGTCGACCCTCAATGCGAGGGCGAATCTGAAGTGGACCCCGCAGCCGGCCATGCCCGGGCAGCTGCGGGCCGTCACCAACTGGGTCGGACCGGTCGGCACCGGCGCCCAGCTGGCCAATGCGCTGCGCTCGTGGTCGGTGCTGCGCTTCGAGGTGACCGAGGATCCCAGCCAGGGCGTGGACGGGCACCGCTGGTGCCACACCCCGCAGCTGGGCCTGTGGAGCGGTGCGATGAGCGCCAATGGCGACGTGATGGTCGGCGAGATGCGGCTGCGCGCCCTGATGGCGTCGGGCGCCGACACGCTGGCCGCCGAACTGGACACCGTGCTGGGCACGGCGTGGGACGACGCCCTGGAGGCCTACCGCGACGGTGGGTCGGGCGCCGAGGTCAGCTGGCTGAGCCGCGGAGTCGGCTAGGCCGACGACATCGGGCGGCGAGTCGGCTAGGCCGACGACATCGGGCGGCGAGTCGGCTAGGCCGGCCGAATCAGCGTCAGCGCGCCGGGCACCGCGGACACCTCGACCGGCAGTGGGCACACGTACTCGCCGTCGGCGTAGGCATTGATCGGGGGTGAGCTCCCGGGGCATTCGACGCCTATCGTCTTCGCCCGTGCGGTGTGCACCTCGTCGAGACCGACGTGGGTGCCCTTGAACACCGTCGGGAACAACCGGATCAGCCGGGTGCGCGACGCCGAAGCCACCATCGTGACGTCCAGCAGTCCGTCGCGCGGATCGGCGTCGGGACAGATCAGCATGCCGCCGCCGTAGCTGCGGGTGTTGCCGATCGCGGCGAGAGTGAGTTCGGTGTCGAGTTCGGTGCCGTCCAACGTCAGCCGGAACGGCAGCAGCCGCAGCCGGGACAGTTCGGCGAGCATCGCCAGGTTGTAGCGCATCCGGCCGTGCGGCCAGCGCATCCGGTTGGTCCGGTCGGTCACCAGCGAGTCGAATCCGGCGGCCATCACCGTGCCGAACCAGATGTCGGTGCCGTCGGCGCCGACGATGCGGCCCAGGTCCACGGTCTCGGCGACCCCGTCGACGACGACGTCGGCAGCGGCCTCGGGGTCTTTGGTCGGGATCCCGAACTCGCGCGCATGGTCGTTGCCCGTGCCGGCCGGGATGATGCCCAGCGGGACGCCGCTCTGCGCCACCACCTGCAACGCCAGCGAGACGATGCCGTCACCGCCGACCACCACCAACGCGTCCATGCCGCGCTCGAGCGCGCCCTCGACCAGCCGCCGGGCATGTGCGGGATCGCTGCCGGCGACCGCGACGACGTCGACGCCGCGCTGGTTCAGCCGGGTGACGGCACGCTCGGCGGCATGCGGCGCGCTGCCGTGTCCCGAGGCGGGATTGGTCAGCACCGTCACGCGAGTCACGGAATCAGCTTGCCCGGGTTCAGGATTCCGGACGGATCCAGCGCCGCCTTGACGGCCCGCAACACCCGCACCCCGGCGTCGCCGACCTCGTCGCGCATCCACGGTCGGTGATCGGCGCCCACCCCGTGGTGGTGGGTGATCGTCGCTCCGGCCCGCATCATCGCGTCGGAGGCCGCCGCCTTGGCGGTGCGCCACTGCTCGATCGGGTTGCCGCGCTGCGCGGCGACCACGGTGAAGTACAGCGACGCGCCGGTGGGGTAGACGTGCGAGATGTGGCACATCACCAGCGCGGGGGTGCCCGAGTCGGCCAGTGCACCGGTCAGCGCGGTGGTGACCGCCGCCTTGAGCGCGGGCAAGTTCGACCAGTTGGTGGCGGTCTCCAGGGTCTCGCACAGCGCGCCCGCCGAGAGCAGCGAGTCGCGCAGATAGGGCGCGTTGAACCGGCCGTGTTCCCACGCCCGGGCCGGGCCCTCGCCCAGCGAGGTGCCGCCGGCTTCCTGTAGCAGCGCCCGGGTCTCGGCGTGCCGGCTGGCGACGTGGGCCTGCGTGCCCTCGAACACCGTGATCGCCAGGCATCCGCCGGTGACCTGCTGCTCGCCGATGCTCTCGGTGGTGGCCAGGTTCACGCCCGTCTCCGCCTCGTCGGACAGCCGGATCACCGTGGGTCCCGCACCGGTCTGCACCACGGCGCGCAGCGCGTCGGCGCCGGTGGCGAAGTCGGGGAACGACCACGCCTCGTAGCGGGTGGTCTCGGGCACCGGGTGCACGCGCACCCGAACCCGCGTGATGATGCCGAACGCGCCCTCGGAGCCGAGGAGCAGCTGGCGCAGGTCCGGGCCCGCCGCGGATTCCGGTGCACGGCCCAGGTCGAGGACGCCGGCCGGGGTCACCGCCCGCAGTCCGCGGACCATGTGGTCGAACCGGCCGTAGCCCGCCGAGTCCTGGCCGGACGAGCGGGTGGCGGCGAACCCGCCGATGGTGGCGAAGCAGAAGCTCTGGGGGAAGTGCCCGAGCGAGAAACCGCGTTCACCGAGCAGCCGCTCGGCCTCCGGGCCGGTGAGGCCGGCTCCGAGCTCGGCTTCCCAGGAGATCTCGTCGAGCGCGTGCAGCTGGTCGAGGCGGCGCAGATCCAGCGACACGACGGCCTTGAAGTCGCCGCGGGCCGGGTCCAGCCCGCCGACCACGCTGGTGCCGCCGCCGAACGGCACGACGGCGATGCTGCGGTCCGCGCAGAACCGCAGGACCGCGGCGATCTGGTCCTCGTCGCCGGGCAGCAGCACCGCGTCCGGCGCGTCCTGGATACCGAAATCGCGCCGCCGCAACAGGTCCAGGGTGGATTTGCCGCCGGAGCGCAACAGCCGGGCCCGATCGTCGACGATCACGTGATCGGCCCCGACGATCGCGCTCAGGCCGTCGCGATCGGTACGCGACACCGCCGAGGGCCGCACCCGCACCTGGTCGATGCCCGGCTCCTCGGCGCCGACGGCGTCGATGCCCAGGGCCTGGTCCAGCAGCGAGCGGATGCCCGGGGACAGCGGCCTGGCCTCGGCCGGATCGCCCCATCCGTTCCACAACATCGGCGGATCGTCGGGACGGGTCACGGCGGGCGTCATGCGTTACAGTATTACAGATGCTGTCAATCCGTAACGGTGATGGGAGCGTCGAGCAGCGAATACTCGACGCCGCCGCCGCGTGCATTCTGGCCAACGGGGTCGAGCGCACCACGATGACCGAGATCGCGCGGCGCGCGCGGGTCAGCAGGCCGACCATCTACCGCCGCTGGCCCGACATCCGATGGGTCATCGCCGAGTTGCTGACCGTCCGGATCGCCGGCGTGCTCGAGGCGATCCCGGACCGCGGAGTCGGGCGGGAGGCGACGGTGGGGCGGGTCGTCGCGGTGGCCGACCACCTGCAGCACGATGACATCGTGCAGGCGGTGATCCATAACGCGCCGGGCCTGGCCATGACCTACATCGCCGACCGGCTGGGCACCAGCCAGCAGATCCTGATCGATGCGCTGGCCGAGGCCATCAAGGCCGGCCAGGACGAGGGCAGCATCCGCACCGGCGACCCGCGCGAGATGGCGGCGATGTGTCTGCTGATCACCCAGTCGACCATCCAGTCGGCGCAGATGGTCGCCGAGCTGCTCGATGCCCGGGCGATCAACGTCGAGCTGGGTCACGCGCTGAACGGATACCTGCGGCCGTGACCGGCTCGACGGCGCTCAACGCCGCCCGGCGGTCCGAGGAGCTCGCGCGCCTCGCCGACACGGGCAGCGTCGACGTCGTCGTCATCGGCGGCGGGATCACCGGAACGGGCATCGCACTCGACGCGGTGACCCGGGGACTGTCGGTCGTGCTCGTCGAGAGGCACGACCTGGCCTTCGGCACCAGCCGGTGGAGCTCCAAGCTCGTCCACGGCGGGCTGCGCTATCTGGCCGGCGGGCATGTCGGCATCGCCCGGCGCAGCGCCGTCGAGCGCGGCATCCTGATGACCCGCAACGCACCGCACCTGGTGCACGCCATGGCCCAGCTCGTCCCGCTGTTCGCCGAGCTCGGCACGCCGTCGCGGGCGCTGGTCCGGGTGGGGTTCGCCGCGGGGGACGGCCTGCGCAGGCTCGCGGGCACGTCGGCGGCCACGCTGCCGCGCTCGCGCCGGATCGATGCCGAGCGGGCGATCGCGCTGGCGCCGACCGTGCGCCGCGACGGCCTCGACGGCGCCCTGCTGGCCTACGACGGACAGCTGGTCGACGACGCCCGGTTGGTAGTCGCGGTGGCCCGGACAGCGGCACAGCACGGCGCGACGATCCTCACCCGGGTGGCGGCCTCGGCCGCGACGGGGAAGTCGGTCGCGCTGACCGACACCCTGACCGGAGAGCCGCTGACGGTGTCGGCGCGCGCGGTGATCAACGCCGCCGGGGTGTGGGCCGGTGAGGTCGACGACTCCATTCGGGTGCGGCCCAGCCGTGGCACCCATCTGGTGTTCGACGCGGCAACATTCGGCAATCCCACCGCGGCGCTGACGATTCCGATCCCGGGGGAGATCAACCGCTTCGTCTTCGCGATGCCCGAGCAACTCGGCCGCGTCTACCTCGGGCTGACCGACGAGGACGCCCCCGGACCGATCCCCGACGTTCCGCAACCGACCCAGGGCGAGATCACCTTCCTGCTCGACACGGTCAACACCGCACTGGACGTCGCGCTCGGTCCCGACGACGTGATCGGGTCCTACGCGGGGCTGCGGCCCCTGGTCGACATCGCGGGGGCGGGGCGATCGGCCGACGTCTCGCGGGAGCACGCCGTCGTCGAGTCGCCGTCCGGGGTGATCAGCGTGATCGGCGGCAAGCTCACCGAGTACCGGTACATGGCCGAGGACACGCTGGACCGCGCCGTGCAGTGGCGGGGGCTGACCGCGGGTGGCTGCCGCACCCGCAACCTGCCGCTGGTCGGTGCGCCGGCGAATCCCGTTGCGACACTGCGCTCCCCGGAGCAGTTGCCGGGATCGCTGGTGGCGCGCTACGGCGCCGAGGCGCCCAATGTGATCGCGCGGGCGAGCGGTGAACGCCCCACCGATCCGGTCGGCGACGGAATCGACGTGACCCGTGCCGAGTTCGAGTACGCCGTCACCCACGAGGGGGCGCTGACGGTCGACGACATCCTGGACCGGCGCACCCGTATCGGGCTGGTGCCCGCCGACCGCGCGGCAGCCGAACCCGCGGCCCGCGAGGTGATTTCGGTGTAGTTCGTCACGCTGCGTGGGACGAACTACACCGAAATCACAACTTACAGCGGGATGTTCTTGTGCCGGCCGCGCCGCGTGGGCGCTTCGGCCAGCGCCTGGGTCAGCTTGGACCGGGTGTGGGCCGGGTCGATCTTCTCGTCGACCACGCCGAGCTCGATCGCCGAGTCGACACCGCCGGCGATCCTCTCGTGCTCGATGGCCAGCTCCTCGTGCAGCGCTTCGCGCTCGTGGTCGGGCGCGGCGGCCAGCTTCTTCTTGTGCAGGATGCCGACCGCGGCCTTGGCGCCCATCACGGCGACCTCGGCCTCCGGCCAGGCGAACACCTTGGTGGCGTTCAGCGACCGCGAGTTCATCGCGATGTAGGCGCCGCCGTAGATCTTGCGGGTGACCAGCGTGACCCGGGGCACGGTGGACTCGCCGAATGCGTGCAGCAGCTTGGCGCCGCGGCGCACCACGCCGCCCCACTCCTGGTCCACGCCCGGCAGATACCCCGGCACGTCGACGACGACCACCAGCGGGATGCCGAACGCGTTGCACAGCCGCACGAACCGGGCCGCCTTCTCCGCGCTCTCGGAGTTCAGGCAGCCGCCCAGTCGCAGCGGGTTGTTGGCGATCACGCCGACGCTGCGCCCGGCCAGCCGGCCCAGGCCGACCACGATCGACGGCGCCCACTTGGCCTGGAACTCCTCGAACGGGGTGTCCGCGTCCAGCAGCGCCTCGACGATCGGGTGCACGTCGTAGGCGCGTCGCGCCGACTCCGGCAGCAGGGCCTTGAGGTCGGTGTCGCCGGCCTCGGCCTTGCTGCGGTCGAAGTGGCCCTGCTGGGAGAACAGGCAGACCAGGCGACGCCCGCGGTCGTAGGCGTCGAGCTCGTCGTCGGCGACGATGTGGCACACGCCGGACTTCTTGTGGTGGGTGTCCGGGCCGCCCAGCGAGGCCATGTCGACGTCCTCGCCGGTGACGCTGCGCACCACGTCCGGGCCGGTCACGAAGATCCGGCCCTCGGGCGCCATCACGACGACGTCGGTCAGTGCGGGGCCGTAGGCGGCGCCGCCGGCGGCGAAGCCGACCACCACGGAGATCTGCGGGATGAAGCCGGAGGCGCGGATCATCGCCTCGAACACCAGGCCGACGGCGTGCAGTGCGCGCACCCCCTCGGCCAGCCGGGCGCCGCCGGAGTGCCAGATGCCGACGATCGGGCTCTGCTCGTTGATCGCGATGTCGTAGGCGTTGACGATGTGCGCGCATCCCTCGACGCCCATGGCGCCGCCCATCACCGTGCCGTCGGTGCAGAACGCGATGGTGCGCACCCCGTTGACGGTGCCGGCGGCGGCCAGGATGCCGGAGCGGTCCCGCTCGTGCAGCAACTCGACGGAGCCGTCGTCGAAGAACGTCTTCAGGCGCAGCAGCGGATCACGGGGATCCAGGGATTCGGCGGCGGCCTCGGGAGCCATGGTCGTCATCGATAAAACCTCCTGTGACGGGTCGAATGTCGGCTTGCGCCCTCGAGAAGTGTTTGTGGTCAGTACTTCCCGAAGGCGAGCGCGACATTGTGCCCACCGAATCCGAACGAATTGTTTACTGCGTACTCGTAATTTCCGGGCCGAGGTCCGCCTGCGACGACGTCGAGGTCGATCTCGGGATCCAGGTTCTTGAGGTTCAGCGTCGGCGGGATGATGCCGTCCCGCAACGCCTGCACGGTGAGGATGGACTCCACCGCGCCGACCGCGCCGACCGAGTGGCCCAGCGCGGACTTCGGGGCGTACACCGCGGGGCGGTGTCCCTTCATCGCGTTGTTGATCGCCTGGCCCTCGGCCACGTCGCCGACGCTGGTGCCGGTGGCGTGCGCGTTGACGTGGTCGATGTCGGTGGGCTGCAGGCCGGCCAACTGGATGGCACGCGTCATCGCGTAGCCGGCTCGCTGGCCGTTGGGGTCGGGCGCCACCATGTGGAAACCGTCGGAGGTGATGCTGGCGCCCATCAGGCGGGCTATCGGCTTGGCGCCGCGGGCCTTGGCATGCTCCGCGGTCTCGATGACCATCAGTGCGCCGGCCTCGCCGAACACGAAGCCGTCGCGGTCCCTGTCGAACGGACGGCAGGCCCCGGCGGGGTCGTCGTTGTTGGTCGACATCACGATGCGCATCTGCGCGAATCCGGCGATCGGCACCGCCTCGATGCGCTGCTCGACGCCACCGCAGATCGCGATGTCGGCCTCCCCGAGCACGATGTTGCGCCACGCCTGGGCGATGCCCTCCGAGCCGGAGGCGCACGCCGAAACCGGGGTGACGACCCCGGCCTTGGCGTGCCGCTCCAGGCCGACGACCGCGGACGGGCCGTTGGGCATGTACATCTGCACGGCCAGCGGGGAGACCGCCTTGATGCCGCGCTCCCGCATGCCGTCGTAGGCGAACACCAGCGCCTCGGCGCCGCCGAGGCCGGTCCCGATCGACACCAGCAACCGCTCGGTGTCGACCTCGGGGTTTCCGGCGTTCTCCCACACCCGTCGGCCGAGGATCGTGGACATCTTCTGCGGATACGACATCCGCCGGTTCTCGACCTTGGTCAGCTGGGAATCGAACTCCTCGAGCAGATGACCGCCGATGCGCACCGGAAGGTCGAACTCCTCGACGAACGGGTCGTCCAGTTTGCGGATCCCGCTCTTCCCCTCCAGCAGCGCACTCCACGTCCCCTCCGCGGAGGGGGCCACACTGGTGGTCATCGCGATGCCGGTGACGACGATGTCCGGCAAACCGTTACCTGTTGTCGGCGAAGCCATGCTGAGCCGCGCGTCCTTTCCCCGTGTCACTAACCTCTAGTAGCGGCCGAACGCCAGAGCGACATTGTGACCGCCGAAACCGAACGAATTGTTGATGGCGTACGAATAATCGCCGTATCGAGGCTCACCCGCGACGACATCGAGATCGATCTCGGGGTCGGGCGTCTCGTAGTTCAGCGTGGGCGGGATGACCCCGTCCCGCAGCGCCAGCACCGTCAGCACCGACTCCAGGGCACCGACCGCACCGATCGAGTGACCCAGCGCCGACTTCGGTGCGTAGACAGCGGCTTCCTGGCAGCCGGCCACCCGGATGGCGTTCGCCTCGGCGGTGTCGCCGATCGGCGTCGCCGTACCGTGTGCGTTGACGTGGTCGATGTCCTTGGACTCCAGCCCCGCGGTCTCCATCGCCCGCTTCATCGCCTGGCCGGCACGCATGCCGTCCGGGGCCGGGGCCACCATGTGATAGGCGTCCGACGTGATGCCCGCGCCCATCAGGCGGGCCAGCGGCTTGGCGCCGCGGGCCTTGGCATGCTCCTCGGTCTCGATGATCATCAGCGCACCGGCCTCGCCGAACACGAAGCCGTCCCGGTTCTTGTCGAACGGCCGGGATGCGCCCGCGGGATCGTCGTTGCGGGTCGACATGGCGCGCATCATCGAGAACGCCGCGATCGGCAGCGCCTCGATGCCGCCTTCCACACCGCCGCAGACGGCGAAGTCGGCGTCACCCATGACGATCTGGCGCCAGGCGTGCGCGATCGCCTCCGACCCGGACGAGCAGGCCGACACCGGGGTGATCACCCCGGCGCGGGCGCCCAGCTCCAGGCCGGCGACGGCGGCGGCGCCGTTGGGCATGATCATCTGGACGGCCAGCGGCGACACCTTGCGGGGGCCGCCCTCGTTCATCGCGTCGTAGGTCTCGACGATCTTCTCGCCGCCACCCAGGCCGGTGCCGATCACCACGGCGAACCGGTCCGGGTCGACCTCGGGCTTGCCCGCGTTCTCCCACAGCCGGCCGGACAGCAGCTTCGACATCCGCTGCACGTAGGACATCCGGCGCATGTCCAGCCGGGACATGTGGTCGTCGACGTTGTCGACCAGGTGACCGCCGATACGGACCGGCAGGTCCCACTTGTCGACGAACTCGTCGGTGAGGACGCGGATGCCGCTTTCTCCTGCCAGCAGGCCCTTCCACGTGCTCTCGATGTCCGCGGCGAGCGCCGTGGTGGCCTCGACCGCGGTCACCACGACGCTCGGGAAACCGCCGTTAGCAGTGGAAGGTCTGGTCACGCGTCGCCCTGGATCTGGGCGCGGATGGCCGCGGCGGCCTCGGGGTTCTCTTCCTCGAGCTTCTGGATGTAGGAGACGACGTCACCGACGGTGCGGAGGCCGGCGAGGTCCTCGTCGGGGATCTTCACGCCATACTTGTCCTCGGTCTGCACCGCGATCTCGACCATCGACAGCGAGTCGATGTCCAGGTCGTCGACGAACGACTTCTCGGGAGTCACCTCAGAGGGCTCGATACCGGTGACCTCTTCGATGATCTCGGCGAGGCCGGCGATGATTTCTTCCTGACTGGCGGCCACAGTGGCTCCTTCTATCTCTTTGTTGGGTGTTGCTACGGATCGTGCGTGGGTTGGATATGTACTTGTCAGCCGGCCGGGGTGCGGAGCGCGTCCGCAAGCCCGTCCAGGTCGGCGGGGGACTTGACGGCGTGCGTCGGCACCCCCTTGAGCTCGCGCTTGGCGATCCCGGTGAGCGTCCCGGCGGGCGGGAACTCGACGATTCGCGAGACCCCGAGGTCGCGCATCGTGGCGGAGCACAGGTCCCAGCGCACCGGGCGGGTCATCTGCGCCACCAGCTTGGTCATCGCGTCGGCGGCCGACGAGACCGGACGGCCGTCGGCGTTGGACAGCAGGGTGACCGTCGGCTCCGCCGGGTCGACCCGGTCGGCGACGGTGGCGTAGCCCTCCAGCGCGGAGGCCATGTAGTGGGTGTGGAACGCGCCGGCGGTGGCCAGCTGGCGCACCCGCGCCCGGGCCGGTGGGTCCTCGGCGAGCTTCTCCAGCGCCGCGAGCGCACCCGCGGCGACGATCTGCCCGGCCGCGTTGCGGTTGGCGGGTACCAGATCGAGGGCCTCGAGCCGGGCCAGCACCTCGGCCTCGTCGCCGCCGAGCAGCGCGGCCATCCCGGTCGGCTCCAATGCGCACGCCTTGGCCATCTCGGCGCCGCGGGTGGCGGCCAGCGAGACGGCCTCGTCGGCGGAGATGACGCCCGCGATCGCGTAGGCGGCGATCTCGCCGACCGAGTGTCCGGCGGCGACGATCTTCTCGTCTCCGGTCAGGATCCCGCGGGCGGTGAGCTCCTCGTGGGCCAGCAGGGTCGCGGCCACGACGAGCGGCTGGGTCACCGCGGTGTCGGTGATCTCCTCGGCGGTGGCGGTGGTGCCGAGGCGGGCCAGATCCAGGCCGCTGATCTCGGACCACGCGGCCAACCGCTCGGTCGCTCCGGGCAGCTCGACCCAGTCGGCGAGCATGCCGGAGGTCTGCGAACCCTGTCCGGGCGCAAGCAAGGCGAGCACAGTCTGCTGAGGCACGTCTCTAAGAGAACATTGTGAAGACGGTTTTGCGCGGTGTAAGAGATTATGAACCTTGTCTTATGTTTTTGTAGACATCCCACAAATCCGCATGTGATGCGATGTCATCGATACCCCGCCGCAACAAGTCACGGTCGCGCAGACGGCGCAGATGTGACCGGTATAACACCGGTGACCTGCCACGATCCGGCCGTCTGGGGGACCGGATGATGGGTCTGTCGGGACAGTCGGCAGACGGTGGAGGCCACCCGCAGCACGTAGGCGTCGCGCGGGACGGTGGGATCTCGGCCGGTGAAGTCGGCGATCCGCTTGAGCCGGTAGCGGACCGTATTTGGATGAACCACCAATTTGCGTGCGCAGGCCTCGATGGCGCCCCCGGAGTCCAGGAACGCGTCCAGGGTGTCGGTCAGCGCCGGACCGGCGTCCGACAAGGGCCGCATCACCTCGGCCTCCAGCGCCGCCGCGGCGGTCGCATCGCCCAGCAGGGCCCGCTCAGGCAGCAGTTCGCGCGCGAGTACCGGCCGGGGCGCCCCGGCCCATCCGGCGACGGCGTTCATTCCGGCGATCGCCTCGGTCGCGCTGCGGTGCGCGGCTCCGAGCGCGGGTGCGGTCGGGCCGATCACCACGGGCCCGTCGGCGAACACCGTCATCAGGTCGGCCAGGAACCGCTCGGTCGGTGACAGTCCGCCGGAGACGACGGTCACCAGCCAGGTGCCGTGCACGTCGGACAGCGCGGCCCGGCCGTTGCGGTTGGCGACGTCGTGGACGTCCTCGCTGGCGAAATCGGCGCGGCCCGGCCGTGGCGTCCCGACGATGACGGTGGCCGGCGCGGTCGCGTCCCAGTTCAGCGCGGCGGCCTGGGACTGAAGCTCGGGGCCGATGTCGCCGCGCACCACCGCGTCTACCAGGTTGGCCTCCATCCGGGTGTCCCACGCCCCGCGGGCCTCGGCCTGGTCGGCGTACGCGGTGGCCGCGGCGAACGCGAGGTCGCGGCTGTAGCGCAGGATCCCCGCCGTGAGCGCGGTGAGCTGCTCCTCCGAGCGGGCCAGCAGCGGAACGACCTCCTCGAAGAACTCCATCGTGACGCGGACCATCTCCACCGACTGGCGCAGGGCGATGCGCCGGCGCAGATCCTGGGGCACCACCTCGAACGCCTGCGCGGTGTAGCTGACGTCGCTGTCGGGTTCGCGCATCCACTCGACGAAGTTCATCACCGCGGTCTGGACGACCAGCTGCACACTGGCCCGCTGAGAGGCCTCCAGGTCGGAGAAGAACGGCAGCCGGTCCTCCAGGACGTGCACCGCCTCGGTGGCCAATCGGCCCGAGTACTGCTTGAGTCGGCGCAGCACCGATTCCGGGACGTTCTCCAGAACCTCAACGGTGGATCGCGGCGGGACGAACCGATTGTTGTCGGGCATCCCTAAAAGCTACGCCAACTTTCTGGCGAAACCCTCCAAATCAGGCGCTACCGGTGTCCTTGTAGGAAACCCCGGCGGCCATCACGTCGTCGATCTGGTACTTGTTGGCGGCCTCCACGGCGACCGACTTGTCGATGTTGCCGTCGTAGGCCAATCCCTCGAGCACGGCGACCACGACCGATTCGGCGTCGGTGTTGAAGAACCGGCGCGCCGCGGGCCGGGTGTCGGAGAAGCCGAATCCGTCGGTGCCCAGCGTGATGTAGGTGCCGGGCACCCACGGCCGGATCTGCTCGGGCACCGCCCGCATCCAGTCCGTCACCGCGACCACCGGCCCGGTGGCGTCGGCCAGCGCGGCGGTGACGTGAGGCGTTCGGGGCGTGCGGTCCGGGTGGCGCAGCCGTTCCTTCTCGACCGCCACCCCGTCCCGGTTGAGCTCTCCCCAGCTGGTCGCCGACCACACGTCGGCGGCGACGTCCCACTCCTCGGCCAGCATGTCGGCCGCCTGCAGCGCGGCCGGCATCGCCACGCCCGAGGTCAGGATCTGCGCCGAGTGCGACCGCGGCTCCGGTGCAGACCGGTACCGGTAGAGGCCCCGCAGCAGCCCCTCGACGTCCAGCCCGTCCGGCTGGGCCGGCTGCACGTAGGGCTCGTTGTAGATGGTCATGTAGAAGTAGACGTTCTCCGGGTTCTCACCGAACATCCGCTGCAGGCCGCTCTCGATGATGTAGGCCACCTCGTAGGCGAACGAAGGGTCGTAGGCCACCACCGCCGGATTGGTCGACGCGAGCAGCAGCGAGTGGCCGTCGGCGTGCTGCAGGCCCTCGCCGACCAGCGTGGTGCGGCCCGCGGTGGCGCCGAGCACGAACCCGCGCGCCATCTGGTCGGCGGCCGCCCAGAAGCCGTCGCCGGTGCGCTGGAAGCCGAACATCGAGTAGAAGATGTAGATCGGGATCATCGGCTCGTTGTGCGTGGCGTACGAGGTGCCGACCGCGGTGAACGACGACGTGGAGCCGGCCTCGTTGATGCCCTCGTGCAGGATCTGGCCGACCTCGCTCTCCTTGTAGGCGAGCATCAGGTCCGCATCGACGGCGGTGTAGAGCTGTCCGTTGCGGTTGTAGATCTTCAGGCTGGGGAACCACGAGTCCATGCCGAACGTGCGGGCCTCATCCGGGATGATCGGGACGATCCGCTTTCCGATCTCCTTGTCGCGCAACAGTTCCTTGAAGGTGCGGACGGTGGCCATCGTGGTCGCCACCTCCTGCTTGCCGGACCCCTTCTTCAGCGCCTGGTAGGTGTCGGGACCGGGCAGGGTCAGCGCCTTGGTCTTGGTCCGGCGTTCGGGCAGGAAGCCGCCCAGCGCCCGCCGCCGATCGAGCATGTAGCGGATCTCCGGGGTCTCGGGGCCCGGGTGGTAGTACGGCGGCAGGTACGGGTTGTCCTCGAGCTGCTCGTCGCTGATCGGGATGCGCTGGGCGTCGCGGAACTGCTTGAGGTCCTCGAGCGCAAGCTTTTTCATCTGGTGAGTGGCGTTGCGGCCCTCGAAGTGCGTGCCGAGCTGGTAGCCCTTGATGGTCTTGGCCAGGATCACCGTCGGCTGGCCCTTGTGCCCCATCGCGGCGTGGTAGGCGGCATAGACCTTGCGGTAGTCGTGCCCGCCGCGTTTGAGGTTCCAGATCTCGCTGTCGGTCATCGGTTCCACCAGCGCCTTGGTGCGCGGGTCGCGGCCGAAGAAGTGGTCGCGCACGTAACCGCCGTCGTTGGCCTTGTAGGTCTGGTAGTCCCCGTCGGGGGTGGTGTTCATCAGGTTGACCAGCGCGCCGTCGCGGTCGGCGTGCAGCAGCGCGTCCCACTCGCGGCCCCACACCACCTTGATGACGTTCCAGCCCGCGCCACGGAAGAACGACTCCAGCTCCTGGATGATCTTGCCGTTGCCGCGCACCGGGCCGTCCAGGCGCTGCAGGTTGCAGTTCACCACGAAGGTCAGGTTGTCCAGGCCCTCGTTGGCGCCGACCTGGATGAGCCCGCGGCTCTCCGGCTCGTCCATCTCGCCGTCCCCGAGGAACGCCCACACGTGCTGGTCGGAGGTGTCCTTGATGCCGCGGTCGTGCAGGTAGTGGTTGAACCGGGCCTGGTAGATCGCGTTCATCGGGCCCAGGCCCATCGACACCGTGGGGAACTCCCAGAAGTCGGGCATCAACCGCGGGTGCGGGTAGGACGGCAGGCCGCCGCCGGGGTGGCTGTGCTCCTGGCGGAAGCCGTCCAGCTGGTCGGCGGTCAGGCGTCCTTCCAGGAACGCCCGGGCGTACACACCCGGCGAGGCATGGCCCTGGATGAACACCTGGTCGCCGCCGCCGGGGTGGGCTTTACCGCGGAAGAAGTGGTTGAACCCGACCTCGTAGAGGGCGGCAGACGATGCGTAAGTCGAAATATGGCCACCCACACCGACTCCGGGGCGCTGGGCACGGTGCACCATGATGGCGGCGTTCCAGCGGATCCACGCGCGGTAGCGGCGCTCGACTTCCTCGTCGCCCGGGAACCACGGCTCCAACTCGGTCGGGATGGTGTTGACGTAGTCGGTGGAGGTCAGCGCCGGGATCGCGACGTTGTGTTCACCGGCCCGCTCGAGCAACCGCAGCATCAGGTAGCGGGCGCGGGCGGGCCCGGAACGTTCGAGCAGATCGTCGAAGGATTCCAGCCACTCGCCGGTCTCCTCGGGGTCGATATCGGGCAGATACGAGGCCACGCCTTCCCGGATGACCCGAACACGGTCGTGATCGGCTGTGCTACTGGAGTTTTGGGCCAGGTCCTGGCGCACGAACTCGGTGGTCAACTTCCGCTCCTCGGTAGGCCGGGTTACTGGCGCGCCGATCGGCCGAGGGGTTTCCCCGCCTTTGCGGCGCGCGCGGACACTATCCTTCTCTAATCCTGCCCCATTCGCACCGTCGGGTGTGGTGAGTGCGGTGAACCGCCGATCGGTGGGTGAGCGCCCAGCCGAACCGGTAACGTCTGCAGACCGTGCTGATCGGTTGGCTGAGCACCCCCCGTGCGCGGCTCGCCGCCTTCACGACAGGTGTCTTTGCTGTTCTGGCCATGATCGTGGTCGGTTGCACGAACATCACCGACGGTGATGCCACGGTCGCGCAGGGCGATGCCCCGCTGTATCAGGCGTCGGTGTCGGCCTCGATCGAGGAGTCCGCGGCCAGCTCCAGCGCGCGCGAGTCCGAGCGGCAGAGTTCGCTCACCCAGCAGGCCGTCCACACCGCCTGCGAGGCGCTGAGCTCGAGCAGCGCCGACGCCATCGGCGCCTTGAACGCCTATGTCGACGCCTTCAACGCCGGCGTGACCGATGTCGGTTCCACCGCGGGCCCGGCGGTGGACGCGTTGAACCACAGCGCGGACCTGGTCTCGGCCAGCATCACCGACCCGTTGCCGCCCGAACTGGGCGCCGCCCTGACCCGCTGGGTGGACGCCGCCAGGGCCGTCGCGACGGCGATCGCGGCCAATTACGGAACCGCCGAGTTCAACTCCGCAATCGCCGACCTCAACGACTCCAAGACCACGGCACTGGACCGATGCGACGCGGCATATCGGTGAACCTGGCCGCCGGGGCTTGCTGTCGGGACGGGCCGTGCGACGATAGGGCTTCGAACATGACCGAGCGCACAGTGCGACGAGTTGGCTGAAGGAGGACTGACCGTGGTGTCGGCGGGTGACCCCCCGAACTACGCCCGATTGCTGGGCATCCAAAAAGATCAGGTTGTGCAGGAGTTCGGGTGGGACGAGGACACCGACGACGACATCCGGGCGGACATCGAGGACGAGAGCGGCGGTGAGCTGCTCGACGAGGATGCCGACGAGGTGGTCGACGTGGTGCTGCTGTGGTGGCGCGACGGGGACGGCGATCTGGTCGACACCCTGATGGATGCCATCACCCCGCTCGCCGACGACGGCGTCATCTGGGTCGTCACGCCCAAGACCGGCCAACCGGGCCACGTCCAGCCCGCCGAGATCGCCGAGTCGGCACCCACCGCGGGCCTGATGCAGACCTCGTCGGCCAACCTCGGGGACTGGATCGCCAGCCGCCTGGTGCAGCCGAAGTCCAAAGCCGCCGGAAGGCGATGAGCGCGGTCGGCGACCCGGCGCCGGACTTCACCCTCAAGGACCAGAACAACCAGCCGGTGACGCTGAGTGGGTTCCGCGGCGCGCGCAACGTGCTGCTGGTGTTCTTCCCGCTCGCGTTCACCGGCATCTGTCAGCGCGAACTCGACGAGATCCAGCAGCGCATCGACGATTTCGACAACGCCGACACCGCCACGCTGGCCATCTCGGTGGGGCCGTCGCCGACCCACAAGGTCTGGGCCGCCCAGCGGGGGTTCACCTTCCCGGTGCTGTCGGACTTCTGGCCGCACGGTGAGGTCAGCAAGGCCTACGGCGTGTTCAACGAGGACTCGGGTTTCGCGAACCGGGGCACCTTCGCGGTGGACCGCGCCGGGGTGATCCGGTTCGCCGACTGCCGAGCGCCGGGTGAGGGTCGTGATCAGTCGGTGTGGTCGGCGGCCCTGGCGGCGGTGGCGTCGCCGGCTGGCTGACGGGCGCCCCTGCTTGCCGAATGTGCATCCACTGCGAGTATCCGGCCGATTTGTCGCTGTCAGTTCACGCTCGGCGGGCAGTTGTGGCCGGATGCGGGATTTCCGTCCGTACGCCTGAGCCGTGTAGCCTGCCCGGGATCGGGCGCGTAGCTCAGTGGTAGAGCTCTGGTTTTACACACCAGCGGTCGGCGGTTCGATACCGTCCGCGCCCACCATCGAATTCTCAGTTCAGCGCCATGCGTGGCGGTTATGACGATCCCAGAAGGAACGTCGATTCACGGCGAAGTTGCCAAGAGGTCGCCAATGGACGGCGGTGACGCTGCTACTGGCCGGGCGGCGCCGTCGAGGAGGCTGCATACGAGCGGCTGCTGACATCCCAACGGTCGAGGCAGACGTCAACCCCGTTCCCGCGCAACCTGGATGCCAGTTGCAGAACCCAATCCTTGTGCTCGTCATCGTCGTGCGAGTAGGACATGAAGCCCCGCGGTGCAGTGGCCACGCCCTCATTCTGCAATGCGGCGGCGACGGCCTTCCTGCCCATCACGAGCTGGTGGCGAGCACTGACCGCGATACCCGCGATGCGCGGACGCCGCGGAGTGTCCCGAGACCTGTCCGCCCCGGGCGGTAACGTCGGGAGGGATGCGTCCGCGGTGCCTGGTGTCCCGCGCCGTCATCCGATGGTGGATGATGGGCCAACCAGCCGTTTCGATTCCGACTCATTGGCGGCTCGCTCAGAGTCTGCGTAATCCGCGGACGATTTTGGCGAAGGGAAAAGTCGCCGCCAATCCCCGGCGCAGGTTGGGCTGCATCGAACTGACATTGCACACCACCGCGTAGCGCAGGCCATGGTCCCGCCATTCGGCCACCTGGTCGATCACCTCCCCGGGCGTCCCCGCCAGGAGCCCCTCCCTCACCAACGAGACCGGAACATCCGTGGTATAGGACAGAACCGTCTGCTCATCGAGGACGTACGGCAGAAGATCTTGCACCCCTGTCGCATCCACGCCAAGCGGATGCTGTAGGCCATGGCGCCTCCAGACCTCGCCCGGCAAACTCAGCTTCGACGCTTTCGCAAACGGCGAGCTCAGGGCTTCGTCGACCTCATCACGGCTGCGGCCGGTCGACACGAAAAACAACATCGCAGGCAGGATCGACATCGGGTCGCGCCCCACGTCGGAAGCGGCGGCCCGGACCACCTCCAACTTGGCCGCATAGTCCTTGGGAAGAAACACGAGCACGGGTACCCAGGCATCGGCGTAGCGACCGGTGATGCGCAGCATCCGTGGGCCATGGGAGGCGATCCAGATCTCCGGCCACCTGCCCCGGTAGGGCGGGAGGTCGAACAGCGCGTTGCGCAGCGGAAAGTACGCGGAATCACGGGTGACGAGCTGGCCCCCCGAATCCCACAGCGCCCGGATGGTCGCGATGGCTTCTTCAAACCGTGCCACCGGTCGCGACCAGTCCACCCCGTAGGGTTCGTTGCCCTCCCGTTCCCCGGTGCCAATGCCCAAGATGGCGCGGCCCCCGGTGAGCAGATGCAACGTCGCGGCAGCCTGGGCGGTGACGGCCGGGTTGCGCCGGCTGGCGTCGGTTACTCCGATCCCCAGCCGCAGCCGACGCACACGATGACGCGCAGCCACATTCCCGAGCAGTGTCCACGGCTCCAGGTACGCATCGATTTTGGGCGCCAATCTGGCGGCGCCCATGTACTTCGGCGTGGCGACCGCACGCGGAAGAAACGCGTTGAGGTGGTCGGGCAGCCAGAACGAGTCCGCCCCGCTGGCCGCGGCGGTCAGATAGGTCGCATTCACCAGCGCGGTCGGCGCATGGGGCACATTGACCGGCAGTTCGGCGACACCGACCCTAAAACCGGACACGGCATTTCCTCCTGTCCTCTTACCGGTTCCACCGTTTAAACGATCGGAGCAGCCCGTAAACCTCAGAAGTAGAGGCATAAGACCCGAACACGAGAGAACTAACGGTCCCCGGTACGAGCAGTGGCCCGCTCACGCGGAGCTATCTGACCACCCAGCCGGAGTCTGCCGTGTCCGCCGGCACTCAGCTACGTCCGATTCCCTTGTTGAGCAACCCAGGCCGCTCCGACGCAAGCATCCGCGACTCCACGACTTGGCGACAGGTCGACCTATGGAAGATCCAGCGGAAGTGGCTAGCATCGCCGCACCTCGCCTGCCAGCATCCTCGGGTAGCGACACGCCACTGATGGTGGAGCTGACAATTTTTGCCGGGCGAACTCGCAGTTCCCTACACCTTGGCCTTCTACGAGCGCGGTCTTCTTGCCGCTGCGGTCGCTGGCCTCGTGCTGTTCGACCGCGCCGAGGCACGCTGCCTCTTCCGTGGCGGGATGGATCTTGGCACCGGGTCGAAGGCGGCGGGATCAGCCAGGTAAGCGCGGAAGATGCGGGCCATCGTCGCCGCCTGGTAGCCGTCGACGAACCGGTGATCCAGACCAATGGTCAACGGCAGCACCGGACACACTACGGGTTGACCGCCTAGCGCCAACACCTTGTCGGTCACCGCACCCATCATGATCCCAAATGGCACGTGGCAGAAGGTCGGCCACGGGGCAGCGGCCGAGTCCAGGCCGTAGGTGCCCACGTTGCTCACCAGTATCGAGCCATACGGGCGGGCCTCGACCCCAAGGAAGGGAAGGGGCAATTGGAGGCTTTCGGTGACGAAACCGATGGCATCGATCACCGGGCGCAAAAGAAACGACGGCAGCGCCTGGACCATGGCCTTGGTCTGCTTGAACTGGGGATCAGCGCCATGGCGAATGCGCGCGACCCGATCGGTGAGTTCCTCGGCGATCACCCAGGGCGGCTTCTCATTGACGCGACGCACAACGGCGCCCGATAGATCGGTGCCGGTCGCTTCGGCTCCGGTTACGAGATCTGTTCGCAGCGACACCACAAAAAAGCAGTCGATGGTCGGCGACGGCAGAAAGCTGCCGAACACCACCCGGCCGTTAAGGCCCGGCAGCGCTTCGAGGACCTTGCCGGCCGCCCTCCCCACGAGGTCCATGGGAGTGACGTGTTGGCCCGTGGCGTCGCGGACCTGGCGGAGGTAATCGAGCAGCCGGGCGGCTTCGATGTCCATCGTGGCCACAATCATTGAGTCTTTCCGCGGGCGCCACGTCGCCATGGCTGTCTTCCGCCAGACCGAGAGTGGGATGGCGGATGAGGCAGTCGAGATCATCGGAACTCCTCTCCAAGGCAGACACCCGAGTGTCCAACCGCAGTCCATGCACCGCGAGAGGACAAGGTCCCTTTGCCGTGCGGCAGCTGCTACCCGCGAGCAGCTCGCCGTCCTCATGGAGGAACTTCCGAGTCATTTCATTCGGGCCGCGACCGAGGAGTCGATTCGCGGTCGACACGTCTACGTCACAGCCGGGTGATGTTTCTCCCCAAGGTTTCAGCCGAGGTCACGAGTCGCGGCGATCCGGCCCCGGTCGATGGCTGCGCAGTGCGTTGCGTAGTCGCGTTCGGTGATGTCGGCGTAGGCTTCGGCGAATTCCCCGATGACTTCGTCGAAGGTCTCGTCGTCGCCGACATAGCCCGCGATCATCGCCGGGTCGCCGGTGCGGGCGTGGGCCACCGCCAGCGTGGCGCCACACAGCGCCGCATAACGCTGCAGCATCTTGGGGCTCATGTCCTCGACCGCCAACGATCCCTTACCGTCCCAGAGCTGACGAAAGTAGTAGTCGCGGTGGTCAGTGGGACGCTCGTATCGCGACCATCCCAAGAAGATGTCCCCCGACGACTGCATCAGCCGCTGGCCTCGGACCACCCTTTCCCCGGCCTGGTGGAAGGCGCTGGGACCAAGATGGGCTTCCAGGACCGACGCGACGGCCTCCTTGAACTGAAGAAACAGCGGTTCACCATCGCCTGTGACCAGCAAGAGGATCAGGCATCGGGTGCCGACGCTGCCCACCCCGACCACCTTGTGCGCCACGTCGACGAGCCGGTATCGCCGAAGCAACAGCTGATGCTCGAGCGGTAGGGAGTCGAGGTAGCCCAGCAGGAAGTCCTGCAGGCGTCCCAGTTCGTGCTCGATGTAGTCCTCGTCGAACCGCACGATCAGTGGCGAATCGGCCTTGATCCGCGGTTGGTTGTCGACGGTCTCGGTGAGCCGGCGAAAGGCGCGCAGGCTGTTCTTGACGGCCGCCTTGTCAGCGGCGCGCTGGGCGCTGCGCCGCGACTGCGCGCCCGTGCCGAGCTTGGGGATCAGCGATGCGTAGTCCAGGCGGAAGTACTGACGGTGCAGCGGGCTGACCGGTATCGCCTGCGCCATCGCCTTGCGATACTGGGCAACTGCGGCGCGGGTCGCGGCCATCCCCTTGGAACGGGGAATGCCCAGGTTTCGTGCGGCGATCGTGACGCTGGCCGCCAGCCGCTTGACGTCCCAGTCGAAGGGGCCCGGCAGGGTCTCATCGAAGTCGTTGAGATCGAACACGAGTCGGCGGTCGGGACCTTTGAAGAGCCCGAAGTTGGACAAGTGGGCATCACCGCACAGTTGCACGTCCAGCCCTGTGGTGCGTGGTGTCGACGCCAGATCGGCGGCCATGATGGCCGCGCTGCCCCGGTAGAAGGCGAACGGACTGGCGCTCATCCGCCCGTGGCGGATCGGCACGAGTTCGGGCACCCTGTCCTGATCCTGCCCGACCAGGACCGAGACCGGGTCGGCGCGATCGGTTTGAGCGGGCACCTGGGCCAGCGTCGCCAGCGGCGCGTCGGAACGGAGGGCTCGGCCCTCGGCTTTGCGCTCCTTGCTGCCGGCGAGTGCCTGGTGGCGAACGACTCGGTCCCATTCGTGCACCGGAGGCTCCTTTCGCCGGCTCTTCACGGGCGAACCTACCCCCCGATCGCCTCGGTCCGGGCGAACCCGGACCGACCGAGAGCGGCTTCGAGGCGTGCTCGGTGCGGTGCCCCCGGGCCGGTGCCACCGGTTGACCGCCTCGAACATCGTCAGAGGTTCGCGGGGCCGGCGCGGTTTGGTGCTGATGACGGGTGGTGGCTCCCGGGTGCCGTCGAGCGCTTCGGCTTCGGGGCGGTCGGCGGTTCGATCCCGTCCGCGCCCACCGCTCAGCAGCACCCCGCCGTGCGCTCGGCCAGGTGTGCGTGCGCGCTGTTGTCGCCGCCGCCGACGGCGGCCAGGAAAGCGTCGAGGTCTATGCGTTGCCCGCCCAGCCAGGTACCGGTCACCCGGACCGTGTCGATCAGCTCGGCCGGCTCGACCGTCCACGGGTCGGCGGTCAGCTCGACGAAGTCGGCGAGCTTGCCCACCTCGATCGACCCGACCAGGTGATCGCGGCGCAGCGTCCTCGCGGCGTTGATGGTCTGCGCGCGCCACGCCGCGTCCAGCGAGATGGCCTGATCGGCGGCGTGCACGGTGCCGCCGCGGGTGCGGCGGGTGACCGCGGTGGCGATGTTGACGACCGGCGTCGGCGGGGACACCGAACCGTCGTTGTGCAGCGACACGCACGCACCGGAGTCGACGGCGTCGGCGAAGGCTGCCCAGCGGGCCCCGAATTCCGGTGCGAACATCGCACCGTCGAGCAACTCGCCCCAGTAGTAGTACTGGAACGGGGCCATCGACACGTGCACCCCCAGCCGGGCGGCCCGGTCGAAGTGCGCGCGGGTGCCCGCCCCGCAGTGTTCCAGGCGCCAGCGGTGGTCGGTGCCCAGCAGGCCGTGCCTGTCCAGCGCCCCCTCGTAGGCGTCCAGCGCGAGATCCAGCGCCAGGTCGCCGTTGGCGTGGAAGGCCATCTGCCAGCCGGCCGGGGCGGCCCGGTCCAGGATGGCGTCGAGTTGCTCGCGGGTGTAGTTCATCGAACGCGCCCCGCCGGCGACGGCCGGGTCGATCCCCGCGGTGCGGGTGACCTCGGTGTCCAGGTACGGGAACGAGATCGCGATGTTGCCCACCCACGGCGAACCGTCGGTCCACAGCTTCACCCCGGCCTTGGTCAGCCAGTCCTCCCCGGCGGCGAAAGACGTTGGTCGCCAGTAGGTGTCGGTGATGGACATCTCCCACATGCTGACCCGCAGCGGGCACGACGGCGCGGCGGCCAGGGTTTCGTAGCCGGCGGCGAACTTCGGGTCGTAGGTCATGTCCGAGGTCGAGGTGTACCCGCCGCGTGACATCAGCGCGTAGTACCGCGCCGCCGAGAGCAACGGGTCGCCCATCTGCGCCATCAACGGGCCGGTGACCTCGGTGAGCGCCGGCAGCTCGAAGCCCTGGCCGTTCAGCGCGCCGGCGGCGGTGCGTCCGTAGTGCGCGGCCACCGGGTCGGCGGGCGGGTTGGTGTCCCAGCCGTAGCGCTTCATCAGCGCGGTGTTGAAGTACACGCCGTGGCCGGAATTGTC
Organism: Mycolicibacterium xanthum; assembly: GCF_019710635.1. GTDB lineage: Bacteria > Actinomycetota > Actinomycetes > Mycobacteriales > Mycobacteriaceae > Mycobacterium > Mycobacterium xanthum. The sequence goes on from NZ_JAIFZS010000008.1 coordinate 274,952, forward strand.
GGTGACGACGGTGATCCGGTCGCCGAAGATCGCGTCGAGTTCGTCGGCCTTCGGGCTGGGGTGACCGTGCAGCAAGGCGTCGAAGCCGGCGAACCACAACGGCGTGTCCCCATCGGAACCGGCGATCGCCTCGGCGAACACCTTCTCGACATCGGCCCAGGTGGGCGCGTCCCAGGGTGCGATGGACCGGGCCGGCGCCTGGGTGGCGATCCCACTCATCAGCGGATGGCTGTGCGGCTCAACGAATCCCGGCCCGAGAGCGGCCGCCCCGGTGTCGACGACCTCGGCGTCCGGCAGCGCGGAACGGCACTCTTCGAGGCTGCCGACCGCGACGATCCTCCCGTCCGACACGGCCACGGCCTGAGCACGTGGGGCATCCGGGTCCATGGTGATGACGGTGCCTGCGGTGAGAACCCGATCGGTCATGGCCCCAGTCTGTCATCCGGGCGGGGCGAAGAACTCCAGAGCGATGCCATCCGGGTCGCGGAAACCCACGCCGGATCCGTAGTGCGCGTCGACGATTCCTCCGTGGGTCAACCCGAGCGCATCCAGCTTCTCGGCCCAGGTCTGCAGTTCGGCGCGCGACGCACACCCGAACGCCACGTGGTCGAGACCGGCGCGGAACTCCGAGAACTTCTCGTCGGGGGCCGGGGTGGTGTGCTGGTGGACGCCGAACAGCGTGGAGCCGCCGAGCAGCCACACCATGTGACGGAAACCGGCGTCGGTGTCCTCGTCGAGGACCGGATCGGCGCCGAAGAGCGCGCGGTACCACGGTCCGCTGACCGCGAGGTCCTTCACGGTGACCGCGACGTGGGCCAACCCGGGAAACGTCATCGCAGGGTTCCTCTCTCGAGTGGATGCGTCGGTGCCGGTGTCACTCTGCCCCCCGCCGGCCCGGCCCGGGCCCGGATCGGTGGAATTGGGCCGGATCGGTCAGGGCGGACCTGTCCGGTCCGCCAGGCCCGCCCTGTGAGACGCTGCCGGGGTGCATGAACCAGGTGGCCGGGCCCGCGCGGCCGGGATCGCCGCAGGGGTGCTGGCCGATGCGGTGTTCGGCGACCCCCGGCAAGGCCATCCGGTCGCGCTGTTCGGCGGCGGTGCAGCGGCTTTGGAGCGCTACACCTATCGCGACGACCGGTTCACCGGGGCCCTGCACGCCGGCGTTCTGCTGGCGGCGGTGACCGCCACGGGTGTGCTGGTCGAGCGGGCGGGTGGGCGCAGCGCTCTGCGGGAGGCGGGCGCGGTCGCCGCGGCGACGTTCGTCGCGGCCGGCGGGACCTCGCTGTGCCGCACCGGCGACCAGATGGCCGCCCTGCTGTCGTCCGGCGACGTCGTCGGGGCGCGGCAGCTGCTGCCCTCGCTGTGCGGGCGAGACCCGTCGGTGCTCGACGCCGCCGGGCTGACCCGCGCCGCGCTCGAGTCGATCGCCGAGAACACCTCCGACGCCCAGGTCGGGCCGCTGCTGTGGGCCGCGGTCGGCGGGACGCCCGCGGTGCTGGCCTACCGGGCCGCCAACACGCTGGACGCGATGATCGGCCACCGCTCCCCGCGCTATGCACGGTTCGGTTGGGCCGCGGCCAAGATCGACGATCTGGCCAACCTGGCGGCGGCGCGGCTGACCGGCCTGTGCGTCGCGGTGTGCGCCCCGCTGGTCGGCGGGTCGCCGGCCGCTGCGGTGCGGGCGTGGCGCCGTGATGCGTCCAAGCACCCCAGCCCGAACGCCGGTGTGGCCGAGGCGTCGTTCGCCGGCGCGCTGGGGGTCCGCCTCGGTGGGCCCACCCAGTACGCCCACGAGCTGGAGATCCGCCCGACGCTCGGTGACGGCCGTGTCCCGCAGGTGGCCGACCTCACCCGCGCGGTGCGGTTGTCCCGTGCGGTTCAGCTGCTTGCGGCGGCCCTGCTGGTCGGTGTCAGCGCCGCCTGCCGTAGCGGTCGGCGAGCTTCTCCTCGGTGCTGAGCGGGGCGGCGGGTTCCCGTGCCGCAGCGGCCTCCCGATCGCGGCGGCGGGCCTGCCACTCGGCGTAGACGAAGTAGCCGACCCCGATGGGCGCGATGATGCCGAACGCGATCCACTGGATCCCGTAGGACAGGAACGGTCCGGCGTCGAGGTGGGGCAGCGGGACGGCGCCGAGTCCGCCCGGCTGGCCCTCGGTCAGCTGCAGATAGGACCCGGCCAGCGGCACGCCGGTCAGCGCGGAGATCTGGCCGGTGTTGATCGAGTACACCTGCTGCACGCCGTCGGCCCGGAAGGGTTCCTTGCCGGTGGCCACGGACTCGGGATCGCGCAGCCGGGCGGTGATGGTGACCGTGCCGGCCGGGGGCGGATCGATCGCGGGGACCCGCGAGCCACCCTCGGGCCGCACGTATCCGCGGTCGACCAGCACGGTCGGTCCGCCGTCCACCTCGAACGGCACCAGCACCTCGAAGGCCGGATCGCCGTCGACCAGCCGCAGCCGGGCCACCACCTGCTTGTCGGCCAGATACCGGCCCGATGCGGTGACCCGCTGCCACTGCTCGTCGGGTGCGGAGGAGTCCTGCCCGGGCAGCACCGAGGTCAGCGCGACCGGCTCGGCGTCCAGTGACCGCGAGATCTGCGCGTTCTCCCGCGAGGTCGTGGTGTTCTTGCCGAGCTGCCAGGGCGCCAGCACCGTGAAGCACAGGTAGGCGAATCCGATCACCACCACGAACAACGCCAGCCACTGTGGTCGCAGCAGGAATGCCCACCGGCGCATCAGCCCGCCGCCTCCCGCTCGGCGAGCCGGGCGTCCACCCAGCCGTGCAGGCCGGGCAGCGCGGCGTCGATGACGGTGAACACGTCCTCGAAGTCGTCCCGGGTGCCGTAGTACGGGTCCTCGACGTCGAGCACGTGCGCCCCCGAGCGGGGATCGAACGAGCGCAGCATCCGCAGTCGCTCGGCGGGCACCCCCAGGTGCTGCAGCATGCGCAGGTGGTTGCGTCCCAGCGCGACCACCAGGTCGGCGGCCAGATGGTCGTCGCCGAGCTGGGTGGCCCGGTGCCCGGTCGGGTAGCCGTGGCCGCGCAGGACGTCGCCGGCCCGGCGGTCGGCGGGTTCGCCCTGGTGCCAGTCGCCGGTGCCCGCGCTGCTCACCCGCACCACACCGGCCAGCCCGCGCTCGCCGATCTGATGGGCGAACATCTTCTCCGCCATCGGGCTGCGGCAGATGTTGCCCGAGCAGATGAACGTGACGTGCAGGCGCCCGGCCTCTGCCGGCCCGCCGGCGCTAGACACCCAACACCCCGCGCAGCTCGCCGATCGTCGCCACATGGGCCAGCGCGCCGCTCGGGCCCGGCCCGAAGTCGTCGTCACCGTATCCCCAGCCGACCACGACGGTGCCGATGCCGTGCTCGGCGGCGCCCTCCACGTCGTGGCTGCGGTCACCGATCATCACCACCCGGTCGGGCAGTGGAGACAGCTGCGCCAGCGCGTGGGCCAGCACCTCGGCCTTCGACGAGCGGGTTCCGTCGACGGTGGCGCCCGCGATCACCTCGAAGCAGGCGTCCAGATCGAAGTGGCCGAGGATCCGCTGTGCGGTCGGTTCCGCCTTCGAGGTGGCCACCGCCAGCCGTACCCCGGCGGCCAGCAGGTCGGTGAGCAGCGCGGGGATGCCCTCGAACGGGCGGTTCATCGCCCAGCCCCGCGCGGTGTAGTCGGCCCGGTAGGCGGACATCGCGGCATCGGCGCGCTCGCCCAGGCCGAGTTCGCGCAGCGTCAGATGCATCGGTGGGCCGACGATCCTGCCGACCAGGTCACCGTCGGGAACGGCGGCGCCGACGGTCTGCAGGGCATGGCGGAAGCTCGCGACGATGCCCTCGGCCGAATCGGTCAGGGTGCCGTCCAGGTCGAAGATCACCAGGTCGCCGCTGCCCACCCGGGCGGCGCTGTGCGGGGTGTCCACCGTGTCTGTCACCCCGCCATTGTCCCTGAATCCCCGGCGACGCCCGCGATCGGTCGGCGGTCGATGGACGGCGCGGGTGGACCCGAGCATTAGTGTCGTGATGTGGCGACCCGACTCGGCGACATCATCGACGTGCTCGACGCTGCCTACCCGCCGGGGCTCGCCGAGAGCTGGGACTCGGTCGGGCTGGTGTGCGGCGACCCGTCGGAACAGGTCGAGTCGGTGACCGTCGCCGTCGACGCCACCGCGGCCGTGCTGGCGCAGGTGCCCGACCGCGGGCTGCTGCTGGCCCACCACCCGCTGTTGTTGCGCGGGTTCAACTCGGTGTCGGCCGACACCGCCAAGGGTGCGCTGATCCACTCGATGATCCGCACCGGACGGGCGTTGTTCACCGCGCACACCAATGCCGACCGCGCCTCTCCCGGCGTCTCCGACGCGCTGGCCGCGGCACTGGGGCTGCAGGTCTGCGACGTGCTGGTGCCGGCGCCCACCGGCCCGCTGCTCGACAAGTGGGTGGTGTTCGTCCCGGCCGCCGACGCCGGGGCGGTGCGCGCGGCGATGTTCGGTGCGGGCGCCGGGCAGATCGGCGACTATGCACAGTGGAGCTGGACGGTGCCCGGCACCGGGCAGTTCCTGCCGCTGGACGGCGCCGCACCCGCGATCGGCACCGTGGGCAGCGTCGAGAAGGTGTCCGAGGACCGGGTGGAGATGGTGGCGCCGCCGGCGCGGCGCGCGGCGGTGCTCGCGGCGCTGCGTGCCGCGCACCCGTACGAGGAGCCGGCCTTCGACATCATCGCGCTGCAGACCCCGACCGGTGACGTCGGGCTCGGCCGGATCGCCGAACTGCCCGGCCCGGAACCTCTTTCGGCGTTCGTCGACCGGGTGCGCGCTGGGCTGCCGGCGACATCGTGGGGGGTGCGCGCCAGCGGGGACCCGACGGCGCCGGTGTCGCGGGTGGCGGTGTGCGGCGGAGCGGGTGATTCGCTGCTGGCGACCGCGGCTCGGGCGGGCGTGCAGGCCTACGTCACCGCAGACCTGCGCCACCACCCCGCCGACGAGCATCGCCGGGTGTCCGACGTCGCACTGGTCGACGTGGCGCACTGGGCCAGTGAGTTTCCGTGGTGTGCGCAGGCGGCCGGGCTGCTGCGCAGCCATTTCGGTGCGGCGTTGCCGGTGACGGTGTCCGACGTGCGCACCGACCCTTGGAATGTCGAAGGAAGCGGTAGATGAAAGCTGATGTGACTCAACAGCAGTCACTGCTCGAGCTGGCCCTGCTGGATGCCGAGATCGGCCGGATCGAACACCGGACGAAGAACCTCGTCGAGCAGGCGGCGCTGGACGACGCGCAGAGCGCGCTGCGCGAGGCCAACGACCGGCTGGCCGCCCTGCAGATCGCGCTGGAGGACATCGACGCCCAGGTGGCCAAGTTCGAGACCGAGATCGACGGCGTGCGTCAGCGTGAGGACCGCGATCGTGCGCTGCTGGACGGCGGCACCGTCGACGCCAAGCAGCTCACCGAACTGCAACACGAGCTGGACACGTTGCAGCGCCGCCAGGCCAGCCTGGAGGATTTGCAGCTGGAGGTGATGGAGCGCCGCGAGGAGCTGGCCGCCGAACAGGTCCGCGAGCTGGCCGCGGTCGACGATCTGCAGAGCGTCCTGACCGATGCGCAACGGGCCTGTGACGAGGCCCGCACGGATCTGGCGCAGCAGCGGCACCAGTCGGTGACCCGCCGCGATGCGCTGGTCGCCGCGATCGACGAGGCACTGGCGTCGCTCTACGAGCGCCAGCGCGCCCGCGGCGGTGTCGGCGCCGGCCAGCTGCAGGGCCGTCGCTGCGGCGCGTGCCGGATCGAGATCGACAAGGGGGAGCTGGCGCGCATCGCCGCAGCCGCCGACGACGACGTGCTGCGCTGCCCGGAGTGTTCGGCGATCCTGTTGCGGGTCAAGGGGCCCGGCGCGTGAAGGTGCGGTTGGAGGCCGACGGCGGCTCGCGCGGCAACCCCGGGCCCGCGGGCTACGGCGCGGTGGTGCTGACGGCCGACCGGGGTTCGGTGCTGGCCGAGGCGAAGTCGGCGATCGGATGGGCCACCAACAACGTCGCCGAGTACCGCGGTCTGATCGCTGGCCTGGCGGCCGCCGCCGGCGTCGGCGCCACCGAGGTGGACGTGTACATGGATTCCAAGCTGGTCGTCGAGCAGATGTCCGGGCGGTGGCGGGTCAAGCACCCCGATCTCGCGGCGCTGTACCAGCAGGCCCGCGAGGCGGCCCGGGGTTTCGACCGGGTCGACTACACCTGGATCCCGCGCGAGAAGAACAAGCATGCCGACGGACTGGCCAACGAGGCCATGGACGCCGCGGTCGAGTCCGCCGACTCCGGGGGCGCCCACGACCCCGTCGTCGACGATCCGCCCGCGAAGACTGAGGTGGTGACCAATCCGGCCGGCTGGACGGGCGCCAGGGGAGCACCGACCCGGCTGTTGCTGCTGCGGCACGGACAGACCGAGCTTTCGGTGGCGCGTCGCTACTCCGGGCGCGGCAACCCGGCGCTGACCGACCTGGGCGTCCGGCAGGCGGCCGCGGCGGCGCGATATCTCGGCGAGAAGGGCGGGATCGACGCGGTGCTGTCCTCGCCGCTGCAACGTGCTTATGACACCGCGGCGGCGGCGGCCAAGTCGCTGGGCCGCGACGTCGAGATCGACGACGATCTGATCGAGACCGACTTCGGCGACTGGGAGGGGCTCACGTTCGGCGAGGCGGCCGAACGTGATCCGGCCCTGCACCGCAGCTGGCTGCGTGACACCGCGGTCGCGCCGCCGGGCGGTGAGAGCTTCGACGCCGTCGCCGCCCGCGTGCGTGCGGCGCAGCACCGGATCGTCGACGAACACGCCGGCCAGACGGTCCTGGTGGTGTCGCATGTGACACCGATCAAGTCGCTGTTGCGAATGGCGCTCGACGCCGGCCCGGGGATCCTCTACCGGCTGCATCTGGATCTCGCGTCGCTGTCGATCGCCGAGTTCTATCCGGACGGCGCGGCCTCGGTGCGCCTGGTCAACCAGACCGGCTATCTGTGATCGGTGTGCAGGTGCACGCGTTCACCGTGTAGCCCGAACAACGCGATGGCCTCGACGGGCCCGTCGACGACCCCGAACCAGTGCGGTGTCCAGGTGGAGAACTCCACGGCCTCACCGGGATCGATGGTGAAGTCGCGCTCGCCGAGAAGCAGTCGCAACCGCCCGGACAGCACGTACATCCAGTCGTGGCCCTCGTGCACCGGCAGCTCGTCGGGAGGGGTGCGCCGTCGCGCGCTGATCCGGATCTTGTACGCGTGCAGGCCGCCGGCGGGGCCCTGTCCGGTCAACGGCCAGAAGGTGATCAGGTTGTGTGTGTGCGCGCCGCCGCGCACCCGCGGGTCGTCGACCTCCGGTGCGCGCAACAGTTCGTCGGCCGACACCGAGAGGGCCCCGGCCAGCCGGGGGAGGTGGTCGAGGGCCAGCCTGCGCTTGCCGGATTCCAGCCGGCTCAACGTGGAGACGTCGATCGCCGACCGCCCGGCGACGTCCTCCAGGGTCATCCCCCGCTGGAGGCGCAACTCGCGCAGTCGGCGGCGGACCCGGGCGTCGACGTCGTCATTGTTTGCCTGCATGGCAATTGATATTGGCATCTTCGAACCTGCTCGGGCAAGGTCGAGGCATGGACAAGCGCTGGGAGTGCGTGATCGTCGGCGGCGGAGCGGCCGGGCTGAGCGCGGCGTTGGTGCTGGGCCGGGCCCGTCGTCGCACGCTGCTCGTGGACGCCGGCTCGCCGAGCAACCTCGCCGCGCACGGCGTCGGCGGGTTGCTCGGCTTCGACGGGGTACCGCCGGGCGAGTTGTACGCCAGGGGCCGCCGCGAGCTGGCCGGATATCCGTCGGTCGAGGTGCGCGCCGGGCAGGTGGCCGGCGCCTCGAGCGCCGACGGCGGCTTCACGGTGCGGCTTGAGGACGGCGCCGCCGAGGACACCGAGCGGATCCTGCTGGCCACCGGCATGCGCTACGACGCCCCGCAGTTGCCCGGACTCGACGAGCTGTGGGGCCGATCGGTGTTTCACTGCCCGTTCTGCCACGGGTGGGAGGTGCGCGATCAGCCGCTGGCGGTGTTCGCGCAGGGGGAGCGGGCCGTGCACATGGCGCTGCTGTTGCGTGGATGGAGCGACGACGTGGTGGTGCTGACCGGCGGACCACCGGATCTGACGGTGGCCGACCGCGAACGGTTGGCCGTCGCGGGGATCCCGGTCGACGAGCGCGTGATCGCCGGGTTGGCCTCTGCCGGTGGCGAACTCGATGCGGTGGTGTTCGCCGACGGCTCGCGCTATCGGCGGTCGGGCCTGTTGGTGGCCACCACGCTGCGCCAGCGCAGCACGCTGGCCGCCGACCTGGGGGTCAGGCTCGTCGCGGCCGGACCGGTATCGCCGGAGGCGGTGGAGATCAACGCGATGTACCGGACATCGGTGCCCGGCGTGTTCGCCGCGGGCGATGTGTGTACCGCGATGCCGCAGGTGGCCTCGGCCATCGCGGCCGGATCGGCCGCGGCGGCGTCGGTGATGACGAGCGTGACGGAGGGATGAAATGACACGCGCAGGTCGCGAAGGAGAGGAGCAGCAGGTGTCGTCGGAAGCGAAGCAGCACTGGGAGAGCCGTTACGGCGAGCGGGACCGGATCTGGAGCGGGCGGGTCAACGCCCGGCTCGCCGAGGTGGCCGCGGAACTGCCACCGGGACGCGCGCTGGACCTGGGGTGCGGCGAGGGCGCCGATGCGCTCTGGCTGGCCGAGCGCGGCTGGCAGGTGGTCGGGGTCGACATCTCCGAGACCGCGCTGTCGCGCGCCGCGGCCGAGGCGAAGGCCCGTGGGCTGGCCGATCGGGTGCGGTTCGTGCCGATGAACCTGTCCGACGACTTCCCCGACGGGGCGTTCGACCTGGTGTCGGCGCAGTTCCTGCATTCGATGGTGCACCTGGACCGCGACCGCATCTTCACCCGCGCCGCGCGCGCTGTCGCACCGGGTGGCACGCTGCTCATCGTCGATCACGGTGCGGCACCGCCGTGGGCCGCCGCGGCCGTGCACGACCACGTGTTCAACAGCGCCGACGAGGTCGCCGGGGCCCTCGATCTCGGCGCCGGGCGGTGGGAACGGGTCTACGTCGGATCGGTCGAGCGGGATGCGGTCGGACCCGACGGGCAGACCGCCGTGCTGACCGACAACGTGATCGTGCTGCGCCGCGCGGCGGCTACCCTCGCCTGATCACGGCAGCGGCCACTCGTGCACCGGGGCGCCGGTGCCGGCGTTCTCGACGTAGCGGCGCGTCATCTCGTGCAGCGCGGTGATGCGTCCCTGGCCGCGTCCGTGCAGGTGGTGCACCGTGGCGGTCTGCCAGGCCGCACCGTTGCGGCCGCGACGGACCCGTTCGTCGATCACGCGCAGGTAGCGGTCGCGCTCGTCGCCGGCGATGCCCCACGCGTCGAGGCCGGACGCCGCGGCCGGCAGCAGCACGTCGCAGACCAGACGTTCGACGGTGTGATCGGCGCCCAGCCAGGTCAACTCGGCCGACAGGCCGTCGCGCGCACCCCGGTGCAGATTTCGTTCGGCCAGCTCGAACGGGGTCTGCCGGTACGGGGCGACGCCGCCGTCCACGATCGCGCGCACGAGCCCGTAGTAGAAGGCGGCGTTGGCGACCATGTCGACGGCCGTCGGTCCACTGGGTAGCACCCGGTTCTCGATGCGCAGGTGCGGCCGGCCGTCCTGGACGTCGTAGACCGCCCGGTTCCACCACCACACGGTGCCGTTGTGCAGTCGCAGCTCGTGCAGCGCCGGGGTGCGGCCCGACGCCAGGGCGGCGTCGGGATCCTCGCCCTCCAGGGTCGGGAAGAGTGGCTGGTAGAGCCGGACCAGGTCGTCGAACGGTGCGACCGGATCGTCGATCCAACCTTCGCCGAGTTGCACCCGCGCGGCGGCGTGGGTTTTGATCTGACGGCGCCCGCGGGTGTCGAACAGCTTCTCCAGCAGCGGGATTCGTGACTCCTGCCAGGCGTGCCTGGCCAGCAGGAACGGCGAGTTCGCCGCGACGGCCACCTGGACCCCGGCGATCAGCTCCGCGGCGTTGAAGTAGTCGGCGAACTGCTCCGGGGTCACCCGCAGGTGAAGTTGCAGGCTGGTCGCGCAGGCCTCCGGTGCGACGGAGTCCGGAGCGAAGTCCACCGGTTCGGCCCCGTCGGGGATGTGCACCCGGAACGGTCGGTGGCGTGCGGCGCGCATGCGCTTGCTCATCAGCGCATACCGCGGATTGGCGGAGATCCGCTCGCCGGTGAGGTGATCGGCGCCGGCGGTCGGCAGCATGCCGACCGAGATGATCCGCGCCCCCAGCGGCGCGATCCGGCCCGCGGATTCGGTCAGCACATCGGTGAGCACCCGCTCGCTGTCGCGCAGCACGTGACCGCTCAGCAGCGCCGGGGCCAGGTTGTACTCGATGTTGAACTGTCCGAGTTCGTGTTTCATGTCTGCCCGGTGCAGCCGGGCCAGCACCGCATCGTTGATCAGCCGGGGTCGTCCCAGTGGGTCGATGAGGTCGAGCTCGACCTCCATACCCATGGTGTCCCGGTGTCCGGTGAACGCGCCGGTGGCGAGCATCTGCCGTAGTGCCGCCACGGAACGCTCGAGCCGGTGGTGGACCTCGTCGGCGTGTCCGAGGACCAAGGCCGATTCATCTACCCGGTCACCCACAGCGCATCTCCTCACGCGATAGGTACAGGTGAAACGATATTCGGTGCGGCGCGGCGGCGCATGCCGGTGCGGTGCGTCCGTGTCCCGGATCCGTGCCGCTGCCGGACGCGTCACGGGTGGGCGGCGTGCACCTCTGGGCGGCCCTTGAATAGACAACTACCAGGGTATTTGCCCGCTCCGAAGCCTTGTGGGCGTCCGGTTTCAGAGGATCATTGTTGGTTGGGGGCCGATGAAAGAAGGTAGAAAATGGCTGAAGCTGGAATGTTCGTAGGGTGGGGCCAGCCGACCCGTGGGCGCGAAAAGCAAGCGCTCGACATCTTCAACGAGTCCATGCAGTACTGGGGAGACCTGCAACGAGACGGCGCCATCGAGGGCTTCGACGTGGCCGTCCTGACCCCGCACGGCGCCGAGCTCGGCGGCTACTGCACGTTGAAGGGGACAGAACGACAGATCGACGCGCTGCGTCGTGACGAGCAGTTCCGTCGCTGGGTCAACCGGGTGCAGCTGGTGGCCGACCAGGTGACGGTGGTGGACGCCTACGTCGACGAGGGCCTTGCTCGAGCGCTCGGCGACTACCAGCACGAGCTCGGACATCTGGGGGTCTGAACCGGCTCCCGCGGAAGGAGCGCGCCGGGCGCGCCGATGTGCCCGCAATCATTTAGCTGATGGTGCTCGTCGGCGACCAGTTTCGGTGTGACGGGCGATCTTCGGGGCGGCGATGGCCGCTCCGAAGGTCGCCTGACCCCGAACCCCTGCAGTTCAGGGCCGTCGGCCCGTTCCGTCCGCTAGGCGAGGGGCCGCTCGACCATCGGGATCACCCTGGAGTCTTCCAGCATGGCGATCCGGTGCGGCAGACCCGCCTGAAGCTCGTCGCCGGCGGACAGCGACAGGAACGCATCCAGGGATGGATACCGAACCACTTGCATGACGTCCCACCGCTCGCCGGGAGGACCGATCAGACAGGTTCCGGCGTCGGCCAGGAACACCCGCTTGGCGCCGACCCGGGCCAACAGCGGCTCCATCCCCGCGGCGTAGCGATCGAACAGTGCGCGCCCGCTGACCGGGATCTCCGGTGCAAGCTCCGGATTGGCCGAGTAGTCGGCGATCTCCCGAAGGCGATACAGGTTCAGCATGGTGAACGGGCCGGGGGGAAGTCGGCTCACCATCGCCTCGACGGATTCCTGTGTCGGAACGATGAACATGGTCGGCCTCCATCCGGTCCGGCCATCCTGTCATGTCGGCGGCGCGGCGTCGTACGACGCATTCAGTACCGGTTTCGGCGCCGAACCAGTACCGTGGTGGGGCGGATGAGTCGGCCGGGCGGCCGCGGACCACGTTCCGGCCAGATGGGGGATGACGGTCGGAGCCGGTTCGAGGAAAGTCCGGACTTCGCAGAGCAGGGTGATTGCTAACCGCAATCCGAGGCGACTCGCGGGAAAGTGCCACAGAAAACAGACCGCCACCGCTGAGCCTTCGGGCGATGGGATGGCAAGGGTGAAACGGTGCGGTAAGAGCGCACCAGCGCCCCGGGTGACCGGGGTGGCTCGGCAAACCCCACCCGAAGCAAGGCCAAGAATGCCGCGTGGGGGCGCGCGGCAGCGCAGACACCCGAGGGCTGCTCGCCCGAGTCTGCGGGTAGGCCGCTCGAGGCACCCGGCGACGGTGTGTCCAGATGGATGGTCGCCGCCTCGCCGCCGTGGTTTTGCGCGGCGTCGGGGAACAGAATCCGGCTTACAGGCCGACTCATCCGCCCCTCGGGGCGGTCCGCGGGCTCAGGACCGGCGGACCGACTTGGCCAGCTTCTTCAGCGCCGTCTCGATCTGGGCTTCGCAGCGCACCGCGAGGTCGTGCTCCTGCTGGTACAGCAGGCCGTAGGTGAAGGTGTCTTCGCCTGCAGCGTAAGCCAACTCGGCCTGCCGGCTCAGGTGTGAGCGGCTCACCACACTGTCCTGGTGGTCGCCCAGCAGCGTCTGGATCGTCTTGGCGCTGTCGGCGATCTTGGCCTCCCCGGTGGCCGCGGCGGTGTAGCGAAGCTGCTTGGCACGCTTGCGGATGCGGTGCAACGCTTCGTCGGAGTTGGCGTCGGGATCGGCGGCGGCGGCACGGGCAGCCTTGGCGGCCTTGCGGACTCGTCGGTATGCGGCATCGACCGTCAGTTCGGCGGTCTCCTGGCCGGCGGGCTGCGGTGGCGGCGCCGCCGCGGCGAGCGCTTCGAGTGCGTCCAGCAGCCGGAAGTACCGGTGCGAGCGCATCGCCGTCAGTGACCGCCGCCAGCCGGTCTCGTAGCGCTTCTGGGCGCCCTCGACCAGCCGCTCGCGCACCGGGCCGCGCACGTTGGACTCCGGCAGTGCATCCAGCGCACGCTGGTAGCGCTCGGCCAGCACCTCGGCGTCCCGGGCCAGCCCGAGGACGGCGGCGAGCTCGCGTAGCTCCTCGAGTATCTGCTCGTCGTCGGTGATCCCGAACGAGCCCTCCGAGGACTGAAGCAGGCTGCGGATCTTGCGGGTGGTGACGCGCATCTGGTGCACCGAGTCGTAGACGTCGGAGCGGACTGCGCGATCCCACTCGATCAGCTCCGCGATGTGCTCCGTCACGGCCCGGTGCAGCGGGTCGGTGGGTGCCGCGGGGACGTCCTGCTGGTCCGGGGCGCTGGAGGCGAGCACCCGCGCCAGCTTCGAGCCGTGCCCGGCCGGCAGGGCCCCCGCGTCGAACAGCCGGTTGCTCAGCCGGTCCAGCAGTGTGCCGTCGGCGCCCTCGACCAGCTCCAGTTCCCACTCCCGCCAGTGCTGTTCCTCGCCGCCGACGGCGCTGGCGGTGACCTCGTCGTCGCAGAACTCGGCGACGGCCGACCCGTCGGGGCCGTAGAGCATCTGGACGTTCCTGGTGGTGCTGATCCGGGCCACCGGAGCCAGCGGTCGGTCCCGGACGATCGCCAGCACCACGTCGAGCAGAGCGTCGGGGACCACCGGCGTGTCGGCGTCGTCCAGCGGCGCGCGCACCTCGGTGCGGGTGTCGGGTCCGGCAGGCAACTTCAGGTGCCATCCGGCGTCGGGTCCGCCGGTGCGGCGGCGCAGCGTGATCCGGTGGTGGGCCAGATCCCGACCCGGTGTGTCGAAATAGACAGCGTCGAGCGACTGTGACGGGGACCCCTCGGCGCGGGTGATGGACGCCAAACCGTCGAATGAGGGTGCGACGGTGGACTCGACCACCTCGAACTTGCGCTCGGTCTCCGTGTACCTGGAGGTTTCGGGCGTTTTGGCGGCCATGGTCACCTTTGTCTCGGCGCAGTGGGAGCAACCAAGCGTGCCACACCGAGGTGAACCGGGTGCCACTGCGGCGACGTGACCAGCGTCGACACCACGGAAGACAATCACTCGAGTTACCCGTATTCCGCCGAAAAGCTCTTAGAATCGTCTTATGAACCGGGAGATGAGGCTCGGGGACTATCTCGACCCCGAGGGCAATATCGCGATCCCCGCGGGGGTGACGCTGACGGCGTTCCTGGACCGCAACGTCGCCCAGCTCGGTGACGCCCCTGCCTACCGATATATCGACTACGAGCAGGACCGCACCGTCGAGCTGACCTGGTCGCAGCTGGGTGCCCGGTTGCGCGCCGTCGGCGCCCGGCTGCAGCAGGTCACCCGGCCCGGCGACCGGGTCGCGATCCTCACCCCGCAGGGGGTCGACTACGTGGTGGGGTTCTTCGCCGCGATCCGGGCCGGCGCCATCGCGGTGCCGCTGTTCGCCCCCGAGTTGCCCGGGCACGCCGAACGGCTGGATGCGGTCCTGGCCGACGCGCTCCCGACCGCGGTGCTCACCACGACCGCCGCCGCGCAGTCGGTCGGGGAGTTCCTGAGGACCCTGCCGCGCGATCGGCGACCCCGGATGATCGCCGTCGATGCGTTGCCCGACGCCGTCGGGTCCGGTTTCCAGCCGGCTTCGCTGGACGCCGAGGCGATCGCCTACCTGCAGTACACGTCGGGCTCCACCCGGACCCCGGCAGGCGTGGAGATCACGCACCGGTCGGCGTGCACCAACGTCGTGCAGATGATCCTGTCGGTGGGCCTGGACTGGAACATCCGCAGCGTCAGCTGGCTTCCGCTGTTCCACGACATGGGTCTGCTGATGATCATGTTCCCGGCGCTGCTCGGCGGCCACATCACGCTGATGTCGCCGGTCGCCTTCGTCCGCCGCCCGTACCGCTGGATCAAGGAGCTGGGCGCGTCGGACACGCCCACGTTCGCCGCGGCACCGAACTTCGCGTTCGAGTTGGCGGCCCAGCGCGGCTTGCCGCCCGCCGGTGAGGCGCTGGACCTCGGCAACGTCGCCGGGCTGATCAACGGATCGGAGCCGGTGAGCATCGCCTCGATCGAGAAGTTCAACGCGGCGTTCGCGCCGTACGGTCTCGACCCCGCGGCGATCAAGCCGTCCTACGGTATGGCCGAGGCGACGTTGTTCGTCTCCACCACCGAGCCGGGCGCCCGGCCGGAGGCCGTTTACCTGGATCGCGACGAACTCGGCGCGGGCCGCGCGGTCCCGGTCGGCGCCGACCATCCCCGCGCCGTGCCGCAGGTGTCCTGCGGCAGCGTCGCACGCAGCCAGTGGGTGGTCATCGTCGACGCGCGCACCGAGACCGAGCTGCCCGACGGCCGGGTGGGCGAGATCTGGCTGCACGGCGACAACATCGGGCACGGGTACTGGGGCCGGGCCGGCGAGACCGAGCTGACCTTCCAGAACAAGCTGCAGTCCCGGCTGCTGCGGCACAGCCACGCCGAGGGAGCCGCCGAGGGCGCGCACTGGCTGCGCACCGGCGACCTGGGTGTCTATCTCGACGGCCGGCTGTACATCACCGGGCGGATCAAGGACCTGGTGATCGTCGACGGACGCAACCACTACCCGCAGGACATCGAGGCCACCGTCGCCGCGGCGTCCCCCGCGGTGCGCGCCGGTTTCGTGGCCGCGTTCTCGGTGCCCGGCGCGAGCGACGGCCGCGAGCAGGTGGTGATCGTGGCCGAACGCGCCGCCGGTGCCGGGCGGGCCGATGCCGCACCGGTCCAGGAGGCCATCCGTGCTTCGGTGTCGCGGCGGCACGCCGTTCCCGTCGCCGACGTCAGGCTGGTGTCCGCGGGCGTGATTCCGCGCACCACGAGTGGCAAACTGGCCCGCCGGGCGTGCCGCGCGCACTACCTCGACGGCGCGCTCTGACGGTGGCGCCGCGGGGGTGTCCGGCCGGCGCCGATACAGTCCCGGTGTGACCGATTACCAGACCATCACCTTCACGCAGACCGGACCGATCGCCCGGATCACGCTGAACCGTCCCGAGGCCGCCAACGGCATGAGCGCGGCGCTGACCGCCGAGCTGGCCGACGCGGCGGCGCGCTGCGACACCGCCGCCACCAAGGTCGTGGTCCTCACCGGTGCGGGCCGCTTCTTCTGCGCCGGAGGGGATCTGAAGGACTTCGCGTCGGCGCCCAGCCGCGGCAGGCATCTCAAGGGGGTGGCCGACGATCTGCACCGGGCGATCTCGACGTTCGCCAGGATGAACGCGGTCGTCATCACCGCGGTCAACGGTACGGCGGCGGGCGCCGGCTTCTCGTTGGCGGTCGCCGGTGACCTGGTGCTGGCCGCCGAGTCGGCGTCGTTCACGATGGCCTACACCCGGGTCGGGCTCAGCCCGGACGGCAGCTCGTCGTATCACCTGCCCCGGCTGATCGGCATCGTGAGAACCAAGCAGCTGATGCTCACCAACCCCACGCTGACCGCATCACAGGCCGCCGACTGGGGCTTGGTCACCGAGGTCGTCGCCGACGATCAGCTGGCCGCGCGCGCCGACGAACTGGCGGCCCAGATGGCCACCACCGCAAGCGGATCCAACGGCGGGGTGAAGGCGCTGCTGCTCGGCACGTTCGGCAACGGCCTGGAAGAACAGATGGAACTCGAGGGCCGACTGATCGCCGAGCGTGCGGAATCGGCCGACGGACGTGAAGGTGTCGACGCGTTCCTGGCCAAGCGCAAGCCGGAGTTCTCCTGACGGGCGCCAGAAGATTTCCGGACGGGCGTCAGAAGGAGTGCTCCTCGGCGGGGAAGGCGCCGGTGGCGACCTCCTCGGCGTACTCGGTGGCGGCACGGCGCAGCTCGTCGCCGACGGCGCCGAAACGCTTGACGAACTTCGCCGTTTTGCCGGTGGTCATGCCGGCCATGTCCTGCCAGACCAGCACCTGCGCGTCGCAGTTGGGCCCTGCGCCGATCCCGACCGTGGGGATCGTCAGCTTGCCGGTGATCTGGGTGGCCAGTTCGGCGGGCACCATCTCCATCACGACGGCGAACGCCCCGGCCTCCTGGACCGCGATCGCGTCGTGGACGGTCTGCTCGGCGGCGTCACCACGGCCCTGGACACGGAACCCGCCCAGGCCGTTGACGCTCTGCGGGGTGAAGCCGATGTGGGCCATCACCGGAATGCCGGCCGACGTCAGCGCGGCGATCTGATCGGCCACCCGCTCGCCGCCCTCGAGCTTCACCGCGTGCGCACCGGTCTCCTTGAGGAACCGGGTCGCCGTCGCCAGTGCCTGCGCGGGGCCGCCCTCGTAGCTGCCGAACGGCAGGTCGGCGACGACCAGCGCGTGCGGAGCGCCGCGCACCACACCGCGCACCAGCGGGATCAGCTCATCGATGGTCACCGGGACGGTGGTGTCGTAGCCGTACACCACGTTGGCGGCCGAGTCGCCGACCAGCAGCACCGGGATGCGGGCCTGGTCGAACACCGCGGCCGTCGAGTAGTCGTAGGCAGTCAGCATCGCCCACTTGTGGCCTTCGGCCTTCCACTTCTGCAGGTGGTGCGTGCGAATCTTGACCTGCTTCGGCGAATCGGCGACAGCACCGTATACGGCCTGTTCAGACATCGTTGTCCCCTCATCGGGTGAGTCGTTTCGAATCCTCGTGGCCGGACGCCGGTCCCCGGGTTTCGCTGACAGCTCAAGTCTGCCACCACATCACCAGAAGTTGAACGCCACGTTAAGTGGATTTGCTCACACCCGCTCTGGAGCCGCCTACCATCGGCGGCATGCAACGGCTCAGCGGACTCGACGCCAGCTTCCTGTATCTCGAAACCGCCGCGCAGCCGATGCACGTGTGCTCGATCCTGGAACTGGACACCTCGACGATGCCGGGTGGCTACACCTTCGACCGGCTGCGTGACGGCCTGGCCGAGCGGATCAAGGCGATGCCCGAGTTCCGGGAGAAGATCGCCGACAGCCGTTTCAACCTCGATCATCCGGTGTGGATGGAGGACAAGGACTTCGACGTCGACCGCCACGTGCACCGGATCGGGCTGCCGTCGCCGGGTGGCCGCAACGAGCTCGCGGAGATCTGCGGTCACATCGCGTCGCTGCCGCTGGACCGGACCCGTCCGCTGTGGGAGATGTGGGTGATCGAGAACATCGGCGGCACCGACGCGCACGACGGCGGGCGCATCGCGCTGATGACCAAGGTGCACCACGCCGCGGTCGACGGCGTGACGGGTGCGAACCTGATGTCGAGGTTGTGCACCACCGAACCCGACGCGCCGGCGCCCGAGCCGGTCGACGGAGCCGGCGGCGGCAGCGACCTGGAGATCGCGCTCAGCGGTGCCGCCCGGTTTGCCGTACGCCCGTTGAAGCTGGTCAACGTCGTGCCCAACACGGTGTCGACGGTCATCGACACCGTCAAGCGGGCCCGCAGCGGGATGGCGATGGCAGCGCCGTTCGCCGCGCCCAAGACGGCGTTCAACGCCAATATCAGCGGCCGGCGCAACGTCGCGTTCGCCCAGCTCGACCTCGAGGACATCAAGACCGTCAAGAACCACTTCGGGGTCAAGGTCAACGACGTGGTGATGGCGCTGGTGTCGGGCGTGCTGCGCACCTACCTGCTGCATCGGGGTGAGCTTCCGGACAACAGCCTGGTCGCGATGGTCCCGGTCTCGGTGCACGGCCGCTCCGACCGGCCGGGCCGCAACCAGGTGTCGGGCATGTTCTCCCGGCTGGAGACCGGCATCGAGGATCCCGTCGAGCGGCTCAAGGCCATAGCGGAGGCGAATTCTGTTGCCAAGCAACATAGTTCGGCGATCTCGGCGACGTTGTTGCAGGATTGGACGCAGTTCGCCGCGCCCGCGGTCTTCGGGGCGGCGATGCGGGTGTACGCCAGCAGCCGGCTCAGCGGCGCCCGCCCGGTGCACAACCTGGTGATCTCCAACGTCCCCGGGCCGCAGGAGTCGCTGTACCTGCTCGGCTGCAAGGTCACCGCGATGTACCCGCTCGGGCCGATCTTCCACGGCTCGGGGCTGAACATGACGGTGATGTCGCTGGCCGGCAACCTGGACGTCGGGATCCTGTCGTGTCCGGAGCTGCTGGCCGACCTGTGGGACATGGCGGATGCCTTCGACGTGGCGCTCAAGGAGCTGCTCGACGCGACCCGGTGACGCGCCGGTGGGGGACCGCCGCAGGTGGCCTCGCCAGCGCAGATGTCGACTCATGGCAGCATGTGGAGCCATGACGTTCACGACCCGGGTCATCCGGCCCGGCCTCGCGCTGGCCGTGTCGGCGTTGCTGGTCGCCGGCTGCAGCAGCGTGGTTCAGGGCCGAGCGGTGATCGCGGTGCCCCGGCCCGGCTCGCCCATCCAGTGGGCGCCCTGCCAGATCGAGGCTGCCGGGCAGTTGCGCATTCCGCCCGGCGCCGAATGCGGGATGCTGTCGGTGCCCGTCAACTGGGACCGGGTCGACGACCCCGACGCCGACGTCGCCCAGATCGCGCTGCTGCGGTTCAAGGCCACTGGTGACAAGATCGGCTCCCTGGTCGTCAACCCGGGTGGGCCGGGTGAGTCGGGCGTCGAGGCAGCCGCGACGATGGCCGCCACACTGCCCGAGTCCATTCGTGAGCGCTTCGACCTGGTCGGCTTCGATCCCCGGGGGGTCGCGAACTCGACGCCGGCGCTGTGGTGCAACAGCGACGCCGACAACGACCGGCTGCGTGCCGACCCCACCGTGGAGTACACCCCGGAGGGAGTGGCCCATCTCGAGGGCGAGACCAAGGCGTTCGTGCAGCGGTGCGTGGACAAGATGGGCAAGGAGTTCCTGGCCAACGTCGGAACCGTCAGCGTGATCAAGGATCTGGACGCGATCCGGGCCGCGCTGGGCGACGAGAAGCTCACCTACCTGGGGTACTCGTACGGCACCCGGATCGGCGCGGGCTACGCCGAGGCCTACCCGGACCGGGTGCGCGCGATGATCCTCGACGGTGCCGTCGATCCCAACGCCGATCCGATCGAAGCCGATGTCCGCCAGGCCGCGGCCTTCCAGACCGCGTTCGACGACTATGCCGCCGACTGCGCGAAGAGCCCGGACTGCCCGCTGGGTACCGACCCGGACAAGGCGGTCGACGTGTACCGGGCGATGGTGCAGCCGCTGGCCGACAAACCCGCCCGTACCACCGATCCGCGCGGCCTGAGCTACAACGACGCGATCGTCGGCACCATCCTGCCGCTGTACTCGCCGGGCCTGTGGCGGCACCTCACCCAGGGCCTCGCCGAGCTGAACGACGGCAGGGGCGACACCATGCTCACGCTCGCCGATCTGTACATGGGGCGTGACGCGGAGGGGCATTACAACAACTCCACCGATGCCCGGGTCGCCGTCAACTGCGTCGACAAGCCCGCGATCACCGACCGGGCGACCGTCGTCGAGCAGGACCGCCGGCTCCGCGAGGCGGCGCCGTTCATGAGCTACGGCGACTTCACCGGCTTCGCGCCGATGTCGACCTGCGCGTTCTGGCCGGTGCCACCGACCAGCAAACCTCATGAGATCGAGGTGAGCGGGCTGCCGCCGATCCTGGTGGTGTCGACCACCAACGACCCGGCGACGCCGTACGAGGCCGGGGTGGACCTGGCCAGGCAGCTCGGCGGCACGCTGGTCACCTACGAGGGCACCCAGCACACCGTGGTGCTGCAGGGCGACGGCTGCATCGATGACATCGCGGCGCACTACCTCATCGACGTCGAGGTCCCGAAACCGGACATCCGGTGCTGACGATCACGGTGGTCGGGGAGTCCGACCTGCCCGATCTGGCTCCGATGCTGCGCGGCTACTGCGACTTCTACGAGGTCGACCCGTCCGACGAGAAGCTGGCCGCGATGTGCCGGGCCCTGATCGCCGACCCCCGCGAGGGCCTTCAGCTGCTCGCGCGCGACGCCGCTGGAACGCCGACGGGGTTCGCGACGATCTTCTGGACATGGCAGACCTTGTACGCCGCGCGCGTCGGCGTGCTCAACGACCTCTACGTCGCCCCGCAGGCCCGCGGCTCCGGCACCGGCCGGGCGTTGATCGCGCGGTGCCTGCAGCACTGCCACGACCACGGGGCCGAGAAGCTGGTGTGGGAGACGGCACCGGACAACGCGACGGCACAACGGCTTTACGACGGGATCGGCGCCGAGAAGTCGACCTGGTTGAGCTACGAGCTCGACGCCTGATAACGGCCCGGTCACCGTTGAGTTCCAAGGGCAGCCGAGGGTTCCGGTTGCGTGTCACCATGGCTGCCATGTCTCGATTGGCACGGCTGGTCGCGTCATGCGTGGCCGTGTCGGTGCCGTTGTGCCCGACGGCCGCCGCGGCGCCGGACACAGACGCCGGGGAAGCCCCGTACGCGACGACGCCGGTGTGGACGTCGTGCGCCGACATGCTCACCGATCCCTCGCGGATCCCGACCGCGCAGTGCGGGACCGTGTCGGTGCCCATCGACTACGCAGAACCGCAAGGCGCGCAGGCGCAATTGGCCGTGATCAGGATTCCGGCCGACGGTCCGCGGATCGGGGTGCTGCTCGTCAACCCCGGCGGTCCCGGAGCCTCGGCGGTCGACACCGTGGCCGGGATGGGGGCGGCGCTCACCGGCTCCCCGATCACGAACGGTTTCGATCTGGTCGGGATCGATCCGAGGGGAGTGGGTCACTCCACGCCGCAGCTGCGCTGCCGCACCGACGAGGAGTTCGACGCGGACCGCGCCGAGCCGATGGCCGATTACAGCCCCGCGGGTGTGGCCCACATCGACGAGATCAACCGGACCTTCGCAGCGCGGTGCCTGGACCGGATGGGTGCGGACTTCCTGGCCAACGTCGGCACGGCCGCGGCGGTGGCGGACATGGACGTGGTGCGCGCCGCCCTCGGCGAGGAGCAGATCAACTACCTCGGCTTCTCCTACGGCACGCAGCTCGGGGCTCTCTACGCCGAGCGCTATCCGGACCGGGTGCGTGCGATGGTGCTGGACGGGGCGGTGGATCCCAGCCTGGATCCGATCTCCAAGAGCCTCAACCAGATGACGAGTTTCCAGCGGGCTTTCGACAAGTACGCGGCCGACTGCGCCCAGTCCAGCGACTGTCCGCTGGGGACGGACCCGGCGCAGTTCGTCGCCCGCTACCACCAGCTGGTCGATCCGCTGGTGGGCCGGCCGGCGGCGACGTCGGACCCGCGCGGGCTGGGCTATCAGGACGCGGTGACCGGAACGGTCAGCGGGCTGTACTCGCCGCGGTACTGGGGTTATCTGACCAGCGGGTTGCTCGGGCTGCAGCGCGGCACCGACCCGAGTGATCTGCTGCTGCTGGCCGACGACTATCAGCAGCGCGACGCCGCCGGGCACTACAGCAACCGCCAGGACGCGTTCACCGCCATCCGGTGCGTCGACGCGGTCTACCCGACCGATCCCGCGGTCTGGGCCGAGGCCGACCGGCGGACCCGGGAGGTGGCGCCGTTCAGCGCCTACGGTGCGTTCACCGGGTACGCCCCGTCGGACGTGTGCGCGATGTGGCCGGTGCCGCCGACCCCGGTGGTGCACCCGGCGACCTCGCCGGGGCCGGGCAAGGTGGTGGTGGTTTCCACGACCGGTGATCCGGCGACGCCGTACGAGTCCGGCGCCGCGCTGGCCCGGCAGATGGACGCCGCACTGATCAGCTTCGACGGCACCCAGCACACCGTGGTGTTCAACGGCGACCGGTGTGTGGACACCGCCGTGGTCGACTTCCTGATCGACCGGGTGCCCCCGCCACCTGGTTTGCTCTGCTAGCAGTGCCGTAACACGGAATTAACACCCGGAACCTACGCTTCCGGGCATGGATCGGCAGAAGGAATTCGTGCTGCGCACGCTGGAGGAGCGCGACATCCGCTTCGTCCGGCTGTGGTTCACCGACGTGCTCGGATTCCTCAAGTCGGTGGCGATCGCCCCCGCCGAACTCGAGGGCGCCTTCGAGGAGGGCATCGGCTTCGACGGCTCCGCGATCGAGGGATTCGCCCGGGTGTCGGAAGCCGACATGGTGGCCCGCCCCGACCCGTCGACCTTCCAGGTGCTGCCGTGGACCAGCAGCGCCGGTGATCACCACTCCGCCCGGATGTTCTGTGACATCACGATGCCCGACGGCTCGCCGTCGTGGGCCGACTCCCGTCACGTGCTGCGACGCCAGCTGTCGAAGGCCAGCGACCTCGGTTTCTCCTGCTATGTGCATCCCGAGATCGAGTTCTTCCTGCTGCAGCCCGGTCCCGACGACGGCACCGAGCCGGTGCCTGCGGACAACGGTGGCTACTTCGACCAGGCCGTGCATGATTCGGCGCCGAATTTTCGCCGCCACGCGATCGAGGCGCTCGAACAGATAGGCATCTCGGTCGAGTTCAGTCATCACGAGGGCGCACCCGGCCAGCAGGAGATCGACCTGCGCTACGCCGACGCGCTGTCGATGGCCGACAACGTCATGACCTTTCGCTATGTCGTGAAGGAGGTCGCCCTCGGCGAGGGGGTGCGGGCCTCCTTCATGCCCAAGCCGTTCGCTCAGCACCCCGGATCGGCGATGCACACCCACCTGAGCCTGTTCGAGGGGGAGAACAACGCCTTCCACAGCGTCGAGGACCCGCAGCAGCTGTCCACGGTCGGAAAGTCTTTCATCGCAGGCATTCTCGAGCACGCCAACGAGATCAGCGCGGTCACCAACCAGTGGGTGAACTCCTACAAGCGGCTGGTGCACGGCGGCGAGGCGCCGACCGCGGCTTCCTGGGGGGCGGCCAACCGCTCGGCGCTGGTGCGGGTGCCGATGTACACCCCGCACAAGGCGTCGTCGCGGCGGATCGAGGTGCGCAGCCCCGATTCCGCCTGCAACCCCTACCTGACCTTCGCGGTGCTGCTGGCCGCGGGCCTGCGCGGCGTCGAGAAGGGCTATGAGCTCGGGCCGCAGGCCGAGGACAACCTGTGGAGCCTCACCCCCGAGGAGCGCCGCGCGCTGGGCTACCGGGAGCTGCCCGGCAGCCTGGGCGTCGCGCTGACCGAGATGGAGAACTCCGAGCTGGTCGCCGAGGCCCTCGGTGAGCACGTGTTCGACTTCTTCCTGCGCAACAAGCGCGCCGAATGGGAGAACTACCGCAGCCACGTCACGCCCTTCGAGCTGAAGACGTATCTGTCGCTGTAGGCCCCGTGTCGTGCGGGGCCTCAAGGTTCCTGCGATACCGTCATGGACGTGGCCAAACCCGCGACGCAGCGTCCGAAGCTGCCCGGCGTCGGTCGGCTGGGTCTGGTGCAGGCCACGGCGCAGGCCGATCTGGACCGGCTCGGGTGGAACACCGACGCCCACGTCGAACTTCTCTGGTCGCTGTCGCGCGCGCCCGACGCCGACGTCGCGCTGCGCGCGGTGGTCCGGCTGGCCGAGGCCCTCGGCTCCGGGTGGGAGGAACTCGACCGCGCGCTGCTGAAGGACCGCGGTCTGCGCGGCCGGCTGTTCGGGGTGCTCGGTTCCTCGCTCAGCCTCGGTGACCACCTGGTGGCCAACCCGGACGCCTGGCACCTGCTGGTGGGCGAGGTGTCGTTGCCGTCGGCCGCCGACCTGCGCGCCCTGTTCGCCGCCGACGCGGACCGGCATTCCGGTGCGCTCGCCGCGGTGCAGCCGCTTCGCGTGCTCTACCGCAACCGCGTCCTGGTCCTGGCCGCCCTGGACCTGGCCCCGGCGGTGGAGAACGAACCGGTGCTGCCGTTCACGGTCGTCGGCGAACACCTGGCCGATCTCGCCGACGCGGCGCTGGCCGCCGCGCTCAGCGTGGTCACCCGATCGGTGTGTGGCGAGAAGGGCCAGTCCGCTCCGGCGCTCTCGGTGATCGCCATGGGCAAGTGCGGGGCGCGGGAACTCAACTATGTCAGCGACGTCGACGTCATCTTCGTCACCGACGACGGTTCGCACAGCAGCCTGGCGACAGCGACCAGGATCGCCGGCGAGATGATGCAGCTCGCCTCGGACGCGTTCTTCGAGGTGGACGCCGCACTGCGGCCGGAGGGCAAACAGGGCCAGCTGGTCCGCACGCTCGACTCGCACATCGCCTACTACCAGCGCTGGGCCAAGACCTGGGAGTTCCAGGCGCTGTTGAAGGCCAGGCCGGCGGCCGGCGACATGGAACTCGGTGCCCGCTACATCGAGGCGCTCAAGCCGATGGTGTGGACCGCCTGCGAGCGCGAGGATTTCGTGCCCGACGTGCAGGCCATGCGCCGTCGCGTCGAGTCGCTGGTGCCGGCCGGGGTGCGGTCCCGCGAGCTCAAGTTGGGCACCGGCGGGCTGCGCGACGTCGAGTTCACCGTGCAGCTGCTGCAGATGGTGCATGGCCGAAACGACGAGTCGTTGCAGGTGGAGTCGACCGTCGCTGCGCTCGCCGCGCTCGGTGAGGGCGGCTACGTCGGACGTGACGACACGGCCAACATGACCGCGTCCTACGAGTTCCTGCGCCTGCTCGAGCATCGGCTGCAGCTGCAGCGGCTCAAGCGCACCCACCTGCTGCCCGAGTTCGACGACGACGAGGCGCTGCGGTGGCTGGCCCGTGCGGCCCACATCCGGCCCGACGGCACCCACGACGCGCTCGGGGTGCTGCGCGAGGAACTCAAACGGCAGAGCCACCGGGTGTCGCGGCTGCACGCCAAGCTCTTCTATCAGCCCTTGCTGGAGTCGGTCGCCCAGGCTCAGCTCGGGCCCGGCCTGAGCGCCACGGCCGCCGAACGTCAGCTGGCCGCACTGGGTTACGAGGGGCCGCAGAGCGCGCTGGCCCACCTGACCGCGCTCACCGGCGGCGGCGGCCGGCGCAACCGTGTGCAGCAGGTGTTGTTGCCGACACTGCTGGACTGGCTGTCCGACTCCCCTGATCCGGACGCCGGCCTGCTCAACTACCGCAGGCTCAGCGACTCGCTGGCCGACCAGCGCTGGTTTTTGGCCACCCTGCGCGATGAGGGTGCGGTGGCCGAACGGCTGATGCATGTGCTGGGCACCTCGGCCTACCTGCCGGACCTGTTGATGTGTGCCCCCGAGGTGATCCGGCAGTTCGCCGACGGACCGGACGGGCCCAAGCTGGTCGACGTCAACGTCGACGCCGACAACCTGTCCCGGTCGCTGGTGGCCTCCGCGGCCCGGCACAGCGACCCGGGACGGGCCATCGCCGCCGCACGTTCGCTGCGGCGCCGGGAGCTGGCTCGCATCGCGTCAGCCGACCTGCTCGGCATGCTGCCGGTGACCGAGGTGTGTCGCCAGCTCACCGCGGTGTGGGTGGCGGTGCTGCAGGCCGCGCTGGACGCGGTGACCCGGGCCAACTCCCCGGAGTCGGGTCCGCTGGCGCGCATCGCGGTGATCGGCATGGGCCGGCTCGGCGGTGGTGAACAGGGGTACGGCTCGGACGCCGACGTGATGTTCGTGTGTGAGCCGAACGAGGGCGTCGAGGAGTCCAAGGCGGTGAAGTGGGCCGTCACGATCGCCGAGCAGGTGCGCTCGCGGCTGGGCACGCCGAGCGCCGATCCGCCGCTGGAGGTCGACACCAATTTGCGACCGGAGGGGCGCAACGGTCCGCTGGTGCGCACGTTGGCCTCCTATGAGGCGTACTACGCGCAGTGGGCCCAGCCGTGGGAGATCCAGGCGCTGCTGCGTGCGCACTGGGTGGCCGGTGACCCCGACCTCGGCGAGCGGTTCCTGATGATGATCGACGACATCCGATATCCGCCTGGGGGAGTGTCGGCCGAAGCGGTGCAGGAGATCCGGCGGATCAAGGCCCGGGTGGACGCCGAGCGGCTGCCGCGCGGCGCCGATCCGAACACCCACACCAAGCTCGGCCGGGGTGGCCTGGCCGACATCGAGTGGACGGTGCAGCTGCTGCAGCTGCGCTACGCACACAGGATCCCGGCGCTGCACAACACCTCGACGCTGGAGGCGCTCAACGCGATCGGTGCGGCCGAGCTGATCGCCGAGGGTAATATCGAGCTGTTGCGGGAGGCGTGGCTGACCGCGACCCGGGCGCGCAACGCCCTGGTGCTGGTGCGGGGTAAGCCGACCGATCAGCTGCCGGGCCCGGGTCGGCTGCTCAATGCGGTGGCCACCGCCGCCGGCTGGCCGGACAACGACGGCGGCGCGTTCCTGGACAACTACCTGCGGGTAACGCGGCGCGCAAAGGCTGTGGTGCGCAAGGTTTTCGGAGGCTGAGCCGACTCATGGATGGAGAGGCTGAGCCGACTCATGGATGGAGAGGCTGAGCCGACTCATGGATGGAGAGGCTGAGCCGACCATGGATTTCTCGTTCGACACCATCAGCGCCGAGGAGTACGACCGGCAGCGGGAGAGCTACGAACCGCTTGTCGACGCGCTGCGCGGGTTGATCGATGCGGGGATTCACACCGAGGTCGACGAGGCGACGGTCGGCGAGGCGCTGGGTCACCTGGAGGCGGCCACGGCGCTGCTGCGCAGGCAGCGGCGGCAGGGGCGAGCGACGTTGCGGCACGCCGACACCGGCCGGCCAGTGGCTTGGGCCAATCCCGCTGTCGGACTTCGGAATGCGATCGCACCACCGATGGTCATCGAGCACGAGCCCGACGGCAGCTGCTGGAGCGAATTCACCCTGGGCCCGGCCTACGAGGGCCCTCCGGGGTGGGTGCACGGAGGCATCTGCGCACTGGTGCTCGACCACATCCTCGGTGAGGTGGCCAGTGACGGGCTGACCAAGCCGAAGTTCACCGGCACGATCAGCCTGCGCTATCTGCGGGGGACCCCGCAGGGACCGTTGCGGGCCGAGGCGTTCGTCGAGCGAACAGAGGGCGTCAAGACCTACGTCCGTGGCTACCTGCTCGACGCGGACGGCGTGACCGTCGAGGCCGACGGCGTGTTCATCGAACCTGCGTGGGCGCGCCAGGTGTGACCGATGGGGTGGCCCGGGGTTTGCCGATATTCAGTGCAAAGCGGCGACTGACCCTTGTCGCCGCCCGTCGACCGACCATGCGCCGGGCCCGGTGGTGGCGAGCAGCAGGAACGCGAAGCAGTACAGGATCGCGAGCTCGCCGCCGTTGGCGAAGGGCCAGAAGTTCGCGGGTTCCCCACCGACGAGCGCCCAGTGCTGCCAGATGTAGGCCACCGCCATCTGGCCGGCGCCGATGATGGCCGCGATCCGGGTGAGCAACCCCACGGTGATGAGCACGCCAACGACGACCTCGACGATCCCCGCCCACCAGAACGGCCAGGTGCCGACGGGGATCGCGTCGCCCACCGGCCAGCCGAACAGCTTCATGGTGCCGTGCAGCGTGAACAGCACACCGAACACGATGCGGAAGATGCTCAGCATCGGAGAGGAGAGGCCGGTCAAACGAGTGTCGAGTTTCTGTGACATGGCTGAGAGCCTACCCTAGCGGACCACAGTCCGGATAGCTGCCACGTATCGGTGTTCGTTCCGGGAGACGAAAGACCGGGTGGCCGTTGGGCCACCCGGTCTCCCGAAACTGTCGGCGGGGCCGACTCAGACGTCACGTCGGCGGGGCCGACTCAGACGTCGTAGTACAGCGAGAACTCGTACGGGTGCGGACGGATCTGCACGGGCATGATCTCGTTCTCCCGCTTGTAGGTGATCCACGTCTCGATGAGGTCGGACGTGAAAACGCCTCCCTCGGTGAGGTATTCGTGGTCCTCCTCGAGCTTGTCGATCACCGACGACAGCGACGTCGGCGCCTGCGGGATGTTGGCGGCCTCCTCGGGCGGCAGCTCGTAGAGGTCCTTGTCGACCGGGGCCAGCGGCTCGATCTTCTTCTTGATCCCGTCGATGCCGGCCATCAGCATCGCCGCGAACGCCAGGTACGGGTTGCCCGAGCTGTCCGGGCAGCGGAACTCGAGACGCTTGGCCTTCGGGTTGTTGCCGGTGATCGGGATACGCACGCACGCCGAGCGGTTGCGCTGGCTGTACACCAGGTTGATCGGCGCCTCGTAGCCCGGCACCAGGCGCTTGTAGGAGTTCACCGTCGGGTTGGTGAACGCCAGCAGCGAGGGCGCATGGTGCAGGATGCCGCCGATGTAGTGGCGGGCCAGATCCGACAGGCCGGCGTAGCCGGACTCGTCGTGGAACAGCGGCTTGCCGTCCTTCCACAGCGACTGGTGCGCGTGCATGCCGGAGCCGTTGTCGCCGAACAGCGGCTTGGGCATGAAGGTCACCGTCTTGCCGTTGGCCCACGCCGTGTTCTTGATGATGTACTTGAACAGCAACACATCGTCGGCCGCGTGCAGCAGGGTGTTGAACTTGTAGTTGATCTCGGCCTGCCCGGCGGTACCCACCTCGTGGTGGCCACGCTCGAGGACGAAGCCGGCGTTCTGCAGGTTCGTCGACATCTCGTCGCGCAGATCCACGTAGTGGTCGTACGGGGCCACCGGGAAGTAGCCGCCCTTGGGGCGGACCTTGTAGCCGCGGTTGGGGCTGCCGTCGGCCTCCAACGGCTCACCGGAGTTCCACCAGCCCGACTCCGAGTCGACCTCGTAGAAGGTGCCGTTCATGCGCGAGTCGAAGCTCACCGAGTCGAAGATGTAGAACTCGGCCTCGGCCCCGAAGAAGCAGGTGTCGGCGATCCCGGTGCTGGTGAGGTAGTTCTCGGCCTTGCGAGCCACGTTGCGCGGGTCGCGCGAGTAGGCCTCACGGGTGAAGGGGTCGTGCACGAAGAAGTTGAGGTTCAGCGTCTTGGCGGCCCGGAACGGGTCGATCTGCGCGGTTTCGGGATCGGGCAGCAGCATCATGTCGGACTCATGGATCGACTGGAAGCCGCGCACCGACGAACCGTCGAACGCCAAGCCGTCCTCGAACACGCTCTCGTCGAACGCCGAGGCCGGGATTGAGAAGTGCTGGACGACACCGGGCAGATCGCAGAACCGGATGTCGACGTACTCGACCTTCTCGTCCTTGATCAGCTTGATGATGTCGCCTGCGGTCTTTTCTGCCACTGATTGCTCTCCTTAGGTTTGGTAAGCCCGCCGTTGTGACGCTATGGATCCTATGTTGCAGCGGCATCATCGTGTGTTGCGCTGACGTTACGCGTGGACTCGCGGGTCGCTCGGTTCGGTCTCCTCGCAGCGAACACATATTCTGGCTGCATGGCCCGCACAACTGGCTCCGGTCTGGGTTCCTGGCTATCCGGTCCCGGGACACCGGAACCCGGCCGCCGCTATCCGGGTGAGCGACTCGGGCTGCCCGAGCACGGAGCGGGCTCGATCGCCGGTTTCGGTCGACGGGCCGGGGCGCTGCTCATCGACTGGTTCATCGCTTACGGGCTGGTCAGCCTGGTGGTCAGCGTCGGACTGATCAGCAGGCAGGACCTGCTGTACAGCCAGCTGGGGTCGACGTCCATCGCGGTGCTCTGGCTGGTGCTCGGGGTGGTCTCGGTGCGGCTGTTCGGCTTCACCCCGGGACAGCTCGCGCTGGGCCTTCGGGTGGCGTCGGTCGATCAGCGTCGGCACGTCGGCATCGGCCGCGCGGCGGTGCGTGGCCTGCTGGTGTTCCTGGTGTTGCCCGCCTTGTTCACCGACAGCGACCTGCGCGGGTATCAGGACCGGTTCACCAACACCGCCGTCGTGCGGCGCTGAACGCACTCAGTCGTCGCGCGGCGGCCGGCGGGGTCGGCGTACCGGCGGTTGCGTCTGCCATGCCGGGCCGGCCCGGAACAACTCCGGTGGGCGCCCACCTTTGCGGCCGGCCTTGGCGCGCCGGCCGGTCGGTTCGACGTAGTTCTCCGGCTCGGGGGCCGCGAATGCGGCGGGATTCTGGGGCGGGGTGGTCAGGCTGCGACGGAAATTGGCCGAGTCGATGTCGGCCCGCCACAGCTCCTGGTAGACGTTCTGAAGTTCGGACAGCGCGAAGGTGTCGCCGACGAACGCCGTTGCGAGGTCGGTCTGTTCGAGCTGATCGGCCGCCCGGTCGACGGCGTCGGAGAGGATCCGGCGATGGTCGAACGCCAGCGTCAGGCCGCGCACGGCGTCGGCGACCGGCCATAGCCGCGCCTCGCTGGCATCGGTGTCGGCGTGGATCTCGCCGACCTCCGGCGTCACCGCGAGATAGGCGACGGTCACGACGTTGGTGCGTGGATCGCGGTCCGGATCGCCATAGGCGCCGAACTGGGCCAGGTGTTTGGGGGCGACGACGCCGGTCTCCTCACGCAGCTCGCGGCGGGCGGCCTCGTCGAGTGTCTCGTCGGGGCGCTTGAAGCCGCCGGGCAGCGCCCACGCCCCGGCGTAGGGATCGGCGTCGCGGCGCACCAGTAATACATGCAGCCGACCGTCGCGCATGGTGAGGATCACGACGTCGACGGTGACGGCGAACGGGGGGAACGCCGCCTGGTCGTAGCCGTCCGGGGCGCGGTGCCCTGGCCTCGTCACACCGCCATCGTAGGCGGTATTGGTCAGTACGACAAATATCCGTGTTATAGTCGGACAGACCATTACCAGCGCGCTGAACGAGCGCGGGAAGGCGGTAGCCCCATGTCGAACCGGCCGGACCCCGATGTCAACGACCTGCTCGCGCGCATCGCGGAGCTGGAACGCCGACTCGGACAGCGTGAACCGTCGGAGGACTCCCGCGCCGATATCTGGTTTCTGCTCGACCGTTCCGGGTCGATGAGCGCGATCTCGCAATACGTCGTGCAGGGCTTCGACGAGTTCTTCGCCGAGCAGCGCAAGGTTTCCGGGGAGGCGACCGTCACGCTGGTGCAGTTCGACAGCGAGGACCCGCACGACGTGCTGATCGACGCCGCACCGCTCGATGCGGTGCTGTCGATCGCCGGCAGGTTCGAGCCGCGGGGGATGACTCCGCTGTACGACGCGATCGGGCTGATGCTCGACCGCGCCGAGGCCCGGCTGGCCGCGACGGGCGCCGATCCGGCCGACCAGCTCGTGGTGATCATGACCGACGGCCTCGAGAACGCCAGCCACCGGTGCACGGCCCGGGCGGTCTTCGAGCGCATCGCCGCTCTGCGTGCGTCAGGATGGACCTTCGCGTTCCTGGGCGCCAACCAGGACAGCTACGCCACCGGCTCGGCGATGGGCATGGCCGCGGGCAGCACCTCCAACTTCACCGCCTCGCCGGAGAGCGTGCTGGCCGCGCAGCGTGGCCTGACCAGGACCGTTCGCGAATGGCGTCACAAGCCCCGGGCTGCCCGGGTGGCCGACGCGGACGACTTCTGGGGTGGGATCAAGGAAGGCGAGGAGCCCGCCTAGCGTGGGTGCGGTGCGCTCAGCGCCGACGCACGGTGCGCTGCACGCCGCGCATCTTCGCCTGGGTGGGCAGCGGCCCCTTCGGCATCGCGGCCGGGCCGGCCTTGCTGCCCAGCGCGGCGAGCCTGGACTCCAGGGAGTCCATCTGCGCGACGCTGATGTTGGCGGGCAGCTTGGTCAGATGACGCTCGAGCTTGGAGAGCGGCACCTCACCCTCGCCGTTGCCGACGATGACGTCGTAGATCGGGATGTCGCCGACCAGTCGTGCGGTGCGTTTCTTCTCCTGGGCCAGCAGCGGCTTGACCCGACCCGCCGCTCCTTCGCCCACGAAGATCACCCCGGGGCGCCCGATCACCCGGTGCACCGCGTCGAAGTGGCCGGTGGCCGCGACACCGGGGGTGACCCGCCACTTGCCGCGCAGGTTCTCCAGCGCCCAAGCGGCCGCACCCGTCTGTCCCTCGGCCTTCCGGTAGACCGACTTCTGGGCGCGGCGGCCGAAGATGATGAACGCCACCAGCCCGCCCAGCACGATGCCCAACGGGATCATCATGTACATGGTGAACCCGCCGGCGTAGACGCCTGCGGCCACCGAAGCCCCCACGATCAGCACAAACGCGCCGATCATGTAGGGCAGCAGCCGTTTGTCTTCCTTGCGCTGGATCTGGAACGCCTGCCACAGCTGGGTGCGGCGCTGCTTGGAGGCCGCCTTACGGGCCGCTTTCGCCTCGGCCTTGGCCGCCTTGACTTCAGCGGCATTACGCGTCTTCGCCATTGGATCAGGATACGGAGTCCGGAATCGCCGCCGCGGCCGCTCCGGCCGGTCGGGAGGCGAGCGTCTGCGCATACAGCTTGCCGGCCCGGTAGGACGACCGCACCAGCGGACCGGCCAGCACACCGGCGAAGCCGAGCCCGACCGCGAACTTCTCGTGTTCGACGAACTCGTCGGGATGCACCCACCGCTCCACCGGATGGTGGCGCGCCGACGGCCGCAGGTACTGGGTGATCGTCACGATGTCACAGCCCGCGTCGTGCAGATCGCGCAGCGCGCTGCGCACCTCGTCCGGTGTCTCACCCATCCCGAGGATCAGGTTGGACTTGGTCACCAGCCCGGCTTCGCGCGCCATCGTGATGACCGCCAGGCTGCGGTCGTAGCGGAAGGCGGGACGGATCCGCTTGAAGATCCGGGGCACCGTCTCCAGGTTGTGCGCCAGCACCTCCGGCCGCGCCGCGAACACCTGCGCGAGCAGCCCGGGGTCGGCGTTGAAGTCGGGGATCAGTAACTCCACACCGGTGTTCGGGTTGAGTTCCTTGATCGCGCGCACCGTCTCGGCGTAGAGCCAGGCGCCACCGTCGGGCAGATCGTCGCGGGCCACCCCGGTCACGGTGGAGTACCGCAACCCCATCGCGGCGACGCTCTCGGCGACGCGGCGGGGCTCGTCCCGGTCCAGGTCGGCGGGCTTGCCGGTGTCGATCTGGCAGAAGTCGCAGCGCCGGGTGCACTGCTCGCCGCCGATCAGGAAAGTGGCCTCCCGGTCCTCCCAGCACTCGAAGATGTTCGGGCAACCGGCCTCCTCGCACACGGTGTGCAGGCCCTCGCGCTTCACCAGACCCTTGAGTTCGCGGTACTCCGGACCCATCTTGGCCCTGGTCCTGATCCAGGCCGGCTTGCGCTCGATCGGCGTCTGCGCATTGCGCACCTCGAGCCGGAGCAGCTTGCGGTTACCGGGATCGACACTCACTGTGTCGATGCTACTGCTTCGGGGGTCCTGGTGAGCCGCCCGTCGAGCACGGCGCACACCGCATCGGCGACCCGGTCGGTCACCTCGTCGACGCCGACCCGCCGGCCGAGTTCGGCGGTCAGTGACGTCACCCCGGCGTCGGAGATGCCGCAGGGCACGATCGAGCCGAACGCGCCGAGGTCACAGTCGCAGTTCAGCGCGAAGCCGTGCATGGTGGTCGACCGTGCGACCCGGATTCCGATCGCGGCGATCTTGCGCGCGGGTCGGGGGTCGCCGGGCGAGGGAGGTACCCACACCCCCGAGCGGCCGTCGACGCGACCGGTGCGCAGGCCCAGGCCGGCGCACACCGTGATCAACGACTCTTCCAGTCGCCGAACGAAATTCACCACGTCGATCGGTTCGGCGAGGCCGATGATCGGATACCCCACCAGCTGTCCGGGGCCGTGCCAGGTGATCTTGCCGCCGCGGTCGGTGTCGACCACCGGGGTGCCGTCGACCGGGCGCTCCTCGGGTTGGGTGCGCCGGCCCGCGGTGTACACCGGGGGATGCTGGAGCAGCAGCAGGGTGTCGGGGCCGCCGTCGGCACGAGCCTCGGCGATCTCGCGCTGCAGGTCCCAGGCCGCTCGGTAGTCCAGCGTGCCCAACCGGCGCACCAGTACCGGGGCTTCACTGGACCGGATCGATCCCACCATGACGCCGACGCTACCTCCGGGCGTGCCCACCGGCCGGGCTCAGCTGCGCTGGGGCGCGGTGGCGAACGCCAGCGCCTCCCCGATGGTGTGGTGGTGGAACTGGAAACCGGCGCGCTCCAGTGCCGCGGGAATCGCACGCTGGCCGCCGAGCAGACCTTCCTCGGCGAACTCGCCGAGCACGGCGCGCAGGGCGAAGCCGGGCACCATCAGCGGGGTCGGCCGGTTAACGCTCCGCCCGAGCGCGGCGGTGAACTCGGCATTGGTGACCGGGGCCGGTCCGGTGACGTTGACCGGCCCGGCCAGGTCATCGTGCGCGATGGCGAACAACACGGCGCGCACCTGATCCTCCAGGCTGATCCACGACAGGTACTGGCGCCCGTTTCCCAGCCGGGCCCCCAGCCCCAGCGAGAACAGCGGCCGCAGCCGACCGAGCATGCCGCCGGACGGCGCCATCACGAGTCCGGTGCGGGTCAGCACCACCCGCACGCCGTAGTGCAGCGCCACCGCGGTCGCGGCCTCCCAGTCCATCGCCAGTCGCGCCAGGAAACCGGTTCCGGGCGCCGCGGACTCGTCCACCGGGGTGGCGCCGGTGTCGCCGTAGTAGCCGACCGCGCTGGAGTTGATCAGCACTGGTACACCGGCGTCGACGACGGCACGGGAGAGCACCTCGGTCGGGCCGATACGGCTGTCGCGCAGGCTCTGTTTGAAGGCCCCCGACCAGCGTTTCTGTCCGATGTTGACCCCGCACAGGTTCACCACCGCGTCGACACCGGCCAGCGCGCCGGCGTCGAAGTCGCCGGTGTCGGGGTTCCAGAACACCTCGTCGGCGGTCGACGGCGCCCGGCGCACCAGGCGCAGCACGCGGTGGTCGGTCGCCCGCAGGGCATAGACCAGCGCCGTGCCGATCAGACCGGAGGATCCGGCGACCGCGACGACCGAGTCGGTGGACATCGGCACGGCCGTCTACAGGCCCAGGTCGGCCTCGAAGGCGCCTTCTTCCAGCCGTCGCTTGATCGTGGTGACGAAGCGACCGGCGTCGGCGCCGTCGATCAGCCGGTGGTCGTAGGTCAGCGGCAGGTAGCACACCGAGCGCACGCCGATCGACTCGTTGCCGAAGTCGTCGACGATGACCCTGGGCCGCTTGACGATCGCACCGGTACCCAGCATCGCCGCCTGCGGCGGGACCAGGATCGGGGTGTCGAACAGCGCGCCCTGGCTGCCGATGTTGGTGATCGTGAATGTGCCGCCGGCCAACTCGTCGGGCTTGAGGTCGCCGGACCGGGCCCGCGCGGCGATGTCGGAGATGGCCCGCGCCAGTCCACCCAGCGACAGGTCCCCGGCGTTCTTGATCACCGGGGAGAGCAGCCCCTGATCGGTGTCCACCGCGAAGCCGAGGTGTTCGGCGTCGTAGTAGGTGATCTCCTTGGATTCCTCGTTGTAGCTCGCGTTGACGTTCGGGTGGATCTTCAGCGCGTCGATGACCGCCTTGGCGATGAACGGCAGGTAGGTGAGGTTGACGCTCTCGCGCTCGGCGAACTTGGCCTTGGCCCTGGCCCGCAGCGACACGATCTTGGTCATGTCGACCTCGTGGGTCTGGGTCAATTGCGCTGTCGCCTGCAGGGATTCGCGCGTCTTCTTCGCGGTGATCTGCCGGATCCGGTTGGCCTTCTGGGTGGTGCCGCGCAGATGCGCCAGCGCCGCGGCCGGGGCCGGGGCGGGCGGGGCCGCCTTGACCGGAGCCGCCGGGGCGGGCTCGGGAGCCTTCGCCGCGGCCTCCTTCGCGCTGGCCGCGGCCAGCACGTCCTGCTTGCGGATCCGGCCACCGACACCGGTGCCCTTGACGGTGGACAGG
Source organism: Mycolicibacterium xanthum (assembly GCF_019710635.1). Taxonomy (GTDB): domain Bacteria; phylum Actinomycetota; class Actinomycetes; order Mycobacteriales; family Mycobacteriaceae; genus Mycobacterium; species Mycobacterium xanthum. The sequence goes on from NZ_JAIFZS010000008.1 coordinate 311,425, forward strand.
TCGACACCGCTCTCGGTGGCCAGCTTGCGCACCAGCGGCGTGACGTAGGGCGCATCGCCCGAGGGCGCTTCGGCCGCGGCCGGTTTGGGCTCGGGTTTGGGCTGCGGCTTGGGTTCCGGCGCGGGCTCGGGTTTGGGTTCGGGCTTGGGTTCCGGCGCCGCCGCCTTGACGGGCTCCGGTTCGGGTTCGGGCTCGGGTTCCGGCTCCGGCGCGCCGGCGCCGGCGCCCGCCCCGCCGATCTTGGCCAGCTCGCCGCCGACCTCGACGGTGTCGTCCTCGTCGGCGGTGATCGACAGCAGCGTGCCGGCGACCGGCGAGGGGATCTCGGTGTCGACCTTGTCGGTGGACACCTCGACCAGCGGTTCGTCCACGGCCACGCTGTCGCCGACCTTCTTCAGCCACCGCGTCACCGTTCCCTCGGTGACCGACTCGCCCAGCTCGGGCATCAGCACCGGGGTGGCCGACCCCGATCCTCCGCCGGACGGCTTGGGTGCGGCTGCGGGCTCGGGTGTGGGCTCGGGTGTGGGCTCGGGTTCCGGCTCGGGCTCGGGCTCGGGCTCGGGCTCGGGCTCGGGCTCGGGCTCTGGCTCTGCCGCGGCCGGGGCCTCGGTGCCGGCGTCCTCGCCGGCATCGCCGATGACCGCAAGCTCGCCGCCGACCTCGACGGTGTCGTCCTCCTGGGCGACGATCTTCTTCAGCACGCCCGACGCGGGCGACGGGATCTCGGTGTCGACCTTGTCAGTCGATACCTCCAACAGGGGCTCATCCTCCTCGACCGTATCGCCCTCCTGTTTCAGCCAGCGGGTGACTGTCCCCTCGGTGACGCTCTCGCCGAGTGCGGGCATCTGAACGGAGATGGCCATATGTCGTGGCTCCCTTGCACGGTCGGTCGCAGGTTCTCGGATGTCGGTTCCCATCCTGTCACGTCCGCCGTCACGTTTCGCCGTGGACGCGTCTACTCGGCGCTCTGGCAGTATCGAAACGGGGCACGAGGTCAGCGGGGGCAGCAAGCCGGAAGGAGCACGCCCAGGTGGGACTGTTCGACAAGCTTCGCCGCGGGCGCGGTCGCGGTTCGGCGACCAGCGATCCCGCCGCCGACCTCCGGTACCTACAGCAGTGGGTCGCCGACCACCACGGTGTCGAGGCCTTCGTCGAGCCGAAGACGACGGTCACCGACGTCACCGTCGTTCTGGTTGCCGCCGACGGGGAGTGGACGCGCCGGCGCGCCGGGGGACAGGCCGGCGCCCGACGGCTCAGCGATCGCCTCCGCATCCCGGTCTACGACGTGCAGAAGGTGGGCTACCCGCAACGCATGCGTGACTACGACGCACGCCAACGGATTCTGCGCAAGCGCGCAGCCCGTGAGGAGCTGGGCGACCGGTAGGGTCCGCACGTGAGCACGCGCCGGTTCGTTGCCAGCAGCGACGGGGTCCGCATCGCCGTCTTCGAACAGGGCAGCCCCGAGGCGCCCACCGTGGTGCTGGTGCACGATCACCCGGACACCAACGCCGTCTGGGATCCAGTCGTCGCAGCGCTGACCGATCGGTTCCGCATCGTCGGCTACGACGGGCGCGGCGCCGGTGAATCGGACGCCCCGCGCCGGGCGTCGGCCTACCGGGCGCAGCGGCTGGCCGACGACTTCGCGGCGGTCATCGATGCGGTGTCGCCCGACCGGGCCGTGCACGTGCTGGCCCACGGCTGGGGCTCGGTTGCAGTCTGGGCCTACCTGGACCGCGCCGGCACCACCGACCGGGTGGCGTCCTTCACCTCCGTCGCCGGCCCCAGCCCCGAGCACATGCGCCGGTACCTGGCCGACGCTCTCCGTCGGCCGCTGCGCACGCGGCGTTTTCTCGGTGGACTTCAGCAGTTCCGCCGGCTGGCGGTCAGCGCACCGCAGTCGCTGTCCGCGAAGGTGTACCGCGCCAACATCGTCGGCCCGACTGCCCGGACCGAACCGCCGGTCGACGTACCGGTGCAGCTGATCGTCGGCACCGCCGACCCCTACGTCGATGCACGGTTCTACGACGCGGTGTCGGTCTGGGTGTCGCGGCTGTGGCGGCGCGACATCGGCGCCGGGCATCGGGTACCCGACTCGCACCCACAGCTGCTGGCCCGTTCGGTCGTCCAACTCGTCGAACACCTCGACGGGGCGCCCCCGGCGCGCGAGTTGCTGCGCGCCCAGGTGGGCCGTTCACGGCCGACGTTCGGCGACACCCTGGTGTCGGTGACGGGCGCGGGCAGCGGCATCGGGCGCGAGACGGCGCTTGCCTTCGCCCGAGAGGGAGCCGAGGTGGTGGTCAGCGACGTCGACGAGGCCGGCCTGGAGGAGACCGCGCGGCTGCTGTCGAGTGCCGGCGCCACCGTGCACAGCTACCCCCTCGACGTCGCCGACGCGGCGGCGGTCGAGGCGTTCGCCGACCGGGTGTGCGAGCGCCACGGCGTGCCCGACATCGTGGTGAACAACGCCGGTGTCGGGCACGCGGGGTTCTTCCTCGACACCCCGTCCGAGGAGTTCGACCGGGTGCTCGACATCAACTTCGGTGGTGTGGTCAACGGGTGCCGGTCGTTCGGCAGGCGACTGGTCGAGCGCGGCGCGGGAGGCCACATCGTCAACGTCGCGTCGATGGCGTCCTACACGCCGGTCAACGTGATGAACGCCTACTGCACCTCGAAGGCCGCCGTGTACATGTTCTCCGACTGCCTGCGAGCCGAACTGGACGCCGCCGGGGTCGGGTTGACCACGATCTGCCCCGGAGTCATCGGCACCAACATCGTCGACACCACGCGCTTCTCGCTGCCCGTTGCGCGCCGCCACGACGCCGAGTCGGTGCGTGGGCGGGCACAGAAGGGCTTCGCGCTGCGCCGCTACGGCCCCGACAAGGTGGCGGCGGCCATCGTGGACTCGGTCAAGAAGAATAAGGCGGTCCGACCCGTCACACCGGAGGCCTACCTGGTCTACGGGGTCGCGCACGCATTGCCGCAGGTGATGCGCAGCACCGCCCGCGGCGGCAACATCCTGTAGCTCGACATCATCCGGCGCGCCACGTGCGCGCCGTGTGAAGGTATTGGAACGTTCGAGCCTCAGCGTGAAGATATCTTCACATTCGATGGGGCCGCTCGCGGCGGGTGCCCGATCAGCCGCTCGCGGCTGGTGCCCGATCAGCCGCTCGCGGCTATGTCCTCCAGGACCGCGAACATCGTCCGGGTCGGCACGCCGGTGCCGCCCTTGGGCGTGTACCCCCAGGGCCCGCCGGTGTTGTAGGCCGGAGCGGCGATGTCGATGTGGGCCCACTGCACGCCGTCGGCGACGAACTCGCGCAGGTAGGTGCCCGCCACCAGCATTCCGGCGAAGCGCGACCCGCTGACGTTGGCCAGGTCGGCCACCGTGGACTTCAGGTCGTCCTTCAATTCCTCGGGTAGCGGCATCGCCCAGCCGTTCTCGCCGACCGACTGCGAGATCTCGGCCACCCTGTCGCGGAACTCGTCGCTGCCCATCACGCCCGGGGTGCGGGACCCCAGTGCGACGGTCTGCGCCCCGGTCAGCGTCGAGGTCTCGATCAGGTAGTCCGGGCCGTCCTGACACGCCCGCACGATCGCGTCGGCCAGGATCAGCCGCCCCTCGGCGTCGGTGTTGAGGACCTCGACGGTGATGCCGCCGTACTGCGTCAGCACGTCGCCCGGCCGCTGCGCGGTGGCCGACGGCATGTTCTCGGCCATCGGCACCGTCGCGATGACGTCGATCGGCAGTTTCTGCTGCGCGGCCAGCACCACGGTGGCGATGACCGCCGCGGCACCGCCCATGTCGGAGGTCATGTGGTGCATGTTGGCGGCCGGCTTGATCGAGATGCCGCCGGTGTCGAACGTGATGCCCTTGCCGACCAGCGCGACGGTCTTGCCTCCGCCGGAATCCGCTCCCCGCGTGCGCGCCTGGTTGTTGCCGCCGCGGTGCACCAGGCGGACCAGCCGCGGCGGGCGCGAGGATCCCTTGCCGACCCCGATGATGCCGCCGTAGCCCTCCTTGGCCAGGACCTTGTCGTCGAGCACCTCGACCTCCAGGCCGGCTGATTCGCCCAAAGCCTTTGCGCGCTTGGCGAACTCGGCGGGGAAGAGGTGGCTGGGCGGCGTGTTGACGAGGTCGCGGGCGGTCGCCACCGCCGTCGCGATGGCCGCCGCGCGCGCGGCGATCTCCTTGGTCGCCGCCCGGGTGTCGGGGGTCAGCGCAGTGATCTTGCGGACGCCGGTGTCCTTCGGCGCGGTCTTGTCGCTGCGGAACGCGGTGAACCGGTAGGAGCCCATCATCAGACCCTCGACGGTGGCCTCGAGGTCGATGTCGGACATGGTGGTGATCACCGTCTCCACCCCCGACAGCGACCGCGCCGCCACGCCCGCCGCGCGGCGGATGGTGTCGGCCGGCCACGTGTCGCGGTCTTTGCCCAGCCCGACCGCGAGCACACTGTCCACCGGCAGCGAGGGCGCCACCACCCGGGACAGCTGTTCGGCGCCGCCCTTGGCGCCCAGCGCCTCGAGTGCGACCTCGATCTCCCCGACGGCCTCGGCGTCCAGGTAGGGGTTGGCCACCACCTTCGCCGCCGCGTCGTCTTCGGACCCGCCGACGACCGGGACGATCAGGACGGACGATGCGACCTTGCGCTTGGGCAGCGCGCTCGCGACGGCGACGGTGGGGGACGGGTACGCGGTTGACGCGCTGACAGGGCTCACGGGGAATCACCCTAGCCACTGCCTACTAGTGTGGTTCGGCGTGAGTGACAACCTGTTGGCCGGACCCCTGGAGAACCGGCACCGGGAGCTCGGTGCGAGCTTTGCCGAGTTCGGCGGTTGGCTGATGCCGGTGTCCTACGCGGGCACGGTCGCCGAGCACACCGCGACCCGCACCGCCGTCGGCCTGTTCGACGTCAGCCACCTGGGCAAGGCGCTGGTGAAGGGGCCCGGGGCGGCGGACTTCGTCAACTCCGCGCTCACCAACGACCTGCGCCGCATCGGCCCCGGCAAGGCGCAGTACACACTGTGCTGCACCGACGAAGGCGGGGTGATCGACGACCTGATCGCCTACTACGTCTCCGACGACGAGATCTTCCTGGTTCCCAACGCCGCCAACACCGCGGCCGTCGTCTCGGCGATGCGGCAGCGGGCGCCCGACGGGCTGACGATCACCGACGAGCACCGGTCGCGGGCGGTGCTGGCGGTGCAGGGACCCAGGTCGGCCGACGTGCTCGGGACGCTGGGCCTGCCGACCGACATGGACTACATGGGCTACGCCGACGCGGTGTTCTCCGGTGTCGACGTGCGGGTGTGCCGCACCGGCTACACCGGTGAGCACGGCTACGAACTGCTGCCGGCCTGGGACGAGGCGACCGTGGTGTTCGACGCGCTGCTCGACGCGGTCCGCGCCCGCGGCGGGGAGCCCGCCGGCCTGGGCGCCCGCGACACGCTGCGGACCGAGATGGGTTATCCGCTGCACGGCCACGAACTCTCATTGGACATCTCGCCCCTGCAGGCGCGCTGCGGCTGGGCGGTGGGCTGGAAAAAGGACGCGTTCTGGGGTCGCGAGGCACTGCTGGCGGAAAAGGCCGCCGGGCCCGTGCGCACCGTGCGCGGGCTCAAGGCGGTCGGTCGCGGGGTGCTGCGGCCAGACCTCACCGTGCTCGGTGGCACCGAGGCCGGTGCCGATCCGATCGGCGTCACCACCTCGGGAACCTTCTCTCCCACACTGAAAGTCGGGATCGCGCTGGCGCTGATCGACACCGCCGCCGACGTCGCCGACGGTGCACGCGTCGCGGTCGACGTGCGCGGCAGGCTGATCGAGTGCGAGGTCGTCAAGCCGCCGTTCGTCGACACCCGCACCCGCTAGACCGGACCGGCGTCGCGGCCGGAAAAATCCCTCGCCACCCGGTACTACAATCGCTTCTATGACAGAAGGCCTCGAGTTCACCGTCGATCGCAGTGCGAATCCGGCGAGCGACGAGGTACGTGCCGGCATCCTGGCCAACCCCGGCTTCGGCAAGTTCCACACCGACCACATGGTCTCGATCGACTACGCCTCCGGTGCGGGGTGGCACAACCCGCGGGTCATCCCGTACGGCCCGATCGAGCTCGACCCGTCGGCGATCGTCCTGCACTACGCCCAGGAGGTCTTCGAGGGCCTGAAGGCCTACCGCTGGAACGACGGGTCCGTGGTGTCGTTCCGCCCGGCGGCCAACGCGGCCCGGATGCAGACCTCGGCGCGCCGGCTGGCCATCCCCGAGCTGCCCGAAGAGGTGTTCATCGAGTCGCTGCGCCAGCTGATCGCGGTCGACGAGCCCTGGGTGCCGCCCGCGGGCGGCGAGGAGTCGCTGTACCTGCGCCCGTTCATCTTCGCCACCGAGCCGGGGCTGGGCGTGCGTCCCGCCGACGAGTACCGCTACCTGGTGATCGGCTCGCCCGCGGGCGCGTACTTCCCGCGCGGGATCAAGCCCGTCAGCGTGTGGCTGTCCAACGAGTACGTGCGGGCCAGCCCCGGCGGCACCGGCGCGGCGAAGTTCGGCGGCAACTACGCCGCCTCACTGCTGGCCCAGGCCGAGGCCGCCCGGCACGGCTGCGACCAGGTGGTGTGGCTGGATGCCATCGAGCGCCGCTTCGTCGAGGAGATGGGCGGCATGAACCTGTTCTTCGTCTTCGGCAGCGGCTCCACGGCCCGCCTGGTGACCCCGGAGCTGTCCGGCTCGCTGCTGCCCGGCATCACCCGGGATTCGTTGCTGCAGTTGGCCACCGACGCCGGCTTCGCCGTCGAGGAGCGCAAGATCGACGTCGACGAGTGGCAGAAGAAGGCCGCGGCCGGCGAGATCACCGAGGTGTTCGCCTGCGGGACCGCGGCCGTGATCACCCCGGTCTCGCACGTCAAGCACAGCGAGGGTGAGTTCACCGTCGCCGACGGCGAGCCCGGTGAGATCACCATGGCGTTGCGCGACACGTTGACCGGTATCCAGCGCGGCACCTTCGCCGACACGCACGGCTGGATGGTCCCGCTGAACTGACCGGCGACGGTCCGGTCAGCGGATCGCCATCCCGGCCGCGGCCAGCGTCGTGGTCACCTCCACCGCGGCGCCCAGCACGTCGCCGGTGACACCGCCGAACCTGCGCACGCAGTGGGCGACCAGCACCACGCTGCACGCGATGGCGACGAGCACGGCCGCCGGGCCCTGCCACGGGCGCGCGCACGCGGGTGTCGCCACCGCCGCGGCCGCGGCGACCCACACCAGCACCACCCAGAGCGGTTGGGTGCCCGCCACCCGCCCGCCGAGGGTGCTCCCCGCGGCGGCGGGCACCGATCGCCGGCACGCCACGACCGCCGCGACCCGGCCGGCGACCACCGCGGCGAACACCCCGGCCGCGCCGGTCTGCGCGAACGCCAGGGCCTGCACCAGGACCGTCACCGCGACGGCGGCCGCGCCGAACGGGCCCGCCGATCCGTCCCGCATCACCGCCAGCGCCCGCTCCGGCGGGCCGTAGCAGCCCAGCGCGTCGGTGGTGTCGGACAACCCGTCGATATGCAGGCCCCGGGTGGCCAGCAGCAGCACCACGACCACCAGCGCGCCCGACAGCGCGCTGCCGTCACCGAAGGCGCGGCCGCCGACCCATAATGTGGCGGCGGCCAGGGCACCCAGAACGGCGCCCGCCACCGGCAGCGCGGTCATCACACCGCGGCCGACGGTCCCGGTGCGGGCTGCGGGGGTGGGCAGCACCGTCGCGAACGCGAACGCCCCGGCCAGGGAACGGATCACCGGTCAGTCCCCGGCGATCCCGGCCTCGCTGAAGGTGGCCATCGACGCCAGGGTCGCCACCGCTGCCCGCAGCACGGGAAGCGCCACCACGGCGCCGGAGCCCTCGCCCAGACGCATGCGCAGCTCGACGATGGGCTCCAGTTCCAGGTACCGCAGCGCACGGGTGTGCGCGGGCTCGGTCGAGCGGTGGCCGGCCTGCCACCACAGCCGGGCGCCGGGAGCCAGCCGCTCGGCCGCCAGCGCCGCCGCCGTCACGACCAGGCCGTCGAGCAGCACGGGGGTGCGCCGCACCGCCGCCTGGGCGCAGAACCCGGTCATCGCGGCGAGATCGGCGCCACCGCAGATCCTCAGCAGCGCAATGGGATCCGCGGACAGCCTGCGGGTGCGGTAGAGGGCGTCGCGAATCGCGGCGGTCTTGCGGGCCCAGCCGGCGTCGTCGATGCCGGTGCCGCGACCGACCACCTCCACCGGTTCCGCATCGGTCAGCGCGGCGACCAGCGTCGCCGCCGGTGTCGTGTTGCCGATGCCCATGTCGCCGGCGATCAGCAGGTCCGCGCCCGCGTCGACCTCCTCGTCGGCGATGCGGCGGCCCGCCTCGATGGCCTCGACCACCTCGGCGGGTGTCAGCGCGTCCTCGACGGTGATGTCCCCGCTCGACCGGCGGATCTTGTGCGCCCCGATCGCCGGCGTCAGCGGCTCGGCGCTGTCCACCGCGATGTCGGCGACCCGCACGCTCGCCCCGGCCACCTCGGCGAGCACGTTCACCGCCGCGCCGCCGGCTTCGAAGTTCGCCACCATCGCCGCGGTGACCTCGGGCGGGTACGCCGAGACCCCGGCGGCCGCCACGCCGTGGTCACCGGCGAACACCACCACCCGGACCCGGGTGAATTGCCTTGGGGGACAGGTTCCCTGGCATGCGGCGACCCATACCGACAGGTCCTCGAGGCGGCCGAGCGCGCCAGCGGGCTTGGTCAGGGTGGCCTGACGGGTGCGCGCGGCGGCCTCGGCGTCCGGATCGGGTGCGGGGATCGCGGGGAAATAGCTCACGGACGACGCGACGCGATGTCGGTGCCGCGCTCGACCTGAGGTCGTGGCGCGCGCATCCGGCGCAGCTGGGAGGCGCGGGAGGCGGCGTAGAAGCCGAGCTTCCAGCCGGTCTCGGTGTTGTTCGGGAACTTCTCGTCGGCCATCCGGTTCACCTTGCGGCCCAGAATGAAGCCGTCGATGACCATCACCAACACCAGCACCAGCATGATCGGGGACATCAGCTGCTGCACCTGGACGGACGGCACCGCCAGCATCACGAAGATCAGGCCGAGCGCCGAGGGCATGAACAGCCCGAGCAGGTTGCGCCGGGCATCGACGATGTCGCGGACGTAGCGCCGCACCGGGCCCGTGTCGCGGGGCAGCAGGTAGGCCTCGTCGCCGGCCATCATCCGCTCTCGGCGGTCGGCCATGTCGGCTCGGCGCTGCACCTTGTCGGTCTTGCGCTCGTCGCGGGACAGCTTCGGGCCGCGCAGGTCCTTGCGGCGTTTGCGGGCCTCCGCCGAGGTCATCGGCGCGGGCGCGACCGGGCCGCGCTTGCGGGTGGCCTCGCTGCGCTTGGGGGTCGGCCTGCCCTTCGGTGCCGTCGCGGTGCGCTCGTCGCCATCGGCAGCGCCGACGTCACCGTGGGAGTCGGCGGGCGCTGCGCCCCCCGCCTCCGCGGACTTGTCCTTCTTCCGGCCCAGCAGGTTCACAACTGCCAGGTTACTTCTCGGCGCTCGGGCGGGTCACCCCCCGTCCAGGTATGCGGCCGCTCGGGCGAGGCCATAGTCTGCCGTGAATGACGGCCAGTGACATCGACCCGGACCCCGCGGCCGCCCCGACGGTGCTGATCGCCCCGGACTGCTTCGGCGACAGCCTGACCGCGGTGCAGGCGGCGCAGTCGATCGCCGCCGGCTGGGCTCGGTCGCACCCCGACGACCGGCTCATCCTGGCCCCGCAGTCCGACGGTGGACCCGGTTTCGTCGAGGTGCTGGGCACCAGGCTCGGGGAGATTCGCACGATGCGGGTCAGCGGTCCGCTCGCCGACGAGGTCGACGCCGCGTGGGTCCTCGACGGCGACCCGCCGGTGACCGCCTACATCGAGTGCGCGCAGGCGTGCGGCCTCGCGCTGCTCGGCGGGCCGCCCACGGTGCGCACCGCGCTCGACGCGCACACCCGCGGTGTGGGTCAGCTGATCGGCGCGGCGTGCGAGGCCGGGGCGGGCCGCATCGTGGTCGGGCTCGGCGGCAGCGGCAGCACCGACTGCGGGCGCGGGATGATCGAGGCGCTCGGTGGCCTGTCGGCCGCGCGCGACCTGCTCGCCGGGGTGGAGCTGATCGTGGCCAGCGACGTCGAGCATCCGCTGCTCGGCCCGATGGGCGCCGCGGCGGTGTTCGGGCCGCAGAAGGGCGCCGACGCCGCGACCGTGGCCCTGCTCGAGGACCGGCTGACGGCCTGGGCGGCCGAACTGGACGCGATCGCGGGCCGAACGGTCAGCGGGGACCCCGGAGCCGGTGCCGCAGGCGGGCTCGGCGCCGCGCTGATCGCGCTCGGCGGTCACCGGGAGTCGGGGGCGGCGATCATCGCCGAACACACCGATCTCGCGGCCGACGTCGCCGCCGCCGACCTGGTGATCACCGGCGAGGGCCGGTTCGACGACCAGTCGCTGCACGGCAAGGTGGTCAGCGCGCTGGCGGCGGGCGCGCGCGCCCGGCAGATCCCGGTGCTGGTGCTGGCGGGTCAGGTGACGCTCGACGAGCAGGCACTTCAGGACGCCGGGATCGCGGCGGCGTTCTCCATCACCGACCACGCGGGATCCGTGCAGCGGGCCATCGAGGACGCCGCCAACCAACTGCGGGGCCTGGCCACCGTGGTGGCGGCCGACTGGCTGTAGATGGGGAATACGACCGGAACAAGGTACCGTTGACGAAGTGGGCCCACGTGTGTCACGGGCCGCACCCACGTACATCCACACAGGAGATTTCATGACTGTTCAGGACCAGTCGGCAGCGCAGGAGAGCCAGGCCACCGACGCCCAGCACGGTGTGATCCTGACGGATGCGGCGGCGGCCAAGGCCAAGGCGCTGCTCGACCAGGAGGGTCGTGACGACCTGGCGCTGCGCATCGCGGTGCAGCCCGGCGGCTGCGCCGGCCTGCGCTACAACCTGTTCTTCGACGACCGCACGCTCGACGGCGACCTGACCGTCGACTTCAACGGCGTCGAGCTGACCGTCGACCGGATGAGCGCCCCGTACGTGCAGGGCGCCACCATCGACTTCGTCGACACCATCGAGAAGCAGGGCTTCACGATCGACAACCCGAACGCCACCGGCTCCTGCGCCTGCGGCGATTCCTTCAACTGATCCGGCGCGGGCTGGTCAGTACTGGCCGGCCGTGCGGGGCAGATACGAGCACACCAGGATCTGGTCGTCCACCGAGAGCACCTGCGCGACGGCCTGTTCGTCGCCGTCCCGGGACTGACCCCTGGTCGATCCGCTTCCGGGCGTGACCCGCATCGTGAACAACACCTGTGCCTGCGTCGGCGACGACATCACCATCTTGTCGATCGAGGTCACCTCGGCGCTGCTGTACTGCTTGCGGAAGGCATCGCTGGACAGCCCCGCCAGCGCCAGATCCGATCGGCGCTCCTTGACCGCGTCGAACAGCCCGCACAGCGTGTGCCGGGCGACGGTCTCGTCGTCGCCGTTGGACAGCGCGTCGATGTACTCCTGAATCCCGGCCTGTGCGGACGCCTCGGTGAGCACCCCGGTCGGGGTGGGCTGGTCGCGCCCACCGGTCAACGCCACCACCGCGATCAGCCCGGCGACCAGGGCCACCCCCAGCACGGCGAGCCCTGCGACGACCCACCGGCGGCGCCGCCGCGACGGATACGGCACCGGTGGAGGCAGCATCCCCGGATACGACCCGTCGATGCCGCCGTCGGGGTAGGGCTGCGGGCCCGTCGGGTAGCCCTGCTGGGGGTAGGGCGCCGCCGGGTAGTGCTGCGGGCCGGCCGGTCCAGCGCCGTACCGGGGCGGCGGGTACGGACCAGTCATCGATGTGCTCCCGGGGAGGTCGTTCGGTTCCTGCGGCCTCTAGAGTTTGGCCAGGCAGGCTGCGGGCGGGTAGTTGTATGCAGGTTAGCGCACCCGAGCGGGGCGCCCCCGGGCCCGGACAGGGCCGACGCCGGGCCGCCGGCGGCCTCGACAGTAGGGTGACAGGTGACTTCATGAAGGGTGGGACTGCGTGACCATTGCGGTGACCGGATCGATTGCTACCGACCATCTGATGCGATTCCCGGGTCGGTTCTCCGAACAGCTGCTCGCCGACCACCTGAAGAAGGTGTCGTTGAGCTTCCTCGTCGACGATCTGGTGGTGCACCGCGGCGGCGTCGCGGGCAACATGTCCTACGCGATGGGGGTGCTCGGTGGCGGCCCGGTCCTGGTCGGCGCGGCCGGCAAGGACTTCGGCGACTACCGGCAGTGGCTCACCGCGCACGGGGTGAACTGCGACTTCGTGTTGACCTCCGAGACCGCCTACACCGCCCGCTTCGTGTGCACCACCGACGACGACATGGCCCAGATCGCCTCGTTCTACCCGGGAGCGATGTCGGAGGCCCGCAACATCAGGCTCGCCGATCTGGTATCCGGTTCCGAAGCGCCGGACCTGGTGATCATCGGCGCCAACGACCCGGACGCGATGTTCCTGCACACCGAGGAGTGCCGTGCCCTCGGCCTGGCCTTCGCCGCCGACCCGAGCCAGCAGCTGGCCCGGTTGTCCGGCGAGGAGATCCGTCGGCTCATCGACGGTGCGACCTACCTGTTCACCAACGACTACGAATGGGATCTGCTGCTGCAGAAATCCGGCTGGTCGGAGGCCGAGGTGATGAGCCAGATCCAGCTGCGGGTGACGACGCTGGGGGAGAAGGGCGTCGACCTGGTCGGACGCGACGGCACCTTCGTGCACGTCGACGTCGTGCCCGAGATCCGTAAGCAGGACCCGACCGGGATCGGCGACGCGTTCCGGGCCGGTTTCCTGACCGGTCGTGACGCGGGGCTGGGTTTGGAGCGCTCGGCGCAGCTGGCCTCGCTGGTGGCCACGCTGGTGCTGGAGGCTCCCGGCCCGCAGGAATGGTCCTGGGAGCCGTCCTCGGCGGCGCAGCGGCTGTCCGACGCCTATGGCGCGGACGCCGGCCGCGAGATCGCCGCGGCGCTGGGCGCCTGAACCGGCCGCGAGCGGTTACAGCTGAACCGGGTAGTCCGGCTTGCTGATCTGCGGTGTGACGCTGCCGTCGACGAAGATCGCGTACCACAACATGAAGATCAGCACGGTCCACAGTCGCCGGCTGTGATCGGTTGCGCCGCTTCGATGTTCGTCGAGCATCGCGCGGACCGCCGCCAGATCGACCAGTTCGCCCGCCGTCGAGGCGGCCACCATCGCGTACGCCCAGTCCAGCAGCTCGCCCGCACGCAGCCAGTGCCGGATCGGGACCGGGAAGCCCAGCTTCGGGCGGTTGAGCACGTGCGCGGGCACGATCGGCTCCAGCGCGCGGCGCAGCGCGTACTTGGTGGTCGCCCGGGTGATCTTCTGGTCGTACGGCAGCCGTGAGGCCACCGCGAAGACCTCTGGATCCAGGAACGGCACCCGCAACTCCAGGGAGTTGGCCATCGTCATCTTGTCGGCCTTGACCAGGATGTCGCCGCGCAACCAGGTGAACAGATCGATGTGCTGCATCCGCGCCACCGGGTCCCAGCCCGCCGACTGCGCGTACACCGGGGTGGTGACGTCGGTGTGCACCCAGTCGGGACGGAAGCGCGGCAGCACCGCCTGCAGTTGCGCATCGGAGAAGCTGCGGGCGTTGCCGTAGTAGCGCTCCTCCAGCGTCAACGATCCGCGGTGCAGCAGGCTCTTTCCCCGCATGCCCTCGGGCAGCGGTCCGGCCATCCGGCCCACCGACCGGCGCAGCCCGCGCGGCAGGTAGTCGAACGGCTTGAGCGACAGCGGCTCCCGGTAGATCGTGTAGCCGCCGAACAACTCGTCGGCGCCCTCGCCTGAGAGCACCACCTTGACGTGCTTGCGGGCTTCGCGCGCGATGAAGTACAGCGGCACCAGGGCCGGATCGGCGACCGGCTCGTCGAGGTACCAGACGATCTCGGGCAGCGCCTCGACGAACTCCGCCTGGCTGACCACCTTGGTGACGTGCCGGGCGCCGATCGCCTCGGCCGACGCCACCGCCACGTCGACCTCGGAGAAGCCCTCCCGCTCGAAACCGGTGGTGAACGTGATCAGCCGTGGGTTGTGGCGCATCGCCAGCGCCGCGATCGCGGTGGAGTCGATGCCGCCCGACAGGAACGCGCCGACCGTCACGTCGGCCCGCATGTGCTTGGCCACCGAGTCCTCGAGCACCGCGGTGATCTCGTCGTAGCGGCGCTGTCCGTCGGCGGCCGACCCGGACCCGAACGGCACCGCGTCGAATCGCGGCGTGAAATACCGGGTGACCCGCGGCGGCTCTCCCGGCCGGATCCGCGCGTAGCTGCCGGACTCCAGGCGCCGGATGCCCCGGTGCAGCGTCTCGGGCTCGGGCACGTACTGCAGCACCGTGTAGTGCTGCACGGCGCGGTCGTCGATGGACAGATCGATGCCCAGCCGGTCGGCGACGTCGAGCAGGCACTTCTTCTCGCTGCCCAGCACGGTGCCACCGGGCCCGGTCGCCAGGTACAGCGGCTTGATGCCGAACGGGTCGCGGGCGCAGAACAGCTCCTGTTCGACGCTGTCCCACAACGCGAACGCGAACATGCCGCGCAGCCGCTCGAGCGCCGCGCTGCCCCAGTGGTGGTAGGCGGCCAGGATCGCCTCGCCGTCGCCGTCGGTGGCGAACACCGCGCCGTGCTCGGCGCGCAGCGCTTCACGCAGTTCCAGGTAGTTGTAGATCTCGCCGTTGAACACCAGCACGTAGCGGTCCGGCGTCTCCGGCGGTCCCCACCGCAGCGGCTGGTGGCTGTGGGCGATGTCGATGATCGAGAGCCGGTTGAAGCCGAGCACCACCCTGGCCGACGCGGCGGCGTCGGCGCCTTCGGTGGTATCGGTCCACGTCCCCGGTTCGTCCGGCCCGCGGTGTCGCATCAGCGCGGTCGCGCCGAAAACCGCCTCGACGATGGTGGGGGGGACCTCAGCGGACGGATCGGTTACCAGCGCCAGCAGACCGCACACCGCGCCAGTATGCCTAATCCGGCGCCGCCGTCCAGACAGGCGCCCGCACCGGCGCGATCAACACATTGCCCGGTCGCTTCGCTCCAGTCCGACACCGTGGTCTACGCTGCGTAGTATTCAGTGCAGCCGTCTGGCCGCTCGTCGGTCGGCCGACTGCCCAACGACTTCTAGGAGGCGCCAACGTGTCCGCTCGCGGCCTGAAGTTGGTGGCATTGTCCCTGCTCCTGGGCGGGACGGCGGTCCTGCTCAGTGGCTGCAGCTGGCAGGAGGTGCTGGGCCTGGGCTGGCCGGACGGCATCACCCCGGAGGCCCACCTCAACCGCAATCTGTGGATCGGCTCCTTCATCGCCGCGATCGTCGTCGGCGCCATCGTCTACTTCCTGCTGTTCTGGACCTGCATGTTCCACCGCAAGAAGAAGGACGACGACGAGTTTCCCCGCCAGTTCGGCTACAACATGCCGCTGGAGCTGGCGCTGACCGTGACACCGTTCCTGATCATCTCGGTGCTGTTCTACTTCACCGTGGTGGTGCAGGAGAAGATGGTGCACGTCGACGACAACCCCGAGGTCGTCATCGACGTCACCGCCTTCCAGTGGAACTGGAAGTTCGGCTACCAGAAGGTGCAGTTCGCCGACGGCACGCTGAGCTATGAGGGCGCCGAACCCGACCGCAAGGAGGCCATGGCCTCCGGGCCGGAGGGTATCGCCAGCCCCGAGGCCGGCGAGGGCCACGGCAGCGAGGAGTACGGCGCGATCGCGGGCAAGAACCCCGAGGATCGCTCGTACCTGAACTTCGACAAGATCGAGACGCTCGGGTCGTCGAGCGAGATCCCGGTTCTGGTGCTGCCGGTCGGGAAGCGGGTCGAGTTCCAGCTCGCGTCCGCCGATGTGGTGCACGGCTTCTGGGTGCCGGAGTTCCTGTTCAAGCGCGACGTGCTGCCCAACCCGGCGGAGAACCACTCGAACAACGTCTTCCAGGTCAGCGAGATCAACCAGACCGGCGCGTTCGTCGGTCGCTGCACCGAGATGTGCGGCACGTACCACTCGATGATGAACTTCGAGGTGCGTGTCGTGGAATCCAACGATTTCAAGGCATACCTCGAACAGCGGATGGCGGGGAAGACCAACGCCGAGGCGCTGATCGCGATCAACCAGTCGCCGGTGGCCACCTCGACGGAACCGTTCGACTCCCGTCGGGGCGAGCTGGCCCCCGAGCTTTCCCAGGCGAGCAGGTAGGACCGCACATGCACATCGAAGCAAGGTTGTTCGAGTTCCTGACCGCGTTCTTCGCGCTGTCGTCCATCGTCTACGGCGTTCTGACCGCGATGTTCGCCCCAGGCGGCATCGAATGGGCCGGTCTCACGGCGCTGGTGCTGACGACCGGCCTGACGCTGATCACCGGCACCTTCTTCCGGTTCGTCGCACGACGTCTGGACACCCGGCCCGAGGACTACGAGGATGCCGAGATCGCCGACGGCGCGGGCGAGCTGGGCTTCTTCAGCCCGCACAGCTGGTGGCCCGTCTTCATCGCGCTGTCGGGATCGGTCACCGCGGTCGGCATGGCGTTGTGGCTGCCGTGGCTGATCATCGCCGGTGTCTGTTTCATCCTGACCACCGTGGCCGGCCTCGTCTTCGAGTATCACTCCGGTCCCGAGAAGCACTGATCCCCTCGGGGTTCCCGGTGCACCGCGGACAAGGTCACAATCAGGCATGACTTCGCGCGTCTACCCCGCCGAGCGGTTCGTCGCGGTGGTGTCGTTCGGTAGTGTTGCCGAGGCGCTGTGAGTCGCTGACGGCAACCCGGCGCCGGAGACGCAGGCGAAGAAGGATAGACGTAGATGAGCGGGCCGAATCCCCCGGAACGGGGCTCTGGCAGCTCGGATCTCCCAGGTGAGGAGCCGGGTGGCCGACCTTCCCCGGACGAACCGACCCGCGAGGCCGGCGGCGGCTCCGAGCACTTCGACACCGGACAGACCGACTACTACTCGCAGGCCTACTCGGCGCCGGAGTCCGAGCAGTTCGTCAGTGCCCCGTACGTGCCCGCCGACGCGGCCCTCTACGAGTACGACGCCTACGACCCGGCCGCCGACCCGGCCGCCGCTGCGGCACCCCCGCCGCGATGGCCGTGGGTGGTCGGCGTCGTCGCGATCATCGCGGCCGTCGCGCTGGTGGTGTCGGTCTCGGTCCTGGTGACCCGCACCGACACCGACAACCTGGCCACGCCGGAGACCACGACCAGCGCGCCGCCGCCGGTGCAGGACGAGATCATCACCACCACTCCGCCGCCGCCTCCGCCGCCCCCGACCAGCGAGGAACCGCCGCCGCCCCCGCCCGAAACCGTCACGGTGACAGAGGAGCCGCCGCCGCCGGTCACCAGCGAGGAGCCGCCTCCGCCGCCGCCGGTCACCAGCGAGGAGCCGCCTCCGCCGCCGACCACCACCACCAGGGCGGGGCCGCGGCAGGTGACCTACTCCGTCACGGGGACCAAGGCCCCCGGCGACATCATCACCGTCACCTACATCGACGCCTCCGGGCGCAGTCGCACGCAGCGCAACGTCTACATCCCGTGGTCGTTGACCGTGACCCCGATCTCGCAATCCGAGGTCGGGTCCGTGCAGGCCTCCAGCCTGTTCCTGGTGAGCAAGCTGAACTGCTCGATCACCACGAGCGACGGGACAGTGCTGTCCTCGAACACCAACAACGCTGCACAGACCAGCTGTTAGGCGATTCCCGGACCGATGACACACCTCTCCGACACCGCGAACCGGCCGGCTCAGGGTTTCGACCTGGCTCTAGACCGCGCCGATCGAATCCTGCTCGGCGGCTGTGCAGCGGTCTGGCTGGCCGCGCTGGGCGCCGGGGTCGCCGCGGTCGTCGCACTGGTCGATCTGGCGCGTGGTCACACGGAGTCCGCGGACTCCGGGACACCGTGGGTTCTCTACACCGTCATCGGGGTGTCCGCCGCGGTGATCGTCGCCGCGGTCCCGCTGCTGATGCGGGCCCGGCGGGCGTCGCAGGACGGTCGGGCCGGCTCCCCGGTGGTGCAGCAGGAGACCGACGCGCCCGGTGCCTCCGCGGAGCCGAAGCCGCCCGCCCGCGGTGCCGAGGCACCCACGGAGAAGATCCGCATCGCCCCGGCTCCCGACGCCAGCGGCCCGCTGCCGCGGATGCTGAGGTCCGCGGCCCCGGCCCCGGTCTCGCCGGCCGTCGAGCAGCTGCTGCTGCGCGGCGGGGCGTCACTGGTGTGCGCCATGGGTGTCGCCACGTTGCTGATCGGCGTCTCCACCTATCTGATGGCGGTCGGGACCGACACTGCCGCCTGGGTGCTCTATGTGCTGGCCGGGATCATCACGGTCGGCATGGCGGCCATCCCGTGGTACTTCGTGCGTGAGCTGGACGCCCACGTCGGCTCCGACGACTCGGGCGACTGACGCACCCGGGCGACCGACGCACCCGGGCGACCGACGCCGGGCCGCCGGACACCGCCGAAACCACTCGAGCCGCACCGCCGGGCTGGCGGTGCGGCTCGAATGGGTCGGTCGCGGCTCAGTGGTGGCCGTTGGGCGAGCCATTGCCCGAGCCGTTGCCCGAGCTGGTGCGCTCCTGGTGCTCGCGAAGCGCGGTCAGCGCCTTGTGCTCGGCGGCGTGTTCGGCCGCGGTGAGCGCCTCGTGCTCGGAGAGTGGGTCCCCGGTCAGGAAGCTGCCGGTGCCGGGAGATCCGCTGGAGCCCAGCTTGTTCATTCGCTTGGGCAGTGCCGCGCCCTGGTATTCCAGCGGGATCGGATGGCCGTGGTCGTCGACGGGGCCCAGCGGCTGGTGCAGCTCGATGTAGGCGCCGTGCGGCAACCGCTTGATGATGCCGGTCTCGACGCCGTGCTCGAGGACGGCCCGGTCGCTGCGCTGCAGGCCGACACACCACCGGTAGGCCACCACATAGACGATCGCGGGCAGCACCACCATGCCGACTCGGCCGATCCAGGTGGTCGCGTTCAGCGAGATGTGGAACTTCAGCGCGATGATGTCGTTCATGCACGCGAAGGTCAGCAGCAGGTAGAACGCGACCGCCGCGGAGCCGACGGCGGTGCGCACCGGCACGTCGCGCGGGCGCTGCAGCAGGTTGTGGTGTGCGTCGTCGCCGGTCACCTTCTTCTCGAAGAACGGGTAGACGATCAGCAACGTGAAGATCAGGCCCATGCCGACGGCCACCCACACGCCCTGCGGGATGGTGTGACCGAACGGGTAGAACTCCCAGGCCGGCCACAGCCGGATCAGGCCGTCGGTCCACATCATGTAGAAGTCCGGCTGGCTACCCGCCGAGACCTGAGACGGCTTGTAGGGGCCCAGGTTCCAGATCGGGTTGATCTGCAGCAGACCGCCCATCAGCCCGAGGATGCCGGTGGTGATCGCGAAGAACGCACCAGACTTCACCGCGAACACCGGCATCACCCGCACACCCACCACGTTGGTCTCGGTGCGGCCGGGGCCGGGGAACTGGGTGTGCTTCTGGAACCACACGAGCGCCATGTGCGCACCGATCAGCGCCAGGATGATGCCGGGGATCAGCAGGATGTGCATCGCATAGAGCCGCGGGATGATGATGTCGCCCGGGAAGTCACCGCCGAACAACGCCCAGTGCATCCAGGTACCGACGATCGGGATGCCCATGGTGATACCGGAGAGCGCGGCACGCAGGCCGGTGCCCGACAGCAGGTCGTCGGGCAGCGAGTAGCCGAAGAACCCTTCGAACATCGCCAGGATCAGCAGCAGGCAGCCGATGATCCAGTTGGCCTCGCGGGGCCTGCGGAACGCGCCGGTGAAGAAGATGCGGGCCAGGTGGACCATGATCGCCGCGGCGAACATCAGGGCCGCCCAGTGGTGGATCTGCCGGACGAACAGACCGCCGCGGACCTCGAAGCTGATGTCCAGCGTGGTCTCGTATGCCCGCGACATGCTGACGCCGCGCAGCGGCTGGTAGACGCCGTCGTAGGTGACGTGCGCCATCGACGGGTCGAAGAACAGCGTCAGGTACACGCCGGTGATCAGCAACAGGATGAAGCTGTACAGCGCGATCTCACCGAGCAGGAACGACCAGTGCGTCGGGAAGACCTTGTTGAGTTGCCGGCGCACCGCCGCCGACGGGTGGTAGCGGGAGTCGATCGCATCGCCCTGCTTGGCGGCGATCTCGGCGGGGGTAGGGCGAGGGCTCATGACTTGCGCTCCCAGAATGCCGGTCCGACGGGTTCGATGAAGTCGCCGTTGGCGACCAGGTAGCCGTCCTTGTCGATGGTGATCGGCAGCTGAGCCAGCGCGCGCGCCGCCGGGCCGAAGATCGGCTTGGCGAAGTGCAGCGCGTCGAACTGCGACTGGTGGCACGGGCACAGGATCCGGTAGGTCTGCTGCTCGTAGAGCGACGACGGGCAGCCCAGGTGCGAGCACACCTTGGTGTAGGCGAACAGCTCACCGAAGTTGAAGCTCTCCTGGCCCTGGCGCTTCACCACGCGGGGCATGTCGATCGGGCGAATCCGGATGAGCATCACGGGATTTCGCACGCCCATGTTGATCTCGACGATCTTGTGCTCGGACTCCACGGTGGTGCCGTCCCCGTCGGACTCGCGCCACGGGAACACCGTCTCCATGCCGCCGGCGTCGATGTCCTCCGGGCGCATCTTGATGAAGGGGGCGGCGGCGTGGCTGGCGGTCGCGCGGGCCAGATAGATCGTCTCGCCCTCGAATCGCGGCGTCCATCCCGAGGTCCACAGCACGGCCTTCTTGCCCTCGGCGGTGGGGACGACCGGCTTCCACGGGTTCTTGATCAGGCCGCCGATGAACGCAATCGCGGTGCCCAGGCCGAACGCGCCCAGGCCGATCCCCAGCGACAGGCCGATCACCTTGCGGCGCTTGATCGTCGAGTTCTCCAGCGCATCGGTCAGGTTGGCCGCGATGGTCGTGCGGTGGATCTCGGGGGAGCGGCCGTCATGGCGGTCCTGGATCGAGATCTCCTGCGGGATGAACTTCTTCTGGAAGAGCACCGCGCCGATGCCGATGGCCAGGATCGACAGGCCGAACGTCAGGCCGTACAGCGGGGTGGCCAGCGTGTAGAGCAGCTCACCCGGGGCGCCGTAGGGTACGTACTCCCACGGCCAGAACAGGAACACCAGCAGCAGCGCCAGACCGGCAACGCCGCCGATCATCAGCCACAGCGCCACCTGGCGCTCGGCCCGCTTCTCGGCCTTGGTGCCCTCGACCGGCCAGCGCGGCTCCTTGAGGATCGTTTCGACACCGTCGAGTTTGCCGCCCAGTTCGACGAGCTCCTCGCGCGACATCTCGGCGAGTTGCGCGTCACTCGGCAGGGCGGCGTCCTTGGCTGCGCCGTCACTCATGTCCGACCCGCCCTCCTTCTGTCCGTCGCTCATGCGCGGGCTCCGATCCACAACGCGGCGGCGATGACGGCGACGATCCCGACGATCCAGATGACCATGCCCTCGGAGGTGGGTCCGAATCCGCCGAGGCCGGTCCCGCCGGGTGTCGGGGTGTTCGCCGACTCCTGCACGTAGGCGACGATGTCGCGCTTCTCCTCTGGGGAGAGCTGGCGGTCGGAGAACTTCGGCATGTTCTGCGGGCCGGTCTGCATGGCGGTGTAGATCTGCGCGGGGGTGGCCTCGCCGAGATCGGGCGCGTACTTGCCTGAGGACAGTGCCCCACCCTTACCGGTGAAGTTGTGGCAGGACGCGCAGTTGAGCCGGAACAGGTCCCCGCCGCGGGCGACGTCGTTTCCGATCAGCGAGTGCTCGGCGATCTGGCCGTTCTCGTCGCGGGGGGCCATCGGTCCGCCGCCGTTGGCCTGCACCCAGGCGCCGAGCGCGTCGATCTGCTCCGCATCGAACTGCGGCGGCTTCGCCGGGGCCTGGGCGCCGAGGCTCATCGCCGGCATGCGGCCGGTGGACACCTGGAAGTACACCGCGGCGTCGCCGACACCGATCAGGCTGGGCCCGCGGTCGGCGACGCCCTGCAGGTTGACCCCGTGGCAGGACACGCAGGAGGTGTCGTAGAGCTGCTGTCCGGTGCGCAGCAGCGCCGAGGCCGACTCGTCGGCGACGGCCACCTGCGGGGACGGCGTCAGGGTGGCCGCCAGGCCACCGGTGACGGCCAGTCCGGTCAGCAGCAGCAGTGCGGCCGACAGGCGCCGGCGCAGCCGACGGCGAGACTTGCTTGGCATCGAACCCCTTCTCATCGGCGTGTCCTGAGAGGCTTTCCTGAACTTCATCGCACGAAGTAGATGACGGCGAACAGGGCGATCCACACGATGTCGACGAAGTGCCAGTAGTACGACACCACGATCGCAGCCGTGGCCTGCGCGGGGGTGAACTTACTCAGCTTGGTGCGCGTCAGCAGCAGGATGAACGCGATCAGTCCGCCGATCACGTGCAGACCGTGGAATCCGGTCGCCAGGTAGAAGACGGTGCCGTACGCGCTGCCCGGGATGGTGGTGCCTGCATGGACCAGGTGGATGTACTCGTAGCCCTGGCCCAGCACGAAGAACAGGCCCATCGCGAAGGTCAGCAGATACCAGCGGCGCAGCCCGAACACGTCGCCACGCTCGGCGGCGAAAACGCCCATCTGACACGTGAACGACGATGCGATCAGCACCAGCGTCACCGGCACGGCCAGCGCCAGATTCAACTCGGTGGGCGGCGGCGGCCACACGCCGTCTGCCTGAGCGCGCGCGGTGAAATACATCGCGAACAGTCCAGCAAAGAACATCAGCTCGCTGGAAAGCCAGACGATGGTGCCGACACTGACCATGTTCGGCCGGTTCAGCGAATGTACGCGCGACGTGATGGCAGTTCCCGAGGTCCCTACAGCGCTCGTCACAGGAGCAAGTATGACGCTTTGTAGTTGTCGAACTCCACCCGGGGATGGTTTTGGTCATAAATCGCTCGGGTGGCCGCGTTGGGAAGTTCCTCGCCGACATGGGAACATCGCCGTCGTGACTGCCTCGACATGGCCCCAGATTCTCGGAAGGTTGACCACCGGACAGGCGCTCGAGCCGGGACAGGCGTCCTGGGCAATGGACCAGATCATGACCGGCACCGCGACACCGGCTCAGATCGCCGCGTTCGGCGTGTCGATGAAGATGAAGCGGCCGACCGCGGCCGAGGTGACCGAACTGGCCGACATCATGCTCAAGCACGCGCGCCGGGTGCCGACCGACGTGATCGGCACCGACACCGTCGACGTGGTCGGCACCGGAGGCGACGGCGCCAACACGGTGAACCTGTCGACGATGGCCTCGATCGTCGTGGCCGCCGCCGGGGTCAAGGTGATCAAGCACGGCAACCGGGCCGCGTCGTCACTGTCCGGCGGCGCCGACACCCTCGAGGCCCTCGGGGTGCGGATCGACCTGGGGCCCGACCAGGTCGCGCGGTGTGTCGCCGAGGTCGGCATCGGGTTTGCGTTCGCGCCGCAATTCCATCCCTCGTACCGGCATGCCGGCGTGGTGCGCCGGGAGATCGGGGTGCCGACGGTGTTCAACCTGCTGGGTCCGTTGACGAATCCGGCCACCCCGCGGGCCGGCCTGATCGGCTGTGCATGGGCCGACCTGGCCGAGGTGATGGCGGGGGTGTTCGCCACCCGCGGGTCGAGCGTGCTGGTGGTACACGGCGACGACGGCCTCGACGAGCTGACCACGACGACCACCAGCACGATCTGGCGGGTGCAGGCCGGCACGATGGAGCGGCTGACCTTCGACCCGGCCGCGTTCGGGTTCGCCCGTGCGGAGATCTCGGAGCTGATCGGCGGCGATGCGAAGTCGAATGCGGACGAGGCCCGGGCCGTGTTCGGTGGGGCCGAGGGCCCGGTGCGCGACGCCGTGGTGCTCAACGCCGCGGGCGCCCTGGTCGCGCACGCCGGACTATCCAGCGACGCCCAGTGGGCTCCGGCCTGGGAGTCCGGCCTGGCCCGTGCCAACGAGGCGATCGACTCGGGGGCGGCCGAGCAACTGCTCGCGCGTTGGGTGCGGTTCACCCAACAGCTCTGAGTCGCCGTCCGGTGCTGCCATCTGCTCGGCGGCCAGCCGGGCCGAGCGTGCCGAGGCGGCCCACTGCGCCCATCGTCCGGCCGCGCCCAGCGGCGAGCAGTAGCCGGCGTCGGCGCGCACGATCCGCACGCCGGGCCGGGCCAGCCAGCGCGCGATGAGCGCGGTCTCCTCGACCAGCGCACCGCCCAGCGCGCCATCGGTGGGCAGCACCGTCTGCGCCGCCGCGCACAGCGCGTCCACGACCGGCATCGGTGGCACGCCGCAGCGCGCCACCCCGGCCGCGGCCAGTTGACCGTGGCGCACCACCGCCAGACACCAGCCGCCGTGGCCGTCCGGCCCGGCGACCACCAACTCGGCCAGATCGGTCAGCGCGCGCAGCCGTTGGCCGCGCCACAGCACATCGATCAGGGTGGCGGTGCGGTCGCGCAGCCGTGCGGCCGTCTCGTAGCGACGGCGCCCGGCCAGCTCGGCGATCTGCGCGAGCATGGCCGTGACCGGCCGGTCGGTGTGCCCGTCGATGAGTGCCAGTGCCGCACCGACCGCGGCGGCGTATCCGTCGGCGTCCACGCCGCGGCCGGCCGGGCACGGCGCGACCTCCCGCTCCGGGCAGGCCGGACCGTGCAGCGCGGAGCGGCCCAGCCGGTTCGTGCAGGTTCGCACGCCGGTGAACCGGGCCAGCAGTGCCGCCGTGTCCCGGGCGTCCGCGCGGGTGCGGAACGGGCCGACGGCGCTGGCGGTGCGGGGTGTGCGCACCGTGGCGAACCGGGGGAACGCCTCATCGGTCAGCGCCACCCACCACCAGCGCTGCGGGAACTTCGACCGCCGGTTGTAGGGCGGGGCGTGGGCGGCCAGCAGCCGCAGCTCGCGCACGCCGGCCTCCAGCTCGTGGGAGCACTCGACATGGTCCACCCCGGTGGCCAGCGAGGCCATCTCCTTGATGCGGGTGCGTGGATCGGCGCCGTTGAAGTACTGCGTGACCCGGCGTCGGAGGTCCTTCGCGGTGCCGACGTAGAGCACCTCGTCGGACGGGCCGCGGAACAGGTACACGCCCGGGCAGCTGGGCAGCCCCCGGGCCAGGTGGCGCTTGCGGCGCTGGGCGGGGGTGACGTCGGGCAGGTAGGCGCGCAGCTCGGTGTAGGTGTGGACGCCCTGGTTGCCGACGCGCTCCATCAGGCCGTGCAGGACGTCGACGGTGGCGCGGGCGTCGTCGAGCGCGCGGTGGTTGGGGGTGGTGGCCGCGCCGAACAGCTGCGCCAGCGCGGACAACCGCACGCTGGGCGCCTCGTCGCGGGTCAACACCCGGCGCGCCAGCCGGACGGTGCACAGCACCGGGGGCCTGGGCCAGGGCAGCTGAAGCCGGTCGGCCGCCGCGCGCAGGAACCCGATGTCGAAGCCGGCGTTGTGCGCCACCAGGACGGCGCCGCGCGCGAACTCCAGGAACGAGGGGAGTACGGCGTCGATTCGCGGGGCGTCGTAGACCATCGCCGACGTGATACCGGTCAGCGCGACGATCTGGGGCGGGATGCTGCGGCCCGGGTCGACCAGCGTGGCGAACTCGCCGAGCACCTCGCCGCCGCGCACCTTCACGGCACCGATCTCGGTGATCGCGTCGTGTTGGCCGCCGGTGGCACGGGCGCCCGTGGTCTCGAGGTCGACGACGACGAACATGGTCTCCCGCAGCGTCGGCGCGGAGAACGGGGCAGCGGACGGATCGACGTCGGCAAAGCTCAGCTGACCCATGCGCCGACCGTAGGCGGCGCCGCCGACAAGTCCGGGAGGCCCGCCGGGAACGCCGCGCCGACGGAGTTGTCGGTGTGCGCCGATACGGTGCGGGCGACTGCGATCGAGAGGACGGGTGCCATGGCACAGGATCAGCGGCCGCCGGGCCACACCGAGGCCGAGCCGGACCCGCACGTCGGGGCCGGCACGGTGAAAATCGACTGCGACGACTGCGCGGTGCGCGGCCCCGGTTGCCAGGACTGTGTCATCAGCGTCTTGCTCGGTGTGCCCGAAACTTTGCTCGTCGATGAGCGTCTGGCCCTCGAAGCGCTGGCCGAAGTGGGGTTGGCGCCAAGGTTGCGGCTGGTTCCGATCCATCGTCGCGGAGGCTCGGGGGTTGCCTGACGACACGCGGTGTTGCCAGGGTCTGCACAGCCGGTGGGGTGGCTGTTAAATTTGCGTCTTCTGTTGGACAAGGCCGATGCCGTTTCGTAACCTATCTGAGACCTAAGAGCAGTTTTGAGGCGGCTCGTTACGGCAGTTGAAGGACGCAAAATCTTGACGCTCGACCGCGCGCACCGGAGCACCCGTCGTTCTCGGCGACCCCTGATCAGTGTGTTGGCCGGGGTGGCGGTGTTGGGAGCCGCGTTCGTCGGCCAGGTCCATGCCGACCCCGCCGACGACGCGTTGGCCAAGCTGAACGAGCTGTCGCGCCAGTCGGAGCAGACCACCGAGGCGATGCATTCGGCGCAGCTGGACCTGGACAACAAGCTGGCCGTCCAGCAGGCCGCCGAGGCCAAGCACGCCGGTGACCTCGCCGCCGTGGAATCGGCCACCACGCAGCTCGCCCAGTTCCAGACCTCGGTGGACCGCCTCGCCGCCGCGCAGTACATGGGTGGCCGGACATCGGGCTTCGACGCGATCCTCACCGCGTCCTCGCCGCAGGGCCTGATCGACCAGCTGTCCGTGCAGCGGGTGATGGCCGCCGAGATGCAGGCCCAGATGGGTGCCTTCCGGGACATGAGCCGGCAGGCCGACCTCGCCGAGCAGGCCTCGGCCGCGTCGGCCGCGGAGGCCAAGACCGCCGCCGAGCAGGCCGCCGCGGTGCGGGCCGATCTGCAGTCCAAGCAGAGCCAGTTGCAGGTGCAGATCGCGATCGTCAAGGCCCAGTACGAGGCGTTGACCCCCGGCCAGCGCGAGGCGCTGGCCGCCATGCCGCCGCCGCCCCCGATCCCGGCCGCCCCCGGCGCGCCGGTGCCTCCGGGCCAGGATCCGGCCATCCTGGCCGCGCCGCCCGCCCCGCCCGTGCTGCCCGGGGTTCCCGGCGCGCAGCCGGAGCCACCCGCCCCGCCCGGAGCCATCCCGCCGGGCGACATCGCCCCGCCCGGCTCGCCCGCCTCGATGACGGTGATCCAGGCCGCGCTGAGCCGGATCGGTTCCCCGTACTCCTGGGGTGGTTCCGGTCCGAACGCCTTCGACTGCTCCGGCCTGGTGATGTGGTCCTTCCAGCAGGCGGGCATCTCGCTGCCACACTCCAGCCAGGCGCTGGCCCGCGGCGGTCAGCCGGTCTCGATGGATCAGATGCAGCCGGGCGACCTGGTCACCTATTACTCCGATGCGTCGCACGTCGGCATCTACATCGGCGACGGGATGATGGTGCACGCGTCCACATACGGCACACCGGTGCGGGTCGCCCCGGTGAACAATGCGCCGATCTACAACGTCCGTCGGTACTGAGGCCTCCCCCCGGGCATCCCGCGCCACGGACCGTCGTCGTCTGGGCGCGGTGCTCGGCGCCGAGCTGATCTGTGCGGCGTTCCTGGTGGGTGGCCCGCATGCCGCGCCGACCGGTCCGGCCGTCGCCGCACCGACCGCCTACACCGCCGCGGCACCGGCGCCGCGCGCGGTCTCGACCCCCGACGGCCGTACCGCCGAGCTGATCGATCTCGGGGCGCCCGGTGGGGCGGCGCTGCTGGACCGCATCACCGCCGAGCTGCCCGGCGCGACCCGTGCGGTCACCGGGTTCTGGGGCGTGGAGTGGCCCCGCGACATCCCGATCGTGGTGGCCGGTTCCGCCGACCAGTTCGCCGTCCTGGCCGGCGGCGGCGCGGACACCGCCGCGACGACCACCGCCGAGCGCATCGTGTTCTCGCCGGCGGCGACGGCGATGAACGACAACGACCTGCGAACGGTCCTGCGCCACGAGCTGTTCCACTATGCGGCGCGGGCCGACACCGCCGCCGACGCGCCGATGTGGCTGACCGAGGGCGTTGCCGACTTCGTCGGCAGGACGGGACCGCCCGGTGCGGGCGGTGCCGATGCGGCACTGCCGACCGACGCCGAGCTGATCTCGCCCGGGCCCGGCCGCTCGGCGGCCTACGACCGGGCCTGGTCGTTCGCCGGCTACG
This sequence comes from Mycolicibacterium xanthum, assembly GCF_019710635.1. Lineage (GTDB taxonomy): Bacteria > Actinomycetota > Actinomycetes > Mycobacteriales > Mycobacteriaceae > Mycobacterium > Mycobacterium xanthum. The sequence goes on from NZ_JAIFZS010000008.1 coordinate 339,602, forward strand.
TCGCCGACAGTCACGGGGTGGATGCCCTGCGGGCGCTGTACGTCGCCGCCGGTGGGCCCGGGCACGCCGACGTCGAGACGGCGGTGCGCGATGCGCTCGGCGCCGGCCTGCCCGCGGTGCTGGACGGCTGGCGACACTGGCACCCGCGGTGATGCGATGAGCCGCGTCCTGCTGGTCACCAACGACTACCCGCCGCGCCGTGGCGGCATCCAGTCCTACCTGGAGGCGCTGGTCGGCCACCTCGTCGGCGCCCCCGAGACGGGCGGGCACACCCTGACCGTCTATGCCCCGAAATGGAAGGGATGCGAGGACTACGACGCGGTCGCGGCCGCCGGAGGCACAGCGGGCTATGAGATCGTCCGCCACCCGGGAACCCTGATGCTCCCGGAACCCACGGTGGCTGCCCGGATGCGCCGGCTGATCGGCGAGCGCGGGATCGACACCGTGTGGTTCGGCGCCGCCGCGCCACTGGCGCTGATGTCGCCGCTGGCCCGCTCGGCCGGGGCGCGCCGGGTGATCGCCAGCACCCACGGCCACGAGGTGGGCTGGTCGATGCTGCCACTGGCCCGAACAGCGCTGCGCCGCATCGGCGACGACACCGACGTCGTCACCTACATCAGCGCCTACACCCGGCGCCGGATCGCGTCGGCGTTCGGGCCCAACGCCGCACTGGAACATGTGCCACCCGGGGTGGACACCGACCGGTTCGCCCCCGACGAGGTCGCCCGGGCCGAGATGCGGGCCCGCTACCGGCTCGGCGGGCGGCCGGTGGTGCTCTGCCTGTCGCGGTTGGTGCCGCGTAAGGGTCAGGACATGCTGATCCGGGCCCTGCCGGCGATCCGGGAACGGGTGCCCGGCACGGCGCTCGTCATCGTCGGCGGCGGACCGTACCGCAACACGCTGCACCGCCTCGCGCACAGTTTCGGGGTGGCCGAGCACGTGGTGTTCACCGACGGGGTGCCCGGTGACGAGTTGCCGGCCCACCACGCGATGGCCGACGTGTTCGCGATGCCCTGCCGCACCCGCGGCGCGGGCCTGGATGTCGAGGGTCTGGGCATCGTCTACCTGGAGGCGTCCGCCACCGGGGTGCCCGTCGTCGCCGGCCGGTCGGGTGGGGCGCCGGAGACGGTGCGCAACGGTGAGACCGGCATCGTCGTCGACGGTTGGGACGTCGGGGCGATCGCCGCGGCGATCGGCGATCTGCTGGCCGATCCGCAGCGCGCCGCGGCGATGGGTGCCGCGGGCCGTCGCTGGACCGTCGACCACTGGCGGTGGCGTTTCCAGGCGCAGCGGCTGGCCCGGCTGTTCTAGTTCTTGGCGTAGAGCGCTTCGATGTCCTCGGCGAACTTCTCGGCCACGATCTTGCGTTTGACCTTCAGCGTCGGCGTCAGCTCACCGGTGAGAACGGTGAAATCCACCGGCAGTATCCGGAACTTGCGGATCGCCTCCGCCTTCGACACCGCCTGATTGGCCTGCTTGACGGCCAGGTCGATCTCGTTGACCAGGTCGGGGTCGTCGGTCAGATCCGCCACCGAATCGGTCGCCGCCTTGCCATGGTGCTGCTTCCACACCTCGAAGGCCTCCGGGTCGATCGCGATCAGCGCGGCGATGAACGGCTTGGCGTCACCGACGGCCATGGCCTGACTGATCAACGGGTGGGCGCGCAGCTGGTCCTCGAGCACCGCGGGGGCGACGTTCTTGCCGCCCGCGGTCACGATGATCTCCTTCTTGCGACCGACGATCGACAGGTAGCCCTCGGCGTCGATGCTGCCCAGATCGCCGGTGTGGAACCAGCCGTTGACGATGGCGTCGGCGGTGGCGGTCTCGTTGCGCCAGTAGCCGCCGAACACCACGCCACCCTGCACGAGCAGTTCACCGTCGTTCGCGACAGCCATGCTGTTGCCCGGCAACAGCTTTCCGACGGTGCCGATCTTGAGTTCGCCGATCCGGTTGGCGGTGATCGCAGCGCTGGTCTCGGTCAGGCCGTAGCCCTCGTAGATGGTCAGGCCGATGCCCCGGTAGAAATGCCCCAGCCGGGCACCGAGGGGAGCGCCGCCGGAGATGGACGCGCGGCAGTTGCCACCGGTCGCCGCGCGCAGCTTGGTGTAGACCAGTCGGTCGAACAGCGCGTGCTTGAGCCTCAGCAGTAGGTCCGGTCCACCGGTGTCCTGGGCCTTGCTCCAGTCGATCGCGGTGCGCGCGGCCATCGCGAAGATCGCGCCCTTGCCGCTGTCCTGGGCGTTCAGTTCGGCGGTGTTGTAGACCTTCTCGAACACCCTCGGGACGGAGACGATGACGGTGGGTTTGAACTGCCCGAACATCGGGACCAGGTTCTTGATGTCGCTGGTGTAGCCGATCGTGACGCCGCTGGCGAAGGCGGTGAGGGACAGGGCGCGGGCCAGCACATGGGCCAGCGGCAGGAACACCAGCAGCCGCTCGCCCTTGCGCAGCAGGTCGGGGAAGCTCTCCGCCGCCCCGCGGGTCTCGTACAGCAGGTTGGCGTGGGTCAGCTGACAGCCTTTCGGGCGGCCCGTGGTGCCCGAGGTGTAGATCAGCGTGGCCGCGTCGCTGGATCGGATGGCGGCCAGTCGGCTGTCGAGTTCCCCGGGATCGGCCGATGCGCCCGACTCGGCGAGTACGTCCAGTGCCGAGGGCCCCGTGTACTCGATGACCTCCACCCTGCGCAGCGCCGGCAACTCGTTCAGCAGTTCCCTGACCATCAGCGCGTGCGCCTCGATCTCGACGAACGCCATCACCGCGCCGGAGTCCTCCAGCACCCAGCGGACCTGCTCGGGTGAAGAGGTCTCGTAGATGGGGACGGTCACCGCGCCGATCGAGAGGATCGCGTAGTCGAGGATGACCCACTCGTACCTGGTCGCCGACAGCAGCGCGACCCGGTCACCGGGCTGCACCCCCTCGGCGATCAACCCCATTGCCGCAGAGCGAATCTGGTCCGCAGCCTCCTTGCACGTCACGTCCGTCCAGCTGCCTCCGGTCAGCCGCTGGAAGATCACGTGGCCGGGATCGTCGCGCTCGTGCGAGTAGACAGAGCTGACGATGTTGTCGTGCTCGCCGATGGTGAATGCTGCGGGGACGCTGAACTCGCGCACGGTGTAGACCTCTCGTGATCGTCTGGCGGCTCGACAAACGTGGGCGCCATGTCCAGCGTAGTCGGCCGACATGGGCCGATGTATCGACATGTGTGAAGCTTGTCAGCCATGAACAGCATCCAGATCGCCGATGAGACGTTCGTCGCGGCCGACCCCGTCGCGGTCGGCGCCGCCGTCGCCGATCCGGCGAGCTGGTTGCGGTGGTGGCCCGACCTGCGGCTCACCGTGGTCGAGGACCGCGGTGAGGCCGGGCAGCGCTGGACGGTCACCGGCGCGCTGACCGGCACCATGGAGGTCTGGCTGGAGAAGGTCCGCGACGGCCCGGACGGCGTCGTCCTGCATTATTTCCTGCACGCCGAGCCCGCCGGGGCCGCCGCGTGGGAACTGGCGAAGATGAACCTGGCGAAGATGAACCATCGGCGCAGGGTCGCGGGCAAGAACATGGCCTTCGAGGTCAAGCGCACCCTGGAAGCCGATCGGCCGGTCGGGGTATCGCGGCCTGCCTAATCCGCATCCCGGGTACACGGGCCATCCGCCGGTACGGGGGCCATACCCATCGCAGGAGGGTAGATTTCTGGCCAGCGACAGACACCTAGCGGGGAAGAACTCAGTGGCGGACAAGACGGCGCAGACCATCTACATCGATGCCGATCGTTCGACGGTGATGGACGTCATCGCCGACATCGGCTCCTATCCCGACTGGGTGGCCGAGTACACCGACGCCGAGGTCCTCGAGGCTTACGACGACGGTTACCCGAAGGTGGCCCGGCTGGTTCTCGACGCCACTGTCCTCAAGGACAGCATGGTGCTGGCCTACGAGTGGCCCGCCGACCACAACTCGGTGACCTGGTCGTTGGTCTCCAGTACGCTGCTGAAAGCATTGGACGGAGCATATCGGTTGGTGCCCAAGGGATCTGGCACCGAGGTGACCTACGAACTCTCCGTCGACCTGGTGATCCCGATGATCGGCCTGCTCAAGCGCAAGGCTGAACGGCGGCTCACGGACACGGCACTGAAAGACCTGAAGAAACGAGTCGAGGCTGACTGAGCGCAACGATGCCGCCGACGCGGCCTGGGCGCCCGGGGAAACCCGGATCAGCCTCTTCGTCGGCAAGGGCGGCGTGGGGAAGTCGACGCTGGCGACCGCGACGGCGGTGCGCGCGGCGCGCGCCGGCATGCGGGTGCTGATCGTGTCCACCGATCAGGCGCACTCGACCGGTGACGTGCTGGGTACCCCGGTGACCCCGACCGGCCGGCGCGAACCGACCCGGGTGCTGGCCGACCTCGACACCGCCGATTCCGGGGGCGGATTCCTGGATGCGCTGGCCCTGGACACCCTGGCCCTGCTGTCCGAACGGTGGCGCCAGGTCGCCGGTCCACTGTCGGCGCGGTTCCCGGATTCCGATGTCGGAGACATTGCGCCGGAAGAGCTTTCGGCCTTGCCCGGGGTGCAGGAGGTGCTCGGCCTGCACGAGGTCGGCGAGTTGGCCGACTCGGGCCGGTGGGACCTCGTGGTGGTCGATTGCGCGTCCACCGCCGATGCGCTGCGCATGCTCACGCTGCCCGCGACCTTCGGCATGTACCTGGAGCGGGCGTGGCCCAGGCATCGGCGGTTGTCCAGCACCGACGACGCCCGCTCGGCGGCGGTCGTCGCGCTGTTGGAGCGCATCGCCGCGGGAACCGGGCAGCTTTCCACCCTGCTGACCGACGGGACGCGGGTCAACGCCCACCTGGTGATGACGGCCGAGCGGGTGGTCGCCGCCGAGGCGGTGCGGACACTGGGGTCGTTGGCGCTGATGGGGGTGCGGGTCGCCGAGCTCGTCGTCAACCAGATCCTGGTGCAGGACGAGTCGTTCGAGTACCGAAACCTGCCCGCGCACCCCGCGTTCGACTGGTACTCCGAACGGATCTCCGATCAGCGCGCGGTGCTCGACGAACTCGACCGGGTCATCGGCGACGTCCAGCTGGTGCTGGTGCCCCACCTGGCGGGCGAACCGATCGGCGCCAAGGCGCTGGCCGAGCTGCTGGACTGCGCGCGCCGCCGAGACGGCTCGCCTCCGCCCGGTCCGCTGCGCCCCGTGGTGGACCGGGAGTCCGGCACCGGGGTGGAGGCGGTATACCGGTTGCGCGTCGAGTTGCCACAGGTCGACTCGTCGGCCCTCTCGTTGGGTAGGGTCGACGATGACTTGATCATCGGGGTCGGCGGGATGCGGCGACGGGTGCGATTGGCGTCGGTGCTGCGCCGGTGCATCGTCATCGACGCCCAGCTGCGGAGCAGCGAGCTGACCGTGCGATTTCGACCGAATCCGGAGGTGTGGCCGGCGTGAGCGACCCCGGGGCCGGTGGACGGCATTCGGACATCGGGCCCGAGCTGCGCCAACTGGCCCAGTCGATCCTCGATCGTCTCGATCCCGCGGTGCGGCTGGCGGCCGCCCGGGTCCAGGGGGGCGGCCCCGACTCCGGCCGCTGTCAGCAGGTGTGGTGTCCGGTGTGCGCGCTGGCGGCGCTGATCTCCGGTGAGCAACATCCGCTGCTCGACGTCGTCGCCGAGCATTCCGTCGCGCTGCTGGCCGTGGTCAAGGCGCTCGTCGAGAACATCGACCCGGACGGCATGTCCCGGCCGCGGTCCGACGGTCCGCCGCCGGACGAGCCGCCGCCGCCGGACCCGGGCAGCCCCGATGGTCCGCCCGGTTCGCCGGGGCCGGGCCGCTACCAGCACATCCCGGTCACCGTGGAGGAGTGAGACGCACCTGTGGTCGCACGCACACGGCGTGGGTACAGTTGTCGCAGAGCACCGCGGTCGGGCATTCGCGTCGACGTGGTCGGGTGATCCGGAGGGTCCATGTGGTACTGGCTGTTCAAGTTCATCTTCATGGGGCCGCTGCTGACCCTGCTAGGCCGGCCGAAAGTCGAAGGGCTGGAGCATGTTCCGCAGTCGGGTGCGGTGATCCTGGCCAGTAATCACCTGGCCGTCGCCGACAGCTTCTACCTGCCGCTGGTGGTCAGCAGGCGGATCACCTTCCTGGCCAAGGCCGAGTACTTCACCGGCACCGGCATCAAGGGCTGGTTCACCCGCTGGTTCTACACGGTGGCCGGCCAGGTGCCGATCGACCGCACCGACGCCGACAGCGCGCAGAGCGCGCTGACCACGGCGGAGCGGATCGTCGCGGACGGCAAGCTGCTCGGGATGTATCCGGAGGGCACCAGGTCGCCGGACGGACGGTTGTACAAGGGCAAGACCGGGTTGGCGCGACTGGTGCTCACCACCCAGGTGCCGGTGATTCCGGTCGCGATGATCGGCACCGATGTGGTCAATCCGCCGGGCTCGAAGATGTGGCGGTTCGGCCGGGTGCAGGTCAAGTTCGGCGCACCGATGGACTTCAGCCGCTTCGACGGGCTGGCCGGAAATAGATTCATCGAGCGCGCGGTCATCGACGAGGTGATGTACGAGCTGATGCAGCTGTCCGGTCAGGAGTACGTCGACCTGTACGCCGCCGATGTCAAAGAGGGAAAAGGTGAGGGAGCGGTGAAACCGCCGGCGCGGCTCCCGGACGCGGCTGCCGGCTGAGCCGGCGATCAGACACCCGCCGGCTGAGCCGGCGATCAGACACCTGCCGGCTGAGCCGGTTCAGGCCTGCACAGCGGTGACGGGCGGTGCGTCCAGGGATGGCGCTTCCTCGTCGGCGGGGCGGGTCGACACGGTGCCGGCCACGACGATCACTGCCAGCGCCCACCACAGGTAGGAACCGCCGGCCAGTTGACGCCACAGTGAGGCCGCGGTCTCCTGGTGTTCGGGAAGCAGGGTGATCGGAGTCCAGATCATCAGCGCCAGCCCGATGGCCGCGACGGTCGCCAGCCCGCCGTGGCGCAGCCGCACCGCGAGCACGGTGGTCACCACCAGGGTGGGCAGCGCCCAGACCCAGTGATGCGACCACGACACCGGTGACACCGTCAGGCCGAACATCGCCACGCAGATCAGCGCGAGCACCGGCTGGCCGGCCCGCAGCGTCCGGCGCGCGGCCCAGACGGTGACGGCCAGCACCGCGAAGCATGTGGCGGTCCACACCACGAACCGGACGTCGGCGCCCAGTCCGAGGCGGGCCAGCGCCCCGGCGATGTTCTGGTTGGTGTTCAGCGTCGCCGTGCCGATCCGGTCGGTGTTGCCGACGGTTTCGGTCCAGTAGTCCCACGAGTCGCGCCAGGCGAGCGCGAAACCGGCCAGGGTGGCCACCGCCGCCGACGCGACCGCGGTCAGCAGCGCGCGGGTGTCGCGACGCAACAGGAAGTACAGCAGGAAGACCGCCGGGGTCAGCTTCAGGGCGATGGCCAGCCCCAGCAGCAGGCCGCGCGGCCAGGGCGTGCGGCGTGGCACGCAATCGGCGATGACCAGCGTCATCAGCACCACGTTGATCTGACCGAAGTCGAAGTTCGACCGGATCGGCTCGACGAAGATCACCGCGGGTGCGACGATCGCGGCGGCCAGCCAGCACCGCCGGACCCAGGCGGGTTCACCGGTGACGCCGGTGCTGGGCCACACGTCCAACCGGGTCAGGATGATCGCGGTCGAGACCAGCAGCAGGATCAGCGTGGTCAGCGTGATGGCCACGCTGGCCCCCTCCAGTGGCAGCAGCGCGAACGGCGCGAACGCCACCGCGGCCAGCGGTGGATAGGTGAACGGAAGATCGAGGCCACCACGGGTGTGGAACATCGCGCCGTCGGCGTAGAGGGGCCGGCCGTCCAGCCACGCCTGCCCGCCCATCCGGTAGACGTCGATGTCGATGCGGTAGGGCGTGTGGCCGAGGAGTCGCCACGCCGCCCAGGCCAACCCTGCCAAGGTCAGGAGCTGGAACAGCCGCCACGCCAGCGTGGGCACCCAACCAGCCCCACCGGGCGACCGCCAAGTACTCATCTCACCGTCCACCCTATCGGCACACTTCGGCGCGTCGGCGGGTATCCCGTCCATGACACGCGCAGGTCGGCGTAAGTTTTCTGGGTGCCCGCGTCCCTGGAGCTCGACTTCGGCTTCCCGCACTCCATCCCGTATTCGCGCCTGCCGCTCGTCTGCTGCCTGATCGCGTTCATCCTGACGTTCTTCGTGACCCGCACGATCGTGCGGTACATCCGCCGCAACGCGGGCAGCGACGCACCCCGCAGGTGGTGGCAACCGCGCAACATCTCGGCCGGCGGCGGGTTGCACATCCACCACGTGGTGATCGGTGTGATCTTGGTCATGGTCTCCGGGGTGACTATGGTGACGCTGGCGGTCGACGGGGGAGTACCCGAGTTCACGGCGGCGTCAATCTTTTTCGGAGTGGGTGCCGCGCTCGTGCTCGACGAGTTCGCGTTGATCCTGCATCTGTCCGACGTGTACTGGGAGGAGGACGGCCGGGCCTCGGTCGACGCGGTGTTCGTCGCGGTGGCCGTGGCCGGGTTGTTGATCATGGGTTTCAACCCGCTGTCGTTCTTCGACATCGACATCTGGCAGAGCGACCACTCGTTGGAGGCGCGTACGGCCGTGCTGCTGGGGGCGGCGGTGACGTTGCTGCTCGCGGTCGTGGTGCTGCTCAAGGGCAAGGTCTGGACCGGCCTGGTGGGGATGTTCATCACGCCGCTGTTGGTCGTCGGCGCGATCAGGCTGTCCCGGCCGCACGCACCGTGGGCGCGCTGGCGCTACACGTCCCGGCCGCGCAAGATGCATCGTGCGCTGGAGCGGGAACGGTGGCTGCGGCGCCCGGTGGTGCAGGCCAAGCTTTGGCTGCAGGATGCGATATCCGGTATGCCGAAGTTCCCCGACGACGCCACGGTCGACGAGCAGCTCGACCGCGAGATCCATGCCGCGCCGGCGCCCCGCGACCGGATCAAGCAGGAGATCGGCTGACGTGAAGTACTTCTACGACACCGAGTTCATCGACAACGGACGCAGCATCGAGCTGATCTCGATCGGCGTGGCCGCCGAGGACGGTCGTGAGTACTACGCCATCTCCACCGAATTCGATCCGGAACGGGCCGGGCGCTGGGTGCGCAAGCACGTGCTGCCCAAGCTGCCCTCGCCGGCCTCGCAGCTGTGGCGCTCCCGGCGGCAGATCCGTTCGGAGCTGGAGGACTTCTTCGGCATCGACGGCGACGAGCCGATCGAGTTGTGGGCGTGGGTGGGCGCCTATGACCACGTGGTGCTCTGTCAGCTGTGGGGCCCGATGACCGATCTGCCGCCGGCGATCCCGCGGTTCACCCGGGAGCTGCGACAGTTCTGGGAGGACCACGGCTGCCCGCGGATGCCCCCGCGGCCCCGGGACGCCCACGACGCCCTGGTCGACGCCAAGCACAACCTGGTCCGGTACCGGCTGATGACGGAGATGTGAGCCCGCCGCCGTACCCTCTTGGCGGCCCGCCGCCGTGCCCTCTTGGCGGCCCGCCGCCGTGCCGTGAAATGCGGTTTTGCGGCGCGGTTACCATATTTGGGTGAACTGGACCGTCGACGTACCCATCGACCAGCTGCCATCGTTGCCGCCGCTGCCCGAGGACCTGCGGCATCGTCTCGATGCCGCGCTGGCCAAGCCGGCGCTGCAGCAGCCGAGCTGGGACGCCGACCAGGCCCGGGCGATGCGCACGGTGCTCGAGAGCGTGCCGCCGGTCACCGTGCCCGCCGAGATCGAGCGACTGAAATCGCAGCTGGCCGATGTCGCCCGGGGCGAGGCCTTCCTGCTGCAGGGCGGTGACTGCGCGGAGACGTTCGTCGACAACACCGAACCGCACATCCGCGCCAATATCCGCACCCTGCTGCAGATGGCCGTGGTGCTGACTTACGGCGCGAGCATGCCGGTGGTGAAGGTCGCGCGCATCGCCGGTCAGTACGCCAAGCCGCGCTCGTCGGATGTGGACGCGTTGGGGCTGAAGTCCTACCGCGGCGACATGGTCAACGGGTTCGCGCCGGACGCCGCGGCGCGTCAGCACGACCCGTCGCGGCTGGTGCGCGCCTACGCCAACGCCAGCGCGGCGATGAACCTGGTCCGAGCGCTGACCGCGTCGGGCATGGCCTCGCTGCACCAGGTGCACGCCTGGAACCGGGAGTTCGTCCGCACCTCGCCGGCCGGTGCCCGGTACGAGGCGCTGGCGGGCGAGATCGACCGCGGGCTGCGCTTCATGAGCGCCTGCCGGGTGGACGACCGCAATCTGGACACCGCCGAGATCTATGCGAGCCACGAGGCGCTGGTGCTCGATTACGAGCGGGCGATGTTGCGCATGGACGTGGGTGATCCCACCACCGGTGAGACCACCCCCAAGCTCTACGACCTGTCTGCGCACTATGTGTGGATCGGCGAGCGCACCCGCCAGCTCGACGGTGCCCACGTCGCGTTCGCCGAGGTGATCGCGAACCCGATCGGTATCAAGATCGGGCCGACCACCTCGCCGGAGCTGGCCGTCGAATACGTCGAGCGCCTCGATCCGAACAACGAGCCCGGTCGGCTCACGCTGGTCAGCCGGATGGGCAACGCCAAGGTGCGCGATGTGCTGCCGCCGATCATCGAGAAGGTGCAGGCCTCCGGCCATCAGGTCATCTGGCAGTGCGACCCGATGCACGGCAACACCCACGAGTCGTCGACCGGGTACAAGACCCGCCACTTCGACCGCATCGTCGACGAGGTGCAGGGCTTCTTCGAGGTGCACCACTCGCTGGGAACCCACCCCGGCGGCATCCACGTCGAGATCACCGGCGAGAACGTCACCGAGTGTCTCGGTGGCGCGCAGGACATCTCGGACACCGACCTGGCCGGCCGCTACGAGACCGCGTGCGACCCTCGGCTGAACACCCAGCAGTCGCTGGAGCTGGCGTTCCTGGTCGCGGAGATGCTGCGCGACTGACCGTCGCAGGGGCGCTGCGGTTCAGAGCAGCGTGTCCAGGTTGGCGCCCAGCGTCCACGCCCCGGCGGCGGCCAGCCCGGCCAGGGTGATCACCGCGATCACCCAGAACAGCAGCACCCGCCGGGAACGTTGCCGCTCCCACTGGAACTCGGAAAGCTCGATGCCGGCGAAACACCCCTCCCGAGGCCGGTTCTCGTCATCATCGTCGGGCTGCTGGGGTTGCAGTTCGTCACGGCCGAACACCCGGGTCTGGCGGACCAGCGACGCCGCGGCGGCGTGCTTGTCGAGGTTTTCGGTGGGGCCGTGGCTTTCGCGCGCATCGGTGGGGATCTGCGCGGACTGGTGCAGCGCAGAGTTCCGCGGCGGGGGCACCCGGAAGTACGGTAGCCCGAGCTCGGCGGCGATGACGTCGAGCTGCTCGTCCATCTCCGCGGCGTCGGCGAAGCGGTGCGCCGGATCACGGGCGGTGGCACGGTGGACGAACTCGTCGAATTGCCTTGGCACACCGTGGATCGCCGTGCTGGGCGGGGGCACGTCGTTGTCCATCCGCTGGTAGGCCACGGCCAATGCGGTGTCCCCGGTGAACGGGGTGACGCCGGTCAGCAGCTCGAACACCAGCACCCCGACCGAGTACACGTCGCCGCGGGAGTCGGTCTCGCCGGTGGCGACCTGCTCCGGGGACAGGTACGCCGCGGTGCCCAGGATCACGCTGGTCGAGGTGATCTTGGCGTCGGCGAGCGCACGGACCAGCCCGAAGTCGGCAATCTTCACCTCGCCGTCGCCGCTGATCAGGATGTTCTCCGGCTTGACGTCGCGGTGCACCAGCCCGGCCCGGTGGGCCGCGGCCAGGCCGCCGAGCACCGGCCGCAGCACCGCGGCCACCGCGTGCGGCGGCATCGGGCCACGTTCGCGCAGCAACTCGCGCAGCGTGCCACCCTCGACGAGTTCCATCACCAGGAACGGGTGTCGGCCGTCAAGACCCTGGTCGTAGACCGCCACCAGGCCGGGGTCCTTCAGTCGCGCCACCGCGCGCGCCTCGCGCTGGAACCGGGCCAGGAAGTCGGTGTCACCCGCGTACCGGGAGTCCATGACCTTCAGCGCCACCGGTCGGTCCAGCCGCAGGTCCAGTCCCCGGTAGACCTCGGACATCCCGCCGGTGGCGATCAGTGTGTCCACCCGGTAGCGGCCGTCCAGCACCATGCCGGTCAGCGGCCCGGTCGCATGGTGGGTCGTCACCGGACACATGTTACGAGCCGTCCTGCCGGCGAAGCGCCCGTCCCCGCGGCCCCGGTGGACCTAGACTCGGTGCGGTGAGCAGCATTCCCACTGCCGACGACGTGCTGGATCCCGACGAGGCCGTATACGACCTACCCGCGGTCGCACGCCTGTTGGGAATCCCGGTGAGCAAGGTGCAGCAGCAGTTGCGGGAGGGGCATCTGGCCGCGGTGCGCCGCGCCGGATCGATCGTAGTGCCCCAGGTCTTCTTCGAGGGCGCCCACGTGGTCAAGAGCCTGCCGGGGCTGCTGGTCGTGTTGCACGACGGCGGCTACGGGGAGACCGAGATCATCCGGTGGCTCTTCACGCCCGATTCTTCGCTGACCATCCGTCGCGACGGGTCGACCGAGAGGCAGGCTAATGCCCGCCCGGTCGATGCGTTGCACTCGCATCAGGCCCGTGAGGTGGTTCGCCGGGCCCAGGCGATGGCGTACTGATCGGCGTCGCGGCCCGTTCGGGCGCCTTGTACAGCCAGTACCACGCACCCGCGGCGCAGGCCGATGCCAGCAGGACGTGCGGCCACGAGTACATGCCGTGCGCGCCGTCGGGTTTCCAGATCACCGTGATCCACGTCGACAGGCCGGCGATCAGCGCGATGGCGGGCCGGGACTGGGCCAGCGCGGCGACCACGGCCAGCGGCCAGGTGTAGTACCACGGCAGAGCGGCGGGCACGAACAACACCACGACGCCCATCAGCGCAGCGATGCCCACCAGTGCTTCGCGGTCGGTGTGGCGGAACCGCCACCACAGCAGTGGGGCGGAGATGGCGATCGCGGCGATGCCGAGGATCCGCATGGTCTCCAGCACGGCATAGAAGTTGACCGGGAAGAACAGCCCGCCGACCGCGTTGATCACATTGGCCGTGGCGGTGGGAATGGTCAGCCAGTTGATGATCTTCACCGAGCCGGCCAGCGCGGTCAGCCAGCCCAGCCCCACCCCGGCGAGCAGCGAGGTGGCGGCGAACACCACGACGAAGATCAGCAGCGAGGCCGCGGTCGCGGCCGCGAACGCCTTCACCGGTGGATAGCCGCGGCGCGCCCGCAGGCCCCGCATCCACACCCAGACCATGAACGGAAGGGCCAGCCCCGCTGTCGCTTTCACCGCAACGGCGACGGCGATCAGCGTCGTTCCCCACCCATTGCGGCCGCGGAACGACAGCGCGATGCCCGCCGTCATCAGGCCTACCATCAGCATCTCGTTGTGCACGCCGCCCATCAGGTGGATGATCACCAACGGGTTGAGCGCGCAGATCCACAGCGCGACGGCACCGTTGGCGCCGACATGGCGGGCGATCCGGGGCGCCGCCCAGATCAGCAGCGCCAATCCGGGCAGCATGCACAGCCGCAGCAGCATCGTTCCGGCCACGACGTCGTTGCCGACCAACATGGTGACGAACTTGGCCACCAGGATGAACACCGGTCCGTAGGGGGCCGTGGTGGTGGTCCAGATCGGGCTGACGTTGTCCAGCAGCGTGTTCGGGTTCTCGATGGGGCCGACGGCGTAAGGGTCGAACCCGTCCCGCAACAGGGCGCCCTGGGCCAGGTAGGAGTACGTGTCGCGACTGAACATCGGCACGCTGAGCAACAACGGGGCCAGCCAGAACCCGGTCGTCGCCACCATCGTGTACTCGGTCGCGGTGCGGTCGATGACGCGGCGGCCCAGCCAGAGCCAGGCCAACAACATCAGCGCCACCCCGCTCCACAGCAGCACCGAGGACAACACCAGACCGTGGCCGAACCGCAGCCAGGACAGGTGCATCGATTCCAGCACCGGGTCGTTGACCCGGGTGCTGCCCGCCCCGAGTCCACCGGCGGTGATCAGGGCGGCGCCGAAGGCTCCGACCAGCGCCGGCCGCCCCTGCGGTGACAGGATGAACTCCCTGAGTCGCTTCAGCTGCGGTACCAGTCGCTGCGAAAAACAGCCTGCTGGACCGGTTCTCGGACTCTGGGCCGGTGTAGTCATGCGCCTAGGCTGACCGGTTGGCGGCCAATCTGGCGAGGTCCGCGAGACCCGCCTTGGCCCTGATGTCGATCGGCGCCGAGTTGAGGATGTCCAGCGCCCGCCGGGTCAGCATGTCGATCCGGCTCTCGACGGCGGCCAGCGCGCCGACCGATTCGATCACCAGACAGACCTCCTTGACCTGTTCTTCGGTCAGCTCGGTGCCGATCGAGGTCCGGAGCAACTTGGCGCCCAGCGTGTCGTGCTGTTCGGCGAGTTCGACCGCCTCGGCCAGCAGCACGGTGCGCTTGCCGGAGCGCAGGTCGTCACCCGATGGTTTGCCGGTCACGGCGGGGTCGCCGAAGACCCCGAGCACGTCGTCGCGCAGCTGGAACGCCACCCCCAGGCTGGTGCCCAATTCGTGGAATGCCTCGAGGATCTCCGGGCAGTCCGCCGCCGCGGCGGCGCCGAGTTGCAGCGGCCGCGAGATCGTGTAGGACGCGGTCTTGTAGATGTTGACCGTCAACGCCGACGCGACCGTCTCGGCGCCGCTGGACTCGGCGACGATGTCCAGGTACTGACCGCCGAGCACCTCGGTGCGGATCGCACTCCACACCCGCTGCACCCGGCGGTGCGCATCGGCGTCGACCGCCGCGGTCGCGACGATGTCGTCGGCCCAGACCAGCGCGAGATCGCCGAGCAGGATCGCCGCCGAGAGCCCGAACTGTTCGGCGGATCCGTGCCAGTTGTTGGTGCGGTGGCGGTCGGCGAAGATCCGGTGCACCGTCGGCAGGCCGCGCCGGGTCGCCGAGGCGTCGATGACGTCGTCGTGTACGAGCGCGCAAGCGTGCAGCAACTCCAGTGCGGAGAACAGCCGGAGCACCTCGGGCCCGGGCTCGGTTCCCGCGACGGCGCGCCAGCCCCAGTAGGCGAAGGCCGGCCGGAGCCGTTTGCCGCCGCGCAGGACGAACTCCTCGACCCCCTCGGTCAGCACCGCGTAGTCCGCGCCGATGTATGCGGCGTCGCGGCGGCGCTCACGCAGGTAGTCCCGCAGCTGTTCGGTGACGGCCGTGGCCAGCTCGACGGCTGACGGTGCCGCTGCATCCAGGCTCAGCGGGCGCCCCTTTCTCGTCGTCAACTTGGCCCACCCGTTGTCATCAGCGTAGAGCCTGGGACCCGATATCGAGTAAGACAGTGCCTCTGGCGCCGCGTGGTCACCTACGACGGCTGCTCGGTCGGCTCGCCGGGGCGGGGTGACCGGTCGCGGCTGAGGTAGGCCAGCCCGCCGATGATGCCCGCGACGACGAATGAGGCCACCCCCAGCCAGATCGCCGCTCCGGTGAAGGAGCGGGCGCTGGGGTCGGTATAGCGGGCCTGGGCGTTCATCGTGCTCACCACGCCCGGACGCAGCTTCCACTCGACGACGTCGGAGGAGATCTGGTCACCGTTGGTGGAGGTCACCTCGCCGGGGAAGGAGACCGACAGCGACACGTCGGCGTCGGGGTCGCTGAGCGAGGTCAGATCGACCCGGCCTTCGAGGATGACCAGGTCACCGGCGCGCCGCAGCGAGATGTCGACACCGGCGGCATCCCTGTTCATGCCCGCCAGCTGCGGCAGTTCAGCGAACGTGAGGTCGGAGAACACCGCCTGCGAGCCCACATAGTCGTCGCGGCTGTACTCCGAGACCGCGACCTTCTGTGCGAACGGCAGGTTGTTCAGCAGTTGCGGACCCTTGTCGTTGTCGTCGCGGGGCTTGGCCGCGGCGACGATCTGTCCCGACACCCGATCGTCCGGCGATACGGTCAGCGAGGTCCTGATCCGCACGCAGCCGACCAGCATCGGCGCGGCCAGCAACAGCAGCACCGTCAGCGCGAACAGGCGTCTGCGGATGGGGTGACCGGTCGGCACCAGGTCATCGTGCCAGATGCAGTCCGGCGGTGCGGCGGCACTACAGGGGCAGCGACCGTCCCAGGATGGCGAACGCCCGGGGGTCGCCCGCGAAGTGGTAGCCGCGGATGACGTCGGTGAACCCGAGACGACGGTAGAGCCGCCAGGCCCGGTTGGCCTCACCGTTGATCTCGGGCGTGGACAGCAGCACATGGCTCTCGCGCCGGCCGTCGAGCAGTCGGCGGATCAGCGCCTCACCCAGGCCGCGACCCTGGGCGCGAGGGTGGATGTGCAGCTCGGTGAGTTCGAAGTAGCTGGTCATCAGCTCGGTGATGCGCGCGGAGTCGGTGCCGCTGCGGCGCAGCCCGGCGATCACCTGCTGTTGCCACCACTGGTCGGGAGCGCCACAGTAGCCATAGCCGACGCCGAGCAGGGGAGCGCTGGTCAGCGCGGTTTCCGGGAGGGTCGCGGTGCCGTCGGCACCGTCACCGGCGTCCGCAATGTCCTCAATGGCCGCAACGGCCTTCCAGCCCGCGCGCCGGGTGTGTTCGAGCCACATCGACGCCCGCTGATCCTCGGTGCCGCGCGGGTAGCGCATGGCGTCGACGTATACCGCCAGCGCATCGCCGAGTCGGCGCTGCATGTCGCTGGGCGACAGCTCGATGAGATGCGTCGCCACCTCTGTGGCACCTCCCGGCGGTGGATCGTGTGACGAGACCATTATCGGTGGGCGAGGCGGTGGTTCCCACCCGCGATGTGCGTCATAGAATCGGGCGGCGAAGTAGGTGGTACGGGTCAGATTCAGCTCGTATCATTATTGTTAAGTGTCCGTATACGCGGGCACATGTAACTTTGATTGACGCCCCCACGGCAAGAGGGAGGGACGAATGCCACTCTCCGATCATGAGCAGCGCATGCTCGACCAGATCGAGAGCGCGCTCTATGCCGAGGACCCCAAGTTCGCATCCAGCGTCCGTGGTGGCACCATGCGCGCGCCGTCCACCCGGCGCCGCCTGCAGGGTGGGGCGTTGTTCGTGGCCGGGCTCGCGATGCTGGTGTCCGGCGTGGCGTTCAAGGCCACCATGATCGGGAGCTTCCCGATCCTGTCGGTGATCGGTTTCATCGTGATGTTCGGCGGCGTCGTCTTCGCGATCACCGGTCCCCGGGTGACCGGCAATCGGGAGCGCACCGCCGGCGAGTCCGGTGGCACCCCGCGGCAGAAGCGCCCCAAGGGCGGTGGATCGTTCACCAGCCGGATGGAAGACCGCTTCCGCCGGCGCTTCGACGAATAGCAGTCAAGCCACTCCAGGGGCAGTCCGCCAGGGCTGCCCCTCTTTTTTGCCCCACCACGCCCCACCATGCCGCCACACTCGGCATTTCTGCGCTCTGACCTTGTCTGTTGGCCTGTTCCATCGCCCGACCGGTGGTGTGGGACGGAGCCCGCTCCCCCCGTACCCGTGCTCTGGGTGGGGGACTGTGCCAGAATCGCCAAAGTAATTGGAGCAAAGTGGGGAATTGTGGGGTAAAGTGGCGGACAGCGGAGCAACCGGGGTTCCGTACAGAGCGAGGCTTCAGTAGGTCTGCGAGGTGGCGAGATGTTCTTCGGCACCTACACGCCAAAGCTCGACGACAAGGGGCGACTGACGTTGCCCGCCAAGTTCCGCGACGCGCTGGCAGGAGGGTTGATGGTCACCAAGAGCCAAGATCACAGCCTTGCCGTCTACCCGCGCGCCGAGTTCGAGGAGATGATCGCCGAGATCTCCGGTCGGGCCAAACGCGGAAACCCGCAGGCCCGCGCGTACCTGCGCAATCTGGCGGCCAGCACCGACGAGCAGTACCCGGACGCCCAGGGCCGCATCACGCTGTCGGTCGAACACCGCCGCTACGCCAACCTCACCAAGGAATGCGTGGTGACCGGGTCGATCGAGTACCTGGAGATCTGGGACGCCCAGGCCTGGCAGAGCTACCAGGACCTTCACGAAGAGAACTTCTCCGCGGCCAGCGATGAAGCACTCGGCGACATCCTTTGATCTGGTCACCGGCCCGCAGGCCCGTGCAGTGTGGCCTCTGCCCGAACCGACCCTGACGTACTTCCCCGACGTCAGGTTCGCGATCTCGGACAGGGACCACATTGCAGGGGCCGTCCCGACCTCCCAGGGTGCTGCGATGGTGGATGACGAGCCCCATGTTCCGGTCCTGCTCGACAGGTGCGTCGACCTCCTCGCCCCTGCGCTGAGCCGTGTTGATCCCGACGGAACCGGGGCCACGTTGGTCGACGCCACGCTGGGCGCCGGTGGTCACGCCGAACGGTTTCTCACCCGGTTTCCCGGCCTGCGGCTGATCGGCCTCGATCGCGACCCCGATGCGCTGCAGATCGCCGGCGAGCGCCTGGCCCCGTTCGGTGACCGGGTGACGCTGGTGCGCACCCGCTACGACCGGATCGGTGATGCGATCCCCGCTACGGGCGTCGACGCGGTCCTGTTCGACCTGGGTGTGTCCTCGATGCAACTCGACCGTCGCGAACGCGGGTTCTCCTACTCGGCCGACGCTCCGCTGGACATGCGGATGGACCCGGATTCGGAGTTGACCGCCGCGGCGATCCTCAACGGCTACGACGAGAAAGAGCTGGCCCGGGTGCTGCGGGAATACGGTGAGGAGCGGTTCGCCGGACGCATCGCCGCCCACATCGTGCGTCGCCGCGCCAGCGTCCCGTTCACCACCACCTCAGAGCTCGTCGAGCTGCTGTACCAGGCGATCCCGGCGCCGGCCCGGCGCACCGGCGGACATCCCGCCAAGCGGACGTTCCAGGCGCTGCGGATCGCCGTCAACGCCGAGCTTGAGTCGCTGCGCCGGGCGATACCCGCAGCGCTGCAAGCACTTCGGCCCGACGGACGGATCGCGGTGATGTCCTATCAGTCACTGGAGGACCGGATCGTCAAGGCGGAGTTCGCCGCGGCGACGGCGTCGCGTACGCCGCCGGGTCTGCCGGTCGAATTGCCGGGCCACGGACCAGAATTCGTGGCGCTGACGCGTGGCGCCGAACGTGCGGACGCCGAGGAGATCGACCGTAATCCGAGAAGCGCGCCGGTGCGGCTGCGTGCGTTGGAGAAAGTTGGGGGAGCGTAGCGATGAAGGCGAAGCGGCGGTTTCGTGGCGGCACGGCGACCAAGAAATCCCAGCCCCGGCAGGGACGTAAGCCCGCCCGCGAGTCCACCCGGATGACGGCCGATCCGCAGGCCCGCGGTCGCAAGTCCACGCGCGACGCACGTCCGAACCGGTCGGCGCCGCGCACCACACCGATTCAGCGCCCCGCCGCCGCGCCGGCCAGGCCGAAGAACGCCAGTCAGGCGAAGGCCCGCGCCAAGGCCCGTAAGGCTAAGGCGCCCAAGGTCGTTCGTCCGCCCCTTCGGCAGCGGATCCTGGTCCGGCTGGCCGCCATCGACCTCAATCCGCGCACACTGGTCGCCCGGGTGCCGTTCGTGGTGCTGGTCATCGGATCCCTGGGCGTCGGTCTCGGCGTGACACTGTGGCTGTCCACCGATGCCGCCGAGCGGTCCTACCAGCTGGGAAACGCCCGTCAGCTCAATCAGGCTCTGCTGCAGCAGAAAGAAGCGCTGGAACGTGATGTGCTGGAGGCCCAGGCCGCCCCGGCGCTGGCCGAGGCGGCCCGCAACCTCGGGATGATTCCGTCCCGCGACACCGCGCACCTGGTCCAGGATCCGGCGGGCAACTGGGTTGTGGTCGGCACCCCGAAACCGGCCGAGGGCGTCCCGCCGCCGCCGCTGAACACCCCGCTGCCCGACCCCGTCCCGCCGGGTCCCCCCGCCCCGCGGGTGGTCGAACCGCTCGAGGTTCCCGTCCGGGTGCCGTCCGCGACATCCCCGCTGGCAGCCCCGGCGCCCGGTGTCCTCGCGACGCCGCCGGCGCCCGGTGTCCCCGCGGCAGCCCCGGTGCCCGGTGTCCCCGCGGCAACGGCCCCGGGCCTCGAGGTGCCACACTCGGTTGCCGGGCAGCTGCCCGTACCCGGCCCGGTTCCCGGCGCTCCCGCGCCGCTGCCGGTCGATGCGCCGCAGGTCGCGCCCCTCCCGCCCGCCGCGCTGCCGCCCGCCGCGCCGCCGGACGCCGGACCGGCGCACCTGGCGCCGGGGGCCGCGACCACGCCCGGTGAGCCGTTGAGCACCGACCAGCCGGCACCCGTTGCGGCGCCGGTCCCGGGCGCCCCGGCATGACCCGCGACTCCGGCCGGCGCGGCCGCACCGCGAAGGCGGCCGCACCGAACCAGGAACGGTCGGCCCGATCCCGGCGCACCCGGCAGGCGGCGCCGCAGAACGGCCTGCGCAGCGCGTCGTTCGTCTTCCGGCACCGCGCCGGCAACGCGGTGATCTTCCTGCTGCTGGTGATCGCCGCCGCGCAGCTGTTCACCCTGCAGGTCCCGCGCGCGGAGGGCCTGCGCGCCGAGGCGGCCGGCCAGCTCAAGGTCACCGACGTCGACCCCGCGCTGCGGGGGGCGATCATCGACCGCAATTTCGACAAGCTGGCCTTCACCATCGAGGCCCGGGCGCTGACCTTCCAGCCGGTCAAGGTGCGAGAGCAACTGCAGGAGGCCTACGAGAAGGCCACGGCCGAGGGTAGCGAGGCCACCAAGCCGGACGCGCGGCTGCGGGAGATCGCCGACGAGGTCTCCAAACGCCTGGGCGGCAAGCCCGACAGCGCGACGCTGCTCAAGAAGCTACGCAGCAACGAGACCTTCGTGTATCTGGCCCGCGCGATCGACCCCGCCCTCGCCGAAGCGATCACCACCGACTTCCCCGAGGTCGGTTCGGAGCGCCAGGACCTGCGCCAGTATCCCGGGGGCGCGTTGGCGGCCAACGTGGTGGGTGGCATCGACTGGGACGGCCACGGGCTGCTGGGGATGGAGGACTCCCTGGACTCGGTGCTGGCCGGGACCGACGGTTCGGTCACCTACGACCGCGGCTCCGACGGCGTGGTCATCCCGGGCAGCTACCGCAACCGCCACGACGCCGTGAACGGTTCGACGGTGATGCTGACCCTCGACGACGACATCCAGTTCTACGTCCAGCAGCAGGTGCAGCTGGCCAAGGACGCCTCCGGTGCCAAGAATGCCTCGGCGGTGGTGCTCGACGCCAAAACCGGCGAGGTGCTGGCGATGTCGAACGACAACACCTTCAACCCGGCTCAGGACATCAGCCGCCAGGAGGATCGCCAGCTGGGAAACCTGCCGGTGTCCTCCCCGTTCGAACCCGGATCGGTGAACAAGATCATCACCGCGGCGTCGGTCATCGAGTTCGGGTTGTCCAAGCCCGACGA
Organism: Mycolicibacterium xanthum; assembly: GCF_019710635.1. GTDB lineage: Bacteria > Actinomycetota > Actinomycetes > Mycobacteriales > Mycobacteriaceae > Mycobacterium > Mycobacterium xanthum. Next base: position 361,000 of record NZ_JAIFZS010000008.1, read on the forward strand.
GGTGCTGCAGGTACCCGGCTCGATCGACATGGGCGGGGTGAACGTGCGCGACGCGTGGAGCCACGGCGTCATGCCGTACACCACGACCGGGGTGTTCGGTAAGTCCTCGAACGTCGGCACCCTGATGCTGGCCCAGCGGGTCGGGCCGGAACGCTACGCGGACATGTTGGCCAAGTTCGGGCTCGGCCAGCGCACCGGAGTCGGGCTGCCGGGGGAGAGCGCCGGACTGGTTCCCCCGATCGACCAGTGGTCGGGCAGCACATTCTCCAACCTTCCCATCGGCCAAGGCCTTTCGATGACCCTCCTGCAGATGGCCGGCATCTACCAGACGATCGCCAACGACGGGGTGCGGATGCCGCCGCGCATCGTCAAGGCGACCATCGCACCCGACGGCACCCGGACCGAGGAGGCCCGCCCGGCGGGCGTGCGGGTGGTGTCGCCGCAGACCGCACGCACGGTGCGCAACATGTTCCGCGCGGTGGTACAGCGCGATCCGACCGGAGTCCAGCAGGGCACCGGCCCGCAGGCGGCCGTCGAGGGCTACCAGATCGCCGGCAAGACCGGCACCGCCCAGCAGATCAACCCGGGCTGCGGCTGCTACTACGACGACGTCTACTGGATCACCTTCGCCGGGATGGCACCGGCCGACGACCCGCGCTATGTCGTGGGCGTGATGCTCGACGCTCCGCACCGCGCCGCGGACGGATCGCCCGGGTCCTCGGCCGCACCGCTGTTCCACAACATCGCGTCGTGGCTGCTGCAGCGTGAGAACGTGCCGCTCTCGACCGATCCGGGTGCGCCGTTGACCCTGGTGGCCGACTGACCCGTCGCGCCGCCGGAGGCCGCTAATCCGGAAGCCGTGCAGCCCGGGCCGGTACTGTGTCAACGCCATGAACCTGCGCCCGAGCCATCCCGTCGGCCTACCTCTCGGGGCGGTGACCGACCTCGTCGCCCCGGTATCGGTGACGCCGTCGCCGGATCCCGAGGGGCCTGCCGTGCAGGTCACCGGCGTGACGTTGCGCGGCCAGAACGCCCAGGCCGGTGACCTGTTCGCGGCGTTGCCCGGCAGTCGCGCGCACGGGGGTCGCTACGCGCCCGACGCGGTGGCCGCCGGCGCGGTCGCGGTGCTGACCGACCGGTCCGGCCTCGCCGAGATCGATCACGCCTGTGCCGGCCGTCCGCTGGGCGTGCCCGTCCTGGTGCACGCCGATCCGCGGTCGATACTCGGGCGGGTGGCGGGCGCGGTGTACGGCAACCCGTCGCAGCACCTGCGCGTCATCGGGGTCACCGGGACGTCGGGGAAGACCACCACCACCTACCTGATCGAGGCGGGACTGCGGGCCGCCGACCGGATGGTCGGGCTGATCGGCACCGTCGGGGTGCGGATCGACGGCCGGGATCAGCCCGGCGGGCTGACCACCCCGGAGGCACCGGACCTGCAGGCGCTGCTGGCATTGATGCTCGAGCAGGGCGTCGACACCGTGGTGATGGAGGTGTCCAGCCACGCGCTGATCCTCGGCCGGGTCGACGGGGTGTCCTTCGCGGTCGGCGGTTTCACCAACCTGTCCCGCGATCACCTGGACTTCCACCCGTCGATGGAGGACTACTTCGAGGCCAAGGCGCGGTTGTTCGACCCCGGGTCGCCCACCCGCGCCGCCGAATCGGTGATCTGCATCGACGACCAGTGGGGGCGCGCGATGGCCGGGCGGGCCGACCGGGCGGTCACCGTCAGCGCCACCGGCCCCGCCGACTGGTCCGTGGAGGGCCTCACCGTCGCCGACGGCGGGCAGGAGTTCTACGCGGTGGACCCGGCCGGTGTCCATCACGGCCTGCAGATCGGGTTGCCCGGCCGCTACAACGTCGCCAACTGCCTGCTGGCGGTGGCCCTGCTCGACGCGGTCGGGGTGTCGCCGGACCAGGCCGCTCCGGGGCTGCACGACGCCACCGTGCCGGGCCGGCTGGAACCGGTCGACCGGGGGCAGCGCTTCCTGGCCCTGGTCGACTATGCGCACAAGCCCGGCGCGCTGTGGGCGGTGCTGCACACGCTGCGCCAGCAGGGCACGGGTCGGCTGGCGGTGGTGTTCGGCGCGGGCGGCAACCGTGACCGGGGCAAACGGCAGCCGATGGGGAAGGTGGCCGCCGAGCTGGCCGACCTCGTCGTGGTGACCGACGACAACCCCCGCGACGAGGATCCGGCGGCGATCCGCGCCGCGATCCTGGCCGGGGCCGGCGAGGCCGACGCCGAGGTGGTGGAGATCGGGGACCGCGCCCGGGCCATCGCGCACGCGGTGGCGTGGGCCCGCGACGGTGACATCGTGTTGATCGCCGGCAAGGGGCACGAGGCCGGGCAGACCAGCCGGGGACAGACCACGCCGTTCGACGACCGGGACGAGTTGGCCCGCGCGCTGGAGACGCTGGACACCGGGGGACCGCGCCGATGATCGCGCTGACGCTGTCGCAGATCGCCGACATCGTCGGTGGCCGGCTGGCCGACATATCCGCCGAGGACGCCGCCGCCACCCGGGTCACCGGCACCGTCGAGTTCGACTCGCGGGCGGTCGGGCCGGGTGGGTTGTTCCTGGCGCTGCCCGGTGCCCGCTCCGACGGCCACGACTTCGCCGCGGCGGCGGTCGCCGCGGGTGCGGTCGCCGTGCTGGCGGCGCGGCCGGTCGGCGTGCCCGCGATCGTCGTCGATCCCGCGCCCGGGCCGGCGGCGTCGGGCGCCGGCGTGCTCGAACACGACACCGACGGGTCGGGGGCCGCGGTGCTGGCGGCGCTGGCGCGGCTGGCCAAGGCGGTGGCCGCCGAACTCGTCGCCGGTGGACTGACCATCGTCGGGCTGACCGGATCCTCGGGCAAGACGTCCACCAAGGATCTGATCGCCGCGGTGCTGGCCCCGCTGGGCGAGGTGGTCGCCCCGCCCGGCTCGTTCAACAACGAGCTGGGACATCCGTGGACCGTGCTGCGGGCCGGCGAATCCACCGACTACCTGGTGCTGGAGATGTCGGCACGCCACCCGGGCAACATCGCCGCGCTGGCCGACATCGCGCCGCCGTCGGTTGCGGTCGTGCTCAACGTCGGCACCGCACACCTCGGTGAGTTCGGCTCCCGCGAGGCCATCGCGGCGACGAAGTCCGAGCTGCCGCAGGCCGTCCCGGCCTCCGGCGTGGTGATCCTCAACGTCGACGACCCGGTCGTGGCCGCGATGGCCGACGAGACCGCCGCGCGCGTCGTGCGCGTCGCGCGCTCGGCCGGGGTCACGCAGGCCGACGTGTGGGCCGAGGACGTGGTGCTCGACGGGCTGGCCCGGGCGGGCTTCACGCTGCACACCGGTGACTCGGCGGTGCCCGTCACGCTGGCGGTGCACGGCGACCACCAGGTGTCCAATGCGCTGTGCGCCGCGGCGGTCGCCCTCGAGTGCGGGGCCACCCCCGAACAGGTGGCCGCCGCACTCGCGGCAGCGGGGCCGGTGTCGCGGCAGCGGATGGCCGTCAGTGCCCGGGCCGACGGTGTCACGATCATCAACGACGCCTACAACGCCAATCCCGATTCGATGGGTGCAGGTCTCAAGGCGCTGGCATGGATGAGTCGGGCTGGCGCGTCCAAAGGCCGGAGCTGGGCGGTGCTGGGCGAGATGGCCGAACTCGGCGACGACGCGATATCCGAGCATGATCGCATCGGTCGGCTGGCGGTGCGATTAGATGTTTCTCGACTGGTCGTCGTCGGAACCGGGAGGTCTATGAGCGCCATGCTTCACGGGGCGGTCATGGAGGGATCCTGGGGATCCGAGGCCACCCCGGTCGCCGACGCCGACGCCGCGCTGGAGCTGCTGCGCGCCGAGCTCGCACCCGGCGACGTGGTTCTGGTCAAGGCCTCGAACTCCGCGGGGCTGGGCGCGCTGGCCGACGCGCTGGTCGACGACGTGCCCGCGGGCCCGGAGGGCGCTCGATGAGGCAGATTCTCATCGCCGTCGCGATCGCGTTGGCGGTGTCGATCCTGTTGACCCCGGTGCTGATCAGGCTGTTCACCCGGCAGGGGTTCGGTCACGAGATCCGCGAGGACGGTCCGCCGAGCCACAAGAAGAAGCGGGGCACCCCGTCGATGGGTGGCGTCGCGATCGTCACCGGCATCTGGGCCAGTTACTTCGGGACCCACCTGGTCGGGGTGGTGATCGACGGCAAGGGGCCGTCGGCGTCGGGACTGCTGGTGCTGGGACTGATCACCGTCCTCGGCGCGGTCGGGTTCACCGACGATCTGATCAAGATCCGGCGGGCGCGCAACCTGGGGCTGAACAAGACCGCCAAGACGGTCGGCATCCTGGTCGCGGCCGTGCTGTTCGGCGTGCTGGCGCTGCAGTTCCGCAACGGCGACGGGTTGACCCCGGGCAGCGCCGAGCTGTCCTACGTACGTGAGATCGCCACGGTGACGCTGGCACCCGCGGTGTTCGTGCTGTTCTGCGTGGTGATCATCAGCGCCTGGTCGAACGCGGTCAACTTCACCGACGGCCTCGACGGTCTGGCCGCGGGCGCGATGGCCATGGTGTGCGCCGCCTATGTGCTGATCACGTTCTGGCAGTTCCGCAACGCGTGTGCCACCAGCCCCGGAGTGGGCTGCTACAACGTTCGCGATCCTCTCGACCTGGCGATCATCGCCGCGGCCACCGCCGGCGCATGTATCGGCTTCCTGTGGTGGAACGCCGCGCCCGCCAAGATCTTCATGGGCGACACCGGTTCGCTGGCTCTCGGCGGGGTCATCGCCGGGCTGTCGGTCACCAGCCGCACAGAGATGCTCGCCGTGGTGCTCGGCGCGCTGTTCGTCGCGGAGGTGACCTCGGTGGTCGTGCAGATCCTGGCTTTCCGTACCACCGGGCGCCGGGTGTTCCGGATGGCGCCGTTCCACCACCACTTCGAGTTGGTCGGCTGGGCCGAGACGACCGTGATCATCCGGTTCTGGCTGCTCACGGCGATCGCCTGCGGCCTGGGCGTGGCGCTGTTCTACAGCGAGTGGCTGACGACCGTCGGTGCCTGACGACCTGGAGCCGATCAGGCCCGGCGCACGCGAGGAGCCGATGAGACCGGGCGCACGCGAGGAGCCGATCAGACCCGGCGCACGCGAGGAGCCGATCAGACCCGGCGCACGGGTACTGGTCACCGGCGCCGGCGTGACCGGCCGGGCGATCCTGGCGGCCCTGGCTCCGCTGGGGGTGTCGGCCACGCTGACCGACGACAGCCCGACCGCGCTGACCGAATACGCGCGCCGCGGGGTGGCCGTTCTCGACCCCGCCGATGCCCCGGCGCGGATCACCGACTTCGCGCTCGTGGTGACGAGCCCCGGTTTCCCCCCGACCAACGCGGTGCTGGCGGCGGCCGCGGCGGCGGGCGTGCCGGTGTGGGGTGACGTCGAGTTGGCGTGGCGGCTGGACCGGTCGGGCATCTTCGGCCCGCCCCGGCGGTGGCTGGTGGTGACCGGCACCAACGGCAAGACCACGACGACGTCGATGCTCTACGCGATGCTCGAGGCGGCGGGCCTGCGCGCGGTGCTGTGCGGCAACATCGGTGATCCGGTGCTCGACCTGCTCGACCGGCCCGCCGACGTGCTGGCCGTGGAACTGTCGAGCTTCCAGTTGCACTGGGCGCCGTCGCTGCGGCCGGAGGCGGGTGTGGTGCTCAACGTCGCCGAGGATCATCTCGATTGGCACGGCTCGATGGAGGCGTACGCGCAGGACAAGGCCCGGGTGCTGACGGGCCGGGTGGCCGTCGCGGGTCTGGATGACTCGATGGCGGCCCGGCTGTTGGCGCAGGCGCCGGCGCCGGTGACCGTCGGTTTCCGGCTGGGCGAGCCGGCCACCGGTGAGCTGGGTGTCCGGGCGGGAATGCTGGTCGACAACGCGTTCGGCCGGGATGTGGAGCTCGTCGCCGCCGCCGACATCCCGGTGGCCGGGCCGGTGGGTGTGCTCGACGCGCTGGCCGCGGCGGCGCTGGCCCGCGCGGTCGGCGTCCCCGCCGAAGCGATCCGTGCGGCCCTGTCCGGCTTCCGGGTGGGCAGGCACCGCGCCGAGGTGGTCGCGGTCGTCGACGATGTCACCTACGTGGACGACTCCAAGGCCACCAACCCGCATGCCGCGCAGGCCTCGATCGGTGCGCACCAGCGGGTGGTCTGGGTGGCCGGCGGGCTGCTGAAGGGCGCCTCGGTCGACGAACTGGTCGTGGCGGTGGCCGACCGGCTCGCCGCGGTGGTGCTGATCGGGCGCGACGCGTCGATCGTCGGCAACGCGTTATCGCGACACGCACCGGATGTCCCCGTTGTCGAGCTGGTGACGGGGGAGGATTCTGGGGTGCGTGAGCAAGATGAGTCAGGTGTTACTAGTGTGACTCGAGTGGTGGACGTCGGGGATCGCCCGGTTGCCGACGCCGTGATGACGGCCGTCGTCGCCACGGCGCGCGAGCTGGCCAGGGCCGGCGACACCGTACTGCTCGCCCCGGCCGGTGCCTCGTTCGACCAGTTCCAGGGCTACGGACACCGCGGCGACGCGTTCGCCGCGGCGGTGCGTGCCGCGACCCGGTAGCCGCGGACGCGAGGAGCATCCTGATGAACAGCAGCATCCTGACCCGGCTGCGCAACCGGCGGGCCAATCCGGCGGCCGCCGACCCGGCGCAACCGGCGGCCGCCACACACCAGGCCGCGCCGGGTCCCCGGACCCGGGTCGGGGCGTGGCTGAACCGGCCGATGACGTCGTTTCACCTCATCATCGCCGTCGCTGCGCTGCTGACCACGATGGGTCTGACCATGGTGCTCTCGGCATCGGGGGTCTACTCCTACGACCAGGACGGCTCACCCTGGGCGGTGTTCGGCAAGCAGGTGCTGTGGACGGCGATCGGGCTGGTGGCGTTCTACGTGGCGCTCCGGACGCCGGTGGCGGTGATGCGGCGGTTCGCCTTCGCCGGCTTCGCGTTGACGATCGTGCTGCTGGTGCTGGTGCTGATCCCGGGGATCGGCAAGGTGGCCAACGGTTCCCGCGGCTGGTTCGTGGTGGCGGGGTTCTCGATGCAGCCCTCCGAACTGGCCAAGATCGCGCTGGCGATCTGGGGTGCGCATCTGCTGGCGGCCCGACGCATGGAGCAGGCGTCGCTACGCGAGATGCTGGTCCCGCTGGTGCCCGCCGCGGTGATCGCGCTGGCACTCATCGTCGCCCAGCCCGACCTCGGTCAGACGCTGTCGATGGGTGTCATCCTGCTCGGCCTGCTGTGGTACGCCGGGCTGCCGCTGCGGGTGTTCGTCAGTTCGCTGGTGGCGATCCTGGTCTCGGGTGCGGTGCTCGCGGTGTCGGAGGGCTACCGGTCCGCGCGCGTGCAGTCCTGGCTGAACCCGGCCGCCGACTCGCAGGGGTCGGGCTACCAGGCGCGCCAGGCCCGGTTCGCGCTGGCCAACGGCGGGATCTTCGGCGACGGGCTGGGTCAGGGCACCGCGAAATGGAACTACCTGCCCAACGCTCACAACGACTTCATCTTCGCCATCATCGGTGAGGAACTCGGGTTCATCGGCGCCGCCGGCCTGCTGTGCCTGTTCGGGCTGTTCGGCTATACCGGCATGCGGATCGCGCGCCGGTCGGCCGACCCGTTCCTGCGGCTGCTCACCGCCACCGCCACGCTGTGGATCCTGTCCCAGGTCTTCATCAACGTCGGATACGTCGTCGGCCTGTTGCCGGTCACGGGGCTGCAGCTGCCGCTGATCTCGGCGGGTGGGACCTCGACGGCCACGACGCTGTTGATGATCGGCATCATGGCCAACGCCGCGCGCCACGAACCGGAGGCCGTCGCTGCGCTGCGCGCCGGGCGTGACGACCGGGTGAACCGGCTGCTGCGGCTGCCGCTGCCCGCGCCGTACGTGCCGACCCGCACCGAGGCGCTGCGCGACCGGCTCCGGTCGCGCCCGGCGCGGGGGGCCGCCGCGCCGGCAGCGAAGACGAAATCGCAGCTCGAGAAGCGCCCCCGTGCTGCGGCCAAGCAGCCGGTGCGAGCCGGTCGATCCTCGATCGGATATGGTGCTGGCCAGCGCAATCAGGGCCGACGGGCCCGCGCACTGGAAGGTCAGCGTTACGGGTGACGGGGATTTCGGTCCCGGCGGGGCAGGAGGTCTGGGGCCACGTGCGAAGCGCAGGGGACGACCGGGGGATATCGGTGGTTCTCGCCGGCGGTGGCACGGCGGGTCACGTCGAACCCGCGATGGCGGTCGCCGACGCGCTGACCTCGCTCGAACCCGACGTGCGGATCACCGCGCTGGGGACCGAGCGCGGACTGGAGACCCGGCTGGTCCCGGCCCGGGGATACCACCTCGAGCTGATCACCCCGGTGCCGCTGCCGCGTAAGCCCTCCGCCGATCTGGTCCGGCTGCCGGCCCGGGTGCGCCGCGCGGTCCGCCAGACCCGGGCGGTGCTCGACGAGGTGCAGGCCGACGTGGTCATCGGCTTCGGCGGCTACGTCGCGCTGCCGGCCTACCTCGCGGCGAACAGCGCCAGGAAGCGGCGCCGGGTGCCGGTGGTCGTGCACGAGGCCAACGCCAGCGCCGGCCTGGCCAACCGGGTGGGCGCGATCTCCGCCCGGCGGGTGCTGGCGGCGGTGCCCGATCAGGGGCTGCGGCACGTCGAAGTGGTCGGCATGCCGGTGCGGGAGACGATCACCACGCTGGATCGGTCGGCGCTGCGGGCCGAGGCGCGGAGCTACTTCGGGTTCGCCGACGACGCGCGGGTGCTGTTGGTGTTCGGTGGGTCTCAGGGCGCGCAGTCGCTGAACCGTGCGGTATCGGCGGCTGCGGAAAAGCTTGCCGGGGAAGGGATTGCGGTTCTGCACGCGCACGGCCCGAAGAACACGCTGCAATTGGCCGACCCCGCGCCCGGGGCCCCGCCCTATGTGGCCGTGCCCTATCTGGACCGGATGGACCTGGCGTACGCGGCCGCCGATCTGGCCATCTGCCGATCCGGAGCGATGACCGTGGCCGAGGTCACCGCGGTCGGTCTGCCCGCGGTCTACGTCCCGCTGCCCATCGGCAACGGCGAGCAGCGACTCAACGCCCTGCCGGTGGTCGAGGCCGGCGGCGGGATGATCGTCGACGATGCCGGCCTGACCCCGCAGTTCGTGGCCGACACGGTCGCCGGGCTGCTCAACGACACGACGCGGCTGGCGGCGATGACCTCGGCCGCCGCGCTCGCCGGGCACCGCGACGCGGCCCGCCGGGTCGCCGAGGTGGCCCTCGGCGTGGCACGGGACCGGAGATCCGGGCGGTGAGCGGAACGGATCTGCCCGAGGAACTCCGGCGGGTACACATGGTGGGCATCGGGGGCGCCGGCATGAGCGGCATCGCGCGCATCCTGCTGGATCGCGGCGGGATGGTGTCCGGCTCGGACGCCAAGGAGTCGCGTGGGGTCATCGCGCTGCGCGCCCGCGGTGCCACGATCCGGATCGGCCACGACGCGTCGTCGCTGGACATGCTTCCCGGCGGACCCACGGTGGTGGTGACCACCCACGCCGCCATCCCGAAGACCAACCCCGAACTGGTCGAGGCGCGCAGGCGGGGCATCCCGGTGATCCTGCGTCCCGCGGTGCTGGCCAGGTTGATGGACGGTCACACCACGCTGATGGTGACCGGCACCCACGGCAAGACCACCACCACGTCGATGCTGATCGTGGCCCTGCAGCACGGCGGGTTCGACCCGTCCTTCGCGGTCGGCGGCGACCTCGGGGAGGCCGGCACCAACGCGCATCGGGGCAGTGGCGCCTGCTTCGTCGCCGAGGCTGATGAGAGCGACGGATCGTTGTTGGAGTACCGCCCCGACGTGGTGGTGGTCACCAACATCGAGGTCGATCACCTGGACTTCTTCGGCAGCACCGAGGCCTACAGCGCGGTCTTCGACCGCTTCGTCGAGTGTCTGCGGCCCGGCGGTGCCCTGGTGGTGTGCGCCGATGATCCGGGGGCCCGCGCGCTGGCCGATCGGGTGGCGGCGCTGGACACCGCGCCCGGGGTCCGGGTGCTGCGCTACGGCACCGCGGGCAGCCACCCGGCACTGGACGCCACGCTCGAGGATTGGACCCAGCAGAGCACCGGGGCGGTGGCCCACATCAGCCTGCGCGGCGAGGCCCGCCGCCGGGTGATGCGGCTGTCGGTGCCGGGCCGCCACATGGCCCTCAACGCGCTCGGTGCGCTGCTGGCCGCGCTGGAGGCGGGTGCGCAGCCCGACGTCGTGCTGGACGGGCTGGCCGGCTTCGAGGGGGTGCGCAGACGCTTCGAACTGGTCGGCACGGCCAACGGGGTACGGGTGTTCGACGACTACGCCCACCACCCGACCGAGGTGCACGCGACGCTCACCGCGTTGCGGGAGCTGAACCAGCAGGGCGGAACCGGCCGGTCGATCGTCGTGTTCCAGCCGCACCTGTACTCCCGCACAGAGGCTTTCGCCGCCGAATTCGGCCGGGCGCTGGACGTCGCGGACGAGGTCTTCGTGCTCGACGTGTACGCCGCGCGCGAACAGCCGCTGGCCGGGGTGAGTGGCGCCACGATCGCCGAGCGGGTCAGCACACCGGTCACCTACATCGCGGACTTCTCCGCGGTGCCCGCCCTGGTCGCCGCGGCCGCCGAACCGGGTGACGTGCTGGTCACGATGGGCGCCGGTGACGTCACCCTGCTCGGCAACGAGATCCTGGCCGAGATACGGGCCAGGGCCAATCGCCGCGCTCCCGGCGGGCCGGGCGGGGTGTCGAGATGAGCGAACCCCGCGACGACGAACCGGCGGCCGGCGTGGCCGACGCCGCGGGGACCGAGGCCACCGGTGCGGACGCCGCGAACGAGCCGGCCGTCGACACCGCCGGTAAGCCGACTGCCGAGGCCGCGAACCCGCAGGCCGCCGAGGACTTCGAGGGTCCGCGCCGACGCGCCCGCCGGGAACGTGAGGCCCGCCGGGAGGCGCAGGCCCGGGCCACCGCGATCGAGGAGGCCCGCCGGGAGGCCAAACGCAAGGCGCTGGGCCGCTCGGCGCCCGAGACCGCGAAGCTGGGCCGTGGCGCGGTCCGCGGGCTGAAGCTGGTGATGTGGGCCGCCGCGATCGCGGTGCTGGTCGTCGGGCTCGGGCTGCTGCTCTACTTCACCCCGATCATGTCGGCGCGCAGCATCGCGGTGACCGGCCTCGGCGTGGTCACCCAGGACGAGGTGACCGCGGCCGCGGCGGTGCAACCCGGTACCCCGCTGTTGCAGATCGACACCGACGCCGTGGCGGGGCGGGTCGCCGAGATCCGCCGGGTGGCCTCGGCGCGGGTGCAGCGCGAATACCCGTCCACGTTGCGGGTCACGATCGTCGAGCGGGTGCCGGTGGTGGTCAAGGACTATCCGGACGGTGTGCACCTGTTCGACAAGGACGGTGTGGACTTCGCGACGGCGCCGCCGCCCCCCGGCGTGCCCTACCTGGACACCGAGCAGCCCGGTCCGACGGATCCGGCGACGAAGGCGGCCCTGCAGGTGATGACCTCGTTGCGCCCCGAGGTGGCGGCTCAGGTGGGCCGGGTGTCGGCCCCGTCGGTGGCCGCGATCACGCTGACCCTGATCGACGGCCGCACCGTGGTGTGGGGCACGACCGACCGGACCGAGGAGAAGGCACTCAAGCTGGGCGCGCTGCTGACCCAGCCGGGGCAGACCTACGACGTGTCGAGCCCGGATCTGCCGACGGTGAAATAGACGCCGGCCGGCCGGCCGGCGTCGGCGCAGGACCGATTCGGAAATTGTCGCGGTGTTTCTCGGCGCGCCTGCGCGGATCGCGGGCATCCCCGCCATACGTTCTTGTTCACGCGGAGCAACCTGACATAACTCTAAGCCTATGGTAGAGGTTGAGGGTTTCGAGCAGGGGGTTCCGGCGCACGACAGGCAACCACGCAGGAAGGGCGACCGCCAATGAGCGCTTGCGCGAAGAAGGTCGAGCGATGACCCCCCCGCACAACTACCTTGCGGTGATCAAGGTGGTCGGCATCGGCGGTGGCGGCGTGAACGCCGTCAACCGGATGATCGAACAGGGCCTCAAGGGCGTCGAGTTCATCGCGATCAACACCGACGCCCAGGCGCTGTTGATGAGCGATGCCGACGTCAAGCTCGACGTGGGGCGCGACTCCACCCGCGGGCTGGGTGCCGGCGCCGATCCCGAGGTGGGACGCAAGGCTGCCGAGGACGCCAAGGACGACATCGAGGAGCTGCTGCGCGGCGCCGACATGGTGTTCGTCACCGCCGGCGAGGGCGGTGGCACCGGCACCGGCGGGGCGCCGGTGGTGGCCACCATCGCCCGCAAGCTCGGCGCGCTGACCGTCGGCGTGGTGACCAGGCCGTTCTCGTTCGAGGGCAAGCGGCGCAGCAACCAGGCCGAATCGGGCATCACCGCGTTGCGGGAGAGTTGCGACACGCTGATCGTGATCCCCAACGACCGGCTGCTGCAGATGGGTGATGCAGCGGTGTCGTTGATGGACGCGTTCCGCAGCGCCGACGAGGTGCTGCTCAACGGCGTGCAGGGCATCACCGACCTGATCACCACCCCGGGCCTGATCAACGTCGACTTCGCCGACGTCAAGGGCGTGATGAGCGGCGCGGGCACCGCGCTGATGGGCATCGGCTCGGCGCGCGGTGACGGACGCGCGCTCAAGGCCGCCGAGATCGCGATCAACTCGCCGCTGCTGGAAGCCTCGATGGAGGGCGCCCAGGGCGTGCTGCTGTCGGTCGCGGGCGGCAGCGACCTGGGCCTGTTCGAGATCAACGAGGCCGCCTCGCTGGTGCAGGACTCCGCGCATGCCGAGGCCAACATCATCTTCGGCACCGTCATCGACGACTCGCTCGGCGACGAGGTGCGGGTCACGGTGATCGCGGCCGGGTTCGATGCCGCCGGGCCGGGCCGCAAGCCGGTGACGGGGGAGCACGGCGCGACCGGAACCACGCCGATCACCCCGGGCAAGGCCGGACGGGTCAACTCGTCGCTCTTCGAGCCGGCGGATGCGGCCAGCGTTCCGGTGCACACCAACGGCGCAACGGTGCGGATCGGCGGGGACGACGGCGGTATCTCCGACGATGACGTCGACGTGCCGCCTTTCATGCGTCACTGACACGTCGTACCGTCGCACCGTGCCTGATCGTGCGTCCTCCGGCGGCACCGTGCCTGATCGTGCGTCCTCCGGCCGCGCCGTCGACTTCCGGGTGCGGCGCGTGACCACCACCCGCGCCGGTGGTGTCTCGAAGCCGCCCTTTGCGACCTTCAACCTCGGCGACCACGTCGGCGACGATCCCGCCGCGGTGGCGGCCAACCGGCGACGGCTGGCCACCGCCACCGGGCTGGGTGACGGCATCGTTTGGATGAACCAGGTGCACAGCGCCAATGTCGGGATCGTCGACGGCGCGGGCGAAATCATCGACGGCACAGACGGTCTGGTCACCACGGCGCCGCGGCTGGCGCTGGCCGTGGTGACCGCCGACTGTGTCCCGGTGCTGATGGCCGACGCCCGGGCCGGGGTGGTCGCCGCGGTGCACGCGGGTCGCGTCGGCGCGCAGCGCGGGATCGTAGCCAACGCGGTGCAGACGATGCTGGACGTGGGTGCGCACGCCGAGGACATCTCCGTGCTGCTGGGCCCGGCGGTCAGCGGCCGCAACTACGAGGTGCCCGCGGAGATGGCCGCCGAGGTCGAGGCGGCGCTGCCGGGCAGCCGCACCACCACCCGTCGCGGCACCGTCGGCCTGGACCTGCGGGCCGGGATCGCCGCGCAGCTCGGCACCCTCGGTGTCACCGCGATCGACATCGACCCCCGCTGCACGGTCGAGGATCCGAACTTGTTCAGCCATCGCCGCGATGCACCCACCGGGCGGCTGGCGTCGCTGGTGTGGCTGGAGCCCGGAGCATGACCGCGGCCCGGGAAGAGCAGCTCTCGCGAGCGTTAACCGGGCTGCGTGAGCGGCTCGAGCGCGCCGCGGCGGCCGCCGGACGCGACGTCGCCGACGTCGAACTGCTTCCGGTCACCAAGTTCTTCCCGGCCGGTGACGTCATCGCGCTGTACAAGCTGGGCTGTTCGGCTTTCGGCGAGTCCCGCGATCAGGAGGCCACGCAGAAGATCGCGGCCGTGCGCGAGGTCGTGGGGGAGACCGCCATCCGCTGGCACATGATCGGCAGGATCCAGCGCAACAAGGCCCGTTCGGTCGCCGGCTGGGCCCACACGGCACATTCGGTCGACAGCGCCAAGGTCATCGCCGCGCTGGACCGCGGCGCGGCGGCCGCGCTCGACGACGGCCGCCGTGCGGCGCCGCTGCGGGTGTTCCTTCAGGTCAGCCTCGACGGCGACGAGGCGCGGGGTGGGGTGGACGTCGATGCCACCGACCGCGTCGACGAACTCTGCGCCGCGATGGACGGGGCGGCAGCGTTGCGGTTCGTCGGTCTGATGGCGATTCCCCCGCTGGGTGGGGACCCCGACCGGGCGTTCGAGCGTTTGGGCCGGGAGCGCGACCGGGTACAGCGTTTCTACCCTCAGCGGCTCGAACTGTCCGCCGGGATGTCCGGGGACCTCGAGGCGGCGGTGAAACACGGATCGACATGTGTGCGTGTCGGTACCGCGCTATTGGGAACGCGACCGCTAACGTCACCCGCAGTAGTCACTCCAGTCACACCTACATCATGGACACCAGAAGCTTCTGGAACGTCTTCGGGAACATCAGAATCTCCAGCACCGCAAGAAGGGTCCTCACAATGAGCACACTGCACAAGGTCAAGGCCTACTTCGGTATGGCACCGATGGATGATTACGAGGACGACTACTACGACGACGAGGACCGCGTGCCGGCGCGTGGCTACCGCCGGTCCCGCGAAGATCGCTTCGAGGACGACGGCTACTCGCGCGGCTTCGACGGACCCGGCGACGACCGGCGCCGTGACTACGACGAGCCCGGCTACCGCACGGGCATGGGGGGTGGATTCGAGGACTCGCGTTTCGAGCCCCGGATGCGTACACCGCGGGAGTTCGACCGCACGCCACCGCGATTCGGCGCGATGCGGGGCTCGACGCGGGGCGCACTGGCGATGGATCCGCGGGGAATGGCCGAGCTGTTCGAGGCGGGTAGCCCGTTGGCGAAGATCACCACGCTGCGTCCCAAGGACTACAGCGAGGCGCGCACCATCGGCGAGCGGTTCCGCGATGGCACCCCGGTGATCATGGACCTGGTGTCGATGGACAACGCCGACGCCAAGCGGCTCGTCGACTTCGCGGCCGGGCTGGCCTTCGCGCTTCGTGGTTCCTTCGACAAGGTTGCGACCAAGGTCTTCCTGCTCTCGCCCGCCGACGTCGACGTCACCGCCGAGCAGCGCCGGCGGATCGCGGAGGCCGGCTTCTACGCCTATCAGTAGCCGGCCGCGCGCCCGAGGGTAGGCTGACGGCGTCGCGTGGGAGCCATCGGCCCCGAACGACACTTCCGCTGAAACGCACGTCGTACGTCTGCCTGGAGTGAGGTCGCTCAGTTGGGGCTCTTCTTCGAGATCCTGGGTTTCGCGCTGTTCGTCTTCTGGCTGCTGCTGATCGCCCGGGTCGTGGTCGAGTTCATCCGGTCCTTCAGCCGTGACTGGCATCCGCGGGGGGCCACGGTGGTGGTGCTGGAGATCATCATGACCGTGACCGATCCCCCGGTGAAGCTGCTGCGCCGGATCATCCCGCAGTTGACGATCGGAGCGGTCCGGTTCGATCTGTCCATCATGGTGTTGCTGCTCGTCGCGTTCATCGGGATGCAGCTGGCGTTCGGTGCCGCGGTCTGAGTCGACCCCTCCGAACTGGGAAAACGTGCCCGCCGTCGACACCGTCGGCACCGCCGGGCGGACCGGTCGGGATGCCCGCACGGACTCGGCGATTGTTGAATTTCAATCTTATTTCCCGGCCTCGCCTGCAACCGCAGGGTCTGGTGTGACAGGATGGACGCCAGTTACCTTCCAGCACTGCTTTACACTTTGAGATCGGTTGACGGTCCAGACTCCAAGGGGGCAGACAATGCCGCTCACTCCCGCCGACGTGCATAACGTCGCGTTCAGCAAGCCACCGATCGGCAAGCGCGGCTACAACGAAGACGAGGTCGACGCGTTCCTCGACCTCGTCGAGAACGAGTTGGCCCGGCTCATCGAGGAAAACAGCGACCTGCGGCAGCGGGTCGCCGAGCTGGACCAGGAGCTGGCGTCGGCGCGCGCAGGCGGGGGAGTCGCGCAGCCCACGCAGCAGATGCCGGTCTACGACGCCGAGCCCGAGCCCGAGCCGGAACCGGCCGCGGTCGCCGAACCGGTCTACGAAGCCCCGCCCGTGGCGCCGGCGCCCGAGGACCAGCACCTGCGTGCGGCCAAGGTGCTCAGCCTGGCCCAGGACACCGCCGATCGCCTGACCGGCAGTGCGAAGGCGGAATCCGAGAAGATGCTCGCCGATGCCCGCGCCCAGGCCGATGCCATGGTCACCGAGGCGCGGCAGACCGCCGAGGCCACCGTGGCCGACGCCCGGCAGCGGGCCGATGCCATGCTCGCAGACGCGCAGACCCGGTCCGAGACGCAGTTGCGTCAGGCCCAGGAGAAGGCCGACGCGCTGCAGGCCGACGCCGAGCGCAAGCATTCCGAGATCATGGGCACCATCAACCAGCAGCGCACGGTGCTGGAGGGCCGGCTGGAGCAGCTGCGCACCTTCGAGCGCGAATACCGCACCCGTCTGAAGACCTACCTGGAGTCTCAGCTCGAAGAGCTGGGTCAGCGAGGCTCGGCAGCGCCGGTGGACTCCGGTGCCAACAGTGACGGCGGGTTCAACCAGTTCAACCGGGGCAACAACTAGTCTCGTGCCTCTCCGACTCGGGTCCAGCGGGGTTCGCCCGTGCTGATCATTGCGTTGGTGCTCGCCGTCGTCGGGCTGGCGGCGTTGGTGATGGCCGTCGTCACCAGCAACGAGCTGATCGCCTGGGTGTGCATCGGGGCCAGCGTCATCGGGGTCCTGCTGCTGATCGTCGACGGCCTGCGTGACCGCTCCAAGACCGCCGCGGCCGAGGGTTCGGCGGATTCCGGTGCCGATGCCGAAGAGCTCGAAGCCCCGGTCGAGGAGTATCCCGATGAGCCCTCGGTCGCCGACTACGAAGAAGAGGTCGTCGAAGAGGAACCGGTCGCGGCCGAGGAACCGGCCGAACAGGAATCGCCGGCCGAGGGCGAGGTCGTCGAGGAGGAACCGGCCGAGGGCGAGCCCGCCGAGACCGAGGGCGAACCGGACGGCGAGGACGCCCCCAAGAGCTGAGCGCGCGCCGGATCAGTCCGGCCCGGGCGCCGGTCCGACGGTCGGGGTGGCCAGCAGTTCACGTACCTCGTCATCGCCGACCTGGTGGAAATCCCCGAAGACCTGCCCGACCGCGTGGAAATCGTGTGGCATCGTCGAACAGACGACCTCGTCAGCCTCCTGGTGCAGCTGCCGGCACACCGATGGCGGCCCGACCGGAACACCCACGACGACCCGGCTGGCGCCGGCCTGACGGACCGATCGCACCGCGGCGACCATGCTCGCGCCGGTGGCGATGCCGTCGTCGACCAGAATGACCGTCCGGCCCGCGAGCCGCAACGGCGCCCGGTCCGCCCGGTAGGCGTGTTCGCGCCGCCGCAGCTCGGCGGTCTCCCTGAGGATCGCCTCGTCGACCGTGTCCTGGCCGATGCCGAGGCTGCGCAGCAGGTCGTTGTTGAGCACCACGCCCCCGCCGGTGGCTACCGCACCCATCGCCAACTCGGGCCACTGGGGCACACCCAGCTTGCGAACCAGGCACACGTCCAGCGGCGCGCCCAGGTAGGACGCGACCTCCCAGCCCACCGGGACCCCGCCCCGGGCCAGCCCAAGCACCAGCACATCGGCCCGACCGCGGAAGCCGGCGAGGTCGCGCGCCAAGACCTGACCGGCCTCGCGGCGGTCGCGGAAGATTCGCAGTGTGTGGCTCATGGCAGGTCACCGACTGTGACCAGTGTCTCTCAGAACCGGCGATGGCCGGGCCGCAACACGGGCAATCCATGAAAGCGGCCGCGCCGAATCACTACCGCCGACAGAAGGGGCCGGGTGAAGGACCATGGGGATCGATTACGAGAGCTGTCTTGCGCATCCGCTCGACGCGGTGTGGGGCTGGCACACCAGGCCGGGGGCCATGCGCAGGCTGGTGCCGCCGTGGCAGCCGATGACCGTGCTGTCCGAGGCGCAGTCGCTGGCCGACGGCGTCGCGGTGCTCGGGTTGCCGGCAGGGTTGCGCTGGGTCGCCCGGCACGACCCGTCGGCCTATCTCGAGGGCGGCAGGTTCGTCGACGAGCTGTCCACCCGTGGTCCCGCGTCCTGGCCGGCCCGGGTCGTCGGAAAGTGGCGGCACACCCACACGTTCGCCGACGCCGGCGGGCAGACCCGGGTGCACGACCGCGTCGACACCACGGTGCCCGCCGCGTTGTTGCGCTCGACCTTCGTCTACCGTCACCGTCAGCTCGCCGACGACCTGGCCGCGCACCGAGATGCGGCCGACGCCGGGTCAGGCCCGCTCGTCATCGCAGTCACCGGCTCGTCGGGCCTGGTCGGCACGGCGCTGACTGCTTTCCTGACCACCGGCGGCCACCGGGTCATCCGGTTGGTCCGTGCCGATCCGAGCGGCGAGGACGAGCGGCGGTGGGACCCGGAGGCTCCGGCCGCCGACCTGCTCAACGGCGTCGACGCGGTGATTCATCTGGCGGGCGCGTCGATCGCGGGCCGCTTCACCGAGTCACACCGCGCCGCGATCCGGGACAGCCGGGTGGAGCCCACCCGCCGGCTGGCGATGGCGGCCGCGGCCGCCGAAGACGGGCCGAGCGTCTTCGTCAGCGCGTCGGCGATCGGCATCTACGGCTACGACCGGGGCGACTCTCTGCTGACCGAGGACAGTGTGCACGGCGGCGGGTTTCTCGCCGACGTGGTCGCCGACTGGGAGGCCGCCACCGCGCCCGCCGCCGACGCCGGCCTGCGGGTGGTCACGGTGCGCACCGGGATCGTGCAGGCCGCTGCGGGCGGAACGCTGCGTCTGCTGCGGCCCCTGTTCGCGGCGGGACTGGGCGGCCCGGTGGCCGGCGGGCGCCAGTGGTTGTCCTGGATCGGGCTGGACGACCTGCTCGACATCTACTACCGCGCGGTCTACGACGAGCGGCTGGCCGGACCCGTCAACGCGGTCGGGCCGGAGCCGGTACGCAACTCCGAATACACCTCCGCGCTGGCCGGGGTACTGCACCGGCCGGCGGTGCTGCCGGTCCCGTCCCTGGGGCCGCGGCTGCTGCTGGGCGAACAGGGCGCCCGCGAACTGGCCGAGGCAAGCCAGCGGGTGCTGCCGACGAAGCTCACCGTGCTCGGTCACCGGTTCCGCCACCCCGATGTCACCGACGCGCTCGCCCATCAGCTGGGAGGGGACTGACCCGCCACGTGGGTGAGGAAGCCACCTACCAGGCGGTGGATGCGTTGCGCCACATCGTCGGCCAGTTCGATTGTCCGGGTGAGTAGTTCGTCGGACTCGAGGCCGAAGGCGGCCGCCTCTCCGTCATGATCCTCGGCCAGCCAGAGTTTGAGCAGGTCGGTGTCGACCTCCGGATGGAACTGCAGCCCCAGCACCCGGCCCAGCACGAAGGCCTGGGAGGCATTGGCCGTCCTGGCCAGCTCGGTGGCCCCGGGCGGCAGGGTCCAGCGGTCGAAGTGCCACGCGAACCACGGTCCGCCCGGCACGATGTCGGAGCGGTCGCTGTCGACGTGGTACCAGCCGATCTCGGGGTGCGGGGAGCGCGCCACGGTGCCGCCGAAGGCCTGTGCCAGTAGTTGGCCGCCGAAGCACACCCCGAGCAGCGCGGCCCCGGTGCTCGCGGCGTCGCGCAGGAACTGCATCTCGGCGCCCACCCAGGTGTCGCGCAGCGCCTCGTCGTACACGGACCACCGCGCGCCGAGCGGAACGATGGCGTCGTAGCCGGCCGGGTCGGGGAAACTCACCCGGCCCGCCGGGTCGTCGATGCGCTCGGGCGGTACCACCTCGAACGTCTCGACGTCGTACCCGTGATCGACGAACGCGTCGCCCAGCAGCGCTTCGGTCGCCAGGTGCTCGTTGCGCAGGAACAGAACCTTCGGTGCCACGTGCACCATTATCTCGGCGGCGGCATGGGTGGCGCATCGTCGGGAGCCATTTCCGCGCCGATCCTGCGGAACAGCAGCTCCGCCCCGTTCTCGTTGCCGCCCTCGGTGTCGAATGCCTCCGGGGCGAAGGTGGCGGCCACCGCGACGGCGATCTTGTGCGACGGCAGATAGCCCTCCGCGGCGCCGTACCCGCCGAACATCGGGTTCTGCATCAACCAGTTGCCGGAGATGATCAGCCCGAGTCCGTAGGTGTAGCCCTCGGTCATCGGCATACAGGTGGCGCATCCGGGTTGCGCCCGGGTCTTTCCGCGCAGGTCGGTCGAGACCATCTCGCGGTACGACTCGGGGCGCAGCAGCCGGCCGGTGCCGATCCCGACGGCGGTGGCCTCCATGTCGTAGATCGTGGTGGTCTGGATGGCGCCGTGGGTGATCGTCCAGGACGGGTTCCAGAACGTCGACTCCTCGTAGAACGGTGTCTTCGGTGGGATCTCGAATGCGGCCCGGCGTTCGGAGCTGAACGCGTGCAGAACCGGCGCCGGGATCTCGGCGGTCAGTGACGCGGTCGTGCCGGTCAGGCCGAGTGGGCGAAGAACCCTGTCGGACAACATCGTCGACATCTGCTCGCCGGTCGCCTTCTCCAGCGCCAGGCCGAGCAGCACGTAGTTGGTGTGCGAGTAGTTCCAGTTGGTGCCCGGCTCGTAGAGCAGCGGATGTCTCGTCGAGAACGACAGCAAGTCGTGGGTGGTCCAGGCGCGGAAGGGATTGGCCAGGAATTCGTCGTTCATCTCCGTGTTGCCGATGACGTAGTCGACATAGCCGGAGGTCATCTGGGCGAGCTGACGCAGCGTCACCCGGTCGGCGTGCGGCACCTCCGGCAGCCACTTCGACAGCTTGTCGTCCAGTCCGACCTTGCCGTCCTCGGCCAGCAGCAACAGCAGCGTCGCGACGTAGGAGATGGCCACTGCGCCGTTGCGGAAGTGCATGTTGGTGGTGGCCGGTACTCCGGTCATCGACTCACCGACGGCCTCGGTGACCACCTCCTGCCCGTCCACGGTGACCCGCACGATGACCGATCTCAGGTGCGAGGTCTTCATGGTGTCCCGGACGATCCGCATGATCGCGTCGGATTTCGACGAATCGGGTTCCGGGGTGGGCGAATCCGTGCTGACCGGGGCCGGCACGCAGGCGGTCAGCACGGACAGCGCGCAGACGGTGGCGGCGAGGCGATGCAGGGCGGGCATGCCCGGAGTGTGGCAGAGCCCGCGGGTTCCGGCAGAAGATTGCGGCCGCGCGCGGCCTCTCAGAGTTCGCGGCGTGGGTTCCGGTATCCGCAGTCGTAGGCGATGGGCAGCGTCGCGGGACCGCTGATGCCGGTGATCGGCCGCCAGGACGAGGGGCCGTCGCGCCGGATCGCAGTCATGCGCCGCGCCATCGTGGTCAGCGCCTCGGTCAGCTCGATGCGGGCCAGGTGCGATCCGAGGCAGTAGTGCACGCCGCCACCGAAGGTCAGCATGGCTGGAGCGTCGTCACGGGTGATGTCGAACCGGTCGGGCTCGTCGAACACCGACGGATCCCGGTTGGCGGCAGCGGTGTTGGCGATGACCAGCGCGCCAGCGGGCAGCAGGTGGCCGGCCAGCTCGACATCCTCGAGCGCGATGCGCAGCGTGTTGAAGATGACCGGCGAGTACCGCATGACCTCCTCGACGGCCCGCCCGGCCAACTCCGGGTGCTCGGCGAGCAGCGCCCACTGGTCGGGGTGGTCGCAGAACACCTCGATCGCGGCGGCGAGTTGGTTGCGGGTCGTGTCGGTCCCGGCCATCAGCAGGGTGGCCGACAGAGTCAACAGCTCCTCGTGATCGAGCCGGTCACCGTCGATCTCGGCGCGCATCATGTCCGAGAGCAGATCGTCGGTCAGGTGGTCGCGGCGGCGGGTCACCATGTCGTCGAGATGGGATTCGAGCGCACGCCATGCCGCCACGATCGTCGCCTCGTCGTCGACGACGTTCCAGTCGAAGATCTTGAAGATGTCGTCGGACCAGGCGGAGAACCGATGCCAGTCTTGGCGGCCGGTGCCGAGAAGCTCGCAGATGATCGGGATCGGGTAGGGGCGGGCGATATCCGTGACGGCGTCGCAGTGCCCGGTCGAGGACGCCCGGTCGACGAGCTCGGCGATGACCTCGGCGCAGGCGGTGCGCAGCCGCCCGGCCGACTTCGGGGTGAATGCCTTGGCGACCAGCCTGCGCTGGCGTTGGTGGGGCTCGCCGTCGAGGCTGAGCAGGCCGGACACCACGATGTCCCACAACTCGCCGGAGGTCACACCCTGGGCGGTCAGGCCGAGCCCCTGCGGCATCGCGAACCGGTCGTCCCGCAGTACGGTGCGGACCAGCTCGTAGGTGAGGATCTCGGGCCCGTGTGGACCCATCGCGATGGGACCCCGCTCGCGGGCCGCACGGATCAGCCGGTGGGCTTCCGCGGGGCCGGCCGCATGTTCGTAGTCCAGATGACGCGGTTCGGCGGTCTGGATGTCCTCGACGGTCATGTCGTGATCCCTCTCGGTGGTGTGGAGCACCTATCCGATGAGTTTGATCGCGACCAGGTAGCGAAGCATGCGTGGTCTGGTACGTAGTTTTCGGGGCCGGACCACGTCGACTACGTAAGTCCGGCCACCGCTAGTTCTCGCCGACGTCGGAGCTGTACACGCCCAGCAGGTCCCGGGCGGATACGACGCCGATCAGCGCCCCGTCCTCCTCGACGAGGACGTGCCGGATGTAGTGCTCCATCATGCGATTGGCGGTCTCGTCGACGGTGGCGTCGGCGCTGCACCACACCAGCTTGGTGCTGGCGATGTCGGCGGCGAGGACCGCAGCGGGATCATTGCCGGCGGCCACCACGCGGACGACGTCGCGCTCGCTGAGTACCGCCGCGGGCCGCTCGTCGTCGCCGACCACGACGACCCCGACATCTTGGGACACGAGTTCCCGCGCGGCGTCGGCGACCGAGGCGTTCTTCGGGACGCGCACGACCGAATCGCCGGTGAGGCTGGAGATCGGGGTCGAACCGACCAGGGGGATGTCTGTCATGTCCTCACTGTGGCACGCCGTCCATCTCCGGCCAAGTGACCTCGGTCCCCAGTCCGCTGGGCTGATCGGCCCGCCTGGGGTCCGTGATGGTTGCCGGGCTTGATGACACGCGGCGGTTATCCCCAATCGCGGGTTCATCCCCAGGTTTCGGGTGAAGCGGTCTTGACCGGCATCGCGGGCATCCGCCGCGACTAGACTCGCACACATGTTCGATGGTTCGCTTCCGGGTCCGGCCGCGGTGGCCGCCGCCTCGAATGCCGAGCTGATCGACGCGATCGCCGGCTGGGCCCGCACCGCGGCGGCGGCCGAGGCGCGCAAGTTCGCCGCGCTGGCCGAATGGAAACGCCGCGCCGACGCCGGAGAGCTGCACTCG
>NZ_JAIFZS010000080.1 GCF_019710635.1 Mycolicibacterium xanthum
GTGGCGATGGGGCGGCCTGCGGCCACCAGGTCGAGCACCTTACGGCGGAACTCTTCGGGGTAACGCTTGGACACGGACACGGCTCCTTCGACGGACGTCGTGACCCAAAGTCAAGCAAACCGACTCCGGACAACCCGGGGTACATCAGAGCCTCCGGGATTTCCAGGGCGATTCAGGGAATCTGAAACCAATGTCGCGACTCATCTGTCACCGACGATGCACTCAACAAAGAATGTGTCCGAGGGGGGACTTTGCCACTTACGACACGAGTTGGGACCTTTCAATTGAGTCGTTGATCGCGCCAACTCCGGTCCTGTGTTTCACGGTCGAAGGGCGGCCACGGGTATCACCTGGATTCCGTCCTTGCGGGTATGGCCGTACGTGGCCGTGGTCATGACGCCCAGCACCGCGGGTCACCCGCTTTTGCTGTGTCTATGGTCGATGCGAACCGCAGCAGGGATCCGGCCGCGTCATCGACGCGGCCGGGGCCGAGTTTTACTTCGAAGGCTCCCACGTGTCCGTGCACGCGATTTCGCTGCCGTGGTCGGCGCGGCAGGGCTTGTCGATGACATCGACGGTGACGTGGTCGTGCGGGTGGTGCCCGAGGACGCCGGCTACCTGTTGACCCCCGCGGGATCGAAATTCAGCTTGCCTGTAAGTCATTCAGGATTCGGGTGTGTCTTGAGGTGTTGGTGCGTGCTGAGCTGGCGCAGGTGTGGTGTCGGCCCAGCTGGCGAGGAATCGCAGTGCGTGTTGGTGTGGGGTGTCGGGTTGGGCGGTGAAGACGTTGAGGCGCAGTCCGGGTGCGTCGGGAAGGTCGAAGCTCTGGTAGTTGAGTTCGATGTCGCCGACGATGTGGTGGTGCATGCGTTTGCTGCCGCTGGTGTGTCGGCGGACGTTGTGGGCGGCCCAGCGGATCCTGAATTCCTCGCTGCGGGTGGAGAGTTCGCCGACGAGGTCGGACAGCGCCTTGTCGTAGGGGTTGCGTCCGGCGGTGGCACGGAGCACGGCCACGACGTCGGTGGCGGCGCGGTCCCAGTCGTTGAAGAAGTCGCGGGCTTTCGGGTTGAGGAAGGTGTAGCGGGCGACGTTGGGCGGTTGGATGGTTTCGGCGTGGATCTCGTCGTATAGGGCGGTCCCGAGTTTGTTGGCCGCGATGATGTCGCCGCGTTGGTTGCGGATGTCGGCGGCGGCGTCGGTGATCGCGTCGAGTACCTGCGCGACGACGGGTTTGATCCGGCTTCGTGACGTCGTGGCTCGTTTGGGTAAGCGGGCGGCGTTGTCGATACGTGCGAGGTCGAAGAGGTGCTCGCGTTCGGCGTCGTCGAGTTGCAGCGCGCGGGCCAGTGCGTCGAGCACGCTGTCGGAGGCGCCGGCGAGGTTGCCGCGTTCCAGGCGGATGTAGTAGTCGACCGACACCCCGGTGAGGAGGGCGACTTCTTCTCGGCGTAGTCCGTTGACCTGTCGGTGGCCGCCGACGATGGGGAGCCCGGCCTGTTCGGGGGTGATGCGGGCTCGTCGCGAGGTCAGGAACTCGCGGATCTCTTGCCGGTTGTCCACGATGCCCAGGCTAAGGCCGAACCGACCGTTCGGAGGGGGCCTGCCAGTACCTGTCCTCATAGGTCCTCCCGGCCGGTCGGCGAACAGGGTTGGGTGGTGGGTGAGGCAACGGGAGGACGCGATGAAGTACATCAAGCTGAGAGACCTCACGGTCTCGCGCATCGGGTTGGGCGCGATGGGGATGTCGCACGGATACACCGGTGCGGGTAGCGACGACGAAGAGTCAATCCGCGCCATCCATCGTGCGATCGACCTGGGCGTGACGCTGATCGACACCGCCGAGATTTACGGGCCGTACATCAACGAGGAACTCGTCGGCCGCGCCCTGAAGGGGAGCCGCGAGGACGTGGTGTTGGCCACCAAGTTCGGTTTGGTCTCCCATGCCGGGGTGGGGGCATGGCATCTGGACAGCACCCCGGCCAACATCCGCACCGCCGTGGAGGGATCGCTGAGACGGCTGGGCACGGACCACATCGATCTGTACTACCAGCACCGCGTCGACCCGAACACCCCGATCGAGGACACGATCGGCGCGGTGGCCGAACTGGTCGAGCAGGGCAAGGTGCGCCACATCGGTCTGTCCGCGGCGTCAGCCGCCACGATCCGGCGCGCCCATGCGGTGCACCCGATCGCTACGTTGCAGTCGGAGTACTCGTTGTGGACCCGGGACGTGGAAGCCGAGATCCTGCCGACTCTGCGGGAGTTGGGTATCGGGCTGGTTCCCTTCTCACCGCTGGGCCGCGGCTTCCTGACCGGCGCGATCCGCTCTCCCGAACAGTTCGACGACGACGGAGACTTCCGCAAGGGAAACCCGCGTTTCAGCGGCGAGAACTTCGAACGCAACCTGCGGATCGCCGACGAGGTCAAGGCCGTCGCCGACGAGGTCGGTGCGACGGCGGCGCAGGTCGCGCTGGCCTGGCTGCTGGCCCAAGGTGACGACATCGCTCCCATCCCCGGCACCAAGCGGGTTACCCGGGTGGAGGAGAACACCGCCGCCGACGGCGTCGAGCTGACCGGCGCCCAGCTGCAGGCCTTGAGTTCACTTACCCCAGCCGCCGGAGAGCGGTACAACCCCGAGCAGATGGCCATGTACGAACCGTGAAACTCCCCACACCCCAGACCCACCGAGACGAAGGAACGTCATGAAAACCGTCACATTGAACAACGGTGTCGAAATGCCGGTCCTGGGCTTCGGCGTCTACCAGGTGCCTGACGACGAAACCGAACATGTTGTGGCACAGGCGCTTGATGCCGGTTACCGCGCCATCGACACCGCGGCGTCGTACCAGAACGAGGCGGCGGTCGGGCGGGCGATCGCGGGCAGCGGCATTGCCCGCGACGAGTTGTTCGTCACCACGAAGCTGTGGATGGAGCACGCCGGCGACGAGGCCACCCCGGCCGCCTTCTACCGATCGCTGGATCGCCTCGGTCTGGATTATGTTGACCTCTATTTGATCCATCAGCCGTTCAACGACTACTACGGCGCGTGGCGGGCCATGGAGAAGCTGCTGGAGCAGGGTCGGGTCCGCGCGATCGGGGTGTCGAATTTCTTCCCGGACCGGCTGGCTGACCTGATCGCGCACAATGACGTCACCCCGGCGGTCAACCAGATCGAGACACACGTGTACTACCAGCGCGGCTTCGACCACCAGGTCATGGCCGAGTACGGCGTGCGCCACGAATCGTGGGGACCGTTCGCCGAGGGCCGCAACAACATGTTCACCGATCCGGGGCTGAGCGCCATCGGCGAGGCACTCGGCAAATCGGTCGGACAGGTCGTGTTGCGCTGGCTGATCCAGCGTGAGGTGATCGTGATCCCGAAATCCGTTCGCCCGGAACGGATGCGGGAGAACCTCGACGTCTTCGATTTCGAGCTCACCGCGGCGCAGATGGAGCAGATCGCCGCGATGGACACTAACACCAGCCTGTTCTTCGATCACCGTGACCCTGCGATCGCCCGCGACTTCGCGAAACGCCACATCGATGTCTGAGCGCGAGGGAGGACCCGGATCGATGGACTCGCCGACATCTGGCTGGAGGCGCCGCACATTTCTGCGGGGTGCCGCCGGGTTGGCCGCCATCCCGGCGCTCGCGGGCGTCGCCGCTGGTTGTGCCAACTCCACAGAGCCCAAACTCGATGGCCGGCAACCCAACAGCGCAGTCACGGCGGCGACCACCATCACCGGGCGACGCAAGTTGGGGTCATTGGAGGTCTCCAGCATCGGGTTGGGGTGCCAGACCCTGACGGGCAAGCTGTATGGTCCGGTGACCAGCCGTGCGGACATGGTCGCCCTGATCCGCACGGCGGTTGATCAGGGGGTGACGTTCTTCGACACCGCCGAGGCCTACGGGCCGTTGGAGTCCGAACGCATTGTCGGTGAGGCGCTGCAGCCTGTGCGCGATCAGGTGGTGATCGCCACGAAGTTCGGATTCGATATCGATCCCGACACCGGTGAGCGTCGCGGTGGGCCCGACAGCAAGCCCGAGCACATCCGCCGTGCCGTCGACGCCATGCTGCAACGCCTGCGCACCGATCACATCGACCTGCTCTACCAACACCGCGTCGATCCGACGGTGCCGATCGAGGACGTCGCCGGTACCGTCAAAGACCTCATCGGGCAGGGCAAGGTCGGCCACTTCGGTTTGTCCGAACCCGGACCCGAAACGGTGCGGCGCGCCCATGCCGTGCAGCCGCTGACGGCGATCCAGAACGAGTACTCGATGCTTTGGCGCGGGCCCGACGCCCAGATCTTGCCGTTGTGCGACGAGCTGGGCATCGGGTTCGTCCCGTGGGCGCCGGTGGGGATGGGGTTCACCACCGGCACCATCACGCCCTACACTCAGTTCGCCGAGGGCGATTTCCGCGCCAGTGTGCCCCGCAATTCGCGCGAGAATCTGTCGGCGAATATGCCTCTGGTGCAACTCATTCAACGTTGGGCGGTCCTCAAGGGTGCCACGCCGGCGCAGGTCTCGCTGGCGTGGTTGATGGCCCAAAAGCCTTGGATCGTGCCGATTCCCAGCACGTCGCGTACCCCGCACCTGCTGGAGAATTTCGGCGCCGGGGAGCTCACATTCACCCCCGACGAGTTGAGCCAACTCAATGCCGAGGTGGCCGCGATTCCCATTCACGGGGATCGACTGCTGCCGGTGAACCTTGCGCAAACCGGCGTCGAAGCACCCCCGAAGTAGGCGCGGATGTTCACGCGACGGACGCTGCTCGCCGCCTGCTGCGCTGCCGGCTCGGCCATCGCGCTGGGCGGATGCACCGGTGCGGCCCGCAGTCCTGGGGCGAACGAGTCACCGACTACGCAGGGGCACAACGTGTCTAGCCCCGACGGTGTGCTGTTGGCGTACTTCTCCCGGCCGGGAGAGAACTACTTCAACGGTGGGCGTATCGATCTCGACGTGGGCAACACTGAAGTCCTGGCGAAGCTCATCGCCGCGACGGTGCCCGTCACGACCTACCGCATCGAGGCGGCCGACCCGTATCCGCACAGCTATGACGAGACCGTGGCACGCAACGTCGACGAACAGCAACGCAATGCCCGACCGGCCATCGCCAATCCCCTTCCCGAGCTAACCGGCTACCACACCGTGCTGCTCGGTAGCCCAATCTGGAACGTCCGCCCGCCCATGATCATGAGCACCTTCATCGACGGAGTCGACCTCGCCGGCAAGACCGTGCACCCCTTCGTCACCTACGCCGTCAGCGGTCTCGGGAGCACCGTCGCCGACTACACGACGCTGGCCCCACGCGCCACCCTCGGCCAGGCGTTGGCCATCCGTGGCGAAGAAGCCGGCAACGCCCGTGACCGCGTTCGGGCCTGGCTCGAACAGATCAGCCTCACCGCGTAAGGCCGCCGAATCTCTGACGCCGTCGCCGGATGCCGGAAACTGTAGGGCGTCACCGTTGGCGCCGACCGGCTGCGACCGTGACAGTCCTTGCGCAGCAGTCGTTAGTCGTGGGGGTCCGTGTCGGAGTGCGACGAAGTCGGCAAACATAAAAAATCCCCTCCGATGCAGTTCGGAGGGGATTTTGGAGGTATATAGCTAACCTAATTGTGTCCGAGGGGGGACTTTGCCACCTGCGACACGAGTCGAGACCTTTGAGTTGAGCCGTTGAACAGCGAGTATTCCGACGGCCGACTGGATCTTCGGTACTACTTTACCTGCAGTGATTGCGTAAATATGTCCTAAGAGCGACTATATATGCATGAGCGAGATGACAGCTGTCGCGGGTGCGGAGATCCTTGGGGTTTCGACGCGGCAGGTCGCGCGGCTCGCTCGTGCGGGGGAGTTGACGGTGACGCGTACGGTGGGCGGTGCGTTGTTGTTGGACGGTGCGTCGGTGCATCGGCTGGCCAATCAGGTCCGTCATAACGGGCGCCCGTGGACGTCGGCCACGGCGTGGGCGGCGTTGGCGTTGCTCTCCGGTGAGGGTGTCGTTTGGCTGGACGCCTCGGCGTTGTCGCGGCTGCGGCATCGGTTGCGGGCCAGCAGTGCGTCGCAGTTGTGTTGGATGACGCGTCGCCGAGCGTTCGTGCATCGGATGCGAGGCTGGGGCACCGTCACCGGGTTGCTGGCCTCGGGCGTCAGTGCACTGCACGAGGAGGCGATATCGGCGCTGTTCGATCTCACGGCTGTCGATGCAGGAGTTGACGGTTATGTGCGTGCGCGCGATTTGGCTGGCGTGGTCGGTGGCGCCGGACTGGTCGACGACGTCGAGGGTGATGTGATCGTGCGGGTGGTGCCCGACGACGCCGGTTATGGCGTCGACCACATCGTGACCGCTGCGGTGGCGGTTGACTTGGCGGAGTCGCTGGACACCCGTGAGTCTGCTGCGGGGACTCGCGTCTTGGAGGATCTGCTCGACCGGTTTCGTTCCGGTGACACGGGCCGGCGTATGTCGGGACGACGGGATCAATGAGTCCGCCGACCGGTCGGCCGCTGTGGCGGGTGGGTGCTCCGCCGCGAGGTTGGCCGTCGCCGTGGCCGCAGGTGGTTGAGATCGCGCAGGCCGTCCCCTCCACGCAGTGGACGCTGGTGGGTGGTCTGATGGTGCAGTTGCATGCCGTGCACGCGGGATTGCCGCTGACCCGTGCTACTCGGGATGTGGACATGATCCTGCACATCGAGACCGGTGCGGCCACGTTCGGTGGTGTCCGGCGGCAGTTGGAACGACTCGGGTATGGACTGCGTGAGCCCGTCGGCACGGGGCCGGTACACCGTTTCGGCCGCGGTGCTGGCGACGCCGAGACGGTTGACGTCATGGTCGCCGATCGCCTTCCGCCCAAGCTGCACCCGAAGGTGTTGCGGCGGAGAGTGTTCGCCGTCCCCGGTGGGACTTCGGCGCTGCGCAAGACCGTCAACTGCGAGGTCACCACCGGCGAGGGCGTCGTTGTGCTCAGCATTCCCGACGTCCTGGGCGCGTTGGTCCTCAAAGGCGCGGCCTACCTGGAGGATTCGCGTGACCGTGGGCGCCATCTTGACGATGCGGCGGTGCTGGCCTGTGCGGTGACTGATCCGGTTGGTGATCGCGCTCGGATGATCGGCAGCGACCGCAAACGGATAGCCGCGCTGTGGACGGTGCTCGGTGATCTTGACCATCGATCGTGGATAGCCACCGGGACAAACTCACGACGAGGGCACGCGGCACTGCGAGTGCTCAGCGGCGCCTGACGATCTACGCGTTGTGTTCGTAGCGCCGTCGTTGGCGGCAGTGGCAGTGACCGGACGCCAACAATTGGTCCACTGCGGATGACAGTCTGTATCTGACGGGGATTGCGTGAACGCAGGGAAGCTTACTTGACTCGTTTGTCTGAATGGTTGCGGTTTGGGTCCGGTGTGTCTCGTCGCGGCCGATGATTGGCGTGTGTGGAACTCCTCGCTCTGGCGATGTTTCTATATACGTGTCAAGATTCGTATATAGAAACTTGGTACGGAAGTACGCCTCGGCCATCGCTGGCGCAAGCCCGTCACGATCACCCCGTCTGCATGATCGGCATCTCCGTCGGCGGTCAGCGAGATCCACACCACGCACGGCAGGTTGCGGCGCGATCAGTATCGCTCGAATCGAACGCGGCGGGGGTCCGATAGCACTGTGGGCTGGGTCTGCCACGATGGCCGCGTGAATCGCGGTTATGTGTCAAGTCCCCTGTCGGACAAAGACTTCGACACCAGATCTACGACGTCGACGTCGTTTGATTCGGGGAAGGAAAGTGGGTGTGCCGCGCTCATGCCGTGTAGTCAGTGCCGACGCTCAAGGACTCCCACTCGGTCACCTCGGCATTGCGCGCCTCGGTGACCCGCCGGTAGCCGGCCAGGGCGTCGGAACCAAGGAGGAGAAACCCCGGCGGTTCAGGAGCCTCGGTGGCGGCAATGATGGCGGCAGCGGCCTTGGCGGGATCGCCGGCTTGGGTTCCGTGGACGGTGTCGTGTTCTTTGCGCCGCTTACCCGCTGTCTCGGCATAATCGTCGATGGGCGTCGACGACTGGGTCAGTGAACGGCCGGCGAAGTCGGTGCGGAAAGCGCCCGGCTCCACGATGGTCACCGAGATCCCCAGGGGTGCAAGCTCGCCGCGCAAAGAGCCGCTCAGCCCTTCGATGGCGGACTTGACTGCTGAGTAGTAACCCGACCCTACGGGGGTCAGCTGAGCACCGATCGACGAGATGTTGACGATGGCGCCCGAGCGACGGGCACGCATTCCGGGCAGGACTGCCTTGATCGTCGCAACCGTGCCGAAGAAGTGCGTCTCGAAAAGCGTTCGGACATCCGTGTCATCGCCCTCTTCCACGGCCGCGCGGTAGCCGTATCCGGCGTTGTTGACCAGGACATCGACCCCGCCAAATCTCTGTCCTGCATCGTTCACGGCGTCGGTGACCTGTTCGGGACGTGTCACGTCGAGAGCTACGGCCAGGACTCGGTCGGGCGCCATGTCGACGAGGTCGGCGATTGTCGTGACGTCACGGGCGGTGGCGACGACGTTGTGACCCGCGGTGGTCGCCGCTACGGCGAGCGCATGCCCGAGTCCGGTCGAGCAGCCGGTGATCAACCAGGTGGCCATGGGTTCTCCTTCGATGCTGACGCTGCTGTTACCGCTCTAACCCCTTGTCAGACAAAAACTTCGACACCTGGTCCGCGATCTCTACGTTGTTGAGATCGGAGAAGGGGAAGTGGGTGTTGCCGGTGATGCCGATCTCGGGAAGGTGGACCACCGTGACGTCACCACCATGCCTGTTGACGGTGTCGCGCCACAGCTTGGCCATCTCGAGCCGCGCTCGCCAGGAATCCTGGGCGGGAAGGGAGACCGGCGCGGCTGGAATGTTGTCACCGTAATAGAGGACTATAGGGATCCTGGTCAGTGCTTCGAATTCAGCCATCGGCACCGCCGTGCCCGTCACCGTGTCGTAGGCATTGGGGATTGGCGGCGGAAGTTCACCGTCGGGAAACACGAAGCTGCTGCCGGGTTCGAATGACACGATTCCGCGCACGTTCTCATTCTTGATGGCGGTGAGCCAACCGGGTCCGCCGCTCTGGGAGTGCGTGAAGAGTATCGCCGGACCGGTTCTTTCGAATATTGCGGATACGCCATCGGAGACGACTTCGGCGTCGAACGGGCCCGTATTCGGGGTCATGGCGCGAAAGTACTGATTCAACGACTCGGGGTCCTGTGGGAATTGAACCCCGTCGAAGTAATTGGGCCAGAGTCCCACCCTGAACTGGTTGAACCACATCTGTTCATCGGGCGTGGGCGCGATCGTCGTGCCGACCATCGCACGTCCGGCGTTGCCGCGTCGCGGTTGATCGACGACATAGGTGCCGTAGCCGCGTCGAAGGAAGATGTTCTGGAAGCCCTCGCGGCCGTCGGGCGTCGACTCCCACGTCTTGGAGAACTGGCCGGCGCCGTGCCACATCACGATGGGAAGGTCGTGGGCGTTCTCCGGGATCTGGTAGAACGCGTACGCGTGATCGCCGTGGTACGTCTGGCCGGCAGGATTGGCGGGCTGCTGAGCGTCGAACGCTCCTGGTGCAGTGGCGGTGGCGCCGCCGGCCGCGAAGCTGCCCTGTTCACGGATGACGAGCGTATTGCTCGGCGCTTCCGGCTCGGTCGGGCTGCCGCACGACGTCAGCGCGAGGGACGCCGCCAACACGAGCGACGTCGCGGCTAGCTTCCTGGCTTGCATCCTCTTGCTCACAGCGGCGGAGCTTCGACGCCGGTCTGGGCCATCACCGCTGGCGGAAGGCGATCGCCGGTGATGGTGATTCGATCGTGAGCGGCGTCGAGTTCGGTCAGCTCCTCGTTGGTGAACGTCACCTCTTCGGCCCCCGCATTCTCCAGCAGGTGTGCCGTCCGGGTGGTGCTTGGGATGGGAACGATCGACGGGTCCCGGGCCATCAGCCAGGCCAGCGATACCTGGGCCGGGGTGGCGCCCTTGCGCACGGCCCAATCCGAGATGAGTTGCACCAGTGGCATGTTGGCTGCCATCGCGTCGGGAGCGAAGCGAGGGACGTTGGCGCGGAAGTCACCCTCGGTGAATCGGATGAACGGGTTGATGGTTCCGGTGGTGAATCCCATGCCCAGGGGCGCCCACGGTACGAAGCCGATGCCGAGTTCGGTGCAGATCGGCAGGATCTCGGCCTCGGGTCCGCGCCAGAGCATCGAGTACTCGTTCTGGACTGCTGTCAGTGTTTGCTCGGCGTGCGCCCGGCGAAGGGTCTGCGGACCGGGCTCGGACAGGCCGAAATGAAGCACTTTGCCTTGGGAGATGAGGTCTTTCACGGTGCCCGCCACCTCTTCGATCGGAACGGTGGGGTCTACGCGGTGCTGATACAGCAAGTCGATGCGGTCGGTACGTAAGCGCCCCAACATCTCGTCCACCACTCGCCGGATGTGGTCCGGTCGGCTGTTCGGACCGCCGCGCCGTTCGCCGGTCTGTGGGTCGATGTCGAACCCGAACTTCGTCGCGATCACCACCCGGTCGCGTACCGGTTGCAGCGCCTCGCCGACGATCCGTTCAGACTCCAGCGGACCGTACGCCTCAGCGGTGTCGAAGAAGGTGATGCCCTGGTCGACGGCAGTTCGGGTCAGCTTGACCATGTCGTCGCGGCTGCTGACCGGGCCATACAGCTTGCCCGGCATGGTCTGACATCCCAGACCGATGGCTGACACTTCCAGCGAGCCCAGTGTGCGCCGGCCGGACACGCTGGTGGCCGCAGCGACGGAGTTGGGCTCGGCGCTCTCCCCGGCCCCGGAGCGCTGCGAGGGTTGCCGATCGGTCCCGCACCCGGCCAGCCCGACCACCAAGGGGGTTGCGGCGACTCCTGCCGCACCAACGAGAAACCTGCGGCGGCCGTGTATCGGAGTGTTCTTACGCATACGACCATCAAACCGGCGTCGATACGTGTGTGGGAGTGCCTGGTGAGACAGGTACTGGCAGAACCCCTCAAGTCTGCTGTGGAGAAGCTGTAGGACCCAATCGGATTCCGGGACACATCAGCTGGGCGTGCTTCTTGGCCACCAGCCAACGCCCGTTACCCGCGGCCTGGCAGTGCCTGCTATTCCGGGTACCCGCGGTACCCCTCAGCCTTTAGCGGGCGAGACTTCCGACGGCAGGTTTTCCTGGCTCGCAGCCCAGGATGCGAGCAGCTTCAGCCCGTCGGCAGCGGGAGTGCCCGCCGCGGCGGTGTAGACGTTCAACTGCAGGCCGGGCTCCGACGCCAGTGGCATCGCCTCGAAGTCGAGATCGAGCTGACCGACCACCGGATGGTTGAGGCGTTTTCGTCCGGAGCGGTGGAAACGCACATCCTGGGACGCCCACCGCTGGCGGAACAACGCGCTGCGGGTAGACAATTCGCCGACCAGTGCGATCAGTTGGTCGTCGTGCGGATTGTTCCCGGCTTCCAACCGAAGCATCGCGGCGGCGTCGCGGGTGATCTGGTCGTAGTCGACGAAGAAGCGTTCGGCTTCCTCGGGATGCAGGTACACGAAGCGGGTGGTGTTCGCGGGCCGGCGCGGATCGGCGAGGACGGGTGCGTACAGGGCGCGGGCGAGTTGATTCATCGCGAGGATGTCGTGCCTGCCGTTACGGATCCAGGCCGGCGCATCGGTGATGGCGTCGAGAAGCTGATGGAGCGCCGGTCGAACAGTGCCGGTGATCTTGCGCTTGCGACGGCCGCCAGCCGGACCGGACTCCCTCGCGAGCGCAACGAGGTGATCGCGTTCAGCTTCGTCGAGTTGGAGCGCCGAGGCGAGCGCGTCGAGCACGGACTCGGATGCGCCGGCCAGGTTGCCGCGCTCCATGCGGACGTAGTAGTCCACGGACACGCCCGCCAGCATGGCGACCTCTTCGCGGCGCAGGCCCTTGACCCGACGGTTGCCGCCGTAGGCGGGCAGGCCTGCCTGTTCGGGGCTGATGCGAGCGCGCCGCGAGCTGAGAAAATCGCGGATCTCGCTGGGGATATCCATGCCGGTCATGCCTCCACGGTAGGCCTGGGTATTCCGTCCTGGGAGGTACTGGCGGTGCCTGTTCCCGCAGGTCCTCCCGCCGGACGAGATCCGAGCCTAGCTTTGACAACATGAGTGTTCCCCATTTCACCCTGAACAATGGCGTCACCATCCCCGTGCTCGGCTACGGCGTCTTCCAGACACCGCCAGACGAGACGGTCACCGCGGTCGAAACGGCGTTGAAGGTCGGATACCGCCACATCGACACCGCCGCCGCGTACGGCAACGAGCGTGAGGTGGGCCGGGCCATCGACCAATCCGGTCTGGCGCGCGACGACGTCTTCATCGAGACCAAGGTCTGGATCTCCGACTTCGGTTACGACGAAACTCTGCACGCGTTCGACAAGTCGGCGGGCAAGCTCGGCGTCGAGCAACTCGACCTGCTGATCCTGCACCAAGCGCTGCCGGGTGAATTCGACCTGACGGTGGGTGCGTACCGGGCGCTGGAGAAGCTCTACGCCGACGGCAGGGTGCGTGCGATCGGTGTGTCCAACTTCATGCGCAAGCACCTTGACCAGTTGCTGGCGGAGACCGAAATCGTCCCGGTTGTGAACCAGATCGAGGTGCACCCCTACTTCAAGCAGCCCGACGTGCTCGCCGCCGATGCCGAACACGGAATCCTCAGCCAGGCGTGGGCGCCGATTGGTGGGATCACCTTCTACCGCGAAGGCCGGCACACCTCAACACTCGAGAATCCGGTGATCGGCGAGATCGCTGCCGCCCACGACAAGACACCGGCCCAGGTGATGCTGCGGTGGCACATCCAGCAAGGGCGCCAGGTCATTCCCAAGTCGGTGACACCGTCACGGATCGCCGAGAACTTCGACGTGTTCGATTTCGCCCTCACCCCAGAACAATTGGCGGTGATCGACGGTTTGGACACCGGCATTCGCGGTGGCCCCGAACCCGAAGACGTGACCCGCGAGAAGTTCGGCCGCGACATCCCCGAAGCCTGAGCGATGAACCGTCGCACGTTGATGAGGGGTTCGCTCACACTGGGTGCCGGCGCACTGCTCGCTGGCTGTGCCGACCCGCCGAGGGAGGGCACCGCCGCGCAGATGCCTGCAACACCGTCGTCTATCACACGATCGGGGTCGAAGGTGTTGCTGGCCTACTTCTCCCGAGCGGGGGAGAACTACCATTACGGCGGCAGAATCGATCTCGAGATCGGCAACACCCAGGTGCTTGCGGACATGATCGCTTCGGAGGTCGCGGTGGACGTCTACCCGATCGAGGCCGCTGAACCCTACCCGCGGGACTACGAAGCAACGGTCGAGCGCAACAAGCGCGAGCAGGACACCGAGGCCCGCCCGGCGATCGCGGGTGCCCTACCGGCAGTGGAGCAATACGACACCGTTCTCCTTGGCAGCCCGATCTGGAACGTGCGGACGCCGATGGTCATGCGGACCTTCGTCGAGGGTGTCGACTTGCGTGGCAAGATGATTCATCCATTTGTCACCTACGCCGTCAGCGGCATCGGTGCCACCGTCGAGGACTACACGCGATTGTGTCCAGGTGCGACGATCGGAGACAGCCTTGCGATTCGCGGAGAGGAAGTCAATGCCGGCGCAGCCGACGTCACCGCGTGGCTGCAACGCGCGCGCATCAGCGCGTGAATCCCACCCTAGGTTTTCGTCGGTGTCGATGAGGGGCCGGACCCGACGGCGGTGAATCAATCCCCGCTCGGGCTTGTGCACATTAGGGTTGCCGTCGCCGTCGAAAGCCGAGTCGTCTCGATTCAAATGACCGAGTAATTACCATGCCAGGGGCGTAGCACCACCAACCTCGGTCCTTGACAATCAGAGATATCGATATCAAGGCCGTTGCGGTGGGTCCAGAAGGAGCCCGCCGTCGGCCAGAGGCAGGAGGACGCCCCTGTGAACGCTCGCGGATTCTGTACCCATTCGAAGCTGATGAGAGGAGTGGTGCCGGAGAGCTATTCGACTGCCACAACCGACACTTGTCGCTAAGTCGGCAAGCGAAAAAACCCGCTCCGATGCACTTCGGAGCGGGTCCAGCAATTTAGTTAGCTAACCTGTGCGTGTCCGAGGGGGGACTTTGCCACTTACGACACGTCTCGAGACCTTCCAACTGAATCGCTGAACATCCTCTTACCGCTGGTGAGGGGGTGTTTTCGTGCCTGGCGGCGACCTGGAAGAGTTCGACAAGGGTACTCGGCGCGAGGATGCTTTCCGTTCATTCCTTGTAGTCCCGAAGAATATTCGGGTTCCTAGCTGCGAGTATGGGAGACCGCCAGTGACTTGCGGTTGACCTGCGGAGGGTTTTAGTTAGCTGTAACCGCCCCGAGCGTGGAGGCTTTGTGGAGAGTTCACACTGTTTGCCAGCTCAACGCAGCCGCTGGCCACGTGCGCGCCTGCCGGGCTTCGTGTCAGCTGTACGAACTACCGGCCCGGCCCTGATCGCCCAACCCGCCACGCGGCTTGGCGGCATTGCTGTGCAGGCCGACTTCGGCCGGTCTCGTTGTCTGGTAAGCCGGCAAAGAACGTGGTTGGGCTCATCTCATGCCCACGTGAGCGGCTCCGCGGGCACGAATTCTGCGGAGATTTCGCCGGCCAGAATCTTGGGTGCGCCGACGTCGATGGCCTTGACGGGCGCGCCCGGTTTCAAATCGACCTTGTCCATGTCGACCCAGAAGATCGCGGGTTTGGTGGTTGTTTCGAAGTAGTAGCGCCGGGCGTCCTGGTCGCTGACCGCACGCCACAGCGTCGCGGAGATGTTCGGGTGGACCGGGTCGGCCATGCCGAGCGGCACGCCGATCGCCCGCATCTGGGAGAACACCGACGCCACGGCCATCTCGCGATCGGTGTACTTCGGTGAGCTCTTGAGGTTGTAGCTCAAGCGCACGAAACGGTCGGCGGCGCTGATCGTCCCCGGCAGCATGTTGTTCCCGCCGATCAGATCCCAGTAGGCGTTCAAGGCGAGCTGTTGCTCATAGGTGGGGGAGTTGGTCATCACACTGTACTGGGGTCCGTGGTGAATCACCATTTCGCCACCGAGGAACTCGAGGATGGCGGAGTCGCCGGTCGGGTCGGACAAGGAGATGTGCACTGTGGAGGCGCGCCCGTTCGGGAGCGTGGGTGCGACCACGGTGAAGGGCGGATCCTGCATCGCCTCGACCGCCTGCTCGACGGTGGCGAACACATCGAGGTAGTACTGCAGCCACGCACCGAGGTGAATGGTCGGTTTGCCCGTCTTGGCCGGGTCGCCGAAGTCGGACTCGGCGAGGTAGAGCATGTTGCCGACGAGGCCGGCTTCGTTCATGCCATCGGCGGCACCGATGTCATAGAACGACGCCCCGACCGACCCGTACTTCGACGTCCACTTGATGGAGTTGGGACCACCGCCGCCGTCCCGCGGCATCCCTTTCGGAAGAACCCAGAGCCGGGTCTTGGCGGTCGGGTCGTTCCAGTCCATGCCGCGGCCGACGATGTAGGTGTCGGTCCCGGTTTGGTACTTGATCCGCGAGCACATACGTCTTCCTGACTCTTGTCTGTGTCGGTCTACCGGACGAGTGAACCGCCGCCGGTATGGGACTCGTAGGGGAAATCAGCAAGATCGAACGAGTTCACTTGCGATCTTAGACACTGTGAGCACCCACGGAGAGGACGAATCACCATGTGCACCCGAGTTTTATACGAGACCGGCACTGGCACCTACATGACGGGCCGCAACGCGGATTGGAATGACCTGACGGCGAAGGTGTCCCTCTGGCTCTTTCCCCGGGGGATGAAGAGAGATGGCGGAGTCAGCAAGGACTCGGTCAGGTGGACATCTGTCTACGGTTCGGTGATCACCGGTTTCTACGACACGGTGAGTGCCGACGGGATGAACGAGGCGGGATTGGTCTGCAACCTGCTTTATCAAGCCGAGGCGGACTACGGCGAACCCGGCCAGACCGGCCGCCCCACGATCTCCATCGGTGCATGGCTGCAGTACGTGCTCGACAGTTACGCGTCCGTCGCTGAGGCGGTCGCGGCGATGCGCCCCGATCCCTTCACCGTGGTGTCTGGCAATTTCGGCAACGGGAGACCGGCCAGCGTTCACTTTAGCCTCTCCGACTCCACGGGTGACTCGGCGATCGTCGAGTTCCTCGACGGCACGTTGGTGATCCATCACGGTCGTGACTACACGGTGATGACCAACTCGCCCGTGTACGACCAACAACTCGCAATCAACGTCTACTGGGACCTGATCGGCGGGAACAACATGCTGCCGGGCACCATCAGTGCCGCCGACCGCTATGTGCGTGCCAGCTACAATCTCAAGACATCGCCGAAGTTCACCGATCGCAGGCAGGCCCTCGCCGCGGTCTTCTCGCAGATGCGGGCCGTCAGTCCGCCGCTGGGCATGACCGATCCCGACAAGCCCAACATCTCCTCGACGCTGTATCGCATTGTGGCCGATCATGATTCGAAGCGGTATTACTTTGACAACGTGCTCGACCCGTCGGTGTTCTTCGTGGATCTCGCCAAGGTCGACCTGAACGAGGGGGCGACGCCGTCCAAGCTCGATGTCCTGGGTCCAGTGAACCTGGCCGGCGATGTCTCCACGAACTTCACGCCGACCGTGCCGTTCGCTTTTCTCGCGCCATAGGATTGGCGATGACTCGATTCCCGGACGGGATGACTTTAAAGATTGATATACCCCGCCCGGGGTAAGCATGGCTACGGCGGAACGCGTGGTCGGTGATGCGTGAAAGGTAAGGCACCGCGTGTTGACTCCGTTGGCAAACGGATTGATTCTGGCTATCCCTTGCGTGGCTTTGCACGCGATGGGTCTCGTCGTGGTGTTTTGCTGGTTGGAACGCAAGCTGGCGAGCGTTGTCAAACGGCTGGCATTGCTCAACAACGTCCTCATGGTCTGCCAGGCTTTCCTGATGATGCTCGGTCTGCACATTCTCGAAATCGCAATCTGGGCAACCTATTACAGCTTCAAAGGCTACATCGAGGGTTTCGAAACGTCGTTGTACTACTCGTTCTCAGCCTATACAACGGTTGGTTACGGAGATGCTGTACTACCTCCGGTGATTCGACTCCTAAAGGCTATCGAGACTTGCGTAGGTTTGCTGCTGTTTGGATATTCGACCGCCTTGTGGGAGCGGCGCAAGGGATGGGAGCAGATCGCGCAGACGGTATGCGGGGCAGCCGAACTCGCCCCCGGGGGTTGCGACCAGAAACATCTCATCGCGGCATTACCCACCGATTATGGTGCCGGTTACGTCGGCGCGATCGGAACGATCGCCGCGCTCCGTCGCCGCCACGAGAGAGGCGGCTTCTGGACGGTACATTCGGTGCTGCCGGGTCGCGATGGAGTGGCTCGAACTCCCACACGAGGCCGAGGAGGCGGTGCCGGTGTCGCCGGACGAGATGAGCAAATATTTCGTCGATCAGGACACCAGCTGGGGTGCGGTAATGACGAAGCTCGCACCGGCCGCGCGGCTTTCCGCGACACCCTCCTACTCAGCCACCGGACCTGCCCTCTTAGGGGCGCACGATCCCTGGATGACTGGCTGGCCAGACCGTCGGCATGGACGGCACGGTGACGCACCGGCCCTCGGAGATGCTCAAACGCGGGCTTGACGGCTTCGTGGCCGGTTTCGGCCACGAGGACATCACGCACCGCCAACCTGAACTCATCGGGCGTTGAGCGTCCAACGCTGAACACCGCCGAGCCGGGGGTTCGGGTCGATTCCCTCTGCCGGCAACGGGTTTCTGCTCTCGCGTTACGTCCCGGTCAAGTAGTCCAGTGCCGAATAGGCATGCAATCTGACACCGGTCTTCAGCACCGCGTCGTCGGCATAGAAACCTGGATTGTGGTTCGGGACCGGTCCGGGGCCGCCCTCCTCGGCGGCAACCAGATTGCCGTTCTCGTCGAATCTGGTGTGCTGGCCTCCGAGGATGAAGTAGATGCCGCCGCCGACGGCGTTCATGAACACGGAGACGTCGTCGTAGCCCATGGTCGGTTCCATCTTGAAGACCTTGTCCTTGCCGGCGACGCGCTCGGCCGTCGGTACGAATCTTTCGAGCCACTCCGGCTGGTTCACCACCGCTGGAACATGCTGATCGATCTTGAGGGTTGCTGTCAGGCCGTGCATTCTCGCCGCGTTCTCGACGACCCGTTGCAGCCGCATGTTGATGTCATCCATCACGGCGTCGCTGATGGCGCGGACGGTGCCGGTCGCCACAATCCGCTGGCCAATGATGTTGGAGCGCCCCACCGTATCGATCTTTCCGATGGAGATCGTCATCGCCGTATTGGTATCGATCTGACGGTAGATCTGCGCGAAGCCATCATTGATGGCGGCCAGTACCGGCAGCGGATCCAGTCCCATGAAGGGCATCGAACCGTGGGTCTGCTTGCCCTCGATGTCGATCGTGATCACTTCCGAAGCGCCATTCTGCACGCCGATGGCATACCCGATGTGATTGACGGGGAAGAATGCGACGTGCATTCCGAATACGGCGCCGGGCTTCAGATTCTGGAATACGCCCGCCTTGACCATGGCGTCGGCGCCGAATTCCTCCCCGAGTGGCGGGCCTTCTTCGGCCGGCTGGAAGATGAACATGACCGTACCGGGAATGTCATCGCGCATCTCGGCCAGCACCGAGGCCGCGCCCATCAGCATGGCGGTGTGCGTATCGTGCCCGCATGCATGTGCCACGGGGAAGGGGCCACCCGGGTAGTCCTCGTCGACGCGCGTCGACTTGAA
This sequence comes from Mycolicibacterium xanthum, assembly GCF_019710635.1. GTDB lineage: Bacteria > Actinomycetota > Actinomycetes > Mycobacteriales > Mycobacteriaceae > Mycobacterium > Mycobacterium xanthum. The sequence goes on from NZ_JAIFZS010000080.1 coordinate 18,796, forward strand.
GGCGACGTCCGCGGTCTCGGCCACCGGCAGCGCATCGATGTCCGCACGTAGCGCCACTACCCTGTCGCCGGGTGTTCCGCCTCGCAGTACGCCCACCACTCCAGTCGGCGCGACGTTGATGTGCACCTCGTCGAATTTGAGCGCCCGCAGGTGGTCGGCGATCAGGTTGGACGTGCGGAATTCTCGGTTCGAAAGCTCCGGGTTCTGATGAATGTCGTGACGCCATGCGATGACGTCCTTCTCATGCTTATCGGCTAGTGGTCTGTCTGCGTTTTGATCTGGTGGAGGGTGGCGCGGCCGCGTTGGACTTTGGTGATGATGTCTTCGGCGGTGGCCTTCCAGATAAAGGGTTTGGGGTCGGTGTTCCAGTGGGCGGCCCAGGTGGTGATGGCTTCGGTGAGTTCGGCGACGC
>NZ_JAIFZS010000081.1 GCF_019710635.1 Mycolicibacterium xanthum
CCTCGACCTGGAAGCCGACCTCGGCGTCGACACCGTCAAACAGGCCGAGATCTTCGCCGCCGTGCGCCAACAGTTCGGCGTGGAACGCGACGACGCCCTCAAACTGCGCGACTTCCCCACCCTGACCCACGTCATCGGCTGGATCCGCGACAAAACCGGAACCCCCGCACCGGCCCCGGCCGCAGCGGTTGAGGTTCCCGCCCCGGCCGCACCGGCCGCGCCCACCCAAACCCCGGCCGCGGCCGCCCCCGCCGAAACCCCCGCACCGGCCGCACCCGCCGGCGACGAGATGACCGACACCATCGTCGGCATCGTCTCCGAACTCACCGGCTACCCACCGGATCTGCTCGACGTCGGCCTCGACCTGGAAGCCGACCTCGGCGTCGACACCGTCAAACAGGCCGAGATCTTCGCCGCCGTGCGCCAACAGTTCGGCGTGGAACGCGACGACGCCCTCAAACTGCGCGACTTCCCCACCCTGACCCACGT
>NZ_JAIFZS010000082.1 GCF_019710635.1 Mycolicibacterium xanthum
CGCGACTTCCCCACCCTGACCCACGTGATCGGCTGGATCCGCGACAAAACCGAAAGCGCGACGCCACCAAAAAAAGCACCAGCTGACACAGCCGCGGCGGCCCCCAGCGCAGCGGCTGCGGCAGCGACCGTCCAGGGCGACATCGCGGCCACCGACCGGATCCCGCGCCGGGTACCGGTGCCGACGCTGCGACCCGACCTGGAGGCCTGCGTGCCGACCGGAATAGACCTGGCCGCCGGCACCCGGGTGGCGGTGATGCCCGATCACGGCGGGATCGCCGACGCGTTGATCAGCCGACTCGACCGCCTGGGCGTGGAGACCGTGAAGCTGAGCCCGGCCGACGACATCGACGCCGTGCTCGCCGACGGCCGGATCGACGGTGTGTACTGGCTGGCAGCCCTCGACGACGAGGGCCCCCTGGCGGACATGGACCTGCCCGGCTGGCAGAAAGCGCTGCGCCGGCGGGTTCGCAACCTCTATGTCGCCATGCGACGGCTGTACGAGCAGAACCCGTTCCTGGTGGTCGCCACCCGCCTCGGCGGGTACCACGGCTACGACGGGGCCGGGGCCACCTGTCCGTTGGGCGGCGCGGTCACCGGGTTCGCCAAGGCCTACCGACGCGAGCGCCCCGATGCCCTGGTCAAGGCCGTCGACTTCCCGGCCAGCCGGAAGACGTCGGCGGTGGCCGACATTCTCATCGAGGAAACGCTGCAGGATCCCGGCTGCGTCGAGATCGGGCGCGCAGCGGAGCGGCGCTGGGGCGTCGGGCTGGCGGACCGCCCGTTCCCGGACGCCGGCGACACCTCCGAGGTTCTGGGCCCCGACCCGGTGTTCGTCGTCACCGGTGCGGCCGGCAGCATCGTGTCGGCCATCACCGCGGACCTGGCCGCCGCGTTTCGCGGCACGTTCCATCTGCTCGACCTCACCCCGGGGCCCGACCCGGCCGACCCGGACCTGCGCCGGTACGCCGAGGACCGCGACGGCCTGAAGACCGACCTCGCCGCCCGGATCCGCGATCGGGGCGAGCGTCCGACACCGGTGCTGATCGAGCGGGAACTGGCGCACCTGGAACGCCTGCAGGCGGCCCTGGCCGCGATCCGGGCCGTCGAGGCCGCCGGCGGCACCGCCCACTACCACAGCGTCGACCTCACCGACACCGACGCGGTGGCCGACGTGATGGCTCAGGTGCGCGACACGGCCGGGCGCGTCCACGTGCTGGTGCACGCCGCCGGGATCGAGGTCAGCCACCCGCTTCCCGACAAGGATCCCCGCGAGTTCGACCTGGTGCTCGGGGTCAAGGGTGACGGGCTGTTCAACGTGCTACGCGGGCTCGGCGACACGCCGCTGGGCGCCGTCGTGGCGTTCAGCTCGGTGGCCGGCCGGTTCGGCAACGTCGGACAGACCGACTACAGCGCCGCCAACGACCTGCAGTGCAAGGTGTTGAGCAACCTGCGCCGGACCCGTCCGGGCATGCGCACGCTGGCGGTCGACTGGACGGCCTGGGGCACGATCGGCATGGCGACCCGGGGCTCGATCCCGACGATCATGGCCGCGGCCGGGGTGGACATGCTGCCCGCGGAGGCCGGTGTGGCGTGGATCCGGCGCGAACTCGGCGTCGGCCTGCCCGAGGGGGAGGTTGTGGTCGCCGGGGCGCTCGGCGCGCTGGCCGCCGAGTTCCACGACACCGGCGGCCTCGAGCCGGCCGCCCTGCCGGCGGAAGGGCCGATGGTCGATGAAATGGTCGCCGCCAGCGTCCACGACGGACTGGTGGTACGCACCATGCTGGACCCGACCGCCCGGCCGTTCCTGGACCACCACCGCATCGACGGCACGGCGGTGCTGCCCGGCGTCATGGGCATGGAGGCGTTCGCCGAGGCGGCCCGGATCCTCGCTCCCGACCGGCACCTGGTCGCCGTGGAGAACGTGGATTTCCGGGCGCCGCTGAAGTTCTACCGGGACGAGCCACGGACGATCACGATCACCGCGCTGCTTCGTCCCGACGGCGACGATCTGCTCGCGGAGTGCCGGCTGTGGGCGGAACGGGTGCTGCCGGGCACCGATCAGCCGCAACGCACGGTGCATTTCACCGGTTCGGTGCGACTGAGCGCCGATCCGCCCACGCTCGGCGGCGCTGCCGATCCCGGGGCCACATCGACCGACGGGACGCCGGCGCTGACTCCGGAGCAGGTGTACCGGCTGTATTTCCACGGCCCGGCCTATCAGGTGGTCGGCTCGGCATGGAAACAGGGCGACGGTGCGGCCGCCCGGTTCGCCGGCGATCTGCCGCCGCAGGTGGACGCGCCGCTGCTGATGGGGCCGCGACTGGTCGAGTTGTGTTTCCAGACCGTCGGGCTGTTCGAGGCCGGTACCGACGGCCTGCTGGCGCTGCCGATGCACTTCGACGCGGTGCGGGTGAACGGGCGGCCGGAGGAACGACCCGGATTGGTCGCCACCGCGCGGCGCGATGGGGCAAGCGGCTTCAGCTGCACCGTGAGCGGTGCGGACGGCGCCGTGGTGCTGCGCCTCGACGGCTACCGGACGGTGCCGCTGCCCGACCCGCCACCCGATGACGTGCTCGGGCCGATCCGGTCGGTCATGCGCGGCTGAGGAGAGAGAAACGGGGAGAGGGAAACGGCATGGAAACCCAACTTCGCCGGCTCGCGATCGTCAACCGCGGCGAGCCCGCGGTGCGCGCGCTGACCGCGGTCGCGGAACTCAACGCCGGAGGGCAGCGAGACGAGCCGGGAGGCGATGAGGCCGGCAACCATCCGCCGATCCGCACGATCGTGCTCTACACCGACCCGGACGCCGACGCGTGGTTCGTGCGGGAGGCCGACGAGGCCGTCCCCCTGGGATCGGCGACGTATGTCGACCCCACCGACGGCACGCGCCGGTCGCGCTACCTCGACGAGGCGGCGGTCGTGGACGCGCTGCGCGCCGCGCAGGCCGACGCGGTCTGGGTCGGCTGGGGGTTCCTGGCCGAGCACGCCTCGTTCGCGCAGGCTTGTGAGGAGGCCGGCATCGTGTTCGTCGGCCCGGACAGCGCCACCATCCGGCTGCTCGGGGACAAGGTCGCGGCCAAACGGGTCGCCGAGCAGGCCGACGTCCCGGTCGTGCCGTGGAGCGACGGGCCGGTCAGCGACGTCGCGGAGGCCCTCGGAGTCGCCGAGCGGCTCGGCTATCCGGTGGTGGTCAAGGCGGCCGCCGGCGGCGGCGGCCGCGGCATCCGCATCGTTCACAACGACGACGAACTCGCTTCGGCACTGCCGTCGGCGCGCGCCGAAGCCCGACTGGCCTTCGGTGATCCGACGGTGTTCATGGAGAAAATGGTGCCCGCCGCCCGGCATGTCGAGGTCCAGGTGATCGCCGACGGCTACGGCACCGTGTGGGCTGCCGGTGTCCGTGACTGCACGCTGCAGCGCAAGCACCAGAAGGTGTTGGAGGAGTCGGCCTCGACGGTGCTCAACGCCGAGCAGGAGCAGGCGATCCGCGATGCGGCGGTACGATTGGCCGCCGCCGCGGGCTACCAAAACGCGGGCACGGTGGAGTTCCTGGTCGACCCCGAGACCCGGCGGTTCCAGTTCATGGAGGTCAACACCCGGCTGCAGGTCGAGCACCCCGTCACGGAGGCGACCACCGGGCTCGATCTGGTGAAGTTGCAGCTGCACGTGGCGCGCGGCGGGCGGCTCACCGGCGTGCCGCCACAGGTGTCCGGGCATGCGATCGAGGCACGGCTGAACGCCGAGGATCCCGAGAACGGGTTCGCCCCGGCACCCGGCCGGCTGACCCAGCTCCACCTGCCCGGCGGGACCGGGATCCGCGTGGACGCGGGTGTGCGCGAGGGCGACCGCATCCCGCCGGACTTCGACTCGATGATCGCCAAGATCGTGGCGTGGGGAAACGACCGCGCCGAGGCGCTCGCCCGGCTGCGCCGCGCGCTGCGCGAAACCACGGCGGTGGTCGACGGCGGCACCACCAACCGTTCCTTCCTGCTGACCCTGCTGAATCGGCCGGAGGTGAGCGACGGGATATTCGACAACCACTGGCTGGACCGGCTGACCGGCGAGGCGGCGCACCTGCCCACGCCGGATCCGGTGGCCCTGCTGGTGGCCGCGATCGAGTCGTACGACCTCGACGAGGCCGCCGACCGGATCGTGTTCCACGCCCGCGCGGCACGCGGCGGCGCCGAGCCCATGCCCGGGGTGGGCCACCGGTGCCGTCTGCGTTACCGGGGCCAGCGGTATGACCTGCACGTCTACCGCACCGGCCGCACCACCTACCGGATGGCATCCGGCACCGGCAGCGCTGATGTCACGATCGCTCACCATGACCGGTATCAGCGACGGGTGGTCGTCGGCGGCCGGACGCACCGCGTGGTGTCCGTCGTCGAAGGGGCCACCCTGCGGATCGATGTGGACGGCGCGGCCCACGCGGTGTTCCGCGACGACGGTGGTGTGGTGCGTTGTCCCGGGCCGGCTTTCGTGCTGTCGGTTCTCGTGGAGCCCGGGGATCAGGTGGCCGAGGGCGACCCGGTCGCCGTCCTCGAGAGCATGAAGATGGAGAACACCGTCACCGCACCGTTCGCCGGCACCGTCGCCGCCGTCGAAACCGCCGCGAACGCGCAGATCGAGGCGGGCGCGCCGCTGCTTCGCATCGCGACGTCCGACGCCGACCAGGGCCATACCGGGGGCGCGGTCGACCTGACCGGACTGGCCGCCACCGAACCGCCCGGCACGGCCCCCTGCGAGCAGGTGTACGAGGCCCTGCACAGATATCTGCTCGGCTACGACCTGGATCCGGGCTCGGTTCAGGCAATGCTGACCCGCCAGCATCGACTCGGCGAGACCGCCTCGCCGACCGACACCGACCTGTTGCACTGCGAGGACGAACTGCTCGACCTGTTCGCCGACGTCGGCTCGCTCTACCGGCCGCGCGGCGAAATGGACCCGGAGGAAGAACTGGTCGCCGGCAGCGCCCAGGAGTATCTGCTGTCCTACCTGCAGTGGCTCGACGCCGACCGGGCCGGTCTGCCCGACGGATACCGGCGGCGGCTGGAGCGGGCGCTGCAGCGCTACGGCGTGCACGGGCTGGAGCGCAGCCCCGAACTCGAAGAAGCCGTGGTGTGGATGTTCAAGTCGTTCCGTCGGCTCAACGAGCTGGCGCCGACCGTGACGGCCATCCTGGAGCGCCGGCTTCGCCACTGCGCCCAGCTGGCGCCGCTGGCCGACCCCGAGATGCGGGCCCGACTCGACCGGCTGGCCGCCATCGGGAGCCGCCAGCGCGTGGTCGCCGAGCTGGCCCGCGATGTGCGGTTCCGCTATTTCGACGAGCCGCTGCTGGCGGTCACGGTCGCCGACGAATACGCCGCGGTGGGGCAGGTTCTCGACGAGCTGAGCGACGATCCCGACGGCGCCGGCCGGCCCGAGAAGATCGACCGCCTGGTGGCCTGCGCACAGCCGCTGCGCTCTGAGTTGCTGCGCAGATGGCGCGCCGGCGAAGATCCCCGATTCCGCCGGGCGGTACTGGAGGTCTACACCCGCCGGTTCTACCGGATCAGGGAACTGCAGGCACTGGTCTTCGAGGAACGCGACGGGCGGCTGCTGTGCACCGCCGACTACGACTTCGAGCAATTGCCCATCCATCTGGTCACCACGTACGGGCCGCTGGCGGAGCTGTCGGAGTTGTCCCGGGCGATCGCCGGGCACCTTGCCACCATCGAGACCGACCGACAGGTCGTGGTGGATCTGCCGCTGTGGCGGCACGGCGACGCCGCCGATGACGACGACATCGTCGCCGAGGCCGAAAAGCTGCTGTCCGACTGCGATTTCGGGCGCGCGCTGCACCGGCTGGACCTGACCGTCACAACGCTTGACGGAGACGTGCCGGAACGCTTCCGCACCCATCACGTGACCTTCCGTCAGCAGGACGGCCATTTCGTCGAGGATCACCTCTACCGCAACCTGCACCCGATGCTCGCCAAGCGACTGGACCTGTGGCGCCTGGCGAACTTCACATTGCGCCGCCTGCGGTCGGCCGAGGACGTCTACGTGTTCCACGGCGTGGCCCGCGACAATCCAACCGATGAGCGACTTTTCGCGCTCGCCGAAGTGCGCGACATGACACCGGTCCGGACCGCCGATGGTGTGATGCGGTACCCGCGGTTGGAGTTGATGGGTCTGCTCGCACTGTCGGCGATGCGCGAGGCGCTGGCCACGTTCGACGAACGGAACCGACCGGCGGCCAACCGGGTGGTGCTCTACGTCCGCCCACCGTGGGATGTGGCCCGCCCCGGGTGGACCGACGTGGCGCGCATGTCGGCCCCGTTCGCCGCCGGCGCCGGACTGGAGAAGGTGGTGCTGCGCGTGCAGTTCCCCGACGGTCGCGATCGCGTGGTGGAAGTGGAGGGGTTGGGCGAGGGCCTGACGGTGCGCGAGCGCCCGCCCGGGCAGGAACCGATCCAGCCGCTGACGCCGTACCGACAGAAACTACTGCGCGCCAAGAGATTCGGCGTCCCTTACCCCTATGAGATCATCCGGATGCTCACCCCTCCGCCCGAGGCGGTGGCGCGGTTTCCCACCGGGAAGTTCGTCGAGTACGACTTCGACGAACACGGAGCCCTCGTCCCGGTGTCGCGACCGTACGGGATGAACACCGCCAACATCGTGGTCGGCGTGCTGCGCAACAACACCGAGAAGGTGCCGGAGGGGATGGACCGGGTGGCGGTGTTCGGCGATCCGACCCGCGGGCTGGGCAACCTGGCCGAGGCCGAGTGCCGGCGGATCATCTCCGCACTGGACCTCGCCGAACAGATGCGGGTGCCGGTGGAGTGGTTCGCGCTGTCGTCCGGGGCCAGGATCGCGATGGACAGCGGCACCGAGAACATGGACTGGATCAGCGCTGTGCTGCGCCGCCTCATCGAGTTCACCCAGCGCGGCGGGGAGGTGAACATCGTCGTCACCGGGGTGAACGTCGGCGCCCAGCCGTACTGGAATGCCGAGGCGACCATGCTGATGCACACCCGCGGGATCCTGGTGATGACCCCGGACAGCGCGATGGTGCTGACCGGCAAGCAGGCACTGGACTTCTCCGGCGGGGTATCGGCCGAGGACAACTTCGGCATCGGCGGCTTCGACCGGATCATGGGCCCCAACGGCCAGGGACAGTACTGGGCTCCCACCCTCGCCGACGCGTGCGACATCCTGCTGCGCCACTACGAGCACACCTACGTCGTCCCGGGTGAAGCGTGGCCACGGCGGCGCACCACCGCCGACCCTGCGGACCGCGACGTCCGCTGCGCGCCACACGCCGCCGTCGCGGGCTGCGAGCTGACGACCGTCGGAGAGGTCTTCTCCGCCGAGCACAACCCCGAGCGCAAGAAACCGTTCGACATGCGCTCGGTGATGCGAGCGGTCGCCGACGAGGACTCCGAGCCCCTGGAACGTTGGGGGCAGTGGCGTGCCGCCGAGACCGCGATCGTGTGGGACGCGCATGTCGGCGGTATCCCGGTGTGCATGATCGGAATCGAATCGCACACCGTGCCCCGGCACGGTTTCGTGCCGGCCGGCGGCCCTACGTCGTGGTCCTCGGGAACACTCTTCCCGCAGGCGTCGCGCAAGCTGGCCCGCGCCATCAACGCGGCCAGCGGCAACCGGCCCGTGGTGGTGCTGGCGAACCTGTCGGGCTTCGACGGCTCGCCGGAGTCCATGCGCCGGTGGCAGCTGGAGTATGGCGCCGAGATCGGCCGGGCGGTGACCAACTTCCGCGGCCCGATCGTCTTCGTGGTGGTTTCCCGCTACCACGGCGGTGCGTTCGTGGTGTTCTCCAAGAGGCTCAACGAGGGGATGGAGATCGCCGCCGTGGAGGGCTCGTTCGCGTCGGTGATCGGCGGCGCGCCCGCCGCCGCCACCGTCTTCGCCCGGGATGTACGGGCGCGCACCGAGCACGATCCCCGGGTGCTCGAGGCCGCCGAACGGGTGCACAGCGCAACGGGGCCGGAGGCCGGCGCGGCGCGGGCCCGGCTCGCCGAGGTCACCGAGACGGTTCGCTCCGCGAAGCTCAGCGAAGTGGCCGACGAGTTCGACCGGATCCACACCGTTCAGCGGGCGCTCGCAGTGGGCTCGGTGGACCGCATCATCGAAGCGAAGGGGCTGCGGCCCTACATCATCGAGGCCCTCGACCGGCGGATGTCGGTGGTGTGACGCGTCAGCCCTGGTCCGCGTCAGCCCTGAAACCCGTCGTTCAGGTCGAAGTAGCGAGGTGACCGGACGCTGCGCGCCACCGCCTGACTCAACCGAAGAATCCGCAGGTCTCCGAACGGGGTGCCCTGTCCCCGGTTGCACACCATCGCCAGCGCCAGGTTGTGTTCGGGATCGGCGAACGCTCCGGAACCGGCAAACCCGAAATGGCCGTAGGCACGCGGCAATTGCTTGTGCACCAGCGGCAGCCGGTGGTAGCCGAGCCGCCACTGCATCGTCATCACGATGATCCGGTCGCGCTGGCTGTTCTGGATCGTCGACGCTTTGCGCACGGTTTCCTCGGACAGAATTCGCACGCCGCCGAGCTGGCCGCCACCGGCGAGCATCGCGTACATGGCACCGAGCGAGACGGCATCGAAATGCCCGTTCATCGCCGGGACGGCGGCGTCCAGCAGCCGCGGATCGGCGACCACGTCCTCGATCCCGCGGGACAGCGCCGCGTTGAGCAGCCGGTGCGGGTTGACCGGCGACCTCAGCACATGCAATCCCCGCGTCACCTGGTTGAACACGAAGTTGCCGACGGGGGCGGTCAAACCCCGGAAAGCCGGTGACATCGGTTCCAGCGGCGCCACCCGATGCCGCTGCTCGGGCGGGCAGCCGATGTAGAGGCCGTCGAGCCCGAGCGGTTCGGCGATCTCCTTCCGCAGGAACTCGTCGAGCGACATGCCGGAGATCCGCCGCACCAGTTCGCCGACGAGCCAGCCGAACGTCAGCGCGTGATAACCCACCTGCGTTCCGGGCGGGTAGGCCGGCTTGGCCCGGGCCAGCGCGTCGGTCATGTGTTCCCAGTCGAGGATCCGGGACCCGTGGTCGATGATCGTGCCCAACCGGTGCAGGCCCGCCGAATGGCTCAGCACCTGCCGCACCGTGATCTGCGCCTTACCGTTCTGGGCGAATTCCGGCCAATAGGTGGCGACGGGTTCGTCGTAGTCGAGTTGGCCACGATCGGCGAGCACATGGGCGCAGGTGGCGGTGACGCCCTTGGTGGTGCTCCAGCACATCGCCAGGGTGTCGCGTTGCCATCGATCACCCTCAGAGTTGCGAACTCCACCCCACAGATCGACGACAAGCCTGCCACGGTGGTAGACGGCCACCGAGGCGCCACCGTCGGTGGCTGCGATCTGGTTCCTGAAGACGTCGGCGACTTCACGGAATTCGTCGTCGAAATGACCTTCCACCAGATCTTTTCCTGGTTCACATACTTCCAATTCGGATTCTCCTACCGGCCGGCGTCGGCGAGTGCGATGACGGCGTCGAATCCTTCGCGGATGCACCCGGCGAGCATGTCCAGATCCGGGACCGCTGCCGCATCGACATTGATCCCGACGAATGCCTTGTGGCGGTATCCGACCAGGGTGCAGTTGGCCGCGACGCCGACGAGGGGACCGAACGGATAGAGTCCGATGACCTCCCCGCCGGCCAGGTAGATGGTCTCGTCGCCGGCGGGAACACTGATGGCCGCGAAGTCGCCGTGTTTCATCAGCGTCCCGAAGAACGGTTGCAGCAACGGGCCCAGGGCATTGAGCATCATGGGGATTCCGGTGGCCAACGGAAGTCTGACATCCTGCTTCAGTTGATCGATCAGGCCGTGGTAGGTCGTCATCGCACCGGCCGGATCATCGGCGCCGACCGGAAGGGCGATGGCCGCGCCCATCACATGGTTTCCGAGGGACGAGTCGCCCTGCTCGCGAACATTGACCACGATTTCGGCGCGCAGTCGCTCGACGGGCTCCCCATGTCGCTGGTGGTAGAGGGCGAACCCGTGGGCGACAGCGGCGACGAACGCGTCGTTGACGGTACAGCCGTGGGGTTTGGCGGCCTTACGCAGACTCTCGAGGTCGGACTCGAAGGCGGTGAAGCGCATCCACCCTCGGCGCTCGGTCATCAGCGGGGACAGGGTCTTCAACGGCGGCGTGAGAATCCGTCCCAAGGCCCGCATGTTCCTCGTCATTCCACGGGCAGTGTCAACCGGTCGCAACACCGCAGCGGGTATCGCACGCGTGGCCGAGTTGCCCGACCGGCCGACGACTCCGGCAATCCGGCGCCCGCTGTTCGTGACGGCCTCGACAGCCAGGTCGAAGGGAGATTGACTCTCCGGCTCCGGGATCGCGGGCAGCACGCCGAGATCGCGTGGTTCGCGGGTGGGGTCACTGAGGCAGGCGACCAGCAGCACCACGCCCAAGCCGTCGGTCAACACATGATCCATCTTGATGATCAGCGCTGCTTCGCCCCGTTGGAGACCCTCGACGACGGTGACGGTCCACAGCGGGCGATCCCGGTCGAGGCCCGACATCGTCGACTGGCGCGCGAACTCGAACACGCCGTCGATGGACCCGTCTCCAGGCGCACCGATCCAGCGGACGTGGTAGGAGAGATCGAAGTTCGGGTCGACGAGCCAGCGGGGCGTCGACAGGCGCAACGGCACCTCGACCAGTCGGTGCCGGAATGCGGGCAGGGTACGGCTGACACGTTCCAGGCGGTCCAGCAGCACGTCCCGGTCGGGTGGCCGGTCGAGGAGGAGGATCGCGGTCATCGTCTGCCGCAGCAGGGGGTCCTTCTCGATTCCCCACATCGCCGCTTCGGAATCGCCCACGTGCAGCGGTTTGTGCGATTCCTGTCCGTGATCGCCGATCGTTGTCATCGTTCTCGGGTTGCCGTCCATGAGTTCTGCGGCTCGTCCTGCAGTGCGATCCGAAGCCATCCCTTCAGGAGTGTCCATCACACGCGGCGTCCCGCGCTGACAGTTTCCAGAGATTCGGCCGGGCCCGGTTGATCACGCGCCGGGGTGAAGACGCCCGGACTTCGGAATCAACGCAGGTGTAGCGGTCGGTCGAGCCAGGAGTGCCGGGGAACCGCCGGCGACAGCACGCCGGGGACGAGCGCCACCGGCGGTGGACCCGCAACCTCGGTGGCGATCGTGAGCAGAAATCGCCCTTCGCGCCGCCACCAGCCCGGGAACACCGGGCCTTCCTCGGCGCGGACGGTCAACGCGCCCCAGCCATCGCTGCTCGGTGCGGCCAACGTCACCTCGACGGTGAGGGTGTCCCGGCGCAGCCCGGTCTGCAACACCTTCAGCGCGCTCTCCTTCGCCGACCAGATCAGGTTCGCCGCCGCGTCGCGCTCGTCACCGGCCTGGCATGAGCTGACCAACCGCTGCTCGGCCGCGGTGAGGAAGTCCTGTACGAAGCCCGGCGTGCGCGGCTCCACCAACTCCAGGTCGCAGCCGACCGGGTGACGCGACCCTGCCGGGGACGTCAGGCACACCGCCCAACCGGCGCGATCGGTGATCGACACACCCAGTTCGATCGGAGCCCCGTCGACGCACACGTAGGGGGCGCCGCTGGGCGCGTTGCGCACCTCGATGCCGGCCAGCGCGACGGGGTCGGTCGGCCGCCCGATGGCCGCAGCGACGGCATGCTTGGTGACCAGCCGGCGCAACAAGTACTCGGTGCGCCGCTTGGTGTATCGCAGCCCGGCCAGGTTGGCCGCCTCGCCGGGCGCCAACCACTGTTCTCCGGCGGGCAACGCATCCTCGCCCAGCGCGAGCCACCGACGCCCGCCCGGACCGACCGGGCGTTGTTCCATGAGAACCTCCAGCACGGACTTCCAGGTCGAATCTACTGCCCGCGAAACCGGCGGCGCCGCCACTGTCGCATTCCCGCCGCTCTCGACAATCCGCCAAATTACTGCACGCGCAGGAGTAGAAAAACGGCATCGGCTGGACGAATCGGCCTGCCCTCCGGGGCGGGGATTCGAAGGATCCGCGGAGGCACGAATGGAGCAATTGAGTGGCCTGGACGCCGCGTTCGTCTACGCCGAGGCCGCGGGCGCGGCGCATGTCACCTTCTTCGGGATCTACGACCCGTCGACAGCGAAGGGCGGCACCATCACCTTCGAGGATGTGTCGGCGCATGTCGGGTCCCGACTGGGCGCCGACCGCCTTTTTCGCGCCGTCCTCGCCCGTGTCCCGTTCGATCTGGACCACCCGTACTGGGTACGCGACCCGAACTTCGACATCGGGGAACACCTGCATCGGCTGACCCTGCCCAGCCCGGGCGGCTGGTCGCAGCTGTGCGATCAGGTGTCGCAGTTGCACGCCCAGCGGATGGATCTGCGCCGACCGCCCTGGCAGGGCTACTTCATCGACGGGCTCGGCAAGATCCGCGGAGCGCCGGAACACGCCTTCGCGTTGTGCTTCAAGGTGCACCATTCCGCGGTCGACGGGATGACGGGCGTCAAGTTGGTCAACGCCTTACACGATCCGACACCTGACACCGCGCCGGCGCCGCAGCCCGACTGGACCCCGGAGCGATATCCCTCATCGCTGAACCTGCTCGCCCGAACCGTGTTCACCTACGCCCGCCGGCCGCAGCAACTCGTCTCGGCGGCAACACACAGCATTCCGCTGCTGGCCAAGATCCCCGGGGCGATCACACGGCAGATCCCGACCGGCCATCGGGCGGAGCAGGGACCCTCGATCGACGTTCCCCACACCCCGTTCAACTCACACACCGACGCCAGCCGCAACTTCGACGCACGCGACTACGACCTCGCCGAGGTGTTGAGAACACGCAGGCTCGTACCGAACGCCACGGTCAACGATGTGGTTCTGACCGGTATCGGAGGCGCCATGCGCCGATATCTTCTGGACAAGGGCGAACTGCCCGAGAAATCGATGGTGACGGCGATGGCGTTGGCGCTGCAGACCGACTCCGCACCCCGGCCCACGGTGAATCAGATTTCGGTGGTCCGCGTTCTGCTCGGCACCGACATCGACGACCCGCTCGCCCGCTTGAAGGTCGTGCACGAATCGAGCACCAATTCCAAGGCCATGGGCGAAGAGCTGGGGGAACGGGTTCTCGAGTTCGCCGAGTTCGTGCCGGGCGCGCTCGTTGTCCCAGCCATCCGGGTCGGGAGGGCGACACACGCCGGGAGTCTCATCGAGACCTCACGGATCGCGAACACCCTCGTGTCCACCATGCGCGGCGCGGATTTTCCGATCTACCTCGCCGGCGCCGAGTTGCTCTCCGGCTACGGGTTGTCCCCATTCACCCAGGGATGCGGGCTGATCCACAACGTGATCAGCTACCGCGGACGCGTGTTCGTCAGCATCAACGGATGTCCGATCGTGCTGCCGGACATCGAACATTACGGGGACTGCATGGATGCTTCCTTCGCCGAACTGCTGTCCAGCGCCACAGCGTGACCCCCGCTCCGGGTCAACCCGGACCTGCACCGTGACGCGCTATCCCGCGAGCGCCTCGGCGGCCGGGCCGAGATCGAAGAACTGGGTTTCGCCGTTGGCGTCGTCGAGTCCGTCGTTGTCGGTGACGACGTAGAGGTTGCCGTTGCCGGTCACCGCAAAGCCCTCGACCTTCTCCTGGACGAACCCGTTGCTGCCCTGCAGATCGGGAAGCAGATTGCGGGCCAGCGTCTTCGGCAGCACCTCCGGCACGTCGGCGGCCGAGCCGACACCGCCGTCCTGCGGCATCTCCACCCGGTAGATCGCCTTCACCTTCGCGTCGGGCCCGTTGAGCTTGTCACGCTCGAGCACCAGCAGCGCGCCGGCGACGGATCGGTGGCCGGGTTGACCCTCCGTTGGCGCTGCGCTCAGGGCGGGGTTTTGCGAATGAGCAGCTACCTCAACGCAGTCTCGACGGGCCGCGACGGGCATACCATGAGGCCGTCATTCACCGGAGGAGAAACGTCATGGGTTCGACCGAAACCAGCCGGCACGCCACATCCCTGACCAACGGCGAGATCGTCGAGGAGTCCGACCTCGGTTCGATCCGGCGGGTCGTCGCCGATCACTTCCCGATCCTGTCCGGGCTGTCGATCAAGCGCATCGTGATCAACCCCGGCGCCATGCGCACCCCGCATTGGCACGCCAACTGCAACGAGCTCACCTACTGCATCTCGGGCACGTCGTTCGTCTCGGTGCTCGACAGCTACAGCCGGTTCTCCAGCTTCACCGTCGCCGCTGGCGACATGTTCCACATCGACTCTGGGTCGCTGCACCACATCGAGAACATCGGCGAGGAGCCTGCCGAGTTCGTTCTCGCGTTCCGCAGCGAACGCCCGGAGGACTTCGGCCTGGCGGCCTCGTTCGGCGCGATGACGGATGCGGTGCTGGGCAACACCTACGACCTGCCCGCCTCGGACTTCACCGCGATGCGGCGCGACACCGTCGACCGAAAACTCGCGTGGCGCAATGGCGAAGCGGAGGTGCCCGCGACGGCGTGGTTCGACGATCCGCACAAGTTCTCCGTCGAGGCACAGAGCCCGACGATCGGCGTGGCGGTCGGCTCGGCCAGGCTGGCCCGGGCGCAATACTGGCCGGCGCTGAAGGACCTGTCGATGTACTCGCTGCGGATCCGCGAAGACGGCATGCGCGAACCGCATTGGCACCCGATCACCGCCGAGATGGGTTACGTGCACAAGGGTTCCGGCCGCATGACGGTGATGGACCCGGACGGCTCGCTGGACACCTACCTGCTCGACGAGGGCGACGTGTACTTCATCCCGCGCGCCTACCCGCACCACATCGAGGTGATCGACTCCCCGGACATCCATTTCGCCATCTTCTTCGACCAGCCGATGCCCGGCGACATCGGCTACCGCGCCTCGGCGAGCGCCTACTCCCGGGAGGTGCTCGCCGCGACGTTCAACATGCACATCGACGATCTGCCGGCGTTCCCGTTCACCAAGACCGACCCGCTGATCGTGGGCCGGGTCAATCCGGTGGACGCATAGCCGGTCGACTTCACAACGTTGAGACTGCGCTGGCGGCGAAGAAGTTCGAGTAGCCGCCGCCGTGGGCGCAGCCCCAACGAGGTGGGCGCAGCCCCAACGAGGTGGGCGCAGCCCAACGAGGTGGGCGCAAGCTTCCTGACCCGAAACTGCGCTTATCGCGGTACGACCGTGATGGCGCAACGGGGGCCATTCACCCCGGATAACCTTGAATCCGCTGTCACAAGCGCACAGTCCAGGCTTTCGGCGAGTGCGACATACATCGCGTCGTACGCGGAGACAGCGGACCGAAGTTCCCAGACACGTTCGAGAAGGGGCGGCGCGGCGTAGCGGATCAGCCCGAGCCGTCTCCAGACATCCAGTGCTCGGCGCGCTTGCCCGGCAGCGAGCAGACCGGCGGCGAGGTGCCGCCGCAATACACTGACCACTTCCGCATCGACCAGGTGCGGCGCGTGCACCGACTCGTCAGCAATGAGCCGGCGCGCCTGGCCGTCGTTGAGAAGTGCAGAGACCGCCGCCGACGCGTCGATGACGATCACCGGCGCTCGGATTCCACCTGCTTGACGATCGCTTCTGTCGGGATGTCGAGGTCGGGCAGGGAAGCGACCAGCGCGGCGTTGTCGACTCGGCGTGTGGCGGCATCGAGTTCACGGATCGCGACAGCGGTCACCGACATGCTCGACGCGCGCGCCATCCGCTCGAGTCGGTCCATGACCTCATCGGGGACGTTACGCAGGTACAGGGTCCTCACCTGGCGAGCGTAGCTCGTGAGCTTGCGGACAGCTAGCATTTCGCTAGCGCCGCCTGGTTCGCGCTGTCGCTCCGGGCCTCGGCGTCGTCGCTCATGCCGTAGACGCTACGCGCGGGCACCGACATCGGATTCGCCGAAACTGCTTTCAGGGCCGTCAATTTCGCCGTGCAGCACCCCTGGGTGCAATCTCGGCTTCCACCTCGTTGAGACTGCACTCAGGGCGACGGAGTGCGAGTGGCACGCACCGCCAGCGCAGTCTCAACGGGTCAGGCGTTGAGCGCGCTGCCGCGGCGCCACTGGTCCCACGGCACGCTCCAGTCGCCGTTCTGCGCCAGGGTCAGCGGCGGGCCGCCGGTGTTGCGCACCTCGACGACATCCCCGGGGACCGAGAAGTCGTAGAACCAGGCCGCGTTGTCGGAGCTGAGGTTCAGGCAACCGTGGGAGACGTTGGTGTTGCCCTGCGCCCAGATCGTCGCGTTGAGCTGGTGCAGGTAGATGCCGTCGGTGCTGATCCGGGTGGCATACGGCACGGTCGTGCGGTAACCCAGGCTCGATCCGGTCGGCAGCCCGTACGTCGAGGAGTCCATGATCACCGGGTTGGCCTTGTCCAGCACGGTGTAGACACCGCTCGGGGTCCAGAACGAGAAGGTGTTGCCGCCGACGGTCTCGGTACCACCCATCCCCATCGACGTCGGCATGGTGCGCACCAGCTTGCCGTTGTCGTACACGCTGACCTGCTTGGTGGTGTCGTCGGCGACCGACACGTGCGAGTCCCCGACCCGGAACGACACCTGCTCGTCCTCGTCGCCGTAGAGCCCGTCGCCCAGCTGCGCGCCGTAGATGTCCGCCGCCACCGTCACCGAGGTTCCCGGTGCGTAGTACTTCTCCGGCCGCCAGTGCGCGGTCTGGTCGTCGATCCAGTTCCACGAGCCTGCGACGGGTGGGTCGGTGGTGACCCTCAGCCGGCGCTCCGCGGTGGCCTTGTCGGTGATCGCGGAGTCGAACCGCGCGACGATCACGGTGCCGATGCCGTACGTCGCACCGTCCTTGATCAGGGTGCCCGCGGTGGTGTCCAGGTAGACCGCGGCCAACTGGTCGGGCGAGACGGTGGAGAAGCTCGACGTCTGCCGCGACGGCATGCCGCCGGGGCCGCGGGCGGTGATGGTCATGGTGTAGGTGCGGCCGTAGCCGAGCTGCTCACCGAGCCGCCACGCCTTGCCGTCCGGGGTGAGTCTGCCGTCGACCGTCTTTCCGGATTCGTTCTCCAGCGTGACGCTCTGCACCCTGCCGGTGCGGGCGGCGACGAACACCGGCGCGGCGGGGTCGACGTCCTCGGCCAGCGGGCCCGGCACCACCTGCAGGTCGGCCGCCGACGGCGCCGGGGGTTGGACGCGGGCCTGGGCGACCGTCTCGACCTGGCACGCCGAACCGCACTGATCGGCGGTGTTGAGGACGTCTCCGCTGACCAACATCACCGTCGCGGCAATGGCGGCGGTGCAGGCTGCGAGCGCACGACGGGACCAGGGCAAAGGACACTCCAGTATGGGTCGGCGCGGGCGCCGGGACGGTGGAACGGGTCCATCGTAGGCACTGCGGCCGACACCTGCGGGCCGAGGGCACACCCGTCGGCTCCATTTGTGATGAAGTCGTATCGGCGCGGTGTCCGGGGGCCGCCCGGTCAGCCGTCCTTGGCGTGTTCGGCGACGAACGACACCGCCACCTCGTCGGCGACCTTCATCGCGCCCATCATCATCGAGTACGGCTTCACGCCGAACTCGGAATGGCTCACCTCGGCGTCACACGACATCCGCCAGGCCGGCCCGAGGTCCTCGACGCGCAGGTCGACGACGCGGTCGCGGCTCTTGCCGTGGATGTCCAGGGTGCCGGTCAGCCGGTAGCCGTCGCCGGTCTTGACGATGTCGTCGGCGTGGTAGCTGATCTGCGGAAACCGCTTGGCGTTCAGGCTTTTCAGCGCGTTGGAGCGGGCCAGCGCCTTCTCCGCGGCCGACAGCCCCTTGACGCCGCCCTCGCCGCTGAGCACCTCGAGGGAGTCGACGTCGACGGTCAGCGCCGCGGTGACGGGTTCGCCGTCGGCCCACGTCACGCTGCCCTGCCAGGACGTCATCGCGATGGTCAGCCGGTGGCCCATCGCGGCCGCCGGGCCGGTCACCCCGGTCGTCAGCAGCAACTGCCCGTCGGCGGGGCCCAACGTCCATGCGGTGGCCGGCATGAACGCACTGTATCGGGTCCGGGGGCCCTACAGTATCCGGGTAGCCAGACACCGGAGAGCCGCATGACCACGGCGGCAGCAGCCACGCCATCGACCTCGACATGGGCACCGCTGAGGTCGCCGGTCTTCCGTGCGCTGTGGATCGCGCAGACCGTCTCCAACCTGGGCACCTGGATGCAGACCGTGGGCGCCCAGTGGATGCTGGTCGGCGATCCCCGCGCCGCGGTGCTCGTCCCGCTGGTGCAGACCGCCACGACGCTGCCGGTGATGCTGCTGGCCCTGCCGTCCGGCGTGCTGGCCGATCTCATCGACCGGCGCCGGCTGCTGATCGCGACGCAGGCGGCGATGGCCGCCGGGGTGGGTCTGCTGGCCGCGCTGACCGGTGCCGGGCTGACCACGCCCGCGGTGCTGCTGACGTTGTTGTTCCTGATCGGCTGCGGTCAGGCGCTGACCGCACCGGCCTGGCAGGCGATCCAGCCCGATCTCGTTCCGCCCGAGCAGATTCCGTCGGCAGCCGCGCTCGGCGGCTTGAGCATGAACGGCGCCCGGGCCATCGGCCCGGCGATCGCCGGTGCCCTGGTGTCACTGACCGGCCCGACGTGGGTGTTCGCGCTCAACGCGCTGTCCTTCGTCGGGATCGTCGTGGTGCTGATCGTGTGGCGACGCCCGGCGGTCGAGCAGACCTTCCCGTCCGAGCGGGCGCTGGCGGCGCTGAGCGCTGGCGGGAGGTTCATCCGCAGCTCGCTGGTCGTGCGGCGGATCCTGCTGCGCACGGCGTTGTTCATCGCACCCGCCAGCGCGCTGTGGGGGCTGCTGCCGGTGATCGCCAAGGACCAGCTGGGGTTGTCGTCGGCGGGCTACGGCCTGCTGCTGGGCGCGCTGGGCGTGGGCGCGGTGCTGGGGGCGTTCGCGTTGTCACGGCTGCGGTTGCGGTTCGGCCAGAACAGCCTGCTGACGATCGGGGCGGTCGGTTTCGCGGGGGCCACCGCGGTGCTGGCACTGGTGCACAGCTTCGTCGTCGTGCTGCTGGCGCTGATCGTCGGCGGTGCGGCGTGGCTGTTGTCGCTGTCGACGCTCAACGCGTCGATGCAGCTGAGCCTGCCGGCGTGGGTGCGTGCCCGCGGGCTGTCGGTCTACCAGTTGATCTTCATGGGCGGACAGGCGCTGGGGTCGCTGGTGTGGGGTCTGCTGGCCGGCGCCACCAGCACTGTCACCAGCCTGCTGGTCGGCGCGGCCCTGCTGGTGGTTTGCGCGCTGTCGTCGGTCTGGTGGCCGCTGCACGCCAAGACCGGGGCGCTGGATCTGACGCCGTCGTCGCACTGGCCGGAGCCGACGCTGGTGTTCGAGCCCGAGCCACTGGACGGCCCGGTGCTGGTGTCGACCTTCTACCGGGTGGCCCCGGACAACGAGCAGGCGTTCCTGGCGGCGATGGCGGTGCTCGGCCGGTCCCGGCAGCGCACCGGCGCGTCACAGTGGCGGCTGTTTCGCAGCGTGGAGCAGGAGTCGACGTTCGTGGAGACGTTCCTGGTGCGCTCGTGGGGCGAGCACATGCATCAGCACCACACCCGGCTCACCGGGCAGGACCAGCTCATCGAGCAGAACGTCGAGCAATACGCCGAAGGCACCCCGGTCTCCCATCACTACCTGGAGGTCAACAAGCCGGGCTGACCCCGCTCTTGCGTTGAGACTGCGCCCACGGCGGCATCCACTCGCGAAATGCCACCACCAGTGCAGTCTCGACGCTGGCGGGGGTCTCTAGACTGCCGCTCAAGAGCTCTTGAATCACCCTCAGAAGCCCGGAGGACGTGTGGCTCCGCGATATGACCGACCCTGGCGCCGTCCGGGGGCCGCCGCCTACGCCGGCTACCGGGTCCGCCGCTTCCTGCGACCGCCGGTGACCGTCACGCCGGCACCGGAGAGCCTGATCAAGGACCACGACGTCGCCATCCCGATGCGCGATGGGATCACGTTGCGCGCCAACGTCTACCGTCCTCCGGGCGACGGCCCGTTCCCGGTCGTCGCGTGCGTGCACCCGTATCGCAAGGACGCGCTGCCTCGGCGGACCCGCCGGGGATGGCGGCTCAGCGCCCAGTTCCGCATCATGAATCAGCCCGAGGCCGTCCAGATCTCCTCGGAAACCGGTTGGGAGGCAACCGATCCGGTGAAATGGGTGGACTGCGGATACATCGTGCTCAACGTCGACGCGCGCGGCGCGGGCACCTCCGACGGGGTCGGGTCGCTGATGTCGGACGACGAGGCCCGCGACGTCTACGACGTGGTCGAGTGGGCCGGGACGCGGCCGTGGTCGAACGGGCGCGTCGGCCTGCTCGGGGTGTCCTACCTGGCGATCTCGCAGTACAAGGCGGCGGCGCTGCACCCGCCGCATCTTGCCGCGATCTGTCCGTGGGAGGGCTTCACCGATGCCTACCGGGATTTCATGACCCCGGGCGGCATCCCCGAGCGTGGCTTCTCGGTGATCTGGCTGGCGATCACCCGCCGTGTCGCCCGATTGTCCGGCGATCTCGCTGGGATGCGTCGACGGCATCCGCTGCGGGACACCGCGTGGATGGCGCTTACGCCGGACCTGGCGAGCATCACTGTGCCGATCCTGTTGTGCGCCAGTTTCTCCGACCACAATCTGCACAGTCAGGGGTCGTGGCGGCTGGCCGAGCGGGCCGGATCTGCCGACGTTCACGTCTACACCCACCGGGGCGGCAAGTGGGCGGCGTTCTACGGCGAGGACGCGTTCACCGCGCAAACCACCTTCTTCGACAAGCACTTACTCCAGCGGGACGTCCCGGCCCTCCCCCGGGTCCGGCTGGAGGTCCGAGAGCGCGGCGACACCGTCAGCGCGGTGCGCCAGGAGGACGAATGGCCGCCTGCGCGCACGCAATGGACCACCCTGCACCTGGCCGACAACGGATCGCTGAGCACAGAGGTGCCGACCACGCAGGGAGCCATGCGGTTTCGGCTGCGCCGCCAGGCCCTGGCGTTCGCGTACACCTTCGACCGCGACACCGAGATCACCGGGGCGATGCGGCTGCAGCTGCGGATCTCGCTGCACGGGGCCGAGGACGCGCACCTGTTCGTCGGCGTCGAAAAGTGGCGCGCCGGAGCCTATCTCCCGTTCGAAGGGTCCTACGGCTATGGCCGCGACCGCATCGCGGACGGCAGGCTGCGGCTGGCCCTGCGCCCGATCGGCGACCCCGATGCCGGCGCTGCGGCTGATCCGCCGTTCGACACCCTGCACCCGCTGCGGGCCGGCGAGGCGGTGGACACGTACATCACCTTGAGCAACTCGTCGACCATGTTCCGGGCCGGCGACGAACTGCGACTGCTCGTCGCGGGCCGCTACCTCGAACCCGTCAACCCGCTGTTCGGTCACTTCCCGGCGCGCTACGTGCCGAGCCGGCACGGGCGCGCCGACGTGCACTGGGGGCCGGGCTCGTCGACGCTGTCGCTTCCGGTCATCCCGCCCGGGTGATCGGTCAGTACCACTCCAGCCCGCACGTACTGCATGTCCAGGCAATCAGGACGGCACCCGCACCACCATCTCGATCTCGATCTGCAGCTCCGGCCCCGCCAGCGCCTGTACACCGATGCCGGTCATGCTGGGGTACGCGTCGCCGAAGAACTCGAGCAGCGCCGGAAACGCCTCCTCGAGTCGTTCCGGGGTGAGATCGACGACGTAGATGCGTGCCATCGCAATGTCGTCGCGGGTGGCGCCGACCGAGTCCAGGCAGACCTGCAGGTTGGCGGTGACCATCCGGGTCTGCTCCAGGAGGGAGTGGGGCGCCTCGGTGCGCTGCGGGCTCCACGCGATCTGCCCGGAGAAGAACGCCAGCTTGCTGCCCGACTCGACGACCGACCCCTGCGAATGACCATTGGGGGTGGAGTCGAAAAGCTGCGGCGGGTTGATGCGTTGGATGTCATGGGTCACGGCGGGCTCCTCGCTCGGGATGGTCGGGTTTCACTGTGCCGCATCGGTGTGAATGATCGGCGGCGTAGGGTCCGACCATGCACGTCGACGTGATGACCACGCCCCAGCCGCTGCGCGAGATCGGCGACCTGGCCCGGCGCACCCAGGCGGCACACTTCTCCGGGTTGCTGTTCACCGAGACCGGCCGCACCGCCTACCTGAACGCGGCGGTGGCCGCGCAGGCCGCTCCGGGCCTGGAGTTGTCGACGGGCGTGGCGGTGGCGTTTCCGCGCAGCCCGTTCGTGACGGCGGCGACGGCGTGGGAACTGCAGGAGGCCACCGGCGGGAACTTCCGGCTCGGCCTGGGCACCCAGGTGCGTACCCACGTGGTGCGCCGCTACGGCGCGGAGTTCGAGCGCCCGGGTCCACGGCTGCGGGACTACGTGCAGGCCGTCAAGGCGTGCTTCGTCGCATTCCGGACCGGGACCCTCGAGCATCGCGGCGACTTCTACAGCCTGGACTTCATCACACCGCAGTGGAGCCCCGGACCGATCGACGCGCCGGACCCGAAAGTCGATATCGCAGCGGTCAATCCGTGGATGTTGCGGATGGCCGGCGAGGTCGCCGACGGAATCCACGTTCATCCGCTCGGTGAACCGGGGTACATCGCACGCCACGTCGTCCCGAATCTTGCTGAGGGAGCCGAGAAATCGGGACGGTCCGCCAAAGACGTCGCGGTGATCGTGCCGGTGATGACGATCGTCGGCGACACCGACGAGGAACGGCATCGCGAGCGCGAGCTGGTGCGGGCCAGCATGAGTTTCTACGGCAGCACCCCGAACTACGCGTTCATCTGGGACGAGGCCGGGTTCGAGGGGACGACGGCGCGGATCCGGGAGAGGCAGAAGGCGGGCGACTTCGCCGGGATGGCGGCGCAGATCACCGACGACCACATAGCGGCGTTCGCGACCGAGTCGACGTGGGACGGGCTGGCCGACGCGTTGATCGACAAGTACGGCGATGTGGCGACCCGGATCGTGCTGTACAACGCCCTGGCCGATCCGGAGCGATTCGAGCGGTACGGCGAAGTGGCTCAGCGGATCTCGGGCAGCTGAATTCCACGGCCGGCCCGTGCGTCAGCCGGCGGCCTCCCTGACGCCCGACGGCGTGCGCCCGGTCCACTGGTTGAACGCTCGGTGGAAGGAGTTGGTGTTGTCGTAGCCGAGCAGGAACGCGATCTCGGTCAGCAAGTGGCTGGATTGGGTCAGATAGTGGTGGGCAAGTTGTTCGCGGAGGTCGGCGAGGATCACCCGCACCAGCGGCAGGGACAGCCGGAACGGAGCAGTGTTCACGGCTTGGCAAGCGCGGCAACGACATCGACCTTCAAGCCGGTCTCGCGTTCGCCGACCTGCCACAGGGCCTTGACCGCGGCGTCGCTACCGGGCCGGATCAGCGGCTTGCGGACCGGTGGTCCGTTGGTCCCGAACAGCGGCCCGTAG
This sequence comes from Mycolicibacterium xanthum, assembly GCF_019710635.1. Taxonomy (GTDB): domain Bacteria; phylum Actinomycetota; class Actinomycetes; order Mycobacteriales; family Mycobacteriaceae; genus Mycobacterium; species Mycobacterium xanthum. The sequence goes on from NZ_JAIFZS010000082.1 coordinate 23,405, forward strand.
AAACCCCCGCCGGGGGCCCCGGGGTCGACGGCAGCCCGCAGCTGGCTCAGCGCCCCACGATCGGTCGACATGCCCATGGTCTTGGTCTGCCACTCGAAGAACGCGCCCATCGGGCCCCCACCGCCCTGGGCGTGGGTGGTGGACTGCAGATCGGAGTTCGTCAGTCCCGGCTGCGCCGACAGCGCCTTGGCGTCGACTCCGGCCCGCTCGAATTGCTCCTGCAGGCCGACGGCGAGGTGGCGCATGGCCAGCTTGGTCTGGCCGTACATGCGCCACGCGTCGAAGTTCTTGCGCATGTGCGGGTCGGCCGGGTCGATGGCGCGGCCCATGTGCTGGGCGGTGCTCGACAGGGTCACCACGCGCGCGCCGGGTGTGGTGACGACGATGGGCAGCAGGTGGGAGAGCAGCGCCCAGTGGCCGAGCACGTTGGTGCCCATCTGGGTGTCGAAACCGTCCTCGGTGGTGCCCTGCGGCATGGCCATCACGCCGGCGTTGCACATCAGGATGTCGATGCGGTCGTGCTTGGCGGCGATCTTCTTGGCGGCGGACTCGACCGAGGCGAGCGAGCCGAGGTCGAGTTCGACGATCTCCAGTGACGCATCCGGGTGAGCGGCGAGGATCTCTTCGCGCGCGGCGGCGGCCTTGGCCTGGTTGCGGGCCGCCATCACGACGTGGGCGCCGTGACCGGCGAGCGCCTTGGCGGACGCCAGTCCCAGCCCACCGTTGGCGCCGGTGACCACGGCGACCTTGCCGTGCAGGTCGGGGATGTCGTTCGTTGACCAACTCATGGTGCTCCTCAATGTTGCGGGGACGAAATGTTGCGGGGCCGACCGGGTGGTGCCGGCCGGCGAGAATCATCTGACTCGAACATACGACGCCGGCCCCGTCGAAACACTCACAATATGCGCCAACGCTCTCGCAACTTGCGCCACGGGGGCGGGACCCGTGCCGTGCGCCACTTCGTCGTCGTCACGACGACACGTCGCGACGTGCGGTCGCATGCCTAGTCCTCGGACTCTTCCTCCGCCACCTCGCGCAGCACCGCGTCCCGGTAGCGCTCGGCCACGTCGTCGACCGCGTCAAGGGCTTCGGCGGTCAGCTCATCCCGAATTCCACTCTGCGCGTGGGCGAACGGGATGAAGTGCGTCAGCAGTTCGGGGGCATCGAGTGCCACGTCGACCGCAACGGTGCTGCCGAGCTGCCGCCCTCCTCTGAGTACTCGCTCGATGCGCGGAACGCTCCATCGCACCGGGTCGCCGGTGTCGAGCAGCTCGTCGAGTAACTCTGCGTAATCGCGGCGGTCGAACGGTGCGCCGTGGTCGGAGTCGAAGAACTCGTCGCACAGCTGTCGTTGCTCGTCGGGATCCCACCTGGGTGATTGGTATTTGGCGCCATTCGGAGGAAGACAGCTGATCAGCCATTGCAGCAGGGGCCGGCACGCGGGCCAGGTTTCCGTCTGGTCCATGAAGACGGCGTGCTGCCGCAGGCCGTGCTCGATCCACGCCCGCGTGTCGGCCAGGCTCATGTCGACGAAGCTGGTGTCGGGGTCGGTGTTGCGCTCTGCGGCCAGTCGCACCACCGTGTCGATCGAATCAGGTACGAAGAAGGCGTCTTTGACCGCCGACAGCCCATTGTGGTCGATGAACGCGACGCCGGTCAGCTCGTCACCGGTGCTGAGCCTCGCTCCGATCAGTAGCTCGTCGCCGTCGCCCAGCACGTGCGTCATGCGCACCGCCTGGTACGCCTCGACGTTCCCGAGATCGGCGATCCAGCCCGGCAGGGCGTCCCGGCGAGCGGCCACCTCCCGACGGCATCGCAGCTGCAGATCCGTGTCGTCGAGGAGTTCGGCGAGCACCGCCAGCAGCGCGGTCGTCTCGACGATCCGCACCCCGATGAACCCGTCCAGCAGCGGCTCGAGGTCGACGGTGTCCCGCTTCGGGCGCGACGGCAGCCAGGCCAGCGGGTCGGGTTTGGTCGCCTCGATGAGCATGCCCACCGTGCCCAGCAGATCCAGCGGATGACCGGCCAGAGCCCGGCGCACCTCGTCGATCAGCGGCGTCTCCTCGGGGGTCTCCGGGCGTTTGTTGTCCCGCTGCGCATCGCGACGGGCCTGCTTGGCTTTGCGGCGCCTGCGTGCCTCGTTCATGGTGCGGACGCTACCCGCGGCGGGCGACACACTGAGCGACCGTGACTCCCTCACCAATGCTCATGGTGATTTTCGGCCGCGGACACGCTGATAGTGGCGGGCAGCGCGCACCCGGTTGCCGCAGGCTTCCGAGCACCATTCCCGGCGTGGGTGGGACTTCACGAAGTACAGCACGCAATGGGGCGCATTGCAGGCGCGCAGGTTGACCGCGGCGGGCCCGGTGAGCAGCCCGAGGGCCTCGTACCCGAGCCCGGCCAGGGCACTTCGACACGGCGAGGCGTGTTGCCGGTCGACGGCCTGCAATCGGCCATCCTGAACTGCCAGTTCGGCGCGGGGCAGGTCGGCGAGCAACGCGTTGACGGCCTCGACCGCGTCGTCGATCTCGGTGACGGGTGATTGTGCGCTCGGGCGCACGTCGGCGGTGTTGTGGGCCGCCAGCCGACGCAGGCTGTCGCGCAGCCGCAGGGCGTCGTCGAACTCATCCTGGCTCGGCACGGCGGCGCTGTCGAAGTCGGTGGCGGCGAGGAGCCAATCGCGCAGTGCGGCAGGGCCGGTCAGTTCGTCGTGGACACCGTGGGTATCGGCCCAGATGGTGTTCATGAACCGCACCGGCGTCGGCTCGTCGGGCAGTAGCCACGCGGGTGTCGTCGCCACCCCGAAATATTATCACGGATAAACCGGTTGGCATCCGTTAGAAGTTCGTGCCAGCACTTCTAATGGAAAAAGTTACTTCTACCCGTTAGGCCGGGTAGGTGAGCGAAAGGGAACGCCATGTCCAACTTCACCGCCGTCGAGCCCGAGACCGCGACCGGCAGGACCGCCGAGCTGCTCGCACAGGTCCAGAAATCGCTGGGAACGACGCCCGCGATGACCAAGGTGATGGCCAACAGCCCCGCGCTGCTGCAGAGCTACCTCGCGCTGTCGGGCGCGGTCGCCGGCGGCACCCTCAAACCCGCTGTGCGCGAACGCCTGGCGATTTCCACCGCCCAGCTCAACGGCTGCGAGTACTGCCTGTCGGCGCACACCTACATCGGCGCCAATATCGCCCATATCGGCGCCGCCGAACTCGACAGCGCCCGCCGGGCCGAATCGACCGATGCTCACGTCGCGGCTCTGCTGAAGCTGTCCAACACGATCGCCGAGAACGGCGGGGACGTCGATGACGCCGACATCGACGCGGCCCGCGCGGCCGGCGTCACCGACGAGGAGATCGGCGAGCTGGTGGCCAATCTGACGCTGAACATCATGACCAATTACTTCAACCTGTTGGCCCGGGTCGACAACGACTGGCCGGTCGTGTCGCTGTGAGCTTGGGAGAGCCACGACCATGACGAACCAGCGCCGGCTCGCCGCTGTGGGTTTCCACAGCGGCGAGCTGGCCGCCCAACGCAACGCCGGGGTGCAGGCCCAGGCCGCCCGCCTGGCACCGATGGTCGGCCCCGGTGAACTCAGCGCCGGAGTCTCCGCGTTCCTCGCCGGAGCCACCTTCGCCGCGATCACCGCCCGTGACCGCAGCGGTCACCTGTGGACCTCACCGCTGCTCGGCCCGCCCGGATTCCTGCGCGCCGACAACCGCAACAACCTGCGGATCGGCACCGCTGTGCCCGATGCAGACCCGCTGCATCTGCTGCCCGCCGGGCAACCCGCCGGTGTGCTCGTCATCGACTTCGCCACCCGGCGCCGGGTCCGGATCAACGGCCTGCTCACCGCATCCGACCGTGCCGGGTTGACCGTCGAGGTCGAGCAGGCCTACGGCAACTGCCCGCAATACATCCACCAGCGCCGAGGTCGGAAACCGCACGACCCGGCCCGCATACTGCAGTACCGCGGAGAGTCACTGCGCAGCAACGACATACGACTCATCGAGTCCGCGGACACCTTCTTCCTCGGCACCACCCACCCCGACTCCGGCAACGACGCATCGCACCGCGGCGGCCCGCCCGGCTTCGTCCGCGTCGCCGGTGACGGCCTCTGGTGGCCCGACTATCCGGGCAACAACATGTTCAACAGCTTCGGCAACCTGGCCGTAGACCCCACCGCCGCACTGCTGTTCGTCGACTTCCAAACCGGCGCCACGCTGCAACTCTCCGGCACCGCCACCGTGGACTGGCACGGCCCCGTCGAGGGCGACGACAATGCAACCGGACGCCGCGTGCACTTCATCACCCGCCACGTCGTCGCCAGCGACATAACCGGCCTTGTAGCAGACGGGCACGCCCCGCACCGACCAATCACCGAGGACACGCCATGACTGAGCACCGCCCGCCAGTGCCACCGTTCGACCTGGACAGCGCGATACAGAAGGTCCAGGCCGCCGAAGACGCCTGGAACACCCGCGACCCGCACCACGTCAGCCTCGCGTACACGCCCGACTCGGTGTGGCGCAACCGCGACCGATTCCTCACCGGCCGGGCCGCCATCGTCGAGTTCCTCACCGCCAAATGGGAACGCGAACTCGACTACGTCCTGCGCAAGAGCCTGTGGGGGTTCCGGGGCAACCGGATGGCGGTGCGCTTCCAATACGAATGGCACGACGCCGCCGGCCAGTGGTTCCGCAGCTACGGAAACGAGCTCTGGGAGTTCGACGACAGCGGCCTGATGCGCCGCCGCGAAGCCAGTATCAACGACGTCACCATCACCGAAGCCGACCGCCGCTATTTCGGCCCCCGACCGCAGAGCGAACGGGGTCCGGGACATGACATCCCGCTGCAGTAGCGCGTGCAGGCGAGCCCTGGTCAGCCCGCGATGTTCAACCGGCGGGCCAGGTCCGGTCCGCCGACCTCCCGGATGAAGTCCGGATCGCCGCACACGACGAGTTGGTCGCGGGCCCGGGAGAGCCCGACGTAGAGCCGTTCCCGGGAACGGTCGAACGCCGATTCCTCGTTGACGACGAGCACGACCGCGCGGCGTTCGAGGCCCTTGAAGCCCAGCACGTGTCCGTAGAACACCTGCTCGGCGTCCCAGAAGCTCGCCCAGTAGGCGGCGCTGCCGGCGGCCTGCCGCTCCTTCTGTTCGGGGTGGCGGGTGCCGGTGGTCAGCAGCGCGACGTCCTCGGGGCGCCAACCCTCGTCGAGCAGGCGTTCGACCTCGTCGTCCCCGGCGTCCATGGCGTCGGCCGCCGGGCAGGCGACGTAGCGCACCGCGGGGCCCTCACCGCCGAGGAAGCGCATCGGGTGGTCGACCAGCGGCTGGAACGCGTTGGCGATCTGGCGGGTGTTGCGCATGTTGTGGTCCAGGATCAGCGGGACCAGCGGCACCGGTGGGGAGCCGAACCGGTTGAACACCCGCTGGCCCTCGTCGGTGAACACATAGATGCCGCCGGTCTCCTCGTCCTTCAGCGCGGCCAGCAGCGGGTCCCACCACGCGTCGGCGAAGTCCTGGGCCTCATCGACGACGATCGCGTCGAAGCGGTGACCGGGAGTCAGTTGGGTTGCCAGCTCGGCCATCTGGGCCGGCAGGTCCTGTTCCCAGAACCGGACCGTCTCCTCGGTGCGCAGCGATTCGTCGGGGCCCTCCGGGGCGCCCCAGGTCTTGCCGAGGTCGTGGAACTCGCCGACGTAGGCGGGTTGCTGGCGGCGGTTCCACGCCCCGGTGATGCGTTCCAGGTAGGACGCCAGGCCGTGCGAGTAGCAGACCAGGGCGACGCGCTGGCCGTCGCGGGTGAGCCGGCGGGCCTGCTCCAGGGCCAGGAAGGTCTTGCCGCTGCCGGCGCCGCCGCGGATCTCCACCCGGTTCAGCAGCCGGATCGCGTCGAGGATGACCGACTGGTGTTCGGTGAGAACGTCTGCGGCGTCCTCGTTTTCCAGCGCCCGGGCCACCACACTGCGCTGCGGCAGGCCGCGTCCGCTCAGCGACTCACCGAGCTGCTCGATGCCGTCGCGGGTCAGCACGGGCCGGTCGAGTTCCTGGCTGTGCAGGAGGTGGCGCAGCTTGGCGACCATGTCGGGCAGGTCGGTGCGGTCGATCACCTTCCAGCGGGGACACTCGGCCAGCGCGAAGCCCTCGGGCAGGTCGGTGTTGGGCAGCACGATGACGTAGTCCCAGCGCAGCCGGCCCTGCGTCCAGCCCGGATCGCTCTCGACGAACTCGCGCAGCGCGTAGCAGGCTTCGCGGGCCTGCCGGACCGGGTCGATCTTCTTCGCCTGCCCGCCCTGCCGCCAGGTCTCGCCGTCATGCCAGACCTCACCGCCCTTGACCTCGATGCAGACGATGCCGGCGCCCTCGACGGCGACGAAGAAGTCGACCTCGTGGTCCTTGAGGTGGTCGGTGACGCGCTTGCCGGGGATGACGAGGTCGCCGGGCTCGAGCTGGTCGATGAGCAGCTGGTAGACCTTGCGCTCGGCACCGTTGGCCAGCCGAGGTGTCTCGGCGACGGTGATGGTCATGTGACGTCCTCCCCTGCCACGGATGGTAGCCCCCGCGTTCCCGCGTCCCCCGTTGAAGTTCCCGCGTCCCCCGTTGACACTGCAGCCACGGCGGCGAAACCACACAAAACCCCACCGCCAGCGCAGCCTCAACGCCGAAGCGGGGTCAGGGTCAAGCCGGACGCCGGGAGAATCCCGCCAAGGTCCGGGCGAGCTCCCCGAGTTGCAGTTCTCCCTGGGTGGCAACGGCATTCATGAAGTCCTCGGCGGCATCGACGTCGAAATCGCGGTCCAGTTCAATGCCGTTGATGAACAGGAATGTCCATGCGGCGGCCCATGCGGTGCGCTTGTTGCCGTCGACCAGGGCATGGTTGCGCGCCAGCGACTGCAACAGCGCTGCCGCCTTGGTGAACAGGTCGGGGTAGGCGTCGACGCCGAAGGCGGTGGCCTGCGGCCGCGCCACCGCGGCGTCGAGCAGGCCGTAGTCGGCGACACGCACCTCGATTCCGACCGCCGCCGCCCCGGCGACGAGCACGTCCTCCCGGTCGAGATACTCGGTCACGCCAGGCGGCGGTTGAGCTCGGCACTGCGCTCGGCGACGATCCGCGCGGCCTCACGAACCCGGCGCTGGTGATCGCTGGCGGCATCGAGGGCGGCGCGGTGCACGAAGGCACGCAGCGACACCTCCCCCGCCGCGGCGGCGGTGCGCAGCTGCTCCATCTCCTCGTCGCTGAAGTTGACGTTCAAGGCCGGCATGCGGGAATGGTACCAATGGTAGTACCGAAATAGGTACCAAAGCTCGCCAGCACCCCCGGCGTTGAGACTGCAGCCACGGCGTCGAAAACGCGAAAAACCCCACCGCCAGTGCAGTCTCAACGCCAGGGCGAGTTGTTGTCGGTGGAGTCCATCAGACTCGGACGTGATCGCCGTTGCGCGTACTCTGCACCTATCCGAGGTCGACGCGAGAGGAGGTGCGCGGTGTCCGACCTTGCACACTTGCCTCCTGGTCTGCTGAGCCTCGAGCAATGGGATGCGCTCGTGCTCGACCCGACGCGACGGTGGGAACTCAGTGAGGGAACCCTGACCATGTCGCCCCGGCCGCAGCTCTGGCATCAACGAGTGTCCAGGAGGCTCACCCGCCTCCTCGAGGATCACCTGCCCGACGGCCTCGAGGCGCTTCCCGAGATCGAGGTGATAACAAAAGCATCGTTCCCGCCGAGTGTGCGCGACCCCGACATCGTCGTGGTCGCAGACCGCGTGTTCGAAAGCCGCCCCGCCCGGGTCCCGGCATCCGATGTCGTTCTCGTGGTCGAGATCGTATCCCCCGGTTCGCGCGGGACAGATCACGTCATGAAGTTGCACGAGTACGCCAACGCGGGCATCGAGCACTACTGGATCGTCGATCCCGACGCTCAGGCCGATGACCGCTTTCTCGTCTTCCGCCTCGACGGCGACGTCTACCGTAGGGTTCCGGCGCTCGACGCAGACACGGTCAGGGTGAACGAGCCGGCAAGGATGGAATTCGCCCTCGATGAGTTGACGGGCCGCTGAGCACTCCCCAAGGCGTATTCCCTTCGGTGTCAGGCTGATTCGCGGCGCCGGCCCACATGGTGAGAGGACCGGCGCCGCGAGTGCAACCGCCGAGGACGGCTACCAGGTTCCGTCGGTGACCGTGTCGGGGCTGTTGCCACCGAGCGCGATCACCGTGTTCGGGTTCACCGGCACAAACGGTTTCTCTTCGGTGCCAAGCTTCTTCCCGACGCTCTCGACACGCGACAAGATCTCCGACGCGTCGAGATCGCGGGCGTCGGCGTCGTAGAAGTCGAACCACGGCAGACCGGCGCGCACGTAGGTGTCCCGGTCCACCGGCGTCGGGGGCGGCACCTCGCCGGTGATCGCGGTCCACTGCGCGGCCGAGCACAGGTGGACGAACACCCGCCGCGCACCGCTCTGGTCGTAGTCGGACAGCGGGCGCTCATCCGCGTACACCTCCTGGCGCATCCGCCCGCCGGCGCCGAGCCCCATGCTCGCACCCGCCGGCGCCGGAAGTAAGGCGTCTTCCGACGCCATGCTCGGGCAGGACTCCGGATGTACCGCCTGCTGCGCCGCCCGCCAGTCCGCCAGCGCCTGTTCGGTCAGGCCGAACGCCCGAAGTTGCACTCCGCCATGGGTTTCCTGCCCCGTCACCTGTCCCTCGACGGTGGCGCCCGAACCCAGCGGCACCGCGACGAACTGGCGGATGAAACCGTCGCCGGCGTTGATGCCGTCCAGCCACGGCTGCTCCGGCAGCGCCACATAGTTCTGCGGGTCACCGATCAGGTGCTCGATCCAGGGCAGGCCGCTGACCGCGCACACCTTGCCGACACCGACCTGCAGCGCAGCGGGTTCGGACGAATGGAACGACAGCCACATCGCCTCACACTGGTAGATCGGCAGCATGACACCCCCACGCGACAGCCACTCGGCCGGCGCCGTGTCGGGGTAGTCGGCAACTCTGCGCAGCGGGAACCGGCCCAGCCCCGGCGGCAACGGATGCAACCCCGTCTCCGGGATCCGCAACGTCCGCTGAAACGACACCGTCACCGGACCCAGCTCCAGCTCGTCCCTGACGATCTTCACCGGCGCACCGTCGGTCATGACTTCCCTCCCCGTCGTCCTACAGCCACTTTGACTACAGCCATGAATAGCACCGGGCACCGACACGTCACGCCGACGTGCCCGCCGGCGGAGGTGCGACGCCCTGCGATCGCCACGGCCGATGCCTGGTGGACCCCGCCCGGAAGGAAGCCGGGCGCCCGTTCAACCCGGCACCGGGAACCGCCGCTCCCGCGCCAGCCCGTCGAGCGCCTTCTGCATCACGCCGCGCACATGGGCGTCGACCTCGTCGACGTCGGGATCCTCATCGAACCGGTCGGCGACGTCGATCGGCTCGAGCACCTCGGCGACGATCTTGGACGGCAGCGGCAAGTTCGCCGGGACCGTCGACCTCCCGGTCGGCATGGACGACGCCGAGGCGGCGCAGCGTTCCGGCCAGCGGCGTCTTGAATAGGCCGTAGTGCGCGAGCGTGTAGAACGGGCGGTCGTACCCGAATCTCTCGTAGAAGGCCGGGGCCATCACCAGCAGATCGGGTGTCATCGCTCCACCGGAGTGGTTGCCCACCACCAGCGCACCCCCGGCGGGCGGCACGTGTTCCAGACCCCGCACCTCGGTGCGGAACCAGAGTCTGCCGATCGGCCCGACGATCTTTCCGGCCGCCTCGATGAACCCCGGATCCCATTTGTCCAGGTCCGAGTCGCCGATATCTCCGCCGCTCATGCGTTTTCACCTCGTTGTATCCCGCCGTCCCGGGCCGCCGAACGGGCCATGACGGTGTCGGCGATGAACGGAACGCCGGTGACCGCGGTCGCATCGCGTTTTGACCGTGGCAAGAGACACAACATCAGTGGACTTAGCCTCGATCCACCGACGAATCGGCTGGTCATCGGGTGTCGTGACGAGGAAAGTGCCCTCTGAGCTGTGATGATGAGTGTTCCTTACGCACTTATCGGCACAACTCGGAAAGGCACTTCCAGTGAAAGTGTCCCACAGGTTCGCCGCCGCGTCGGCGGTC
>NZ_JAIFZS010000083.1 GCF_019710635.1 Mycolicibacterium xanthum
TTGCGCAACACCGTCGAACGAGGCTTCAACCGACTCAAGCAGTGGCGCGGCATCGCCACCCGCTACGACAAGTACGCCCTGACCTACCTCGGCGGCGTTCTGCTGGCCTGCGCCGTCATCCATGCCCGCGTCGGCACCCCACAATCGGGAGACACGCCCTAGTGATTGATTGCCGCCAAGGGGGTGCTACTTGACGCAAACCGCGACCGCTCCAAGAACCGCGACCACGGTCGTGACATACACTGTGACCCACCGAGCACATAGCAGCTTGACGAAGTCCTGCAGATCCAAAGCCGCCCCTCTTCTGCTGGTTGCGCGAGTCCCCGTGCTGCATCAGGTGGCCTTCACGCGCGACCTTATTCCGAGCACTCTGGCACCGAAACTACAGGCTTAACGTCATCGACCAATGGCTGAACCGGCACACGCGGACTGCCGGCCGACGTTGGCTCCGACATGCGGAAGGTCAGTTCGCCCGACTTCCCCGGCGGAATGAGCACCTGCACTTCGAAGCTCGGGTGGCCCCGTTCCTGCTTCTTTATAACAGGAACCCTTTCACCGTTGGCAAGTGCACTGAGCAAAGTGGCATTTTTCGTCGCGAGGAGACGCACCGAGGTGATCATCGTTCCGTTGGGTACTTCAAACGGTGCACCTCGGGGTAGCCCGACCATGCCTCCAACATATTCCGTCAGATTGGCGTCCAGGGAGGCTGTGTTTTTCAGGCGAACTGTGACGGTCGATATTCTCGTGTCCCCACTACAGTCGTCGGCGATATACTCGATCTCGCGTTCCAAATAATAATCCATCTTGTTGCCGGCGAGATTGTTGACCACGACGCCGGCATACGGCGCGGCGTCATCGGGTACGGCGTGGCCGAGTCTTGTCTGCTCGAGGAGCGCTTGATCGTCCGGGAAGGAACTCCACACCGCGATTCTGCCCTCGCCGACAGCTTTCCCGAGTGCGTCGAGCAGTTTGTTCGGTGAGTCAATCTTTCCGGTGACTTTCTTCACCACTTCGATGGCGATACCCTGGAGGTAATTCTTGCGCGCATTTTGATCATCCGGGAATCGCGCGTAGGCGGTCGACTCGGTCAGTTCGACCACATTGTCCGCCGTGATCTTCTCGCCATCTGCCATCGTGACCGGTCCGACGGCCTGCAGAATGTAGCTCAGGGCAATCGGGTCGATTGCGAGCACACCATCGACGTTCATCCCCGTCTTGCCTGCCCACATCGACTTCCAGATCTGCGCTGCATAGGGGAAATGCGAACTCGAGTTGCTGTTTCGGAAGTCCGTCGTCGGATTCGAAGCGCCGTAAGTGTCATTGAACTCCGACGGAAGATCGACGGCAGCGGACGCGCCGGCAAGTTCGGTGTTCTTGCCCAGGTCCTCGACGGTCGGAACCCCGTTGTCGAAACGGAGGATCCCAAACCCTCCCAGCAATCCTCCAGTTCCGCGCGCCTCGGCATTTGTCTGGAATGCCATGAAATAGCTCCGCGGTCCGTCCGCGCCCATCATCGTTGGGGCAAGACGTGCGGCGAGCGCGGTGTTTTCGATCACCCCCGCTATGCCGGAAGTCTGGCTTTGAAGTTGGGAGCGAGCGTCACGCAGTACTGTCAAGTATCCAGGATCAGCAATTTCCTGGGCCTGCGCATCAAGCTTGACGGCGTTGGCGGAAATCTCGGCCAGCTGCGGTTCCTGTTGCCGCAACAACTGCACATCCACACGCCCGTCTTTGTACAGCTGATCAGGCGAAATGGTCACACCGACATCGGCGGTCGGCTGCAGGACATCGTCGGCCAATCCGAGGACGACATCGGAAATCTGCTGGCCGGCCTTGAAAGGGCTGCCCAACCAGGGCAGTGCGGCGGCGATGTTCCACGGCAGAGAATGAGTTGCGTCCCGCGCCGCTTGAGCGCTATCCCGCGCGTTATCTGCCAGCCGGGACGCTTCCTCGGAATTCCCTTCCAGCAGTGTGTCTTTTGTCTGCTGGGCGTACTCCCGCGCCTGCTCCAGATTTGCCTTCGCATCGCCGGCCTTGACCCACAGCCAACCCCCGAGCGCTAGCACGACAACGAGAAGGGCCAGAAACGAACCCCAGAGGACCGCCCGTCGACCATGTAGCTGCCGACGGAACCATCCGGCCTGTTCGTCATCGTCGCTTACTTGCAGGTCATAGCTGTCGTCGTCGCCATTGTCATCGCTGGACGGACGTCGAGAAAATCTGCTCACTCAGTCGGTTTCCCATGGATCTGGCCCCGCTCAGACACTGAGCAAGGATCACACATGCCGATCGGACTGCCACTGGATGGCAGTCCCATCTGACAACGACACACTAGGCGAATATCAGCAGCCCCGGGCGACCGAGGCGGTGAACTCCGCGTACGCATTGACCGCCACGGTCAAACCGAAGGCGCAGACCTGGAAATTGAGGCCCGCGGTCCACCCGAAGAACGGCTTGAAGAAGTCGGGCACGAGAACCAGCGGCTTGAACGAGAGGAACGTCGTCTTGGGCGGAGCATCCGGACGCGACGGGCCGACCCACAGCCAGCCAGCATTTTCGGCGTAGCCGATCGACCCGAGAACCGGAGCGGCCGCGATGTCGGTGATCGCCGGCGCGCTCGGCATCGGAACCGCGACATCGGCATTGGCGGCCACGGCCGGCGTCAGAGCGGCGGCAGTCGCAAGCGCTGCGGTTGCTGCACCCACCTGAAACTTGGTCCCGACCGACGAGAACTTTTCGGCAACAGTAGCCACAGACCCCCACCTTTTTTCGAGTTGACCTTACGTCGTTCGAGACGACGTTGCGGGAAAGCTTCGCATGCTCGCCAGTGGCTGTCAACCGAAACGCGCATAGTGGTGTCACAGTCTACCGCAACGGTTTCGCGACTCCACGACCTGCGGTTCGTTACGTCACGGTTAACTGATTGTGCGCCGCCACCATGCGGTGAACAGCACTCAGCGGCACCCCACAGGTGGCCGCAGCCGATTCCACATTCGCTGACATCTCGTCCCATCGGTTTACGCAGTACGACGCCCACACCGAGGCGCAGTCCTGGGGCGAGGCAGAAGCGGGCCCCAGTCGGGGCGCAACGATCAGCCCACTTCCAGCTTTCTAAGGGACCAGTAAGGGTCGCCCGCGACGTGAGAACGCCCCGCCGCTAGCATCACCGGTATGACCAGCGTGACTGAATCCTCTGCGACGCCAGCCGGCGCTCACGGAATCGACATCCACACCACCGCCGGGAAGCTGGCCGACCTGCGCAAGCGCGCCGAGGAGGCGCTGCACCCGGTCGGCGAGGCCGCCGTGGAGAAGGTGCACGCCAGGGGCAAGCTGACCGCCCGCGAACGCATCCTCGCGCTGCTCGACGAGGACTCGTTCGTCGAACTGGATGCTTTGGCCAAACATCGCAGCACCAACTTCGGGCTGGAGAAGAACCGCCCCACCGGCGACGGCGTGGTCACCGGCTACGGCACCATCGACGGCCGCGACGTCTGCGTCTTCAGTCAGGACGCCACCGTGTTCGGCGGCTCGCTCGGTGAGGTCTACGGCGAGAAGATCGTCAAGGTCCAGGAGCTGGCGATCAAGACCGGCCGCCCGTTGATCGGCATCAACGACGGCGCCGGCGCCCGCATCCAGGAAGGTGTTGTCTCCCTCGGGCTGTACAGCCGGATCTTCCACAACAACATCAAGGCCTCCGGGGTCATCCCGCAGATCTCGCTGATCATGGGTGCGGCCGCCGGTGGGCACGTCTACTCCCCCGCACTGACCGACTTCGTCATCATGGTCGACCAGACCAGCCAGATGTTCATCACCGGACCCGACGTCATCAAGACCGTCACCGGCGAGGACGTCACCATGGAGGAACTCGGCGGCGCACACACCCACATGGCCAAGTCCGGCACGGTGCACTACGTCGCCTCCGGCGAGCAGGACGCCCTGGACTACGTGCGCGACCTGCTGGGCTACCTGCCGCCCAACAACTACGCCGAGCCGCCGCGCTACCCGGCCCCGCACCCCGGCCCGATCGAGGAGAACCTCACCGACGAGGACCTCGAACTGGACACGCTGATCCCGGACTCGCCGAATCAGCCCTACGACATGCACGAGGTCATCACCCGCATCCTCGACGACGACGAGTTCCTCGAGGTCCAGGCCGGCTACGCGCAGAACATCGTGGTCGGTTTCGGTCGCGTCGACGGCCGCCCGGTCGGCATCGTGGCCAACCAGCCCACCCAGTTCGCCGGCTGCCTGGACATCAACGCCTCCGAGAAGGCCGCCCGCTTCATCCGTACCTGCGACTGCTTCAATATCCCGATCGTCATGCTCGTCGATGTGCCGGGCTTCCTGCCGGGCACCGACCAGGAATACAACGGCATCATCCGCCGCGGCGCCAAACTGCTCTACGCCTACGGCGAGGCCACCGTCGCCAAGATCACCGTGATCACCCGCAAGGCCTACGGCGGCGCCTACTGCGTGATGGGTTCCAAGGACATGGGCTGCGACGTCAACGTCGCCTGGCCCACCGCCCAGATCGCCGTGATGGGCGCCTCCGGCGCGGTCGGCTTCGTCTACCGCCCGCAGCTCAAGGAGGCCGCCGCCAACGGCGAAGATGTCGACGCGCTGCGGCTGCAGTTGCAGCAGGAGTACGAGGACACCCTGGTCAATCCCTACGTCGCCGCCGAACGCGGCTACGTCGACGCGGTGATCCCGCCGTCGCACACCCGCGGCTACATCGGTACTGCGCTGCGGCTGTTGGAGCGCAAGATCACCCAGACCCCGCCCAAGAAGCACGGCAACATCCCGCTCTGATCCCGGTTGTAAACCCAATCCGCTTGAACGACAAGGATTTTCAGCCATGCAACATGACGCCGACATCGTCGAGGTGTCTGATCCTCGGGACATGACCATCGACGACCCGCCAGCACCGGAGCCGCATTTCCAGATCCTCAAGGGCGACCCGAGCCTGGAGGAGATCGCGGCATTGGTGACCGTGTTGGCCGGCGCGGGCGGGCCCGCCCCGGAGCCGGGACCGCAGGAGCTCAACCCGTGGGGCCACCCGGTGGACAAGCTGCGCTACTCGATCTTCAGTTGGCAGCGCGTCACGCTACTGGAGCGGATGCACATGCGTCGCTGAGCCCTTGCGTGAAGCAGATCAGACACCAGTGAGCGAATACGCACAAAGTCCGGCACCGTTGCGCTCGCGCGATGAGATCACCGGACCTATGACCCGATTCGTCCTCGGCTCGGCCTCCACCGGGCGGCTGCGGGTGCTGCGGCAGGCCGGCATCGAGCCGCTCGTCATCGTCTCCGACATCGACGAGGACGCCGTGGTCGCCTCGCTGCAGGCCGACACCGCGCCGGAAGCCGTTGTCGCCGAACTTGCCCATACCAAGGCCGCCGCCGTCGCGGCACAGTTACCAGACGACGTCGCCACCGATTGCGTTGTGCTCGGCTGCGATTCGATGCTCTACCGTGATGGCGCGCTGTGCGGCAAGCCCGGGTCTGCCGAGGCGGCTCGCCGACAATGGCTGTCGCTCGTCGGTTCTACCGGTTATCTGCTCACCGGGCACGTGCTACTCCGTATCACCGAGGGTGTCACCACCCATACCGACAGCGAGACTGCCAGCACCACAGTGCATTTTGGGACACCCACGGAGACCGAGCTGTCGGCCTACATCGAAACCGGCGAACCCGCCCACGTCGCCGGCGCCTTCACTCTGGACGGCCTGGGCGGCTGGTTCATCGACCGCATCGAGGGCGACCCCTCCAACGTCATCGGGCTGAGCCTGCCCCTGGCGCGCCGGATGCTCAGCGGGGTCGGTGTGTCAGTGACAGACCTCTGGAAGCAGTAGCCGCCGCGCGCCGATACCAAAGCCCGACCCTGAAACGCAGTAGGGACTGCCACCACGTGGTGGCAGTCCCTACTGCGTTTG
>NZ_JAIFZS010000084.1 GCF_019710635.1 Mycolicibacterium xanthum
AGTGACAGACCTCTGGAAGCAGTAGCCGCCGCGCGCCGATACCAAAGCCCGACCCTGAAACGCAGTAGGGACTGCCACCACGTGGTGGCAGTCCCTACTGCGTTTGGTAGATGGGACTAGCAGCCCTGGCCGATAGCCGCCGTGAAGGAGCCGTTGTAGGCCGCGACCGACACCCCGAAAGCGCAGGCCTCGAAGTTGATTGCCGCCAACCAGCCGAAGAATGGTTGCAGGAGGCCGGGAATAAGCACCAAGGGCTGGAATGAAAGGTAGACGTTCCTGTGGCCGCAATTCTGAACGGGGCCGAAGCAGAACCACGAATTCGCAGCAACGCCGACCGAGGTCAGGACCGGTGCCGCCATGATGTCCGACATCGCCGGCGCGCTCGGCATCGGCACGGCAATATCCGCATTGGCGGCAACAGCCGGCGTCAGAGCCGCGCCGGTTGCGAGCGCAGCGGCCGCCGCGCCGACCTTGACCTTGGTGCCCAATGCAGAGAAGTTTGTTGTCATTGTCGACATAGTTTCCCACCCTGTTCGATGTTGATCCGGTTACAGCTCACGTGCTGGAAGCATCGCACGCGCCGGTGTGCCTGTCAATCGGAAACATAATACCGAGGCCGTTGCCCAGCAAATCTCGTATGGAATGTGGCCAGCACCATGTGCCGGCCACAAGACCGAAACGATGCAGACGGCTTGAAGTCACCGCCACCAGACGCGCGCGCTGTGATTTGCCGAGACGTTACATATGACCACTTTACCCAGGTAAATGTGATACGCCACGAGACTAGGCCATCGCTGATACCGCGCGCGCCGGAAGGCAACTCAGCGACGTCGGATACCGGTTTGATCACCCACCCGCGGCCGGGAGCACTGAGCACATCACTAACGGGCAAGACAGCGCAACGAATGTGATGGGCAAAGAAGATCCATCCCACGCCGCTCGAACGGCGCCGAAATCACCGCGCGAGGACACTGGTCGCGGCTAGCGGACGGCTAGCAGCCGCGGGTGCCCGGGCGTCGGACCGCAAGGATGACCCGCATCGTCTTCTGCGAGATCTCCGAACCACCCCGGGGCGACTGGGCGCACACTTCCCAGTTGGTGTAGTTGATGACCTGCTGCGTGTTCTTCCTGTTCAGAATCCGCAGATCCAGATCCACGTCGCCTGTCACGTCCAGGACCGAGTTGATCGCCCGGGACAGCGTTTCGGTCCGCACGTCCGGCATGACCCACGGGCCCGCGTTTCCGTCTTGCGCCGCCGTCGCGGGTCCCGCGAATCCGATCATCCCGGCCGAGACCGCCATCGTCGTCACCGTCGCAGCAATGATCTGGCTGCGCATCGTCGTCCCCTCCACGTCGTTGTGTCCCCTGTCGAACACTAACAAGGTTGACGGTCCGCCCAGGTAACGATCCGCTCACGACCGCTTTGCTGGGCGCGGTTCGACGCGCTCAGGCGCGCGCAAACGTCAGCGTTTCGCCGCGCACGCCGCCCATCCACAGGTCCTGACACGCCGCGGCCATCTCCTCCAGGCCCTCGGTGACGGCGCCGAACACGTTGCCGGGCACCCAGCCCTGGTCACCGTTGATCAACAGGTTGTTGCGGCCGTAGAACAGCGCCAGATCGACGATCGCGCCGGTGGTGCCGGTACCGGTGGAGTTCTCATACCCGTAGGCCGGGTTGCCGAGGTCGTCGGAGTCGAACGAGAACCAGCACAGATCCCCCGGGATCGGTGTCACCGTGGTGTTCTCCCTGCCCGGGTCGGCGGCGAACGCCGGCAGCAGCGTGTAGATCTCGTTTCGGGCGTACTTACCGTGAAACACCTGGAACGACAGCGCGCGTCCATCGGACAGCGCATTCCACACCGCCGTGCAGGTACGCGGCGCCTGCTCGTCGAGCAGCCGCGCGGTGCAGCTGACCCCCCGCTTGTCCAACGAGACGGTGATCAGTCTGCTCACTGCGGATCCTCCTCGGTGATCAGTGCGGGCGTGCGGTGATGCCAGTTGGTGGCCGCCTGATAGGTCTGGCCCACCCGCAGCACCACATCGTCGGCGTGCCGCGCACCGACGATCTGCAGCCCGACCGGCAACCCGGAGCCGGTGAACCCGCACGGCACGCTCAGCGCGGGCTGCTGGGTCATGTTGAACGGATAGGTGTAGGGCGTCCAGCTGGTCCAGTCCGGCGACGTCCAGCCCTCGGGCACGTCGCGGCCGGCCGGGAACGCCGGCAGCGGCAGCGTCGGGGTCAGCAGCACGTCATAGCTCTGGTGCAACCGTCCCATCAGCTGGCCCAGCGCCACCCGAACGGCGATGGCGTCCAAGTAGTTCGACGCGGTGAACGTCGCCCCGGCCCGCGCGGTGCGCAGCAGCCCGGCGTCGACCCGGCCGTCCAGGTCGTCCAGGTCGCCGTACGGTTGCAGCATCTTGGCCTCCCCGGAGAACCACAGCACGTGGAACGCCTCCACCGGGTCGGCGAACCCCGGGTTGACCTCCTCGACGTGCGCGCCCGCCCCGGCCAGCACCTCGGCCGCGGCGCGCACCGCGGCGTCGACGTCGGCGTCGTTGCGCACGTAGCCCAGGTCCGGGGAGTACGCGATCCGCAGCCCGGCCACCCCGGCGTGCAGGCCGTCGAGGAACGAGCCCTCCAGTGTCGGCATCGCCGACCAGTCCCGGGCGTCGAACCCGGTCAGCACATCCATCAGCGCCGCGGCGTCGCGCACGGTGCGCGTCATCGGGCCCGAATGCGCCAACGTCCCAAAGGGGCTCGGCGGATAGTGCGGCACCAGCCCGAAGGTCGGCTTGAGCGCGACGGTGCCGGTGAACCCGGCCGGGATCCGCACCGAGCCGCCGCCGTCGGTGCCGACCGACCACGGCCCCATGCCCAGCCCGACCGCCGCCGCGCTGCCGCCGCTGGACCCGCCGGAGGTCATCGCCGGGTCCCACGGGTTGCCGGTCGGGCCGTAGGTCAGTGAGTCGGTGACACCCTTCCACGCGTACTCCGGGCAGGTGGTCTTGCCGAGGATGACCGCGCCGGTCTCCCGCAGTCGCGCCACGCACGGGGCGTCCTCGTCCCACGGGCCGGCCGGGTCGATCAGCGCGCTGCCGCGCAGCGTCGGCCAGCCGCGGGTCAGGAACACGTCCTTGATCGAGACCGGCACGCCGTCGCCGGTGCCCAGCGGTGCCCCGGCGTGCCAGCGGGCCTCGGACTCCTTGGCCGCGGCCAGCGCCCCGTCGGCGTCGACCAGCACGAACGCGTTGACCGCCGGGTCGTAGGCGTCGATCGCGTCCAGCGCGGCCCGGGTGGCCTCCACCGGGGAGATGGACCGGTCCCGGTATCCGGCAACGAGTTCGGTGGCCTCCAGCATCACCGCCCCTTCCCGCCCGGGATGTAGCCCAGGTTTGTCCACCACATTGTCCAGCTTCGCCGCCGCCGAAATTGCGGTGGTTGGTGTTTCGGCCCGCCGGATCGCAGCCCTGGACGCAATGCCGGCCACGGCGGCGGCTGGGCCCCGAGTGGGCCGGGTAACCGGTCCGCAATTCCGATATCACCCACGACATCGCAGTTCGGGAACGACACACACCCCCCGCGGAGCGCTCAGGTCCGGCTGCCCGCACCGACGACCTCCCGCGGCGGCGACGCAGGACGGGAATGCACCCTGGCGTCGATCTGGTCTCTAGCCTCGCGGGCCAGGTGTATTCGCCGAAGCTTGGCTCCGGTCGTGCGTGCATCCGGTGGCCGACACGGCGATATTCATTCGACGGGGCCGGCGGTTTCAGAATGCTTCGACTTGTGTTCAGAGGCCGAGCACTCGACGAAGCCCGCGGTCGACGCGGTGCACCGAATGCGCGCACCCGCCGGCGACCGCTACGGGCAGCTGGCCTGTTTGGACCGCTCCACCTTCAACGTGATGGTGTTCTTCGCCGTGAAGACCTTCCCCGGGCCCGGGGACTGCGCGCAGACCAGCCAGTCCTCCTGGTTGATCACCGCGCGGTCGCCGGTGGCGACGGGCTTGATCTTCACCTGTTCCCCGCCGGTGACCGCGAGGACGGATTTGATCGCCGGGAACAGGACCATCCCCTTCAGGTCGGGCATCACCCAGGCCGAAGGGGGGTTGGGGTTGCCGGCGACGCCGGTGTCCCGGTTCGCCGACGCCGGGGTTGCGGTCAGCAGGCTTCCCGCCGAGACGGCACACATGGCCGACACCGTCGCGATGATGCGCTTGTTCATCGTCAATCCTTTGATCTCAGCGAGCTACTGCCAACAACGCTATGGGCGCTCCAGACCGGCCGCTGAGATCCCAAGCGAATCAACAGGAACCACCAAGCAGGCACGCAGCCGGCCGGGGCGGCCCCCCACCGGGCCCCCGAGCCTGTGAATCCCACTAGGCTGGGCACGTGCCGCTACCCGCTGATCCCAGCCCCGCCCTGAAGTCCTATGCCCACCCCGAACGGCTGGTCACCGCCGACTGGCTGTCCGGAAACCTGGGCCGCCCGGGCCTGGCCATCGTCGAGTCCGACGAGGACGTGCTGCTCTACGACACCGGCCACATCCCCGGCGCGGTGAAGATCGACTGGCACACCGACCTCAACAACCCGCACGTGCGCGACTACATCACCGGTGAGCAGTTCGCCGAGCTGATGAACCGCAAGGGCATCTCCCGCGACGACACCGTCGTCATCTACGGCGACAAGAGCAACTGGTGGGCCGCCTACGCGCTGTGGGTGTTCACCCTGTTCGGCCACCCCGATGTGCGGCTGCTCGACGGCGGACGCAGCCTGTGGATCTCCGACGCCCGCGACACCACGCTGGACGTGCCGTCCAAGCAGACCACCGGCTACCCCGTCGTCGAACGCAACGACGGCCCGATCCGCGCGTTCAAGGACGACGTACTGGCGATCCTGGGCAAGCAACCGCTGATCGACGTGCGCTCCCCGCAGGAGTACACCGGCGAGCGCACCCACATGCCCGACTACCCCGAAGAGGGTGCGCTGCGCGGCGGCCACATCCCGACCGCGGTGTCGATCCCGTGGGCCAAGGCCGCACTGGACAACGGCAAGTTCCGCTCCCGCGCCGAACTCGACGAGCTCTACGGGTTCCTCAAGCCCGGCGACGAAACCGTGGTGTACTGCCGGATCGGCGAGCGCTCCAGCCACACCTGGTTCGTGCTGACCCACCTGCTCGGCATGCCCGGCGTGCGCAACTACGACGGCTCCTGGACCGAGTGGGGCAACGCGGTGCGGGTTCCGGTGGTGGCCGGCGAGCAGCCCGGAGACGCGCCCGGGTGAGCGCGATGCCGGCCGCGCTGGCCGAGGTGGTCTTCGACTTCTCCGAGGTGCAGGGCCAGGACAAGCTGGCACTGCTGCTCGAGTTCGCCGGGGAGCTGCCGGAACTGCCCGCCGACCTCGAGGAGGCGGCAATGGAACCGGTACCCGAATGCCAGTCGCCGCTGTTCCTACACGTCGACGCCTCCGACCGCGAGCACGTCCGGCTGTTCTTCAGCGCCCCGGCCGAGGCCCCGACGACCCGTGGGTTCGCCGCGATCCTGGCCGCCGGGCTGGACGGCGGTTCGGCCGACGACATCCTGGCCGTGCCCGACGATTTCTACTCCGAGCTGGGCCTGGCGGCGCTGATCAGCCCGCTGCGGCTGCGCGGCATGTCGGCGATGCTGACCCGCATCAAGCGTCGGTTGCGGTGATCCCGTAACGTTCAGCAATCCGTCGACCGATAGACAGCTGACCGACGACACCGAGCCGGGGAGGGCCTCCACAATGACCACACGTCCGTTCACCAAACTGGGCATGATCGGCATCGCCGTGCTGGCCGCGGCAGCCGGTGCGGTCGCCCTCAGCGGCACCGCCGGCGCGGACGTCAACGAGATCGGGCCCAACCCGCGGGTGACAAGCGACCAGGCCGACAGCGTGAAGCGCAATGCCACCTTCGGCGAGGTCCGCGGCAGCGACATCCTCGAGGTGCGCGGCGAGGGCGAAGTCCGGGACTCCCTGATGGCGGTGCCCGGCACCCGTGCCCGTGGCTTCCGCGGCGGCTGGTCCACCGGGATCCAGGGCGGGCTGCGCTAGACCCGCCCGCTCACGCGGGCTGCGTGACGTGGCTTCGGGCATGCGCGATCGCCTCGTCGAGCGAGTCCATCAGATGGTTCTCGTGGCGCAGCGACTCCATCACGCCGACATTCTCGAGCAATGCTTTGTGTTCGGGCCGAACACCCTTGATGATCACCGTGATGCCGCGTGACTCGAGTTCCTCGGCGATCCGTGCCAGCGTGTGCGCCCCGGTCGCGTCGAGCATCCCCAGCTGAGACATCCGGATGATCACCACCGCCACGTCCGGATGCTCGGCGTCGACGATCGTGCTCGAGATGCGTTCGGCGGCACCGAAGAACATCGCGCCGTCCAGGCGCAGCAGCGCGATCCTCTCGTCACCCGGTTGCGCGGGCCCGGGCAGTTCCTCGCGGGTGACGCTGCTGCGCCGCGCGACGGTGCGCAGCGCGAACACCGCGGCCACCACGATGCCGATCTCCACCGCCTCGATCAGGTCGAAACCGATCGTCACCACGGCGGTCAGCGCGAACGTCAACGCATCCGAGCGCGTCGACGTCATGATCTTGGGGATGGTGCGCCACGGCACCATCCGCACCGCGGTCACCATCAGCACCGCCGACAACGCGGCCAGCGGGATCGCCGAAACGGGTGCGCTGGCCAGGTAGACCACCGCCAGCAGCACCAGCGCGTGCACGATCGCCGACATCCGGGTGCGCGCCCCCGACCGGACGTTGACCGCGGTGCGGGCGATCGCACCGGTGGCGGGCATCCCGCCGAACAGACCGGACGCCACCGAGGCCAGCCCCTGCCCGACCAGTTCCCGGTTCGGGTCATACGGCCCGGTCGGCGACATGGTGGCCGCCACGCGGGCCGACAACAGCGATTCGATCGCGGCCAGCGCCGCGATCGCCAGCGCCGCACCGAGCAGTGTCCGCAACGCGCCCAGATCCGCGTGCGGCAGCGCCGGAACCGGCAGATGCGACGGCAGCTCCCCGATCCGCGCGACGGGCAGACCGACGGCGACCACGACCACCGTGGCGGCCACGACGGCGGCCAGCGACTCGGGGATGGCGCGGTGCAGCCGCGGCAGCCCGAGCATCAGGACCACCACGAGCGCCACGACGAGCAACGCCGGACCGGGCGTGGCGTGCAGGACCGTCGACACCGCGGCGACGATCGGCCGCTGGCCCTCCGGCGTCGGCTGCCCGAACGCCGCGGGCACCTGCTGCAGAAAGATGATCGCGGCGATGCCGAGCGTGAACCCCTCGATCACCGGCCACGGGATGAACGTCACCGCCCGCCCCAGGCCCGTCACGCCCGACACCACCACGATCACCCCGGCCAGCACGGTGACCAGCGCCAGGCTGCCCAGCCCGTACTGGGCCACGATCGGCGCCAGCACCACCGCCATCGCACCCGTCGGCCCCGACACCTGCACGTGCGACCCGCCGAACACCGCGGCCACCAGGCCCGCGACCACCGCCGTGATCAGGCCGGCGGCCGCGCCGGCGCCCGAGCTGATGCCGAACGCCAACGCCAGCGGCAACGCGACGACCCCGACGGTGACGCCGGCCATCAGGTCGCGCCGCCACGAGCGCGGCAACTCGGCGTAGTCGCTGCGTCGCGGCAGCAGATTTCCGATCGCGCTCATCGCGGCGATTCCACCGGCGGCAGCGACGGCAGCGCGTCGAGCCGGTCACGCTGGGCGGCCAGCGTGTCGGCCAGGAAGGTGCGCGCGATCACCAGCAGCTCCGAGATCTTGGGATGGGCGAGCTGGTAGTAGACGGCGTTGCCGGTCCGCTCGGCGCTGACCACGTGGTGGCGCCGCAGCACCGCCAGGTGCTGCGACAGCAGGGTCGGCTCCAGCTCGGTCTGCTTGAGGATCTCGCTGACGGGCGTGGGTCCCCCGCTCGCCGACAGGATCTCGAGCACCCGGATCCGCGCGGGATGCGCCAGCGCCTTGAACAGGTTGGCCTTGATCTCGTAGAGCGGGCGCTCGGCGCCGACCAGGAAACCGTGTACCACGTGGCCGCCTTCACTCGGCGGGTCGGACCGACCCGGGGCTTGATGGATTGAACAAAATCTCAATCCACTATACCGGCAATCAGAGCGTCGCCGATCGGCCCCCATCGCCACGGCGCGCGTTCGAGCGCGTCGCCGTTGCGCGGGTGCGCACGTCGCTGTTGCGCAGGTCGCTCAGTGGAACGGGAAGAAGACCGGCACCAGCGCCGGTGTCGCCACCAGGACGAGCAGCGTCAACGGCACTCCCAGGCGCGCGAAGTCGATGTACCGGTAGCCGCCCATCGCCCAGACCATCGTGTTCGTCTGATACCCGATGGGGGTCAGGAACGACAGGCTCGCCCCGAAGATCACGACCACCGCGAACGGCATGGCGTTCAGGTGTGCCTGCTCCGCGACGGCGACGGCGATGGGAAACATCAGCGCGGCCGCGGCGAGGTTGGAGATCATCTCGGTGACGACCATGGTGGCCGCGAGCACCGCCGCCAACAGTCCGAAACCGCCCAGCGGGGCCGCGGCGCTCACGACCACGTTGGCCAGCGAAGCCGCCAGGCCACTCTTCTCGACGGCAAGCCCCAGGGCGAAGCTGGTCGCCATCAGCAGCAG
The DNA here is from genome assembly GCF_019710635.1 of Mycolicibacterium xanthum. GTDB lineage: Bacteria > Actinomycetota > Actinomycetes > Mycobacteriales > Mycobacteriaceae > Mycobacterium > Mycobacterium xanthum. Next base: position 8,677 of record NZ_JAIFZS010000084.1, read on the forward strand.
CACGTTGGCGTTGATGGACCGGCGCGCATCGTTGAGGGTCACGACTTTCGTGACGATCAGCGCGAACACGATGATCAGCGACACCTTCAGCAGATCGATCAGCCCGGTGCCGGCCAACACGATCAGCGCGGCGATGCTCAGCTCGACCACCCTGGTGTGTTCGCGCCGAATCGGCCTGTCCTGATTGAGCGGAGCCACCACCGCGAAGTCGCGGTGCTGGCGGTACCGCTGCAGGAAGTCGGGGCCCGCCAACACCAGCAGCACGTCTCCGGCCCGGAGCCGGACATCACCGAGCTTGCCGGACAGCTGCTGACTGGCGCGATGAATCGCCACGACCGCGGAGCCGTATCGGCTACGGAAGCCCGCTGCCTTCAAACTGGACCCGACCAGCGGTGAACCGGCACCGATCACCGCTTCGACGAACTGGCGCTGCGGATTTCGTGCCAGGTCGTCGAAGTGACGCGCCTCGGCCGAGGTGAGTCCCGGCATGTTCTGCAGATCCAGCACCCGCGCAAGGTTTCCGACGAACACCAACCTGTCGCCCACCGCCAGGGGCTCGTCGGGTCCGACCGCCGCGATGACCCGCTCCGCGCGTCCCACTTCGACCAGGAACACTCCCTCGAGGTTGCGCAGCCCGGCCTCGGCGACCGTCGCGCCGGCAAGAGGGCTGCTGGCGGCGATGGTCATCTCCACGGTGAACTCGCGTTCGGTCCCGGCCAGGGTTTCACCCGGAGCGACGCGGTCCCTGAGCAGGCGCGGACCCAGCAGCACCATCAGCAGCACGCAGCCGATCGTCAACGGAAGCCCGATCCCGATGATCGAGAACACACCCAGTCTCCCCAGCCCGGCCGAGTCGATGAGGTCGTTGACGAACAGGTTCACCGACGTGCCGATCATGGTCATCGACCCGCCGAGGATGACCGCGTAACTCAGCGGCATCAGATACAGCGACGGAGACCGTCCCGTTCGGCGACACCAGCGAACCACCCGCGGAGCCAGCATCGCGACCAACGGGGTGTTCGCGATGAAGGCCGACACCCCCGCCGACGGGCCACAGACCCGCAGGAGTTCCATGCGTGGCTTGGCCCGGTCGGCGCCGCCGAGGAGTCTCGACGTCACACCGTCGAACGCGCCGGTGATATCGGCCGCTCCCGCCAGTACGTACAACGCTGCGACGATGGCGACGGACTTGTTGGCCACGCCTGCCAACAGCTGCCCGGAATCGATGACACCCGAGGCGTACAGCGACAGGACCGCTCCGCCCATCACCAGGACCGGATTGAATCGGTCGACAATCAGCACACCGAGAGTGACGATGACCACAGCCAGGGTCACCCAGGCGTCAACGCTCACGATCCCCTCACTTGCCGGGCCGCCGGCGAGCAGGAGGCCACCAGCACCGCATGGTGTGCCTCACCGTAGCCCGTACCGGCCACACCGAGTGGGATCCCCGACGCCCGCCCGGCCGGCAACACGTCGGATGCCTGCAGGGTTACCGGCGGGTAAGGGACCGGCTCGCCGACACTCGAGTTGGGCCGCATAAGCTGCCCGGGATATCTTCTTTAGAAAGCTCTTAGAGAACCATGCCGTCAGGAGGCGCAGTGGCCAGTCACGCCAGCTCGAAGATCGCCAAGGTCCTCGTCGCCAACCGCGGGGAGATCGCCGTCCGGGTGATCCGCGCGGCCAGGGACGCCGGGCTGGCCAGCGTGGCGGTCTACGCCGAACCCGATGCCGATGCGCCGCACGTCCGGCTTGCCGACGAGGCCTTCGCGCTGGGCGGGCAGACCTCGGCCGAGTCCTATCTGGTGTTCGAGAAGCTGCTCGACGCCGCCGCGAAGTCGGGCGCCAACGCCATCCACCCCGGATACGGCTTCCTGAGCGAGAACGCCGAGTTCGCGCAGGCCGTGCTGGACGCCGGGCTGATCTGGATCGGGCCCAGCCCGGCCTCGATCCGCGACCTGGGCGACAAGGTGACCGCCCGGCACATCGCCGCGCGCGCCGAGGCGCCGCTGGTGCCCGGCACCCCGGACCCGGTCAAGGACGCCGACGAGGTCGTCGAGTTCGCCAAGCAGTTCGGCGTACCGGTGGCCATCAAGGCGGCGTTCGGCGGCGGCGGCCGCGGCATGAAGGTGGCCCGCACCATCGAGGAGATCCCCGAACTGTTCGAGTCCGCCACCCGCGAGGCCGTGGCCGCGTTCGGCCGCGGCGAGTGCTTCGTGGAGCGCTACCTGGACAAGCCCCGCCACGTCGAGGCCCAGGTCATCGCCGACATGCACGGCAACGTCGTCGTCGCGGGCACCCGCGACTGCTCGCTGCAGCGGCGCTTCCAGAAGCTGGTCGAGGAGGCCCCGGCCCCGTTCCTGACCGACGCCCAGCGCAAGGAGATCCACGAGTCGGCCAAGCGCATCTGCAAGGAGGCCGGCTACCACGGCGCCGGCACCGTCGAGTACCTAGTCGGCCAGGACGGCCTGATCAGCTTCCTCGAGGTCAACACCCGCCTGCAGGTGGAGCATCCGGTGACCGAGGAGACCGCCGGCATCGACCTGGTCCGCCAGCAGTTCAAGATCGCCAACGGCGAGGTCCTCGACATCACCGAGGATCCGGCACCGCGTGGGCACTCGATCGAGTTCCGCATCAACGGCGAGGACGCCGGCCGCGGCTTCCTGCCCGCGCCCGGACCGGTCAGCAAGTTCGAGGCCCCGCAGGGCCCCGGCATCCGGCTGGACTCCGGCGTGGAGACCGGCTCGGTCATCGGCGGACAGTTCGACTCGATGCTGGCCAAGCTGATCGTCACCGGCGCCACCCGCGACGAGGCGCTGGAACGTTCCCGGCGCGCCCTGCACGATTTCACCGTCGAGGGCCTGGCCACCGTCATCCCGTTCCACCGCGCCGTCGTCTCCGACCCGGCCTTCATCGGCGACGGCTCGTCGTTCGACGTGCACACCCGCTGGATCGAGACCGAGTGGAACAACACCGTCGAGCCGTTCACCGGCGGCGATCCGATCGAAGAGGAAGACACCATCCCGCGCCAGACCGTGGTGGTCGAGGTCGGCGGCCGTCGCCTCGAGGTGTCGCTGCCCGGCGACCTGGCCCTCGGCAACGGCGGGGCTTCGCCGTCGGGCGCCATCCGCAAGAAGCCCAAGCCCCGTAAGCGGGCCGGCGGCGGCGGGGCCGCAGCCTCCGGCGATGCCGTGACCGCGCCGATGCAGGGAACCGTCGTCAAGGTCGCCGTCGAGGAGGGCCAGACCGTGGCCGCCGGCGACCTGGTCGTGGTGCTCGAGGCGATGAAGATGGAGAACCCGGTGACCGCCCACAAGGACGGCGTCATCACCGGGCTCTCGGCCGAGCCCGGTGCGGCGATCACGCAGGGCACCGTGCTCTGCGAGATCAAAGGCGACTGACCCTCGGGTTTGCTGTTGGCGGCATCCGCTGCGTTTCTCGACTGTGTGTTAGCTCAAATGCTGCGGAACGCCCCGCTTGCTGTCGGCACAGTCCGCCCACATACACTGGGATTGCCGTTGATGCTGGCGAAAGATCCTTCGGCGAAAGTGGTGCACCGCGTCGCCAACTTCGATATGGTTTGCCCGTATCGGAAGGATCTGTTTGCTGGACCGGATGTGCGGCAGCGAGGGGTGAACGGCCCCGCCACCCGGGCGACAGCCCGCGGCGGCGGGGCCGATCCATGTCGCATGGCAGGCTGACCGGGTGGAACCCGTCGAGATCAACGCAGGCAGCTGGTACCTGCGCGCGCTGCGCGCCGACGACCGCGTCGACGACCGCCCCGCGCTGGCCGACCTCGGGGAGCACCGTGGGGACCACGTCGAGCAGCTGGCCGCGCGGTGGGCCGCCGGGACGCTGTATTCGTGGGCGGTGTGTGAGCCGACCACCGGCGAGTTGCTCGCCGAGGTCACCCTCGACCCGCTGACTCGGTCGCTGTCCTTGCGCGCGCGTGCCGGCCACGAGCAGGCCGGCCAGGCCGGGGCGCAGGCGGTGGCCCGCTTCGCCGACGCCATGCTGGGCTGACTACCGCTTACGTTGCCCCTTATGTCGCCCGCCGAGACTGCGTCCAGGGCGGTTCCCCAGCGCGATGCGCGACCGTCAGCGCAGTTTCGGCGCACTCCGGCCGCACGCTCAGCGCTCGTCGACGTCGCGCCCGGTGCCCAGGTCCGCGCAGTCCACCGCGACGACGTCGTCGCGCGCCCGCAGGAAGGGCCCGGCGCCGCTGTCGCCGCTCAGCGTCGCCAGCAGCGCCGGCCAGTGTCTGCGGGCGATCACCACCGGATGCCCGGGGCGGTCGCCGTAGTAGGCGCGCGCCAGCCCCGACTCGCCGGCACGCGCAGCGGCCAACACCCGGCGCACCGCCGCAGCACCGATATCGGGGGTGTCGACGGTGGTCAGCACCGCGAACCCGACGTCGTCGCCGAGCGCCTGCAAGCCCGCGCGCACCGAGGCGCTCACCCCTTCTGCCCACCTGTCGGCGACGACGGCCCGTGCTGGCGCGGGCACGTCCACCAGCGCCGCACCCAGCACCACGACGACGTCGTCGCAGCCACCGCCGGCCAGCGCCGACACCGCCAGCCGCAGCCACGCACCGCCGTCGGCGAGCACCTTGGGCATCCCGTAGCGGCTGCCGGCCCCCGCGGCCAGCAGCACACCCGACGCCGACATCTCCTGTCCCCCAGCGCTTTCCGTTGGACGCTCCCCACTCGACGACACCGAAGCTGACAACCCCGACCCTGAGAGGTTGTCATCAACCTCTCACATTCGTTGGCCGGGATCACCGGACGGGCGTAGGGTCGGGGTGTGGGTTGAATTCACAGCCTGCTCGGAAACGTCATCGACACGCGGGTCTGCATTCCCGCGCAGGCTTTGAGACGCAGGGCCCACCTTGACGTGAATCTCGCACGAATTCACTTATCGACTGATGGAGTCAGCCGTGTCTCACGTCCATGATTTGCATGATTTGCCAACGGGTCCACCGGACCCGGACCAGTACTTCTGTCGCACGGCGCTGCTGGAGACCAGCCGGCCCGAACACCGGACGGTGCTGGTGGCCGCCCACGGGGAACTCGACGCCGCAAACGGTGCCGAGTTCGTCGACTACGTGCTGCGTCATCGTCGCCACGCCCAACGGCTGGTCGTCGACCTGTCCGGCCTGACGTTCTTCGCCACCGCCGGGTTCTCCGCGTTGCACACCCTCAACGTGCAGTGTGTGCGACACCGGATCCGGTGGGCACTGGTGTCCGGCCCGTCGGTGCAGCGGGTGCTGCGCATCTGCGACCCGGATGCGGCGTTGCCGGTGCGCACCGACGTCGCCGATGCGCTGGCCGCCACGCACGACGACCCGCCGCGGCTACTGCAGCTGGTCCCGGAGTCTGGCTAGCGACTTGGCCAGCAGGCGGGACACGTGCATCTGCGAGATGCCGACCCGCTCGGCGATCTGAGTCTGCGTCATCGACTCGAAGAACCGCAGCACCAGCACGGTGCGTTCGCGCTCGGGCAGCGACTCCAGCAGCGGCCGCAGCGCCTCACGGTTCTCGATCTGATCGAGGCTGGCGTCGACGTCGCCGAGGGTGTCGGCGATCGCGGGCGCGTCCTCGTTGCCGCCGCCCCCGCTGTCGATGGACAGCGTGTTGTAGGAGCTGCCCGCGACCAGGCCCTCGATCACCTCGTCGCGGTCCATCTCCAGCTCGGCGGCCAGCTCGGTCGCGGTCGGCGCGCGTCCCAGCCGCTGCGAGAGATCCGCGGTGGCCGCGCCCAGCCGCAGGTGCAGTTCCTTGAGCCGCCGGGGCACCTTGACCGACCAGCTGTTGTCGCGGAAGTGCCTGCGGACCTCGCCCATGATCGTGGGCACCGCGAACGACACGAAGTCCGAGCCGGCGTTGACGTCGAACCGGATCACCGCGTTGACCAGGCCGACCCGCGCCACCTGCATCAGGTCGTCGCGTGGCTCGCCGCGGCCGTCGAACCGGCGCGCGATGTGGTCGGCCAGCGGCAGGCACCGCTCGACGATGCGGTCACGCTGGCGCTGGAACGCTGCCGATCCGTCCTCGAGCTGGGCCAGCTCGCGGAACATGTCGGCGACGTCCGCGTATTCAGAGCTCGATCGCGATGACGAACCCCTGGAGGACGACCGGGTCACCGCAGCGAACTCGCTCGTCTCGTCGTCATGGAGATGCCGTACACCTGGCCGTCTGCCGGGGCGGAGCCGTCGGCGAACGTGCTGACCTCGTCGGTGAGCGACGTCAGCACGTGCCAGCTGAAGCTGCCGGGCGCGAGGATGTCCGAACTGTCGCAGGTCGTGGACGCGTGCACGATCAGCGCCTCGGGCTGGGGATCGACCACCAGCAACAACGTCGAGTTGGGCACCGCGGAGCGGATCAGCCGGGTGCAGGCTTCGTCGACGGCCAGCCGTAGATCGGCGACGGCGTCGAAGTCGAGGTCCTCGTAGGTGCCGATCGCGGCCACCAGCGTGCGCAGCACGGCCAGGTTCTCCAGCACGGCGGCCACCCGGAGTTCGACCGACCGGGCGCTGCGCTGCCCGTTGCTGTGACTCACGACATCGGCCATCTGACCTCCCGGAAACTTGCCAGCGACACTACCCCAGGCCGTCCCACCGCTGGTCAAGGATGCTCCCGGGCATAGCTGGCGGAAAACGTTAGGAGTGGATGCCGGTCGGGTAGCCGAACTCCGTGGACACTGTGAGAAACAGCCCACCGGACTGGTTGCGCCGGGTTCTGCTGATCGCCGGCGCGGTGTTGGCGGCTGTGGTGCTGACCGTGGCGGCGGTCTACGCGGTCACGTTCGTGTTGCTGGCGCCGATGATGCAGTGACGATGCATTAGTCATGGTGTGAAGGCAGTACCCCGCAGGTGGTGCCCGCCAAACACCCGTCCCTGGGACGGCGCGAATCACTTTGTGGCCGGGCAGCATTCACTTGTGAGAGCCAGGTCACCCGTTTAGCGGCCCGCGACGGCGGGAAGTCTGACGGCGTCCGGGACCGAATGTCCGAAATCCACACGACAGTGAGGGTGAATATGACCGAGAAGAACAGTGGCCCCGAAGAAGGCATCAAGGGTGTCGTCGAGGACGTGAAGGGCAAGGCCAAGGAGACCGTCGGGACCGTCACCGGTCGCGACGACTTGGTCGAAGAGGGCAAGGCCCAGCAGGACAAGGCCGAGGCCCAGCGCGACGCGGCCCGCAAGGAGGCCGAGGCCGAATCGGCCCGCGCAGGCGCCGCCGCGGCCGAGAAGCGCCAGGAGTCGCACCAGTAGCTGTGTGACGACGAGGGGCCCAGCCGGCCGGCTGGGCCCCTCGTTCGCGCGGCGCCTTTCGTGTGGGGGTTGGGCGCCGAGATTATGGTAGGGGCTGTGGCTGAGCGAGCGATCACGACCGCCTGCGCAATCTCGGCCGGAAGCCCCGGCGCTCGAACGCCTGCCCCACCCGATACTTGATGAATTCCGCTGAGTGTTCACTGACCACGCGGATGTCGTGCCAACCCTGCCGTTCGATGAACTCGGCCCGGCCGATGTCCTTGACGTAGGTGAGTCGGTCCTGACTGTGGTGGGCTCCCTCGTACTCCAGGCCGACCATCGGCTCGTCGTAGCCCATGTCGAGGTATGAGGTCTGTGAGCCGTCGTCGACCTTGATCTGTGTGCGCACCGGGTCGCGCCACTCGTCGACGAGGATCAGCCGCAACCACGTCTCTCTCGGCGACTGCGCACCCCCGTCCATCAGGCTGAGCGCGGTGACCGCCCTCGCGATGCCACGCGCGCCCGGGTAGCGCTGGGCCAGCGCGAGCACATCGACGGCCTTGACGTCGGTGGCCTGTGCCAGGGCGTCGAGGCTTGCGACCGCGTGATCGCGTGGCAGGTGACGGGCCAGGTCGAGGGCGGTCCGCTGCGGCGTGGTCACCAGCAGGCCGGCGCGCTCGGCGATCTCGTCGGCGTCGATCCGCTCGTTGCGGGCGACGATGCCCGGCGGCGGCCGGCCACACCGAAAGATCAGCTCGATCGGGACAGTCCTGCCGACCCACTTCGCGCCATGCAGGGCGGCCGCGGCGCGCCCGGTGACGATGGCGTTGCGGCCCGACCATAGCCAGGCACCGGTGGTGCGCTCGCGCAGCGTCAGGATGGCCTCGGCCGGCACGTAGACGTCGGGGAACAGCCGGCGGTAGTTCCAGCGCAGGCTCGCGCGCGTCAGCCGGCCGCGGGCCAGCGCCTCGGTGCCGATGAATACCTCTCGCATGCCGCGATGCTGACCATCGCGACCGACAGATTCGGGTGCGTGGCGCCGATATTGCGCTGCGGGCTGTGGATAACGCGTGGGCACGACCGTCGCCGCAATCTCGGGGCGTGTGGCGCCGAAATTGCGCTGCGGGCTGTGGAAAACGCGTGGGCACGACCCTCCACGCAATCTCGCGGCACGTCCGCGTCAGCAGATCGGGCAATCTCGCGGCACGTCCGCCCGGCAGATCGGGCAATCTCGCGGCACGTCCGCGCAATCTCGGGAGTTGTCGGCGGCCCGGCCTACCATTCGGCCGTGGCCAGCATCCGGTGGAAGGTGTACGCCGCGCTCGGCGTCGCCGCCGGCGCCACCGCGTATGCGGCCGGGGCCGGCCCGTTGTGGAGCGTGCTGGTGGCGGTGCTGGCGCCCGCGATCGTCGCGGGCGCACCACGGTTCATCGCGGCGACCTTCGTCGGCGCCGCCACACCCTCGGAGCGCGAGCTCGCGGCGACCGACATGTCCGGTACCGAGTTCGAGGACTACGTCGCCCACGTCGCCCGGTCGGCCGGGGTTCCGGTGATCATGACGTCGATCACCGGCGACTGGGGCGTCGACCTCATCGTCGGGCACCGGCCGGACCGGCTGGCGATCCAGTGCAAGCGACGGTCACGCCCGGTCGGCGCCGGCGCCGTGCAGGAGGTGGTGGCCGGCGCACCCATGCAGGACTGCACCAGGACCATGGTGGTGACCAATCACGAGTTCACCCCGGCCGCACGCAAACTCGCCGAGCTGCACGGCTGCGAGCTGGTCGGCGGCGCGGAGCTGCCCCGGCTGCGGTCGACGATCCGCCGGCTCACCCAGCCCGCAGCGTCCTGAGCACGGTCCGCGTGGCGTCGACGGCGGTGTCGATCTCGGCCCGCGACACCGTCAGCGCCGGCCGGAAGCGCACACTGTCCGGACCCGAGCCGAGCATGATCACCCCGCACTCCCACAGCCCGGCGATCAGCGCGTCGCGCTGCGCGGCGTCGGGCAAGCTGAACGCGCACATCAACCCGCGACCACGTACGTCGCTGACCAGGTGCGGGAACTCGTGGGCCAGTTCGTCGAGGCGCGACAGCAGGTAGCGGCCGTTCGAAGCGGCCCCGCCGAACAGGTCGTCGGACTCGATGACCTCCAGGATGCGGCGCGCGCGGACCATGTCGACCAGGTTGCCGCCCCACGTCGAGTTGATCCGGGAGCTGACGGCGAACACGTTGTCGGCGACCTCGTCGACGCGGGATCTGCTGTGTCCGTCGCGCGCGCGGCCGCCGGCCATCACCCCGCACACCTGCGTCTTCTTCCCGAACGCCACCACGTCGGGCACCACGCCCAATTGCTCGAAGGCCCAGGCGGTTCCGGTGATCCCGCAGCCGGTCTGCACCTCGTCGAAGATCAGCAGCGCGTCGAACTCGTCGCACAGATCGCGCATCGCCGCGAAGAACTGCGGCCGGAAGTGCCGGTCGCCACCCTCACCCTGGATCGGCTCGGCGATGAAGCACGCGATGTCGTGCGGATGGGCCTCGAACGCGGCGCGGGCCTGCCGCAGCGACTCGGCCTCCACGGCATCCATATCGGCACCCGGGCGCAGGTACGGGGCGTCGATGCGCGGCCAGTCGAACTTGGGGAACCGCGCCACCTTGGTCGGGTCGGTGTTGGTCAGCGACATCGTGTAGCCGCTGCGGCCGTGGAAGGCGCCGCGCAGGTGCAGCACCCTGGTGCCCAGCGCGGGATCCAACCCACGGCTCTCGTTGCGCCGGCTCTTCCAGTCGAACGCGACCTTCAGCGCGTTCTCGACGGCCAGCGCGCCGCCGTCGACGAAGAACAGGTGCGGCAGGTCCGGGTGGCCGAGCACCCGCGCGAAGGTCTCGACGAAACGCGCCATCGGCACGCTGTAGCAATCGGAGTTGCTCGGCTTGTTCAGCGCGGCCGCCGCCAGCTCGGCGCGGAACCCTTCGTCGTCGGCCAGCGCCGGGTGATTCATGCCCAGGGCCGACGATGCGAAGAACGTGAACATGTCGAGGTAGCAGTGGCCGGTGCGGGCGTCCACGAGGTAGGAACCCCGGGAACGGTCGATGTCGAGCACCAGATCCAGGCCGTCAGCGAGGATGCTGCGGGACAGGACCCGATGCACGTCGTCGGGCGATACGCTCGGCACGGCTTCCGGAAGAACAGCTGTCATAGTGCCATCGTATCGTATATTTTCCTGTTCATTGCCCTGTGCAACGGATTGTTTACTGATGACCTATGGCCTTAGCGAGGGTGCCCCAACCCTGGTTACGCTCGCCTAAGTAAGTTGATCTACCCAACGCGCGAAGGTCGGCCCGTGGACACGCCACTCCCAGATCTGCCCGTCGGGGTGCCGGCGACCATCGTCGGCATCACCGGCGACGCGCCCGAGCACGTCGCGATGCGCCTGCGCCACCTCGGTTTTCGCACCGGCAACACCGTGCAGGTGGTCCGGGTCGCGCCGTTGGGCGACCCGACCGTCTACCGCATCCTGGGCTACGACATGTGCCTGCGGCGCCGCGAGGCCGACCACATCCAGGTCGCGGTCACCCGGTGAGCGCCCCCGCCTGTCACTCGAAACCCTCGACCGACGCGCCCGAGGACCAACTCCGCATCGCCCTCGTCGGCAGCCCGAATTCGGGCAAGACCAGCGTCTTCAACCACCTGACCGGCATGCGCGCGCGCACCGGCAACTACCCCGGCGTGACGGTGGCCCGCACCATCGGCACCGGCAAGCACACCTGCCCGCGCTGCGGCACGGTGAAATTCACCATCGAGGATCTTCCCGGCGCCTACAGCCTGCACCCGGTCAGCCCCGACGAGAAGGTGGTCGCCGACCTGCTGCAGGGTGAACTGTCCGGGATCAGCGCCCCCGACGCGCTGGCCGTCGTCGTCGACGCCACCGTGCTGGAGCGGTCGCTGTCGCTGGTGGCCCAGGTGCTGGCGCTGGACAAGCCCACGATGGTGATCCTGACCATGCCCGACGAATTGGCCAACCGCGGCGGGCACATCGACACCGACCGCCTCGCCACGGCTCTGGGCGTCCCGGTGGCCGGCGTGGTGGGCAGCCGCGGCAAGGGTTTCGGCCCGCTGCGTGAACTGATGGCCGACCCCGAAGGCTGGTCGCGGGTGCCGATCCCGCCCCCGCGCGACGACGACGAGTTCAACGCGTGGATCTCGTCGATCCTCAACGCCGCCCGCTACCGGGCTCCCGAATCCGACAAGCGCAGCGCCATGATCGACCGGGTCCTGCTGCACCCGCTGTGGGGCACGCTGTTCTTCCTGGTCGTGATGTTCGCGTTCTTCCAGGTCATCTTCAGCGTCGCCGCACCGTTCCAGGACCTGATCGAGCGGTTGTTCGCGTGGCTGTCGGATCTGGTGGCCACCGGTATCCCGAACGAGACGATCGCCGGACTGCTCGGCGGCGGCGTCATCGGCGGCGTGGGCGCGGTGCTGGTGTTCATCCCGCAGATCGTGCTGATGTTCCTGCTGATCTCGCTGCTCGAGCAGATCGGCTACATGGCCCGCGCGGCCTTCCTGGTCGACCGGATCATGGCCACCACCGGGCTGGAGGGCCGCGCGTTCGTGGCGATGCTGTCGTCGGTGGCCTGCGCGGTGCCCGGCATCATGGCCACCCGCACGCTGCCGTCGTCGCGGGACCGCATCGCCACCACGCTGGCCGCACCGCTGATGACCTGCTCGGCGCGGCTGCCGGTGTACATCCTGCTGATCGGCCTGCTCGTCGACCCCGGGGCGCGGTGGGGTCCGATCGGGCTGCAGGGCCTGGTGATGTTCGGGCTCTACATCCTCGGCGGTGTCGCCGCGATGACGACCGCGTGGATCTTCCGCCGGGCCGTGCTCGGCGGCGACATGCTGCCGTTCTACATGGAGCTGCCGCCCTACCGGTTCCCGTCGGTGAAGACCGTGGTGGTGAGCATGTGGGATTCGGCCCAGGTGTTCCTGCGCAAGGCCGGCACCATCATCCTGGCGACGTCGGTGGTGCTGTGGTTCCTGCTCAACCTGCCGCCGCGTCCCGGCGCGACCACGGCCGCGGTGCTGGACCACTCGTTCGCCGCGTCGATCGGCAGGTTCATCCAGCCGGTCTTCGACCCGCTGGGCTTCGACTGGCGCATCTGCGTGGGCCTGATCGGCGCGATGGCGGCACGCGAGGTGTTCGTCGCGACCATGGGCCAGATCTTCGGCCTGGACAACCCGGAGGACCCCGGCGACGCGGTGCGCACCGCGGTGTGGACGTCCGGGCCGGACCAGGGGCACCTGCTGTTCACCGCGCCGACGGTCGCGGCGCTGCTGATCTTCTTCGCCTTCGCGCTGCTGTGCATGTCGACGGTCGCGACGATCCGCCGCGAGACCAACTCGTGGCGCTGGCCGCTGGTGGCGTGGTGCTACATGTTCACGCTGGCCTGGATCGGCGCCTTTGTCGCGCGGTACGTGACGATCTGGGTGACGTGATGGTCCGCCTGCATCCGGAGACGACCGACGATGCGTCGACGATGCGGTGGATCACCGACGCGACGGCGCCCACCGACGTCGCGGCCGAGCTGATCGCCGACGGCACGCTGGCCGCCGTCGACGTCGCACCCGGGCAGATCCTCACCCGGCTGGCACCCGGGCACACCTGGGCCGCCGACGGGCCGCGGGTCAGAACCACGCTCTTCCAGGCGCTCTCCGCCGCCGCGCCGGGCGATCTGCAGGAACCGATCGCCCGGTTGCTGGCCCGCGAGGTGGGGCCCTACGTCGCCTCGCACGGCGGCGAACTGCGGGTGGTGTCGGTCGACGACGGCGTCGTCAGCGTCGCGCTGGAGGGCACCTGCGGACACTGCTCGCTGCGCAGCCAGACGCTGACGACGATGGTGGCCGCCGCGGTGCGGGCCGAGTTCCCGCAGATCCGGTCGGTCCGCGCGGTGCATGCGTAACGTCGGCACTGTCGTCACACCGGTCACAGTGGCACCCGATCTCGGGTCAGAACCGCTGCGCAAACGCGATATCACCGGCGCTGTCGCGTTTCGATCACCGGCGCTGTCGCGTTTCGATCGCGACCACCGGCCGGTCCCCACGATATGGATAAAATACGGTTTTGGCGGACTACGGCAGTAACTAATCCGGTATGAACTGCCGATCGCTGTAGAATTTCTGTAGGATAATCGTGCTGCGGGTCTTCACGTCGGCCGCGGTACGAATGCGCTGCAGCAGTCCTTCCAGCGCCCGCGCCGACGCGACGTGCACCAGCAGCACGTAACTGTCCTCCCCTGCCACGGAGTAGCACGCCTCGATTTCGGGGATGCTTTCCAGCCGGGTGGGTGCATCATCGGGTTGAGAGGGATCGAGAGGGGTGATGGCGACGAACGCCGACAGCATGCTGCCGACGGCCTCCGGGTTGACCCGGGCGGTGTACCCGGTGACCACACCCCGTGACTCCAGCCTGCGCACCCGCGACTGCACCGCCGACACCGATAACCCCGCCGTCGCGGCCAGATGGGCCAGCGTCGCGCGCCCGTCGGCGACCAACTCGCGGACCAGCGTGCGGTCGATGTCGTCGAGCTGCACATGGGGCTGGACGTCGTCGCCGTCGGTCATGGCCGCACTGTATCCGAGGAAGGTGCTGCGATGAGTGAGCGTGTCGAAACCTGGCAACTGCGGGCGCAATTCGCCGCCGGACTGTCCCGGATGTACGGCGCGGAGGTGCCCGCCTACCACACGCTGGTCGACGTCAGCTCCGAGGTGAACCGAGCGTACGCCGAGCAGCACCCCGAGGCCGCCCGGCTCGGATCCCTGGACCGGGTCACGGCCGAACGCCACGGCGCGATCCGCGTCGGCAACGCCGCCGAGCTCGCCCAGGTCGCCGACCTGTTCGCCGCGTTCGGCATGTACCCGGTCGGCTACTACGACCTGCGCGAAGCGGCCTCCCCGGTTCCCGTGGTGTCCACCGCGTTCCGGCCGATCGACCCGGAACAGCTGGCCCGCAACCCCTTCCGGGTGTTCACCTCGATGCTGGCCAGCGCCGACGTCCGCTTCTTCAGCGCCGACCTGCGCAGTCGCGTGGAGCGGTTCGTGTCCGGGCGGCAACTGTTCGACCCATCGCTGATCGCCACGGCCCGCCGGATCGCCGCCGACGGCGGCTGCCCGGCCGAGCAGGCCGACGAGTTCGTCGCCGCCGCCGTGTCGGCGTTCGCACTGTCCCGCGAGCCGATCGACCGGGCCTGGTACGACGAGCTCTCGGCGGTGTCGGCGGTGGCCGCCGACATCGCGGGGGTGGGCACCACCCACATCAACCACCTGACCCCGCGGGTGCTCGACATCGACGCGCTGCAACGCTCGATGACCGCGCGCGGCATCGAGATGATCGACCACATCCAGGGACCGCCGCACACCGACGGCCCGCAGGTGTTGTTGCGCCAGACGTCGTTTCGGGCGCTGGCCGAGCCACGCCGGTTCCTGTTGCCCGACGGCACGGTCACCGACGACACGCTGCGGGTCCGGTTCGGCGAGGTCGAGCAGCGCGGGGTGGCGCTGACCCCGGCCGGCCGGCAGCGGTTCGACGCCGCGATGGCCGCGCCCGATCCGGCCGCGGTGTGGGACCGCCACTTCCCCGGCACCGACGCCGAACTGGCCGCCTCCGGGCTGGCCTACTACCACGGCGGTGACCCCGCCAGACCCGTTGTGTACGAAGACTTCCTGCCGGCGTCGGCGGCCGGGATCTTCCGATCGAACCTGGACACCGACACCCCGGCCGCCGAAGGCGCCGACGAATCGGACTACAGCCAGCAGTGGATGGCCGGTCAGATCGGCCACCACATCCACGACCCCTACGAGCTCTACGAGAAAGTCGCCTGCTCATGACCACCATCGAGAAGTCCGCACTGCCCACCACCGACGCCCTGCGCTCGCGGGTCCGTGACGCGCTGGCCGCCGTCGGCGTCACCGTCGACCTCGGCGCGCCCGGCGCCGGCGGGCTGGCCACCAGCACCCCGATCACCGGCGATGTGCTGTTCACCATCGACGAGTCGACGGTGGAGCAGGCCGACGCGGCGATCGCCGAAGCCGCCCAGGCGTTCTCGGCGTGGCGGGTGACCCCGGCACCGGTGCGCGGGGCGCTGGTGGCCCGGCTCGGTCAGCTGCTCGTGCAGCACAAGGCCGACCTGGCGGCGCTGGTGACCATCGAGGCGGGCAAGATCACCTCCGAGGCGCTCGGCGAGGTGCAGGAGATGATCGACATCTGCGAGTTCGCCGTCGGGCTCTCGCGTCAGCTCTACGGCAAGACCATCGCCTCCGAGCGGCCCGGGCACCGGTTGATGGAGACCTGGCACCCACTCGGCGTCGTCGGCGTCATCACCGCATTCAACTTCCCCGTCGCGGTGTGGGCCTGGAACACCGCGATCGCGCTGGTCTGCGGTGACACCGTGGTGTGGAAGCCCTCGGAGCTGACCCCGCTGACCGCGGTCGCCTGCCAGGCGCTGATCGAGCGGGCCTGCGCCGACGTCGGTGCGCCGGCCGGGGTGAGCCGGCTGATCCAGGGCGGCCGCGAGGTCGGCGAGCGTCTCGTCGACGACCCGCGGGTGGCGCTGCTCTCGGCGACCGGCTCGGTGCGGATGGGCCGTCAGGTCGGTCCGCGGGTGGCGCAGCGCTTCGGCAAGGTGCTGCTGGAACTCGGCGGCAACAACGCCGCGGTGGTGACCCCGGCGGCCGACCTTGACCTGGCGGTGCGCGGGATCGTGTTCTCTGCCGCGGGTACGGCCGGTCAGCGCTGCACGACGCTGCGGCGGCTCATCGTGCACTCGTCGATCGCCGACGAGCTGGTGTCGCGCATCGTCGCGGCCTATCGGCAGCTGCCGGTCGGCGATCCGTTCGCCGACGGCACGCTGGTCGGCCCGCTGATCCACGAGACCGCCTACCGCGACATGGTCGGCGCCCTGCAGCAGGCCGTCGCCGAGGGCGGCGAGGTGATCGGCGGCGAGCACGTCGACATGGGCGACGAGGGGTCGTTCTACGTCACGCCCGCGGTGGTGCGGATGCCCGGCCAGACCGCAGTGGTGCACAGCGAGACCTTCGCGCCGATCCTCTACGTGCTGACCTACGACACGCTGGACGAGGCGATCGCGCTGAACAATGCTGTACCGCAGGGGCTTTCGTCGTCCATCTTCACGCTGGACATACGCGAGGCCGAGCGGTTCCTGTCCGCCGAGGGGTCGGACTGCGGGATCGCCAACGTCAACATCGGCACGTCGGGCGCGGAGATCGGCGGGGCGTTCGGCGGGGAGAAGGAGACCGGCGGCGGGCGTGAGTCCGGGTCGGATGCGTGGAAGGCCTACATGCGGCGGGCCACCAACACCGTCAACTACTCCGCCGAACTCCCCCTGGCCCAGGGCGTCCACTTCGGCTGAGCCTTCTTTCGGCGAGCTGTTCGGCTGAGTCTGTTCGGCACGCTGTTCGGCCGAGCGCGCGTGTTTGCACGGCGGCGCGCCGCGCCGGCCGTGCGTCACGGCGCGCTCGCGGGCATCCAGAGCGCGCATATCGTCGCCGGCGGCCCGACACCGCACCCGCGACGTCGGGCCGGGAGCAGGCCGCCAGCGGGCCCCCCAACTACTACGACCCGGGATGTCCTACTACGACCCGGGGCGTCCACTTCGGCTGAGTAGCCGCTGCTCGATCAGATCCGCGCCGCGGGGCGCACCGCCGGCGCGGGCGAAACCGTCGGCCACCCGGCGAGCGCCCGCCGACATCGTCATCGCGGCCCGGATCTGCTCGCGCAAGCGTTCGACGGTCAGCTTCTTGGCGGGCAGCCTGGTTCCGCTGCCGGAGACCTCGACCCGGCGGGCCACCTCGAACTGATCGCGGCCGTGCGGCACCGCGCACACCGGCACGCCGCGCGCGAGGGCTTTCTGGGTGACCCCCATGCCGCCGTGGGTGACCGCGCACACCGCCCGGTCGAGCACCGCGCCGTGCGGAACAAATTGCCGCACCGTCACATTCGGGCCATCCGACAGGCCCGCCGGGATTCCCGCGGGTAGCGTCGCCACCACGTGCACCGGGTCGTCACGCAGCGCGGCGATCGTCGCCGTCACCAGGTCTGTGTCGTGTTGGCGCTCCGAGGACGTGGACGCCAGCACGATCGGGCGATCGATCGCTGCGAGCCAGTCCGGCTCGTCGGCGGGCAGCGGATCCGCGGCGCACGGCCCGATCAGGGCCACGCTCTCTGCCCAGTTGTTCCTCGGGTACTCGAACGGCTCTGCCGTCGCGACCAGCGTCAGCGGAGGATTCTCGACGATCTCGGTGATGCTGCCCAGCGTCGGGACGCCCACCCGGGTCCGGATCGCGTTGGTCGGGGGCAGGATCAGCTTTTCCATGCCCCCGGTGACCACCGGGCGCAGCACGGCGTCGCGCAGCGCGCCGACCGGACCCGTACGTGGTGCCAGACCCGGGCCGAACGGCGGCACTCCGCGCGACGGCAGGTACGGGATGTAGGGCCAGAACGACAGCCAGGGCACCCCCGCGGCCTCCGCGGCCACCGCCGCACCCCAGCAGTTCGCGTCGACCACCACCACGTCCGGCCGGGTCGCATCGAGTGCGGCGCGCACGTCGTCGATCTCGAATTCGGCTCTGCGAGCGAAGGTGTCGAAAGCGACGGCCAGCGCGGCGCGCGGGTTGGGGGCCTTCCAGTCGTCGAGCGTGATGGCTTCGATCTGATCGGCGATCGGCGCCGCGTCGAAGCCCAGGTTCTGCGCAGCGGGAACACCCGCGCGCAAGGTCCGCACGGCGATGTGGTGGCCTCGGCCGGCCAGCTCGGCCAACACGGCGCTGATCGGGAACAGGTGGCCGAGTGCGGGTGAGGTGTAGGCGAGAATCGTTGCCATCATGGTTCTTTCGTCAGGAGCGGGGTCAGCATCTCGAGGATTGCTTGTTCGGTTTGCTGGCGGGTGAGGCCGTGGTTGCGGCGCAGACTCTCCCAGCTGCGCACGTCGCAGACGGTGCAGATCTGGGCGAGTCGACGCGCTCGTTGCGCGGTAGGTAGGTCGAGCGCATCGGCGAAGACGTCGGCGCACCAGTTGCGGTGATAGTCGCGTCCGGCGTCGAGGGTGTCGCGCAGGCCGGGGGTATGGGGTTCCTCGGCAAGCATCTTGAGCATCAGCGGTGCCCACTGCTCGTAGTGGTCGATCAGGTTGGCGACTGCCCGGCGAGCGTCGAGCCCGATCGCCGCGTCGCGCTGGGTGAAGACCTCGGTGGCGAAGCGGGCGATCGCCGCGGCGAACACCGCATCCTTGTCCCCGAACCGGCGCAGCACGGTCTGCACGGTGACACCGGCTCCGGCGGCGATATCGGCCAGCGTGATGTCGGCGATCGGCCGGGCCCGGAACAGTTCCATCGTGGCGTCCAGGATCGACTCGGCCGTGCGGGCGCTCGACGCTGCCCGCGCGGTCATCTGGTACGCCCTCGATTTCATGTTAGTAACGTTAACACGAAATGCCTCGTTTGGCGAGACATCCCTAGTCTGTAAGTGTCAAGCGGCGTGGGGTGTGCGGTGTGCCCACGCGGTGTGTTCGTCGTAGTGGGTGTGGTGGCGTAGGCAGCCGTGGAGGATGCCGACGAAGCGGTTGCCTAGTGCGCGTAG
>NZ_JAIFZS010000085.1 GCF_019710635.1 Mycolicibacterium xanthum
ACCGTGATCGCGGTGTCGAGTTTGTCGCCGGAGAGCACTCCCCACCCGGCGGCGCTCTGGGCGAACTGTTCGTCCAGCGCTGCCCACACCGTGTCATCGACGACCAGCCGGGTCAGCCACAGGATCCGCACGATCACCCGCTCGCTGAGCTGCCCGGCCATAAACAGCCGCGCCAGGTTGGGCAGTTTGTCGCGTAGCGTGGCCGCGGTCGTCATCATCCCGATCGCGCGGCCGTGTGAGACCGTCAACGCGCACCCCACCTGGGCGGCGGCATTGTCGATGTCGTCACAGGCCCAGGTCGAGTGCAGCTCTCCGGCGTCGGCGCGGCGTTTCCATTCGGCCAGCGCGGCGAACTTGCGCGCCTCGGCTGCCGCCGCGGTGCGCGCCCAGCCGGCGATCGCGTCGATCAGCTCGGCATTCGAGGCGGCGGCCACCGCGGCCGGACCAGGAAGCGAACTATCGAACATGTGTACGATCCTAGACGCGGCGGATGCCCGCGATGCCGGTCAAGACCGCTTCACCCGAAACCTGGGGATGAACCCGCGATTGGGGATAACCGCCACGTGGCGCCGGCGCCGCGTGTTCCCCGCCCTCCAAAGCGGGACGCGGCGTGTGCGCCGGCGCTGGCCGCGTGTTCCCCCGCCCGCCGCCCGAAGAACGATCCCTCGCCGTCGATGGAGACCCCCAGCCCGCCCAACGTGGAACCGGAGTTCGTCTCCGGCCCCAGTGACAGGTCGAACGCCGCCGACGGCCCGTGAACTTGTGCGGCAAGGTGTTCCGGCTGCGGGCCGGGCTGCCCCAGCACGAAGGCCGTCGGGTCTTCGTAGGTGCGAACTCAACGAGACTCACGCACTTGCCGTAAACCCTATGGCGGACGGAAGCGATTGGCCGAAGAGTTGTTGCGCTTGTGGCGAATTCGCGTCGCTTTGATCGGTGCAGTCCGCGCACTACGGACAAGAGGGAACCAGTAAAGCCTGAGCGGGCATGTGTACCGATGTGATAGGCCATTGGCTGTGCCCGACAGAACGGATGGGCCGACGAGTCGATACAGACCATTGTTCGACGATGCGTCGCGACGGCTGGACTCGTTCGGCGTGGCGCTGGTCCTGACACTGTTCCTGCTCATCACGCTGCTGCTGGTGGACACCGTGCTCGGCAGGATCGACTCGGCGGTCGCCCTGGGTGTGACCGGCCTCTCGACAGCGTTGACGCTGCAGTACTCGCTGCAGGCATCGGGCCTGGCCGGGCGGTATCAAGTGATGGTCGCGATCGCTGTCGGCATTGGTCTGATGGCGAATCTGGCGTTGATCATCATGCGGGTCATGCAGTCGGATATCCCCGACCACCAGGGTCGCTGGGAAGTCCGCGCCCTGGGTCCGGTCTGGGTGCTGATCGCCTTGCTGACACCGCTGGCATCGAACCGGCGACTGCTCAAGCACCGCAGGGTGAGCCTGAACACGCTGTTCGCCGCGGTCGCGTCATACCTTCAGATCGCGATCGGGTTCGCATTGCTCTACCAGGTCATCGACAGCTACTCCAGCGAGCCCTTCTTCGGCCGCGCAGTACCCTCCACCGTGTACATGTATTACAGCCTCACCACCATCTCGACGTTGGGGTTTGGCGACTTTACGGCTGCTACCAACCTGGGTCGCGCGGCGTCGGTCACGGAAGCCCTGATGGGCCAGATCTATCTCGTCATCGTTGTCGCAATGCTGGTGGGGCTGTTCATCGGTTCGCGGGACACCAAGCCTGACCGGGGATAGGACTCGAGTTCGACAGGGCCACAAGGTCAGGGAACGGCACGACAACGGCCTAGCCACCGAATCGGATCGCACGCATTCCTAGCGACGGAGGCGTCGCTAGGCGTCTTGAAATGACGCTGGCAGCGATTGCGGAAAGTACACTTTAGAGAATCTTCGTGAGCAGCAGAAACACTGCCGACACACACCTCTTGACCGGCTGCTCGGCTTAGACTTCCGGCGTGTTCTCGGAGACGCGGTACGCGCTGAACGGCGACCTGCGCGTCGCCTATCGCACGTCACGCGAAGGTCCTCGCGACATCGTGTACGTCCCGAACTGGTTCACAAATTGTGAGGTCGTCCCGGAATTACCGTCCTTTCGAGGCTGGGTCGAAGCGATGACATCGCTCGGTCGACTGATCTTCTTCGACCAGCCGGGCACGGGAGCCTCCGATCCCGTCACACCGGACGCGCTGCCGACCTTGGAGCAATGGGCCGACAGCATCACCGGCGTGCTCGACGACCTCGGCAGCAGCGAAGCGGTTCTCACCGCGTCGAACGCCGCGTTCGCGCCCGCTGCGCTGTTCGCGGCGACACACCCGTCGCGCACCACCGCGTTAGTCGTGCTCGACGGTTTCGCAGATGCGAGCGGCACCCGATTCATACAAGACGAAATCGAAGCTGCCATCGCCCGCATGTGGGGCAGCGGGAAGATCCAACATCAGGTAAATCCGGACATGCCGTGGAACGAGGAGATCCGGGCAACGTGGGCTCGAATGGAACGCCTGGCGGCGAGCCCGCGAACTGTCGCCCTCATGCTCCAACTTGTGTCGGAATTGGACGTGCGGGCGGTCCTTTCGACAATCCGCGTGCCAACCCTCGTCGTCCAGCACGCCGACGGCCTGGTTATTCCGCCCGCGAAGGGCAAGTTCATCGCCGAGCACATACCCGGCGCTAAATATGTTGAGGTGTCAGGCCGCAACTGGTACCACATCGTGGAACCGGGGTGGCGCGCATCGTTCCAGGAGATTGCCGAGTTTCTCACCGGACATCAGGCCGACGTGCCCGAGGATCGGGTGCTCGCCACGGTGCTGTTCACCGACATCGTGGACTCGACCCGCCAGGCCGCCGAGATCGGCGACCGCGACTGGCATGCGCTGCTCGACGCGCACGACGCCGTCGTCCGAGCGCAGCTCGCTCGGTTTCGGGGCCGCGAGGTGAACACGTCGGGCGACGGTTTCCTGGCGATGTTCGACGGACCGCAGCGAGCGATCCGCTGCGCCATGGCGATCCGCGACGCGGTGCAGTCGCTCGGCATTGAGGTGCGCGCCGGGTTGCACACCGGCGAGTGCGAGGTGCGTGGCGATGACATCGGGGGGATTGCCGTGCACATCGGTGCGCGCGTGGCCGCTCTGGCCCGGGCCAACGAGGTGCTGGTGTCGAGCACGCTGCGCGACCTGGTGATCGGATCAGGGCTCGAGTTCGAGGAGCACGGCGCTCACCAACTCAAGGGCGTGCCCGGCGAGTGGCGGCTTTTAGCCGTCGCCTCTGCGTAACGGTGGGTTTCGGCGAAGCCCATCTCGCCTGTAGGCACCTGTGCACGCGGTGGAAACGGCACAGGCACTTGAGGTTTGGCGGACCGGGTAGCCCACGGTGACGATGTAGGTGACGGCAGGGGCTTCACTATCCGCGTGCCGCGGCGTGTTCCCCGGCCCGCCGGGCCGCGTGTTCGCCCGCCCGCCGCCCGAAGAACGATCCCTCGCCGAGCTGCGTCCCGCTGGCGTAGCCCTTGCCGTCCTGGGCGATGTTGGCCGCGCACGCACCCGCCGCGTACAACCCGGGCACCGGGGTGCCGTCGGCGCGCAGCACCTCGCCGTCGATGGAGACCTCCAGCCCACCCAACGTGAAACCGGAGTACATCGCCCGCCCCAGCGACAGGTCGAACGCCGCCCATGGCCCGTGATCCTGTGCGGCGAGGTATTCCGGCTGCTTGTGAAAGTCGGGGTCGATCCCGGCGGCGGCGTTGGCGTTGTAGCGCTCCAGGGTCGCGGCGAGGTTGCCCGCGGGGATGCCCAGCGCTTCCTCCATCTCGGCGATCGTCTCCCAGCCGTCGATGAACCGGATCAGCGGCATCTCCGGCATCCGGGTGTGGGCCTCGTCGACGATCAGATAGGCGATCTGGTCGGGCTGCTCCAGCACGAAGGCCGAGGTGCGGGAGTGATAGGAGTCCTCGGCCACGAACCGCTGACCGTCCTTGTTGACGATCACGCCGGTGAGCAGGATCTCCGGCGGATAGGCGGCCGCGGTGATGAACAACTGGTCCATGTTCGTCGCGGCGCCGCCGGCCGACACGCCCAGCTTGATGCCGAGCCCGTCGTCGTTGGGATTGCCCAGGATGTAGGGCGCCACCGCACCGTGGTGCTTGGTCTTGCGTTCCTGGCCGAGGGCCGGGGTGTATTCGTCGACCATCTCGGCGTTCATCGCGAACCCGCCCGCGGCGATGACGACCGACTTGGCCTTCACCGCACCGGATTCGGTGAAATGCTTCCAGCGCACGCCGACGACCGCGCCGTCGGCGTCGACGACGAGGGCGGTGGCGCCGGTCTCGTAGCGGATCTGCACACCCAGGTCGGCGGCGCGCTTGAGCAGCAGGTCGATCACCATGGCCGCGCCGCCCAGTTCGCCTGGGACCGGCACGGAGTGACCGCGCGGCGCCGGCTCGGCCTGCTCACAGAATGGCCACACCTTCTCGTTGCCGGTGTAGGACAACCCCTCGGTGCCCGGCGGGACGACCACCTTGCCGGGGTAGAAGCTGCGCTCGAACTGGAAGCCGAGCGCCTCGAGCCAGTCGAAGTGCTCGACGCTGCCCTCGCAGTAGGCGCGGATCTTGGCGTGATCGGGGTCCTTCGAGACCGCGACGAGGTACTTGTACATCTCTTCCGGGGTGTCGTCCTGCCCGGTGGCCCGCTGCACCGCGGTCCCACCACCGAGGTAGAAGTGACCGCCGGCCATCGAGGTGGTGCCGCCGGCCGCGGCGGCCTTCTCCAGCACCAGCACGCGGGCCCCGGCCGCGGCGGCGCTGACCGCCGCGCACCCGCCGGCGATGCCGAAGCCGAGCACGACGACGTCGGCCTCCTCGGACCACGAGGCGACGTCGTCGGCGTTGACGGTGTCCGGGATGTGCTGCATGGTCACTCCTGCTCCTCTTTCACATACTGGAAGAACGCGTGGATCTCCGGCGGTATGTGGGCGATCTCGATGAACGGCACCCCGGCGTCCTCGGCGCCGACGTAGGCGAACCGCATCCCGCCCGGCATCGTGCCCGTCATCGCGACGGTGGCGCCGCCGCGTTCGGCCGCACGCACGGCCGCGGTGAACGCCTCTGCGTCGGGCGCCTCGACGCAGATGTGGTGCAGCCCCGGCCCGCAGCGGTCCAGGAACTCGGTGTAGACGCTGTCGCCGCGGACCGGGGCGATGATCTCCAGTTGCGTGGCACCCGCGTAGCTGAGCGAGATGTCGGCGACGGCGTCGGCCGGACGGCCGTGGTAGGTGCAGGTGTCCGGGCCGAAGTGCACACCCGGCATGCGGATCCACTTCCTGGCGCCCAACAGCGAGCTCAGCGCCGTCTCGGTGGCCGCGAGATCGCCGGTCACCCAGGCAATCTGGACAGGTGTCTGGTGAAGCATCGGTTCGAGGATATCGCCCGCGCATCGTGCTGGCTAGAACGTGTTCTAATTCTGCCGCAGCAGGGCGGTCACCAGGGCCACCTGGGCGTCGAACACCCCGGCCGGGTCGGCGAAGCCGTCGGGGCCGTACTGGCCGAACACCTCGAGGCTGATCGCGCCGACCAGCGTGGACCACGTCAGCAGCGACTTGGCCACCACGGAGTCGGACCCGGCGAAGCCGAACTCGGCGCGCAGCTTGTCGAAGTCCGACGATAACGACTGCGGCACAATGGTTCCCGACTCGGGGACTTCGCCGGCCGCGATGCCGGCGGCGATGACGGACAGTAGCGCCGCGACGACCCGGGTGCCCGGTCCGACGGTGGTCGCCGGGGGCGCGTGATAGCCGGGAACCGGGCTGCCGTAGAGCAGCGCCCAGCCGGCCGGTTGCGCGACGGCCCACCGGCGGGCGGCGTCCGCCATCGCGGCCAGTCGCTCATGCCAGGCCCCGTGGGCGCCCGCGCCTTCGACCGCATCGGCGAGCGCGGTGTAGCCGTCGACCAGCAGCAGCGTGAGTAGTTCGTCGCGGCTGCCGACATAGCGGTAGACCGCCGAGGACACCATCCCGAGGTCGCGCGCGATCGCGCGGAGCGACAATCCGGCCGCGCCCTCGGTCGCCAGCTGACGCCGTCCGAGCTCGATGATCCGGCCCTCGATCCGCTCGCGGCTGTCCTGGCGCTTGCCCACGGGGTCCAGTGTGGCAGAAACGAGATCACCGCTCTTGATTTTCCCCGGGGCCGGTGCCAGGCTAAAGCGAGAGCATTGCTCTCGATTTGACCGCAACGAGAGGAAGACGATGTCACGAATCGGCGAAACCCGGCGTTACGACGCACCCGGGATCGGGGCACGCGCCTTCAACGGCGCGATCCGCCGGCTGGCCGAGGCCGGTGTCAGCACCCAGGGCGCCACGGCCCTGCGGGTGCGCGGCCGCCACTCGGGCCGGACGCACGCCGTGGTGGTGAACCTGCTGCGCGTGGACGGTCGGGACTATCTGGTGTCACCACGGGGCGACACGCAGTGGGCCCGCAACGCGCGCGCAGCCGGAGAGGTCGAGCTCGGGCCGCGGCGCCGATCGCAGACCGCGGGGATCGTCGAGATCGGGGACGACGACAAGCCCGAGCTGCTCAGGCGCTATCTGGATCGGTGGTACTGGCAGGTCCGGGGCCATATCGGCGGGCTGACACCATCTTCGACCCCCGAGCAGGTGCGCGCGGCCGGGGCGTCGATCCCGGTGTTCGAGGTCGTGCGTCAGGGCTGAGCCGGTGACGCGGGCAGGATCGCCGACGCCGCGGAAATGGTGTCCTGGGTGGCCTGCTGGCTGGCGGCCTGCCACGACACCGCGGCCGGGAACGTGCCCCAGGTGCTGTTGAACAGGCCGATCAGCACCGTGCGGCCGTCGGGCAGCGGCGTGTAGACCGGGCCGCCCGAGTCGCCCTTCTTGCTGACGACGCCGTGGCCCATGGTGAACCAGCCGTTGTTGACGGACTCGATCGTGCCGCAGCTCTCCCCCGTCACGACGCCGAAGTGGCACACCGGCATGCCGACCACCGGCAGCACCGCCGGATCGGTGACCAGCACCTTGCCTCCGGGCAGCACGTTGTGCACCACCACCTCGGAGGTCAGGTGGATCACCTCCCAGTCGGTGATCTGATGGTTGGTGTCGACGGTGGTGCCGTCGGGTGTGTTGTCGCGGAACGAACCCTGCATGCCGATGACGTTGCCGCCCTTGTCCGAGACGGTCCCGGTGGAGCGGCAGTGGCCGGCCGTGAACGCGGTGCGCGTCTGCGGGTCGACGTAGCCGAGCGTGCACAGCACGGTGTCCTGGTGGATCTCCATCCCGGGATGGACCAGCACGCCGGGTTCGGCCTGCGCAGGCGCCGAAACCATCAGGGCGAGAGCGGGAATCACCGCTGCGAGCAGCGCATGCAGCAGTCGCAGCGGCGACGCTGTGGACGACCGAACAGGCACTGCCCCCTCCGCTCTCCCCGTCAAGTGAGGTGTCGGCTACCGCCGCGGGCGCGTGATATCGGGTGATATCCGCTGGTGCGGTCGGTGTAACTGCCTCATCGCGGTTCGATAAACGGACGTTACAGGCGGCGCGCCGGAGACGCCCACCGAATGCTCAGGGGATGGTGAGCACCTGCCCGGGATGGATGAGATCGGGGTTGGCGACACCGCTGGCGTCGGCGATGCGCTGGTACTGGGCACCGTCGCCGTAGAAGCGCTCGGCGATGGCCCAGAGGGTGTCACCGGAGACAACGGTGTAGGTCCGCGGCGCCGGAGGTGCCGGGGCCGGAGGTGCCGGCGGCGGTTCCTGGGCGACGTGCTCGGCCTTCGTCCGCGCCTTCATCGTGGAGGCGGGCTCGGCGGGTTCGGCGGGTTCGACGACAGGTGGCGGGGGCGGCGCATCGGTCTGGGTGCCCGACGACCAGGCCGCTTTGTCGTCGGCGTACAGCACCAGATTCCGGTCGTCCTGCAGCACCAGACGGACGTGCTTGGCACCCTTGGTGTCGCTGTGCCACACCGGCTTGTCGGGGGTGTAGAGGACGAAGTTCCCGTCCTTCTGAACCTCGGCCCGTACGACGTCTTCACCGTCGGTGCCGGTCGCCCACACCGCACGGCCGCGTTCGGCCAGGACGAGGTTGCCGTCGTCCTGCAGCGTCACCGTGTATGCGCCGTTGGGCGACGTGAGCGCTTGTCCGCGTTGAAGTTTCTCGCCTTCGCGAAGGGTGTCCGCCATGCCTGTCTCCTCCTTGTTCGCCGATATGCGCGACGGTACTCCGCCAGGGTGTACGGCGGACGAAGATCAGGAGTCGAAGCCGAGCCCCACCGCATCGAGTGCGCGGAGCAACAGGTTGCGCCTGCCTGCAGCGTGGTCGGCGCGGTCCAGTGACCACCGGGTGGCCTGGATCCCGGCGCTGGCCAGCGGCTCGGGAGGAAACGGCAGCGGCTTGCGGCGCACCATCTGCAGCCCGGTACGCGGGGTCGGCTCACCGTCGAGCAGGTCCAGGCACACATCGGCGGCGAAACGCGTCGCGCCCACCCCCAGCCCGGTGAACCCGTTGACGTAGGCGACGCGGCCCTCCCGGGCCAGGCCCCAGTGCGCGCAGAACCTCGTGTTGGTGTCGATCGCACCGGCCCAGCGATGGCTGAAGCGGACGTCGCGGAGCTGCGGGAAGGTGATGAAGAAGTGTGCGGCCAGCCGCCGGTAGGTCTGCGGGCGGTCCTCGTAGGACGAGTCGACGCGGCGGCCGAAGTGGTACACCGCGTCGTAGCCGCCCCAGACGATCCGGTTGTCCATCGTCAACCGGTAGTAGTGGAACTGGTTGGCGCTGTCCCCCACGCCCTGCCTGCCCCGCCAGCCGATCCGGTCCAGCTGCTCGTCGTCGAGCGGCTCGGTGGCCAGCACGTAGTCGTACACCGGAACGGTGGCCAGCCGGTTGCGGCGCAGCAGGCTGGGAAAGACGTTGGTGGCCAACACGACCTGGCGGCAGGTGATCGTCGGGCCGTCGGTGTGCACGCGCACCGAGGCGCCGCCGGAGTCGATGCGCCGGGCGGTGGTGTGTTCGTGGATGTCCACCCCGGCCTCGCCGCAGGCCCGCGCCAGCTCCAGCGCCAACTTGGCGGGGTTGACGATCGCGCAGGTGTCGGCGCTGAACAGGCCGGCCAGATAGGTCGGCGAGTGCACCTGCTCGCGGACCCGGGCGAGGTCGAGCAGTTGCCCCCGGTCCTCGGCGGCGGCCTGCTCCAGCCACTCGACCTGGTGCGGTTCGGTCGCCACCGTGAGCATCCCGGTGCGCTGCCACTCGGTGTCGAGGCCCAGTTCGGCGATCTCGGCCTGCATGTCGTCGAGGTTGTGCCTGCCCATCGCCTCGAGCGTGTCGATCTCGTCGGGCCAGCGGGACCGGCCGTTCTCGAACCCGTGAGTCAGGCTGGCGTCCACGAAGCCCCCGTTGCGCCCGGACGCGGCCCAGCCGATGCGGTCGGCCTCGACGAGAACGATGCGGCGGTCGGGGTGGCGGCGGGCGGCGTGCAGCGCGCTCCACAGCCCGGTGTATCCGCCGCCGATCACCAGGAGATCGCAGGTCAGCGGGCCGCGCGCCGGGGGGTGTTCGGGCCGTGGCAGCTCCAGCCACACCGATCCGGGGGTGCTGGCCGACAGGGAGTCGTCGACCAGCGCGGGGTCGACGTGGGCGTCGAAGACCGTCTCCACACCGCGCACACTACGTCGTGGCACGCGCCTCCGTCCCCGAACGGCCGGCCCCTGCCGCCTCCCAACCCGGCGGACCGAAGACATAGCCGAGTTTGGCGCGCAGGCCGCGCGCGGCGCGCACGTCGCGACCGATCGCGGCGTATTCGCGGGTCTGCAGCTTCCAGATGTTGAAGGTGTCCACCGGCTTGGTGAGCCCGTAGTGCGGGCGGAACAGCTCGGGCTGGAAGCTGCCGAACAACCGGTCCCAGACGATCAGGATCCCACCGTAGTTCTTGTCCAGGTACTCCGGATCCATGCCGTGGTGCACCCGGTGGTGCGAGGGCGTGTTGAAGACGAACTCGAAGGGCCGCCACAGGGTGCCGATGCGCTCGGTGTGGATCCAGAACTGGTAGATCAGGTTCAGCGAGAAGCTGAAGAACACCATCCACGGCGGAACGCCCAACAACGGCAACGGCATCCACATCAGGATCTCGCCGCTGTTGTTCCATTTCTGGCGCAGTGCGGTGGCGAAGTTGAAGTACTCGCTGGAGTGGTGCGCCTGATGGGTGGCCCAGATCAGCCGGACCCGGTGCGCGGTGCGGTGATAGGCGTAGAACAGCAGGTCGACGCCCACGATGGCGAGCACCCAGGTGTACCACTGCGTCGCCGGGAGGTGCCACGGCGCCACATAGGCGTACAGCGCTGCATA
Organism: Mycolicibacterium xanthum; assembly: GCF_019710635.1. Classification (GTDB taxonomy): domain Bacteria; phylum Actinomycetota; class Actinomycetes; order Mycobacteriales; family Mycobacteriaceae; genus Mycobacterium; species Mycobacterium xanthum. Next base: position 10,363 of record NZ_JAIFZS010000085.1, read on the forward strand.
TCCCAACAGCGCCAGGAACTTCCATGCGCCCATCGTGAAGACCGAGACCAGGCCCATCGAGATGCTGGCCCAGGAGTCCCGGGTCTGGTAGGAGCCCGACGCCGGGCGGGCGGCACCCTCGGCGGCCTGCAGGCGCTCGAGCTTGTGCGCGGCCGTCCACTCCATGATCAGCAGCAGCAGGAAGAACGGTATCGCGAACAACACCGGGTCGCGCATCTGCGGCGGCAGAAGGTCCAGGAACTCCACGGGGCACCTCCAGGGCGAGTCTACGGTTCTACCGGAAGCTCAGGACGTCATCGCCCCAGGCCCGGCGGACCTCGGCATCGAGGTCGTCGACCACCGAATCCTCTTTGTCGATCACCAGCGTCGGCCGCCGTTCGGCGTCGTAGGGATGCCACTCGGGATCCCCGGCGCCGCCGGTCGGGGTGCCGTGTGCGGCGAAGTTCACCCACCGGGTCCGCAGCCGTTCGGAGACCGCCTGGCCGGCCTTGCGGCCACCCAGGGCAAACGTCGGATCCTTGCGGCCGGCAACCAGATTGCCCCACACGTAGGGCAGTTCGGTGGCGTGGGCGGCGTGCAGCCGCATCAGCCGCAGCACCGGGGTGGCGAAGTCGAAGCGGTACAGGTAGACGGGGGCGACCGCCCGGTGCCCGTCGGCGAACCAGATCGACGGCATCCGGAATCCCAGGTCGCTGCTGACACCCATCCCCCTGACCTTCTTGCGGCCGCGGTAGGTGCCGTCCAGGTCGGAGGCGCTGGGCAGCCGCACGGTCGGTTGCTCCGCGGCGATCTCGGCGAACATCGCCCGGACCGACTCGGGCGTCACCGGCATCAGCGGGGACTTCATGTAGCGGAACAGCGCGGCTTCGTTCTTGTTCGTGCCGATGATCAACGGGACCGGGTGGGTGCGCCCCTGGCGCGCCAGCGCCACCGGGTAGTCGGGCAGGAAATCTCCGTCGACGATCGGGGCGAACGCCAGCGTACCGGGGGTGTTCACCGGCACCTCGTCGAACACCGTGCGCGACGCGGCGACGATGGTCGCGATCGGCAGCGCTGCCAGCCGGTCGAGTTCGCCCGACCCGATGCCGAGCACGTCGAGGAAGCGGGTGGCCACCCGGCGGGCGCGGCCGGTGTCATAGGAGGACGTGGCCGGCGAACTCTGGGCGATCGCGGCGTGGAACAGCCCGGCAGCGGCGGGGCTGCCGAGCAGGGCCGTGACCACCCCACCGCCGGCGGATTCACCGAACAACGTGACCCGGTCGGGGTCGCCGCCGAAGCCCGCGATGTTGTCGCGCACCCACTGCAGTGCGGCCACCACGTCGCGCAGGCCGACGTTGGTGGCGAAGCGTTCGGGGTCGGCGCCCAGCGTGACCAGCTCCAGGAAGCCCAACGCGCCGAGCCGGTAATTGACGGTCACCACCACGACGTCGCCGCCGGCCGCCAGCGCCGCCCCGTGGTAGAGCGGTTGGCTGGCTGCGCCCAGGATGTAGGCACCGCCGTGCACCCACACCATCACCGGCTTGGCGTCGCCTGCCCGGGTGCCGGAGGGGGCCCACACGTTCAGCGACAGGAAGTCCTCACCCTGCGGAGCGCCGAGGTCGATCGGGATTCGCGGGTCCGTCGGCTGCGGACACACCGGGCCGACCCGGCCGGCGTCGGCCGGCTCCGACCACGGCTGCGGGGGCTGCGGAGCCCGCCAGCGCAGGTCACCGACCGGCGCAGCGGCGTACCGGATGGCCTTCCAGGCCTGCACGGTTCCGTCGTCGACGCCGCGGACCGGGCCATGCGCGGTTTCGACGACGGGTCGCCCCACTGCGGTGTTGCGGGTCGTCGGGTCCGCGGTCATCCGAGCTCCTTCGGTCGGCTACTGGTACGTAAGTGTACCCGTCGGTATCGGGCTGTCGTCCACGCGCGCGGGTCAGCCCGGTCGACGCCGGCCGAGCACACCGGCGAGCAGCACCACCGCGATCCCGGCGACCGGCACGCTGAGCAGCCCGACCCGCAGTCCCGCGGCATCGGCCACGAATCCGACCAGCAACGGCGCACCCAGGAAACCGATCCGCATCAGCCAGGTCAGCACCGTCAGCCCGGTGCCGGGCCGCAGGCCGGGCAGCTCGTCGGCGGCGTGCATCGCCGCGGGCACCACCGTCGCGACCCCGAGGCCGGCCGCCGCGAACCCCGCGATCGTGCCGGGCACCGTGGGCACCGCCAGCGCCGCGCCCATCCCCGCCGCGCACAGCGCACCGCCGGCGCGGACCACGGCCCGCTCACCGAACCCATCGACGAGCCGGTCCCCGACAAGCCGGCCGATGAACAGGAAACCCATCAGCGCGACGAAGCCGAGGGCCGCGACCGACCCGGGCGAGCCGAGGCTGTCCCGCAGGTACAGCGCGGCCCACGAGTTCCCCGCGTCCTCGACGGTGGCGCCGGCGACCGCGATACCGACCAAGGCCAGCAGCGTCAGGTACACCGCCGCGCTCACCGGCCGCCCACCCGCGCCGGTGGCGGCGGGGTGGTCGTCGTGATCGGCGCCGCCCAGCAGGTGGGGATACGCCAGAGCCACCACCGCGGTGCACAGCACCGCGGCGCCGCCGAGGTGGAGGGCCCGCGGGAGGTGCGCGGCGATCGCGGCCGCGCCCGTCAGGCCGCCGAGCACCGCCCCCATCGCCCACACCGCGTGCAGCGAGTTGATGATCGAGCGGCCGTAGCAGCGTTGTACCCGTAGACCGTTGACGTTTTGCGCGACGTCGGTCACCGCGTCGCTGCATCCGGCGGCGAACAGCGCCGCGGCGAATGCCACGGGCGTGCTCGACACGCCCGCGGTGACGATGAACCCGGCGAGGACCACCGTGCCGACCACCGCGACGCGCGCCGAGCCGAATCGACGGATCAGCACCGCGGCGGTCAGCCCGGCCACCAGTGCCCCCGCCGAGAAGGAGGCGACGGCGCCCCCGTAGACCGTGTTGGACATCTCCAGATCGGCTTTGATCTCCGGATACCTGGGCAGCAGGTTGGCGCACAGCGCGCCGTTGGTCAGGAACAGGGCCGCCACGGCCACCCGTGCCCGCCTGAGGCGCGCCGCAGCGCCGGGCAGCGCTTCGGCCGCCATGGCCGTGACCCTACCGGTCCGGTCGGCGTCGCTCGCTGCGCCGAGATCCCCATCGCCGGGCAAGATTGGCGCCATGGCGGATGCAGGGGACGTAGAGCTGTCGTCGTCGCTGATCGAGCTCGCGCACCGGTACGGGGTGTCGACCGGATATTCGGACTGGACCGGGCGCCCCGTGACGGTCGGTGCGGCCACGCTGGTCGCGGTCCTCGACGCACTGGGGGTGCCCGCCGCGACCGAACCCGACCGTGCCGCCTCGATCGCCGCGCACGACCGGGCCCACTGGGCCCGGTCGCTGCCCCCGTCGATCGTCGGCCGCGCCGGCGCCAGCACGCCGTTCTGGGTGCACGTCACCCACGGCGACCCGGTCCGGCTTTGGCTGAGGCTCGAGGACGGCAGCGTGCGCACCGGCCTGCGCCAGCTCGAGAACAACAGGGCCCCTTATGATCTCGACGGCCGCCTGGTCGGTGAGGCGACCTTCGAGCTGCCCGCGGACCTGCCGATCGGGTATCACCGGCTGCACCTGCAGGTCGGGTCCACCGACGTCGACAGCCCGGTGATCGTCGCGCCGTCCTCGCTCGAGCCGCCGGCCCGGCTCGGCGCGGGCCGCGCGTGGGGGCTGGCCACCCAGCTCTACAGCGTGCGTTCCCGGATGTCGTGGGGCATCGGGGATCTGACCGATCTCACCGACCTGGCGGTGTGGTCGGCGGCCCGCCACGGCGCCGGGTTCATCCTGGTCAACCCGCTGCACGCGGCGGCGCCGACGGCCCCGATGGAGCCCTCGCCGTACCTGCCGACGTCGCGGCGGTTCGTCAACCCGATGTACCTGCGGGTGGAGGCCGTCCCGGAGTACGCCTTCCTGCGCCAGCGCGGCCGGGTGCGCAAGGCACAGGAACAGCTCCAGGCCCACGCCGACCGGTCCGGGCAGATCGCCCGTGACCGGGCGTGGAAGGTGAAACGCGCCGCGTTGGAGAGCGTGTACCTCGTCGAGTTCTCCGCAGGCCGGCAGATCGCCTACTCGGCGTTCCTGGAGCGCGAGGGCGCCGACCTCGACGACTTCGCCGTCTGGTGCGCGCTGACCGAGCAGTACGGTGCGGACTGGCACACGTGGCCCGAGGAACTGCAGCACCCCCGTGGCGAGGCGGTCGCCGCGTTCGCCGCCGAGCACGCCGCCGAGGTGGACTTCCACCGCTGGCTGCAGTTCCTGGTCGACGAACAGCTGACCGCAGCCCAGGCCGCCGCGCTGCAGGCCGGCATGGCGCTGGGCATCATGCACGACCTCGCGGTCGGCGTGGACCCGAACGGCGCCGACGCGTGGGCGCTGCAGGACGTGCTCGCCCTCGGTGTCACCGCGGGCGCACCGCCCGACGAGTTCAACCAGCTCGGCCAGGATTGGTCGCAGCCGCCGTGGCGGCCCGACCGGCTCGCCGAACAGGCCTACGAACCGTTCCGGGCGCTGGTCAACGCGGTTCTCAGGCATGCCGGCGGGGTGCGCATCGACCACATCATCGGGCTGTTCCGGCTGTGGTGGATCCCCAAGGGGGCACTGCCGACCGAGGGCACCTACGTGCGCTACGACCACGAGGCGATGATCGGCATCGTGGCGCTGGAGGCCCACCGGGCCGGGGCCGTCGTCGTCGGCGAGGACCTGGGCACGGTGGAGCCGTGGGTGCGCGACTACCTGCGCGACCGAGGCCTGTACGGCACCTCGATCCTGTGGTTCGAGATGCAGCACGACGGCAGCGGGCGCCCGCTGCCCGCCGAGCGGTGGCGGGAGCACTGTCTGTCGGCGGTCACCACCCACGATCTGCCGCCGACGGCCGGCTACCTGGCCGGCGAGCATGTCCGGCTGCGCGACCGGCTGGGCCTGCTGACCCGGTCCGCAGAGGACGAACTGGCCGCCGACCTGGCCCAGCAGCAGGCCTGGCTGGCCGAGCTGCGCCGGGTCGGGCTGCTCGCCGAGGACGCCGGGTCCGCCGGGTCCGCCGAGGATGTCGACGAGGTGGTGCTGGCGCTGCACCGCTATCTCGGGCGCACGCCGTCGCGGCTGCTGGCGCTGTCGCTGGCCGACGCCGTGGGCGAGGTGCGCGCCCAGAATCAGCCCGGAACGACCGACGAGTACCCGAACTGGCGGGTCCCGCTCGGTGACCCACAGGGCCGCCCGATCCTGCTCGACGACGTCTTCACCGACCCCCGGGCGGCCGCCCTGTGCGAGGTGATGCGCGCCGCGGTGACCCCACGCATGTAACGCCAGGCGGTTCTGCAGCGGTTTCACATTGGACCGGCCTGCGATATGTTCGCAGCGCACCACCAAGGCGAGGAGATACGCGTGAAGAAGGTCGCTGTGCTCAGCGGCGGGCTCGTCGTCGCCGGATCGGCGGCGCTGATCGGCGCCGGCGTGGCGATGTCGCAGCCGTCGATGGACAGCTCCCCGTACAACGTGCTGGGCGAGCAGTACGGCCGCGCGCTCGCCATCCTGAAGAGCCAGGGCGTGCACGCCTATTTCGGGGGCTCCCGCGGCAGCGTGCTGCCTCAGTCGGCGTGTCTGGTCGACCAGCAGAAGGTGACCAGCGGTGGCCGGATGCTGTTGTCGCTGGACTGCACGCAGGCCGCGGCAGACGCCATCGAGGCGATGGGCCCCACCGGAGGCCCGAAGGTCGGCGCCAACGGCGTGACGACCATCACACCCACGCCGATGGTGCCGATCGCCGGTGCGCCCGGGGCGGGGACGCCGCCCGGCTATCCCCCGGGAATGGGCGCCCCGATCATCGCGAACACCTCGCCGTAGCCGCGCCGGGTCCCGGGTGCCCCACCGCACGGTGGACCGGCGCTACGCGGTGACGCTGGATCTGTGACCGCGCCGGTACTATTCGCCCATGTCCTTGGCCCCCGGTCAGACGTTTGCGGGTTACGCCATCGTCGCGTTGCTGGGTTCGGGCGGTATGGGTGAGGTGTACCTGGCTCAGCATCCGAGGCTGCCGCGCCGCGATGCGCTCAAGGTGCTGCCCGCCAGGGTGTCCGCCGACGGCGAGTACCGCCGGCGGTTCGACCGGGAGGCCGACGTCGCGGCCACCCTCTTTCATCCGCACATCGTCGGGGTGCACGACCGTGGCGAGTTCGACGGACAGCTGTGGATCTCGATGGACTACATCGAGGGCACCGACGCGGCGCGGCTGCTGGCGGGGCAGTACCGCAGCGGCATGCCCCCGGGGCAGGTCGCCGAGATCGTCGCCGCGGTAGCCGATGCGCTGGACTACGCCCACCAGCGCCATCTGTTGCACCGTGACGTCAAGCCCGCGAACATCCTGCTGTCCCGGCCGGGTTCGCCTGATCAACGAATCATGTTGGCGGACTTCGGGATCGCGCGCTGGGACGACGACATCAGCGGTCTGACCGCGACCAACATGACGGTCGGCACGGTGTCCTATGCCGCACCCGAGCAGCTGATGGCCGGCGAACTCGACGGCCGGGCGGATCAGTATGCGCTGGCGGCCACCGCGTTCCACCTGCTGACCGGATCTCCCCCGTTCTCGCACTCCAACCCGGCGGTGGTGATCAGCCAGCATCTCTCGGCCGCGCCCCCGTCTCTCGGCGATCACCGGCCCGACCTGGCCGGTCTGGACCCGGTGCTGGCCAAGGCACTGGCCAAGGATCCCAGTGACCGCTACGAACGGTGCGCGGATTTCGCCAGGGCGCTGTCGCACCGTATCGGGGCCGGGGCCGGGGCCGGTGCGCCGGCGCCCTCGCATTCCGCCGGGGGGCGCCCGCGGATCCGGCCCGCCGTGCTGGTCGCCGCTGTGCTGGCCGTACTACTGGTCGCGGCCGTCGCGGTGGCGGTGGTCGAGACGATGCGCGCCGACCACACCGGGGACGAGCCGGTGGCGGGCCCGTCGTCCAGCACCACCAGCGTTCCGCCGCCCCCGGCCGCCACCGGCACCACCGCGGTCACCCCGACGGCCGCGCCGGTGGTGGCGGTCGTCGGGGCCGACTGCTCGCCGCGGGGCGCGACGGCCACGACCGCGGCCGGCGCGACCGCCCACTGTTCGGCGCTGCAGGGCACCGGCACCACGATCTGGTCGCTGACCCCGGGTGACGTGCCCAGCCCCACCATCTCGGTGACCACCGCCCCGGCCGAGCAACCGCTGCTGCCCGAGGAGGAGTCGCCGGTGCGGGTGTGCATGCAACAGACCGGTCAGACCCGCTTCGAGTGCCGACGCGACATCCGGATCAGCAACGGTCTGCCCCCGCTGTGATGGTCGCGCCCAGCGCCCGGGCGGTCCCCCCGCTATCGAGTTTCCGGCGGAGCAGCGGCTTCGAGTGCCGTCACGAGCTGATCGAGCAGCGGCCGCTGGCCCTTCAGCAGCTTCACCCGCGCCGTCTGGAGGTCGAACCAGCCGAGCCGGTCGATTTCCGGGAACTCCCTGAGGGTGCCCGATCCGCGCGGCCACTCCAGCGTGAAGGTGTTGCTGTGGGCACCGGTCAGATCGAGGTCGCCGCGCACCGCGAACGCGGTGATCAGCTTGCCGCTGGGCTGGCGCACCGGCACCAGCCCGATCCTGGACCCGGCCGGCGGCGGCTTGCCCACCTCCTCGGTGAACTCGCGCTGCGCAACCGTCCAGGGGTCCTCGCCCTCGACGTACTCGCCCTTCGGAATCGACCATGCTCCTTCGTCTTTACGGGACCAGAACGGGCCGCCCGGATGTCCGATCAGCACCTCGAGCACCCCGCCGGTATCGCGGTGCAGGAGTAGTCCCGCCGACAGTGTGGGCACAGCGCGACCATAGCCGGAACGCGAAACAACGGTATGCCGCGCCACAGGGTTATGCGAGGATGGGAACACCATGACCCGTCCATCGGAGCCGACGGGCCGACGTCATCCGATGCGGCCCGTGCTCTGGTTCGACCCGTTCCGGCCGCTGGACGCCCTCACCTCGCTGTGGTCGGCGACCGCGATGGTCCCGGTCAACAGTGGGGCCGCCGCCGCCTACCGGACGTTCTTCATGACCATACGCAGGCTGGTGGTCGGGCGGCGGATCACGATGTCTCTCGACGACGGCGACCTGACGATGACGGTCACCGGGTTCGAATCCCGGCTCGACGTCCGTGGCCTATCGGTGGGCCAGCTCAACGATGTCCGCATCACCGCCGATGACATCGGCTGGCGGACAAGCACCTTCGACAATGCCAGCGTCGTGCTGCACAACGTGCACATCAAGCCGGGAACTCCGCCGGTACTGGTGGCCGCACCGGTGGAAGTGACGGTGCAGGTGCCCGCGACGGTGGGCGAGGAACTGTTCCGGTTGGCCGCGCCGCGGCTGACCGGTGAGATCGGTGCCGACGGTGTGGCGCGCCTGCGGCTGGCCCGGCGTCCCCGGCTGGGCCACCTCGAGGTGGAGGCCGGGCTCGACGGCTCGACGCTGTGGCTGACCGGCCGGCGGGTGGTGCTCGGCAGGCGACCTTGGCGGCTGCCCGCCCGCACCCCGGCCTACCCGGTCCACCTGCCCGAGCTCGCCCAGGGTCTGCGGCTGACCGGAATCGACCTGTCGCCCGGAGTGCTGCAGCTGTCCGGCACGCTGCCGGAGTGGCGTACCGACCTGCCGAGGAAGCGCCTGGAGGATCTCGTCAACCAGCTTGGCGTCGCCGAGGGGGTGCTCAACCTCACCAGGTTGGGCTGGATGAGATAAGCCGGGCGCCCGGTTCGGTGGTGCCCACCTCGATTAAAGTCGCTCGTGTGCGCGGGTACTCCCGGTTCGTCGCCCTGGGCGACAGCCAGACCGAGGGGCTGTGGGATGGCGACGACGAGACCGGTCTCGCGGGCTTCGCCGACCGGCTCGCGGTGATGCTGGACGCGCACACCCCCGGTTTGCAGTACGCCAACCTGGCGATCCGCGGTAAGCAGATCCGCGACGTGCTGTCCGAACAGCTTCCCCACGCGCTGGCGATGCGCGCCGATCTGATCACGGTCTGCATCGGGATGAACGACGTGACCAGGCCCGGACCCGGCTTCGACCAGGCGCTGGCGCTGCTCGACGACCTGTACACCCGGCTCGCCGAATCGGGCGCCACCGTGGTCACCACGACCTTTCCCGACCTGGCCAGGATCCTGCCGATCGGCCGGGTGCTCAGCGGGCGGGTCGAGAAGATCAACGACGACATCCGCACCGCGGCGGACCGCCACGGGTTTCGCCTCGTCGATCTCTACCGGGCGCCGTCGATGACGCAGCCCGACACCTGGAGCGTGGACCGGGTGCACGGCTCGTCGAAGGGCCACATGCTGTTCGCCGCGGCGGCCGCGGAGGCGCTGGGGTTGCCGGGCAGCGATCACGGCTGGGCGACGGTCGAACCGGGGGCCGCGCCGCCGTCGCTGCGGTCCCGGATAGTCTCACAGGTGCTGTGGACGCAGAACATGTTCGCCCCGTGGTTGTGGCGGCATGCGCGCGGCCTGTCCAGCGGTGATGGCCGCGGTCCGCGCCGGCCGGTGCTGGCGCCGGTGTCCGGCTGAGCGTCGGTTCAGATTCCGGTCCAGGCCGCGTCCAGCCGCTCGGCGACATCGATGATCTTGGCCTGCATGGATGCCGGGCTGTCGATCTCCCCGGCGACGTGCGCGGCGATGAAACGCTTGATCTCGGCGTCCACCCCGCCGATGATGCGCACCACCTCGGCGCGCAGCGACTTCGACGTCACGTGGATGGCGATGTCGGAGGCCCGGGGTTTCTCGACGTCGATGATCAGCAGCAGCGGCTCGGCGGCGCGGGCGGTGGCCCGCAGCGCGATCTCACCGAAAACCATGAACTTGGGCTTGTCGATGCGCAGGTCGACGACCATGTCGATCTCCAGCGGGATTCGGATCGAGAATGTGATGGCCTCGCCGAGATGGCGGGTGACGCGGGGCGGCATGATCCGCACCTTGGCGGTGACCTTGGCCAGCCTGCCGGGGCCTTGCGCGATCGGGCCCAGCTCGAACGCCTCGCCGGCGATCGCGCCGATCGCGTCGCCGACGCGGCCCTCGGTGACGGCGATCTCGAAAAACCGCCGCCCGAAGTCCTGGTAGCTCACGTAGTCGAGAGGGTCCATGGTGCTGCTACGTTCTCACGTTCGCGGCGCCGATCGCGACAACGCGGCCGATTCGCCGGCCGGTGGCGCTCATCCGGTCTCGCCGAACACCCGGACCCGGGTGAGCGCACCGCCCCCGGAGGCGAATTCGCCGATCAACACGGTGTGAACACCGGCGCGCTCGACCCGCGCCGCCGCCGAGCGTCCCGACCGGATCAGCTTGTCCCAGCGCCCACCGGAGAGCCGCCTGAGCAGGTCGGCACACGTCAGCGGCACGGTGTCGCCCTCGGTGATCGAGTTGGCGGCGGCCAGCCGGCGCAGGCCGATCTCGTCTCCGCCGCAGCCGCTGTCCAGGAACCGGGTGAACAGCGTGCGGCCGCCGCCCCCCATCCCGCGGAATCCACGCAGGAACCCCAGGCAGCCGGTGAGCCCCTGATGGCCGAGCATGGCTCGGCCGAGGCGGATGCCGGCGGGCAGCGCGGCCGGGCCGGCCCCGGCGAACTGCCGGATCATCGCGGGCAGCTCCCAGTACGCCGACAGTGCGGCGATCCGCAACTCGGCCCCCTCGGTGCTCAGGTCGTAGCGGATGAACGTGGGCACCCGCAGCATCAGCGCCGGCGTCATCGCGATCTGCAACTCGACGTCGCGCAGCACCGTCGAGTCGACAACGAGGTCGGTGCCCGCGACGAAAGCGATGTCACGCGGGCCGATGAAGGTGTCGTAGAACCCGCCGACGGCGTCGCGCCCGCGGTGCGGCCGCGACCCGACGGGATCCTCCACCACACCGTCTTCGGTGAACAGCCCGATCCAGCCGTCGCGATCGTGCGCGCCCGCCGCCGACAGGGAGCGTCGCGCCGCCGACAAGAGATCGGCATGCGTGAAGGTCATATGGTTGCCTACCACCTGGTCCGGCGGCAGTCGACTACCTGCCCCGCCCCAGGCACACTGGAGGTATCGGCCGCGCCGGCGCGCGGTAGGAGGAGGACCACGATGAGCGGCAACAACGGCCCGTTCGGCCTCGACCCCGAGGAGTTCGAGCGGGTGGTCCGCGAGGCGGGCGAGGGGCTGCGTGACGCGCTCGGGCGGTTCATGACCACCTCGGGCGATCGCGCGGGCTTCGCGGCCGTGTTCGACGACCTGGCCCGCGGCACCAGGGCGCGCACCCGGCCGGAGACCACCGGCGAGGCCGGCGACGGCGTGTGGGCCGTCTACACCGTCGACAGTGCCGGCGGCGCCCACATCGAGCAGGTGTTCCCCACCGAGCTGGATGCCCTGCGGGCGAACAAGAACAACACCGATTCGGCACGGCGGGTGCGGTTCCTGCCCTACGGCATCGCGGTCAGCGCCCTCGACGCCGCCGAGCCGCAGGACACCACCGAAGACTGATCTCCGGTGGGCTCAGCCCAGCACCAGACGCAGGTATTCCCAGCCGCGCACCGTCGACGTCGGCGCCAGCCGGGCGGTGTCGCGGTCGATGTCCCATTCCGGCCACCGGTTGAGCAGCTCGTCGAGGGCCACCGTGCCTTCGAGCCGGGCCAGGTTGGCCCCGAGGCAGTAGTGCAGGCCCTTGCCGAAGGTGAGGTGGCTGATGTTGTCGCGGTGGATGTCGAACCGGTCCGGGTCGGCGTACCGGCGCTCGTCGCGGTTGGCGGCTCCGAACAACAGCAGCATCGCGCTGCCGGCCGAGACCGTCGTGCCCTGATACTCGAAGTCGGCGGCCAGGAATCGGGCCACGTGCGGACCGGTGGGTTCGAAGCGAAGGGTCTCGTCGACGGCCCGCGTCAACAACGACCTGTCGGCGGCGATCTCGCGGCGCTGCTCCGGGTGCTCGGCGAGCACCTTGGCCAGCCAGCCGATGAGGCGTCCGGTCGTCTCGTTGCCCGCGCCGGCCACCACCTGGGTGTAGTGCAGCACCTCGGTGCGGGTCAGCTTGCGGTGTACCCCGTCCTCATCGGTGAACTCGACGTTGAGCAGCGCGGTCATCAGGTCGTCGGACGGGTGCGCCGCGCGCCATTCGACGTAGTCGGCGTAGATCCGCCCGTCGGCGATCCGGGCCGCGTCGGCCACCTTCATCGGTGCCCCCGGCCGGGTGCGTAGGTTGGCGTCGTTGGCGTCGCGCACCGACACCTGCTCGGATTCGGGGATGCCCAGCAGCATGCCGATCACCCGCATCGGCATCATCGCGGCGAGCTCGCCGATGATGTCGAACCCGTCGGTGCCGACCAGCGGATCCAGGCAGGCGATGCAGTACCGCCTGATCTGGTCCTCGATCTCGGCCATCCGCCGCGGGGTGAACACCCGCGACATCAGTCCCCGCAGCATGGTGTGGGCGGGCGGGTCTTCGAACATCATCACGCCCTTGGGCATGTCGAAGCCCGACTTGATCAGCTCGAGGATGTCGCTGCGGCTGTTGGAGAACGTCTGCCAGTTCAGCAGCGCCTTCTCGACGTCGGAATGCCGGGACAGCGCCCAGAAGTCGTAGCGCTCGTTGTGATACAGCGGGGCGTGATCGCGCAGCTGCGCGTAGGTGGGATAGGGGTCGGCCGTGATGTCCACGTCGTACGGGTCGTAGTAGACGGTCATCGTCGATGCTCCTGTCGGCGACGGCCGCAGGTTGTTGTGCGACCGCTCAGCGTGGTGCTGTGGCATATGTAACAGCGCCGACGACAACGGGTCAAGAGGCGCCCTGACGGTCTGGTGGCGGCGGTGGGAGTGATCCGGTTCGCAGAGTCGGCAAAGTCGTTAGCAGCGCCACATCGACTTGAGCTAATCTGTGGCCGGATGAGAAGTTATACGGGCTAAGTTACGATCAGCCGAACAGAAGATACGAAACCAGAGGTCACATGCGCGGCAACTTCGGGGGGCGGATCTCATGATGACCATCGTCAAGAAGGTGTGGCTCCCGCTGCTCATCGTCTTCGTCATGGTGGTCGCCGGTCTGACGGTCTCCCGGATCCGGACCTTCTTCGGGTCCGACGGCATCATCGAGACTCCGAGGAACTTCGCCGACCTGCCCGAGCCGTTCGACCCGAAGGTGGTCCGCTACGAGATCACCGGGACCGGCAGCTACGCGGACATCAACTATCTCGACCTCGACGCCAAACCTCAGCGCGTCGACGGCGCCGCCCTGCCCTGGTCGCTGACGCTTCAGACCACCGAGCCCTCGGCCGCGCCCAACATCGTCGCCCAGGGCGACGGGAGTTCGATCACCTGCCGGATCCTGGTCGATGACGAGCTGAAGGACGAGAGAACGACCACCGGCTTGAACGCCCAGACCTTCTGCTTTGTGAAATCCGCATGAGCGCACCCGTTTCCGAAGCCGCCACCGAAGCCTTCCCACCCGCCCGGGAACCACACCGCCCGCTCATCCCGAGGATGATCCGCACCTTCGCGGTGCCGATCATCCTGGGCTGGATCGCGCTCATCGTCTTCCTCAACGTTTCCGTGCCCCAGCTCGAGGAGGTCGGCAAGGAGCGGGCGGTGTCGATGAGCCCGAGCGACGCGCCGTCGATGATCTCGATGAAGAAGGTCGGCGAGCTGTTCGACGAGGGTGACTCGGACAGCTCGGTGATGGTCGTGTTCGAGGGCGACGAGCCGCTCGGCGACGAGGCGCACGCCTGGTACGACGAGCTGGTCAAGCGACTCGAGGCCGACACCACACACGTGCAGTCGGTGCAGGACTTCTGGAGCGACCCGCTGACCGCATCGGGTTCGCAGAGCAACGACGGCAAGGCCGCCTACGTCCAGGTCAAGCTCGCCGGCAACCAGGGCGAGGCGCTGGCCAACGAGTCCGTGCTCGCGGTGCAGGACATCGTCGGCGGCCTCGACCCGCCGCCGGGCGTCAAGGCCTACGTCACCGGCCCCGCGGCGCTGGCCGCCGATCAGCACATCGCCGGCGACCGCAGCGTGCAGGTGATCGAACTGGTCACGTTCGGTGTCATCATCACGATGCTGCTGCTGGTCTACCGCTCGATCCTGACCGTGCTCATCACGCTGGTGATGGTGGTGCTGTCGCTGGGGACGGCCCGCGGGGTCGTCGCGTTCCTCGGCCACCACGAGATCATCGGCCTGTCGACCTTCACGACGAACCTGTTGGTGACTTTGGCGATAGCCGCGGCGACGGACTACGCCATCTTCCTGATCGGCCGCTACCAGGAGGCCCGCAGCGTCGGCGAGGACAAGGAACAGGCCTACTACACGATGTTCCACGGCACCGCGCACGTGGTGCTCGGCTCGGGCCTGACCATCGCAGGCGCGACGTTCTGCCTGAGCTTCACCCGGCTGCCGTACTTCCAGACGCTGGGCATGCCGCTGGCGATCGGCATGTTCGTCGTCGTGATGGCCGGCGTGGTGCTGATGGTCGCGATGATCAGCGTGGTCAGCCGGTTCGGCAAGCTGCTCGAGCCCAAGCGCGCGATGCGCATCCGCGGCTGGCGCAAGGTGGGCGCCGCGGTGGTCCGCTGGCCTGGTCCGATCCTGATCGGCACGATCGCGCTGTCGCTGGTCGGCCTGCTGACCCTGCCCGGCTACCGGACCAGCTACAACGACCGCACCTACCTGCCGGCCGACCTGCCCGCCAACGAGGGCTATGCGGTGGCCGACCGGCACTTCGACCCGGCCCGGATGAACCCGGAACTGCTGATGATCGAGAGCGATCACGACCTGCGCAACTCGGCGGACTTCCTGGTGATCGACAAGATCGCCAAGGCGCTGTTCCGGGTCGAGGGCATCGCCCGGGTGCAGGCCATCACCCGGCCCGACGGCAAGCCGATCAAGCACACCTCGATCCCGTTCCAGATGAGCATGCAGGGCACCACCCAGCGCCTCAACGAGAAGTACATGCAGGACCGGATGGCCGACATGCTCGTGCAGGCCGACGAGATGAGCAACACCATCGCCACGATGGAGAAGATGTCGAATCTGACCGAACAGATGTCGGCGATCACCCACAGCATGGTCACCAAGATGGAGGGCATGGTCGTCGACATCGAGGAGCTGCGCGACAACATCGCCAACTTCGACGACTTCTTCCGCCCGATCCGCAACTACTTCTACTGGGAGCCGCACTGTTTCGACATCCCGGTGTGCTGGGCGCTGCGATCGGTCTTCGACACCCTCGACGGCATCAACGTGATGACCGACGACATCAAGGAGATCCTGCCCGACATGCGGCGTCTCGACGAGCTGATGCCCCAGATGGTGGCGTTGATGCCGGAGATGATCGACACCATGCGCACCATGCGGTCGATGATGCTGACGATGTATCAGAGCCAGAAGGGCATGCAGGACCAGATGGCCGCGATGTCGGAGGACGCCGACGCCATGGGCGAGGCGTTCGACGACTCGATGAACGACGACTCGTTCTATCTGCCACCGGAGATCTTCGAGAACGCGGACTTCCAGCGCGGGCTCGAGCAGTTCCTGTCCCCGGACGGGCACGCGGTGCGGTTCATCATCTCCCACGAGGGCGACCCGCTCAGTCCCGAGGGTGTGGCCAAGATCGATGCGATCAAGATGGCCGCCAAGGAGGCCATCAAGGGCACCCCGCTGGAGGGCTCCAAGGTCTACCTGGGCGGCACCGCCGCGACGTTCAAGGACATGCAGGACGGGAACAACTACGACCTGCTGATCGCCGGGATCTCGGCGCTGGCGCTGATCTTCATCATCATGTTGATCCTGACCAGGGCGATTGTCGCCGCCGCGGTCATCGTCGGCACCGTGGTGCTCTCGCTGGCGGCGTCGTTCGGCCTCTCGGTGCTGTTCTGGCAGCACATCATCGGCACGGAGCTGCACTGGATGGTGCTTGCGATGGCGGTGATCGTGCTGCTGGCCGTCGGCGCCGACTACAACCTGTTGCTGGTGTCGCGGCTCAAGGAGGAGATCCACGCCGGAATCGGGACGGGCATCATCCGCGCGATGGGCGGCAGCGGCTCGGTGGTGACGGCCGCCGGCCTGGTGTTCGCGCTCACCATGATGTCGATGGCGGTCAGCGAGCTGACCGTGATCGGGCAGGTCGGTACGACGATCGGGCTGGGTCTTCTGTTCGACACGCTGGTGATCCGCGCCTTCATGACCCCGTCGATCGCCGCACTGCTGGGCCCGTGGTTCTGGTGGCCGCAACGCGTGCGCACCCGGCCGGTGCCGGTACCGTGGCCGAAGGTGAACCGGCTGCAGACGGATCCGGCCGAAGGAGTGTGAACCCATGAGGAAGCGGTTGCTGATCGGTGTGGCCTCGATCGCGGTCGGGCTCGGGTTGGCCGCGCCTGCCGCCGCCGACCCCGATACCGCGTTCACCAACGAGCTGAACACCTACGGCATCTACGGTCAGAAGGACTACAACGCCTGGATCGGCAAGATCACCTGCAAGCGCATCGTCACCGGGGTGGACGCCACCGCTTTCGATGCGGCCGACTTCGTGCACGCGAACCTGCACAAGGACACCACCACCGAGCAGGCCTGGCAGTTCCTGGCGGCGGGACTGCGGACGTACTGCCCCGACCAGCTGCCGATCCTCGACCAGGCGCGCCAGTAGCGCGCCGCGGAGCTGGGCGTCAGACCGGCCAGTGCCACACGGACATGTCGCCGCGGGGATAGTTCATGCAGATGTCGGTGGCATGCGCCACCACACCCTTGTTGTTGAAGAAGATCTTCGCCCAGTTGCCCCAGCGGGTCGCCACCTGCTCGTAGTAGACGTTGGTCGCGGTGTTCTCCGAATACTGGCGGCGCCCCACCGGGTCCAGCGAGAAGAACCAGTGGATTCGGTCGAAGGCGGCCTGCTGCACGTCGGCGGGCCGGTTGCTGCGATCGATCATGTACCGCTCGTAGTACACCGGGCTGGTGTCGCGTGCCGCGGCCAGATACTGCTCGACGTCACAGGTGGTGTGAATGATCCGGTTCGGGATCGGATAGTCGTCGGTGGAGTCGGCCAGCGCTGGGCCGGCGGTGCCGAGAAAGGCCATCGTCGCTCCGATGAACCCGACACCCGCTCGCGCGGCGCGATGTCTCAGACCGGTCATCGCTTCTCCTGACTCTGCTGTTCCCCGAACTTCTCCAGCAACTATATAGCGCAGCTAGGCAACCTTTCAGGCCCGTCCGTGATAAATCAGCCACCACCGGTGACGGGATTGGAGGTCAGGATCAGGAAGCCGCCGTTGATCCACACGCCCCAGCGTCCGCCCCAACCCGGATTCCATACGACGGGATGTCCGTTCCAGACCTCGGCGGGCTTGGGGGGTGCCCAGGCGGGCGGTTGTTCACCCTGTACGGGCGCCGGCGGCGCAGGTGGTTGGGCACCCGAGACCGCCGCGCCCACCGAGAACATTCCCAGGGCGAGTCCGCAGGCGACGAGGGCTGCCGACAGTGCGGTCTTGGTCGCAACGATCTTGGTCGCGGTCATGGTCAGCGTCATGGGGTCACTTTCGCATCGGGCCCGTACCGAGATAATTAGCATATATAACGAGCGACCGGAATGGGACGCCGGGCCGGGACCGGCCCCGGGCCGACGGCGGCTCTCCCCTATCCTGCGAGCATGGCAATCGATCTGGGCCACGGGGTCGCCGCGAACGTGTATCCACATCAGCTCGGTGCGCTGGCGTGCACGTCGTATGTGACCGACGGGCTCGGGGCGTTCGACCACCCCGAACTGGTGATGACAATGGCCGGCGCGCTCGATCCGACGCCGTTCCTCCGGGTGCTCGTGGATTTCGCACAGCAGGGTCGGGTCGTGGAGGAGGGCCAGTTCGCCGAGGTCGGACCGCCGGGGATGTTCGGCCGGGAGGATTTCTGCGGGGTCACCTACCAGCGCGCCTGGCCGATGCACGACGTGCCGCTGCCCGACGGAGCGCTGGCGATGATCGTGCTCGTCGGGCCCGAGATGGAGGTCGCCAAGCGGTACGGACCGCTGCGGGTGCTGGCCCGGCTCGGTAGCGCCCACCGGTTCTTTCCGACCGCGGTGTGGTGCGACGTCAACCGTGCGCCGGTGTGCGCCGAAGAGTCGCAGACCGTCCTCGCTTCGGTCCCGATCGGCCGATTCGGAGTCTCGAGCGTCGTCGCCAGGGGTTATGACGTCGTGCTGTCGATGCCGCGGTCGGAGCAGCCGATGATCGCGTCGAACATGCCGCCCGCCGAGATTCCGGTCGCCCTGACGATGTCACTGGCCCACGACGCGGACAGCTGCCTGGTCTGGTCGGCGGGACAACAGGCGGCCGAGGCGATCTCGCTGCCCGATACCGCCGGTGCCTGCCTGTCGGGTTGTTTCGTGCTCTTCGTGCCGGGGCAGACCGCCGATGAGTGCAACATCCTCGAGGACGGCTTCGTCTGCATGCTGACCGACCAGAGCTGGCAGCGGATCCGGACCGGGTTGGCCGCCGGTACGCCGGTCACGGTGCCGTGCGGGCCGCGCACCCTCGAGCTGGTCTGGACCTGACCGGCGCGATGTCCGCACCCTCGTCCGCCGGGGTGACCGATCCGGCCGGCCACAGCGCGCGCCGGGCCTGGGCGGCGGTATCGGTGCTCGCCGTCGTCGGCACCCTGAACTACGCCGACCGGTTCCTGCCCGCGGTGCTCGCCGAGCCGATCCGGGAGGATCTCGCGCTGTCGGACACCGCGATCGGTGTCATCAACGGGTTCGGCTTCCTCGTGGTCTACGCGCTGATCGGCATCCCGATCGCCCGGGTCTCCGATCGCGGGGCCTACGGCCTGGTCATCTCCGGTTGCCTGACGTTGTGGGGCGCGATGACCATGTTCGGTGGTGCGGTGCAGTCGGGATTCCAGCTCGCCCTGACCCGGATCGGCGTGGCGATCGGTGAGGCGGGGTCGACGCCGGCCGCGCACGCCTACGTGGCCAGGAACTTCGCCCCCGGCCGCCGTGCGGCGCCGCTGGCGGTGATCACGATGGCCATCCCGTTGGCCAGTGCTGCCAGCCTGATCGGTGGCGGGCTGCTGGCTCAGGCGCTGGGCTGGCGCACCGCTTTCGTCGTGATGGGGGCCCTGAGCATTGCGTTTGTGCCGATCGTGCTCGCCGTGGTCGGACGGCGCCAGAGTCCGGTCACCGAAGTGGTTGTGGCCCAACCGGTTCCGGTGAGCTGGTGGGCCATACTGCGCAAGCCGAGCTACCTGACGATCGTCGCCGGCGCGGCCGCCGTCTCGGTGGCCGGATACGCGCTGACCACGTTCGCGCCCGCGTTCCTGATGCGGGCCCGCGGCCTGACGCTGGGCGAGGTCGGCCTGCAGTACGGCATCGCCAGCGGTGTCACCGGCATCGTGGGGCTGATCGTTGTCGGGCGGGTGGCCGACCGCCTGTCGAGCATCGACCCGCGCTGGCTGCTGTGGCTGGTCGCGGCGATGATCGCCGCGCTGATCCCGTTCTCCACGCTGGCGTTCCTGGTGGGCAGCAGCACGCTGGCGGTGTGTTTCATCTCGCTGAGCTACGTCGTCGGCACCGCCTACATGGCTCCGTCGATCGCCGCGATCCAGCGCCTGGTGCCCGCCGAGCAGCGGGCCACGGCGTCGGCCATCTTCCTGTTCTTCAGCGCGATCCTCGGGTCGGTCGGCCCGTTCGTCGCCGGCCTGATCAGCGACGCGCTGAAGGCCGACCTCGGCGCGATGTCGCTGGGCCGTGCACTGCTCTACGTCGTGCCGGTGATGCATCTGACCGCGATCGCCTGCTACCTGCTGGCGAGCAGGCGCTATCTGCGCGAGATCGTCGACTAGCTGCCAGACCATCGTGTCGTACCTGTGATCTATTCTCGAATGTATGTTCGATACATTGGCCGATGTCGATCTTCTGGCGGTGGTCGAGGACTCCCACCGTGAGGAGTCCATGGTGATGGCGCGCAAGCTGGCCGCGATCGCGCAGTTGCTGGCGCGACGGGTCGAGGCCGGCCTGGCGGTCGATGAGGACATGGCTTCGGTGATCAGCGGGTTTCACCGCACCGCCGCCGAGGTGGCCGCGGTGATGAACATGACCCCCGGCGCCGCGCGCACGCTGGTGGCCGCGGCCGAGGCCCTCGACGTGCGACTGCCCGCGGTGGGCGCGCTGCTGGCCACCGGCGGCATCGACTGGCGCACCACCGAGATCATCATCGCGCGCACCGACCTGGTCGAGGAAGCCCTGTTCCCCGCCGTGGATGCGTGGCTGGCCGA
>NZ_JAIFZS010000086.1 GCF_019710635.1 Mycolicibacterium xanthum
GGCTGCTGGATCGACGCAGCGGCCTGCCGCCGCGAGGTCTTCCGATGGCTGGCCCGCTACAACACCAAACGACGCCACTCCCGCTGCGCCCATTCCAGCCCCGCGACCTACGAAAGGACCCTGACAACCGCTACGCTGCCCGAAGCCGCGTAACCACAAATCCCGTGTCCACTACATCGGGGCACGGCCCAACGCCGATGACGCCGACATCCTCATCCACCGCGACGCGCAACACCACTACCGCCCCACACACTATCGCTGAACTGGTTAAATACACTACCCTTCTGCTATCCGCCGAAATATAGCGTATAACAAGCAAATGACTGAACTTGCCTCGGCGTCCTATGACCGCCAAAGCAAAGGGGGGTTGACTTTCGTAATCGGCTTGAATCTTTGCCTGGCAGGGATCTATACCAATTTCGGCTTTCATGTAGGCGGGCGCCCGGCCACTGGAGTTCTGGTGATAGCCGGTGCTATGTTCCTGGTCCCACACATGGTCCCACACATGCGCAGCCTCTTTTGGCTTGGCTGGCTAGTGTTCTTCCTTACCGTCTCGCTCGTGGCAGGGGGAAGCGGGGCGGTGTTATTCGAAAAGCGCCTGACCTCATGGCTTCAGATAATCGTGGCTCTAGGCTGCGCACACATCGTGCTCTGCGCCATAGTCTATCCGAAAACGGTGCGAAAGACGCTCTTCCTGTGGTTGATGTTCATCGTAGTCGGCATGATTCTGGAGACGATTTTCTCGCCGATCCGGGAATTGAGCGATGCGTTCAGGCATGTGGTTTTCCTAAAGGAGCTTCTCTACGTTGACGACGTGCGCGACCTGAACATCTACGGGTTCGTGCGGCCGAAACTGTTCACGGCGGAGCCTTCGCACGTAGCCTCGGGGTTTGTAATCTTCGGAGCAGGATGGTATGTCCTGTCATCATTGCGCAGGCGCTTTATCTTGATGCTGATATGCACGATCCTCGCCATATTGTTCTTGGGTAGCCCGTTCGTACTGTTGGCGCTTCCGCTCGCATGGTTCCTCGATCGCATGGCATCCGGGCATGCCGTCTTCGGCCTCGTCGCGGCGGGCGTTCCGTTGCTTGGGATCGTCGCGCTCATACTGATGCGGTTCTCGACCAGGTTCGCGGATATTCTGAGCGGGAAGGATACAAGTTTTTTCGTCCGGTTCCTGGGGCCTTACGAAGTCGCGCTCAAAAGCATCGAGCAATACCCGCTATTCGGAGTCGGGATAGGTGCGAAGCCCGCGCTGGACAGGCACATAGATATCGTCTATTCGTCTTTTGGATCCTCGTGGGTGGATGATCACCGCCTCTACCTTTTGAACAATGCCTTCGCCAACTCGCTCTCGTTCTTCGGGCTGGCGGGCGCGGCGATATTCTTCTTCCTCATCGCGCGTTGGGCGAAGGGTTTCGGCATCAGGGCGCTCGTGTCGCTTTTAGTGATACTGCTGCTTTTCCAGCTCGACGGGGGGCTGGAGACCCTCAGAATGTGGGGTTCTATAGCAGTGGTCTTGGGCTGCTATGCGATGGCGAGGGAAAACAATGTCAGAGAAACAGAAGAAGCACCGCCGGGAGTTCCGTGAGGGCGCTGCGGGGCTCGTGCCGTGCGCAAGGCGGGGAAGCCGATCGCCCTGGTCGCAGGCGATCTGGATGTTAATACTGCAGCTGGTGCGCCCAGTGATATGCACACCGCCGAAACCGAACTCGACACGGCAATCGCCGCGCACCAGGCGATACCCGCCCGGTTACCCCTGGCTCAGCTTCACCCCGGTCAGCAGGTCCTCGACATCGAGACCAAACTGATCCACCACGCCATCCGCATCGCCGCGTTCAACACCGCGCAATCGCTGGCGCGTGCGATCCTCACCACCACCGACTACACCCGCGGCGACGACGAGGCCCACTGGGCTGCTCCGCGTTTTTTGGACTGCGGGTTTCGCGGGTTTTATGCCGCGGGCTGTGAATTCATGTATTCGATGCGGACTTCGTGCGGCGTGCGGTAGCCCAGGCCGGAGTGAAGTCTGCGTCGATTGTAGAACAGTTCGATATAGCGGGCAATATCGGCTTTCGCTTTCTTACTGGTTGGGTACACCATGTGGTGCACCCGTTCATTCTTCAGGCTCGCGAAAAAGGATTCCGCGAGCGCATTGTCCCAACAAATACCAGTCCTCCCCAGTGAGGCCCGCATATCAAGCTCGCCGATAGTCTTCGCGTATTCGGTCGAGGTGTATTGCGTTCCGCGGTCGGTGTGCATGATGCATCCCGGCTCCAGGACGTGGTTACGGGCGGCCATCTCCAGGGCGTCGGTGACCAGTTCGGTGCGCATGTGATCGGCCATCGCGTAGCCGATCACTTCTTTGTTGAGGCAGTCGATCACGGTGGCCAGATACAGCCAGCCGGCCCAGGTGCGGATGTAGGTGATGTCACCGACGAGTTACACCCCGGGGCGCTGCGCGGTGAAATCACGGGCCACCAGATCCGGTGTCGAGCTGGCCGCCTTGCCGGCGATGGTGGTCCGTTTGTACGGTTTGGGCTGCACAGCAACGAGATTCAACTCGCGCATCAGTGTGCGCACCAGTTCCGAGCCGACGTGTTCGCCGCCGCGGACCAGTTCGGCGTGGATGCGGCGATACCCGTAGACGGCGCCGAAAAAGTCGAACAGCGCCGTGATCTTGCACTTGAGTTCCTCCCGGCGGCGCGCCGCCGCGCTGGCCGGGCGTTCCAGGTCGGGTAGCCGGAGGGAGTCACACCCTCCGGCTCCCACAGATCCGTACGTGAACCTCTCGATTCATACGGCTCTTGTCACCTTGATCACCAAACGGCGGGGACAGCGGTAGTCCAGGCCCAGTCCCGACTCGGGCCAAGTTAGCGCGCATTGAGGCTGCCGAGCCTGGCCAGGATTTCGGCGATGTCGGTGGGTAGGGGGTCGGCGGCGGTCAGGGTCTGTGTGCCGGCTTGGATTTGCACGGTGCGGTAGCGGCGTAGGGTCCGGACGAATTGTCGGATGCTCCAGCCGGTTCGGTGCTCGATCCAGTGCGTCAGTGCCATGGCGGCGAACACGATCGTCAGGTGGGCTTCGATGGATTGGCGTTTGTGGTGGTAGATCGGGCGGGCCTGCAGGTCGTGCTTGGACATGCGGAAGCTCTTCTCGATGCGCCACAGGTGGTGGTAGGCACCGATGACGAACTCGGGGGTCTGGTCGGTGAGGTTGGTGGTGTAGCCCTTCCAGCCGGCCAGGGCGCGCGCCTTGGCTTCCAGGTCGCGGTCGATCGACTTGGTCTCGCCGGTCAAGGTGAATCGCCCTGGTTCTGCTCCTGACCTTGGAAACGAGGATGCAGGTATGCCGAAGGAACAGTCTGCTGGAAAGCCCACGACACGTCGCTACAGCCCCGAGGAGAAGGCCGCCGCGGTCCGGATGGTGCGAGCCCTGCGCGCCGAGCTGGGCACCACGCAGGGCACCGTGCAGCGGGTGGCCACCCAGCT
>NZ_JAIFZS010000087.1 GCF_019710635.1 Mycolicibacterium xanthum
TTCTCGATGCGCCACAGGTGGTGGTAGGCACCGATGACGAACTCGGGGGTCTGGTCGGTGAGGTTGGTGGTGTAGCCCTTCCAGCCGGCCAGGGCGCGCGCCTTGGCTTCCAGGTCGCGGTCGATCGACTTGGTCTCGCCGGTCAAGGTGATGAACCGGTTGCGTTTGAGCGGGGCTTTCCCGTCCACAGCTTTCTGCGCTTTGGCGATCTGCTCGTCGATGCCGCGCAGGGTGCGTCGGGCCCGGTCAGCGCGGTACTGGTAGTGGATCACCCGCTCGGGGATGCCGCGGGTCTTCTCACGGCTGGTGGCCGGCCACGGCTGGGTCAGGATCAGACCGTCGGGGATGGCCTGATCAGGGTGTGTGGTGTGCCACTCGCGCACGACGTCGGGCAGCAACGGGATGCGGGCACCCAGGATGTAGGTCAATCCAGCCGCGGCGATGTCGATCTGGTTGGCTTCAGAGATCATGCCCGCATCAGCGACGACGGTGACATCGGTGAGCTGGTGAGCGGTCTTGAAGGACTTGATCACCGGCAGCATCGTGGCGGTCTCGGCTTTGTTGCCCTCAAAGGCCGCCACGGTCAGCGGGAACCCCGAGGCGTCGGTCAGCAGCCCGACGGTAATTTGAGGTTCCAGGCGACGCTCCTTGGAGAATCCGGGCTCACGGAACCCGTCGCCGGTGTCGGTCTCGAAGTACAGCGTCGTCACGTCGTAGAGCACCAGCGTCGCTGGCCCG
>NZ_JAIFZS010000088.1 GCF_019710635.1 Mycolicibacterium xanthum
GGGAACCCCGAGGCGTCGGTCAGCAGCCCGACGGTAATTTGAGGTTCCAGGCGACGCTCCTTGGAGAATCCGGGCTCACGGAACCCGTCGCCGGTGTCGGTCTCGAAGTACAGCGTCGTCACGTCGTAGAGCACCAGCGTCGCTGGCCCGAGTTGCGCGTGCCGTGCACATGCTGATGAGAACGATTGGCGTACAACAGGTTCAGCGATCTCTGGCAGCCTCCGTTTGATGGTTCGATAGGAGGCCGAGCCCACCCCGGTTTCGGCGAGCACCCGCACCGAATCAGCCTTGCTGGTCGGCTCGATGATCCGGGCGCACACCAGATCCCGCAGCACCTCGTCGCCAGCCAGGACATGGTGGAATCCGAGTTCCCGATACCCGTGACACAGGGCCTCCCATAAGTGTGCAGCGCGGGAACTGACGATCTGCAACGGCCCACCCGGAGCCGCGGCGGTGTCGATTCCCAGATCCAGCGTCTGCTGCCCCTGGGCCAACCGGGTGGCTGCCGCGGCCTTGAGCGCTTCCAGCTGCGCCGCATCGTGCGCTGACCCGAGATGCTCGATCGACCGCGATCCTCGCCGCGATGACCACACGATCTGCACCGCGGTCGCTCCCGACGCCGTCTTCACCGTGCGCACATAGGCCACCGACGCACCCTACGACCCCACGATTAGTGCACACATTCCGGACCGACGCCGAACAAAACCCCACATGAATAGCTTGCCAAGCTCAACTAATCAAAATTGTGGCCCGAGTCAGGTGCTTGTGGGCCGGCTCTGTGAACTGCGGTTTCGGCGTGGCGCCGGGGCGGGCTCATGAGAGCCGATGGGGGTACCGGTCCCGGAATCCAGCCCGGCTGGTGAGAGCCCGGCCGCGACCACCAGGCCAGAGGCACGTTCTTGGGTACCGGGCTATATCGGGGCTATGGCGCCCGAACAACTACGCAGATTGGTCGAGTCGCCTCGAGCGCGTGCCAGGTCGGTGTCGGGCGGTTGCGCGGGCCTTTTTGGGGTGAACGGCGATGAACGAGCCGGAACGGACCACGCCCACCGGCCCACTCGGCGCGAAGCGCATGATGCCCGTCATCTGCATGACGAAACCGAACTTGGCCTGCCGGTGCCCCAGGCCGATCCCGGTGGCGAAGAACACCACCAGGCCGGCTATGCCGGGCAACGCCGCCAGGGCCAGTTCGGTCAGGGAAACGTTCCTCAGCTTCTCGCGGACGGCATTTGCGATCTGCGCGGGCAGATTCAGAAGCCAGTTGTCGGGCTGAGTCATCGCCGGTGCGGTGCTCTGCGGTGCAGCCGCGAGAGTCGCACCGCTCGACAGCAGTTGGGGAGTCAACGCCCAGGCTGATTCGGGGCTCGACGGCACGTCAATGATGCTGGTCTTCGATGGCGCGCCAAGGATGCTGGTCTGCGGTGGCGTCCACAACGACTCGGCCGGCGCGGCTAGATATGCCGTGACGTGGGGGGAGTCGGTTGCGGGCTGGTTTGTGAGCGCGCCGAGCAGGGCGGCCAGGTCGGCAGGTTGTTGAGTCAGCCGGACGGCACGGCCTATGACTGCAGTCATCGCACCCTCGGTGGCTGCCATGATTTGGAAGGTTGGCGCGAGCGTGTCGGGAAGCTGTTCGATGGCCTGGGTGACCGGGGCGACGAGATCCGAAACCACCGGAATCGAGTTGGTGACCGGTGCTGTCAGCGCGGGGACCTGGCTGATCGAGCTCGTCAGCGACTCGATCGTGTCGGTGATCGGCGTCAGCGGTTTGGTGGCCGGCTCCGACGGAGCTGCGGGCGTTGGCACCGAGGTCGTGGCCTCCGCTGCCAGGGTAGAAGACTCGCCGAAGCTGCTCGACTCAGACTCGCCGGAGTTGCTCAACTCCAATTCGCCGGAGCTGCTCGACTCCAATTCGTCCACGTCGGGGTCAGCCGCGGCCCGTGAGGTCGCTCGGGCCGCGGAACTCAGGGTCGCTCGGGCCAGGGCCGCGATGGACGTTGCGGTGGGCAACTGATTCGTGCCGCGGCTGCCCGTCAGGGTCTCTCTCAAGGCCCCGAAATTGCCGACCGCAGGTCGGGCATCGTCCTGGGCACCGCTCGTACTGTCCGCGCTCGTACTGTCCGCGCTCGTGCTGTCGGAACTCGTGCCGTCGGAATCCGGATCCGCTGCGGCGACCGCAGTGCCCCCGCCCAGCAACAAACCGGTGACGACCGCGCACACGCCGGCCACCATGCGCATAGAAGACGACGAAACCATTGGATGTGCTTTCACGTGGACGAAGCGCCCACTTTACCAAGTTGAGAACTGCGAACGAGTGAAAGGATTGCCATGTCCGATATCGATTTCATGGCGGCGGGTATCAATTTTATGGCGGCGGGTGACAGTTCCCTTTGCTCGCGGCGTGGAGCAGGTTCACGGGCCAGGCTTCAAGGTGAACGTGGAATCCTCACGCCGGCCGCGAGCACACCCGCCGCGCCGAGCGGCAGGAATGTATGGGCTCCTGCGCGAAGGCGACACGCTGGGGAGATGGCTCGCCACCAGCTGATTCAGCGGCGATACCCGCTATCGCGGGCGTTTGCTGGAGGTTGTGGGCCTGATGGTTCACGCTCGGCGAGGGCGAGGGCGAGGGCGAGGGCGAGGGCGACGCGAGGGCGTCAACCCGCTTCGCGACCCGCCGTCACCTGCCGATCCGGCTTGGGAGCCAGCAGGACGGCCGCCACCGCGGCCGCGAGATTCAGCACCAACAACGCGACGAGGGGCCCGAGGATGGCCGCGTTCTGGGCCAGCGCTCCCAGCGCCGCCCCCAACAGCGCGGACTCGGCGGCGATCATCAACGCACCGAATCCCAGCAGCGTCGCGCGGTGGTCGTCGTCGGCGTGGGCGCCGACCCAGATCAGGCCTGCGCTGAAGATGGCCTGGTTGGCGATGGTCGCCAGCACGAACACGACGGCGTAGATCCACACGTGGTTCCACTCCTGGCGGACCTCGATGACCACGCAGATCAACGCGGCCACCGAGCCCAGCAGTGCGCTGACGACGAACATCGCGCGCACGCCCCATCGCTGGCTGACGAACCGCCAGAACAACGCGCCCAGCACCAAACCTGTGCTCGACGAGACCACCAACACGGGAAGGCTGCCCGCCGAGCCGGCATGGTTGACCGAGGCATGCACGCTGTAGAACGGCGTGCCGAGGCTAACCGGCACGAACAACACCATGATCCAGGCGTAGTCACGGAACCACGGTTGTGATCGCGCGGCCGCCAACCCCTCGCGGTAGGTCTGGGCGAAGGTCACTCGATCGTGGCGAACCCCGCCGGCGACCGGCCCCACGAAGCCGGCGAGCACCGCCGCCACGGCGAAGCAGCCCGCCCCCAGCCACAACAGGTCCAGTTGGCTACCCTGCGGCTCACGCTGGGCGAGGTAGGGGACCAGCAGCAGTGTGGTCAAAATGGCTGCAACCGCCCCCAGTGCTCCCTGGATCAACACCAGATCGCGGCGCCGCTCTTCCGGTAGCTTGCTCGAAATCACCTCGGAGAAAGCCACTCTGGACAATCCGGAGACCAGGCCCATGAGTAGCGAAGAAGACAGGAAGACGGTGGCGACCAGGATGCCGGTGCGCGCGGCGATTGCGCTGGCGGCGACGAAGACGGCCATGACCGCCGTTGCGCCGGCGATCAGCAGATGCTTCTGGTGTTTGGCCCGCTGCATCACGTAAGGCGACAGTGAGTTGCCCGCGACGATGCCGATGCCCGAGGCCGCGTAGAGCAA
The DNA here is from genome assembly GCF_019710635.1 of Mycolicibacterium xanthum. Classification (GTDB taxonomy): domain Bacteria; phylum Actinomycetota; class Actinomycetes; order Mycobacteriales; family Mycobacteriaceae; genus Mycobacterium; species Mycobacterium xanthum. The sequence continues at coordinate 3,768 of NZ_JAIFZS010000088.1, forward strand.
TCCAGCGACCCACAGCAGGTTGTGCTCCGCCGCGATGAAGGGCAGTACCACCGACACATTGGCAAGCTGCAGTCCGGTGATGTAGAGCGTGCCCTGCGCCAGCAGCACGCGATAGGGCCCGTCCTCGCCCGACCCGTCCTCGCCCGACCTGTCCTCGGTCGTCCCGGTCAACTGATCGCTCCCGCCAGCATCGACTGTCCCCAGTGTCGCACCAGTCGTGGCACCCCGTCGGGTCGACCGAATGGGAGCATCCAGCTTAAGGATGCGCGAGAAGCGGTGGCCGCCCTGAACGAACGTTCAGGGCGGCCACCGACTCATCAATCAGACGAACGGTATCCAGATCTGTCGCCACCAGATGCCCCACCTGTTGGCATCGGGATTCCACACCACGGGCTGCGGGACTTCGATGCCGAGTTCGACCCAGTTGGCGGGCCGCCACAGCGGCGGCAACCCGACAGAAACGGGGTCGTTCCAGTGGCCGGGAGGAACGCCGGTCAAGCCGGGCACGACCGGGTTGCCCTGCATCACCTGTCCGGGTGGTCCGAACGGGTTGTGTCCGGGCGGGCCGCCCGGGTTCCACCAAATGGGATCGCCGGGAACGGGGATCGGCGGCAGCGGATTGTGCGGCTTGGCCTGCGCCACACCGCTGCCGATGCCCAACGCCGCACAACCCAGTGCGGCAACCGTCGCTGCTCCGGTCGCGAACTCCTTGATCTGCATGTCAACTCCTTCTCCGAGTCATCGTTCGACTCGCGGTCCGTCCCGCAAAGTGCCGGTACTTGCACGACACGGGTGACCCCCTGACCAACGTCGAGGATGCCCTAGACGTGCCTCGGCTAAACGCCGTAAGCGCCGTCCGCAGCGACTCGCCGTCGATTGCCGCTGCTCAGCCCGCTGGGTGACGTCCGACACGACGTCGCCCGACCGGTCGGCGGCTCACCCCGGCAACTCCCGGTCCCTCGGGGTCGTCGCGCTCGGAAGATCGTCGGGCGGCTCGACGCGCAGCACCTTCGCCACGGGCACGTCGGTCGTCGAGTGAAGCACGATCGACAGGGCGATGGTCGCCGCGACGATGTCGAAGACCCTTTCGCTGTTCGGGATTCCCGACTGCAGGACGAGCAGTCCGTAGACCACCGAGGCGAACCCCTTGGGGCCGAACCACGCCGCGGTGAGGCGTTCTCGGGCCGGCAGTGGTGTCCATAGCAGCGACAACAGCATCGCCGCAGGCCGAACCAGCACGATGGCGAGGATCGGCAGCAGCCATTCCACCCAACTGAGGTGCGAGAGCCGTTCGGGGGTGATCAGCGCCCCGAACACCAGCAGTGCGGCGAACTTGGTGAGCTCGGAGACGAGGTCGCCGAAGGCTTCGAAGCTCTCGGCGGCCAGCGGATCCAGGGTCGCCAGCGTCGAACCGGCGGCGAACGCCGCCAGGTACGGGTTGGCGTGGGTCAGGTGGCAGGTGGCGTAGACCACCACCGCGATGGCGGTGGGGCCCAGGGGCTGCAGCTGGGGCTCGGCGGTGAACAGGTGCATCCGCCACAGCAGCGCCACCGCCGCCGCGATCGCGGCCCCGAACACCAGGCCCAGCACCAGCTCCAGGACGACCTCACCGAGCTGGGAGTCCTCGTGGCGCGCGGTGGCCAGGAAGATCAGCACGAACGGCAATGCCAACCCGTCGTTCAACCCCGACTCGACGTTGAGCAGACGGCGCAGCCGCAGCGGCACATCGGACCGTCCGACCAGCGCCGAGGCGAAGACGGGATCGGTCGGGGACAAAACGGCGCCGATCAGGAAGGCGGTGATCCAGTCGAGTCCGAGCAGGAAGTGGGCGGGCACGGCGATCCCGACCATGGTCAGCGGCATCCCGAGGCCCAGCGCTCGCCCCGACAGTTTCCAGCTCTCCCGCAGCGCCGGCAGCGAGGCGCGCTGGCCATCGGTGAACAGCACGGTGAACAGCGCCAGATCGGCCAGCACCGTGACGATGGTGTCGGTGGCGGTGATGGTGTCGACGCCGAAACCGCCCGGTCCCAGCGCCGCGCCGGCTACCAGGAACATCAACGCGGTGGACAGCACGGTGCGGGCAGCCAGCCCGGACAGCGACACGCTGATCAGCAGAACCAGGCCGTATGCCAGCACCAGCGCCATGCCGAACCCCCTGTTCTGAGTCGCCTACGGTCGGTGGGCCGAGGCCAACGGCCGCACCGTGCAGGTTCCTGTCCGGCCGCCCGTTCACACCCTGTCAGGTGGTGACGGTGGTGAGGCGGGAATCTTGTCGGAGTGGGTGATCGCGACCGGGATGTTCAGTCCCAGGGGGGCCCAGTGCGCGGCGTCGTCGTGGGCCCTGGACGTGGTCGGTGACCGGGCGCACGAGGCCCGCGCCGACCGGCGCGGCGGTGCCGGACGCGATCACGATGACGCACGCTCACCGGGGCGGGACCGTCCTGCGACCCGGCCGAAATCGTGACCAGCGGTGCTCGTCGCGCCGCCTCCCGGGGTCAGCCGGGGTCGGGCGGGGGCGGCGGCGACAGCGCCGGATGCAGCGTGACTTCGTGGGCCTTGACCGCGAAGTACACGGTCTTGCCCGGTTCCAGGTCCAGTTCGGCGGCCGAGGCGGCGGTGATGTCGGCGGCCAGTCCGGCGGCGCCGTCGGGCTGATCGGCGCCGCGGACGCGAACCGTCGATCCGTGCAGGTCCATCGCGGCGATCGTCACGGCGAGCACGTTGCGCGGGCTGCCGTGCGGGTGCTCGAGGTGGACCGCGACGGCACCGGGCCGGCACAGTGCGATGGCCGCGGATCCGTGGGCCAGCTCGTCACCGACTCCGGCGATCTCACCCCAGGCGGTGCTGATCATCCCGGGTCCGGTGCTGACCCCGGCGAGCAGGTTGATTCCCGCGACCCTGGCCGCGAAGTCGCTGCGCGGGGCGGTCAGCACCCGGCGTACCGGTCCGCTCTCGACCACCCGGCCCCGCTCGATGACCACGGCCTTGTCGCAGATCGCCAGCGCGTCGAGCAGGTCGTGGGTCACGACGATCGCGGTGCGGCGCTGCCCCTTCAGCAGGTCGCGGAGCAGCCGGCGCAGCGCCGGGGCGGTGCCCACGTCCAGGGCCGCCAGCGGTTCGTCGAGCAGCAGCAGCCGCGGTTCGGCGGCCAGGGCCCGGGCCACCGCGATGCGCTGGGCCTGACCGCCGGACAGCTGCGCGGGCCGGCGCTCGGCCAGCTCCGTCGCGTCGACCGCCTCGAGCCAGCGCCGTGCGATGGCCCGTACCGCCGCCCGGGACTCGCCCGCACAACGGGGCGCGTAGCCGACGTTGGCGGTGGCGGTCATGTGCGGGAACAGGTTGGCCTGTTGGGACAGCATCACCACACCGCGGGCATGGGCGGGGACGAAGGTGCCGGTTGCGGTGTCGGTGACGACGCTGCCGGCGACGTCGATGCGGCCCCGGTCGGGGCGCAGCAGGCCGGCGATCAGGTGTAGCAGGCTGGATTTCCCGGCGCCGTTGGGGCCCAGCACGGCCAGCACGTCGCCCTCGCCGAGATCGAGATCGAGGTCAAGACCGCGCCGCTGCTGCGACGCCCGGATGTGCACGAAGCTCATGGTGGGCCGACCAGCCGGTGACCTGCGCTGGCGATGACGATGGCCGCCGCGACGACGATGAGCAGCAGCGACAGCGCGACGGCGGCATCGGGATCGGTCTCCCGCTGCAGGTAGATCTCCAGCGGCAGCGTGCGGGTGACGCCCTGCAGCGAGCCGGCGAACGTCAGCGTGGCGCCGAACTCGCCCAGGGAGCGGGCGAAGGCGAGCACGGCACCCGACAGCAGCCCGGGCAGCACCAGCGGCAGCGTGACGGTGCGCAGCACGGTGGACGGCCGGGCGCCCAGCGTGGCGGCGATGTGCTCGTAGCCCGTGCCCGCCGACCGCAATGCGCCTTCGAGGCTGACCACCAGGAACGGCAGGGACACGAACGACTGGGCCAACACCACCGCGGTGGTGGAGAACGCGACCCGGACACCCAGTGTGTCGAGGTACCCGCCCAGCAGACCCAGGCGGCCGAAGGTGTACAGCAGTGCGATACCGCCGACCACGGGTGGCAGCACCAGCGGCAACAGCACCAGCGCGCGCAGCACCGACTGGCCGGGGAAACGTCCGCGGGCCAGGACCAGCGCCATCGGCACACCGAGCACGATGCACACCAGGGTGCTGGCGGTCGCGGTCTTCAGGCTCAACACCAGCGCGGTGCGCGAGGATTCGGTCGTCACCAGCGGAATGAAGTGCGCCCAGTCGATTCGCAGCAGGATGGCCAGCAGGGGCAGCAGCACGAACAGTGCGCCGACCGCGGCCGGCAGGTAGGTCCAGCGCGGCAGCCCGACCTGGACCAGCCCGTCCGCCCGCCCCGACCCGGTCACGGGCCGGCGAAGCCTGCCGAGGTGAGCACCTGCTGCCCCTGCGGTCCGGTGACCAGCTCGATGAACCTCTGCGCGGCAGCGGGATTGGCCGACTCCGACAGGGCCGCGATGGGGTAGGTGTTGACGGCGTCCGCGGATTCCGGGAACGCGATCGCGGTGACCTTGTCGCCGGCGCCGGCCGCGTCGGTCGCATAGACCAGTCCGGCGTCCGCCTGGCCCGAGGTGATCTTGCCCAGTACATCGGTGACCGCGGACTCCTCGCTGACGGGCGTCAGCGTCACGCCGGTCGCCTGCTCGACGCCGGCGGCGGCAGCGCCGCACGGCACCTGCGGTGCGCACACCACCACCTGGATGCCCGGGGCGGCGAGATCTGCGAAAGAGGTTATTCCCCTGGGGTTTCCAGGTGGCGTCACGATGGTCAGCGTGTTCGACGCGAAGTCGACCGGATCGCCGGAGAGCAGCCCGGCGTCGGCCGCCTTGGACATGTTGGCGGTGTCGGCCGAGGCGAACACGTCGGCGGGTGCGCCCTCGGCGAGCTGGGTGACCAGGCTCGACGACCCGGCGAAATTGAACGTCACCGTCGTTCCGGGATGGGCGGATTCGAACGCGGCCCCCAGCTCGGTGAACGTCGATGTCAGGGAGGCGGCCGCGAACACGGTGAGGTGATCGACCCGGCTCGGTTGCGGTGACGCACCGTCCGGCGACGGGGACGCGCATCCGGCCAGCAGCGCGACGCTCACCACGACGGCCGCCGCGGTGGACGAGTTCACGACCGCCCGCCCGGCGTCTCGACGATGACGGTGGTGGCCTTGACGACCGCGACGGCGACGACGCCCGGCTGCAGGCCGAGTTGCTGCGCGGACTCGGTACTCATCAGGGAAACGACGGTGAAGGGTCCACACTGCATCTGCACCTCGCACATCACCCGGTCGGCGGTCACCCTGGTGACCAGGCCGGTGAACCGGTTGCGCGCCGAACTGCCGACACCGAGCGGATCGGGTGGCGGACAGGCGTGGTCCCGGGCGAACTCGGCGAGCACGTCACCGGCGATCGCCTTGCGTCCCGAATCGTCCTTGAACGACGGCAGGCTGCCGCCGTCGATCCAGCGGCGCACCGTGTCGTCGCTGACCCCGAGCAACGCCGCGGCGTCCTTCACGCGAATCGCAGGAACCACCGCGACCTCCTCATGGTGACGCAAATGCGGTGGAAACAGCCTATCCGATCCGCATCAGCGGAGGAGTCTACTCGTCATCGTCGTCGAGCACCGAGAACGGCTCGGTCGGCGTCTCGACGATCATCAGCTGGGCCGCGGACTCCGCCGGCACCACATTGCGGGCCAGCGCCTGCAGGGCGCGCTCGGTGCCGACGTCATGGCCGGCGCGTTCGGACATCAGCCACCGGACCTCGAGAAGATCGCAGTACGCCTGGATCGGGCTGCCGGCGCCGCCGACCGCGGCGTGCGCGCGGTGCATCAGCGGCGTGGCGACCTCCATCACCCACAGCTGAGCGGCGGTGCGCTCGTCGACGTCGTGGCCGGCCTCCCGGCACAGCTGTCCCTGGTAGGCCTGCAGGTCGCCCAGCAGGATCCGGGCCTGGCCTTCACCGACGTCCATGCCGGTCAGGCGCCGCAACTGGGTGGCGTGGTAGCGCCGGTCACCGACCGCCACGTGCAGGCGCAGCTCGTCGGCGCCGGTGCGCACCGGCCGCAGTGCGACCTCGTCGACGGCGAAGCCGAGTTCGTTGAGCCGGCGGATGGTGGCCTCGACGCGGTAGCGGTCGGCGAATCCGAACGTCGGTGCGGCATGCAGCAGCCCCCACAGCCGCTCGTAGCGCTCCCGGATCTCCAGAGCCTCGGCGATGAACCCGGCCTGCAGGTCGGACCTGCCGAGGTGGGCCGCCAAGTCCAGCAGGCCGGCCGCGACGTTCTCGACGGTGATGTCGACGTCGTGGGTGCGCTGGCCGTCCGACAGCGCCGGATGGATCTCGCTGGTCTCCGCGTCCACCAGGAACGCCTGCAGCACCTGCCCGTCGCGGCTGAACAGCGTGTTGGCCAGCGAGCAGTCACCCCAGAACACGCCGTGGCGGTGCAGTTCGACCAGCAGCGTGGCCATCGCGTCGAACAGCCGCGCCCGGTGCTTGGGCGCATCCGGGGGCAGCCGCATGAACATCCGGCGGTACTGCCATGAGCCGACCAGGTAGCGGGTCAGCAGGATGGCGGTGTCGAAGTCGGGCTGCATCACCACGCCGGCCGGGCGAACGGCGTTGAGGCCCATCGCCTCCAGCCGGCTCAGCACGTCGTACTCGCGGCGTGCGATCCTGGGCGGCAACTCCTTGAGCGCCCACAGCTGCCCGTCGGACTCGACGAACTTGACCAGGTGCCGGCTCGGACCCACCGCCATGTCGCGCAGCGGCACGTCGGGCGCGGTCCAGTCGGCGAGTGCGCGATCCCACGGCAGGACCAGCAGTCCCGGGCCGGGGGCCCGGAGCCGCAGCTCGGGAGCGGCCATCGAGAAACCCAGCCGATGCCGGATGGCTCAGCCGGTCGCCGCCGCGTGCCGTCCGCGGGAATCCACCGTGCGGGTCAGGTTGTCGCCGGTCTGCGGATCGAACAGGTGCAGGCGCTCGGTGTCCAGCCACAGGGTCGCCTTGTCGCCTGCGCTCACCCGGCTCATCGGGTCGAGCTCCACGCAGATCTGGCTGCGCAACTGCTCGCTGTCCAGGTCGCTGGCCAGCTCCGCGAGCTGACCGGAGATCTCCGGTGCGGCCTCGAACGGGACGAAGGCGTACTGCTCGTTACCCAGCCATTCGGTGACATCGATGCTGACATCGAAAGTGACTCCACGGGAACGCTTGTCGGTATCGACGTACTCGGCGTCCTCGAACGCACCCGGACGGATGCCGGCGATGTAGACAGCGTCCTCCCCGCCGTTCTGGGCGATCCCGCGCCACTCGTCGCGCATCGGCACCGAGGCGAACGGCAGTTCCAGCCGGTCGCCGCGCATCCGGGCCGGGACGAAGTTCATCGGCGGTGACCCGATGAAGCCGGCGACGAACAGGTTGACCGGCTGGTCGTAGAGCTCGCGCGGGCTGGCGACCTGTTGCAGCACACCCTTTTTCAGCACCGCCACCCGGTCGCCGAGCGTCATCGCCTCGGTCTGGTCGTGGGTGACGTAGACGGTCGTGACGCCCAGCCGGCGCTGCAGCCGCAAGATCTCGGTGCGCATCTGGCCGCGCAGCTTGGCGTCGAGGTTGCTCAGCGGCTCGTCGAACAGGAACGCGTCGGCCTGCCGGACGATGGCGCGGCCCATCGCCACGCGCTGGCGCTGACCGCCGGACAGATTGGCGGGCTTGCGTTCGAGATGCTCGCCCAGCTCGAGGGTGTTGGCGGCCTCGGTGACCCGCTTGCGGATCTCGTCGTCGGAGAGCTTGCCCGACAGGCGAAGTGGGAACGCGATGTTCTCGAACACCGTCAGGTGCGGGTAGAGCGCATAGTTCTGGAAGACCATCGCCAGGTTGCGGTCCCGCGGCGCCTTGTCGTTGACCCGGACGTCGCCGATCATCATGTCGCCCGAGGTGATGTCCTCCAGTCCGACGATCATTCGCAGCAACGTCGACTTCCCGCAGCCCGACGGGCCGACCAGGATCATGAACTCGCCGTCGGCGATGTCGAGGCTGACGTCGTTGACGGCCGGGAAGCCGTCGCCGTACTTCTTGACGATATTGCGCATCGTGATTGCTGCCATGAAGTTATCCCTTCACTGCTCCGGAGGTCAGGCCGGCGACGATGCGCCGCTGGAAGATGAGAACGAGGATCACCACGGGGATCGTCACGATCACCGAGGCTGCCATGATGTAGGGCACCGGCGACTCGAAGTACGACGCACCCTGGAAGAACGCCAGCGCGGCGGGCACCGTGCGGGCACTGTCGGTCGAGGTCAGCGAGATGGCGAACAGGAAGTCGTTCCAGCAGAAGAAGAACGTCAGGATCGCCGTGGTGAACACCCCGGGAGCGGCCAGTGGCACGACCACCTTGCGGAACGCCTGCCATTGGGTGGCGCCGTCAACCTGAGCGGCGTGCTCCATCTCCCAGGGGATCTGCCGGAAGAACGCCGACATGGTCCAGATCGACAGCGGCAGCGCGAATGTCAGGTAGGGGATGATCAGGCCCGGCCAGGTGTCGTAGATGCCCAGCCCCCGCCACATGTCGAACAGCGGGCCGACCAGGGCGGCCTGCGGGAACATCGCGATGGCCAGCGCCAGCGACAGCAGCACCTTCTTGCCCGGGAACTCCAGTCGCGCGATCGCGTAGGCGGCGAACATCGCGATGATCACCGAGATGATGGTGGCGATGATTGCGATGCCGATCGAGTTGATCAGCGCCCGGGTGAAGAGGGGCTGGCTGAAGATCTGCGCGAAGTTGTCGAGTGTGAAGGTGGTCGGCAGGAACTGGGGTTCGCCCGAGACGATGTCCGACGGCGGCTTGAACGCCAGGCTGATCATCCACAGCAACGGGAAGAAGCTGTAGATCACGATGACGATCCCGGCGATCGTCCACCACTTGGTGTTCTTGGTCACTGGTCACCCCTGACTTGCGACAGGTCGGTTCTGAAGACCTTGACGAAGATCCAGGCGATGGCCACCACGGACAGGAACAGCAGCACCGACACCGCCGACCCCATGCCGAGGTTCACCAGCGTGACGTTCTGCTTGTAGGCCAGGAACGAGAGCGTCTCGGTGTTGTTGGCGCCGCCGGTCATCACGAACGGGTTGTCGAAGATCCGCCACGCGTCCAGGGTGCGGAACAGCAGTGCCACCATGATCGCGGCCTTCATGTTCGGCAGCGTGATCTTCCACAGCCGCTGCCAGGCGGTGGCTCCGTCCACCTTGGCGGCCTCCTGCATGTCCTCGGGCACCTGGACCAGCCCGGCCAGCAGCAGCAGCGAGATGAACGGGGTCGTCTTCCAGATCTCGGACAGGCAGATGACGAAGATCGCCGACCACCGGTCGCCGAACCAGTCGAAGCCGGTCATGTTGAGCCACTGGTTGACGAACCCGGAGTCGATGGCGAAGGCGTAGCGCCAGATGAACGCCGACACCACCGTGACGATGCCGTACGGGATCAGGATCGCCGTGCGCAGCGGACCACGGCCGCGGATGATGCGCAGCATCACGAACGCGAACCACATGCCCAGCACCAACTCGACGGCGACGGTGACGACGGTGATGGCCAGCGTGGTGAGGAAATCGTTCCACCACATCGGGTCGGTCAGGATCACCAGGTAGTTGGACAGCCCGACGAAGCTTCGGCCGCCCGGATCGGTGAGCCGGAAGTTGTACAGCGACAACACCAGCGCATAGATCAGTGGGTAGGCGGTCACCAGCAGCATCACCACGTAGGACGGCAGCGTCAGGTAGATCCCGAGCCGCCGCTCACCGCGGGCCCGCTCACTGCGCGCCGGCTTCCCCGGCTCCTTCTGCAGCGGGGCGCCCCGGTCGGGCGCCGCCGTCGCGGTCACAACAGCCGCCTTCCGGCCAGCACGTCAGCCATGAACTGGTCTGTCCTTTCCGGTGTTTCGGCGGTCACCGAGTCCGGGGGATGCCAGCTCTGGGTGATCGCGCCGGCGATGTCGGTGTAGAACGGCGTCAGCGGGCGCGGGCCCGCCTCGGCGATCGATTCGCGGATCAGGTCGGCGTTGTCGTAATCGGCTCGGACATCCGGGTTGTCGTAGGACGCCGCGTACGGCGACGGCTCACCCTCGTCCATCATGTACTGGGTGGCCTTGGGTTCGGCGTTGATGCACTCGATGGCCGCCACCGCCTCGTCGGGATGCTCGGAATAGGCCCCGACGGCGAGGTTGGCGCCGCCCAGCGGTGGCTGGCTCGGCTGGTCGGGGAACACCCGCGGGTAACGCGCCCAGCCGATGTCGTCGACGACGGCCTGGTCCAGCGAGCCGTCCTCGACGGCACCGCGCGCTGCCGCCAGCACATAGGGCCAGTTCAGCATGAACCCGCCGCTGTCGGACTGGAAGGTGGCGCGGGCCTGCTCTTCCTGGGCGTTGGACAGATCGGGCGGGGCGGCGCTCGAGCGGGCCAGCGATCCGATGATCTCGGCGGCCTTGAGACCCGCGGGGCTGTTCAGCGCCGGCGTGGCGTCGCGCCCGGCCTCGGGGTTCTGCAGGATCTCGCCACCGCCGGACAGCACCAGCGCGTTGATCCACACCATGTAGCCCTCGTATCGAGCGCCCTGCTCGGCGACCGTCTTGTTCTGGCTCACAGCGGCTTTGAGCATCTCGTCCCACGTGAACGTCGGGCTGGTGGGGTCGACGCCGGCGGCCTCGGCCACCGATTTGCGATACCAGAGCAGCTGCGCGTTGGATTTGAACGGCGCCGCGTAGAGGGTGTCCTGCCACATCCCGGTTTCGACCGGGGCGGGCAGCATGCCGGCGGTGAGCCGCTGCCTCTCGTCAGCGGTGAACGGCCGGATGAAGCCGGCGTTGGCGAACTCGGCGGTGAACACGACGTCGACGCTGACGATGTCGATCGAGGTGTCACGGGCGGCCAGCCGGCGGACCATCTGTTCGCGCTGGCCGGTCGCGTTGGCGGGCAGTACCTCGGTGCGCACCCGGTAGGCGCCGCCGGAGGCGTCCGCGCACTGTTGGGCGCGCAGGTCGGCGCCGCCGTTGTCGGGGAACACGTACCACGTCAGGGTCGGCACACCGTCGCCTGCGCCGCAACTGGTCACCAGCGAAGCCCCCAGCAGCAGCGCGCCGGCGAGTGCGGTCGCTCGGCGGCGCCGGGTACCGGCGAACTGCAATCGTCTCATCACGTCCTCGTCGTCGAAGCCTGATGCACGTCGGGCCGAACCACGGCCGCGAGCAGCACATTGAACCAGTACCCTAGTGTGTCACACCTCACACCTGATATCGGGTAGCGGTGTCAGCCGGTGCGGCGGTCGAGCCCCGGATCACCAGCCGGGTCGGCAGGGTGGTGACCGACGTTTCCGCCGCGGTCTCCACATCGAGTTCCCCGAGGATGCGACGGGCCGCCAGCTGTCCCTGTTCGCGGACGGGCTGGGCGACCGTTGTCAGCTCGCTCAGCTCGGCGGCCGGGTGGTCGTCGACGCCGATCACCGAGAGTTGCTGTGGGACAGCGATTCCGGACTTGCGCAGGGTGCGCAGCGCCCCGAGGGCGATCTCGTCGGAGTGGCAGAACACCGCCGTGGGCAGCAGGGGGCGGCTCAGCAGCATCTCCATTCCGCGGGCTCCGCCGTCGATGCCCCATGGCACCGTCACCACGGTCGGGTCGGTGAGGCCGGCCTCCCGGATCTGGCGGTGGAAGCCGCGGATCCTGGCCTGGTCGGTGGCCCAGTGGATGCCTTCCTCGTCGCCGGCCTGGATCATCGCGATGTCGCGGTGACCGATACGCAGCAGGTGTCCCACGGCCTGCCGCGCGGCCAGTTCGTCGTCGATGCCGATCCAGGGGCGGCCGCCGTCGGGGTGGTGGCCGCCGACGAAGGCCGTCGTCACCCCGAGCTGGTCGAGCCGGGTCCGTTCCCTGGCGCTCAGCGGCATCGACACGACGATCACCGCGTCGACCTTGCGGCGCAACGGAAGTGACTCGAAGAAGCGGTGCCGAGCCGACGAGTCCGGCAGCGTACAGAGCACGAGATCCATGCCGACGGAGTCGAACTCGCCCGCGATCCCGGCCAGCACGGTGGAGTAGAACCAGGCGTCGATCCGCGGCACCACCACGCCGACCCGGCCGGTCGGCCCGCCGGAGAGCCGCGACGCCTCGGGTGAGACCACGTAGGACAGTTCGCGGGCCGCGGCCAGGATGCGGTCGCGGGTGGCGGCGGACACGCCGGGTTCGCCGCGCAGCGCGCGTGACACCGACGCGATCGAGACCCCTGACCGCCGGGCCACGTCGGTCATGTTGACCGTCTGCTTGGGAATCATCAGGCCCTCACGATAGCTCAGAGTAAATAGTTACGTAACGTGTCTCACGATTGACAATCCCCCCTCTTACAGCGACTCTGATCCCGAAAACGTTTTGTAAAGAGCGAGGGAGTGCAGTGGTCGTCGAGGTTCCGCCGTGGTGGCAGACCGCCGTGGTGTACCAGGTCTACATCCGCAGCTTCGCCGACGGCGACGGCGACGGCATCGGCGACATCCGGGGGATGCGGACGCGGCTGCCGTACCTGGCGCAGCTCGGGGTGGACGCCATCTGGATCAACCCCTGGTACCCGTCGCCGATGGCCGATGCCGGCTACGACGTCGCCGACTACCGGGACATCGAGCCGGCCTACGGCACCCTCGACGAAGCCGCCGGCCTGATCGCGGAGGCGCACGAACTCGGCATCAAGGTGCTGCTCGACATCGTGCCGAACCACACCTCCGACCATCATGCGTGGTTCCGTGCGGCGCTGGCCGGCGATCCGGCAGCGCGGCAGCGCTACCATTTCAGGCCGGGCAGGGGCGCCGACGGCGAGCTGCCTCCGAACAACTGGCAGAGCGTGTTCGGCGGTCCGGCGTGGACCCGGCTGCCCGACGGCAGCTGGTATCTGCACCTGTTCGCCCCCGGCCAGCCCGACCTGAACTGGGACAGCGACGAGGTTCGACGGGAGTTCGAGGACATCCTGGCCTTCTGGTTCGACCGGGGCGTCGACGGCTTCCGTATCGATGTCGCGCACGGGCTGGTCAAGCGCCCCGGTCTGCCCGATGCGGTCGCCTCGGCTCCCGGCGCGCTGGTCGAGAGCGCCGAGGGGCATCCCGCCTGGGATCAGGACGGTGTGCACGAGATCTACCGGGGCTGGCGCGCGGTGGCCGATCGGTACAGCCCCGAGCGGATCTTCATCGCCGAGGCGTGGGTGGCCGACAACGAGCGGCTGGCCCGCTATCTGCGCGCCGACGAACTGCACACCGCGTTCCAGTTCGACTTCCTGCGCACACCTTGGCGCGCCGAGCTGATGCGCAGCGTGATCGACGACGCGATCGGTGCCGCCGCGACCGTGGGGGCGCCGCCGACGTGGGTGCTGTCCAACCACGACGTGACCCGCACGGTCACCCGCTTCGCGCGGTCGCAGCCCATGCATCTGATCGGGACCGACTGGGAGCGAGGGCGTTGGGCCGAGGAGGACCCCGACCACGTGCTGGGGCGCAAGAGGGCCCGGGCGGCGGCTCTGGTCCAGCTGGCGCTTCCCGGGACCGCCTATGTCTACCAGGGTGAGGAGCTGGCGCTCGAGGAGATCGAGGACCTGCCCGACCACGCTCGCCAGGACCCGACCTGGGTGCAGTCCGGCTTCACCGACGTCGGCCGCGACGGGTGCCGCATCCCGCTGCCGTGGACCGAGACCGACCCGACCTACGGATTCGCCGCCGAGCCCCGCGCCGCGACCTGGCTGCCCCAGCCGGAGCACTGGTCCGAGCACAGTGTCGAAGCGCAGGACCGTGACCCGGGATCGACGTTGAACCTGTATCGCGCCGCGCTGCGGCTGCGTCGTTCGATGTGGCGTGATGCGGGTGATCTCAAGTGGTTGACGGTCAGCCCCGACGTCGCGGCATTCGAACGCGGCGGCGCGCAATGCTGGGTGAACACCGGGCGCGCGGGTGTCGCGCTGCCCGACGTCGCCACGGTGGTGCTGTCCTCGGTCCCGGGCGTGGGCCGCGAACTGCCACCCGACACCGCGGCGTGGCTGCGCACCGGCCCAACCCCCGACTGACCCGCGGGTGACCACCGGTCCCGGTCAGAAGAGGTCTTTGTGCCCTCTTCTGGAGCAGCGCCGCGCTGCACCCTGGAGAGGGACAACAATTCCGAGTAGGTGGTGAGGCGATGAGCGGTCACTTTCCCGACACAGAGACTCTCCGGTCCGCACTCGCGCTGGCGGGCCGTGCCCCGTCGGTGCACAACTCCCAGCCCTGGCAGTGGCGGCTGGGCGACACCAGCGTGCACCTTTACGCCAATCCCGAACTGCTCCTGCCGCACACCGACCCCGACGGCCGCGATCTGATGCTCAGCTGCGGCGCGGCGCTGAACCACTGCGTGGTGGCGCTGGCCGCGCTCGGATGGCAGTCCAAGGTGCACCGGCTGCCCAACCCGTCCGACCCCAACCATCTGGCCGTGCTCGAGCTCTACCCCTATCCGGCGGCCGAGCTCGATGTCAGCCTGGCCGCGGCGATTCCGCGCCGCCGCACCGACCGTCGCTACTACAGCCCCTGGCCGGTACCGCGCGGCGACATCGCGCTGATGGGGGCCCGGGCGGCCCGCGCCGGTGTGCTGCTGCGCCGGGTCGATGATCTGGTGGGCCTCAAACGGCTGGTGTCGGAAGCGGCGTTGCGGCACCGTTCGGACAAGGAGTACCTGGCCGAGCTGGCGACCTGGAGCGGTCGGTACGCGTCCACCGCCGGGGTGCCGGCGCGCAATGTGCCCGGACCCGACGGACTGGGTGCTATCCCGTTGCGTGACTTCGCCGGTGGTGTGCTGCCGCAGCCCGCCAACACCGATCCCGCCGAGGACAAAGCCGCCGTGCTGGCGTTGGGCACCGTCGACGACGATCGGTTGTCGCGACTGCGGGCGGGGGAGGCGACCAGCCTCGTGCTGCTCACCGCGACCGCACTCGGGTTGGCGAGCTGCCCGATCACCGAGCCGCTGGAGGTGGCCGAGACCCGCGAAACGGTGCGCTCCGACGTGTTCGGCGCCGAAGGGCATCCCCAGATGCTCCTCCGCGTCGGTTGGGCGCCCGTCAATGCCGACCCATTGCCGTCGACACCGCGCCGCGATCTCTCGGAAATTGTTGGCTTCCTGGAGGATTCGCCGTTGACGTGATCGAGGGGGACCCAGGCGGTGGTGTTCAGTCCAGCTCGGGCGGGTGATGTCGCTCGAGTTTGGACACGAACACCGCCGCCTGGGTGCGGCGTTCCATGCCCAGCTTGGCCAGCAGCCGCGACACGTAGTTCTTGACCGTCTTCTCGGCGAGGAACATCCGCGCCGCGATCTGTTTGTTGGTCAGTCCCTCGCCCAGCAGATCGAGCAGCACCCGCTCCTGATCGGTCAGCCCCGACAACGGGTCGCTGCGCTCGCCTTCGCCGCGTAACTTCGCCATCAACGCTGCGGCCGCCCGGTTGTCCAGCAGTGAGCGACCCGAGCCGACCTCTTTGATGGCACGCGCCAGCTCCATGCCCTTGATGTCCTTCACCACGTAGCCGCTGGCGCCGGCCAGGATGGCGTCGAGCATCGCCTCATCGGAGGTGAACGATGTCAGCATCAGGCAGCGCAGCTCGGGCAGCCGCGACAGCAGGTCGCGACAGAGCTCGATGCCGTTGCCGTCGGGCAGCCGGACGTCGAGGACGGCGACGTCGGGCTGCAGTGCCGGGATGCGGGCCAGCGCCTCGGCCACCGAGCCTGCCTCGCCGACCACGTCGAGCTCGGGATCACCGTCGAGAAGGTCGACCAGACCCCGCCGGACAACTTCGTGGTCGTCTACCAAGAACACCTTCACCATGTTGCGACGTCATACCCCTGGGCTCGGCACCGGTCAGAGTGCGTTGTGCGGTTCACAGACCAGTATTGAACAGTCTGTGTCCCGCAGCGCGGCATTGCCGGGTGCGTTCACCAGGGGAGCGATGCCGCCGGGCCGTCCCCGGCCGGTGACCAAGAGCTGGATCGAGGCAGCGTGGTCGGCGAGATAGTCCAGCGTGTCGCCGTGCATCTGCACCCAGGCGATGTCCAGTTGGGGGTAGCAGTTCCGCCATTCGGCCAGTCGGCGTTCCCAGTGGGCCTGAACGTCGGCGTACATCCGGGCGGGTGTCAACACCCGCACCGGTGCGCCGCGGCGCCGGGCCTGTTCGAACCCCCGGTGCAACACGGTGCTGCTCGCGTTGCTGGTGTCCACCTCGATCACCACGGCCCGCATCGCGTGCGCGTGCGGCCGGTGCGCCCGCACGATGGCCACCGGGCAGCGGGCGGACGCCGACAACGCGGCGGCGGTCGAACCGATGCGCCCGTTGGTGGCGTGTTTGAGTCCGCGGGCGCCGACGACGAGCATCGCGGCCGACTTCGCGGCTTGGAGGAGGGTCGAGACCGCCTGCCCCTGCAGGATCTCGACTTCGATCGTGACGGGTCGTTCGGTCGACTCGACCGCGGTCAGCGCGTAGCGCACCGCCACCTCGGCGGTGGCCAGCCGCCGGGCCTGGTCGTCCGGATCGACCGGCCCGGAGATGGTCGGCTCGATGACGTAGACGAACCGCAACGGGATGTCGCGTTCGAGTGCCTCGTCGATCGCCCACAGCGCCGCGTCGACGGCCGAGGACGACCCGTCGACTCCGACCACGACGCTGGGGGCAGGGCTGATGTCCGTCATCGTCACTCCCGGTCGATGCGCAGCACGTGTTCGATAGGTCGGCGCGGTGTCGGCGGCGGGGCGCCCTCCAGTGCCGGGGTACGGCCGATCCGGACCAGGACCTGCGGAATCGCCGGGCTGTCGAGCAGCGAGGCGATCACGTCGCGGCCCCGCGGAATCTCGGTGATGTGGGTCAGGGTGCAGGTCGACAGGCCGGTGGCGGTGGCATCCAGCAGCACCGCTGACAGCGCCTCTCCGCAGCGCAGGACGCTCTCCCGGGAGTCGTCCCCGGTGGACAGCACCATGATCGCGGCCTGGTCGTCGGAGTACTCGCTGCGGCGGCGGTCGGCGTGTGGCACCACGGGGAAGGTGCGCGCGACCTGTACGCGTTCGCTCTCCTCCGCCGACACCAGAGAGGTGCTCGGTATCCCGTCATCGGTAACGAAATCTGCTGTCCACCAGTATAGTTCGGCGTGATACTCGGAGTCGTAGAGGCGCATCGCCTCGGTGAGGTGGGAAGCTTCGATGAGCGCGTCGCGCAGCTCGTCGGCGACCACGTCTACCCGGATGGTGTCGGGCCGGTCGGTGGCGCCGAGCGACGCGAGCCGGTTCGGGTCCGGAGGTGCGGCCAACGGCAGGCGGTCGGTGTGGCGGGCCAGGATCGCATCTGCGCGTCCCGCGCTCTCGGCCGACACCGGCCCGGCGGACGTGAACTGCACGCTCGCAACATGCAGTGGGTCGGACGGATCGGGAAATCGCGTGACCTGGGTGTCCCACCCGGCGGCCGCCATCGCGACCCGGAAGTGGTCGAGCACCGCGCCGCAACTGAGCAGCGCCTGGCGCCCGTTGTCGTCGGTGGAGCGGACCAGTCGCTCGGGGTCGGCGAACAGGTCGATGGTGTGCTCGGCGAGCACCCAACGCCAGGGCTGGCTGTTGTGGAGCGACGGTGCCCGGCAGGCCAGCCGGAGTGCATCGACGATGACCTCGGTCTGAACCTTCGTGGCGGGCATCGTGACCTCCGTTCGGTGCACACCTCACGATGCCTGACCGCTAGGGTCCTGCGACAGGGCCAATGGTCACCAACCCGCTGACGCGCGGCCGTGGCGGATGGTAGACCATGGTGTCGTGGCGCAGACCGACAAGCCTGACTGGGGTGCCGACAAGCCTGACTGCGGTGAAGGCGTGTTTCCGCTCCGTCAGACGCTGTCTCAGTTGCGGCTGCGCGAGTTGCTGACCGAGGTTCAGGACAGGGTCGAGCAGATCATCCGGGGCCGCGATCGGCTCGACGGCCTGGTCGAGGCCATGCTGGTGGTCACCTCCGGCCTGGAACTCGACGACACGCTGCGCACCATCGTGCACACCGCGATCGAACTCGTCGACGCGCGGTACGGCGCGCTCGGGGTGCGTGGCGACGACCATGAACTAGTGGAATTCGTCTACGAGGGAATCGACGGGGCCACCAGCGACCTGATCGGGCGCCTCCCAGAGGGTCGCGGTGTGCTCGGAGCCCTCATCGAGAATCCCAAACCGATTCGCCTGGAAGATATTTCGAGTCACGCCACGTCGGTCGGGTTCCCGCCGAATCATCCGCCGATGCGCACCTTTCTCGGTGTTCCGGTACGCATCCGCGACGAGGTGTTCGGCAATCTCTACCTGGCCGACAAGGCCGACGGGCAACCGTTCGACGAGGACGACGAGGTGCTGGTGCAGGCCCTGGCGGCGGCCGCGGGCATCGCGATCGACAACGCCCGGCTCTATGAACAGTCCCGGGCGCGCCAGTCCTGGATCGCCGCCACGCGCGACATCGGGACCGAACTGCTGTCGGGCACCGACCCGGCGGGCGTGTTCCGGCGGGTCGCCGACGAGGCGCAGAAGCTCAGCGGCGCGGTGGCCACGTTCGTCGCGACTCCGATCGAACTCGACCAACCGTCGAGCGACGTCACCCAGCTGTCGGTCATCGCTGCAGCAGGCAGCGACCTGAGCGGCATGGACGTGCCGATCCCGGTCGTCGGAACCGTGATCGGCGAGGCATTCGTCGACCGCGTCGCGGGCCGGTTCACGGGCGCCGACGTGGGTCTCGGGCCGTCGGGAGGCCCGGCGCTGGTGTTGCCGCTGCGCGCCACCGACGCCGTCGCCGGTGTTCTCGTCGCCGTGCGGCCCGCCGGTGCCCAGCCGTTCCGGGCCGAGGAACTGGACATGATGGCCGCCTTCGCCGATCAGGCCACGCTCGCCTGGCAGCTGGCCTGCGCTCAGCATCGGATGCGGGAGCTGAGCATCCTGACCGACCGGGACCGGATCGCCCGCGACCTGCACGACCATGTCATCCAGCGGCTGTTCGCGGTCGGCCTCTCGTTGCAGGGGACGATCGCCCGGGAACGCTCGGACGAAGTGCGGCAACGGCTTTCGAATTGCGTCGACGATCTGCAGAACGTCATCCAGGAGATCCGCACCACGATCTTCGATTTGCACGGCGGGTTGTCGGGGGTCACCAGGCTGCGGCAGCGCATCGATGAGGCGGTCGGGGCGTTCCCGGGTTCCGGTCTGCGCACCTCCGTTCAGTACGTCGGTCCGCTCTCGGTGATCGAGTCCGCTCTGGCCGACCATGCCGAGGCGGTGGTGCGGGAAGCGGTCAGCAACGCCGTGCGCCACGCGCGGGCCACCGCGCTGACCGTGACGCTGACCGTCGACGACGACCTCTCGATCGAGGTGACCGATAACGGCGTCGGCATCGGGGCCGAGATCACCGGCAGCGGTCTGATCAATCTGCAACGCCGCGCCGAGGACCTGGGCGGCTCCTTTTCGGTGCAGGCCGCTGCCGACGGGGGAACCCGGCTCGTCTGGCGCGCCCCACTGCCGTGACCGCGTGTTGCCGCGCTGAGATCGACAGCCGGCGCCGTATTTCGGCCCCGTGACCGAAAATCTATCTCCGCAGGTCACGCCCGATCGCCGATGACGGGATCGCTTCTCCTTCGCAACGGTTCCGTAACGCCAGAATTGTCGCCTCGGCGAATTCGCGAATTGTCGGTTCAGTAACCCCCGTAAGGCCGCGATCGGAATGCGTTCGCACACGCAGAAGGACTGGGGAGCACATGTCACGGACCAAGAAGGGCATGGTCGTTGTCATGCTGGGCAGCGCAGGGGTGTTCCTGGCGACCCCGTTGTTCAGCGGACAGGCCGAAGCCAGCACGGGTCGTGGTGGTATTCCGTGCGTCAGCATCCTGCAGCAAATGGCGTCGAATCCCGCCGACATCCCCCAGGCATTGCACAACGCTGCGTCGTCGGTCGCCGCCGGCCCGGGCCAGCCCACTCCGCCGGTGGTGGTCCCGCCGGCCAGCTCGTCCTCGGCGGGCACCCCGCCGGTCCCGCCGCGTCCGCCCGCATCGGTGTCGACCTCCTCGGCCGGAGCCACTCCGCCGGTGCCGCCGACGCCAGCGGTGCCCGCCGCCTCCTCAACGGGTGCGGCGACGCCTCCGGTTCCTCCGGTGCCGCCATCTGCCGCGACCGTCCCGGTGGCTGGGGCGACCCCGCCGGTGCCTCCGGTGCCGCCATCGGCTGCCACTGTCCCGGTGGCTGCTGCCACCCCGCCGGCGCCTCCGGTGCCCGGGGTTCCTATCGGTGCGCCGGTCGCCAATGCCGGCCTGCCCGTCCCGCCGGTTCCCGGTGCTCCGGTCATCGGTGATGCCGGTGCCGTCACCCCTCCGCTGCCCCCGGTCCCCGGTGCTCCGGCGGGAGGTCCGGTTGCGGCCGCGCTGCCGCCGGCTCCCCCCGCGCTGGGTGCCCCGGTGATCGGCGACGCAGGTATTGCGACGCCTCCCGGACCACCCGCGCTCGGCGCCCCCGTATCGGCGGAGGCCGGCAGTGCGGTGCCGGGCGGTGCGGTCCCGGTGGGTGCTCGGGTGGAGGGTGCGGCGGGTGTCGGGGCACCCGGGGGTGTGCCTGCGCCGGGTGCGCCGGTGAGGGGTGAGGCCGGCAGTGCGGTGCCGGGCGGTGCGGTCCCGGTGGGTGCTCCGGTGGAGGGTGCGGCGGGTGTCGGGGCACCCGGTGGTGTGCCTGCGCCGGGTGCGCCGGTGATGGGTGAGGCCGGCAGTGCGGTGCCGGGCGGTGCGGTCCCGGTGGGTGCTCCGGTGGAGGGTGCGGCCGGTGTCGGGGCGCCCGGTGGTGTGCCTGCGCCGGGTGCGCCGGTGATGGGTGAGGCTGGTGTGGTCGCGCCTCTTGGACCTCCGGTGCCGGGTGCTCCCGTCGAGGGTGCGTCGGCTGTGGTGACGCCTCCGGCGCCGCCGGCCCCGGCTGTGCCGGCGGGCAGTGCGGTCGACGTCGTGACGCCTCCGGCGCCCGGAGCCCCGGGTGTGCCGGTGGTGGGTGACGCAGGTGGGGTGACGCCTCCGGCGCCGCCGGCTCCGGCTGTGCCGGCGGGTAGTGCGGTCGACGTCGTGACGCCTCCGGCGCCCGGAGCCCCGGGTGTGCCGGTGGTGGGTGACGCAGGTGGGGTGACGCCTCCGGCGCCGCCGGCTCCGGCTGTGCCGGCGGGTAGTGCGGTCGACGTCGTGACGCCTCCGGCGCCCGGAGCCCCGGGTGTGCCGGTGGTGGGTGACGCAGGTGGGGTGACGCCTCCGGCGCCGCCGGCTCCGGCTGTGCCGGCGGGTAGTGCGGTCGACGTCGTGACGCCTCCGGCGCCCGGAGCCCCGGGTGTGCCGGTGGTGGGTGACGCAGGTGGGGTGACGCCTCCGGCGCCGCCGGCTCCGGCTGTGCCGGCGGGTAGTGCGGTCGACGTCGTGACGCCTCCGGCGCCCGGAGCCCCGGGTGTGCCGGTGGTGGGTGACGCAGGTGGGGTGACGCCTCCGGCGCCGCCGGCTCCGGCTGTGCCGGCGGGTAGTGCGGTCGACGTCGTGACGCCTCCGGCGCCCGGAGCCCCGGGTGTGCCGGTGGTGGGTGACGCAGGTGGGGTGACGCCTCCGGCGCCGCCGGCTCCGGCTGTGCCGGCGGGTAGTGCGGTCGACGTCGTGACGCCTCCGGCGCCCGGAGCCCCGGGTGTGCCGGTGGTGGGTGACGCAGGTGGGGTGACGCCTCCGGCGCCGCCGGCTCCGGCTGTGCCGGCGGGTAGTGCGGTCGACGTCGTGACGCCTCCGGCGCCCGGAGCCCCGGGTGTGCCCATCGAGGGTGCCTCCGAAGTGGTGACGCCTCCGGCGCCGCCGGCCCCGGCTGTGCCGGCGGGCAGTGCGGTCGACGTCGTGACGCCTCCGGCGCCCGGAGCCCCGGGTGTGCCCATCGAGGGTGCCTACGAAGTGGTGACGCCTCCGGCGCCGCCGGCCCCGGCCACCCCGGCGGCCAGCACGGTGGAGACGTTCTCCCCGCCGGCGCCGCCGGCGCCCGCGACGCCCGCGGCCAGTACGGTGGAGACGTTCTCCCCGCCAGCGCCCCCGGTGCCCGCGACGCCCGCGGGTTCGTCGGTTGAGATACCGACGCCGCCGGTGCCAGGTGTGTCCGTACCGCCTTCGGGTTCGTCGATTGAGATACCGACGCCGCCGGTGCCGGGTGTTCCTGGTGCTCCTGTGGAGGGTGCGTCGGGTGTTGTGACGCCTCCGGCGCCGCCGGTCCCGGCTACGCCTGCGGGTGCTTCGGTGGAGGCGGTGACGCCGCCGGTG
>NZ_JAIFZS010000089.1 GCF_019710635.1 Mycolicibacterium xanthum
TGAGCCCGACGCGGCCGGCGATGAGGAGTCTGCCGAGTCGGAGGCTGGGGTCGAGCAGGACGTCGAGGCCGAGTCTGGGGCCGACCGCGATGAAGTCAGCGAGTCTGAGGTCGATCAGGCGGGGGCGGGCGACGAGTCTGGAGACGCTGAGGCTGACGTCGTGGGAGACGAGCCAAGCACGCCTGGAGACATCGATGAGTCGGACGGATCTGACGCAGAGACGTCTGCCGACGAGGAGTCGGAGACCATGCAATCCCAGTCAGATGAAGCCGAGGCTGGATCGGATGACGACACACCAGGCGAGGTCGACGACTCTGGGTCCGATGTGGAGCCGGAACCCGAAGTGAAGCGCGAATCGGTCGAGAATCCCTATACCGCAACCGAGTCCGCTTCCGGCGGACCGGTCCGCCGGTGGCTCCGCCGCCGCCGGAGTCGTTGATCGAGTCTGCTGCGCAAGTAGTTCGCGGTAGGTTGTCCCCGGCCACGGGTTTGGCGCCAGAATGTCCGACCCCTCTGGCATGATCGAATGTATGTTCGGATCCGCGGATGCCGCCGGCCTCATCGATGAGATGGGCGAGGCGGCGCGGGCGGAGTCGGTTGCCGTGGCCCGCCGATTGGCGGCGGTGGCGCAGTTGTACGAACGCCGTCGCCGCGAATACCAAGAGGCTCAGTTCTTTCTGACGGATGTGTAT
Organism: Mycolicibacterium xanthum; assembly: GCF_019710635.1. Taxonomy (GTDB): domain Bacteria; phylum Actinomycetota; class Actinomycetes; order Mycobacteriales; family Mycobacteriaceae; genus Mycobacterium; species Mycobacterium xanthum. Next base: position 693 of record NZ_JAIFZS010000089.1, read on the forward strand.
GAGGCCGTGGCCGCCGAAGTGTCGGCGGCGCAGAACATCAGCCGGGCGCGCGCACACTCGCAGGTGCGCATGGCGGTGTGGCTGCACCGGCGACTGGCCCGGGTGGCGGAGGTTTTCGCCCGCGGTGAGATCGATCTGCGGCTGCTGCAGCTGGTGATCACCCGTACCGACAATGTCGAGGATTCGGCGATCGCCGCCGTCGATGAAGCCCTGGCAGAGCGGGTGGCCAAGTGGATGCGCTGGTCGAAGCCGAAGCAGCGTGACCGGCTGGATCTGTGGGTCGCCAAGATGGATCCCGACGGGGTTCGAGTGCCGCCGATCGCCAAGGACAACCGCTATTTCGATTTCGAACCTCATGTGCCGGGGTTGGCCTTCGCCGGCGGTGTCCTCACCGCGCTGGATGCCGCGGCGCTCGAACAGCGATTGGCGGCGCTGTCGTCCACGGTGTGCGCCAAAGACCCCCGGACTCCGGGCCAGCTGCGCGCCGACGCCTGTGGTGCCTTGGCGCGCTCCGAGGACACCCTGGGCTGTCAGTGCGGCAACGAGGACTGCCCGGCAGCCGCCGTGGGCCGATCGGCCGCCCAGGTCGTGGTTCATGTGCTCGCCGAACAGGCAACCTTGGACGGGCGCAGCGACCAGCCGGGGTATCTGTCCGGATTCGGCGTCCTGCCTGCCGAAGAAGTCCGCACCGCAGCCGCCGAGGCGAAGCTGAAGCCGGTGCGGCTGCCCGGCGTCGATCCCGAACCGGGCTACCGTCCGTCCGCTGCGCTGGCCGACTTCCTGCAGTGGCGCGATCTGACCTGCCGGTTCCCCGGCTGTCACGCCCCGGTCGCGTTCTGCGACATCGACCACACCAAGCCGTGGCCGTTCGGGGCCACCCACCCGTCGGGACTGAAGCATTACTGCCGGACCCACCACCTGCTGAAAACGTTTTTCACCGGCCCCACCGGCTGGACCGATACTCAACTCGACGACGGCACGATCGTCTTCACCGCCCCCACCGGGCACACCTACACCACCGAACCGCACGGCGGGGTGCTGTTCCCCACGCTGGCGACCCCTACCGCGCCCCTTCCGGCGACCACGGCACCCGACGACGCACCTGGGAAGACCGTGATGATGCCCCGACGGCGCACCACCCGCGACCAAGACCGACAACAACGCATCGCCCGCGAACGCCGGCAGCGCCAGGCTCTCGACGCCGAAGAGGAGCGTCAATACCAAGCCTGGCTCGCCGAGACATACGAACCGCCACCCTTCTGAGTAGGTGCCGGTTCTGGCATGCTGGTCGCATGACCGAGCCGCAGTTCAGTGGCAGTGAGGCCGGAAATTCGCCGACACCTCCGCCGCAGCAACCGGGTTACCCGCCGCCCGGCCAGTACCCGCCGCCTCCGACGGGCCAGTACCCGCCCCCGCCCGGGCCATACCCGCCGCCGGTGGGCCAGTACCCGCCGGTGTACATGGACCCGACGGCCCCATATGGCCGGCATCCACTCACCGGCGAGCCGCTGTCGGAGAAGTCCAAAGTCGTTGCCGGGCTTCTCCAGCTGCTCGGGCTGTTCGGCCTCGTCGGGATCGGCCGCATCTACCTGGGGTACACCGGCCTCGGCATCGCCCAGCTCGTCGTCGGGCTGATCACCTGCGGTATCGGCGCCATCATCTGGGGCATCGTCGATGCGGTACTGATCCTGACCGACAAGGTCCGCGACCCCGAGGGGCGTCCTCTGCGTGATGGAACCTAGCCCGGCGGCCAATACCCGCACCCGGTCGCTCACCGCGGTGGGGACCGGCGCGGCCTTGCTTGGTGCGCTCGCGTATGTGGGCATCGGGGATCCACACAGCCCGGGCTTTGTCTTCCTCCCATGTCCGTTCAAGGCCCTCACCGGCTGGAACTGTCCGGCGTGCGGCGGGTTGCGGATGACCCACGACGTCCTCCACGGCGACCTCGCCGCGGCATTCGTCGACAACGCGTTCGTGCTGATCGGACTGCCGCTGCTGATCGTCTGGATCGTGACGCGTAAGCGCCTCGGCAAGCCCGCGGTCAGCACGCCCGCCTTCGTCGTGATCATCGTCGCCGCGGTGACCTGGACAATCGTCCGAAATCTCCCCGGGTTCCCGCTGGTCCCGACCCTTCTCGACGGGTAGCCAACCGAACGCGCTGATACACTCGACCAACGGGCCGGCGCAGTCCCTGACCACGTCTTTTAGGACTGCGGAGGTGCTTGTCTCGATGCTGTTCTCGGCATTGCCCGAACCCCAAGGCCTGTACGACCCGGAGAACGAAGCGGATTCCTGCGGCGTCGCGATGGTCACCGACATCCAGGGCCGCAAATCCCATTCGATCGTCGCCGACGGCCTGATCGCGTTGGAGCATCTCGAGCACCGGGGGGCAGCGGGCGCCGAACCCAACAGCGGCGACGGCGCGGGGATCCTGATCCAGTTGCCGGTCGACCTACTGCGCGATGTCGTCGACTTCGGGCTTCCACCTGCGGCCTTCGACGGCGCCAATACGTTCGCCGCGGGCACCTGCTACCTGCCCCAGGACCCGGTGGCCCGCGCCACCGCGCGCGAGACCGTCGAGGCGATCGCGGCCGAAGAGGGCCTCGAAGTCCTCGGCTGGCGCGAGGTCCCGGTGGATCCCGACGGCGCCGAGGTCGGGGCGACCGCCCTGGGCTGCATGCCGTACATGTCGCAGCTGTTCGTCGCGATGCCCGAGAGTAACGGAACCCGGCTCGGCGGAATCGATCTCGACCGGCGCGTGTATCCGTTGCGCAAGCGCGCAGAGCGCACCGGTGTCTACTTCCCGTCGCTGTCCAGCCGCACCATGGTCTACAAGGGCATGCTCACGACAATGCAGCTGCCCCAATACTTCCCAGATCTGCGCGACGAACGCTGCGTCAGCGCGATCGCGATCGTGCACAGCCGGTTCTCGACCAACACCTTCCCGTCCTGGCCGCTTGCCCACCCGTTCCGGTTCGTCGCCCACAACGGCGAGATCAACACCGTGCGCGGCAACCGCAACCGTATGCACGCACGCGAGGCGATGCTGGCCAGCGCCAAGATCCCCGGCGATCTCAGCCGGCTGTCGCCGATCTGCACGCCGGGCGCCTCGGACTCCGCCTCGTTCGACGAGGTGCTCGAGCTGCTCCATCTCGGTGGCCGCGAGTTGCCGCACGCGGTGCTGATGATGATCCCCGAGGCGTGGGAGAACAGCACCACGATGGATCCCGCCGAGCGGGCGTTCTGGCAGTTCCACGCCTCGCTGATCGAACCGTGGGACGGCCCCGCCTGTGTCACCTTCACCGACGGCACCCTGGTCGGAGCCGTCTTGGACCGCAACGGATTACGGCCGGGCCGTTGGTGGCGCACCATCGACGACCGCATCATCCTGGCCAGCGAGAGCGGCGTCCTGGATGTGCCCTCCGCCGAAGTGGTGGCCAAGGGTCGGCTGCAGCCCGGCAAGATGCTCCTGATCGACACCGCCGCGGGGCGCATCGTCTCCGACGACGAGGTCAAGGAGGAACTCTCCAAGGCCGAGCCGTACGGCGAGTGGTTGCACGCTGGCCTGCTCGACCTCAAGACCCTGCCCGAGCGTGCCCGGATCCAGCCCAACCACGAATCGGTGGTGCGTCGCCAGGTCTCGTTCGGCTACACCGAGGAAGACCTCCGGATCCTGTTGACCCCGATGGCGGCCTCAGGGGGCGAACCGCTGGGCTCGATGGGCACCGACACCCCAACAGCCGTGCTGTCGAAGCGCTCCAAGCTGCTCTACGACTATTTCGTCGAGTTGTTCGCCCAGGTGACCAACCCGCCGCTGGATGCCATCCGCGAGGAGATCGTCACCTCGATGGCGCGCATCATGGGACCGGAGCAGAACCTGCTCGAACCCACCGCGGCGTCGTGCCGCCAGATCGTGCTGAGCGGTCCGGTGCTGGACAACGACGAGCTCAACAAGATCGTGCACATCAACGACGACGGTGAGCAGCCCGGGTTGCGGACCGCGGTGCTGCGTGCGCTCTACGACGTCGAGCGCGGCGGCGAGGGCCTGGCAGAGGCCCTCGAGGAGCTCCGGCACCGGGCCTCCGACGCCATCGTCAAGGGTGCCCGCACACTGGTCATCTCGGACCGCGACTCCGACCACACCAAGGCGCCGATCCCGTCGCTGCTGGCGGTGTCGGCCGTGCATCACCATCTGGTGCGGACCAAGCAACGCCTGATGGTGGCCCTGGTCGTGGAGAGCGGCGATGCGCGCGAGGTGCACCACATCGCGATGCTGGTCGGGTTCGGCGCCGCCGCGGTCAACCCGTACCTGGCCTTCGAGTCGATCGAGGACCTGATCCGCGAGGGTGAACTCACCGGTATCGAGCCGACCACCGCGGTGCGCAACTACGTCAAGGCGCTCGGCAAGGGCGTCATGAAGGTCATGAGCAAGATGGGGATCTCGACGGTGGCGTCCTACACCGCCGCGCAGGTCTTCGAGGCCGTCGGGATCAACAAGGACGTCATCGACGAATACTTCTCCGGCACACCGTCACAGCTCGGCGGTGTCGGACTCGACGTGATCGCCGAAGAGGTGAAGTTCCGGCATCGCCGGGCCTACCCCGAGAACCCGACGGAACGCGCACACCGGCGCCTGTCGGTGGGTGGCGAATACCAGTTCCGGCGTGACGGCGAACTGCACCTGTTCACCCCGGAAACGGTCTTCCTGCTGCAGCATTCGACCCGGACCGGGCGCCACGAGGTGTTCGAGCAGTACTCCGAGGAAGTCGACCGGCTGGTCCGCGAGGGCGGTGCGCTGCGTGGGCTGTTCGAGTTCAAAAAGGACCTGCGCGAGCCGGTTCCGCTCGAGGAGGTGGAGTCGGTCGAGTCGATCGTCACCCGCTTCAACACCGGCGCGATGAGCTACGGCTCGATCTCGGCGGAGGCGCACGAGACCATGGCCATCGCGATGAACAAGCTCAACGCGCGCTCGAACAGCGGCGAGGGTGGTGAAGACGTCGACCGGCTCTACGACCCCAAGCGGCGCAGTGCCGTCAAGCAGGTCGCCTCCGGCCGGTTCGGGGTGACCAGCGACTACCTGGTCAACTCCACCGACATCCAGATCAAGATGGCCCAGGGCGCCAAACCCGGTGAGGGCGGCCAGCTTCCGGGGTACAAGGTGTATCCCAACATCGCCAAGACCCGGCACTCGACGCCTGGGGTGGGTCTGATCTCACCGCCGCCGCACCACGACATCTACTCGATCGAGGATCTCGCCCAGCTGATCCACGACCTGAAGAACGCCAACGCCGACGCCCGCATCCACGTCAAGCTGGTCAGCTCGGTCGGGGTGGGCACGGTGGCCGCCGGCGTGTCCAAGGCGCACGCCGACGTGGTGCTGATCTCGGGCTACGACGGCGGTACCGGCGCCGCACCGCTGACCAGCCTCAAGCACGCGGGTGCGCCGTGGGAGATCGGGCTCGCCGACACCCAACAGACCCTGGTGCTCAACGGACTGCGCGACCGCATCACCGTGCAGTGCGACGGCGGCATGCGCACCGCGCGCGACGTCGTCGTCGCGATGCTGCTCGGCGCCGAGGAATACGGCTTCGCGACGGCGCCGCTGGTGGTGGCGGGTTGCATCATGATGCGGGTGTGTCACCTGGACACCTGCCCGGTCGGGGTGGCCACCCAGAACCCGGAGCTGCGGGCCCGCTTCAACGGCAAGCCCGAGTTCGTCGAGAACTTCTTCCGGTTCATCGCCGAGGACATCCGGACCTACCTGGCCGAGCTCGGCTTCCGCAGCATCGACGAGGCGGTCGGCCACGCCGAGGTGCTCGACACCGCTCCCGGCGTCGCGCACTGGAAGAGCAAGGGGCTGGACCTGACCCCGATCTTCGCGGTGCCGACCGATGCGCACGGCGGCAAGCTGACCCAGCGTCGTCGCCTGCAGGACCAGGACCACGGTCTGGATCAGGCGCTGGACCGCACCCTCATCCAGCTCGCCGAGGGGGCGCTGGAGGACGCCCATCCGGTGCGGCTGGAGCTTCCGGTGCGCAACGTGAACCGGACGGTCGGCACGCTGCTGGGCAGTGAGGTCACCCGCCGCTACGGCGCGCAGGGCCTGCCGGACGACACCATCCACGTGACGCTGACCGGGTCTGCGGGTCAGTCCCTCGGCGCCTTCCTGCCACCCGGGATCACGCTGGAGATGATCGGTGACGCCAACGACTATGTCGGCAAGGGCCTTTCCGGGGGCCGGGTCATCGTCAAGCCGCAGGACGACGTGCTGTTCCTGCCCGAGGACAACGTCATCGCGGGCAATACGTTGCTCTACGGCGCGACGTCGGGCGAGGTCTACCTGCGGGGCCGGGTCGGGGAGCGGTTCGCGGCACGCAACTCGGGTGCGCTGACGGTCGTCGAGGGCGTCGGTGATCACGCCTGCGAGTACATGACCGGGGGCCGGGTGGTGGTCCTCGGCAAGGTCGGCCGCAACATGGCGGCCGGCATGTCGGGCGGCATCGCCTACGTCCTCGGACTGGATCCCAAGCGGGTGAACACCGCGATGGTGGAGCTGCAGCGCCTCGACCCGGAGGACCAGGTGTGGCTGCGCGAGGTGGTCGCCCAGCACGCGCACCACACCGGCAGCACGGTGGCGACCTCGGTGCTGTCCGACTGGCCCCGGCGCAGTGCGCAGTTCACCAAGATCATGCCCAGCGACTACGCGCGGGTGCTGCAGGCCACCCGGATGGCCAAGGCCGAGGGGCGCGACGTCGACACCGCGATCATGGAGGCGAGCCGTGGCTGACCCACAGGGATTCCTCGAAGTGGCCAAGGTGGAGGCCACCAAGCGCCCCGTCGACGAACGGGTCGGCGACTGGCGGGAGGTCTATGAGCGCCAGGATCCGCACGAACGTGCCGCCGAGGTCTCCCAGCAGGCCCGCCGGTGCATGGACTGCGGGATCCCGTTCTGCCATTCCGGAACGGCCGGGTGCCCGCTGGGCAACCTGATCCCGGAGTGGAACGACCTGGTGCGCCGCGGCCGGTGGGACGCTGCCAGCGATCGCCTGCACGCCACCAACAACTTCCCCGAGTTCACCGGCCGGCTGTGCCCGGCGCCCTGCGAGGCCGCCTGCGTGCTGTCGATCGCCGACGAGCAGACCGGTGGGAGTGTGACGATCAAACGGATCGAACAGTCGATCGTCGACCAGGCGTGGATGGACGGCATCATCGAGCCGCAGCCGGCGGCGATCTCGACCGGCAAGCGGGTCGCGGTGGTCGGATCGGGTCCGGCGGGCCTGGCCGCCGCCCAGCAGCTGACCCGCGCGGGTCACGACGTGACGGTCTACGAGCGCGATGACCGGATCGGCGGCCTGATGCGCTACGGCATCCCCGAGTACAAGCTCGAGAAGGCCACCCTCAACCAGCGGCTGGCCCAGATGCGGGCCGAAGGCACCCGATTCGTCACCGATTGCGAGGTGGGCGTCGACGTGCCCGTCGATCAGCTCCGGGCCCAGCACGACGCCGTCGTGCTGGCGGTCGGTGCGCTGCGGGCCCGGGACAACGACCTCGAGGGTCGCGAGCTCAACGGCGTGCATCTGGCGATGGAGCACCTGGTGCCCGCCAACAAGGAGTGCGAGGGCGACGGGGCCAGCGAGATCACCGCCAAGGACAAGCACGTCGTCATCATCGGCGGCGGCGACACCGGTGCGGACTGCCTGGGCACCGCGCACCGGCAGGGCGCCAAGTCGGTCACCCAGCTCGATTACAACCCCGAGCCGCCGGAGTACCGTGACGACTCCCGCTCGCCGTGGCCGATGTGGCCGATCGTGCTGCGCACCCGGCTCTCGCCGGCGCACGCCGAGGGCGGCGACCGGCGCTACCAGGTCGCGGTACAGCGGTTCATCGGCGATGACGACGGCAACCTGCGGGCGATGGAGATCGCCGAGGTCAGCGTGGAGCGCGACGAGGCCGGCCGGCGGCACATCACCCCGGTGGGCGACTCGTTGCGGATCCCGTGCGAGCTGGCGCTGCTGGCGATCGGCTTCGAGGGTGTCGAGCACATGGCGCTGCTCGACGGCCTCGGGCTGAAGCTGGGCCGCCGCGGGAACCTGACCTGCGGTTCGGACTGGCAGACCGATGCTCCCGGGGTGTTCGTCTGCGGCGATGCGCACCGCGGGGCGTCGCTGGTGGTGTGGGCGATCGCGGAGGGCCGCAGCGCGGCGAACGCGGTGGATACCTACCTGATGGGTGAGTCGGATCTGCCGGCGCCGGTCAGCCCGGGTGCGCTTCCGCTAGCCGTCGTCTGAATCGATTCGCGACTATGCTCAAGCATCGTGACTAGACGCGGAAAGATCGTCTGTACGCTCGGCCCGGCCACCGCCTCCGACGAAGCCGTCCGCAGGCTCGTGGAATGCGGAATGGACGTCGCGCGGCTGAATTTCAGCCACGGTGACTATCCGGATCACGAAGCCAACTACAAACGGGTACGCGGCGCCTCAGACGTCACCGGACGTGCCGTCGGCATCCTCGCCGACCTGCAGGGACCGAAGATCCGGCTGGGCCGGTTCGCCGACGGGCCGACGGTCTGGGAGAACGGCCAGACGGTGCGGATCACCGTCGAGGACTGCGAGGGCACCCACGATCGGGTGTCGACCACCTACAAGCGGCTGGCCGAGGACGCCAAGCCCGGCGACCGGGTGCTGGTCGACGACGGCAACGTCGGTCTGATCGTCGAGCACATCGACGGCCTCGACGTGGTCTGCTCGGTCACCGAGGGCGGCAAGGTCAGCAACAACAAGGGCATGTCGCTGCCGGGTATGAGTGTTTCGGCGCCGGCGCTGTCGGAGAAGGACATCGAGGATCTCGAGTTCGCGCTGCGGCTCGGCGTGGACCTGGTCGCGTTGTCGTTCGTGCGCTCACCGGCCGACGTCGAGCTGGTGCACGAGGTGATGGACCGGGTCGGCCGCCGGGTCCCGGTGATCGCCAAACTGGAGAAGCCGGAGGCGATCGACAACCTCGAGGCGGTCGTGCTGGCCTTCGACGCCATCATGGTCGCGCGCGGCGACCTCGGCGTGGAGCTGCCGCTCGAGGAGGTCCCGCTGGTGCAGAAGCGGGCCATCCAGATGGCCCGGGAGAACGCCAAACCGGTCATCGTGGCCACCCAGATGCTGGAGTCGATGATCGAGAACTCCCGGCCGACCCGGGCCGAGGCGTCCGACGTCGCCAACGCCGTCCTCGACGGCTCCGACGCGGTGATGCTGTCGGGGGAGACGTCGGTCGGCAAGTTCCCGTTCGACACGGTCAAGACGATGGCCCGGATCATCACCGCGGTCGAGGAGAACTCGGTGAGTGCGCCGGCATTGACGCACGTGCCGCGCACCAAGCGCGGGGTGATCTCCTACGCCGCCCGCGACATCGGCGAACGGCTCGACGCCAAGGCGCTGGTGGCCTTCACCCAGTCCGGTGACACGGTGCGCCGGCTGGCCCGGCTGCACACCCCGCTTCCGGTGCTGGCGTTCACGTCGCTGCCCGAGGTGCGCAGCCAGCTGGCGCTGACCTGGGGCACCGAGACGTTCATCGTTCCGCACATCGAGACCACCGACGGCATGATCCGTCAGGTGGACAAGTCGCTGCTCGATCTGGGTCGCTACAGGCGCGGGGATCTGGTGGTCATCGTCGCGGGTGCTCCGCCGGGCACAGTAGGCTCCACCAACATGATCCACGTCCACCGCATCGGGGAGGACGACGTCTAGACCACGGATGGGGAGGATTTCGCGCGTGGCGTCACAGGCCGACTTCGACGAGCTGCTCGCGATACTGCACCTCGACCGGCTCGACGACGACACCTTCATCGGTGCCCACCCGAGCAAGAACCCGGTCCGCACCTTCGGGGGCCAGATGATGGCGCAGGCGTTCGTCGCCGCGGGCCGCAGCCTGACCAGCCCGCTGCCGCCCAGTGCGCTGTCGGTGCACTTCATCGCCGGCGGCGACCCGGGGCTGGACCTCGAGTTCCACGTGGTGCGGTTGCGCGACGAGCGCCGGTTCGCCAACCGCCGAGTCGACGTCATGCAGAAGGGTCAGCTACTGACCAGCGCGCTGGTGTCCTACCTGGCGGGCGGGCGCGGCCTCGAGCACGGGGTGGCGCCTCCGGACCTGGAGGACCCGCTGGCGGTGCCGCCGATCGGGGAGTTGCTGCGCGGCTACGAGGAGGTGGTCCCGCATTTCGCCAATGCGCTCCACCCGATCGAGTGGCGCTACACCAACGACCCGGCCTGGATCATGCGCGACAAGGGCGAGCGCTTGGAGCACAACCGGGTCTGGATGAAGGCGCACGGCACCCTTCCCGACGACCCGGTGCTGCATGCCGCCGCGCTGGTGTACTCGTCGGACACCACCGTGCTCGACTCGATCATCACCACGCACGGGCTGTCGTGGGGCCACGACCGGATCTTCGCGGTGACCACCAACCACTCGGTGTGGTTCCACCGGCCGGTGCGCTTCGACGACTGGGTGCTCTACTCGACGACATCGCCGGTCGCGGCGGAGTCCCGGGGACTGGGCACCGGCCACTTCTTCGACCGCTCGGGCCAACTGCTGGCCACCGTGGTGCAGGAGGGGATCGTGAAGTACTTCCCGGGCCGGTCTACGGCGTCGGCGTGACGGTGAGTGAGAACTGCTCCTCCACCCGCTGGGTGAATTCGTCGGCGCAGTCCTGGATCGCCTGCTGGTCGGATCCGGCGCGGCTGATGCAGTCGATGTAGTCGGTGCCGCCGACCCGGTCGAACACGCCGATGTAGATCGGGATGAAGACCAGCGCCGCGACGATCGAGACGAAGCCCAGCACGATGCCGGCGATCGCGATGCCGCCGTTGTTGGCCTCGCCCCGTTTGACCCGGCCGCGAGCGACGAAGCCGATGATGACCGCGCACAGGCCGAGGATCACCCCGCCGGCGACGGTCCAGCACAGCACCAGCCCGATGATCGCCAGCACCAGCGCAGCGGTCCCCAGGCCGTTCTTCGGTCCGGCCGGCGGCGGCGGTGGGTACGCACCGTAGGGCGGAGGCGGCGGGTAGCCGCCGGGATATGCGCCGTACTGGGGAGGTTGCGGCGGTTCGGTCATGGCAGTCAGGTTACTCGGTGGGGGTCAGATGGACGATCCTGCAGACATCGGGGTCGCGCAACCGGCCGGGCAGGTGATGGGTGGCGACGACGACGGTGCGGGCGGGCCCGAAAAGCGCCCCGGGTGTGAGCAGGTCGGTCAGGATCTGATCGGCATCGGAGCTGTCCAGGTGTTCGGTCGGCTCGTCCAGCAGGACCGTGGGCGCGGTCGAGATCAGTGCGCGCGCCACCAGCAGGCGCCGGCGCTGGCCCGCCGACACGGCGGCGGCTCCGCCGTCGAGAACGGTGGACAGCTCGTCTGGCAGCTGTTCGAGCCAGTGTCCCAGGCCGACCCGCCGCAGGGCGTCGCGCAACTCGTCGTCGGTGGCGTCGCCGCGGGCCACCAGCAGATTGTCTCGTACCGTCGTCGAGAACAGGTGGGCATCCTCGGCGAAGAAGACGCCGTGGGTATGCATCAACAGCGTGGTCTTGCCACACCCGCTGGGCCCGAGAACCGCCACGCGCTCCCCGGGAGACAACTCCAGCGGCATCACCCGGGGTCGTTCCCGGTGCCCGGCGGGCTCGATCACACCGAGCAGCCGTCGCCCCGCGATCCGGGCGCGCGTCAGGCTCACCGCGGCCCCCGGAAGCGCGGCGGTGGCCTCGAAGGCCGACAACGGCAGCAGCATCAGGATTGCCAGCGTGGTGGGGGCGACGGTGTCTGCCAGCCCCACGCCGGCGATCAGTGCGCCCAACACACTGACCCCGATCGCCGCCGTCGGTGCAGCGGCTGCCGCGGCCGCCGGTGCGGCCGCCCGGTCGATGGCTTTCCCGAAGCGCCGCTGCTCGTCCCCGGCAGCAGCGATGACATCGGTGAGGCGACCGCTGACACGCAGCTCGGCGGCATGCTCCAGCGCGAGCATCGCAGCCGAATCCCGTTGCGAATGATGCTGGACGGCAACGGTTTCAGCAGCCTGCGCGGCTCGGGCCGCGAGCAGCGGCGCCAGCACACCGGCGGCCATCATCGCCACCGCCAGCACGACCGCCGCCGCCGGGGAGATCGCCGCGATCACCGCTACCGCGGCGACCGACAGCACCGCGGCGACCCCGATGGGTATCACGGCGCGCACCAGCACGTCGCAGAGTTCGTCGATGTTTGCGCCCACCGCGGCAACCAACTCCCCGGTGTGCCGGCGCAGCACCGCCTCGGCGGGGCCGTCGGCCAGTCGGCCGAACACGCGTTCGCGGGCGGTGCAGGCGGCTCGCAGAGCGACGTCGTGTGAGGCCAGCCGCTCGCAATAGCCGAACACCCCACGCGAGATGCCCAGGGCCCGAACCGCTACCGCGGCGACGGTCAGCGACAACACCGGGGGCATCTCCCAGGCCCGGGTGATGAGCCAGGCGGCCACGCCGGCAAGTGCCAGGGCGCTGCCCAACGACGCGACTCCGAGCAGGACCGCGGCCACCACCCGGGGCAGCCGCGGTTGCAGCAGTGACCGGGTCTGGATCAGGAGGTCACGGTGTCGCACCGACGGCACCGCCTTCCGGCTCGGGGACCGGGTCGGGGTCGAGGCGGACCAGCGCGTCGGCGATGGACAGCACCGGGTGCCGGTGCCCGACGACGATGACCGTGGCGCCCCGGCGGGCACGCTGGACGATCTGGTGCAGCACCCGGGCCTCGGTCGGGCCGTCCAGGTGCGCGGTGGGTTCATCGAGCAGCAGCACCGGGGCCGTCGAGCCCAGCACCCGGGCCAGCCCGAGTCGTTGGCGCTGCCCCAGCGAAAGCCCGACGCCACCTCTGCCGATGACGGTGTGCGCCCCGTCGGGCAGCTCACCCAGGACCGCGTCGAAGCAGGCGGCCCGGCAGGCCGCCGCGGCGTCGGGCAGGGGCCCGAACAGCTCGAGGTTGTCCCGCACCGTGCCGGGAACCAGCACCGGTCGATGTGCCAGCCAGGCCACCCTCGACCACCACGACTGCCGGTCGAGTTCGGCGACGTCGACCCCGTTGACCGCGATCCTGCCGGCCGGCGGGGGGTTCAGCCCGAGCACCGCCTGAAGCAGCGTGGTCTTGCCTGCGCCGTTGGGTCCCGTCAGGACGGTGACCTCGCCGGGGCGCGCCAGCACGGCCGGCCGGTCGATCGTGATGGTGACCGGATGGTCGGGCAGGGTGCGGGTGCCCGACGGTGCCGCGGTCGCGTTGTCGATGAACTCGAATGCCGCTGCCACTGCGGTCTTACCGTCCTGGGCGGAGTGGAATGCCGCACCCACCCGGCGCAGCGGCCAGAACACCTCGGGGGCCAGCAGCAGTGCGGTCAGGCCGGCGGTGAGCGTCATCTCGCCGTACACCAGGCGCATGCCGATGCTGACCGCGACCAGCGCCACCCCCAACGTCGCGAGCAACTCCAGGGCGAAGGCGGAAAGAAAGGCGATGCGCATCGTGGCCATGGTGGAACGGCGATGTGCCGCGCCGAGTTCGGCGATTCTGGTGGCCGCGCCGCCGGTCCGGCCGAGCGCCCGCAGGGTGGGCAGGCCGGCGACCAGATCCAGCATCCGGGACTGCAGGGTGGACATCGTGACCAGGGCGGCCTTCGACCGCTCCGCGGTCGCCAGGCCGATCAGCACCATGAAGGTCGGAATCAGCGGCAGGGTGACGAGCACGATCAGTGCCGACGGCCGGTCGTAGAACGCGATGACGGCGGCGGTGGCGGGGGTCAGGATCGCCGCGAGGAACAGCGACGGCAGGTAGGTGGTGAAGTAGACCCGCAGTCCGTCCAGGCCGCGGGTCACCAACACCGCCGCATCGTCGCGGCGTCGCGCCAGATCGCGCGGGGGCAGCGCGGTTGCCGTGGTCAACACCTGGTCGGCCAGCTCGGCGATCACCGCGCTGGCCCCACGCTGGGACAACCTGCCCTGAAGCCACTGCGCGGCGGTGCGGATCGTCCACAGCGACACCAGCACGACGACGGGCACCGTGAGCTCGTCGAGCCGGCGTGCGCCGGGGTCGGTGATCACCCACGCGACGATGGCGGCGAACACCACCGCCGATCCGATCGTCGCCGCCGCGATGAGCACGCCGAACAGCGTGCCGGCCGCGAGGAACCGGCGCATCGCCGCAGACGCCCGCCACAGGCGCGGGTCGATCGGTGCGCGCGAGCTGTCTGTCAGGAGGAGCGCCTCGACAATCCGATGGACGGCGGGATGGAGTCGGCGGAGATGCGCTTGCGGAACACCCAGTAGCTCCACGCCTGGTAGCCCAGCACCAGCGGCAGCAGCGCCAGCGACGCCCAAGTCATGATCCGCAGCGTGTACGGCGTCGACGAACCGTTGTAGATCGTCACGCTCCAGTCCGGGTCCAGCGTCGACGGCAACAGGGTGGGATACATCGATCCGAAGATGAGCACGGCCACCGCGGCGATCACGACCACCATCGACAGGAACGCCCAGCCCTCACCGGAATCGCGCCAGACCAGCCCGACGGCCACCAGCAGGGCCACGACGGCGGCCGCCAGTGCCAACCAGGTCCACGACTTGCCGTACGCCACCTGGGTCCACAGTCCGAACCCGCCGGCCAGCACGATCACCGGGACCGACAGGATGCGACCGAACCGGTAGGCGTCGTCGTGAACCGAGCCCGAGGTCTTCAGCGCGATGAACACCGCACCGTAGAAGATGAACAGCGACGCGGTCGCCAGCCCGCCCAGCAGCGTGTAGGGACTCAGGACGTCCCCGACGCCGGTGTGGGCGTTGCCGTCGGCGTCGATGGGCAAGCCGCGCAACAGGATCGCAAAGGCGACGCCCCACAGGACAGCCGGCAGCCAGGACCCCAGCGCGATGCCGAGGTCAGCCCACTTGCGCCACTGCGGATCATTGATCTTGCCGCGCCACTCGATTCCGACGATGCGCACGATCATGCCGAACAAGATTGCCAGCAGAGGCAGGTAGAGCGCCGAGAACAACGAGGCGTACCAGTTCGGGTAGGCCGCGAACATCGCCGCTCCGGCCGTGATCAGCCACACCTCGTTGCCGTCCCAGACCGGGCCGATGGTGTTGAGCACCGCGCGGCGGCGGTTCTCCGGGTCACCGTCACCGGTCGCACCCATCGGCGCCATCAGCATGCCGACGCCGAAGTCGAATCCCTCGAGCACCAGGAAGCCGAGGAACAGCACGGCGATCAGATAGAACCACAGTTCAGCGAGTTCCACGACGGTCTCCCACGACGGTCTCCTAGTACGCGAACGACAGCGGTGCGACGTCGTCCTTGTCGGGCGGCGCCGGTGGTGCCGGTTCGGAGTCGTGCTCCTGCGGGCCCTCGACCACATAGCGGCGCATCAGGTAGAACCACACCACCGCCAGTGCGCCGTAGACGACGGTGAAGACCGCCAGCGAGAACACCACGGTGCCGGCCGCATGGTTGGACACGCCGTCCTGGACCAGCATCCGCACGTCCTGGTCCCCGGTCGGGTTGGGGTGCACGACCCACGGCTGTCGGCCCATCTCGGTGAAGATCCAGCCCGCGGAGCTCGCCAGGAACGGCGTCGGAATCGTCAGAATGCCGACCCTGCCGTACCACCGATGATCGGGAATCCGTCTGCGCCGGGTGAGCCACAGACTCAGCAGGGCGAACGCGACGGGCACCAGCAGCAGGCCGATCATCGCGCGGAACGACCAGTAGGTGACGAACAGGTTCGGGCGGTAGTTACCGGGGCCGAACCGCTCCTCGGCCTGCAGCTGCAGATCTTCGACGCCCTCCAGCGTCACCCCGCTGAGTCTGCTCTCGGCCAGGAACGGCAGCACGAACGGCACCTCGATGAGGCGCGACACGCTGTCGCAGTTGTTGTGGGTGCCGACCGTGAGGATGGAGAAGTTCGGATCGGTTTCGGTGTGACACAACGATTCCGCCGAGGCCATCTTCATCGGCTGCTGGACGAACATCAGTTTGCCCTGGACGTCGCCGGTGAGGAGAAGGCCGGCCGTCGCAATCAGGGCCACCACGCTGCCCATGATGGTGGCCGGCCGGTACATCGTCCTGGCCTCCTCGGCCTCGCCCGGCCGGGAGTGCGACCGCACCATCAGCCAGGCGCACACGCCGGCGACGAAGGTGCCGGCGGTCAGCAGCGAGGCGGCGACCACGTGCAGGAACGCCCAGATGGCGGTGTTGTTGGTCAGCAGCGCGCCGAAGTCGACCAGTTCGGCGCGCCCGGACTCGGGGTTGAAACGCGCTCCGACGGGGTGCTGCATGAACGAGTTGGCGGCGATGATGAAGTATGCCGAGGCGTTGACGCCGAAGGCGACGATCCAGATGCAGGCCAGGTGCACCGCGCGGGGCAGTCGGCCCCAGCCGAAGATCCACAGCCCGATGAACGTGGATTCGAAGAAGAACGCCACCAGTCCTTCGAAGGCCAGCGGCGCGCCGAAGATGTCCCCGACGAACCGCGAATACTCGCTCCAGTTCATCCCGAACTGGAACTCCTGCACGATGCCGGTCGCAACGCCGATCGAGAAGTTGATCAGGAACAACTTGCCGAAGAAGCGGGTGAGTCGATACCAGGAGTGGTTGCCGGTGATGTGCCATGCGGTCTGCATGGCGGCGATCAGCGGAGCCAGACCGATGGTGAGCGGGACGAAGATGAAGTGGTAGACGGTGGTGATTCCGAACTGCCACCGTGACACATCAAGTGCGTCCATACGCCCGACTCCCAGTCTCTGCGGTTCCCGATCTACGACTCAGTGTAGTAACGAAGGCCGGATTCGGAAGCCGAGACCTTCGGCACTTACTCTGGCGCGCCGGCGGAGACTTCGTTCTTGAATTCAGCGACCTTCTTGCTCGCGCTCCGGATGCCGAACGCCGACACCACCTCGAACACCCCGATGACGATCAGCCAGATGCCGACGACGATCGTCAGCGTCGCCAGCGACTGGAACGGCGAGGCGAGCACGATGACACCGGCGATCAGGCTGATGATGCCGATGAAGATCTCCCAGCCGCGGCCGGGCAGGGTGGGATCGCTGATCGCCGACACCGCCGTGGCGACGCCGCGGAAGATGAAGCCGATACCGATCCAGATCGCCAGCAGCAGGATCGAATCCTGCAGGCTGCGGAAGCAGAGCACCGCCAGGATCAGCGAGGCGGCCCCGCTGATGAACAGCAGCACCCGACCGCCTGCCGATACGTGCAGGCTGAAGGCGAAGATGACCTGGGCGATGCCGGTCACCAACAGGTAGGCGCCGAAGAAGATCGCGGCCACCAGAAGGGTCTTCGCCGGCCAGGCGAGCACCATGACGCCGAGAATGACGGCGAGGATTCCCGACAGTAGGGCCGATTTCCACAAATGCTGCAACATGCCTGGGGCAGTACCGGTTTCCATGGCCGCAGTCTTTCACAGCGCTGAGCTGGGTCGCCTGATTTCGCGGTACCGCTGTGATGTCTCCACCCGGTCGTTAATGTTCCGTTACCGGCGCTGCGCGTCGGGACATCGGTCGTTAACGTCCTTGGCTGGAGATGCCTGGATGGGCTCCGGTCGATGGCTGACGACCCGAAGCAGAAAGTTGAGGCAACCGTGTTGGGTGAAATCCAGGATCGCCGGACCAAGATCTGGCGCCTTGCGGCGGTGTTCGCCGCCACCGGCGCCCTGGCGCTGTCGGGATGCTCGAGCAGCTCGGACTCGGGCGGCGGGTCGGAGACTCCGTCGACGGCGGTGCAGGCCGACAAGGTCGACGAGATCGCGAACACCGTGCCCGAGGCCATCAAGTCCTCCGGCAAGCTGATCATCGGCGTGAACATTCCCTACGCCCCGAACGAGTTCAAGGACGAGAGCGGCCAGATCGTCGGTTTCGATGTCGATCTGATGAACGCGATCGCCGGAACGCTGGGGTTGACCCCGGAGTACCGCGAGGCGGACTTCGCCAAGATCATCCCGTCCATCCAGGGCGGATCGTTCAACGTCGGCATGTCCTCGTTCACCGACAGCAAGGAGCGCGAGGAGCAGGTCGACTTCGTCACCTACTTCTCGGCGGGCACGCTGTGGGCCCAGCCGGCCGGCTCCGACATCGACCCGGACAACGCGTGCGGCAAGAAGGTCGCGGTGCAGGCCACCACGGTGCAGGAGACCGACGAGTTGCCTGCCCGCAGCCAGAAGTGCACCGAGGCCGGCCAGCCGCCGATCGAGATCATCCCGTTCGACAGCCAGGACGCCGCGACCAACGCCGTCGTGCTGGGCCAGGCCGACGCCATGTCGGCGGACTCGCCGGTGACGCTGTATGCGATCAAGCAGACCAACGGCAAGCTCGAACCGGCCGGTGAGATGTTCGACTCGGCGCCCTACGGGTGGCCGGTGGAGAAGGGTTCCCCGCTGGCGCAGTCCCTGTTGCAGGCCCTCGAGCACCTGATCGAGAACGGTCAGTACAAGGAGATCGCCACGAACTGGGGTCTCGAGCAGGGAATGATCGACAAGCCGGTGATCAACGGCGCGGTGTCCTGACCCAAAGGCGATTCACATGACTGATGCCGGCTCGTCGCCAGAAGCCATCGATGCCGTCCCACTGCGCCATCCATGGCGATGGTTGGCGGCGGCCGTCATCCTCATCCTGGTCGGGTTGTTCGTCTACGGTGCGGCCACCAACCCGGCCTACCAGTGGTCGACGTTCTTCGAGTACCTGTTCCACCCGCGGATCCTGCTGGGGGTGTTCAACACCCTCCAGCTGACCGTGTACTCGATGGCGATCGGCATCGTGCTCGGGGTGGTCCTGACCGTGATGCGGCTGTCGGCCAACCCGGTGCTCAGCGCGGTGGCGTGGGTCTTCTTGTGGATCTTCCGCGGCACGCCGGTGTACGTGCAGCTGGCGTTCTGGGGGCTGATCCCGGTCATCTACTCGAACATTCAGCTCGGGGTGCCGTTCGGGCCGTCGTTCTTCCACCTCGACCTGCAGGCGCTGTCGATACCGTTCGCGCTGGCGGTCATCGGCCTGGCGCTCAACGAGGCGGCGTACATGGCCGAGATCGTCCGCGCCGGCATCCTGTCGGTTCCCGAGGGCCAGCTGGAGGCCTCGACCGCGTTGGGCATGTCGTGGGGGATGGCGATGCGTCGCACCGTGCTGCCCCAGGCGATGCGGGTGATCATCCCCCCGACCGGGAACGAGCTGATCAGCCTGCTCAAGACCACCTCGCTGGTGACGGCGGTGCCGTACGCATTCGACCTGTACAGCATCGCGACCCGCGAGATCGCCGCGCGGATCTTCCAGCCGGTGCCGATGTTGTTGGTGGCCGCAGTCTGGTACCTGGCCGTAACGAGCGTGCTGATGGTCGGGCAGTACTACCTGGAGCAGTACTTCTCGCGCGGCGCGTCGCGAAAGCTGACCTCCAAGCAGCTCCAGGCGCTGGCCAATGCGCAGACGGAAAGTGGGCACGTATGACGGCAACGGACACTGCCAGGCCCATGGTCAGGGCCGAGCTGGTCTGCAAGGACTTCGGTGCGCTCAAGGTGCTCAGGGGCATCACCCTGGACGTGCAGAAGGGGCAGGTGCTGGTACTGGTCGGCCCGTCGGGATCCGGCAAGTCCACGTTCCTGCGCTGCATCAACCACCTCGAGACCATCAGCGCGGGCCGGCTGTACGTCGACGGCGAGTTGGTCGGCTACCGGGAGCGCGGCGGCAAGCTGCACGAGATGAAGCCCAGCGACGTCGCCAAGCAGCGCCGCGACGTCGGTATGGTCTTCCAGCACTTCAACCTGTTTCCGCATCGCACGGCGCTGGGCAATGTCATCGAGGCTCCCACCCAGGTCAAGGGCATCAAGAAGGGCCAGGCCCTCGAACGGGGCAAGGATCTGCTGGAGCAGGTCGGGCTGGCCGACAAGGCGGAGGCCTACCCGGCCCAGCTGTCCGGAGGACAGCAGCAGCGCGTCGCGATCGCGCGCGCTCTGGCGATGGACCCGAAGCTCATGCTCTTCGACGAGCCCACCTCGGCACTGGACCCCGAGCTCGTCGGAGAGGTGCTCGGGGTGATGAAGAAGCTGGCCTCCGAGGGCATGACGATGGTGGTGGTCACCCACGAGATGGGGTTCGCCCGCGAGGTCGCCGACGAGATCGTGTTCATGGACGGGGGAGTCGTCGTCGAGCACGGTGACCCGGTGGAGGTCATGACCAACCCCCAGCACGAACGGACGAAGGCGTTTCTCTCCAAGGTGATGTAGCCCCCGATCCGGCCACGCCGCTGTGGCGGGCCGCTCAGGTGTTTCGTCTGCTCAGCTGCGTCTACGCGTTGGGGTTTCAGATCGCGGTCAACCGCGACCTGGAGTATCCGATCGCGGGCTGGCTGCTGTTCGCGGTGCTGATCGGGTTCAGCGCCGCCTGCGCGGTCGCCTACCTGCAGGGGTTCGGCCGCAGGCCGGCCTGGGTGTGGACCGAGATCGCGGTGGTGGTGGCGTTGATGCTGTCCACCGAGCTGATCGCCGGTGACCAATGGGTGGCCGACAACCAGTCGTGGCCCACCACGCTGTGGGCGACCAACGCCACCATCTCCGCGGCCATCCTGTGGGGGCCGATCGCCGGCATGCTGACCGGGCTCGCGGTGATGGCCGCCGCGGCTGCACTCAAGGGATACGTGCACATCGACCTCGGCCGCAACGCCACCGTGATCATCGAGCTGGCGGTCGGGCTGGCCGTCGGGATGGCCGCGCAGACCGCCCGGCGTGCGCACGCGGACCTGCAACGGGCGGTGCGGCTGTCGGCGGCACTGGAGGAGCGCGAGCGGTTGTCCCGTCAGGTTCACGACGGGGCGATCCAGGTGCTGGCGCTGGTGGCCCGACGTGGCCGTGAGATCGGTGGTGAGACAACGCGATTGGCCGAGCTGGCCGGCGAGCAGGAACGGGCGCTTCGTCACCTGGTCGGCTCGGTGGACACCGCTGCCGCCGATGGCGCGAGCGCCGACGTCGGCGCGCTACTGCGGCAACGCGGTTCGGACCGGGTGTCGGTGAGCGTGCCGGCCGAACCGGTGCTGTTGGACGCGGTGCGGGCCGGTGAGTTGCTGGCGGCGGTCGGCAACGCGCTGGACAACGCCGCGGCGCACGCCGGGCCCGACGCCCACGCGTATGTCCTGCTCGAGGATCTCGGCGATTCCGTCGTCGTCAGCGTGCGCGACGACGGCATCGGGATCCCGGCGGGCCGACTCGAGGAGGCGCTCGGGGAGGGACGGCTCGGCATAGCGAAATCGATTGTGGGACGGATGAACTGGCTGGGCGGGCGGGCCGAGCTGAGCACCGGCCCCGGCTCGGGCACCGAGTGGGAGCTGACCGTGCCGCGTAAGGGGGAGACGGCGTGAGCGACGGACCGACCAGGGTGATGGTGGTCGACGATCACCCGATCTGGCGCGACGCCGTCGCCCGTGACCTGGCCGACGACGGATTCGACGTGGTGGCCACCGCCGACGGTGTCGCTTCGGCACGGCGCCGGGCCGCGGTGGTGTATCCGGACGTGGTGGTGATGGATATGCGACTCGGTGACGGCGACGGTGCACAGGCCACCGCGGAAGTGCTCGCGGTGTCACCGTCGTCGCGGATCCTGGTGCTGTCGGCGTCCGACGAGCGTGACGACGTGCTCGAGGCGGTCAAGGCGGGTGCCACCGGCTACCTGGTGAAGAGCGCGTCCAAGCAGGAGTTGGCGGACGCGGTGCGGGCCACCGCGGCGGGCCGGGCGGTGTTCACACCGGGGTTGGCCGGGCTGGTGCTCGGCGAGTACCGGCGCATCGCGCGCGACTCCGGCTCCGAGGGCCCGGCCGGGCCCAGCCTGACCGAGCGCGAGACCGAGGTGTTGCGCCATGTCGCCAAGGGGTTGACCGCCAAGCAGATCGCGGAGCGGCTGTCGCTGAGCCACCGCACGGTGGAGAACCACGTTCAGGCGACGTTTCGCAAGCTGCAGATCGGCAACCGGGTCGAACTGGCGCGCTACGCGATCGAACACGGGCTCGACGAGTAGTTGTACTCACGCGCCGGGCGCCCGCCGGCTGCGAACATGAGGGCATGACCGAACCGCATGCCGTCGTGCTCGCCCGGCTCTCGGCGGACTTCGCCGCGCTGTCGCGGCAGTTGGCCAAGGTGTCGACCGATCTGACCGAGCTGGACCGGATCCTGACCGACCGGCCGTTGCAGGCGCCGGTTGCAGCACCCGTCGCACCGCCGCAGCCGGCGCCCGTCCCGCCCCCGCAGCCGGTCGCACCGCCGGTGGTGCCGTACTGGCCGCAACAGCCCCCGCAGCACCCGCCACAGCAATATCTGCCCTACCGGGCGCCGCACGCGGCTCCGGCGCAGCCGGTCGCGGCCGTCCGGGCGCCGCGTTCGGAAGGCTGGATCGGCAAGCTGCTGGCCGTCGCCGGGGTGGCGGTCACGCTGATCGGTGTGGTGCTGCTGCTGGTGCTGGCCGCCCAGGCCGGCATCCTGCGACCGGAGTTCCGGGTGGCGGCGGGTGCGCTGCTGGCCGGAGCACTGGTCGGGGCGGGGTGGTGGCTCAACGCCCGCCCGGGCGGACGGGTCGGGGCGATCGCGCTGGCGGCCACCGGGGTGGCCGCGGCGTACATCGACGTCATCGCCGTCACGACCATCTACGAATGGGTCCCGCCGGGGGTCGGCCTCGCCCTTGCCGCGGTGATCGGCGCCGGCGGGTTGACCCTGGCGCGCCGTTGGGACGCCGAGCAGCTCGGGTTGCTGGTGCTGATTCCGCTCATCGTGCTCGCGCCCGTGGTGACCGACGGGATCACGCTGTTGCTGGTGGGGTTCATGCTGGCGCTGGCCGCGGCCTCACTGCCGGTGCAGCTCGGCCGGGACTGGATCTGGCTGCACGCCGCGCGTATCGCCGCGGCGGTGCTGCCACTGCTGATCGCGCTGATGGTGCGGCATGTCGACGGCCGGGAGGATCTCTGGCTGGCCGGCGCCTGCGGGATCGCGGCGCTGATCGCCGTGGTGGCGGCGCTGATCCTGTTGCCGGGGACGGCCAACCGGGTCGCGATGGCATTGCTCACCGCGGTGGGCGTCACCCCGGTGCTGTCGGTCGGCCTGGCCGTCGACCGGGTGGTCGCGGCCCTGATGGCGGCGGCGCTGGCCGCGGCGATGCTGGCGATCGTGTTGCTCGGCGACCGCCTGCCGGGCGTGCCCGGCGTCGTCCGGCAGGTGTTCTCCGCGGTGTCGGCGGTGTCGGCACTGATCGCGGTGACGGTCGCGTTCGACGGCCGGGTCGCGGGCCCGGTGCTGTTGGCGATGGCGATCGTGGTGGCCGTCGCTGGGCGCCACGACGACGTCGCACGCTGGGCGGCGTTCGGGTTCGTGATCGTCGGTGCCGGCATCCACCTCAGCTACGCACCGCCGTCGGCGCTGCTGGAGGCCACCGAGACGACGGCGGCGGCCGGTATCTCCACGCTGGTCTCCAGCGTGTTGCTGGCCGCGTGCGCGGTGGTCGTCGTCTGGTCCTGGACCGGGAAGGCGCAGCGACGGCCCGGCGCACTCGACGACAGCGCGGTGCGCGTGCTGTGGGTCGCGGCGGCCGCGGTGATCGTCTACGCGGTCACCACGCTCACCGTCACCGCCGGCACGCTGATCGGCGGTCCCGACCGTGGCTTCTACGCCGGGCACATGGCGGCCACCATCTGCTGGATCGCGATGGCGGCCGCGTTGTTCGGATACGCTGCGCGGCTGCCGCGTGCGGAGCGCTCGGTCCCGATCGGCGGCGGCCTCGGGCTGGTCGCGGCCGCCATGGCCAAGCTGTTCCTGTTCGATCTCGGCACCCTCGACGGGATCTTCCGCGTAGCGGTGTTCATCGTCGTCGGGTTGATCCTGTTGGGCATGGGCGCCGGCTACGCCCGCCTGTTGGATCGGCAGGACAGGTCCGAGCAGCAGGACCCGGTGGACCGGCCCGCGGGCTGATCGGTGCGCGCAAGGCCGCTCAGTCGGGAGAACCGGAACCTCTGGGCGGTTCGGTCCGCCGGCCGACCAGATACCAGGTGTGCATCACGCCCTTGCCCTTGACGTCGACCAGGCCGCGCTCCTCGAGGACGAACTCGTGGTGCAGCCTGGTGTAGACGTCCTCGGGGACCTGGATGCGGCCTTCCACGTCGGTGGTCTCCATCCGGGCGGCGACGTTGACCGCGTCGCCCCAGACGTCGTAGAAGAACTTGCGGGCGCCGACCACACCGGCGACGACCGGCCCCGCCGCCATCCCGATCCGCAGCGGGACGTCGCGTCCCTGGGCGTCCTTGAGATCGGTCACCGCGCCGGCCATGTCCAGTGCCAGCGCCGCCAGTGCCTCCAGGTGGTCGGCGCGGGGCGTGGGGACGCCGCTGACCACCATGTAGGAGTCGCCGCTGGTCTTGACCTTCTCCAG
Organism: Mycolicibacterium xanthum; assembly: GCF_019710635.1. Lineage (GTDB taxonomy): Bacteria > Actinomycetota > Actinomycetes > Mycobacteriales > Mycobacteriaceae > Mycobacterium > Mycobacterium xanthum. Next base: position 25,131 of record NZ_JAIFZS010000089.1, read on the forward strand.
TCCGTGCCGGTCGACCAGGGCGTCCAGTTCGGTGTAGAGCCCGTCCAGGAAGCGCACCAGCTCCGCGGGCGGGGTGTCGCTGGCGCGTTGGGTGTAGCCGGCGATGTCGGCGAACAGGATCGACGCATCGTCGTATTTGTCGGCGATGACCGTGCGCGTCGGATCCTTGAGCCGGTCGGCGATCGTGGTCGGCAGGATGTTGGCCAACAGCCCCTCGGATCGCCGGTATTCGGCCTCCATCGCCCGCTCCGCACGTTCGGTCTCGCGCAGCGTGTACCAGAGGGTCGCGACGATCATCACCGCCGAACCGATGACCGAGCTGATGAACCCGACCGTCATCGTCCAGGACGGGCCCAGCCCCCGGTCGTTCGGCACGGTGAGTTCCAGCACGATCACGATCACGACTCCGACCGCGCCGATCGTCAACGCCAGTGCGATCCGCTCGATCCCGAGGATCAGCACCGTCAGCGATGCGGCGACCAGAAAATAGAACTGCAGGCCTGAATCGGTGCCGGTGGTGGCGCACATGAAGCCCACCGAAAGGTAGGCGAAGGTGACGAAGGTCAGCGGTGCGACGAGTTCGCCCAGTGGGCAGAGCTTCGGAATCACCAGGAACACCAACGCGCATGCCAGGTTGATCACGCCGAGCCACCACAGGGCACCGCCGAGCGCCAGCTGGAAGATGCCGAATCCGCCCGATACCACGGCGGCGATCCCGCTGGCGATCTTCAGCACGCGCATCCGCCTGGCGCCGCTTTCGGCGCGGTGGCGGCTCGGCGAGGACACGCGTGTCTGCAGCGCCGCGTCGGGCACGCAGACCGGCCGAACGTTCAGCACGGCCGGAGCCTATCGCCGAAATGCGGTCAACCTGCCCGAATGACCCGGGTCGCGTGCTGCCGGCTGGACCCCGGAGATCGCCGACCCCGGCCGGGCACGCTCGGAACCATCTGGCCGACGGCGCGCTGGTCGCCAAATATGTTGCGGGGTAAGCTGATTCCGCAAGGTCCGCCTGTGCGATCGGGAGAGGCCCGCCGACCGTCTCCCGGACCTCTGGGAGTCGGCCGGATCCTGCATACCCGGGCCCGGACCCGGCCCCCGGCCACGTTCGAGTAGCGCCGCGCGGAATTCCTGGCAGGCTCGCACCCTATGGCGTTCACTGTCTATTTCCGTTCGGGGGAACCACAGTCGTTCGACGATGCGTACACCTGGGCGGTCGTCGATGGCGGAGCACTGCAGGTGGACAAGAACACCGGGGGTGTCACCGTCTACAGCCCGCAGTACTGGATGTCGATCCAGGGCAGCCGGCCCTCGCCACCGGCCGGGTGAACGCCGTCAGCTGATCCGGGCGCCCATGTCGTGGATGACCGACACCTCGACGCCTTCGGGCACGCGGCGATCATAGCGGCGACGCTGGACAGGAACAGGATCAACGCGCCCAGTGCCTGGTACGGGTTCGCCAGCCCGATGCACATCCCGACCACCGCGAGGGGCGGCACCAGCGCGATCGCCACCGCGATTCCCGGCAGCGTGTCGCCCAGATCCCGGCGGATCAGCGCGAACGACCCGGCGAGCCCGGTGGCGATCGTGGCGACCGCGTCGGGGCTGGGAGGTCCACACCATCAGCACACCGACGGCGACGACAGCGCCCAGTGCGACGAGTCGAACCGAGTGGGCGGACACCCCGGGCGAAACCCAGTGCCACGCCGTAGATGGGGGTCGACAGCGCGCCGACCACCGTGGCGGTGGAGTCCATCGCGACACCGGCGGCGGCGATCATCGCCAGCAGCGAAAGCATGGTCCAGAAGGCCGAGCGCTTGGCCCGACCGTCGCCGCTGACCAGGTCGGGGCGGTCATGTAGCTCGTCGATGCTGCGACGCATGGTCCGCGCACTCACGCGAACATCGTCGTCGAGAGCCCCGGCATTCGTAGCGAATTGGGAGGGCTGGCGTCGAGGTGGCGCCCTCGGTGAGATTCGAACTGTTTCTGAGGGTGCAGGTCAGGGACTGACTGAAATGACGTCTGACCTGATTAATGCCATGACAGCAGTTCACGCCAGATAGCCGTTACCGACACAAGTTTGTGGCCACACTGTGGGCACCAACCTGCTCGCTTACGGCACGGTGACGAAACGGGTCACGTAACGACGTTGTCGGATCATCCCCGCATTCGTGGGGAGCACCCCGCAGCTGCCTAACGACAGCGTCGAGCCGGTGCTGTGGGAGTGAAACCGGCGGGATCCCGCCCGTTCTTGGTCGTGGAGACCGCGTGGTCTGAAGCTGCGCCAACTAGTCGCTGGGCTGCATCCGATGCAATTGCGCCCATTTGCATTTAGATCGACACCGCGTGCAGAGATACTGCACGAATGCCGCAAGAGAATTGGGACATCGCGCAGCGCTGGGTGAAGGGAGAGGATTCCTCCTTTATCGACCGCCTTCCTGATGCGATCAGGCTGGCGGGAGTGATAGTGACCGGCGTGGTGTCGCGACGCCCGGTTCGGCCCCTTGGCGACGAGGCTGGGCGGCCGTTTCCGGGTGATGAGCTGGTGCCTGCGAAGGCGCAGTGGACTCACGGTGTCACGATCCGTGCTCGGCCGAGCGAGATCTGGCCTTGGCTTGTCCAGATAGGGTGCAGGCGGGCCGGGGCGTACAGCTACGACGGGCTCGATAACGGGGGCGTTCCGAGCGCAGATCGGATCATCCCTGAGCTCCAGCACGTCGAGGTCGGGGACATTTTTCCCTGGACGCCGAAGGCAGATGACGGCTTCATCGTCCGGGCTATCGCACCGGAGCGGGCGCTGGTCCTCGGTGAGGATACTGGCTCGTTCACCTGGACCTTCGTCCTTGAACCGATCGATGCGACGAGCACTCGCCTCCTCGCCCGCGTCCGGTCGTGGTACGAGAGCCTCGCCATGGGACTGATGCTCCGACTCGTCATGCGCCCTGTCCACTTCGGCATGCAGCGACGACAGCTGCTCAACCTCAAGCGGAGCGTGGAGGCGACGGCTGCAGCAGGATCGCGCTGAACCACACTCCCTGCCAACGGCAGCGAACCCGGCCCGCACCCCTAAACCTCGATCCACCGACGAATCGGCTGGTCATCGGGTGTCGTGACGAGGAAAGTGCCCTCTGAGCTGTGATGATGAGTGTTCCTTACGCACTTATCGGCACAACTCGGAAAGGCACTTCCAGTGAAAGTGTCCCACAGGTTCGCCGCCGCGTCGGCGGTC
>NZ_JAIFZS010000009.1 GCF_019710635.1 Mycolicibacterium xanthum
GGTCCGGCCGCGGTGGCCGCCGCCTCGAATGCCGAGCTGATCGACGCGATCGCCGGCTGGGCCCGCACCGCGGCGGCGGCCGAGGCGCGCAAGTTCGCCGCGCTGGCCGAATGGAAACGCCGCGCCGACGCCGGAGAGCTGCACTCGACCTGGGCCTGTGACGACATCGACAATGCCGCCGCCCAGGTGGGGTGCGCGTTGACGGTCTCACACGGCCGCGCGATCGGGATGATGACGACCGCGGCCACGCTACGCGACAAACTGCCCAACCTGGCGCGGCTGTTTATGGCCGGGCAGCTCAGCGAGCGGGTGATCGCGCGGATCCTGTGGCTGACCCGGCTGGTCGTCGATGACACGGTGTGGGCAGCGCTGGACGAACAGTTCGCCCAGAGCGCCGCCGGGTGGGGAGTGCTCTCCGGCGACAAACTCGACACCGCGATCACGGTCTGGATCCACACCCATGACCCCGATGCGGTGCGCCGGGCGCGCGAACGCACCCGGCAGCGCAACTTCAAGATCGGCAAACACGACGACGAAACCGGCACCACCAGCGTCTACGGCGTGGTGCACTCCCTGGACGCCGCGGTGGCCGCGGCCCGGATGGCCGCGATGGTGGCCAGCGTGTGCGACCAGGACCCGCGCACCCTGCGCCAATTACGCGCCGACGCGTTCGGGGCGGTGTTCGCCGGGGTGTTCACACTGGCCTGCCGCTGCGCCAACCCCGACTGCCCGGCCACCGGCAACCCCGACGGACGCGCCGCCAGCGTGGTCGTGCACGTGGTCACCGACCACAACGCCCTAGACGCCGACCCCGACCCGGCCATCCACGGCGACGACCCCGA
>NZ_JAIFZS010000090.1 GCF_019710635.1 Mycolicibacterium xanthum
CACCACACCCACTACGACGAACACACCGCGTGGGCACACCGCACACCCCACGCCGCTTGACACTTACAGACTAGGGATGTCTCGCGGAAGAAGGTGCGCGTCAGCCGATCGAGCGGCCGGAGCCCTCCCAGAACTGCGCCCGGACCGCCTTCTTGTCCGGCTTGCCCAGCGCGGTCACCGGAACCGATTCGACGACGATCACCTGCTTGGGCGACTGCACCGGACCCTTGCGCTCCTTGACCGAGGTCTGGATCTCCGCGGTCATGGCCGCCACAGCCGCGGCGTCGTTCGCCGCGCCGGGCCGCAGCACCACCACGGCCGTCACCGCCTCGCCCCACTTCTCGTCGGGCGTGCCGATCACGCACACCTGCGCCACCGCGGGATGCTCGGCGACGACGTCCTCCACCTCGCGCGGGAACACGTTGAACCCGCCGGTGACGATCATGTCCTTGGTGCGGTCGACGATGTAGTAGAAGCCGTCGGAGTCCTCGCGGGCCAGATCGCCGGTGTGCATCCAGCCGTCGCGGAAAGTTTGCGCGGTGGCCTCGGGAAGGTTCCAGTAGCCGCCCGACAGCAGCGGACCGGACACGCAGATCTCGCCGACCTCGCCCTGCGGCACCGGATTGCCGTCCTCGCCGAGCAGCGCGACCCGCGCGAACAGCGTGGGGCGGCCGCACGACGTCAGCCGCTTCTCGTCGTGGTCGGTCTTGGCCAGGTACGTGATGACCATCGGTGCCTCGGACTGGCCGTAATACTGCGCGAAGATCGGCCCGAAGCGCCGGATCGCCTCCGCCAGGCGCACCGGGTTCATCGCCGAGGCCCCGTAGTACACCGTCTCCAGCGACGACAGGTCACGGGTGTGCGAGTCGGGGTGATCCATCAGCGCGTAGATCATCGACGGCACCAGCATGGTGGCGGTGATCTTCTGCTCCTCGATCACCCGCAGCACCTCGGCGGGGTCGAACTTCGTCAGCACGATCAGCTGGCCGCCCTTGACGATCACCGGGGTGAAGAACGCCGCGCCGGCATGTGAGAGCGGCGTGCACATCAGGAAGCGGGGGTGCTCCGGCCACTCCCACTCGGCGAGCTGGATCGTCGTCATCGTCGTGATCGACTGCGTGGTGCCGATGACGCCCTTCGGCTTGCCGGTGGTGCCACCGGTGTAGGTCAGCCCGCCGATGTGATCGGGCGGCAGGTTCGCGGCCGCCAGCTCACGGGGTGGGTACTTCGCCGCCTCGGCCGTCAGATCCACCGCCGCGACGTCGCCGTCGGCCAGTTCCCTGGGTACCGGGCCGATCGTCAGCACCTGTTTGAGTGACGGCACCTTCTGGATGAGGCCCAGCGCGCGCTCGACGAACATCGGGTTCGGGTCGATGATCAGCGAGGTCACCCCGGCGTCGGTCAGGACGTAGGCGTGGTCGTCAAGCGAACCCAGCGGGTGCAGCGCCGTGCGCCGGTAGCCCTGGGTCTGGCCGGCGCCGATGATCATCAGCACCTCCGGCCGGTTGAGCGACAGCAGGCCGACCGCCGCCCCGGTGCCCGCCCCCAGCGCTTCGAACGCCTGGATGTACTGGCTGATCCGGTCGGCGAGCTGCCCGCCGGTCAGCGTGGTGTCCCCGAGGAAGAGCACGGGACGGTCCTTGTGGCGCTTGAGCGCGCCCACCGTGAGGTGGCCGGAGTGTAGGGGATGGCGCAGCAGCTCGTCGCTCATGGGACCACACTAGAACGTGTTCCAATTCCAGTCAGCAAGGTCCGCGAAATGGCATTCCGGCAGGCACCTACTCGCACTCTCGCTGCCGGAATGCCATTTCGGCGGAGCGGAACCGGTTCGGGCGATCCGCGCCGCCACAATGGCGGTGGCACGACGGTGGCGAGTAGTTTCAGCGAACGGACGCGACGGCCGCGGACGGGCCGGAAGTTAATCGCCGTGGAGATCGTTGCCGGGATGTTCCACGGTGCCGCCCGCGCCACGGCGACGCGACCGGCGCAGCGGCGTCGGCGGTTGCGTGGCACGAACCGGGCGATGGCCCCATGTCCAGCTATATCCGCTGTTCATAACGGCTTGAGTTGGAAAAGAATTTACGCCCGCGAAGAACGAGTCGGTGGCATCTGGGTCGATCGGCATGGCGTCCGGATCGCGCCGGTGGCGGCGATCCGGCACGGCTATGTGAATGAGAATTCTACAATATGTTGACGGTCGAGACGCGCCGACGATACGGTGACGCCCAGCAATGGATGGGACTGGCGCGAAACAGCCCGTGCCGCATCTGGCAGCAGGGAGGGATCCGGTAGTGCCCCGCCGATCGTCGAGCGCGAGCGGATGACGTCGTCGTCCGATCAATCGTGGTTGGCCGACGACCGACGAGACGGTTTCGGCGCCATCGAAGACTGGGCCACCGGCTATACACGGCGTCATCCGCTCGCCTCGCTGGCCACGGTCGGCGAGCAGTTCGTCGTCGGTGTGCGCACCATCCAGTACCTCGTCATCGACCTGCTCACCGGTCGATTCCAGTGGCAGGAGTTCGTCCGGCAGGGCGCGTTCATGGCCGGTACCGCGGTGCTGCCCACCGTCCTGGTGGCGCTGCCGATCGGCGTCACGCTGTCCATCCAGTTCGCCTTGCTGGCCGGCCAGGTCGGCGCCACCTCACTGGCCGGTGCCGCCAGCGGCCTGGCCGTCATCCGTCAGGCCGCGTCGCTCACCGCGGCGATCCTGATGGCCGCGGCGGTCGGCTCGGCGATCACGGCGGACCTGGGCTCCCGCACCATGCGCGAAGAGACCGACGCCATGGAGGTGATGGGCGTGTCGGTGATCCGGCGGCTGGTGGTGCCCCGGTTCGCCGCCGCGATCATGGTCGGTATTGCGCTCACCGGCGTGGTCTGCTTCGTCGGCTTCCTCGCCAGCTATCTGTTCAACGTCTACTTCCAGAACGGCGCACCGGGCAGCTTCGTCGCCACCTTCGCCTCGTTCGCCACCACCGGCGACATGATCGTCGCGCTGGTCAAGGCGGTCATCTTCGGTGCCATCGTCGCCGTGGTGTCCTGCCAGAAGGGGCTTTCCACCAAGGGCGGCCCGACGGGGGTGGCCAACTCCGTCAACGCCGCGGTCGTCGAGTCGATCCTGGTGTTGATGATCGTCAATGTCGCGATCAGCCAGCTGTACATCCTGATGTTTCCGCGGGTGGGGCTCTAGCCGTGGCGGCATCGACTTTCTCCCCCGTGGTGTTGGCGCGAGCCCGGATGTTGGTCCGCCGCACCACCGCCCCGATCGTGCGGCTCGGCCACATCCTGGTCTTCTTCGGGCGGGCCCTCCTCGGCATCCCCGTCGCATTGCGGCAGTACCGCGGCGAGTTCGTCCGGCTGCTCTCCGACATCGCCTGGGGCAACGGCTCGCTGGTGGTGGGCGGCGGCACGGCCGGGGTGGCCGTGGTGCTGGGGATCACCGTCGGCGCGCTGGTCGGTATCGAGGGGTACAACTTCCTCGACCTGCTCGGCCTGGGCCCCGCGACGGGCATCATCTCCTCGCTGGTGAACACCCGCGAGCTCGCGCCGATCGCCGCGTCGCTGGCGTTCGCCACCCAGGCCGGCTGCCGGTTCACCGCACAGCTGGGTTCGATGCGCATCGCCGAGGAGGTCGACGCACTGGATTCCCTTGGCATCAGGCCGATTCCGTACCTGGTCACCACGCGGTTGCTGGCCTCGGTGGTTGCGGCGGTCCCGCTCTACGTGGCCTGCCTGGCGGTCAGCTATCTGACCACCCAGCTCGTCGTCCTGGTCATCTCGGGTGGCTCCATGGGTTCCTACATGCACTACTTCACCCTGATGCTGTCCGGCCAGGACATCCTGTACTCGGTGCTCAAGACCGTCGTGTTCGTCTGGATCGCCTCGACGGTGCAGTGCTACTACGGTTTCTACGCCAGTGGCGGCCCGGTGGGTGTGGGGGTCGCCGCCGGCCACGCGATGAGGGCGAGCATCACCGTGGTGATCATGGTCAACATGCTGCTCACGATGGCGCTGTGGTCGGTCGACGCCGGAGCCCGGTTCGGGGGCTAGATGGCGAATTCCTTTGAGCTGGAAGGGCGCGGCCCCTCTGACCGGCAGCTGCTGTTGTTTGGTGTCGGGGTCGTCGTGGTGGTGGCGATGATCACCGCGGCGCTGCTGATCAAGTCGACCGGGCGGATGGAGCCCTACGTGCGCGTGGTGGCCGCGCTGGTCAACGTCGGCGACGGGTTGCCGCAGCGATCCGACGTCAAGTACCACGGCGTGCTGGTGGGCTCCGTGAACAGCGTCACCCCGGCGTCGCACGGCGATCCCAACTTCGTGCACATCAACCTCGATCCCGAGTACGCCCCGTCGATCCCGGCCGGGGTGACCGCACGCGTGGTGCCCAGCAACGTCTTTGCGGTGTCTTCGGTGCAGCTCGTCGACCAGGGACCGGGACCGGCGATCCAGCCGGGCGCGGTGATCGCCGAGGACACCGAACTTCCGACAGTGCTTTTCCAGACCACGATCAGCAAGCTGCGCGACATCCTGGCCGCCACCGGCCGTGGCCGGGAGGACAAGACGATCGGCGTGCTGGCCGCGGTGAACGCCGCCACCGAGGACCGCCGCACGGAGCTGCTGACCTCCGGCGCCCAGCTCAACCGGCTCATCGACGAGCTCGACCGCATCGTCGCCACCGATCCCGGGCCCACCACGTTGTCGGCGCTCGTCGACGCCACCACGGGGCTGCAGCAGACCGCGCCCGAACTCGTCGATGCCCTGCACCAGGCGGTGCAGCCCATGCAGACCCTGGTGGAGCAGGACGCTCAGCTGACCGCGCTGGTCAACGGTGGGATCAACACGATGGGCACCACCTACACCTCGTTGAGCAACCACTCCGACCAGCTGGTCAAGATCACCTCGGAGCTCACTCCCGTGATCGGCAACCTCGCCGACACGTCGCACCATTGGGTGCCCGGGTTCGTCAAACTGAACGGGTTGTCGGACAGGTACTTCGAGCATGTGTGGATCGCCGACAAGGACGTCGCGAACATGCGGGTCAACCTGTCGTTCACGCCGACGTACACCTACACCCGGGCGGACTGTCCGCAGTACGGCGGCCTGAAGGGGCCGAGCTGCTACACCGCCCCGCTGGTGCCGACCCGCCCCGAGCTGCCCGACGTGCTGCTGCCGCAGAACTACCAGCCGCCGCCGGACCTGGCGCCTCCGACGGGCACCGAGATAGGCCCGAACGGAAACCTGGTCGCGGTCGGCCCGCCGCTGATCAACCCCGACCCCAGCCTCGCCGACCCCAATCCGCCACTGCCACCGTGGATGAGCCCCTCACCGCCGGTGCCTGGCACTGCAAACCCTGCCCTGGCGCCGGTGGTGCCGCCGCCGCTACCGCTGTCGCCGCCGGCCCCGGTGGCGCCGTCGCCGGGTGACGCGCCGCCGCTGCCCGCCGAGGCTGCCCCGGCCTCCTTCGGAGGCAACGTCGGACCCGTCGGCAGCCGACAGGAGCGCCGGCAGCTCAGCGTCATCACCGGGCGGCCCACGACGGTCGCCACCCAGCTGCTGCTCGGGCCGCTGGCACGCGGGACGACCGTCAAGTTGAGCGAGGAACCACGATGAGATACCGCGCAGCACTTGTCGGCCTGTCGCTGTTCATGGTCGTCGCGGTCACGTTGACCTGGCTGGTGTACGTCACGCTGCGCCGCGACGTCGCGGGTCCGACGGTGCCGTACGCGGCGATGTTCACCGATGTGTTCGGCCTGCGCGAAGGTGACGACGTCCGGATGGCAGGGGTCCGCGTCGGCCGGGTCGAGAAGATCGAGCTGCAGGGCAATGTGGCCAAGGTGTCGTTCGTGGTGCAGAGCGATCAGCAGGTGCTCGGTACCACGGTGGCGTCGGTGACCTACCAGAACATCGTCGGGCAGCGCTATCTCGTTCTGTCGCTGGGCAATATCGGCGATCCCGGCCCGCTGGCGGAAGGCAGCGTCATCCCGTTGGAGCAGTCCGACCCGTCGTTCGACGTGACCGCCCTGCTCAACGGCTACGAACCGCTGTTCAGCTTGCTGAATCCGGTCGATGCCGACAATCTGACCAAGGGCGTGGTCCAGTCGCTGCAGGGCGACGAGTCGGCGCTGGCGTCTCTGATCAGCCAGACATCGCAGTTCAGTGAGGCTTTCGCCGGGCGCGACCAGGAACTCGGCACGGTCATCACCGACCTGAACACCGTGATGGCCAACCTGGCCCGGCACAACGACAACCTCGACCAGGTCCTCACCCAGGCGCGGTCCGCGGTGTCCACCTTCGATGCCCAGCGCACCCAACTGGTCGATGCGACCGGCTCGACCGCACGCGTGGTGCGCCAGCTGTCGACCATCACCGACGAGATCTATCCGTCGCTGAACGAACTGGTCACCCGGCAGCCGGGATTCGCCCAGCACATGGTCGAGATCGAGCCGCAGCTTGCGTTCGCCGGGGCGAATCTGCCGTTGCTGCTCAAGGGTTTTGCCCGGGTCACCAACGAGGGCGCCTACGCCAACGCCTATGCGTGCGACCTGAACGCCACCGGGTTCTTCCCGGGGCTCAACGACGTCGTGCCGATCGTGGTCGCCGCCGCCACCCCGGGCAACGCCGCGTCGTACACCCCGAAGTGCAGGAACATGGCCAATGGCTGATCAGCAAAAGCGGCGCCGCCGCACCCTCGAGAGCCTCAACACGGTATGGCTCGGTGTCGTCGCGGTCGCCGTGGTGACGGTGTTGGTCGGGGCGCTGCTGCTGGTGAAGGCCGCCGACGTCGGCCACCGGAAATACACCGCCCAGTTCCTGCAGGCCGCCGCCCTCCAGACCGGAAATCCCTTGACCGTGGCCGGGATTCCGATCGGTGAGGTGACCGGCATGAAGCTCGCCGGCGACCATGTCGAAGCCGAGTTCACGGTGCGCAACGACGTCGATCTAGGCACGGATTCACGCGCGGTCATCAGGATCAACACCATTCTGGGTGGGCGCTACCTGGCTCTGGAGCCGGCCGGGTCCGGCGAGCTGCCTAACCGCAGCTTCGACCTCACCCACACCGACGTCCCGTACGACCTGCAGGAGGCCCTCGGCGACGTCACCAACACCTACGAGCAGGTCGACTCCGACAAGTTCGCCCAGACCCTGGGCATCCTGGGGCAGGAGCTCAACGGGGTGCCCGAGCTGCTGCCGCAGGCACTGGCGAACACCCACACCCTCGCCACCATCATCGCCGACCGCCGCGATCAGCTCGGCGCACTGCTGGAGACCACCGAATTGGTCAGCACCACGCTGCGCCGCCAGCAGTCCAACATCGCCAGCCTGGTCCGGCAGGGCAACGACCTGGTCGGCGAGTTCGTGTTGCGCCGGGCCTCCTTTCGGGCCTTGATGGACGCGATCACCAATCTGGTCGGCACACTGGGGGACATCGTCATCGATGACCGTCCAGAGCTGGAGAAGTTGCTGGTCAATGTCCGGGAGCTCTCGGATCTGCTGGCCCAGCACGACGACCTGGTGCGCAGCATCCTGCAGTCCGGACCGATCGCGCTGCGGGGACTGGCCAACGCCACCGGCATGGGCAACGCGGTCGAGTTCAACGCCGCCAACGGGTTGTTGGTGGATTCCTGGATGTGTGCGATCAGCGGGCGGGCCAGGCAGTTCGGGATGATCCAGTACTTCAAGGACTGCAAATGAGGTTGACCAATGGGCGTCTGATCGCGCTGGGTGCGGTGGGCCTGGTGGTGGCCGTGGTGGCGGCGCTGGTCGGCTCGTCCTACCTGAGGGACCGGTACGACACCATCGCGGTGACGGCGCAGTTCGACAGTGCCGCGGGACTCTACGAGGGCAACACAGTTGCGGTGCTGGGGATGCCGGTCGGCAAGGTCACCAAGATCGTGCCCAAGGGTGGCTATGTCGAAGTCGAGTTCACCGTCGACCGCGACGTCCAGGTCCCCGCCGACGCGCAGGCGGTGACGATCAACAACTCGATCCTGACCGACCGCCAGATCGAGCTGACCCCGCCCTACCGCGGCGGGCCGACCCTGCAGAACCACGACACCATCGGGCTGAACCGGACCAGGACCCCGGTGGAGTTCGCGCGCGTGCTCGACATGCTCGACAAGCTGACGACGTCGCTGCGCGGCGACGGGCAAGGCCAGGGGCCGCTGCGCGATGTCGTGGACGCCAGTGCGGCGGTCGCCGACGGCAACGGCCAGAAGATGAAGGATGCGCTCGGCGAACTGTCCGATGCGTTGCGGCTCAGCGCCGATCGCGGCGAGGTCACCCGCGACCAGCTGACCACCATCATCCGCAACATCAGCAGCCTCTTCGAGGCGGCCGCCGACAACGATGCCACGCTGCGCGAATTCGGTTCCACCATAAGGCAGTTCAGTCAGGTCGTCGCGGACGAGAACCTCGGGACCGGAACCACGGGCAAGAAGCTCAACGAGGTGATCGCGCAGGTGGGTGAGGTGCTCGAGGCCCATCGCGACGACATCAAGCGGATCGTCGCCAACGGTGACACGGCCACCACCACGGCGGTGGAGCATCAGCGCGACGTCATGGAGTTCCTCGACCTCGCCCCGATGACGCTGGACAACATCTACAACGTCGTCGACCAGACCAACGGGGCGCTGCGGGTGCACGTCCTGACCGACAAGGTTCTGTTCGACACCCAGACGCTCAAAGAGGTGTGCAACATGATGGGGCTGCGGCAACTCGGTTGCAGCACGGGAACACTGCAGGACTTCGGACCCGACTACGGCCTCAGCTATGTGTTGGACGGCCTGGCCGCGATGGGACAGAAATGATGCGCGCCCGGATCAGATCGTTGACGGCGGTCGCCTTGACGATGTGCGTGACGGTGTCCGGTTGTGCGACAGAGGGACTGGCCAGCCTGCCGCTGCCCGCACCTGGCGACACCGGCGAGGGCTACACCCTGACGGCGGTGTTCGCCAATGCGCTGAACCTGCCGGACATGGCCAAGGTGAAGCTGGCCGGCGCCGATGTCGGCCAGATGGAGTCGATGGTGGCACGCAACTACACCGCCGTCACCACGCTGCGCATCAGGGACGGTGTCCAACTGCCGCAGGGCAGCACCGCCGAGTTGCGGTCGGCCACCCCGCTGGGCGACGTGTTCGTCTCGATCAGGCCGCCGGCCTCGGTGCCGCCCGGGACCCACTGCTCCAGGACGGCGACACCATCGGCCTGGAGTCCACGACGGCGGCCGCGACCGTGGAGTCGGTGCTGAGCTCGGCGGCGATCCTGGTCAACGGCGGCGCGGTGCGCAACTTCACCAACATCGTCAACGGTCTGGGCAAGGCGACCGGCGACCAGGAGCAGGCGTTCGGTGACCTGATCCGTAAGACCAATCACACGCTGGGCAGACTGAATTCGCGCTCCGACCAGATCTCCACGGCGCTGACCGAGACCTCGCGACTGGTGGGCCAGCCGGAGGCGAAGAACGACGAGTTGGCCGCGGTGATGGATGCCGCGGGCCCCGCCACCGATACGCTGGCGGCGCACACCGATCAGATCGCCGATCTGGTCATCCAGGTCGGCGACACCGCCGAGCAGCTCAGGAAGTTCCCGTCGATCGCCGGCACCGACACCAGTGGGCGCAGCATCGTCATGGACGCCAACACCATCGCGGGCGCCTGGAACGACGTGGTGCTCACCCCGGACGCGGACCTCTATGCGCTCAACAGGTTGATGCCGCCGTTCGTCAAGTCCATGACCAGCAATGCGCTGGCGGTGCGGGCCAGTATCGACCGGCTGGTGCTCGGCTCGATCCCGGACATCGGGTTCGCCGGGGATCAGGGCCTGCACGGGCCGAAGCGCTACAACTGGCATCAGCTGGTCGGCTCGTTGCAGTTCACGCTGTACCGACTGCAGGAGCGAATCGTGGGCAAGGGTCCTGCCGTGCCGCAGCTGCCCGTCATTCCGGACTCTGACCAGCCCGGTCTGCTGATGCCCGCTCCCGGGGCGCCCGCCCCCGGCCCGGCCCCGGGTGGACCCGCCCCAGAGCCGGCCGCTCCGGCGCCGGCCCCCGCAGAACTCCCCGCAGAGGCGCCCAGATGATCAACGCCGGCGCCAACCTGATCGTCTCCGCCGTCCGGGCGGGCCATCGCCGCAAGGGGTGGCTGTCCGCGGCCGCGCTGGTGATGACCCTGATCGTCGCGACCGGGTACCTGCTCGTGGGGGCGCTGCGGGTCAACCCGTTCGCGTCGAGCTACCGGGTGACCGTCCAGCTGCCGGAATCGGCTGGGCTGCTGCCGAATCAGGATGTGACGCTGCGCGGCGTGCGGATCGGGCGGGTGGACAGACTGGACATCACCCCGACGGGCGTCGAAGCCGTGGTGACCATGAACTCGGAGGTGCCGGTTCCGGTTTCCAGCGCGGTGCGGGTGTCCGGGTTGTCAGCGGCCGGTGAGCAGTACATCGACTTCCAGGCCGACAGCGACGCCGGTCCGTATCTGAGCGACGGGGCCGTCATCGCACAGGACCGCACCACGGTCCCGGTCAGCCTCGCGCAGTTGCTCGCCGACGCCGACGGTGCGCGCGAGGTCTGCTACCAGCAGTTGCTCGAGTCGTTCCGGGCGCTCGAGCTGCCGGCCAAGAGCGCCGCGCTGCCGGCCGGCTACGACGAGGCCGTCCGGTACTACGACGCGATGGTGCGCGACGAACTTTCCGCCAACCCGTTCCTGCGCCGGGTGACCCGGGATCTGACCCGGCTGCCACTGCCGACCCTGCTGCTGCCGCCCCCGCTGCGCAAGCTGCTGACGCCGTCCTGGCTGGTGGTGCGCCCGCTGGCGGGGCGCGTCGTGCTGGTGTGCTCGTTCGGCATCCTGCACCCGGGGGTGCGTGAACTCACCGGGTTCCGTTGGCGGGCCCGTCACGACCGGGAGTTCGCGCTCTACACCCGGCTGTTGCAGCTGGCCTGGCGTACCTTGCCCGACCGGGTGCTGCTGATCCCGTTGGCCCGCAACCGCCTCGAGTACGAGAAGCTGGTTCGGCTGCATCGTTCGGTTGGGCTCGAATCGTTCGCGCCACCCGCCGGCCGCTGCCCCGCGGGCTGATCGTGGCGAGCGTGCGACGTCCCCGCAACACCGGCAGCCGCAGCGAGCAGGAGTCTGCCATCCTGAAGGCGGCCGCCGAGGAGGTAGCGCTGGTCGGGGTGGGCCGGCTGAGCATGGACGTGGTCGCCCGCCAGGCCGGCGTCAGCCGCAGCACCCTGTACCGCCGGTTCCCCAGCCGCGACGCACTGCTCGCCGGGCTGGGGCGGCAGACGTTCGACTTCGCGATGTCGCGGCTGCAGACGGTCGCGATCGACGAGGGGCCCCAGGCCGCCGCGGTGGCGACGTTCCGCGAGGGGGTGCGCCTGCTGAGCGCGGAGCAGGTGATGCGTCGCTTCCTGCAGCTCGACGGCGATTTCACCGCGACCGCCGAGATGTTCGACGAAGCGCGCCAGTTCCTGGTCAGTGCATCGACGGTGCTGGCCAAGGCGCTGCGCGCGGCGGGCGCGACGATGCCCGACGACGCGCTGCTCGCGGTCGCCGAGATGTACATCCGGTTGGCCGTGTCCCTGGTGCAGATCGGCACCGCGTTGGTCGATGTCACCGACGACGACGCGGTGTCCCGCTATGCCCGGGATTTCCTCGCACCGCTGGTGCACTGACTGAGAATATAAATTCACATGATACGTTGTCGATGTGAGAAAAAACCATCTTGAAGTCGTCATTTCTCTCCCGTTGCGGAGATTCAGAGTCGAAATTGGTGCTCACATGTGTGCGATTGTGCGAAACCGGACAGCGGCGACCGCCGACGTGGGACGCTTCTGACATGTCCGAGCTGCCAGAACCCCGCTTCCTCGACGAACGAACCGCCCACTGGGCCGCCGCCACCCCAGATGCCGAGGCGATGGACTACTTCGACCGCAACTGGACCTGGGCGCAGTGGAACGACCGCGTCCGCAGACTTGCCGGCGCGCTCAAGGAGCGCGGCGTCAAACGCGGCGACGTCGTGTCGTTTCTCGACAAGAACCATCCCGCCTGTGTCGAGCTGACCCTGGCCGCGGCCTCGCTGGGCGCCGCGACCGCCATCATCAACTTCCGGCTGGCCGCCGACGAACTCGATTACGTCCTCAACGACTCCGATGCCAAACTGCTCATCGTCGGTGCCGAGTTCGTGCCGTTGATCGACAAGATCCGCGACGATCTGGTCAACATCGAGCACATCATCACCGTCACCCCGGAGGGCGGCGACGACGACGAGTACGAGGCGATGCTGGCGGCGGCGACCCCGGTGGACCGCGGCGAGGACGTCGAGCCCGACGACGTGTGCATCATCATGTACTCGTCGGGCACGACCGGACGCCCCAAGGGTGTCGAGCTGACCCAGGCCAACCTCATCGCCCACACGATCAACGCCCACGAGGGCTTCGAGTTCGACGAGGGCGACAAGAACATGGTGTCGATGCCGCTGTTCCACGTCGGCGGCTCGTCGTATGTGCAGTTCGGCATCCACGACGGGGTGCCCAGCGTGATGACCCGCGACGTGGACGGCGCAGCGCTGGCCGGGGCGATCCTCAAGGGCGCCAACCGCACGTTCCTGGTCCCCGCGGTGCTGGCCAAGGTGCTGGAGTCCGGTCCGGACGCGGTGAAGCTGTTCAGCGCGTTGAAGACCTACGGCTACGGCGCCTCGCCGATGCCGCTGCCGCTGCTGCGTGAGGCGCTGAAGGCCTGGCCGAACACCGACTTCGTGCAGGCCTACGGCCTGACCGAGCTGTGCGGCGTGATCAGCCATCTGCTGCCCGAGGCGCACCGCGCGACCGACCATCCCGAGCGGCTGACCAGTGCGGGCACGCTGGTGCCCAACGCCGAGGTACGGGTCGTCGATCCCGATACCCTGGAGGACGTCCCGGCCGGTGAGCAGGGCGAATTGTGGTTCCGTTCACCGCAGTTGATGAAGGGCTACCACAACCGTCCTGACGCCACCGCGGAGGCGATCACGCCGGACGGGTGGTTCCGCACCGGTGACATCGGCCGGGTGGACGACGGCGGCTTCATCTTCGTCGAGGACCGGCTCAAGGACATGATCATCTCCGGCGGCGAGAACATCTACTCCATCGAGGTGGAGCGGGTGCTCGCCGAGCACGAGGCGGTGGTCGAGGTCGCGGTGATCGGGGTGCCCGACGAGAAGTGGGGTGAGGTGGTCAAGGCGGTCGTGGTGGTCGAGTCCGCCGTGGGCGACGTCACGGAGGCCGACCTGATCGCGTTCGCCCGCGAGCGGCTGGCCGCCTACAAGTGCCCCAAGACCGTCGACATCACCGACGAACTGCCCCGCAACCCCACCGGCAAGATCATGAAGAAGGATCTGCGCAAACCGCACTGGGAGGGCCGCGACCGCGCCACGGTCTAAGGGGCCGGCGCCTCCACGGGCATCGCCTGCGTGTGCTCGGCCCGGACGTGTCGTGGCGTGCTCGTCAACCTCGCCTGCAGGTCGTCGACCGAAGCCTGATCGCCAGCCTGATCGCCTAGGAACAGCCGCAGGAAGGCCTCGACCTCGATGACCGGCGCGCCGGCTCGCCGGCCCATTCCTCGAGGACGGCAAGGCCTTCCGGGGTGATGTTGTACCGGGTCCGCGGCCTTTTCGTGTCTTCGACCGACTCCATTTGCGCATGCCCGCGGGCCATCAGGCGTTTGAGCTCGGCGTAGAGATGGGCCTCCGACCGGGGCCAGAAGTAGTGGGCACCCCTGCGGATCTGGGCCACCAGCTGGTACGCGGTCCACGGGCGCAGCGCGAGCAGGCCGAGCAGTGCGAAGGACGTCGACGTCGGCCTCGAAACCATGCCTTGGCGTTACTCCAATGAACGCCCCGCCGACCGGCCGGACGCCGTCCCGAGGGCGCCCGCGTCGACGATGCTGCGGTTGCTGCTGCAGCGCATCGGCCCCATCGCGGCGACCCGGCAGGGATTGCTGATCACCGGCGGCCGTCGACCGTGGAAAGCGCTGAAGGTGCAGTCCTACTTCGAATCGGCGTGATCCTCAGATCGCGACGACGACCTCGTTGCGACGGGCGAACGGCAGTGTCCACGGCGGATCGTAAAACCAGGCCATCGGTTCGCCGGTGGCCTGGATGCCGTTGTCGTGCAGGATATCCAGGAGCTCTGCGGTGCGTTCGGCGACGGCGTTGGGGCCGCGGTCGCCGGTGAACCGCAGCACCGCGACGGTCTCCGCCGGTACCGCGACCAATTGCACGGTGTCGTCGTCGGGGGTGGGCAGGGTCGTCATCGACCACGATGACGGCATGAAGAACCGCACGGTCCAGCCCTGCTCGTCGTCGCCGGTCTGCGCGACCGGGGCCGTCATCGCGATCTCGTCGCCGGCCGAGTGCTGGCCCACCGGCGCGGTCATCGCGATCTCGGCCCGGCGGTGGTTGGCGCCGAAGATGTAGGACGCCAGCCGGCGGAACCCGGTGTTGAGCGCCTTCTGTTTGTCGCCGGCGACGGTGGTCTGCGCGGCGATCCGGGGGCCGTAGCGGCGGATCTCCACCGCACCGGACAGGGCTCGACGAATGTAGCGCGGCTCCTCGACGGCGCGGATGCCGACGGTCGCGAGTGCGGATCCGCCGACCTGACCCGCGACCTTGGTGACGGTGTCGAACACGAGATCTCCTTTGTTTCCTGCTGGCTCACCGGGTATTCGGCGCAGATGCCCGCACGGATGGGTCGCAACGGCGCGGCGCCCGTATCCATGTCTGACGGGCATTGGTCAGTCGAGGTGCCGGTCGACATCCATCCGATTGTGGAGTACGCGCACAACGTCGATCACGTCGTTGCTCGCGCCCCGGTAGTACAGCGTGTGCGATCCGACCGCATGCCTTCGGTAACCCTCGCACACCTCATCGCACGGCCGCCCGATCAGCGGACTTGCCACCACCCGTTCGATCGCTCGCTGGATCTCACGCAGGTACATCTCGGCCTGATCATCGCCCCAACGCTCGCAGGTGTAGTCCCAGATATCCCCCAGGTCGGCCTGCGCGGCAGGCGACAGCACATACGCGCTCACCGCCTACGCGGTCTCCTCAGCCCGCTTTCGCGATATGAACTCATCGAAGTCGAACGGCGTCGAGGCGCCACTGCGTTCACCGGCGATCAGGGACTGGCGAAGAGCCCGCAAGCGCGTCTCGCGATCCTCGAGTAGTCGCAGAGCGGTGCGCACGACGTCGCTGGCCGACCGATAGCGGCCCGACGCGACTTCCTCCTCGATGAACGCGCTGTAGTGCTCGTCGAGGCTGAACGACGTGTTCTTACCCACCCGGCGAAGCGTACCAACAATTGGTATCTCGTTGCCTACTTCCGGATGCGTGCAGCTGTCGGCCTCCCGAGGACCGCCGACGACTCTGTCCAAAGGACCTGCCCCGAAGGTCAGCTCGCGGCGCCAAGGCTAGGAAGGATGTTGCCGGGCTTGGGCGGCAAGAACCCCGTCGTCGTCGGGCGCGACGCCGACATCGCCACCGCCGCCAGTCGCACCGCACGCGCCCGCCTGTGGAACGGCGGCCAGACGTGTCTGTGCCCCGACCTGGTTTTCGTCCCCGCCGAGGGTTGCGACGATTTCGTCGTGGCGCTCGAACAGCAGTTCCGTCGTTCGTTCCCCACGATTCTGGACAATCCCGAACACTGCACGATCGTCAACGACAAGAACTACCAACGGATCCTCGGCCTGGTCGACGATGCCCGGGCCAACGGCGCCACCGTCATCGAGGCCACACCAACGGGCGAGGACCTGCCCTCTGCGGCCCAGCGCCGAATCGCCCCGACGATCCTTCGCGATGTCACCGACGATATGGCGGTGATGCGCCAGGAAGTGTTCGGCCCGGTGCTCAGCGTGCTGCCGTACCAACACCTCGACGAGGTCATCGGCTATCTCAATGCTCGTCCGTCCCCACTCGCGTCGTACTGGTTCGGTGCCGATTCCCCGGACTTCCGCCGCTACTGTGCCCATACCCGCAATGGCGGTATCACCCGCAACGACTTCGTCGTGCACGCCGCGATCGACGGTGCACCGTTCGGCGGGGTGGGAAACAGCGGCATGGGCGCCTATACCGGAAAAGCGGGTTTTGACACCTTCAGCCACTACCGCACCATCGCCGAATCACGGCTGCGCGGTTCGCTCATGGGGTTGACCGTGCCCCCGGTGTCGCCCCGGGTGGGCGCCGCCGTCGACTGGGTGGCACGTAGACAGGCCGCCCGGCTCCGCAAGCGCATCGACCGCTTCGCCGCCGGTTAGCGGCCCCAACCTGGATTCTCATCCGGCCTGCGGACTCGCCGTCGGCCACCGACTCACATGAGGATCCGCCGCGCAGACGAGAACCCGCTCGGACCGCGGCCTGTCGGTTCGTCCTAAGGTGCGAAGGTCGGCAGAAGTCCCACTCGAAGAGACGACGAGAGACCATGAGCTGCGATGGGTGTTGAGATCGTCGCCGACGGGCTGTCGGTGTGCCGCTCCTACCGTACCGCTGGAGCCGCGGGGAAGGGCGCGAGGTGACCGCGCCCGCGGTCGAACTGACCGACGTGTTGGACCGGCTGCACGTCGTCGCGCTGCCGATGCGGGTGCGGTTCCGCGGCATCACGACCCGTGAGGTCGCCCTGATCGAGGGTCCCGCCGGGTGGGGCGAGTTCGGCGCCTTCGTCGAGTACGGCCCCCCCGAGGCCGCGCACTGGCTGGCTGCCGGCGTCGCGGCCGCCTACCGGCCCGCGCCGCCGGTGCGCCGGGCGCGGATCCCGATCAACGCGACGGTGCCGGCCGTGGCCGCCTGGCAGGTGCCCGACGTGCTCGCCCGATTTCCCGGCGCGCGGACCGCCAAGGTGAAGGTCGCCGAACCCGGCCAGACGCTGGCCGACGACGTGGCGCGGGTTAACGCGGTGCGGGCCGCGGTGCCGACGGTGCGGGTGGACGCCAACGGCGGATGGAGCGTGGACGAGGCCGTCACCGCCGCGCGGGCGCTGACCGCCGACGGCCCGCTGGAGTACGTCGAGCAGCCCTGTGCGACGGTGCCCGAGCTGGCCGAGGTTCGTCGTCGCGTCGACGTGCCGGTCGCCGCCGACGAGAGCATCCGCAAGGCCGACGACCCGCTGTACGTGGTGCGCTCGCGGGCCGCCGACATCGCGGTGCTCAAGGTGGCACCGCTGGGCGGGGTGGCGGCGATGCTCGACATCGCCGCACAGATCGACACCCCCGTGGTGGTGTCCAGCGCGCTGGATTCCGCGGTGGGCATCGGCGCGGGGCTGATCGCCGCCGGCTGCCTGCCCGAGCTGCGGCACGCCTGCGGGCTGGGCACCGGCGGCCTGTTCGTCGAGGACGTCGCCGAGCCCGTCGTGCCCGTCGACGGATACCTGCCCGCGGCGGCGATCACACCCGACCCGGCCCGTATCGCGGCGCTGGCCGCCCCGCCGCAGCGCCGGCAGTGGTGGATCGAGCGGGTCCGGACCTGCTGGCCGGCCATGTCCTGATCTGTGGGACCCATGGCCTAGACGCCATCACGCCCGTCGCTGACACTGAAGACATGTTGCGCACCGTGCTCGTCGTCGGGTTCCCCGGCGTGCAGGCGCTCGACATGGTGGGCCCGTTCGAGGTGTTCACCGGGGCCTCGATGTACGCCGCGGCGCGCAACCCCGCCGACGGATATCACGTACGCGTCGTCTCGGTCGACGGTGCGCCGGTGGGCACCGGGACCGGGCTGACGCTGGCCGCAGAACCGCTGCCCGACCCCGCCGAACCGGTGGACACCGTGGTGCTGCCGGGCGGGCCGGGCACCGCCGCCGCCCGCCGGGACCCCGCGCTCGTCGACTGGATCGCCGCGGTCACCCCGAATGCGCGCCGGGTGGTCAGCGTGTGCACCGGCGCGCTGCTTGCCGCGCAGGCCGGCCTGCTCGACGGCTGCGTGGCCACCACCCACTGGGCCTACGCCGCCCGGATGGCCGACGACTTCCCGGCCGTCATCGTCGATCCCGACCCGATCTTCGTGCGCAGTTCGCAGAAGGTGTGGACCGCCGCGGGCGTGACCGCCGGCATCGACCTGACGCTGTCGCTCGTCGAAGACGATCACGGCCACGAGGCGGCACAGACGGTCGCCCGCCATCTGGTGATGTACCTGCGCCGCCCGGGCGGACAGACCCAGTTCGCCGCGCCGGTGTGGATGCCGCGCGCCCGGCGCGCCCCGGTCCGCGATGTCCAGCAGGCGATCGAAGCCGAACCCGGTGCCGCACACAGCATCTCCGATCTCGCTCGGCGGGCGTCGATGAGCCCGCGGCATTTCACCCGGGTGTTCACCCACCAGGTGGGTGAGGCGCCCGGCGCCTATGTCGAGCGGGTGCGCACCGAAGCGGCCCGCCGCCAGCTCGAGGAGACCGACGACACCGTCACGGCGATCGCGGCGCGCTGCGGATTCGGTTCCGCGGAGACGTTGCGTCGCAACTTCGTTCGTCGCCTCGGCATCTCACCCGACCAGTACCGCAAGACATTCGCCTGACAGGAGGCCGCCATGCAGGTCGCGATCGTGCTCTACCCCGGTTTCACCGCCCTGGACTTCATCGGGCCTTACGAGAGCCTGCGCTGGTTGCCGGGTGCCCAGGTCCGGTTCGTCTGGCACGAGCCGGGGCCGATCGCCGCGGACTCGGGCGTGCTGCTCGTCGGCGCCACCCACTCGTTCGACGAAACCCCTTCCCCGGACGTCATCCTCATCCCGGGCGGGTTCTCGACCATCGAGCACGCCCGGGACCAGAAGGTGCTCGACTGGGTGCGCCGTGCGCACCAGAGCTCGACGTGGACGGCCTCGGTGTGCTCCGGATCGGTGATCCTGGCCGCCGCCGGCCTACTGGAGGGCAGGCGGGCCACGTCGCACTGGGCCGCGCTTCCGGTCCTGCGAACCTTCGGGGCCACGCCCGTCGCCGACGAGCGGATCGTGGCTGCCGACGACAAGACCGTCACCTGTGCGGGGGTCTCCGCCGGAATCGACCTCGGTCTGTGGCTGGCGGGCCGCATCGGCGGCGAGGACAAGGCCAGGGCGATCCAGCTGTCCATGGAGTACGACCCGCAGCCGCCGTTCGACTCCGGGCACTGGTCCAAGGCGTCGGCCGCGACCAGGGCGACCGCCACCGCGATGATGGGCAAGGAGATGGTCAAACCCGCCGCGCTGACCGCCTCGGCGGGCCTGCTCTGGGACGCCGCACTGCGTTCCGTGCGCTCCCGGCGTGCCCGCCGCCGCTCAGCCGCCAGCTGAGCGGCCAGCTGAGCTGGCGCCGAAATGGCATTCCGGCAGGGCTCTTCTCGACTTTTCGCTGCCGGAATGCCATTTCGGCGGGGGGTTGAGTAGCGTCTGCGGCGTGAATCTGGCGTACGACGATCGCGGCTCGGGGGAGCCGGTGCTGTTCATCGCGGGGCGTGGCGGGGCGGGGCGGACCTGGCACCTGCATCAGGTACCGGTCTTCACCCGGGCCGGCTACCGCTGTGTGACGTTCGACAACCGCGGCGTGGGCGCAACCGAGAACGCCGAGGGGTTCACCACCGAGACGATGGTCGGCGACACCGCCGAGCTGATCGAACAGCTGGACCTGGCCCCGGTGCGCATCGTCGCGGTGTCGATGGGTTCCTACATCGCCCAGGAACTGATGCTGGCCCGTCCCGATCTGGTCCACTCGGCGGTGCTGATGGCCACCCGCGCCCGCCATGACCGCACCCGCGAGTTCTTCGGGTCCGGCGAGCTGGCGCTGGCCAGGTCCGGCATTCAACTGCCCGTCGAGTTCGAGGCGAAAGTGCGTCTGCTGGAAAGTTTTTCGCCGACAACCCTGAACGACGACAACGCGGTGCGGGACTGGATCGACATGTTCACGATGTGGCCGCAGAAGCCCACGCCGGGGATGCGCACGCAACTGTCCATCGCGCCGCAGCGCAGCCGGCTGGCCGCCTATCAGAACATCACCACCCCCGCACTGGTCATCGGCTTCGCCGACGATCTGGTGCTGCCCTCCTACCTGGGGCGCGAGGTGGCCAACGCCCTGCCCAACGGGCGGTTCCTGGAGGTGCGCGGGGCCGGCCACCTCGGCTTCATCGAGAAGCCGCAGGTGGTCAACACGGCGATGCTCAATTTCTTCGCCGATAGTCTGTAGTGGTGAACCCCTCGACGGCGCAGGCCCGGGTGGTCGTCGACGAGCTGATCCGCGGCGGCGTCCGCGACGTCGTTTTGTGTCCGGGATCGCGGAACGCCCCGTTGGCGTTCGCGCTGCAGGACGCCGACCGGGCGGGTCGGCTGCGGCTGCATGTGCGGATCGACGAGCGGACCGCCGGATTTCTGGCGATCGGGCTGGCGGTGGCCGAGCGTGCACCGGTGTGTGTCGCGATGACGTCGGGCACCGCGGTGGCCAACCTCGGGCCAGCGGTGGTGGAGGCCAACTACGCGCGCGTCCCGTTGATCGTCTTGTCGGCCAACCGGCCCTACGAGCTGCTGGGGACCGGTGCCAACCAGACCTTCGAGCAGCTGGGCTATTTCGGCACCCAGGTGCGTGCCAACATCAGCCTGGGGTTGGCCCCCGACGCACAGGCCGGCGCGGTCGACCTGGCCGCGCTGAACGCGCAGTGGCGCTCGGCGACCTGTCGTGTGCTGGTCGCCGCCACGGGCGCCCGGTCGGCCAACGCCGGGCCGGTGCAGTTCGACATCCCGTTGCGTGAGCCGTTGGTGCCCGACGCGGAGGACACCACGGCGCCGGGCCGCTCGTACGTGCCGCTGGGCCGCGCCGACGGGCGGCCGTGGACGTTCACGCCGCCGGTGTCGTTCGATCAGCCGCTGGACATCGACCTGACCCCCGACACTGTCGTCATCGCCGGGCACGGCGCGGGTCTACACCCGAATCTGGCGAACCTGCCGACGGTGGCCGAGCCGACCGCGCCGCACGTGCCGAACCCGCTGCACCCGTTCGCGTTGCCGTTGTTGCACCCCAAGCAGGTCATCATGCTGGGCCGGCCCACCCTGCACCGGCCGGTGTCGGCGTTGCTGGCCGACCCGTCGGTACCGGTGTTCGCGCTGACCACGGGTCCGCGCTGGCCCGACGTCTCGGGCAATTCCCAGGCCACCGGCACCCGCGCGGTCACTTCGGGGAAGCCGTCGCAGGACTGGCTGCGCCGCTGCGCGGAGGCCAACCGGCACGCCGTGGACGCGGTCCGCGCACAGCTGGCCGCGCATCCGTTGACGACCGGCCTGCACGTCGCCGCGGCGGTGGCCGACGCGGTGCGCCCGGGTGACCAGCTGGTGCTCGGCGCGTCCAACCCGGTCCGCGACATCGCGCTGGTCGGGCTGAACACCCCTGGCGTCCAGGTACGGTCCAACCGTGGGGTGGCCGGGATCGACGGCACGGTGTCGACCGCGATCGGCGCGGCACTGGCGTTCGAACGGCTGGCGCGCGACGGCGGCGGCCCGGGTCGCACGATCGCGCTGATCGGCGACCTGACGTTCGTGCACGACAGCTCGGGTCTGCTGATCGGTCCGACCGAGCCGACGCCGCGCGACCTGACCATCGTGGTGTCCAACGACAACGGCGGGGGCATCTTCGAGCTGCTCGAGCAGGGTGACCCGCGGTTCTCCGACGTGTCCTCGCGCATCTTCGGCACGCCGCACGACGTCGACGTCGGCGCGTTGTGCCGGGCCTACCACGTGGAGAGCGGTCAGATCGAGGTGGGCGAGCTGGGCGGGGTGCTCGGCGAGCGGCACGACGGCATGCGCGTGCTGGAGGTGAAGGCCGACAGGTCGTCGCTGCGGGCGTTGCACGCGTCGATCAAGGCTGCCCTGTGAGCGAAGCGAACGATCGGGCGGCTGTGAGCGAAGCGAACGATCGGGCGGCTGTGAGCGAGACTTCGCCGCTGCGCCGGGTGCAAGCCGACGTCGTCCGTTGGCTGTGGGTGGCGTGGCGGGCGTTCATGCCGCACCTCTACGGCGAGCCCGGCGAGACGCGGGCCGGGCGGATCCTGCGCCGCATCCGGATCGGCATCGTGGTCGCCGCATGCCTGGTCACGCTGCAGTCGGTGTTGCTGGTGCTCGGTGCGTGGCGCAACGACCGCCAGATCGAGCGGCACCTCGGGGTGGCCGAGGCCACCGTGCTCGATGCCGGGCCGCGCCGCTCGACGATCGAGTTCGTCACGCCGGACCGGGTGACCTACCGCCCCGAGTTGGGCGTGCTGTACCCGTCTGAACTGGACAACGGCATGCGCATCTACGTCGAGTACGACACCAACAACCCGGATCTGGTCCGGGTGCGTGACCGTAACGCCGCACTGGCGATCATCCCGGCGGGTTCGATCGCGGTGGTCGGCTGGCTGGTCGCGGGTGTCGCGCTCGTCATCACCACGTTGGTGGAGCGGCGGATCGACCGTCGCCGGCCTGACATTCAGGACGCGACGAGCTTGTCGAGCCAGTTGTCGTCGTAGATGTCGATCTTGTCGTCGCCCTCGAGGTCGTAGACGGTCGGTGTGCCGGTCTGTGTCGGGTCGATGTCGTAGAGCGAGGCGAAGTTCGCATCGTCCATGTCGACGACGTCGACCGCCTGACCGCCGTCGATGACGGCGTCGACGGTGGGCTCGGGCAGACCTGCCGCCTCGGCCATGCTCTGCAGCTCATCGCTGGTGAACGCGGGCCCGCCCGGATCCTGGTTGGCCCACAGCTCTTCGACGAAACGCTGGAACTGTGTCCCGGACGCCCCGGTCCCCGAGACCGGCGGCTCGGCGGCCAGGAACATCGCATTCGCCACCGTCGCCGAATAGCCCTCGTCGCCGCCGCTGATATCGAGGAAAGTCAACGGACGGTAGGTGACCTGGAGCAGGCCGATGTCGATGTAATGGGCCAGTTGGTCACCGAAGTCGTGCTGCAGATCGGCGCAGTGTGTGCACTGCGGTTCGGTGAAGATCTCGATTCTGGCGGGGGCGTCGTCGAAGCCGGCGACGATGCCGTAGCCGTCGTCGGCAACGGCCAGCGGCGCGGCGGCCGGGTCGGGTTGCGCCACGCCGGTCACCTGCCTGGAGCAGCTGACGAGGGCGAGCAGCACCCCGACTGCGGCGACGAGCAGCGTCGTCCTGGATGTCCGCATGTGCTGAGCGTAGTCGCCGGGGTCCTGGCTGCGCGCCTGTCGAACGCGCCGGGGTAGTGCGCAATTCGTGTGACATACCCCTGTCGGCAACCTCGGGGACAGCTGACGATGCCACCGTCGGGGTGTGCGCGTTGCGATCGTCGCCGAATCGTTCCTCCCGAATGTCAACGGTGTCACCAACTCGGTGCTTCGGGTGATCGAGCATCTGCGCCGCACCGGTCATGAAGTCCTGGTGATCGCTCCGGACACGCCGCGCGGCGAGCCGCCCGCCGACAGGGTCCACGACGGGGTCCGGGTGCATCGGGTGCCGTCGCGGATGTTCCCGAAGGTGACGTCGTTGCCGCTGGGGGTGCCGCGGCCGCGGATGGTGGGTGTGCTGCGTGGCTTCGAACCCGACATCGTGCACCTGGCCTCACCCGCCCTGCTGGGGTGGGGCGGTGTGCACGCGGCGCGCTATCTGGGGATCCCCACGGTGGCGGTGTTCCAGACCGATGTGGCCGGTTTTGCCGAGAGCTACGGCATCGGCATGATGTCGCGCGCGGCGTGGGCGTGGATGCGCCGCCTGCACAGCAAGGCCGACCGCACCCTGGCGCCGTCCACGTCGGCCATGGAAAATCTTGCTGCGCACGGTATTCCGCGGGTGCGCAAGTGGGGCCGGGGGGTGGACCTGACCGGGTTCGCGCCGTCGGCGCGCGATGAGGCACTGCGCCGCAGTTGGTCGCCGGCGGACCGCCCGGTCGTCGGTTTCGTCGGCCGGCTGGCCCCGGAGAAGCATGTCGAGCGGCTGGCCCGGCTGGCGGTGCGCGACGACCTGCAGGTGGTCGTCGTCGGGGACGGCATCGACCGCTCCAAACTCGAAGAGCTGATGCCGTCGGCGGTGTTCACCGGCGCGCTCTACGGCGACGACCTGACCGCGGCCTACGCGAGCATGGACGTGTTCGTCCATCCCGGCGAGCACGAGACGTTCTGCCAGGCGGTGCAGGAGGCGATGGCCTCGGGTCTGCCGGTGGTCGCTCCCGACGCCGGTGGCCCGCGCGATCTGGTGACGCCGATGCACACCGGTCTGCTGCTGCCCGTCGCGGAGTTCGAGGAGAAGCTGATCCCCGCCGTCGATCATCTGCTGGCCGAGCGGCAGCGCTATTCGGGCGCGGCGCGGCGCAGCGTGCTGGGCCGCACCTGGCCCGCGGTGTGTGACGAGCTGATCGGGCACTACGAAGAGGTGCTCGGAACCCGGGGCGTGCGGGTCGCGTGAGCGGCCGTCACTCGTAGTCGCGGAACGTCATCGCGAAGCCGACGCCGCCGCCGACGACGGCGCCGATGTAGATCAGCACCGCTACCCAGGTGGTGTGGACGGACGCCGCCAGCCACACGGACAGAAAAGCGGCCGCCATCAGGCAGGCCCCGTAGAACGGGGTGCGCTGGGGGTGCTCGCCGCGTGCCATGTCCACCTCCTCGGATGGTTGGTTACCCCGTGCTTGCACGCCGGCAACCGGGTTGGGTATGACGGAGATGTGGGCACTCGACTGCGGCTTGGCGTGACGGCCGGGTTGCTGGTCGCCGTGCTGTGCGGTGCGGGTTGTGCCTCCGAGGAGCCGGCGCCGGCCGCGCCGACTTCGCAGAGCCCGGCGCCGGGGGCGGGCACGTCCACCGCGCGCGCCCTGGTCGACGCGCTGGCCCGCGACGGGCAGCCGGTGCTGGACCCGGTCGACACCACCGCGGTGGACTGCAAGGACGCCGGGTGTGCGCAGGCCATCACCACCGACCGGTTCCGGGTGCTGTCGTTCCCTTCCACCGGCGCGGCCCAGCGGTACGCCGCCGACCACGGGATGCGCCAGATCGGGATCCTGGCGGTGGATTTCTCGCCCGCGGTGCCCGACACCGAGCGCGACGAGATCTGGACGGAGATCACCAGGCTGGTGCGCTGAGGGGTCAACCCTGGGCCTGCACCGCGACGGGTTGCCACGTCTCCCAGTTGGTCAGCCGGCCCCGGTTGTCGGCCACCGAGGCCCGTGGGTCGCCGGGTCGGGCGGTGCGCGAGGCGTGCCACTGCTCGGATTGCGCGTGGGCCTCGGCGTAGTCGGGCAGTGCGGCCGCGTACTCGGCTGCCAGGTCGTCGAGCGTGGACGGGTCGCGGGCGGTGGCGGCGACCTTGTCGCCCCGCTCGAGCGCGGCGATGGCCCATTCGCGCCCGAATCCGCGCGACGTGCCGGTGATGAACCAGACTTTTGCACTCATGCCTGGGTCAATGAGCCGCGCCGCCGCGGGCATTCCCGGTGGGGCGATTGCACAGCGAACTGTCAGGCCGACTGCTGATACGTTCGGCTGCGTGAACCGGGCGTCGCTGGAGAAGGATCCGCACGAGGTCGCGTCGATGTTCGACGGTGTCGCCAGACGCTACGACCTGACCAACACGGTGCTCTCGCTCGGCCAGGACCGGTTCTGGCGGCGCGCCACGTGCGCGGCGCTGCGGATCGGGCCGGGTGACAAGGTGCTGGATCTGGCGGCGGGCACGGCGGTGTCGACCGTGGAGCTGGCCGGCTCCGGCGCGTGGTGTGTGGCCGCGGACTTCTCGGTCGGCATGCTGGCCGCGGGGGCGGGGCGCGACGTGCCGAAGGTGGCCGGCGATGCCACCCGGTTGCCGTTCGCCGACGGCGTGTTCGACGCTGTGACGATCAGCTTCGGTTTGCGCAATGTGGTCGACCACGCGGCGG
Organism: Mycolicibacterium xanthum; assembly: GCF_019710635.1. Classification (GTDB taxonomy): domain Bacteria; phylum Actinomycetota; class Actinomycetes; order Mycobacteriales; family Mycobacteriaceae; genus Mycobacterium; species Mycobacterium xanthum. The sequence goes on from NZ_JAIFZS010000090.1 coordinate 25,840, forward strand.
GACTGCGCGAGATGGCGCGGGTGACCCGACCGGGAGGCCGGCTGGTGGTGTGCGAGTTCTCGACGCCGACCAATGCGTTGTTCGCCACGGTCTACAAGGAGTACCTGATGCAGGCGTTGCCGCGGATGGCGCGGGCGGTGTCGTCGAACCCGGAGGCCTACGTGTATCTGGCCGAGTCGATTCGGGCCTGGCCCGATCAGGCCGATCTGGCCCGGCGCATCGCGCAGGCCGGCTGGACCGACGTGCACTGGCGCAACCTGTCCGGCGGCATCGTCGCCCTGCACGCCGCCACCAAACCCTGACTTCGGCGAGACATCCCTAGTCTGTAAGTGTCAAGCGGCGTGGGGTGTGCGGTGTGCCCACGCGGTGTGTTCGTCGTAGTGGGTGTGGTGGCGTAGGCAGCCGTGGAGGATGCCGACGAAGCGGTTGCCTAGTGCGCGTAG
>NZ_JAIFZS010000091.1 GCF_019710635.1 Mycolicibacterium xanthum
TTGCGCAACACCGTCGAACGAGGCTTCAACCGACTCAAGCAGTGGCGCGGCATCGCCACCCGCTACGACAAGTACGCCCTGACCTACCTCGGCGGCGTTCTGCTGGCCTGCGCCGTCATCCATGCCCGCGTCGGCACCCCACAATCGGGAGACACGCCCTAGACGAGGGTGACGGCGTCCGAGCGGGCCGAGACCGACATTCGGCCGCTACCGGAGGTGCGGCACGTCGCGGCCCTGGCGGGCTCCGATGCGCTCGTCGACGTCGTGCACACCGCGGCCATGCCTGTCGATGACCAGGCCGGTCGACGGCCCCCGCCGATCAGTGGCGGCCGCACCTGCCACCACCGGTGGGAGTTGTCGGGCCGACTTCTTGCGCGCCGCCACCCTCTACCCTGCGCTGCTCACGACGGTGATCGTGGTCCACGCCCCCACGTGGATACGGTCGCCGTCGGCCAACGGGACCGCGTCACCCTGCTTCAGCAGATCCTCGCCACCGTTGAGCGTGGTCCCGTTGGTCGAGCCGAGATCGGTGACGGTCAGCCCAGATTCGCCGACCCGCAGCACCGCGTGCTGGGTCGACACACCCCAGTCGATCGGATGAATACCGAGATCGATATCGGGTTGCACGCCTTGGTCCCGGTTGCCCCGTCCGATCAGCGTGGTGTCGCCCAGGACGATGCGGCGCGCCGGGAAGAACTCCGGGAACTCCACGGTGTCAGGACCGCCGCGGGCCAGGACCCGTTGGTAGAACTCCCGGTCTGCGGTGATGACGGCCGTCCACCGCGCCGGCGCCGGCGCCGACCCCGATGGCGGCGGCGCTGCCGGGGCGGGTAACGCGGAGTCGTGTCCGCACGCCTCGCAGAACCGTCCGCTGATCGGAGCCTGGCACGCCGGACATTCGGATGACCGGGTGTCCGGGGCGGGCTTGCGGTCCGGGGCGGGCGCACCGATGGGGGCGCCGCACACATCGCAGTAGTCCGCGGCCGTCGATGGGTGTCCTTCGCTGCAGGTCGGCATCAGGGTTCCTCCTTGCGTACGCGCGCCGTCCTCGTCGATCGCGCGTCGAGTGCCATCTCGTCGGCCGCGGCGACTTCGCGCTTGAGCCGGGCGGTTCCGGTGCGCTCGTCGACCTCGATGACGCCCCGCAACAGTTTGGCGGTCCCGCTGTTGCCGGACTCCACGGCCAGCTCCATCGCACGCTGCAGCTTCGCCGTCGCGGTCGCCACGTCGCCACTCTTGCGCGCGCTCAGGCCTTCCTGCACGGCCTCGGCCAACTCCGCCTGCCCGGTGTAGTGCGCCACACCGCGACTGATCCGGGCCGACAACGCGGTGTCGGCGGTCCACACCGCCCGCACCAGGCCCTCGCCCAGCTTGTCGTCGCCGCCGACGACGGTGACCCGGGCAGCGAGCTTCTCGCGGCCGACATCCGCTGGTTCCACCTCTACCTGGATGTGGTAGTCACGGTCCTCGTCACCCCAGGAGCCGAGCGGGTATTCACCGGTGAGCGGCCCGGTTTCGACGCGACGGGCGGTCAGATCCTCGACGGTCGGGGCGACCTGTTTGACGAAGGCGACGCCGGCCCCCGCCGGTGTCCACACCCGCAGCGTGAGGTCGGGAATCGTCTTACCCATCGATGCACGCATCATCGCGGCGAAGTCGTCCGCCAGGTCCTCCGGGTCGGCGACGATATCCACCGAACCCAGCAGCGCCGACGAGATCGACCGCAATTCCTCCACCCGCCACGCGGTGCCCACACCCCGGCAGTCACAGGTGAACTCGCCTTCGCTGCGCGCGATCTCGTCCTGCAGTTCCTCGGGCGTCTCGTGCTCGTTCTTGCCGTCGGTCAGCAGGATCGCGTGCGTCAGAGCGCCCGGGTGCTGACTGACGATCCCCCTCGCGTAGGCCAGCCAAGTACCCATGGCCGTGCCGCCGCGGGGCCGCAGCGCCTCGAGCGCGCGCAGGGCAGCGGCTTTGGTCGCGGCGCCGGCATGCACGGCGCGGCCGTCGGCCGGGTACACCGGGGCGGCCGACTCATTGCCTGCGACGATCGTGAAGTACGTTCCGTCGACCAATTCGTTGATCGCCGCCACGGTGGCCCGCTTGGCCGCATCGAACTTGCCCTCCGGCGAGAGCATCGAGGTGGAGACGTCGATGATGATCACCTCGACCCGTTCGGCCGGCGCCGCGGCTGCCGCGACCGCATCGTCGACGGTGATGGTGACGATCGCGTCGACCGTGCCCGCCCCCTCGGCGAGATAGGGGTTGTGGTCGACATCGACGGAGATGCCATGCTCGTCAGCTGAACTCATCTGGTCCTCCGATCGGGATCACCGCGACGGTGATGTTGTCGATTCCACCTGCGGTGAGGGCGTGTTCGACAAGCGCCTGCGCACCCACACCCGGGTCGGCGCCCGCGACGAAAGGCACCAGGTCGGCGGCCTCCGGCAGGTAATTCCACAGGCCGTCCGAGCACAGCAGCAGCACACCGCGCCCCTGCGGTGTGACGGTCCGGATGCTGGAATCCGAAATCGGCTCGGCGTCCGCGCCCAGCCACCGGGTCAGGGTGTGCGCGCCACGCAGCACGACGTCCGAATCAGCGGCCGATCCGGCGGTGATGAGTTCCTGAGCCAGCGAGTCGTCGACCGTCAGCCGTTCGGGGATCCCGGGCGCCTCGGGAAGCCAGTAGGCCCTGCTGTCGCCGACGTTGCCGACGGTGATCCGCGCCGCGCCCCCGGGATCCCGGGTGACCAGCGCGCCGGTGTAGGTGCACGACGGCGAGTCGGCCAGGTCGGTCCCGGCGTTCGCCGCGGCGGCGGCCGCCTGCGCCAGGCCGGCTGACACGGCCTCCTTGTCGTCGTCGGAGGCGGTGATCGCCGACAGCATCGCGCTCACGCCCGCCGCGGCGGCGGCGGTCGCCGCCTTGTGGGCAGCGACGGAGGTGGACACCCCGTCGCAGACCGCGACCGCGAGCGCAGGCGGGCGACCGGTGACACCGGCGCCCAGCATCCCCGCCGCGGCGGCGTCCTCGTTGCCGGCGTGGTGAATTCCACGGTCGGTGATCAGCACGACCCGATCCAACTCCGCCCGGTCGCGGTCCGGCGCGGAGCGCCGGTGGCCACAGACCAGGCAGTAGCCCTGCGCGTCGGTGTCGTTGCCGCAGTCCGTGCACGGCCCGTCGGCCTCGAGTTCGCTTCGCGGAACAGTGATCTGGCGCACTTCCGCGAGTGCGGCGCCGCAGTTCTCGCAGAACCGGTCACCGTCGGTGACGGGGGTGGCGCATGTCGGGCACGCCGGCCGGCCTGTCATACCCGCGTCCTCGGGCGGACGGTATTCGCCTTCTCCACCAGTGCGATCCGCTCCCAGGTGTCGACGGTGCCCCGGGCCAGGTCCCGGTAGCAGCGTTCGGTGGCGAACCGGATTCCGGGTTCGTCGAACGTCACCCCCAGCAGGCGCGGAGCCTTGGCGACATTGCCGGCCCGCAGCCAGCCCAGTGCCGCGGTGAGTACCCGCATCTGAATCATCGCCCGTTTGGTCACCGACTCCAGTTCCAGCCCCGCCGCACGCCGCCCCGCCTCGACCAGCACCTGCTCGTCCAGATCGGACGGCTCACCGGCGACCAGCATGACTTCGATGGCGGCCACACCCGCGGCGGTATGGTGCGCGGACCCGGCGGGAACCTCGTCGAGCGCTGCAATTGCCCCGGCACGGTCCCCTGTGCGCGCTCTCATCCGCGCCAGCCCGAACGCCGCGCTGTAAAGGGTGTTGTCGGTGCGCCAGGCGATCTCGTAGAAGCGTGCCGCCTCGTCGTACGCCCCGCGCGGCTCCGCGGCGGCCGCGAGCGCCAACTTCGGCCCGAGCTCGCCGGGCAACGCGTCCAGTACGATACTGAAATCAGCTGTAGCCTTTGCATATTCACGTTCCAACAGGGCGCACTGTCCCCCATACCAGAGTAGCCGCCAATCCCCCGGCAGCCTCGCCTCGAGATGGGCGATCCGCTCCCGCGCGTCATCCGGGGCGCCGGTCTCCAGAGCGGCCCGCACCAGACGCAGGGGGACCTCGACCGAGGAACCCTCTCCCCGCTCCGCACCGCCCCTGGCGAGGTTCAACGCGTGCTCGAGCTGGGCCGGGGGCGTGCCGCTGGTGGTCGCGAGGATGGCCGCACCCGGGTCGTTCGGATCGACGACCGGCACCGGAAGCGCACCGAGCACCTGCGCCGGTTCGACCGGCACCCCCCAGTCGGTGCCGAAGACCGCACGCTGCGGGCTGAAGAAACTCGACACCCGTGACCGTGGCTTGGCCCCGCCGGCCGCGGCTATCTCGTGCAGCACCCCGGTGAGCTGATCGGCCAGTTCGTCCATCGTGGTGAACCGCCGCTGCGGATCGGGATCGGTGGCGCGGCGTATCGCACGGTACAGCGAATCGTGCTCGGCGAGCACCGGCTCGGTGTCCGGCCCGGGCAGCTGCTCGACGAAGTGCCCCTTCTCCTGGGGCACGTCCATGACGAGTACGGCGAGGGTGCGCCCCACCGTGTAGATGTCGCTGGCGACGGTGGGACCGGTCTGGGCGATCTCGGGCGCCTGGTAGCCGGCGGTGCCGAACAGTGCGCTTTCCTTGTCGTCCATCGCGATGACCGCACCGAGGTCGATGAGTTTGAGTTGCTCGTCGGTCTGCATCACGTTGTCGGGTTTGAAGTCGCAGTAGGCCAGGCCCTGGGTGTGCAGGTAGCCGAGCGCGGGCACGATCTCGATCATGTAGGCCACGGCTTGGTCCGGCGGCAGCGGACCACCGCGGGCTTTGCGAATCTGCTTCAGCGACGTCCCGCCCACATACTCCATCACGATGTATCCGACCGGAGAACCATCGGGATTGATGTGCTGGACGAAGTTGTAGATCCGCACGATGTTCGGATGCTCCACCTCCGCCAGGGCCAGGACCTCGGCCGCGGCGGCGGCCATCGCATCGGCGTCTGCGGAGTTCAGCAGACCCTTGATCACGACCCAGCGGTTGTGCACGTTGCGGTCGACGGCCAGATAGATCCACCCGAGGCCACCATGGGCGATGCACCCCTGCACCTCGTACTGCGCGCCGACCAGGTCACCGCGGGAAAGCGTCGGCACGAACGAATACCGGGTGCCGCACTGCGTGCAGAATCCCTCCGTGCGCCCGGGGTTGCCGTTGCTGGAGCGTCCGACGGGCTTGCCGCAGGCCGGATTTCCGCAGAACCTCCGGCCCTCCGGAACCTGCGGGTCGGCGAGGATCGCCTTGGCGGGATCACCTCGTGGGACGCGCGGAATGGTCACGATTCCCGCGCCGAGGCGACCACGTGTGCTCGTCGACCGCGACGAATCGGTGCGTGCCGTACGCGCCGACCGCGTGGACGGGGCCGATGCCGCCGTGGCGACCGATCCCGCCGCTGCCGTGGCGACCGAAACCGCCGCCTCGGTGCCGACGTCGGCTCCCGACGCCGTGGGTTCCGCGGGGGCGGTGCCGCAGAGGTCGCAGTACCCGTCGACCACCGTCCCGCCGCAATCCGGTTCGGCGCACCTCATCCCGTCGTCCTCTCCTGCAATTCGGCGATCATCTGCTGATAGTCGGCCACAGCGCGGGTGGCTGCGCGCAGGTCGCACGGTCGCCGCGCCAGCAGCCCCGACGCGATCCCGCCGGACGCCATCAGGTCCCGATCTTCGCTCAAGCCGAGCCGCGCGGCCTTTGCCTGATACGCCGTCAGGCGGCCCTTGAGTTCGGCGCGCCGATCCAGCAGGCCCTGCGCGAGCTCGCGATCCTCGTGCGCCACCCGCAGCGCCGCGCCGATCCTGCCCCGCAGCGACCGCAGCGCAACCGGGTCCTCGACGGTCAGCGCAGTCAGTTCCGCACGCAGGCCGGCTGTCGCGTCGGCGTGCACCGGAAACGGGCCGGTGATCACCTTCTGTTCAGCCTCGGCCCGGATCTGTGCGGCCGCCACGACGGCGGCGTCCAGAGCGTCCAGTTCGGACTCGGCTTCGGCCAGTGCGGTACCCCAATTTTCCCGCAGGGCAGCCAGTTCGGCGAGTTCGGCCGATCTGCGGTCGATGTCGGCGGTGATCGCCCGGATACGCTCCTCGACCTCGGCGGTACTCAGCGACAGGGGGTCGGTGGCCGAGACCGCCAGCAGTTCGGCGATCTCCTCCGGCCCGCTGACGCCGGCGTCGTCGAGCTTCTGCTGTGCCGGCGCCAGCCCCGTGGCGATCAGGGCGTTGACCGCGTCTACGTGGTCGAGGAACTCGGCGACTGCCGGATAGGCCGCCCGCATCCGGTCGGCGGTGTCGGCGAGCCCCACATAGACGACGGTTTCGCCGGGCCCGGTGAGGTTGCGTTGCGCGAACGGCACACGGTGGCGTGAGACCTCCAGCGACGGCTCCCGCAGCAGCCGGGTGAGCTCGGCTCGTTCGTCGTCGTCGAGCCTGGAGTCCCCCGAGCGCAGCGTCCGCGCCGATTCCAGGATCGTCGTCATCCGGCCCAGGTCCTCCCACAGCGCGGTCAGCGCCGGCTCGACCTCCGCCCACCGCCGGGCCGTGGCACCCTGCGGCGGATAGCGCCGCACGTGCTGCAGCCCCGGGTGGTTGTCCAGCTCGACCAGAGTTGTCGACATCGCCGTGACTTCGTTTGTCCGCGAGGCAATTTCGCGGTCGATCTCGTCGGTGCTCAGCGCGGTCACGGTCAGTCCTGATAGCGTGCGGGCGGCGGGCCGGGCGACGGGCCGAGGCTGCTCAACCCGGCGTCGTAGAGACGTTCCCACGTGCCGTCTCGGCGCATCTGGTCGAGGACACCGTTGACGAACCGGACCAGGTCCTCGTTCTCCTTCTTGATACCGATGCCGTACGGCTCGTTGCCGATGCTGGCACCGACCACCTGCACCGTCGGGTCCTGTGCGGCGAGCCCGAACAGGACCACGTCGTCGGTGCTGATCGCGTCGACCTGCCCCTGTTGCAGCATCACGAGGCAGTCGGTCCAGCTGCGCACGCCGAACAGGGTCGGCCGGGGGTCGAGCGCGAACAGCGCGGCCATCGAGGTCGTGCCCGACACGGCGCACACCCGCTTGTCGGCCAACGAAGCGGTGGAGGTGATGCCCGATCCCTTGAGCGCCAGAATGCGTTGCTGGGCATAGAAGTACACCGTGGAGAAGGCCACGTTCTCTTTGCGGTCACACGTGATCGAATACGTCCGGGCCACCAGGTCGACCTGCCCCGAGGTCAGCGCGGTTTCGCGCTGGCTGGCGGTGACCACACGCAGGTCGATGCGGTTCGGGTCGCCGAAGATCGCGCGGGCGATCTCGCGGGCCACCGCGATGTCGAATCCCTCCAGCTGTCCCGTCGACGGGTTCCGGAATCCGAACAGATAGGTGCTCTGGTCGACGCCGACGACGAGGCGTCCCCGTTCGGCGATGGCGGCCATCGTCGAACCGGGCGGCATCGCACCGGGCGGCGGCAACGGGCCCGGTCGCAGGCTCGCTTCGATGTCGCAGTCGGTGTCGGCCACCTCCGGTGCGGTGGTGACCTCTTCGGCCCCGGCCGGGGTCGGCGTGACCGGTGCCACCGACACCGACACCGCAGGCGTCGAGGACCCACACCCACCGACGGCCAGTGCGACCGCCACCGCAATGGTCACCAAGCGTGCTCTCATAGGAACTCCTTGAGCCGGGGCCACAACCCGACGAGGGCCGCCGCGGCGGCCAGCACCATCAGCACCAGCGTCCCGGTCGGACTCCATGCCAGCCACGCACCCGCCGCGGACACCCGGTCGCGCATGGTGTCGCGGGTCTGCGCGATCTCGTCACGCAGGCCGTCCTCGACCGCGGTGAAGTGCGCCGCCGACGAGGTGGGGGCGCCGCCGACGGTCAAGTCCACCGCCGCCGGGTAGTCACCGCCCAGGTAGGACTGCACGCTGCCGCGGTGGCTGGCCTGCCAACTCTCCAGCCCCGCGGCCGCAGTCTCGGGACCCTGGCTCAACATCGCCGTCAGGTCGTCGAAGCCGGCGTCGACCGACTCCTCGCTGGACGTGATGTCGCCGCGAGCGATCAACTGCAGTGTCTCTTCGGTGCGCACCTGCTGGGCCAGGATGCGGGCCTGCGCGAGGTGCTCGAAACGATCGGTACCGTCGACCCGGCTTTCTGCGATGTCGCCGGCCGCGAGTCGGGTGACACCGAGAATCCACACCATCGCCAGCAGCACCGCGCCCGCTGCAGCGACCAGGCCCAGGTTGAACACCCGGTTGGTGCGGCGGGCCGCGATCAGCGAACCGATGACGATGGCCACCAGCACCAGAAACAACAGGACCAGGCTGAGCGTGGGCAACGCGCTGATCGAGTCCTGCCCTTGCTCGACGCCGGCCAGGCTGCCGGTGAAGACCTTCTCGGCGCCGGGAAGCAGCCCGTCCTGCATCAGCGACGAGGCCTCCCGAAGGTAGGCCGCACCGATGGGGAAGCCCTGCCGGTTGTTCGCCCGGGCCGACTCGACCAAGCCGGTGTAGGCGTTGAGTTGGGCGGAGATATCCGCAACCGCGGTTCGGGTCTCGGCGTCGCCGGTGCCGGCGGTGACATCGGCCAACGCCGACGACGCATCCGCGAGGGCCTGCTGGTAGCGGGCCCGCACCTGGGGCAATTCCACTCCGCCGGAGAGGAATCCGGTCGCGGCAGCGGCGTCGGCGGCCGACAGCGCGGCGTAGAGGTTCTGCGCCGCGAAGGCGAACGGTTCGGACTGGTCGAGCACCCTGTCCTTGCCGGCGATGCGCCCGCCGAGTTGAGCGGAGCACACGATCCCGGTGATCACGCAGGCCACCGCGACGGCCACCGCAATGATGCTGAGGACGCCGGGCGTCGTCCGACCGAAGCGCCGCAGCCACGCCACCGACGCCCGCGCGTCCGGGGTGCGCGGAGAGCTCATACAGTTCACCGCCCTCGTCCCTCGGGGTGATTTTAAACGCTGCCGCCGCCGAGGTCGCGGGCATTGATCGATTCGCGGCCATTGATCGATTCACCGGCGGCCCCGTCCTGTTCAGCCGGAGCCACTACGCGCCAGGGACGTATGCCGAACGGGGCGTCATCGCAATCGATGGCCGACTGGCTGTCCGCCCATCCGCCTCTGAAGGCTGCGCAAACGTACCTCACGGGCGGACCGACCGTGCCGGCCGCTGCCACGCCGCCGGTCCGCCAGCGTGCTTGATTCCTAGACATACCAACAAGTTAGCTGTGCACTCGACTGCGCCTCAGCGGGATGTCATCACCCCGGCGGGGTGATTTCGAGCGCCGACCGCAGGGCAATTCATGTTCGCTGAAATCGTCCTCCATGAACGATGGCGGCGCACCATTGATATGGCTGGTACCGCCGCACCGGGAGGCGGACATACCGATGGACCTCTATACCGTGGTTGACCAGGTCAAAGACCTGGTGCAGCGGCGGCGCCGCGTCTCGTACCGGGCGGTCCAGGCCCAGTTCGAGCTGACCCGAGAGCAGCTGGACATCGTCCGCGAAGAACTTCTCTACAGCCACGCCGACAACGTCGCAGAAGACGGAAAAGGCCTGGTCTGGGTTGCTGAACCCCCCCGGCCGGCAATCGAGTCTGCCGCCGACGCCGCCGTCCTGGCCAGCCGTCGACCAACCGCCGAACGGCGACAGCTCACCTTGTTGTTCTGCGACCTGGTGAACTCGACTCCCCTCGCCGGCCGCTTCGACGTGGAGGAGTGGCACGAACTGATGGGTGCCTACTACGACACCTGCACCAAGGTGATCGCCCGGTACGACGGTCATGTCGCGCTCTACCTCGGCGACGGGCTGCTGGTGTACTTCGGCTATCCCTACGCGCACGAGGACGACGCGCAGCGCGCCGTGCGCGCCGGGCTCGGGATCATCGAGGCGGTGCGGCGACTGGACGCCGTGGTCACTGCTGAGCACGGCGCCTCGTTCTCGGTCCGGGTCGGCTGTCACACCGGGCCCGTCGTAATCGGGGAAGCGGGCGACCGCCGACACGGCGACGAGATCGCGCTGGGCGAGACGCCCCACATCGCCGCCCGCCTGCAGAGCGTCGCAGAGCCGAACACGCTGGTGATCGGCGCACTCACCCATCAGCTGCTGGGGGGCGCGTTCTCTTGCATCAGCTTGGGCACACCGCATCTCAAAGGTGTGGCAACGCCTCTCGAGGTCTTTCACGTGTTGAACGAGAGCACGGCGCGCACCCGCGTGGAGACGCTCGGGGACGCCCCCACCCCCCTCGTCGGCCGGCAGCGTGAGCTCGATCAACTCCAAAGGTGTTGGGCGGAAGCGATCTCCGGCCGGGGGCGGGTTGCGCTGGTCGGCGGAGAGGCAGGAATCGGTAAGTCGAGGCTCGCGCGGGCGCTCGCCGACAGCGTCGCAGACGACGGCGCATGGCTGACGCTGTGTCAGTGCTCCCCTTACTACCAACAGACCGCGCTGTTTCCGGTCACCGACCTGATCAAGCGGAGCGCGCTGAACTTCGACCGCCAGGAGACCGTCGAGCAGCGGATGCGCGCCCTCGAGGGCTTCCTGGTGCAGCACGGATTCCAGCTCGAGTCGACCATGCCGCTGTTCATGTCGCTTCTCTCGCTGCCACCGTCCCCGCGGTATCCGGCACCAGACATAACGCCCTCGGAGAGCAAAGCACTCACGCTGGAGGCTCTGCTGACCATCCTCGTCCGGAGAGCCGAACGTCAACCCGTCCTCTTCGTCGTGGAGGACCTGCACTGGGTGGACCCGACCACACAGGAACTCCTCGACATCGTCGTGAATCGCATCTCCGAAAGCCGGATCCTGGCGATGTTCACCTACCGTCCCGACATCGATGCACCGTGGCCGGACGACCCCTCGGTGGAAAGGATTCGGCTGGGCCGGATGGCTGAGCCCGAGGTCACCGAACTGACCCACCTTGTGGCCGGCGGCAAATCGCTACCCGGCGAGGTCATGCACGAGGTGGTGACGAAGACCGACGGCGTTCCGCTGTTCGTCGAGGAACTGACCAAGATGCTGCTCGAATCCGACATGCTCGAAGAGCATCACGATCGCTTCGAACTGACAGGCCATTTGCAGTCACTAACCGTGCCGTCGACCTTGCACGACTCACTGATGGCTCGGCTGGATCGTCTCGCCGAGGTGAAATGGTTGGCGCAACTGGCGGCGACGCTGGGCCGCGATTTCAGCTACCGGCTACTGAAGGCTGTCAGCGGTTGGAACGACGACCGACTCTGCGAAACCCTCGAGCGGTTGGTGTCCGCCGAGTTCTTACATCAGCGACACGAGCCGCCCCGATCGACATATCGCTTCAAGCACGCGCTGATCCAGGAGGCCGCGTATCACTCGCTCCTCAAGACCGACCGTCAGGTAAATCACCAGCGAATCGCCGGCACCCTGTGCGCCGAATTCACCGATGTCGTCTCCGCCCACCCGGAACTGCTCGCTCATCACTACACCGCCGCCGGTCTCACCGAGAAGGCGATTCCCTACTGGCTCGACGCTGCCCGGCTGGCGCTGCAACGGTATGCCAACCACGAAGCCATCAGCCACGCAAGCCGCGGTCTCGAACTGCTCGAGGAAGTGCCGAAGACTGCACGGCGCGACGCACAGGAACTCTCGCTGCTGTTGCAGCTCGGGCCGGCACAAAGTTCCATCGCCGGCCCGCATTCATGCGAGCACATCTTTGCGCGTGCCCGCGAGCTCGGCCGACGCGCCGGCACCAGCGCCGCCGAGCTGTCCCCCGCACTCGCCGGGCTGGCGAACGCCAAGATTGTGCGGGGGGACATGACATCGGCGCGTTCGCTCGCCAACGAATCTCTGGCACTTGCTGTCCAGCAGGATGATTCGTTGATTCTGGCCGCCGCGCACTGGATGGTGGCTTACGTCGCGTTCTGGCAGGGCGACTTCACCGATACCAGGGACCACAGCAGGAAGGGGCTGGACCACTACCAGCCGGATCAGCATGTCCTCGTCGTCACCAGCTACAACCAGAACCCGGGGATCGTGTGCGGGTATCTCGATGCACTCGCCCGATGGGCGCTGGGCTACCCGACGCAGGCGGCGATCGCCATGGAACGCACGGTGGCGCATGCACGAGAACTCGGACACCCCTTCAGCGTGGGGATGTCGCTGCTCTTCTCCGCACAGCTGGCCCAATTGTGCCGCGACGCCGAGACCAGCTTCGCCCACGCAGACGAAGCACTGCAGATCGGCGCAAAGCACCGGATGCGAGCGGTCGAACTCTGGTGTCTGCTCCCCCGAGGTTGGGCTCTGGTGCAGCAGGGCGATGTCGCCGCCGGAATCGCAGACATCCGCGAAGCCATGGAGCGGCGCCGGAAAATGGGCATGGGTTCGGTGTGGCCCTGGTTTCTCACGCTGTACGCGGACGCGTGCGGATCGCTCGGGAAGATCGACGAGGGTCTGCAGGCACTGGACGAGGCAACGACGTGGGTTCTGCGCAACGACGAGCGACTGTACGCCGCCGAAGTGTCCCGGACCCGAGGCGAATTGCTGCTCCTCCCCGCCAGTCCGGATGAAGTGCAGGCGCAGCGTTTCTTCGACGAGGCGCTGACGACCGCCCGTCGGCAGCACGCGAAGTCCTTCGAGTTGCGCGCGGCGATCAGCATGGCCCGGCTCTGGCGACGCCAGGGCCGGTTCGACGATGCGCACGCGCTGCTGTCTCCGGTATATGGCTGGTTCGCCGAGGGTTGGGAAACCCAGGATCTGCGGGATGCGCGGGCTCTGCTCGTATCCTAGACGTCAGCTCTTCGAGATATGGCTATCTGAGATCGCCGAGTTCAAACCCACTGTGGTCTCGCGTCAGCGGACGTAGAGACCGCGCCGGCACACCCCGTGAAATGCCGGCTTCGTACATTCAAGAACGCCTCTGGCACGCCCCGACGTGCTTCGTGGTCGACCGGGTGCATGTTCGTCGGTGCTCCCAGTCGTACTCGAATCGGCACCGGGGGATTTCGAGAACGGCCGGGCGCTTCCGGCAACCGGGCGAAACGGTCAGGCCCCTGCCTCACCGTAGTAGCCGAGTTGAAGCAACGTGGTGATCTCGCTGACGAGCGGCATCCGCGGGTTGGTGCGGTTGCTGAGATCCTCGAAGGCCGTCATCGCCAGGTCGGGCAGGGCGGACAGGAACTCCTGCTCGGGCACTCCGTACTCCTTCAGTGAGCGCGGCATGTCGAGGCGGTCGAGCAGATCCTCCACGGCCTGGAACAGGCGCTGCCTGCTGTCCTCGGGTTCATGCCCGCCGAAGACGAGTTCGCCGAGTTGCGCGTACTTCTCGGGCACCACGTAGGCCGAGTACCCGGGGGCCGGCATGAACTTGCTCGGCAGGCTCGAGTTGTAGCGCAGCACATGGGGCAGGAAGATGCCGTTCGCCCGGCCGTGCGCGATCCCGAACCTCGCCCCGACGGCGTGGGCCAGCGCATGGTTGGTGCCGACGAACGCGTTGGAGAACGCCAGGCCCGCCAATGTCGCCGCGTTCGACATGTCGGTCCGCGCGGACATATCGGTGGGATCGGCGTACGCGCGAGGCAGCGCGCTGAAGATCAACCGCACCGCCTGGGCGCACAACGCGTCGGTGTAGGACGAAGCGAAGATCGAGATCACCGCTTCCAGGGCGTGGGTCAACGCGTCGATGCCCGTGTCAGCGGTCAATGCGGGCGGCATCGTCGACGTCAGGATCGGATCGACGATCGCGAGGTCGGGCACCAGGCTGTAGTCGACCAGCGTCTCCTTGCGGCCTCCGACGGTCAGCACCGCCGCCGGAGACACCTCGGATCCGGTTCCCGAAGTCGTTGGGATGGCGACCAATTGGAGCCGGTGCCGATCGGTCGGGAAGTCGGCAACGCGCTTGCGGGGATCGAGGAACGGCATCGTCAGCTCGTCCAGGCTCTTCTCCGGATGTTCGTAGAACAACCGCATCGCCTTCGCGGCGTCCAGCACCGAGCCGCCGCCCACGGCGATCAGAACGTCGGGCTCTGATCGCTGCAGCAGCGCGACGCCGCGCCGGATCGTCGCCTCATCCGGCTCGGGCGTCACCTCGCTGAACACGTGCACATGATGGGTGCGCAACTTACTGCGCAACTGGTCGACCACACCGCGCTCCTCGGTCAGCGCATCGGTGACCACCATCGCCGCCTCGCAGTCGAGGTCGCGCAGGTTGTCCAGAGCACCCTCGTTGAAGTAGGTGTTCGACGGCACGCGGAACCATTGGGGCGGGGTCCGCCGGTGCGCAACGGTCTTGATGTTGAGCAGTTGGCGGTAGTTGACGTTCTCGGTGGTGCTCGAGCCGCCCCAGGTGCCGCAGCCCAGCGAGAAGGTCGGAGTGAGGTTGTTGTAGATGCCGCCGAGAGCGCCGACCGCAGTCGGCGCGTTGACCAGAATGCGCCCCGTGCGCACCGCCAAGCCGTAGGCATCGACGACGTCTTCGTCGTTGGCGTAGATCGCCGACGTGTGGCCCAGCCCGCCATGCTCGGTGACCAGCACGGCGGCTTCGATGCCATGCTGGAGGCTGCGCGCACGCACCACGCCCAGCACCGGCATCAGCTTCTCCTGCACCAGCGGATGGGCGGCGAGCTCGTCCAGGTCGGACGGCAGCGGAGCGAGCAGGACCATCACGGTCGGCGACACGGTGAAGCCGGCCCGCGCGGCCAGTTCGGACGCCTTCTGCCCCACCGCGTCCAGCGAGACCTTGTCGCCACAGCCGAACGCGAAGTCCGCGATTCTCGCGGCCTCGTCGTCGCTGAGCAGGCGGGCGCCCATCCGCTCGAACTCGGCGATGACCTCGTCGTAGATCTCGTCATCGATGATGCACGTCTGCTCGGCCGGGCAGATCACCGACGAGTCGAAGGTCTTCGAGATGAGCATGTCGACGACCGCGCCCTTGATATCGGCCGTCTTGTGGATGTAGATCGGGGCGTTGCCGGGGCCGACGCTCACGCCGGGCTTACCGGACGCGTTGGCGAGCTCGACGATCTTCGGTCCACCGGTCACCCAGATGAAGTCGACCTTCGGATGCTTGAACAGATAGTGGGTCACCTCGTGGGCAGCGTCCGGGATGACCTGTAGCGCACCCGGTGGCATTCCGGCCGACTCCGCGGCGGCCCGCAAGATCTCCACACTGCGCTCGCAGGAGCGCACCGCGTAGGGGGAGGGACGGAACAGCATCGCATTGCGGGTCTTGGCGGCAACGATCGCCTTGAACAAGACGGTCGACGTCGGGTTGGTCACCGGGGTGATCGCCAGCACGACCCCGATCGGCTCGGCGACATAGCGGATGTTGTTCTCGATGTCCTCGTCGACGATGCCGACCGACTTCTTGTCCCGCAGGTAGTCGTGCAGGAACTCGGTGGCGACGTAGTTCTTGACCACCTTGTCTTCGAACACGCCGAAGCCGGTCTCTTCGATGGCCACCGCGGCCAACTCGGCGGCGGCGCGAAGTCCCGCACGCACCATCGCCTCGACGATCGCGTCGACCTCGTCCTGGCCGAGCTTGCGGAACTCCCGAGCCGCGTCGGCTGCAGCGTCGACCATCGAGTCGATTTCGCGTGTTCTGTCCCCATCGGGCGGGACCGGCTCGTTCATGCGTCGACCACGGATCGAGCGGTGCCGGGATGTGTCGGTGTCATGTCGCGCCCTTGATGTCTGGAGGACCCGAACCGGACGCTACGTCGCCCGTGACCACCGCGGGACCGATTTGCGCACACTGGGGACTTTGGTCACTCGGCGAAGCCGTGTTCGGTGATGAATGCGTGGCCGATTGCCCACCCGACGCTGAGCCCGGCCGCTACTGTTGCGGTGTGACACCACCGGTGATTCAACGCTGGATCGAGATCATCGACACCGGCCATACCGACGAACTGCACGGGCTGCTGGCCGAAGACGCTGTCTTCTACTCACCGGCGGTTCTCACACCGCAGGAGGGCCGGGCCAAGACCGCCGCCTACCTGGCCGCCGCGGCGAAGCTGTTCGCCGACACAGGCTTCCACTACGTCGAGAAGTGGTACGCCGACCACTCGGCGGTGCTCGAGTTTGCCGCCGACATCGGTGGCATCCAGGTCAACGGCATCGACATGATCCACTGGAACGATGACGGCAGGATCACCTCGGTCAAGGTGATGCTGCGACCGCTCAAGGCCCTGCAGACCGTCGTTCCCGAAATGGGCAAACTACTGCAGCAGGGCGGCACCGCGTCCACCGGTTGAGCGTCGCCACAGGGGCAACTGCGCCCACTGCCTGGGCGAAGCCAGGTCCGCCGCCCGGACCTTGTTGTGTTCAGCGGGAAAAGTCATTGCGCGACAGGGGGTCGCACCTTGTCTACCATCGCACCCAGCGATGGTGACGGCCGAGGCAGAAGAAGCGGGCATCGCTGCGCCGAACGCACGAGCCAGTCGTAATCTGCTGCAGCACAAGCGCCTTGACCATGTCATGATCGCCGCCTGACAAGTCGCGCCGGCGTCGGCGACGACCCGACCCTGCGTGTTCTGATCTTGCAGGTGACCCGCGTGGACGAGCCGGAACCGGTGTTCCCGGTCGACCATGACGCCCTACCCGTTGGCGCCGTCGCTGCCGTCGTTGCCGTCGCTGCTGCTTCCGTCGCCGCCGTCGCCGCCCGAACCCCCGGTGCCGCCGGGTCCGGCGTTGCCGCCGTTGCCGCCGTCGCCGCCGTCGCCGGTACCGCCGAGGGCGATTCCATCCCCGCCGTCACCACCGTCGCCGCCGTCCGATATGCCGCCGAACCCGATACCGCTGTCGCCGCCGTCGCCGCCCGAGCCACCGGTGGCGTCTCCGTTGTCGGAGTTGGCGTCCCCGCCGCCCCCGCCATCGCCGCCGCTGCCGTTGGCGAAGCTTCCCGCGTCGCCCGCATCGCCGCCGTCACCACCGAACGCAGCGCCGTCGGCCATTTCCACATCGGCGGCTCCGCCGTTACCGCCACTGCCGCCGTCCCCGATGATCGCCCCGCCGTTCCCGCCGGCGCCGCCGTCGCCGGCCTCCGCGTCGCGATCGTTGGTGCCGCTGGTCGCGGCGCCTCCGCCGTCACCGCCGAGGCCGCCGTCGCCCCACAACCCCGCGTCGCCGCCGTCACCGCCGTCCCCGCCGAAGATGTCGCACGAACACAGGCCGCCGTCGCCGCCGTCGCCGCCGTCGCCGCCGTCGCCCCTGATCAGCCCTCCGTCACCGCCGTCGCCACCGTCACCGCCGACCTTGGTGCCGGGGATGTTGCCCGACCCGAGGTCGTTGCTCCGCCCGCCGTCGCCGCCGCGGCCGAACCAGCCCGCGTCACCGCCGTCGCCGCCCGAACCGCTGGCAGACCCGTCGACGCTGCCGGCGACGTTGCCGTTTCCCCCATCCCCGCCATCGCCGATGAACCCGCCGTCGCCGCCGTCGCCGCCGAGGCCACCCACGGCGATGCCGTTGTGCGCCTCGGCATAGCTGCTGCCACCGCCGCGGCCACCGTTGCCGAGGATGGCCCCGCCGTCGCCGCCGTCACCGCCAGGACCGGCTACGACAGTGCCGAAGGGCCCGGCCATGGTGTTCTCGGCACCACCGCCGGTGCCGCCGCCGCCCCCGTTGCCGATCCACCCACCGTCACCGCCGTCACCACCGGCGCCGCCGAGAGCATTGCCGGCGGAGAGCGTGTAGCCGCCGTCACCGCCGTCACCGCCGCCGTTGTTGTCACCGAAGAGGCCGAAGAAAGTGAAGAAGCCGAACAGGCTGCCGTCACCGCCGTCACCGCCGTCGCCGCCCCAGTTGCCGTAGCCGCCCTCACCGCCCTCACCGCCGGTGCCGAAAAGGAATGCGGCATCACCACCGTCACCGCCGTCACCACCCGGCGTGGTCGGCGAGCCCAGGCCGCCGGCTCCGCCGGGTCCGCCCCAGCCGATGAGCAACCCGCCGATCCCGCCCGGGCCACCTTGGCCGGAGGGCCCGCCGGCACCACCGGGCCCGCCCCAGCCGATGAGCAACCCGCCGGGGCCGCCGGCTCCACCGGCCTCCCCCAGCGCGACGCCGTCTCCGCCGGGGCCGCCGACACCGGCGATCCACCCGCCGCCCTGACCGGGCTCGCCCGGCGCACCAGCGGCGCCGTTACAGATCAGCCCGCACCGCGGGGCCAGCAGCAGACTCAGCAAGTCGCCAGGCGCGAGGGCCGCCGACGCCGGCGCACCGATGAGGGACGCGGGTGCGCCGCCGTACTGTCCCACTTCCTGCAACGCTTTGGGCACGAACACGTTCGAATCCGGTAGGGCACCGGAACCGCCGCCACCCTGCGGTGGCATCGGATCCGCCAGCGCGAACGGTACCGACGTCGGGCCCGCCGATTCGCCCCCGCCGACCTCACCGCCGGGTGGGCCGAGTCCGCCCCCGGCCAACAGCTGGGGTGGCGACGATCCGATCACCGGAGCGGCGAGGCCGGCCGGCGAGTTCGGTGACGAGGATGCCACCGTGCCGACAACCAGCGGTGCCCCTGTGGTCGCGATCTGCGGTGGCGAAATCACCGCCGGTGGCTGGTTCTCGCCCGGGACGGCAGTGCCGGCCGCAGCCAAGACTCCTGCTGCGAGGGTCGCGGTTATTGCAGAATTCTTTGTGGCGAACTCCATCGCCAGCTCCTTATCGGCCGACCACTGATTCCAGGGTTGGTGTTCTGCTGGCGCGCGCTCGCCTCTCAGCTTACTCACAGCTAAGGGGCTAATGGGCGGCTTTTCGGTTGTTGCCGATGAAGAGAGAGCAAAGCGGCGCTTAACGCCTCCTGTCGCTGGATGCATTCGTGGAACGCCTGGGGCAGGAGGGAAACCTGTTACACGCCAGGCCCATTGCCGCGGCACGCCGGGCGGTCGCGGCCCGATCACCCGAGGCGCCGGCCTGCGGGTGGTCTCTCAGATCCTGCAAGAATTCGTAGCCC
The DNA here is from genome assembly GCF_019710635.1 of Mycolicibacterium xanthum. Lineage (GTDB taxonomy): Bacteria > Actinomycetota > Actinomycetes > Mycobacteriales > Mycobacteriaceae > Mycobacterium > Mycobacterium xanthum. The sequence goes on from NZ_JAIFZS010000091.1 coordinate 18,913, forward strand.
AGCGCCTACCCCGTGTCAGGGCCGCGCCTCCAGGATGAGGTTGAACGGCGTCTCGGCGGCCCTGCGAAACCGGCTGAACCCGGCCTGCTCGGCGATGGCGGCCAGGCGCCGCTCGCCGGCCTGTGCGCCGAGCCCCAGCCCCACCGGCTGGGCCAGCGAGGACGGGGTGCACAGCAGTGTCGAGGCCGCGTAGTACATCCTGCCCACGGGGTTGAGGTTGTCGGCCAGCGCGTCGTTGGCGTAGGGCTCGACCAGCATCACCGTGCCGTCGGCGGCCAACGCCTGACCGGCATGAGCCAGTGCGCCGACGGGATCGCCCATGTCGTGCAGGCAGTCGAAGAAGCAGATCAGATCATATCCCGTGCCGGGAAAGTCCGTCGCCGAGGCGACCGCGAATTCGGCATTACCCAAGGCCTTTTCGGCGGCCACCGACCTGGCGCGGTCGATCGACTTGTCGTGATAGTCGAACCCCCGCACGGTCGATTTCGGAAACGCCTCGCCCATCAGCGCGGTGGACACCCCATGCCCGCAGCCGACGTCGGCCACCGTCGCTCCCGCTTCGAGTTTCTCCACGACGCCCTCGAGCGCCGGCAGCCAGTTGGCGACGAGGTTGGCCCGATACCCGGGACGGAAGAACTGCTCGGTACCGGTGAACAACTCGGGATCGTGTTCGTGCCAGCCGAAGCCCTGCCCGCTGCGAAATCGTTCGGTGATCGCGTCGCGGTCCTTGAAGGCTGCGCTGATGAGATGAAAGCCGGGCGCCAGGTAGACCGGACTGTCCTCCCGGGCGAACGCCATCGCATGCTCGGGCGACAACGTGAACGTCTCGTCCTGCGATTGGTAGGTCAGGTAACCGCTCGCAGCCTGCGCCGACAACCATTCGCGCACGTAGCGTTCGCGCACCCCGGTGTGTTCGGCAAGCGCCGCAGCGGTCAGTGGCCCCAGCTCGTCGAGGGCTTTCCACAGCCCCAGCTCGACGCCGATCAGAACGAGGCTTCCGTTCATCGCCGCACCCATATCGGTCACCAGTTGACCGAGTACCTGCTCCAGTCTTTCCTCGTCGACGGCATTGATCGCGACCATGATTCCATCTCCTTTCGACGCGCACATCGGCGTGACGCAGTCGCTCGGCTGATTCGTCAGCAGGATGGGCGGCGGCGCATCCGCGGGCACCGGAACCACGCTCACCCAGACCACGAGCGCGACCGCTCATCAACACCGAGTGGCCGGCTCGGCTAATCGTTTCCGATGTCCGGTGACTAGCTCGGCTTCCCCGGAGACTCCGCGACTCCCGTTGCGCCGAATGAATTCGAGCAGAACCCGTGAGGGACCGCGGATAACACTGTTCTTTGAGCGCCAGCGTACCGCACGGAGGGAGACGCGACGAGAGTTCTCGTGCTGCTGACCCGGGCTCGTGCGGCCCTTACCGCCCCAGCGAGTTCTCGACCGAAGCCGTTGCCCCTCCGGACAGCTCGGCGTCCTCGGCCCTGCCCGCCACGTTGGGACGGGTCGGTGCTCCGGCGGTTGCTTGGGGCGCCGGGTGAGATCGGCGCCCGGTATCGGCGTTGCCGCGCCGTAGACTCCCCGCGCCGACGGCTGCTCCTGTGGGCAGCCGAACAGTTCGTCCGTTTTGCGATTCCGTCGACACCGTCAATCCATACTTGAGCTGGGCAGACGGGAGACGACGATGGTGAATTCCCTGACCGGCGATTGCGAGGCAGTCCTCGAAATCGGTATCGAGACAATCAATCGACTTCTGGCCAGCCTGCATCAGAACGATTCCGCCAACCCGACGTTGCCCAGCTTCCCGCATTCCTTCGTCGACCGCCTCGGCGACACGTATGCGCTCGACGGGGTCCGGGGCACCGTCTACGCACAGATCGGGTCCCCGTCGATCGAATTGATTGCCCACTCGAAGGATCGGTTCTGGCTCACCGTCGACGTGCGCGCGTATTTCCGTGCCGATCCGGGCACCGAGCCGTTCCCGGCGTTCATCAACGGACAGGTGAGGGCGCGCTACCGCATCGACGACATCGATCCGAATTGTCATGGGTGGCGCACCCGGGCCAACAGCCACCTGTGGATCCGCGTCGACCACGAAACCGTCTCGTTCCGTGGCACAACCGCCGACGACGTGTCCCTGAGCGATCTCGTCGCCATCGTGCCGGGGCCGCCTGCGACCGATCCGATCCCCGCCGTCACCCGCCAACTCGCCTACCAGCTGGCCGGCCGCTTCGAAGCGGCTCCGCATCCGGTCTCGCCGCGGTTCCGCCGCGGCCAGATGATGAGCCTGGCGCACTGCGTGATCATGCCGCTCGCCCTGTCGGGCGGCCCGGTAGGTGACATCGGCACCGTGGTGAGCACCGAACGCCGGAATTCGGACTTCGCCATCAGGGTCGACGCCGAGTACCTCATGTCGTTCGCACGCCAGGCACTCGACGACATGAAGGCGAACGTCGCCGCCATGCCGTCGATACCGGTCTCGGTCAGCGGCCCGTTCGGGTTCGACACCGTCTACCGCGTCTACGTGAACGACGACTTCACGGCCACCTGGGAAGCCCACGGCGCCTTCGCCGAGATCGTGTTCACCGGAAGTGGCGGTGCCCGAACCAGATCGGTCCTGCCGAATGTCACGTTCAGCTTCGAACAGCGTCTCGTTCTCAGCTTCGACGCCGGCACGGAATCGCTGACGCTGTCCCCCGGCTCCTGGAAGGTGACGACGAGCAAGTACGTGCAGAAGAGCGTGCAGAACGTCCTCTCCAACGCGGTGGACAACGCCTGCTCGCAGGCAGTGCCGAAGCTCGCCGCGATGACGTCCCGCAAGGGGGAGATGATCGATCAGCTGCGGACTCTGGACGATCACGCCGACGCGACCATCGACGACGCCGAATTCCGGAATGCCGGAATCATCCTGTACGGGACGATCTCGCTGCAGCGCAGGGCGCGCCCGGTGGTCAAGTTCGACACCACCCCATCGGGCGACGGCTTCACCGCACTGCTCAGTTGGATTCCCGGAGGTCGTATCGAGTCTTTCGACTGGACGTGGACATGGTTCGGTCAAACCACACCCGCGGGCACCGCGCACCGGGCCGACCGCTTCCTGTTCCGCCGGCCCCGCGCCAACAAGGGTCCGATGGGGCTGATCATGGGTCAACAAACGCTGCCGGGCCTCGACGGGATGGGGCAGATGTGCGTGACGATCCACGGCAGCCGGATCGATGCTGTGACCGGCGGCCGCACCCACATCCAGCTGAAAAAATGCAGGTTCTACGGATTCAACGTCGCGGTGCCGTTCGGCGTGCGACCGATGCTGAAGCATGTCGCCGCAATGTCGTCCGAAAACCCGTTCTCACAACTGTCGGTGGTCAACCCGCGGGCAGGCGTGGGACCGGTACCGAACACGCTGATCCACTCCGTCGGCGAGCGCTTCGACCCCGACAGCCTCGATGTGCTCGCCTCGGCACTGACCGGCTTTCGGCGGCCCGATGCCGGTCTCACCGTGCTGGTCCTGTTCCCGGAGAACAGCAAGCGCGACGAGGTACGGGTCGCGGTGGATCGCCTCACCCGTCTCACCGAAGGCCTGGGGCTCGCCGCCGCGGTCAACGAGGACGTCCGCGGCACATGGGCCTCCTCGCTGGGTCTGCCACCCGACGAGCAGGCATGGAGATTGCTCAGCCCCGACGGGGGTGTGACATGGATGCGGGATGGCCGCATCGACGCCGAAGGCCTGAACCGGGCGATCGACGCCTGTGTGATGCCCGCGCCGACCCCGCGACCGGCGCCGCTGCTCATGCCGGCCGCCTTCGCACGGGTGAGGCCGGGTCTGCTGTTCAGGCCTGCGCGAGAACCGTGGGAAAACCACTGTCCGCCCGTCGACATCCTCAGAATCGGTCGGGCCGGCGTGAAAGTTGCTCTGGTGCAGCACAAATCCGACGCTTCGGAGGCCGTGCTCAATCAGCTCACCGACATCTACGCGCACGCCGAGGAGCGATCGACGGCCGCGGAAGTCGTCGTCGTGGTCGACGGCGCCGACGACCGGCAAGCGGAAAGCATGCGCGAGTACCTGGGGCTGCCGTTCCCCTTCTTCGGCGACCCCATGGGCGCCGTCAGCAACCGGATCGGCGTCGCGATCTGGCCGACGGTGCTGACCATCGGACCTGACGGCGAGGTCTGGAGCGCCGAGAGCGCAGCCGAGAGCACGAGCGAGATCGTCGAGCGCGGGCTGGACACAGCGGAATCGGGACGAGAGGCGGCCGAGTGATGGGTCACACCGTATTGCTTCTGGTTCCGGTCGTGTTGCTGCCGCTGGTCCTTCTCCTCGGGTTCACCGGATGCTTGGGGGACGACCCCACCGCGGTGCTCACGAAGGAGCGGGATGACGCCAGGGCGGAGCGGGACAAGCTCAAGGACGAGGCCGAGAAGGCCAAGGAGCAGCAACAGCAGGCAACCGAGGACGAAAAGTACGAGAACCGGGTCGGAAACCAGGCCGGGCTGGTGAGCTACTGGCGACTGGGCGAACCTGCCGGCCCCAACCCGCAAGCCACCGATTCGGCGAAGAAGACACCCAAGCACGGCACGTATACGGGTGCCGGCGTGAACAAAGGTGTGCCCGGGGTGCTCGCGCTGGGAACTCAAAGCGCCGACACCTCCGCCGAATTCCTGGGCACCCAGGGATATGTCGACGTGATCTGGGACAACCTCCGCAATCCCCCGTCGGACTTCACGGTCGAACTGTGGATCAGGCCGACCGGGTCACCGGCCGCGCCCCAGGTGGTGTACGGCTCCTACGAGCTGGACGCCGCGGGGAATCTGGTTCGCGGCATAGCGCTGGAGATTCTTCCCGGTACGCCGCCGCAGATACGGTTCCGCCTCGGTAGCGGCGGCACCACCCCCACCGCGTTGACCGCCAGCCTGGGCGACGGCAGCCAGTTCGACGGCTGGCGATTCGTCGCCGCGACCTACCAGTTCACCTCGCGCACCGCGTCCCTGTACGTCGACCCGTCCGGCGGGATCCCCGCCACGATGCAGCCTGATCCCAAGGCCACTCCAGCGGGCGATCCCGTCACGTTCGGTTACAACCAGGGGTCGCCGACACGGATCGGAGCGGGCTTCCTGACCACGGCCGGACTCTACGAGGCCGCAGCGTTCTTCGCCGGTCGGATCGACGAAGTCGCCCTGTACAACGTGTGCCTGGACGGTCAAACGCTGCGCGTCCACTGGGATGCCGCGCTGAGTCCGCCTCAACCATGACCGAGCGATATCGCCAGCACGGCACCGCAGACGACGAGGCTCAGCGAGATCGCCAGATTCACCGTCCTGCTCCACCGCGAGCCGTCCGGTAGCCGCGTGAGTTCCAGCGGGATGCGTGCCGCGCCATAGCAGATCAGTGCGGCGGCGAATACGGCGCCGCGCACCGGCCAGATACTGTGCATTGCGACGCTGATGACCAGAATTGCTATCGCAGAACCGGATTCGAGTAACTGACTGGGGACGCGGCTGAGCCAGACGCCGCGGTGGTCGGGCAGCAGGATCGCCACCCCGCTCTCGGTCGGTCGTCCGGCGCAGCAGCCGCGCATCAGGCAACCGACCTTCGTGATGGCGATGCCCACCAGCATGATCACCGATGCCGCGTCCCAGAACTCGAGAAAGCCGACGCCGGTGATGGCGAGCACCGCGGGCGAGGCGGCCACCGCCAGAATCAGCCCGCCATACAACGCGCCGCCTCCGTCGAGGCGCCGCCACAGTCGCGCCGGTTCACGGCGGAACTGGGCGACATGCGTCACGATGTAGAGCAACCGGGAACCGGCCAGCGCCACCGCGATGAGCACGAGAGCCGACGCCGCGATGCGATCGGCCGAACCCCCCCATGCCGCACCCGCCAGAACGCCGGCGAAAACTCCAGCGACACAACCGATGTAAAGAAGGACGGTGTAACTCGGCAACCGCAGGCCGCCGACCGCGATGTCCGGTTGACACAGCCGACGGAAGAACTGTTCGGACCGCTTGTTCACAGAAGCCCCAGTGGCACCACGCAGACGCCTACCGTCAAAGCCACGTCGGCGAGATTGAAGACCGGCCAGCGACCCACGGCGATGAAGTCGGTGACGCTTCCGCGGACCAGCCGGTCGACGAGGTTGCCTCCCGCCCCGCCCAGCGTCAGACCGAGTCCGCCCGCCGTCAGCCCACTCACCTGAGCGAGGAGGACGGCCGCCAGGCTCGCGGCGGCGACCGCCGAGAACACCAGGACCGCATACGGCGTCGGCATCCGCAGCCAGCCGTGACTACGATTTTCCAGGCGATGCACCTGCAGAACCGGCACCCGGCCAAGCGCGTCGTCGATGCCGAGTCTTCGGCGGACGATGCCCTTGGAGGCTTGGTCGATCAGCAGCGCAGCAGCCGCGGCCCCGACCAACAGCCACAGGACCGCCTCACCCATGATCCGACGGTACGCCCGACCGGCCACCATCAGCCCGATGGACCGCGCCGGCGCACGCAGTCCCATCTCGTTGAGCTGACCACTTCGACCCGTCACCCACCATCGCACCCCGCGCGGCACCGCGACGAACCGCTTGACGGCGCGCGTCGTTGCCAGTCGCGTGTCATGCCGATTTCGTGCCCCCAGCCGGACTCGAAACCGACACCAGACGCATCTTGAGTCCCCAAAGTGTGTGTCCAGGGGTATCCGGGGGGGTTCGGATCTCCGACTCGTCCAAGGTGTCTGGCCTGACGGTGTTCGCATGTGCGTCGGTGTGGTGCATGAGTTGTGACACCGTCGTG
>NZ_JAIFZS010000092.1 GCF_019710635.1 Mycolicibacterium xanthum
ACGCATTGCGCAACACCGTCGAACGAGGCTTCAACCGACTCAAGCAGTGGCGCGGCATCGCCACCCGCTACGACAAGTACGCCCTGACCTACCTCGGCGGCGTTCTGCTGGCCTGCGCCGTCATCCATACCCGCGTCGGCACCCCACAATCGGGAGACACGCCCTAGCCCGAGGGCCAGACCGATACCGAGTGCGACGGCGAGTCCTCCGACCCGGCCTGCGGTAGACGCCAGCGGCCACGTTCCAGCGCCGCGCAACGTCGGCCACGGTGAGCGCGCGTAGTTGGTGTCGGCTGGCTGGTTGCACGGCGCGCCTTTGCCATGGTGGAGAGCCCTTTCGTGCGACCCCCCGCTGCCGGTACCGTAGTCAGGCGATTACGGTTTGCGCAAACAATTGCGCCGTCGGGAGGGAAATCATGCGGGTTCCTCGCGCAGTGGCGGCATTCAACCGCCGGGTCACCAATCCACTCGCGATGGCACTCGGCGGATGGGCGCCCACCATCGGGACTCTCGAACACGTCGGACGCAAGTCGGGCAAGCGGTATCGGACGCCGCTGAACATCTTCGACACCGCCGACGGCTACGCCATCCTGATCGGCTACGGTCTCGAATCGAGCTGGGTCAAGAACGTCATGGCCGGTGGGCGTGCGACTGTACACAAACACGGCAAAACGGTCGCGGTCGGCGATCCCCGGTTGGTCAGCAAGGCCGAGGCCGAACCGCTGGTGACGTCTGCGCGGTTGCTGTACCGGCTGCATCCCTACAACGAGGCGGCGCTGGTGCTGACGGCGAGCTAGCGTCCTGAGTCGTTAATTTGGCGGCAGCAATAATTGCTGACCGCGCCGTCGCGGCGGCAGTCGAACGCCGGGTCATCCTCGGGCACAACGAGACTCACCAGCACCAGCACCAGGCCCAGCACCTTCGACTGGCTCGACGGGTGCCGGGCCTTGTCACGGCGGCGCTGCCGGTGCCTGCCCTGGTAGCCGAACCACAGCCGGTAGCCCGCGCCGACCAACACGCCGACCGCCAGCATGCCGAGGAACGGCAGCGCGACGAACTGTGCCATCTCAGTCAGCGGCAATCACCTGCCTGCTGCCATGACGCGAGCAGAGTCTCGGACTCTTCAAGCTCAATCAGCCGCGCCTGAATGTCATTGATATGCGGCAGGATTGAGCGCAGTGCACGCAATTCCTCTGTCAGAGCTAGCTTCTCCTGCCGGATCGCCAGCAGTAGCTCGGCAGCCGAATGGCCGGTGCCGTTGATGGCAGATCAGCCTCGGCGCAGCAGACCCTAGCTTTGGCCGGTGCCCGACACCGACCCGCTGCTGACTGTCACCGAGGTGGCGCGGCGCTGGCATGTCTCGGTGCGCTCGGTGCAGCGGTGGATCGCCGACGGCAAGCTGCCCGCCATCCGCCTGCCCGGCGGGCAGTACCGCATCCGCCAGTCCGACGCAGATGCCGCTGAGAGGCCCCCAGATCAACGCTGACGGCTCGGGACACCGGACCCGTGCGATTGCCCATGGGGCAGTCGGCAGCGGGGCACTCAGAGCCAGGGGGGAGGGGAAGGGCTAGGGGTGTCGGAGCGGGCGCGGCACGCTCTGGTGTTTCCGCTGCTTGCACGCATAAACGTAGAATTTGGGTATGGCGCACTCGTCTGCAGCACGAAAAGTGCTGCGTGAACTGGATAAAGAGCTCGCTGCCGCGTCGGCGCGGCGGGGTCAAACACGGGTATGGAGTGCCCAGGAGAAGGCGATTTTGGCCCAGATTTCGTCGATTTTGGACCGAAAAACAGAGTTTCTGGAGCTTTATGAGGCCGCCGAGGACACCAAGACCAAGCTGAAGATCAGCGCGGAGGTGCGGCTGCTTGAGCAGGCTGCGGCGCGCTTGATTCGGGGGATCAAGACAGATATCGAGCCGGCGCCGAGTCTGCGGACGGTCAAAGCCAGGCGTGCAGCTCGAGCACGTTGGGACCGCGATGCCCACAGGATTGACGCCGACTCCGACGCTGGTGGATACCAGCTGCCCGGGGTGTATGCCACGCTGCTGGCCCAAGAGCGGGCCGTGGATGGCCGGCCGGATCCGCGGTACGTGTTGATGGACGAGTCGGATCGGCCGCCGCTCGAGCAGCAGGCGCGGGAGCGGTCGGCGTTGTTGCCGCGGCTACAGGCCGGCCAGCCGGTGATCGTGCCCCGGTGGCGGCTGGGCGGGCACACCATGCCGACACCGGCGGATGTGCCGATGTTTACCGACAGGGCTATCCGGTGGTACAAAGTCACCGCGGATGACATCGTCACCCCCTCCGGTGCGGCACCTGTCTGACTCGCTCGACGACCGACGCGAGTCGGGCGATCCGCCCGACCGCACCCACGTTCTTCGCTCCCCAGTCGGCCAGCGGCGCCAGTTCACCATCACCGTGTACGTCGCCGGCCTATACGGGAGGCTGCGAGATCACGAACTTGACCGGATCAGCCGGCCAGACCCGCGCTGGTTCCTCGAGGGCTTCGGTGCCGGTGAGCTTGAGCGTGCTCCGAGGGATAAACCGATCCTCAACGTTTCTGCGCGGACTGCTGGTGAACCCGTCGTGGTGCCGCGGTGCATGCTGGGTGGTCACGACATTCCCGAGGTGCGGGACTGGCCGGTGTTCGCCGCTGGCCGGTGTTCGCCGATTGGATGGTGCGGGAGTCCGTGGTGTCGGCCGACGATGTGATCACGCCGACCTGACCGCGGCCCCAATGACTGGGCGGATCCGATCGCACGCGGCTGCTCGCATCTGGTCTCCTGGGCTAACGTCGACGCCAGCAAGATAAGGAGAGACCTGATGAGATCAGGCAGGGACATTCTGCGTGATATGCCCCGCGGCAACGAGCCCACCAGGCGGCAGATTGACCGCTGGTCAGGTGGCGGTGCCCGGCGGCGCAGCGACGACGGCCTGTGCTTGGCCATGACGAAGTTCCATGACACCCCTATTTTGGAGTGCGCGTTGCGCGCCGGCCACCGGGGTGACCACCGGGATGTTGACGGCATCACCTGGTCCGAGGAAGAAGCCATCTACTAGGGCCGAACGAGAACCCAGAAAACAAACCGAGTACGGCCGGGTCCTCGGAGCCAAGTGTGCCGGTGGGCGGCGACGGGCGGGGCGGTGGCGATGGTGCCAGAGCCCGAAACACCTACTTCGGCTTCTGTCCCACGCAGTGCCAGTTGAGCGTGAGCAGTTTCTCTTCCTCGGCCTGAATGTAGGACTGGCTGTTCGCGTGCATGCGTTGCATCAAGTTGTCGGTCTTCTTAGGGATGACGTGCAGCTTCGCAAGAAACTTGAACGCCGCCTCGTACTTGTCGAACAGGGCGACTTCCTTCTTGATCAGTTCCACAGCAGGCCGGCCCACCGAGGACACGAGCTCGAAGCCGGCGGCGCGGTAGATATCCTCCCAGTACCGGTAGTACCAGAATCCGCCGAACACTGTCAGCTCCCGGGTGTGCTGAATCAGGGTCCGCTGGCGCTCGTTGTCGCGGTCGTACGCGTCGAGCGCAGCGACGTCGTCGATGACGAACCGCCCACCCGGCTTGAGGACACGGAAGACCTCCTTGAAGGTGAACCCGTGGTCACTCACGTACGTCATCGGCTGGATCGCGTAGACGGCGTCGAACGATTCGTCATCGAATTCGAGCGCCTTGTTGAAGTCGCCGACGGCGAAGTTGGCCTGTGGCAGGTTCGGGTTCCTCCAAGCCTTTTCGATCTGTGAGCGGTCGAGGTTGATGCCGTATGGCGTCGCCCCCGTCAGCTCAGCCATGTGCTCGGCAATGGCGCCACAACCACACCCCAGGTCCAGCACCTTCTGCCCGGCTGTCAGGTTGAGATCCTCGGCGACGATCCGCTCGAAAAGGATCTGGTTCTGCAGCACCGACTGTTCCGAGTCGATCGTCGGCGGCATGTACATCTTCTCCACCGAACCCAGCGTGCACAGCAGGTGGATGACCTTGTACAGCTCGGTCAGCTCGTTGCTGCTGCCTTGGGGGTACCCGTTGAGCGGCAGACCTCGGTCGTAGTCCGCCCTGGTGTTCTCTGGTGAGTCGACGAACAGTTCATCATAGGAACGCATGTAGGCGTGATAGTCGTCGTCGCTGATCCTGAGCAGCCCCCACAGGGCTCCAAGTCGGTCGCGAATCGTCGTCGGCTTGTGTTTCACGTCGCCCCTCGTTGTTTGTGGAAGCGCTGTAATTCATCACTGTGGCGCTTTGGCCTGGGCCGGTTTAGCCGCCGCCTCCGGCAGGCTCCCGACTAGGCAATCGATCACAGATTAGTTCTTTCCGTTGAGCTCGTTCGTAGTTCCTACGAGGTCGATGGCTACCCGCTCGGTAGGTGGGTGGGTCCGAGGAAGAAGCCATCTACTAGGGCCGAACGAGAACCACGAAGAGAAACCGAGCACGGCCGGGTCCTCGGAGCCAAGTGTGCCCCGAGTTGGCTCATCCTAGTGTTCAAGTTGTGCGCTGATCTTGGTGATGGCTTCGCGGACGTCGTCGGGTAGCGGGTCGGCGGCGGTCAGGATTTGTCGGCCGGCTTTGATTCTGATGGTGCGGTAGCGGCGTGCGGTGCGGACGAATTTCTTGATGCTCCAGCCGGTTTGGTGCTCGAGTAGTGGCTGACGGCCATCGCAGCGGCGACGATGCTTAGGCGGGCTTCGATGGATTCGCGCAGGTGATGATAGATCGGCCGGGCCTGTAGGTCGTGCTTTGACATCCGGAAGGCCTTCTCAATATGCCACAACTGGTGATACGCATCGATGACGAAGGTGGCCGGCTGGCCAACCAGGTTGGTCGTGTATCCCTTCCAGCCCGCCAGGCCGCGGGTCTTGGCCTCCAGCGTGCGATTGACGCTCTTGGTCGCCCCGGTCAGCTGGATGTAGCGGTTGCGCTTGACCGGCGCGTGCCCGTCGACGGCGCGTTGGGCCTTCGCGACTTGTTCGTCGATGCCCCGCAGGGTGCGTCGCGCCCGGTCGTGACGGAATTGGTGGTGCACCACCCGATCGGGGATGCCGCGGGCCTTCTCCGCTGAGGTCGCCGGCCAGGGCTGGGTGAGCACCAGCCCGTCGGGGATCGCCTCACCGGGGTGTTCATCACGCCATTCGCGCACCACATCGGGCAGAAATGGAATCCGGGTACCCAGCACGAACGACAGCTCGGCGGCTTGCAGCGCGACCTGGTTGGCTTCGGAGATCATGCCCGCATCGGCGACCACGGTGACATCGGAAAGTTGGTGTGCGGCCTTGAATGCGTTGATCACCGGCAGCATGGTCGCGGTCGTCGGCCTTATTGCCCTCGAATGCTTGCACGGTCAGCGGGAACCCGGCGGCATCGGTGAGCAACCCGAGGGTGATCTGCGGTTCCAGCCGGCGTCCTTTCGAAAATCCCGGTTCGCGGAAGCCGTCTCCGGCGTCGGTTTCGAAGTACAGCGTGGAGACGTCGAACAACACCAGCGACGCGGGTCCCAGCCCGGCGCTGGCCGCGCACGCCGCGGCCAGCGCTTGGCGCCAACCCGATTGGGCATAGCCACGCAGCCGGCGCTTGACCGTGGCATACGACGCTGGTGCCGCGCCGACCTCACTGAGGACCCGCTCAGCGTCGATCTTGCTGCTCGGTTCGATGATCCGCGCCAACACCAGATCACGAAATACGTTGTCGTCGTTGGTGGCTGCTTGGAATCCTAGGACCTGATACGCCGCGCACAATGTTTCCCACAACGTGGTCATCTGCGAGGACAAGATCGGCAACGTGCCCGGTTCCAGGTGCCCGGAGATCCCCAGGTCCAGCTCGGTCTGCCCGGCGGCCAACCGCTCGGCCGCCGCGGCCTTCAGGGCCGCTAACTCGACCTCATCATGGGCCGAACCGAGGTGCTCGATCGACCGCGAGCCCTTGCGCCAGGACCACACGACCTGGACCGCGGTGGCCCCGACGAGGTCTTCACAGTCCGCACGTAGGCCATCCGGGCAGCTTACGACCAGATCCTAGTGTTCAAATTCCGCCCAAACCGACGACAAAACACGAGTTCAGAACGCTGTGCCCACGTCAATACCCGAAATGTGAGCCAAGTCAGGTCAAAGCGCGCTGCAAGAAGATGCGCATTGCGAGGCGGGCACCGAATATGGGGGATCCAACCGCGGCCCTACCCGGCCATCCGGGCAACCTCCGACGCAAAAGAGCGGGTGAGTTTCCTCATTCAAGGAAGAATATACGGTCTAGCGTGGCAGCCACTCTGGATAGCTCGAACCCGGGACTGACACGATCGGGTCTGGCCAAACTGACGGCGTCAGGGACATTTCAACCTGTTCCGCGATCACGGTCGTATCTCCATAAGCCGTTTTTCCGCTTTGGACGTTCGGCTTCATCCATTGGTGATCTGGACCCATGTTCTTGATGTCGAGCAGGTCAGATTTGGGAACCAATCCGAGGCTCATCAGCCAGGTGCAAACCTGCGCGAGCGAGACAGACACCTTATAGCTGCCACCTTCTCTGGCGCGGCGCAGCAAGGCAGACTGTATGCCGGTCGCCAACATCCTGCCTGCGAAGAAGTCGCAAATGACGCTGACGGCATTTGGAGGGGCCGGTTGATCTGGTGTTCCCGTTTCCGTGAACAAGCCAGTGAGTGCCGCGCCGTTAAAATCGAATCCAGGCATCTGCGAATAGGGGCCGGGCACGTTCAGCTTGATGCTGCCTTGGATAATGCCGGGGCGAAATTCGGCCAGTTGCTGTGCCGAATATCCCTCGCGGTCTGCCAATCCTGGACGCAAGTTCTCCACAAAGACATCTGCCTCCTTGATCAGCTTATAGACGTCATCGCGCTCCTTGAAAGGATCGATGGCCGCGAAGCGAACACCCGTAAAGCAATTCAGGATAAAGGTTAGTTGCTCGTACCAATCCACCGGATGGAGGTTCAGGCAGTCTGCGCCAGCACCAGAAAGCAGTGATTGGCAATGCGGACCGGCGACGACATGCACCATGCTCAGGGAGCGAATGCCGGAAAGGGGACGATCGCCGCCAGGAAGCGGCTTCGGTGCGCTGTCACCGACCTTCTCGATGTGAATGATTGGCGTGCTGATGTGCGCCGGCCACTGCTCCGATTCCTGAAACTCTTTTGGGGTGCGAACCTTGGTGATCGGAACCATGGCCGAATTGCCCATTGCCTCCCATTCGTCGGCGGTGCGCTTGATCGACGACGCAGCCAGCTGCTCTTGAGTGAAGCCCGAATTGAAGATCAGGTCCTGCTTCAGGAGCTGGGACGGATAATTGGCGTCAACCATGATCCAGCGTTTGTCGAGCGTCGGCAGAAAGTGACAATTGACATGTTCACCGAATTTGCTCATTTGAGCTATGTAGGATCGGCCATTTACAGTGCAATCATTTACCGCGATATCCTGCCATTTGCTATGGATGGCCCAGGCCTTGCCCAGGTCCACATGAATGTCCTGGCCTTGACCCGTTTTCTCCTGATACAGTAACGCGCTGGCAATCGCATTGGCGGCACCCACCGCAGCCCCGCCGGCTCCGACCTTGAGCACGGTCGGGCGGACCGGATCGAGGCCGGCAAATGTTACCTCACCCTTTAGGTCTGCCCGGTTGAGACCGGCATCGGAAAGCAAGTTGTCGATGACCTTCAACAGGTCATCATGGTTTTCGACCGTTTGATCAATTTTCATCGGAAACCTCCCAGTTGAGCTGACATCCTGCCTGCGAAAAAAATCGCCAATGACGTCAGATCGGGCGCAATCAAGTTTGAACCGTGCATTCGCGCCCATCTCCCATTTCTTCGTTATGCTCGTGGATTGTCCTTCAGCCGATTTCGACTCTGCCGTCCTCGAACACTTCGATCGGATCGCCGGTATTGACCGCCTCCAGGAAATCGTCACCTAACAGGTCAATGGTGATAATGCGGTCGTTCATCCAGATATCTGCCATCAGAAGCCCGCCAATCGCCAAGGAGTCGACGTGCTTGGAGAACAGCATTGCCTTGGGCGCAAGCCCCATCTTGGCCACGCCCATGAGGACGAAGCCGCCCGTCGTTGAGCCGATGGTCTGGGGCAGGCAGAGAATGGCCCCGTTCAGGTCCTTGTTGTAGAGATCCTTGTTGTCTCCATCGGTACAGATCGCTTTGTCCGTCACACCGCCGATAACGTTGGCTTTGTAAGTGGAAAGCGTGTTGAGTCCGATGTGTGAAACCATCGCCGATCCCTCAATACTACCGGGAAGAATCGGGCGTCCGTGGAAGGATTTCTTATCCATTTCATTGATCCTCGTAACGTTTCGATTAAATCGACTTTAGTTATAGCTTCGGGTTAAGCTAAGCGAAATTGCTTTATCACAATCAGGCCGCACCGTCGGGAATCTCGCCCGTGAGGACAATCTCCACGATATCCTCGTCTTTGAAGAATCGCGCGTTGGTGTACTCGCGGGACTTGTTCGAATTCGTGACCGCGAACTCCGTCTTAGTGATGCCCGGCATACCCAGGAACGTGAGTGGACAAGTATTGGTGAATGTGATTCCGGCGCGCATCATGTCGCGGACCAGCTCGGGGTGTTCCTCGAGGAAGTGATTCTTCACCAGCGGCGAGCAGAGAAGATGCAGCGGAATGGCCACTCTTTCCTGGCGTCTGTTGGCAAGCGCATGGGTGACCGTCATGCCCCAGTCGTAGAGCTGGTGGAACGAATTGTGCGGACAGCCGACAAAGGCCCGCGTGGGTTTAGCGTCCTTCTTGGTCCACAGATTGGGATAGTTCTTACGAACCCGTTCGATCTCGGCATCATCAACGACGTAGGTCTGGTAGCCTTCGACGAGCAGATCGCGGCCATGTTCAATTGCGTCGGGTGTTATGTTTTCGACGTGATAAAGACCTACCGCCCCGTTGGTGGCGGTCGCTGCGCCCATGTCCTTAAGCTTGCCCATCGAGACACCGTCCACCTGGCCCAGGTACTTGTCGACACCGGCAATGTAAGGCACGTCCTCCATCACCTTCATGC
Source organism: Mycolicibacterium xanthum (assembly GCF_019710635.1). Taxonomy (GTDB): domain Bacteria; phylum Actinomycetota; class Actinomycetes; order Mycobacteriales; family Mycobacteriaceae; genus Mycobacterium; species Mycobacterium xanthum. Next base: position 9,005 of record NZ_JAIFZS010000092.1, read on the forward strand.
CGATGGCGCCGCCAAGCACGGACCAAACCGGTTCACTCTCGGTTCTCACATCGATCAACCACTTCGCCTTGCGCCCCTCATCGGTCATCAGACCGAAATAGGGAGCCTTTCCCAGTATGTTGCACAGCATCTCGATGCCGCCGGAATTGCGGTTCGAGCGTGAGCCCAGAACAGAATTGGAGTAGTTGACCGCAGACGATTCAGACCAGGCCAGATAGGTGCCTTTTGCTGGTGCGTTCCCCACCTCGGGCCAGTAGCAGGCACAGCTCCAATAGTTGTAGTTCTTTGCACCCAGGCGGGTATGAACCTTTTCAATATCAGTCTGAGTGCTAAACATTGCTTGAAGTTTGAACTGTTGCTCCGGATCGGTCTCGACATTGTAGAAGTCATACGGCCGCGGATTGATGGTGTATTCAGCGTAAGACTTCAGGCCCGCGTCGGCACACTCGTTGAGAATGTCGATAACGGGCGTAACGGCGGGAGTACCGCCCAGGAGAACCGTGTGCGGGTGCCCCCCGAGGTCCACCAGTTTGGTCGCACCGAACGCTTCGCCGTAGGCGACAACCGTCTTCATCACCTTGGCCAGCACCTCGCCCTTCTTGCCGTCCATGACGTCCTGCTCATCCCGCGTCAGCGTCATCTTGTGCGGTGGGGCGCTAGGATCATGCGTGACGTCGTCGCGGGAGTGGCCGGTGCCGGTGCACATGGCACCGTGGGGATCCGCTCCAATCTCGAGAAATTTGTCGTACTCCTCATTACCCGTCAAAAGCGCTACGTCCGTCGTGGCAGCAGTTGACTTCGTCGTTTGGCCTGTTGAATTTGCCATGTGAGATTATCCTCCGTTTGTCAGTTCCGTTTGTTCGCTTATGCCGTGATGATCGACATTGTCGCAGGTGATCGATAGCTTTAGCTGTAGCTGTTCCCGCAGATTTGCGCTCCTGATTGCTCCAACATTTCCGCTCTCGGTCGGACGTTTGTAATGGTTCGGGGAGGAGCGGGTGCGATCTCGACGGCTGCCCGCCCGCGCCAGACTTTCGAGGTTCTTGGTGAGCGTGAAACGGCAGTTAAATCGCCACTCGAGGCGGTGAAATAGGCGGTCGGTGCGACGCGCGTCGAAGCTGCGAAAAGTGCCCTTGATCGCGCCCTTGAGATTGCCGAGCCGGGTGTTCGCCCAGTGCATCCGCACAGCCTTCAGTCGAGCGCCGCAAGTAAAGACCGGCATGCAGCTCCTGATGGCCTCTGACTTGACTGATGGTAGTCGAGACTGCGTCAAATCAGGGGGCACTTTAAGTCGCTTGCTGAAGAAAAGGAGGCGATGAGAATCTAAGTGCGAACTCAATCTATCAAGATCAGGCGTGCTTCTCGAAGACCTGGCGCAGCTCATCCTCTCTCCATCGACAGAAACGTCTTGAGAGCCCGACCAGTCTGGCTGAATTCTTTCAATCTAGCAAGAACCTTGTCGCCTTGCGAACCAGCAGGAACAGAGCGGCGCCTGCGGCGGCTGGCCCGCACCCTCACCACCTGGCACGATGAGTACCTGGCCAACTTCAGCACCGGCCGAATCAGCAACGGCCCCACCGAAGCGGTCAACCTTCTGACCCGACTTAGGACATTTTCTGGGGTTGCCTAGGCGGATCGGTCGGCATTGTGTTCTAGTCTCGCCCTGGTGGACACGCCAAAAGATAGGGCCGAGGGACGAGCCGCGGCCACGCCCGAGGACCGAGCGACGCTGCTGGTCGCCGCGGCCTCCGGGGCCGTCGCGTTTGCGGTCGGCTTCAACTTCGGTGCCTTTGGAGAGGTGTTCTTCAATCAGGCTTTCACGGTGTGGGTGATCGCCACGGTGGTGTTCGTCGGATCCGTCATCGCCGATCTTCCACCGCACACGTGGCTGCGGCGGCTTGTCCTGCTTGTGCCGTGGTTGTGGCTGCTGGCGTCCTGGGTCAGCAATACATTCGACCTCGAGTACGTAGATCGTCGCGTCGTGACCATCGTGACCCTGATCGTGACCGCCCTCGCCATTCCCTACCTGGGGTGGGTCCTCGTCACGGTGATCTACCCCGACTTCGCAAACCTCTCGCGACGGCACAAGGGTGCCGTGCTGGCGACGATCGCCGTCTTCCTCGTCGTGGGCGTGTTCTTCGGTGCGAACAACGACGCAGTGCTCACGTGCGACGATTTCAAGGTCAGTGGCAATGATCTCCCTGACAACTGCCTGACGACCCAACAGCACTGACCGACGATCAACGCGGCGGCCTCCCGCGTCGGTCAGGCCGCGCTAGATGGTGGCGTTATCGCTCGTGGTGAATGGCCATTAGTACCCGTTCAAGTGTCTTTCGACAATTCGCTGCCATCACCGCCTCACGACATTTCACGATGGTTGGCGCGACGAGCAGTTGCCCGATGGCACGCGCTCATGCACGCCGCCGACGTGGGATGGTTTTGTGATGAGTCGAAACCCCCGACTGCTACCCACCACCCGAGTCGAGGCGTTCTCGGACGGCGTGTATGCGATCGCCGTCACGCTACTCGTCTTGGAGCTTGGCGTTCCCGAATCATCCGAACGGCTGCTGGAAAAACTGGCCGATGATTGGCCCTCCTTTCTGGGTTACCTGGTGAGCTTCTCGTTCATCGGTGGCTCGTGGGTAGCCCACGTGAAGCTGACTCGTTCGCTGTCGGCTGTTGACGACGTCTTCGTCGGGCTTAACCTGCTAAAACTGCTTTTCGTGAGTTTCCTGCCGTTCACCACGAGCGTGATGGCCAATCATGTCGCCGACGCGAGCCAGCGTCCGGCTGCGGTCCTGTTCGGCCTGAATCTGACGTTGGCAAGCGCCATGAGTCTGGTGCTGTCCGGTTATGCGATCCGGGTCCAGACTCTCGTGCGCGAGGGGGAGCACCTGGAACTGCGAAGGCATCTGCGGGAGCGGTGGCCATTCTTCGTGATGCTTGGGCTCTCAACAGTTGTCGGTGCGTTCCTGCCCGTCGTCGCGGTGATCTTCTATCTCGCGATATCGGCGTTCATGCTGATTAGACCTCTTCTCCGGCTGAACCTAGCGAATCGGACACAGACGTCAACGGGACCGCGACCGGGTTCGGGGTGATCACCAGTAGCCGCTTGGGGTGCCGATGACCTCAGGGAGAAAACCTGTATCCCAGATTCATACCCGACGGCACCGTGATCCGGACACTTCCGGCCCGCCGCGCGTCTGCCTAGGTGAGCGCTCGGGACGATCGTCTTGGAATTGTCTTGGTAGCCGGCGGCAACTCTCAAAAATACATTTTGTACTGCATATATGCTGGTGCGCGATACTGGGATTGAACCAGTGACCTCTTCCGTGTCAGGGAAGCGCTCTCCCGCTGAGCTAATCGCGCCGGGACAACATTTGAGGTGGAGACGGGAATCGAACCCGTGTGCACGGCTTTGCAGGCCGTTGCCTCACCACTCGGCCACTCCACCGCTGGGGTTGATGCCACTGCACCTTCGAGCGGATGACGGGATTCGAACCCGCGACCCTCACCTTGGCAAGGTGATGCGCTACCAACTGCGCTACATCCGCACACAACGGGCGAGATCGTCGTCCGTTGCGAAGCGCAACGATAGTCCACCCGGTGAGGCGTACACAAATCCCTTGCTCCGCAGGCCCCCAGGAGCCTCAGAACAGCGTGTACGCCTGCCGCGACAGCGTGAATCCGTGCCCGTCGGAATTGGAGCACCGCATGCCCGACGGCTCGCTGGTGCAGCTCATCCCGCCGCCGGCTTGGAACTGGTCGTACGGCAGCGGCGGACCGCTCTGCAGGGTGGTGTCGCCGGCGCAGACGAAGCTCGCAGGCCCGTTCGGTCCCAGCGTGATGCCCTGCCCGTAGTCGGTCAAGCCGGGACAGTCGGCGGGGCGGGGAGGGGGAGTCCAGTCCCGTTCGGCGATGTCGCAGCGCAGCAGGTCCTCGGCGATGATTCAGCCGATGTTGCCGCTCGGCGAGGTGAAGCCGACGAGGTCGGCGCCGGCGGTCGGGGCGGCGAGCAGCGCTGCTGTCGCCGGGCCGGCGAGGGCCGCGCCGCACCAAATGGATCGCGCCATGGCGGCGAGGCTACCGGCGAAACCCCTGGCGAGTGCCGTGAGCGTAAAAATCGGTGACCAGCGGATTCCCGGGTCGACCTGCGCGCGTGCTAGTCTTCTGCCTCGTTCGATTCGTCGGAAGCCCGGTCTCGTAGCTCAGTGGGAGAGCGTCCGCCTCACACGCGGAAGGTCGCTGGTTCGAACCCAGCCGGGACCACCAGGTCAGAGCACATTTTCACTCCGCGTGCCCCAACGGAATCTCTGCGGTGCCAGCGGCAGCGTTGTTTGAGGGCCGCTCCCGGACCGACTGACACCGACGCACGCCAAGGCCCGCCAACGGCTCGAGGACGCCGCCGATCGGATGGCGCGCGAACTGCTGCGGACACCGCGACCCTTGCCGTAAGCGTGTCGGTCATGTCGGTAACCGACGGGTGAGCGTCCCGCCCGGGCGCTTCCGCGCGCACGACAGGCCCCGGGGGCGCCGCGAGGTTCATACGTCGGGCAGGCGAACCGGCAGATGAGTCGGTTCCGGGATCTCCCGGTTGATCCCAGGGATGGGGGTTGTGCCCACGGCGTCCGGCCGCAGGCAAACGCGGATCCGCGGCGCGCCGGGTTCAACTGGGACCTGGAAGACAGCCAAGCGATTTCCGTGTGAAAGCTGTGCGTGCTCAACAGCTTTACCAGCACGTGAATTTCTTACACCAGGCCCCAAACGCCTCCGGCGGGACACGACCTCTGCTATATGTGGTCCGCGCCGATACACGAGATCAAACTCTGTGCGATGCGTATTGGGGGCTCGGATGGCCAGTGTGCGCAGGTTGAAGAACTCGGCGACGGCTCGCCGCCAGACAGGCCGACATCGTGCCACGGGCGGGCATTCTGGGTTTTCCGCGTGGTTCGCCGCAGGTGCTGTCACGGTAGGTGTCGGTGCGGCCCTGGCCAGTGGCCAGGGGGTCGCTGTCGCGTCGACGGGCGATGACAGCGATCGCAATATCAGCGCCGAGGCTGCCGGCGGCGTCGCGGACTCCGGGCCGGAGGTGGACACGCGGGATTCGGCGGCGTCGGGCCCTACCGGCGCGGATTCGGCGCAGAAGGCTTCCACCGAAGACGACGACGAAGACGACGTGGATCTGGACACCGCGTCGGCGATCGCGAAAGACGAGGCTGCCGTCACCGCCGACGACGAGGAGTCCGACCCCGAGGCCGAGTCCGATGCCGAGATTGCGGGCGCCACCGCGGACGGCGTGGAATCGACCGCGGTCGCCGTTGCAGATCCTGCCACCCCGGATTCCGATGCCGGCTCGGCGGCCTCCGATCCGGAGGTGGCCGACAGCGAGGACACCACACCGACCGTTGTTGTGGCACTCGAGACCACACCGGACCTGTTGGGTCCAGACTCGCAGGAGTATGAGGCGACGGGCTCCGAAGAGCGCCCGGATCCCATCGAGGCGGAGCCGGCCTCGGAGTCGACGATCGCCGACGTGGACAGCGTCGATCCTGTCGATGCCCGACCGCTCGGGGACGTGGCGGACACATTGAGTGCCGCACCCGAGGTTCCGAGGCCAACCGCGGTGGCCTACGTTTCCGTCGAGCCGACCGGCAACGGGGCGTCGCAGGCGGTGGCCGTAGTCGACGATCCGGTGCCGCCGACGGCAATTCGGGCTCTGCTGAGGACACTGGGCATCAGCCCGGTTGCCGGTACCGGCAGCCCGGTGACGCCGGTGAACAGCCCGCTGTTATTCACGATGTTGGCGTGGGTGCGCCGCGAGTTCGAGCAGACCTTCCCCGGTCCGACCGCACAACAGCTCGGTGCGCTCATCGTCGGCCCCCAGGACACCGTCGCCGCCACAGCAGCCCTGGTTCAGAGCCCCAACCTGCTGGTCAATCCCGGCGCCGAAGTCGGCGACCCGTCACTGTCCGGATACAGTTCGGTGACGGTGCCTGGCTGGACGGTGACCGGCACCCCGACCGTGATCGAATACGGCACCCTGCGCCGGCTGCCGTGGCCTCTCGGATCGCCGGGCCCGACCCTGCCGGCCTTTCTCGGATTCCCGAGCACGCGGTGTGCACCCCCCGACAGCGGCGAGCAGTTCTTCGGCGGGGGAAACGTGGCCACGTCCACCCTCACTCAGACCGTCGACCTCAGCGCCGCGGCGTCCGACATCGACACCGGCGCAGTGCCCTACACCCTGAGCGGATGGCTCGGCGGCTTCACGTTGGACCCGTCGGCGGCCTCGGTCACCGTGACCTTCCTCGATGAGAACCAGCTGTATCTGGGCACCGGCCGGCTCACGCCGGTCACCGTGCTGGATCGCTGGCTTCAGACCGGGCTGCTCGAACGTGAGACCACCGGGACGATCCCGGTGGGAACCCGCAGCGCGCAGGTCGTGGTGACCTTCACCGACTGCAACCCCGCCCCCGGCAACTACAACAACGCCTACGCCGACAACCTGTCGTTCACCGTCGGCGCTGACCTGCCGGCCCCGCCGCCACCCGCGCCGCCGGTGTCGACGGTCGGCCAACTCGATCACGTGTTCATGGTCTACCTCGAGAACAAGGGCTTCACCGACATCGTCGGCAGCCCCAATGCGCCGTACCTCAACAGCATCATCAACGCCTACGGATTCGGATCGAACTACTACGCGCTGACCCACCCCAGCCTCCCGAACTACTATCCGATCCTCGGCGGATCCGACTTCGGGATCAACTACAACTGTCCCGCGAACTGCGTCGACGAGCCCAACCTCGCCGATTCCATCGAGGCGGCGGGCTTGACGTGGGCCGGCTACGCGCAGAGTGGGGGTGGCTACGCCGTGGCGGACAACCTGCCCTTCCTCGGCTTCAGCGACATCTACAACGACCCCGCCCGCGTCGAGGCGCACTTGTTCGACCTGACGCAGCTGGCAGGGGATCTGGACGTACCTGCCGACGCCCCGAACTTCGTGTGGTTCGCGGCCGACGACGCCACCAACATGGAGGGTCCGACCAATACCCTCGTCGGAATTGTCCAGTGGGCGATCAGTCAGCTCACGCCGCCGTTGCTGGGCGGCCATCAGTACAACGTCGCGGCGGGCGACAAATGGCTACAAGACACCCTGCCCATGATCTTGAGTTCGCCGACCTGGCAGGATCCCACGCAGAGGAGCGTCATCGTCATCACTTTCGACGAGGACTACAACAACCTGTCATTGGGCATCGGCAACCAGGGCAACCACATCACGACCGTCGTCATCCCGTCACCGGGGGCCGTGAACGCCGGGATGCGCGACGGCCACTTCGTCGCCGACGACCACAACAACCACTACAGCCTGCTACGCACCATCGAAGAGGCCCTTGGGCTACCCCCACTCACCAACAACGACCGATACGCCCAGCCCATGAACGAGTACTGGGTGTAGCAGTCGGGCACACTGATCGCGATCTCGAAGCACGCACCTACCACGGACTTCCTCGGCGCCGGCGACGGGAACCGAACCGGGTAGCGGATTTGGAATGTCTCCTCAACGGCCACAGGCAAGTTCTTGTTGCGGCTCACGTGCCTGACGCTAGCCTCGAACCTGACTCGGGCCACAATTTTGATTAGTTGAGCTTGGCAAGCTATTCATGTGGGGTTTTGTTCGGCGTCGGTCCGGAATGTGTGCACTAATCGTGGGGTCGTAGGGTGCGTCGGTGGCCTATGTGCGCACGGTGAAGACGGCGTCGGGAGCGACCGCGGTGCAGATCGTGTGGTCATCGC
>NZ_JAIFZS010000093.1 GCF_019710635.1 Mycolicibacterium xanthum
CAACCCGTCAGCGTGTCCACTACCGGTAGCCGGCCAGGATCGGCCCGTCGCTCTGCGGGCCGCCGTGCATGGCCTTGCCCTGGCAGGCAGGCAGGCAGGCAGGCAAGGCTGGAGCATGGGGCACCGTTGACGGTGACGGCCACACGACGGTGTCACAACTCATGCACCACACCGACGCACATGCGAACACCGTCAGGCCAGACACCTTGGACGAGTCGGAGATCCGAACCCCCCCGGATACCCCTGGACACACCATGGCGGACTCAAAATTCGCTGCGCGACTGTCTCACGCTGGCCGAATTCGGGTAGGGCTACCGTCCCGGGTCCGCCGACGGTGAGCTGCGGGTCCCCTCGGCGCTGATGTCCCCGACGTGGTCGGCGATCAGATCGACGACGCGGTCGGTCACGCCGGGGGCCAGATCATGGCCCATGCCCGCGATCGTGACATGCCGGGCGCCGTCGATGGCCGCCGCGGTGGCGTGGCCGCCGCTGGGATGCACGATCCGGTCGCGGTCGCCGTGGATCACCAACGTGGGCACGCTGATTCGGCCCAACTCCGCCGTGCGGTCGCCGGATTTGAAGATGGCGTTCATCTGCCGCGCCACGCCCGCCGCCGCGCCCTCGCGCAGTCCCCGATCCCAGGCCCGGCCGGCGTACTGTGCGGCGGTGTCCTCGTCGAGCGGATAGGCGGTGCCCGCCAGGTGACGCATCAGCGTCAGGTGCTTGGCGACCGCCGCATCGCGGTTGCGTGCCCCGGGCGCGGCGAACATCGCCAACGTCGAGAGCGCGGGCTGACCGACACGACGCGACCCTGTGGTGGAGAAGATCGACGTCAGCGACGCCGTCCTGCCGGGGTGACGGGCCGCCATGGTCTGGGCGATCATGCCGCCCATGGACATTCCGACCACGTGGGCCCGGCCGACACCGAGGTCATCGAGCACCGCGACGGCGTCACCGGCCATGTCGGCCAGGTCGTAGCCGTCGCGGCGAGGCTGCTTCAGGGCACGGCGCAGCAGGCCGGGCGGCGGCGTCGTGCCCGGTGTCGAGCGGCCGACGTCGCGATTGTCGAACCGGACGACGAAGAATCCCCGGTCGACGAGACCGTCGACCATGGCCATCGGCCACGACGTGAGGTCCAGCGTGATACCGGCGACCAACAGCACCGGTGTCCCGGACGGATCGCCGTCGGTGCGGTAGCACATCCGCCGCCCCGCACCGACCTGGCAGAACCGCTCGGTCATGCCGACACCACTTCGGCGACCACGGCGCTCCGGCGGGCCGAGGACGGGGACGAGGTGCCGAAGTGCAGGCTGGGGTCGGCGACCGACCCTTCCCGCAACTGCTTGACGTCGTGGAAGTAGTTCATCGACACCTGCCATGGGCCTCCCGAGGCCTGCCGGGGCATGCCGTCCAGCGCGCGCTGGATGTAGCCGGCACTGAAGTTCAGCAGCGGCAGGGTCGTCAGCGTCGGGTCGTCGAACTCGGGCACCACGGTGTCGTAACCGTGAGCATCCATGTGGCTGAGCAGCCGGCAGAAGTGTTCGCAGACCAGGCCGACCTTCAGGGTCCAGGACGAGTTCGTGTAGCCGACCGAGAACGCGAAGTTCGGGACTCCCGACAGCATCATCGCCTTGTAGGCCACGGTGTCGGAGACATCGACCGGCCGGCCATCGACGGTCAGAGTGACGCCCCCGAGCAGCTGCACGTTCAATCCCGTTGCGGTGATGATGATGTCGGCCTCGAGTTCGCGGCCCGACTCCAGCAGTATCCCGGTCTCGGTGAACGTGGCGATCCGATCGGTCACCACGGAGGCACTGCCGCCGCTGATGGCCTTGAACAGGTCGCCGTCGGGCACCGCACACAGCCGCTGGTCCCACGGGTTGTAGGTCGGATTGAAGTGCTCGTCGACCGGATAGCCCTCGGGCAGATCTTTGGCGGTGAGCCCGCGGATCAGCCGCCGAGCGGCGTTGGGGAACTTCTGGCAGAACTGATAGATCCCGCGCTGCTTGAGGATGTTCTTGCGGCGGGCCAGGGCGTACCCGCGCTCGGGGCCCAACAGCTTCTGTGCGGTGATCGCGAAGCCGTCCTTGCCGGGCACCGACATTACGTAGGTCGGCGAACGCTGCAACATCGTCACGTGCCCGGCAGTGGGGGCCATCGCCGGCACCAGGGTCACCGCGGTCGCGCCACTGCCGATGATGACCACCTTCTTGCCGGCGTAGTCGAGATCCTCCGGCCAGTGCTGCGGGTGCACGATCTCGCCGCGGAACCGGTCCCGCCCCGGGAACTCCGGGGTATAGCCCTGGTCGTAGCGGTAGTAGCCGCCGGCATTGAACAGCCAGTTCGCGCTGAACTGCACCAGTTCGCCGGTGTCGGCGCGTTCGACGTCGACCGTCCAGCGGGCGTCCGTGCTGGACCACGCCGCACCCAGCACCTTGTGCTGATAACGGATCTTGGCGTCGATGCCGTTCTCGGTCGCGGTCTCGCGCAGGTAGTCCAGGATCTTGTCGGCGGAGGCGATGGCGTCGTCGTCGCGCCACGGCTTGAACTCGTAGCCGAAGGTGTGCAGGTCGGAGTCGGAGCGGATCCCGGGATACCGGAACAGGTCCCAGGTGCCGCCCAGGGCAGCGCGGCCCTCGAGGATCGCATAGGACCGTTCGGGGTGATCCTTCTGCAGGTAGTACGCCGCGCCGAGGCCGGAGATGCCGGCGCCGACGATTAGAACGTCGACGTGTTCGGGGTGGGTGTGAGTGTCGGTCATGAGATGTGCTCCTGGGCGAGTGGATCAGGCGATGTAACGATCGTCACGGTTTGGACCGCCTCCCGCCAAGGCCAGGATGCACCATATTGACAGCACTGATAGTGCACTGTGCACCAGCGGATGTACCGTGGCGATATGGCCGACACGACGTGGGACCCTCCGTCACCGCAGGTGCGGGAGCTGATCCGTCAGATCGCGCGAATTTCGTCGAACCCACCGCCGGACTGGCTCGCCGAATGGAACCGCACGGTGTTGCAGTCCAACCCGAGCGTCGCCGCCGACCCCGAATTGGCCGCCGCGGTCAGTCGCGCCAACCTGGCGAACCTGCTGTTCTGGTCCACCGCGAATGTCCGCGAACCCGGTGCTCCGGTGCCCGCCAACACCGGGCCGGATCCGATGAATGTCTCCCGCGAGCTGGTCCGGCGCGGCTTCGACGCATCTTCGCTCGATTTTTACCGCGTTGGCCAGGGCGGGGCCTTGCGACGGCTGATTGCGATCGCCTTCGACCTCACCGACGACCCGGCCGAACTGCGCGAGGCGCTCGACATCTGCTCACAGTCGGTGAGCGCCTTCGTCGACGCCACCCTGGCGGCGATAGCCGCACAGATCGACCTCGAGCGTGACGAACTCACCCGGGGCACACACGCCGAACGCCGCGAAACCGTCGCGCTGATCCTCGACGGCGCACCCATCACCCGGCAGCGCGCCGAGTCCCGGCTCGGCTATACGTTGACGGGCCCGCACACCGCGGCCGTCGTGTGGAGCACCCAGCCCGACGTCGACCTGACCCGGCTGGACCGGACCGTCGAGCAGCTCGGCCGCGCCGGCGGGGCGACCCGGCCGCTCAGTGTCCGGGCCAGCACCGCGACGCGGTGGGTGTGGATTCCCGGCGGCGCCCCCATCGATACGACGGTGTTGCTCCGGTCGACCGGGGAGTTCCCCGAGATCCGCGTTGCGGTCGGCTCGACCGGGCGTGGAGTCGACGGGTTCCGCCGAAGTCACTTCGATGCGGTCACCACGCAGCAGATGATGGCGCGACTGAACTCACCGCAACGCATTGCACTGTTCGCCGACATCCAGTTGGTCGCACTGATCACGGCCGACGCTGATCGGGCCGCGGAGTTCGTCAGCGAGGTGCTCGGCGACCTCGAGTCCGCCGACGCCGAATTGCAGTTCTCTGTGCGGACTTTCATCGACGAGCAGTGCAACACCTCGCGTGCGGCCGCCCGCCTCTACACTCACCGCAACACCCTCATCCGCCGACTGGCCCGCGCCGACGAACTCCTGCCCAGGCCGCTGGCCCAGTCGGGCGTAGCCGTCGCCGTCGCGCTCGACGTGCTCCGCTGGAGCGGCAGCCGCGGCGGATAACCGGACGCGGCCTCGAACAGCGCATCGCATCGTCCGTGCCGAGCCCCAGAGGCCGAGCCGCTTCGGCGAAGGTGTGTGCGGCCTCGTTCGGAACCGGCGAAGCCGAGTTCATGAAGGATCTGAGGAACTCCTGCATCCATCGCGCAATTCCCGTGCCTGGCCGGGCTGGATGCCTCCGGGATTTCCAGGGTTTTCAGTCGATGGTCTAGAACCTTCATTTCCGCGAGTGCGGCGACCTCGAAGCACCACTCTTCTTGGCCCGTGGTTTCACCCGGCGGACCTTCGGTCTGGGTTCGATCGTGTCGAGGTAGCGTTCGAATGCCCCGATCAGTGAGCGGTGCGCCATCGTGACCTGGACTCCCTTTTCTAGAGTAAGTACCTTCGGGATGCTGGTCACCAACAACACCATCGCGTCGGCTGGAAACACGTCGTCGAGAAAGCTGAAGCTGCCGTACTTCTTCTCGAGCGCCTGGAGTTGGGCCTTGCGAATGCGCTCGGTTCCCTCGGAGATATGTGGCAGCAGGGAGGGACGTCGGGTACCGAGTGCCATCATCTCCGTGCCGAAGGCTCCGGCGGCCTCGCTCCAGCTGTACTCCCAGAGCACCCGCAGGGGCTCGTGGGGGCGACTCCGCAGGCCATCGTTCCAGCGTTCTATGTCCCGGTCGATCAGGCGCTGGATCATGGCGACGAACAAGGTGTCGATCGTCGGGAAGTAGTACTGAACGAGGCCGGGAGTCACGCCGGCACGGGCGGCGACCACACGGTAACTCACCTTGGCATGACCCTCCTTGAAGAACACCCGCTCGACGGCGTCGAGCAGTTCCAAGCGAGTCGGCTCGGCGCCGTGTCCGCGATTGGCCGCCGTCTTTCTCACCTCCCGGAGTAAGGGCAGAGGTCGCCTCGGCCCGAGCGCAATGCGCGCCGAGGCCAGACTAACCGCCGATTGCGGTGGACGGATCGGTCAGCGCGGCGACGCCGCTGCAGAGGTCGTTGTCGAGTTCGATGCCCAGACTGTCCAGCATGGACGCCACCATCGCGTAGGACCCCGCCGTGAGAATGACGTCCGGGATCGCCTGGCTGTTGAGGTGCTCTGCCAGCGCAGCCCAGATTGTGTCCTTGATGGCACGGGCGACGAACAGGTGTTGCGCCCACTCGTAGGTGGACCGTCGCAGTGCCGCCACGCGCATGATGACGAGCTCGCGTCGACGTTCGGTCAAGCTGGTGGTTAGTAGCAGGCGGGCGTTGAGCGTTAAGAACGCTCTTTCCAGCCGGGGATGATGGGCCACGGCGTCGAGGAGGTTGAAGCCTGGTTCGACCCTCGCTGGTCAACTTGTAGTGCGCGCCTGCCGGCGGCATGAGCGCCAGCGCTCGCGCATCTCTCGCGGCCACTTGTCCACCGGCGCCGATTCCATCCGTGCCATCGCAAAGTCCTCTCGTGCCAATGGTCGTGTGCGCCAACTGTGGGCGAAAACATCGTTGGCGAAATCGATTCCGCCGTCCTTTGGGGAGTCCTTGCGCTTATACACCTGTATGGACTATACAGGTGTATAAGCGATGGTCGTGACCATCAGTGGTCCGGGAAGGAGCCCTTGGTGGCGAGTGAGGATCAGTCGGTCGAGGACCGAACGGAGCCGGTCGGGGTCGACGTAGATGCGGTCGACTTCTTTACCGACAGCACGTTGGTCACCGACCCGTATCGGTACTTCGATGCGCTGCGGACGCAGTGCCCCGTCCACCACATAGCTCACCCCGGCGTCGTCGCGGTCACTGGCTACGAGGCCGCCATCGAGGTCTACCGGGACGCGGCGACGTACTCGTCGTGCAATTCGGTGGGCGGTCCCTTCCCGCCGGTCATTTCGCCTTCGCCCGAGGTCACCGACATCACCGACGTGATCGACCGTTCACGCGACCAGTGGCCGTTCAGCGAGTTCATGGTGACGATGGACGGGGAGAACCACGAAGCACAGCGCAACCTGCTGCGCAAGCTACTCACGCCGCGTCGGCTGAAGGAGAACGAAGCGGCGCTTGCCGGCATCGCCGACCGCTGCATCGACGCGTTCATCGGCACAGGGCGCTGCGAGGTGGTCAACGAGTACGGCAAGCCCTTCACCACGTGGGCGATCGCTGACCTGCTCGGTGTCCCGGAAGAGGATCGTGCCGAGGTCCAGCAGGTTCTGGTGGGCAGCACCATCAGCGTCGTCGGTCAGGAGGAGACTCTCCCGGTCAATCCGCTGGAGTTCCTGTACCAGAAGTTTGGCGAGTACGTCGAGGACCGCCGTGCCAACCCTCGCGACGACATCCTGACCCACCTGGCCAGTGCGACCTACGAAGACGGTTCTCTGCCAGAAGTCGATGCCATCGTGCGCACCGCCACCTTCCTTTTCGGTGCAGGTCAGGACACCTCGGCCCGCATGATTGCGGCTGCGCTCCGATTCATCGCCGAGGACAAACAGATCCAACAGAGATTGCGTGAGGATCGGGGCCTGATTCCCGAGTTCATCGAGGAAGTGCTGAGGCTCGAAAGCCCGACGATGAGTGATTTCCGGCTGGCTCGGGTGGCCACTACGCTGGGCGGGGTCGACATCGCGGCGGGCACCACCGTGATGATCCACCCTGGCGCCGCCAACCGTGACGACGGCCGTTTCGAGCGGCCGACCGAGTGTCTGCTGGGGCGGGAGAACGTGCGTGAGCACATCGCCTTCGGTCGCGGCGCGCACTCCTGCCCGGGCGGTCCGCTGGCCCGAGCCGAGGGACGCGTCACGGTGGAACGGTTCCTCGACCGCACCAGCGACATCTCGATTTCCGAGTCCCGGCACGGACCCGAGGGGCAGCGTCATTTCGACTACGACCCCACCTTCATCGTGCGGGGCCTGGGCAACCTGCACCTCGAACTCACACCGGTCGACTGAATGCGGGGCGGTACGACTGAAAGCGGACATCCATGAGCAAAGTTGCCGTGGTCAGCGGTGGCGCATCCGGAATCGGTGCGGCGATCAGCAGACGATTAGCCCGACGCGGAGACAAGGTCGCCATTCTTGACCTCAGCAGTGACGTCTTGAAGCAATACGTATCCACTCTGCAGAACGAGGGATTCGACGTCAGGGGTTACCAGGTGGACGTCACCGATCGGGCGGCCGTGTGGGAGGCCGTCGGATCGGTTCGCAAGGAACTCGGACCGATCGACATCGTGGTCACCAGTGCCGGTATCGAGGAGGCCGGCTACATCACGGGCCAGCAGATCAACGTCAACGGCGGGATCTACATGTGAATGAGAACATCACAGTCCGCGTTGACCCCCGCCTGTGCGAAGGCCATGGCATCTGCGCCGAACTCGCTCCCGATATCTTCGATCTGGGTGACGATGACGTCGTGACCATTGCCACTGAAAGGCCCGGCCCGGAGCGTGAGGCGGCGGTTCGGGCCGCTGCAGCCGCGTGTCCTCGCCAAGCCATCACGGTGATGGGCTGACCGACCCGCCCACCACGTAGACAATCAGCGCTCCGGACCGGCGCCCAGCCACTCGGAAGAACAAAGGAAAGCCAGCTTCATGGATGAATACGGACCGTTGACCAAAAAAGTCATCGAATATCAGGACACCGTGCGCGGCCTGGTGACCACGGTGAAGTCGCCCGAAGACTGGGCCCCGTTGGGTGAGTTACTCGCCATCGACGAATTCGAAAGGACCGGTCCGTTTCTCGACGTGCAGGACTGGCCGCAGTACGCCGAGATGGTGAACGGCTGGGCGCAAGGGGTCCAATCGTTCGAGACCACGGTGCGACGGGTGGCCGAACTCCCGCGCCGAGTCTATCTCGAGGTCGAAGAGCGACACCTCTACGGCAACGACTGGCTCGTCGTGAATTCGATGAACGTGTTCGAATTCAACGATGAGGGCAAGGTTTGCCGCCTCGACGTCTATCTTCAGTCACCGCCAACCACAGGGTAACTCGCTCACATCCGAATCGCTGGCTCCGTCCTCCGGAGACCATAGTCCGCCACATTTCAGAAGGAGAGTTCGACCATGGGTAAGTTGGATGAGAAGGTAGCGGTGATCACTGGCTGCGCAAGTGGCCTCGGAAAACAGCACGCTCTCCGATTCGCCACCGAGGGGGCAAAACTGGCGATCTGCGACATTCAGGAAGCCAAGTTGGCCGAGACCAAGCGACTGTGCGAGGAGAGAGGCGCAGAAGTGGTGGCACTCGGCTGCGATGTCGGCCAATACGAAGAGCTAGTCACTTTCGTCGAGGCAACGGCTGATCGCTTTGGCACGATAGACATTCTGCTCAACAACGCGCACAAGATCACTGAACTCCGGCCCTTCCTCGACTCCAGTGCAGAGGATCTCAGCATCGAGTTGCACACTTCGCTGTACGCCTCCTGGCACATGATGAAACTGTGCTTCCCCTACATGAGGGACAAACCCGGCGCCGGCGCTTCTATCATCAACACCGCCTCCAAGGGTGGGGTCGAAGGTACGCGGTTTCACGCTGCCTACGCTGCCGCGAAGGAGGGTATCCGGGGCCTGTCGCGGGTTGTCGCGAGGGAGTGGGGGGAGTTCAACATCCGGGTCAACACCGTCAGTCCTGGCGGTTGGACCGACAACGTCACCAGCCAACTCCACGAACGCAGCCCGGAGGTTCAGGAATGGGCGCGAGCGGCGTTCAAGGACAACCCCTTCGGCCGTATCGGCGATCCTTATGAGGACGTGTCGCCGATCGTCGTGTTCCTCGCTTCGGACGAGAGCCATTGGATGACCGGCCAGAACGTGCATGCTGACGGGGGAGTCTGGATCGGCGCATGATCTGGCGGTACTGGTTTACCTACCGCATATGGTCCCCGGGATCCGTTGCTGCGATGCTGGTTTGGCCGATATGACCGAGACCAGCGGCCGGTCGGACGGGGACGCCACCGCAACGGTCGAGGGGTACTTCCGGGCGCTGGCGGCCAACGACCTGCGCACGGCGGGCGCACTTCTCGATGACAATGTGACGTACCAGAACGTCGGGTACCCCACATTGCGAGGATCGAAGCGGGTGATGAGATTGTTCGCCGCCGTGCAACGTACAAGAATGCGTTTCGACGTCACCATCCATCGCACCGCCGCGGACGGTCCTAGCGTGCTCCACGAAAGGACGGATGTGATGATCTTCGGTCCGCTGCGGGTGAGTATCTGGGTCTGGGGTGTCTTCGAAGTGCACGATGGCCGGATCACCTTGTGGCGCGACTATTTCGACGCATTCGACATCGCGAAGGCGATCTTTCGAGCTGTCGCAGACGTGGCTGCCTCGGCGCTGAGGCCGGCGCGGTAAGTGCAGGCCGGAGCGTGGCGGGCCGTGGCGCGTGCGACGACATGCCGGCATTCTGGATGACCCTGGCCTCGTCGCTCGGCGACGGTCTCGAAACCGGGCTGGAGCTAGCGGCGCTTTCCCCACAGGTTTGCGTTTGGCGGCGCATCAGTGTCGGAAAAGTCGTCGCTTTACCCTCCTTGTCTTGCGGTGATACGACGGGCGGCGATGTCCATCGTCTACTACTCACCGACTGGCGGCGGCGAGCTGCTGGTCTCGACAATGGCCGTCCGGGCGTGACGGGAAGGTCGGCCTCTGTGCACTGGATGAGCGTTGGCGGTTCGGACAACCACGTCGCACCGGCGATCGTTTGCCTGCCAGTGACGCTTCGCAGCACCTCACGGGACACCCCGTTCGTCATTGACCACGGCGCCGTCCACACACCGCGATAAGTCGGCCATCGGGAGGAGGGTGGTGAGCCGCCGCGTGGCGCCCGAACCGCGCCGGACCGGCCCAGGGGGTCCGCCAACTCGACGTGGTGCCGAGCTTGGGCAGGTCGCGCCCAGCTTGGGGAATTTGCCTCGCCTGAGCCGAATATGCGCGACAATGGTCTGGACAGTGGCACCGGTTGGGCGGCGCCTCGAGATCTGCGAGTAGCGCGGCCGGGCGCTGTCGGGATCGTGCGCACGCGATGGACGTGGAGTGCCGGTTGTCCAGACGTGGGCAATCTTGCCCGTGCCGTCCGGCCGCGCCGTCGGCACTGTATGAGCGCGCGCCACGGCAGACGGCTGTGCGACGGAGTTCCACCGCGCCAAACCCGTCCACGACGAGCTGGCGAGTGACGAGCGAAAGCCTGCAATTCCGCTGGTGCGTAGTCAAATCCGGATGCGGGCCAAAGGACCCTTGCGCTGCGCGCGAGCGTGGGTTATACAGGTGTATATCCTCATCGCTCAAGACCAATCGGGCTGGCAGAAAGGAACTGCTATGGAACGCGCCGACGGTCTACTCAGCAACCGGTCGATCGTTACGCTGTCAGCGCTGATTGGCATTTCGCATCCGACGGCGCCACGACGGTGAAGCGATCAGACGAACGGGTCGGGGTAACCCAGCTCGACTCGGAAGTCGTCTGCAGGCCGGAGATGATCCGGCGTTTCGCGCCCGACGACAGAGGCGGCACCGGGGATCTGGACGCAGTTCGGCCGCGTCGGCAACAGATTCCCTGGCGTGGCGGACAAGAAAATGCGAGTCGCCGCCGCTACGTGCACCACCACCGACGGACGGCTCTCGTCGCGTCGGGTCGGGGGCGTCCAGACCTGGGACACGCCGTGGAGATCCGGGGTTCCGGGCTCCGCGAACGCTGCGTCAACCTCGATGCCCACCCGGCCGAACTCGGTGGACGACACGAGTGGTCGTGGTTCCGCTCCGCCGAGATGGCCGGCGTCACCGAGGCGATGAGGATCAACCAAAGCGCTGAGTGTCACTACATCTCAGTGCAGACGAATGTCGATGACGCGGTCGGGACATCCGGCGCGGCGCATCGCTCGATTTCTGTAGCGGTAGTAAGGAATCATCAACATGGACAGCAACTTGCCTTCGGCTTCCCGGGATACTCACGGTGCTGCCACCGGAATCTCCAAGGAGAGTTCGGCCCGCGATGCACACATCAACGCACCTGAGGCCAAGGCGCCAAGCGGGCAGGAGGGGGCGCCCGCCGGCCAGAAAGACTCGGGTCATGAGGAACGCACGGGCGGCGCAGTACCCGTAACCCAGGCCTACCGGGGCAAAGACGAGGAAACGGGGCTCGGGCTCTATCGAGGAATGATCTCTCCCTGGGACAAGGTGGTGGCCTACAAGGAGACCTACAATTACCTGTTCCGCCACAGGGCGCTGATGGCAACCGGTTTCATGAATGTGCTGCGCATCGTGGAGCCCGACGACCGAAAACGCTACAAGGCTCTTCAGGATACGTTCTACGAAGCCATGGATCAGATGTTTGCTGACCCTGGGATGATGGAGTTCTTCAGGACCAGGTTCAATATTCCCGAATCCGAGGTGGCTGGCGCTCACCTGGCTGCCGTTTTCGCCGATATGGGTGACGAGGGCAATCTCATGGCTGGCCGCGTTCACGAGTTCTCGCGTGATCGCGTCGAGAAGGAACTCGATACTTGCCCGTTCGCCCTTATTGGACCAGACATATGTGCCACCAGTATGGGGGGGACTGCCTTTCTGAAGGCTCTGGCCGCCCCGGACGAAATCTACGACGACCTGAGCGAACGAAGGGGTTGTGGCGATACGCACTGCCGAGTGGTGATCGAGAACAAGCGAAAGTACGGGGAACGTCAGCGCCCGGAGGAATTCTGGGAGAATTTCGGTCCCTCGGCCGACCCGATTCACGTCACCCCCAAAGAAGAGATGAAGACGGAGTGCGAACATCTGACTACGGGCGTTTATCACAGCCCCTACGGCGCCCAGTTCACCACGGGGGAGTTGTTCACTCTGATGGGTGCCGGTGGCGGCGACTCCTCGATGTACGGGTCGGTCGAGGCGATTCGCGTATTGCGCGACGTCGAGCCGGATGAGAAGAGGGTCGCACACCTCATTGATTGCGTATTTGAGCCCTGCGGCAAGTATGCATTCGGCGAGCTGGCTGCCGTCAAGGGAGTGCGGGATTGGCTGGGTGTCCCGGGCACCGTCGACGACAGCCGTGTCTTGGGCGGGTATGTCAGCATGATCTTCCAGGCAAGAGTTCTTTCGTGGAAGTTCACCGAGTTTGAGCCGGATCGTACTGTCATCGAGGTGGACAAAGCCAAGCTCACGGTGGATAACTACCCGGAAATAGCGCTGGCCTACGGCGCACTGTTCAACGGTATGGCCAAGACGCTTATCAGCGCGGAGTGGGTGGCGCGATTTGAGGAAGTGTCCGACCAGACCTTGCAACTGGTCATCGAGCGCGGCTACTACGGGGTCAAGGGAGCGGGAATAGCCGGAGAAGGGCCAGCAGGCCTCTGAGAAGTCTCCGGTGGACACCGCCGGAATTGCCATTTCGCCGAACAGGGTAGAGGAGCGATACACAATGCTTGTCGAAAATCCAGAAGTCACGCTGACCGAGGACGCACACCCAATTCCGGAGGACGCAACGGAGCATGCGTTCATGGACTGGGGCTGGATGATGCACCTGATGGGCGATGACGGCAAGCACTATTGGATCGACATGGGTATTGCAAGCTTCAACAAGCTGGGCACCTTCGGGGCCATGCCATTTGGTAAGCAACCCATGGACATGTGGAACCTTGCGATACGCACGGAGGTAGGGAGGGTCACGCCGATACCCGGGTCGATATACAAGCTGGCTGACTTTCCGGAGGTCACCACAATCGGTTTTCATCCCTACCCGGGCGGCACCCTAACGATCGCACCGGATGTCGAGAAGAACGAGGTCGTGCTCGATCTCGCTGAATTCCATCAGGTGTGCAACCTCAATGACCACACATGGCACGCCACTGTGGACGACAAGGAAAACGGAATACACGTTGATTTGGTCCACACGGGTGTTGGATACCCATTGTGGTACGGCAAAGAGAAGATGCATGTCTATGTGGACCACATGCGAGCCCAGGGTTACCTATGGTCGGGTCGTGTTGAAGGCACGCTCGTCATTGACGGGCAGAAAGTGGCCGTGCAGGGCTACGGTTCCCGCGAGCGATTTTACTGCCCAGATCAAAGCAACGTGGAAGCCGGCGGGTGGTGTGACGACATCTGGTTCCACTTCGACGAGATGTTCGGATGCATGACTGAGTTCAAGCTCAGCAATGACAAGGACATGGCCCTCTATCTCGTCGACGAAAAGCAGTACCTCATGGAGGGCAGTTTCGAGATCGTGCACGACGATTGGGCATATCTACGCGAAATAGCTGCATTTATCCCGACGACGTACAACATCACCGCCGAAACGGAGGCGGGCGTGTTGGAGATTGTCGCCAAAGCCGTAGGATGCAAGTGTTTGACGCAGGGTGCACAGAAGCAGGCCGATGTGCCGAATCTAATACTGGACTGGGAAACTGTCGAGGGAACCTTCACCTACCCGGACGGCCGCAAAAGGACATTGACCAATGGATTCGGGGGCACCAACGTCGTGCTGTGGAAGACGTATCCTTCGGTGGTGCTCGATATCGGTGCCGCGCACATCACAGAGTTGCACGCTCCCAAGCCCACCCTCGATTAGGAGTACGTGGACCCGCACAGATCATTGAAGTGTCCGTGCGTCCAAGTCCATTGCCACGGTTATCGGAAATTTGTCAGGACCATCAAACGGGTGGTCCGATGACTGGATGCATGTCGGCGTTCGCTTCCGAGTGGAGTCCAGGAAGGGGATTCAAAAATGGGTAAGCTGGATGGAAAGGTGGCCGTGATAACTGGCTGCGCCAGCGGGCTGGGCAAGCAGCACGCCCTCCGATTCGCCCGCGAGGGCGCCAAATTGGCTATCTGCGACATCCTTGAAGAGAAGTTGATGGAGACCAAGCGACTCTGCGAGGAGCAGGGTGCGGAAATCGTGGCGCTCCGCTGCGATGTCGGACAGTATGACGACCTAGTCAATTTTGTTGAGAAGACGGCCGAACGGTTCGGCGTGGTAGATGTTCTTCTCAACAATGCGCACAAGATCACCGCCCTTGGCCCATTTCTTGACTCCGATATCGAGAACCTCGACATCGAACTGCACACATCGCTTTACGCCACTTGGCACATGATGAAGTTGTGCTTTCCCTACATGAGGGACAAACCGGGCGCCGGTGCTTCTATAATCAACACCGCCTCGAAGGCGGGTATAGAGGGTACGCCGTCGTACGCAGCGTATTCCGCCGCGAAGGAGGCGATACGCGGCCTGTCGCGCGTGGTCGCCAGGGAGTGGGGCGAGTACAACATCCGTGTCAATACAGTGTGCCCCGGTGGCTGGACAGACAATATTACCGACGTTGTAAACGACCAAGGTTCGGAGATTCAGGACTGGGTGCGGGAAGCCTTCAAAGACAACCCGTTCCACAAGATCGGTGAGCCGTATGAGGACGTCTCTCCGGTGTTCGTATTCCTTGCCTCCGATGACAGCCATTGGATGACCGGTCAGAATCTGCACGCGGACGGCGGCGCCTGGATTAGCGCATGATCGGCCGCCGCGTTGTGCCGCGTCACGATTCAGCAATCAGAAGGGCCTATTTCTCCTCTGTTTGGGTGGGGAGACGACGCGGCCCTGAAACGCCGAGGAAGGGTCTCAGCCGCGTACCGGCTGTGGCGGACCGGGAGCCCCGTCGGGGCCTGGCGCTTCTTGTGCCCATTGCGCGGCCGGCGCCGGGCCGCACGTCAATCGTGATGCGCGAAGCCCCGGCGAGACCTCGGCTGACCGTCAGATCTACCGATCCAGGAAATGGGGAATCACAATGACAGGAAAAGTCGAAGGCAAGGTAGCTTTCATCACAGGCGCGGCACGCGGTCAGGGACGCAGCCACGCGATCAAGTTGGCGCAGGAAGGCGCCGACATCATCGCCATGGACGTCTGCAAACAGCTTGACGGCGTCGAGATCGCCATGTCAACGCCGGCTGACCTCGCCGAAACCGTGCACCAGGTGGAGAAACTGGGGCGGCGCATCATCGCCACCGAGGCTGATGTGCGGGACTTCGATGCGATGCAGGCCATCGTGGACGACGGCGTCAGGGAACTCGGACGGCTGGATATCGTCCTGGCCAACGCGGCCTTGGCCAGTGCGGGAACGCGTCTCGACCGCATGGACCCCAAGACGTGGACCGACATGATCGACGTCAATCTCAACGGCGCGTGGATCACGGCCAGGGTGTCGGTCCCCCATCTGCTCGCCGGCGGCCGGGGCGGCTCGATCGTGCTGACCAGCTCGATCGGCGGTCTGAAGGGGGCACAGAACATCGGAAACTACATCGCCTCCAAACACGGCATGATCGGACTGATGCGGACGCTGGCCCTGGAGCTGGGCGAGGAGAACATCCGGGTCAACGCCATCTGCCCGAGCAGCGTCGGCTCGCCGATGCTGCTCAACGAGCAGACCTACCGTATGTTCCGACCCGACTTGGAGAATCCCACCATCGATGACTTCACCGTCGTGTCCAGGATGATGCACGTGCTGCCCATCCCGTACGTAGAACCAGTCGACATCAGTAATGCCGTCCTGTTTCTGGCATCCGACGACGCACGTTACATCACCGGTGTGGCCCTGCCTGTCGACGGCGGCGCCATGCTCAAATAACCAGCAGTGCAACACAATCACCACAACTGCCATGCCGCACTCGGTCGAGTCGACATCCCGATCCGGGACTGGTCACCATACGCCGACCGCAACTCGGACCGACACCGCGACAATGACGGTTTCCCGCCAACCGAGGCCGGTGGGACAACGGTGGCGGATTGAGGTCGTTGCGCACACGAGCCGGCGTTGGGGTCACGCTCAGGGTGACCCCAACGACTCGCTGGTGGGTGCACCGAAATCAACTACTGTGCGGTGTGTGTCGGCCCGGACGTCGAGCTCGATACTTGCCGCGACTTGACCATAGGGTCGAGGCGGCGTTCGGTTGGGGTGTGAGATGAGGCCATGCCTATTGGCGCAACCGGCGGGGGTGAAGCGCGTCCACCGATGACGGTGGGGATGCTGCTCGCCGCGCTGGGCCTGGCGATTGCCTTCGCGATCCCGGG
>NZ_JAIFZS010000094.1 GCF_019710635.1 Mycolicibacterium xanthum
TGGGCCCAACAGTGGCTCACCCTGTGGCGCAACATCATCGGCCACAGCCCACCGGCGATCGCCACCACCTGACCACCCGCCGAAAGGCCCGACCGCAGCACACAAGGAAAAGCTGGACAGACCAGCAGATACCCCCTGCTCACCACCGGCAAGTGCTCACCAAAGCTACCCCAGCCTCAGCTATAACAGCTCATCGGTGGATCGAGGCTTAGGTCCCTGCGGGCGCGCTTCGCGCCCGCGCTACCGTCGTGTCATGTCGGCACCCGAGAACACCAACGGTCGCGGACGGCGACTCGCCCGCCCCGCCGACGTCACGACGCCCTTCGTGCGGGCCCGCCAGTTCCTGACCTCCCGACCCGGCGACCACGACGGGCTGCCCGTCGCGCGGCCGACCATCGCCGTGGCCAGAGAGGTGTTCCAGGACGAGCTCGTGCTGCTCGGCTTCCGGATGTTCCTGCCCGTCGGCGACGTGCACGCGATCGACGAGGCCAACCGCGAAATCGGTGCGGCGCTGGAGTATTACGCACACCATGGCTGGCTCGACGAGCCCGAGGGTTTCTTCACCTCCCCGCCGGCCCCGACCGACGTCACGTTTCAGCCGGTGAGGATCCGGGGCCAGGCACTGGACCGCATAGGCTTCGACAGCGGGTACGAGCCGCGTCCGGGCGAACCCGGCCGCGAGCGGTGGCTGAGCTACACCGAGGACAGCCGCGAACACGCGCTGGTGATGCGCCACCGAGAGCCGCGGCCCTGGGTGATCTGCGTGCACGGCGCCCTGATGGGCCGGGGCTCGGTCGACCTGAGACTGTTCCGCGCCCGGCATCTGCACCAGGATCTCGGCCTGAACGTGGTGCTGCCGGTGCTGCCGCTGCACGGCCCCCGCCGGCACAAGGGCGCGGCATTCCCGGGCACCGATGTGCTCGACGACGTGCATGCCACCGCGCAGGCGGTGTGGGACATCCGGCGGCTGATCGCGTGGATACGGTCACAGGAGCCCGAGTCCGCGATCGGCCTGAACAGTATGTCGCTCGGGGGCTACATCGCCTCGCTGGTCGCCAGCGTCGAGGACGGTCTGACCTGCGCGGTGCTGGGTGTGCCGGTGGCCAATCTGATCGAGGTGCTCGGTCTCCACGGCGGCCTACGCGAGGGCGACCCCCGCCATGACATGCTGACGCTGGCCGAACCGCTCGGCCGGATGCTCTCGCCGCTGTCGATGAGCTCCCGGGTCCCGATGGCGGGGCGCTTCATCTACGGCGGGCTGGCCGACCGGCTGGTGCACCCGCGCGATCAGGTGATGCGGCTCTGGGAGCACTGGGACCGGCCCGAGATCGTGTGGTACCCGGGTGCGCACACCGGTTTCTTCCGCGCGCGTCCGGTGCACGATTTCATCGACGACGCGCTGCGCCAGTCGGGTCTGGTCGCGGCGAGCTGACCCCCTCACCGTCGGCGCGTCCCGACCCCTCGTTGACACTGCAGCCAGCACGTTCCGACCCCGCGTTGACACTGCAGCCACGGCGGCCAAACCACCCACAACCCCGCCACCAGCACAGTCTCAACGCCCGGGTGACCGGCGTAAGGTGCCAACCGTGACGGATGAGGAAGTGGTTGCCGTATCGCGGATGCTCGCCGAACACGGCCCGCTCGGCAGGGATGACATCCTCGCCCGGCTGCAGGCTGACGGGGTGACCGACCCGGAGGGTGTTGCGCGGACCGCGCTGAACGAACTGGACCATCCGGCAAGGGATCTGAACGACGGGCGCTGGGTGTGGCTGCCGACCGTGCTGGCCGGGCGGGTCTTCACGCACCGCGTCGACTCCACCGAGGTCGCCCACGACCTGCTCACCGTCACCCCGGATCTGGACCCGATCACCGAACTGAGCCAGCACGAGCAGTACCAGCGCCTCGCCGACGGCTCGGCGGTCAGCCTCGCCCTGCCCTACTTCGACGACGAACACCTGGAAGAGCGGGGTGTCTCCCCGGAGGTTGTCGACGAGTCGGGCGCGCTGCTGCTGGAACCGGGGACGTTGCACGCGCTGGGCGTGACCGACGGCGATCTGGTCGGCATACGACTGTCCGACGCCGGCCTGGTCCTCGAGAAAGTCGAGACGGCGAACCCTTCCGTGCACGTGGGCGCACGGCTGGCCGCGGCGCTGGATCCCGACGAGCCGGTGTTCCTCGACTTGGCGGTCTGGGCGCTGTGCGCCGAGGACCCCGAGTTGTTCGCCGAGCCGGTGGTCCCGCTGACCGAGATCGTCGAGGCTCAGCGCCTGGCCTACAGCGACGGCCAGGTGGCCGCTCCGGGGTTCGACTTCGAGAGATGGCGGTTCGAGCGCGATTGCGAACGACTGTCCCGACGGTATGACATCGACGCCGACGACGCGCTTGCACTGCGCACGCTCGTGGCGGTGTACGACCACATGTCGGAGATGTTGACCGCTCTGGCCGAGTTCCCCGACGACGCCGACGACGCCGACGAGGCCGCCGCGGGCGACGTCGACGAGACCGGCGACGGCGCCGCAACCTCGGATGACGAAGGTTACGGCGCGCTGATCACCGAGTTCGGTTCGGCGCTGGGTGACCCGTTTCTGGCCGAGCTGTTCCGCAACGAGACGGTGGGCGGCGGCGGCTCACCCGCCGCGCTGGGCCTGTTCGCCGAGACGCTGGAGCCGCAGGTGCCGCGCGGCGCGCGGGTGGCCTTCCGCTGGCTGCGCGCCACGGCGCTGGAGCAGACGGGCGCCATCGAGTCGGCCGAACGCGAGTTGCTGACCGCCGAGTCGATGGACACCGAGTGGCCACTGACGCTGCTGGACCTGGCGCGGTTCGCCTCCGATCGCGGCGACGCCGAGCGCGGGTTGGCCCTGCTGCGCCGCGCCGGCGCCGCGGAGGACCATCCGCTGGCACGGGTACTCGACCAGCACCGTGCTTCGCCGCGCACCGATCTCGGCCGCAACGACGCATGCTGGTGCGGTTCGGGGCGCAAGTACAAGAAGTGCCACCTGGGACGCGAGCAGCTGTCGCTGGCCGATCGCGTGGGCTGGCTGTATCTCAAGGCCTGCCAACACGTCTTCGTGACGGAATGGCGCGATCTGGTCGAGGAGGTCGCCGAGGCTCGCGCCCAGTACTGCACGGAGGGCGACGCTACAACGGGGGATCCGCTGTTCGTCGACGCGGTGCTGTTCGAGGGCGGGGCGTTCGCCGACTTCCTGGCCAAGCGGGGCTTCCTGCTGCCCGATGACGAGCGGTTGCTGGCCGAGCAGTGGCAGCTGTTGGCGCGATCGGTGTTCGAGGTGCAGGACGTCGCACCGGGACGGCAGGTCCGCGTGCGTGACGTGCGCACCGGCGATGTCTACGACGTGCAGGAGCGGACGGCCAGCCGCTCCCTGCAACCCGGGCAGCTGATCTGCACCCGGGTGACGCCCACTCCGGAGGCCTACGAATTCTTCGGCGGTATCGACCCGGTCGCCCTGCACGAACGTGACCTGCTGATCGACCTGCTCGACTCCGAACCCGATCCGGTGGATCTGGTGGATTTCCTGAGCCGCCGGTTCGCACCCGCCACGCTGGTCAACACCGAGGGTGACCCGCTGGCGATCTGCGAGGCCACCGTGCGCGTCGACCCCGGCATCGGAGCCCGGCTCGACGACGCGTTCGACCGGGTCGACGAGGACGCCGCGCAATGGTTCGAGCACGTCGAAACCCATGGGGTGGACCACATCAGCGCCTCCCTGACGCTCGACGGCGACAGGCTGGCCGTTCAGACCAACAGCGAGAGGCGGATGGACCGCGTGCTGGCGACGCTGTCGCGCCTCGATCCGTCGATGACGGTGCTCGACGACGCCCGCCGCCCGCTGCGCGACGCCGCTGACGCGGCCGAGCTCGCCGGGACGATGGCGCCGTCGGGCTCGCCCGGGATCGACCCGAAGGACCCGGAAGTCGCCGCGGCACTCGACGAGGTCATGCGCCGCTACGAGGCGGCGTGGCTCGACGAACCGATACCGTCGCTGAACGGTCACACCCCGCGCCAGGCCGCCGACGACCCCACCCGACGCGACGACCTGATCAGGCTGCTGGACTCGTTCCCCGTGGTCGAGGGCAGCGCCGGAATGGATCCTGAGCGGCTGCGTGCCGCGCTGGGGTTGGGGTAGCCGCAAGCCGAGAAGTCCTGGCGGATTGGCACTCGGCGCACAGACCAGACAATGAGCGCCCCGACCGTGCGTTGACACTGCAGCCACGGCGGCGAAAACATCGAAAACCCCGCCGCCGGCACAGTCTCAACGGATGGCCATCTGGCAGGCTGCACCTCATGAAGAAACGGACGCTGGCCGCGCTGGCTCCCACCGCCGCGCTGGCCGGTATCGCCCTGCAGGACCTCGTTCAGAAGGAACACGCGCTTCGCCGCAACTTCCCGATCGTCGCCCGGTTGCGCTACCTGCTGGAATCGATCGGCCCGGAGTTGCGCCAGTACATCATCACCAACAACGACGACGAGCGACCGTTCAGCCGCGACCAGCGGCGCTGGGTGTACACGTCGGCGAAGAAGCGGAACAACTACTTCGCGTTCGGCACCGACAACGACACCGAGAACTCGGCGTACCCGATCATCAAGCAGGCCACGTTCTGCGACGTCGTGCCGGCCTCCCCGATCCACGCGGAGGACGTCGAGGTGCCCGGCGCCAAGGTGCTCGGCGGCCCGCGCGGGCGCCGGCACGCGTTCCGGCCGGCGTCGATCGTCAACGTGTCGGCGATGTCGTTCGGCTCGCTGAGTCCCAAGGCCATTCAGGCGATCAACGCCGGCGCCAAGCTCGTCGGCTGCTGGCACAACACCGGCGAAGGCGGCCTGTCCGACCACCACCGCCGGGGCGGGGACCTCGTCTTCCAGATCGGCACCGGCTACTTCGGCTGCCGAGACGAGCGCGGCGACTTCGACCTCGGCCGGTTGGTCGACGTCGTCGGTTCCGGCCCCGTGCGCGCCATCGAGATCAAGCTGAGCCAGGGCGCCAAGCCGGGCCTGGGCGGGCATCTGCCGGGCGAGAAGGTGAACGCGGAGATCGCCCGCATCCGCGGTGTCGAGCAGGGCAAGGACGTCGCGAGTCCGTCGCGGCACACCGCGTTCCGCAACGTCGACGAGATGCTCGATGTCGTCGAGCGGATCGCCGAGGCCACCGGGCTGCCGGTCGGCATCAAGTCGGCGGTGGGCGACATGGGCTTCTGGGTCGAGTTGGCGGACCGGATGGCCGACGGGCAGCGGGGCGTGGACTTCGTCACCGTCGACGGCGGCGAGGGCGGCACCGGCGCCGCGCCGCTGGTGTTCGCCGATCACGTGTCCTTTCCGTTCCGGGTCGGGTTCGCCCAGGTCTACGGGCTGTTCGCCGAGGCGGGGCTCAGCGACCGCGTGACGTGGATCGGGTCGGGCAAGCTGGGCCTGCCCAGCAACGCGATCGTGGCGTTCGCGCTGGGCGTCGACCTGCTCAACGTGGCACGGGAGGCGATGCTGTCGATCGGCTGCATCCAGGCGCAGAAGTGCCACACCGACCATTGCCCGACCGGCATCGCGACCCAGAACCCGTGGCTAGCCCACGGTCTGGATCCGCAACAGAAGTCGCACCGGCTAGCCAACTACATCCTGACGCTGCGCCGCGATCTGCTCAAGGTCTCGGAGGCGGCGGGCGTGCGGCACCCCGCCCTGCTCGGCCCGAACTGTGTCGAGATCCTCGACGGTGATCGCGGCCATCGGCCGCTCGCGGAGGTCTACGGCTATAGGGACGGGTGGGGCGTACCCGGGCCGGAGATCGTCGCGGAGATCGATGCGTGCATGTCGCGCAACTACTCTGCGCCCGGCGTCGACGAGGTCGTCCAGCACGAGCCGGTGAAGTGAGCGCCGGGTAGCCCGGTTTGCGCTGAATCCGTTGCAGCTCAGCGTGATCCTCTGTTCGAGATTGCCGCCATGGCTGTGAAGTCGGCGGCGCAACAGCCCTCAGCGCAACTTCGACGACGTGACTGCCATCAGCTTGTGATGGAAGCGGGTGTCCCGTGACGTTGCACGCAGTTGTTGTCGATGGCGTCCTCCAGACTCGGACGTGATGATCCAGCCATCAAATCTGGTTGCGCCAGAAGTTTAGGTTTTACTAAAGTGGAGGGGGATCGATGGACAGGCGGGCAATCGTGAGAGGGCAGTTTCATCAGGTTGACTGCGCAGTCCGCTCGGACGGAAGTTCACCCGCCGGGCAGTTCTTGGACGCCTTGCGGGCCGGACTGTGGGGTCGGACCGAAGAGGACGAACCTGTGGACGAACAGGTCAGCGACTACCACTGGTTTTCTCAATGCAATCGGGCACTGGGCGAACACGGGCGAGCCGATCTACCGCGACGCGGTCAAATCCCTCGAGAACGGCGTGTGGGAGTTCCGACACGGCGACAAAAGCCTCACGTTCTTAGACACCGACGGCAAAGGCGGATACACCGCCAAGCTACCGATCCGCCGCTACTCAGACGCCGAGGCGCCGGACAGCCAATTCTGGCCGATCCCCTACTTCGACCGCCTGATCCGCGTTGGACACGCCTTCACAAAGGTCAGCCAGAAGACGCTGAAGCATGATCTTTCGGAATCTCAAAATGTCAGAGAGGAGGACCTCGACTATGACCGACCAACGCGATCCGACGTTGATCGATGAGGAACAGGCCACCGACACCGGCGCGCAGGGATTGGCAGCTGCTGATCTCGCCGGCCAAACCATGCGGCTTCTGCACCAGGCACTGGACGCCTCGGGCCTGGATCAGAAGGCGCTCGCCGAAAAGCTTGGCGTCACGCAGGGCCGCGTGTCACAAGTGTTCAACGGCGACGGGAACTTGCGTATCGCGGCGGTCGCCCGCTACCTATGCGCACTCGGTTTTGACGTACGGCTCTCCGCCACACCTCTGGCACCGGGCCTCCCTGCACTACCCCGCCAGTCACGGCGCCGCCCAGCGCGCGACCCGCAACCGGCAGCTACCGAGTTATTACAGTAATCACGAAGTAGACCTACCGACTTCACAGTTTTCGCAGGTAGATGACTTTTCGCCAAGGCGAATCACATCAGTGTAGGTTTACACCTCTTTTAGAGTGCGCGGCTGCACTCCTTGACGGCTCGCACGTCACCCTGCCGCCCGGCCAACCGCCTGCACTTCGCCGCAGCTGAACGGCGCAACTGGCCGTTCCACGATGCCCGAAATGTCTCCTGCGGGTGCGGTTTGGCGATCAGACGACGCCGTAGCCCAGCCGCTTCGCCGCTCCGGCGATGCGAATGGCCATCGCGGGATGCGACAGGGGCAGTGACAGCGTGGGGCGGGTGGGCATCGCGCTGGCCGCGGGCATGAACAGCGCGACGCAGGGGTGGCCGGCGAATCGGCTGTTGTAGCGCAGGCCGTCGAGGTCGGGGAAGGCCTGGGCGATGGTGCGTGCCCACTGCCGGGTGACGGCGTGCGGGGCCGTGGAGATGGCGAAGGTACCCCCGGCGCGGGTCACCCAGGCACCACGGCTGTCGGTGCCGAGGTCGAGGACGGTGAGGGTGCGGGTGAATGACAGTCCGGTCAGATACGGGCGCCCGTGGGCGCGGTCGATGACCCGGCCGACCTGATAGGCCTCGGCCAGCGCGGCATCGGGCGTGGACGCTCCGTACCAGACGCCATGGCGCGGGTGGTCGCCCTTGGGCAGGGGGCGCGGGTCGAACCGCAGGACGGGGCCGAAGCTGCGCAGCGCGTTCCAGGCCAGGACATGCTCGCCCTCGGTACGGTGGACGCGCCACCACACGGCCTCACGGTCGATGGTGCGGGTCTCATCGTCACCGATGCCCACGGCGCGCATTGCCGACGGTGTCGGCGGATCGGGCAGCATCGGCTCACCGCTCACGTGGCGGCCCAGTCCCCGATGTCGATCAGGGCCAGCACCGGTTCAACGGGCTCGCCGTGGAGTAGCCACTCCCGCACCGACTTCGGCCGACCGCCGATCCGCAGGTCGGGCTGCGGTGTCATGAGCAGCCCGGCGATCGCGGTGGGATGGAGGCCACGGCCGAGCAGTGCCGGCAGCACCTGGTCGAGGCCGCGGACCAGTTTCAGCTTGAGTCGGGGCGGCCGGCCAGTGTGGGTCGATTCGAACTGCAGCGCGGGATAGACCCAGCGGCCGCCGTCGTCGATGGCCCACAGCTTGTGCGCCAGACGGCGTTGACGTACTCGGGAGTCGTTGACGCCCAAGCCTTCGCGGACCTCGGCGGCGGTGTAGGCGGTGCTGTACAGGCGGGCCATGTGGGCGGTGACGTCGGCGGCGACCTCGGCGTACGCCTTCGGGTCCTCGGTGAACCCGGCCGCGTCGAGCAGTTGCGCTTCTTCCTCGGTGAGAGCGCCGGCCCAGGGGCGCTGCGCGGGCAGGGTCTTCAGTGCTGCGATCAGGTCTGAGCGGCGCAACTGGAAGCGGTCCATCAGGAGTTCGTCGAGTTCATCGGTGCTCATCAGGCAGCGCTCCCCATGTGAGGTGTTAACGTCAGTTAACGATAACGTATACCCGTTATCAACCAGTGGCACTGCCGCGCCGAACCGACTCACACCCCGACGTAGTTGCCGGGCCGGATGCGGCTCTCCCCCGACCAGCGGTAGACCATCAGCGAACCACCCTTGACCGCGCTGAAGTCCACGCACGCGGTGCGGTCGGTCCAGTCCCGCAAGTGCTGGGGATCGCCGTGGCGCCAGTAGTGGCCGTAGAACACCGGGACGTCGCCGGAATAGACGTAGTCGCGGTCCTCCGCGGCGACCTCGACGTCGGGCAGCTCGGGGTAGGGATCACCCTGCACGGTGGTGTAGGCGCTGCTGATCTCGACGATGTCGCGCAGCGTCTTCGCGTCCTCGTCCCACCAGCGCAACCGTGCGTGGCTGCGTGGATGGCCGTCCTTGTCGAGGTAGGCCGGCTGCCCGCGCGCGACGAGGCTGATCTCGGGGCCTTTGAGTGCGGTCTCCACCGCGTGGTACACCGGATCGTGTCGATCGGTTGCCCGCACGAGTTGGTCGACCGTTGTCAGCCGGTTGCCGCCGAGCTCGCGTTCCAGCAGTGCGATCGACTCGTCGTGCCAGCAGGCGTGCACGACGCGGACGTCACCCAGGTCCAGCCACAACGGCTGGGTCCAGAACCAGTCCAGGTACTCCGTACGCGCATCGCCCTTCAGTTCCTCCAGGAACCTCTCGTGTTGCTTCTCGTTCTTGGCCGACGACGGATCGCCGGGGTCGTCGTGCGGCCGCAGGAACTTCCCGGGATGGCCGGGCCGCTCGGTCGCGTAGGCCAGGGCGTTGAACTCGTGATTGCCCAACACCATTCGCGCGCTGCCGGCATCGACCATGGGCTTGACGATCTGCAGCACGCGCAGCTGACGATCGCCGCGGTCGATCAGGTCGCCGACGAAGATCGCGGTACGGCGCGGATGCCGGTAGGCGGTTCCCGGTCCGTCGGTGCGGTAGCCCATCGTGGTGAGCAGCGCCTCGAGCTTGTCGGCGCAGCCGTGGATATCGCCGATGATGTCGTAGCCGGGCTCGTCCAATCCGGTGGTCATCACTTCCCCTTCCGGGCAGCCTTCGTGAGCCTTCCTCGGAAGGCAGCCCAGTGCCGCAGTTCAGAAGTCGCCGGGAGATCCCCCAGGTGTCATCCCAACCGCGATCGGCGACGGATCCGGTGGGCTCAACTTCAGGTTAACGCGCCCGTCCGACAACACGGAGACGACGGCGTCGCAGCGCCGGGGCTGCGCCTCGGGGACGTCCGGACCTCCTGGGGAATCCCTCCGCTATTCAGGGGTCGATGCAACAGATAGGCCGCCAGGCCCGGGTGATTCCCGCGACCCCTTCTCGTCCCGGACCCCCGATCGTGAAACGAAGTGCTCCCCGGCCCCCTTGACCCAGCCCGGAGTCTTCCATTCCCGCTCCTGGGTGGGCGGCGGATCACTGATCCATCCCTTTCCGGCAGTCATCGGATCCTCCTCCTGGCCGCCGCGACACTCGTGTCGACGGCAGTGGCCGGCACCGGTCTCACCTCCGTACCGCGTCGACGAGGGCGAACATCATCTCGTCGGTCACGACCGTGTCAGCCCGGGCGACCAGGCGCCCGTCCTCATCCCGCTCGAGTCGTGCGGTTCGCCCTCTTGGGACGATCCGAAGTCCGCCCCCGTTCGCAGAGATGTCAACCGTCGAACCAGGGGTCAGCCCCAACGCGTCGCGCAGTTGCTTGGGTAGAACGACCCGACCGCCGGAGTCGATGACAACCTCCATGGGATGAGGGTACCGGTGGGATCCCGTTTGAACTCTTACCCCGTGGGAACCCGGCGACCTGCGACTGCGTCCGACGCACTCCGCGTGATGCCGCGGCTGTCCGACACACGGGGATGACGTTGTCGGAGCGCCGGAGTAGTCTCGGGTCAGCTCACGAGCGGACGGCTGTTCGGGTACCTGGCCCGCCGTCCCGGCAACCGCGCGACCACCGCACGGTGCCCCAGGGGAAGAGCCGGCACGCGAAGCGTGCAAGCGGTGGATGCCCGACCGTGGCGCCCCGGGAACGGCATAGCATGAACGACCAACCCTTTAGCCCGGCGGATGCGGCTCTGCGCGAACGCATTACCGAGCTGTCGGTACACATCCCGTGCGGCGGAATCCGGGGGCCGATCCGCCGGGGCACATCGCGACTGTGGCAGTCGTGCCGGGACGAAGACAATCCGGTCAAATGGCTCGCCGCCGATGTCTCCCGTGACTTCGACCTCTGCATCGTCTGCTTCCGAGCGACCGCCGGCGGACGCTCCCGCTGGTCATGGCGGGCCTGCAGCGACTGCCGTGCGGTCAATGACGCCGTCGCATCGGTGTGGGGCTTCCGCCCGTTCGCGCTGGGACGCCACAGCTTGATGAATGGCATCGGGGTCCGCGGTCGAGCCCCAGCCGAGGTCCAACAGCGACAGCTCGAGCGGCTCAAGGAGTACGCCGGCGGCGACTGACGGCTGCGCGGATGGCGCGATCACGAGTATCCGCTGCTGGCAGCACGATTCGAGCCTGACGCCGACATTCCGCTGCGGGAGTGGCAACAGGCCTGGCCACCGAGCAAGATCGCCTCGCGCGATGCGTTCGCCCGGCTGATCGGCGCGGAGTACCCGGTGGCCCGGCCGTAGGCAGATGGGTAATGGTATCGGCGATAATACGTCGTGTGCTGTTCTACTGCAGAGTGCCAGCGTCGGTGATGAACCGTGAGTAGCGAAGCGGTCGACCCGCTGCTGCTGGGGCAGCGCGTCGTCGCGATCCTCGAAACCGGGCAGCGCACAGCAACATACAAGCTCGCCACACTGATGGCCTTGATCGATCACTGCATCGAGAACCTGCCTGCCGAGCCTCGGGATTCACTTGTGGTGCCGATCCCCGAACTGGCACGCCGCGTACTCGAGATCTACTGGCAACAGGTGCGTCCGTTCGATGGCCATGAACTACGCCAGTCGAGAGGGTCGCGGGCTCGTATTCTCGCCGCCACCAAGGAGCTTCGCGTGGCAGCAGGCGTCCACTGCTCGGTCGATGTTGCGCAACTTCGCGCTCCGGACGCCTACCGGCATGCTATCGCCGAGATCACGCTGTGTTTGGCGCAGCAACCCTTACATCGACTGCAGAAGCTGCGCGGGTCGACGACGAGTGACCCGTTCCTCTACGAGGACTCCTTTCTGCATGACCAGGTGTCGCGGTCTGCATTGCGCGCGCACGACGATGCGATCGTGCTCAAGCCCGGGGTTGCCCATGGTCTGGCGCGGTTGGCCGGCCTGCTGAAGCCCGCGCTGGAGATCATGTGGGTCGACGACGTGCGCCGCATGAACAGGTTCCTCGACGCCGAAGTGCCCAACGTCGCCGGTCATCTCTTCGGCCGGGAGCGCACGGCCCTGACGGCGGTCCGGGAACCGTTCAAGGAGATCTACGGGCCGCACTGCTTCTACTGCGGGGCTCATCTGCCCGCCGACAATCCTGTCGACCATGTTCTGCCATGGTCGTTGGTGGGGATCGACGGGCTCACCAACCTCGTGTTGGCGTGCAAGCGGTGCAACAGCGACAAGAGCGGTGCGTTGCCGGCCGTGGCGATTGTGGACCGCGCGCTCAACCGCGACCGACAGGTGCTGGAGAACCTGGCCGCGGACTTAGAGTGGCCTACGCAGCACGACCGGGTCGTCGCCGCGGCGCGGGGAATCTACCGTGCCCAGTCCACTGGTGTGCCGACGTGGTCGGGGTACCGGCGCAGTGAACGCCTCGACATCAGCTTTCCGCCGTGGTGGGTGTCATTCCCTACGGACTGATCGCCGACACCAACCGACGAGAATGGTCCGCGCACCACCCCCCGAAGGACCTCCGCAATACGCACGCTCTTCAAGACCCGGCATCAATCAGCCCGCGTCACCGCGATCCTGAGCTCTCGCAGCGTTCGACGCAACGGGGTCGGTTGCATACCCTGCAGATTCAGCGGTGGATCGAGTGCCTCAAGCACTCGCTTCTCGATCTGGCCAAGTGTGTCCCGATCGTCATACGGCGTGGTCACAACACGCATGTGGTCGTTCATCCACCGGGTAACTCTTTCCTCGTCTACGCGAGTTGCCCCGTCGGCGCTTGCGAGGATCGCTCCAATGGTGCGGCGAAAGGTCGAGAACTCGTGGCTGCCGCCGAGGTGCATGGTGGTGATCCGCAGCCACAGGGTGTTCTGCGAGCGTTTGCCGCTCGGCCAGCGCGTTGCTCCTGCGAGTCCCGCGTAGACGAGGCCACTTGCAACGGATGTCCCTAGGCCTCGGGTCAGGTCGGCCGCGCCGGCCTCGTCGACCCACCAGCTATAGAGCCCGGGCCGATCAGTGGCCGCCTTGCCAGCGGCTAGAAAGTCCCCGGGCGATAGGGCCGCCGCCTTGTTTCGCAGATTGGTGACGATCGCCGCGACGTCGAGCTCGACGGTTCCCGACTCGGATCCAGCAGCGTCATACCAGGACAGCCGCTGCCCCATACTTAGGCCCCTGAGCGGATCGGTCACGGTCGCGCCGAGCGCCTCCAGATCCGGACGGACGGCATCGAGGTACACCGAGCCTGCGTGAATCTCGATGGTCTTGCCGGCCAGCGAGCCGGCAAGTACCTCTAGCCTTGCTGCCACCCAGGCACTCCACGCCGACCTAAACTCTTTGGACATGTCCGGCAGATACCGCTCGTACGGTGCCAACCACTCATCTGGGGCGACGAGCCCGTGTTCTGCCGACAGAATGAACCACGGCACGCCGGAGCGCTCCGCATAAGCACGCTGCTTACGGAACAGCGCAGAGGTATAGAGGTCTTTTGCTGGCGACGGACGATCCCGCTTGGTCTTCACACAGGTGACGAGGACGATGTCCGCGCCCGATTGGTCGCCCGGTGACAGGGTCGACATCACATGGGATCCGCCATGGCGAGCTTCCACGAGTAACCACGCTAACCGCCGGCCGCCATGACGTGGCCGTCGCCGAAAAGCCGGCGTTGCGGAAACGCTACAGCGAGGCGCTCTGGGCTTGCCTAGACTCGGCGAGGGGATGAATCTGGGGGTTAACCGTGAGCAACGACGAGCGCGAGAACTTGCCCGTTTCGGCCGCAAAAGACGAGGTCGTCATATCGGTGCAGCCGGAAGGCATCCTCGTCGGGGGCGATCCGGATGCGGTCGAGGAGTACCTACAGCGCATCCGGGAATCTGCGGGACAAACTGCGCCGATCTCCAGCGTCGATACCGCCTCCCTCGGCAACGCCACGGGATTGTTGGCGGGCGCGGCCGCCGTGATGGGCCAGTCGGCGAAGTTCGTCCAACTGCATCCCGACAGCGTCAAGGCTCTGACGGTCGGTAAGAGGATTCCCGGGTCCGACGGGTTCTACCGGATGATGACCCGCGGCACCGACGGCAAGTTCCTTCAGCAGCTCCAGTGGAAGTCGACCGCCGTCAATCCGCAACGGCTGATGGCGCTGCAGATGGTCGCCGTGCAGATAGCGCTCACGACTGCAATCGCCCAGGTCGACGAGTCGGTCCGCCGCGTCGAAGGCAAGGTCGACGAACTACTTCGCCTAGCCGAGGCAGACCGCGCCGGCGATGTCCTCGGCAACCACACCACCATTTCTCGAGCCCTTGCCTATCTCGAGAAGAACGGCCCGTTGCCGGACGCGATCTGGGATTCCATCGCCGCGCTCGGACCGGCCCTCAACGTCACGGTCGAACAGTTGCGTAACTACGTGACCCGAACACTGCAATCGTTCAACAGCGACTTTCCGGTGAAGGAGCGAGCAGCGCTGTTGCGCCGGGCCGCTGAAGAGAGCCAGCTGGGAGACACACTTGATCTCCTGATCGTCACCGAAGAGTCGCTGTATAGGTGGCAACGGATCCTTCTCGCGCGCGTCGAAGACAACGAGCCCGAGCATCTACCCCAGGTGATTCAGGAAGCCCGGGAACTGTTGGCCCATCAACTCGTTGAGGACGGCAAGCTCTACCAGCGGGCAAAGCAGGTGCTCGACACGGTGAGCAAACCCGACGCGAAGGAAGGGTTTCGGATTCGAGCAATTCACGAATTGGGTCAACACCGCACAAAGCTGCGTGGCGATCTGGACCACTTCGCCCAGGCGCGACATCAACAAGTCCTGGGGTGGGAAGAGTTCACGGATCCACGCATCCGCGACGCAGCATCCGCCAGAGTTCAAGCAGTCAAGCACAATGCCGGCCGAGCGCTCGCCGCTGCCGGCGGCGGGCTCATTCGGATCAGCGACTACCTCACCGAGAAACCGGCCGAGAAGGAGGCTGAAACCTTAGACGAACCCTGAATCGGGGAGGTGAAATGGGCAGGCAGTGCTTGGCCTGAGATGCGCAGTGAAGAAAGGGCACGTCACGAGGTTCGCAGACAAGCAGGAAAATCGACTTAGGGCGTGTCTCCCGATTGTGGGGTGCCGACGCGGGCATGGATGACGGCGCAGGCCAGCAGAACGCCGCCGAGGTAGGTCAGGGCGTACTTGTCGTAGCGGGTGGCGATGCCGCGCCACTGCTTGAGTCGGTTGAAGCCTCGTTCGACGGTGTTGCGCAA
>NZ_JAIFZS010000095.1 GCF_019710635.1 Mycolicibacterium xanthum
AGCTGGGTGGCCACCCGCTGCACGGTGCCCTGCGTGGTGCCCAGCTCGGCGCGCAGGGCTCGCACCATCCGGACCGCGGCGGCCTTCTCCTCGGGGCTGTAGCGACGTGTCGTGGGCTTTCCAGCAGACTGTTCCTTCGGCATACCTGCATCCTCGTTTCCAAGGTCAGGAGCCTCCGGGATTTCCAGGGCGATTCACGGGGTCACCGCCGCCGGTGTAGGCCACGGTCATGTGTGCGGTGGCGAAGGTGTGCCGGTTATGGGGAATTCCCCATAACCGGCATTATGCGGACGGCTGGGTTATGTCCCCTGCCAAGGTGATTCGGCTGGTGGGGACCGTACCGGTGGTGGTTTCGTCTACATAATCCTGGGCGGCGGTCGAAGTCAGCGTCCCAGTGTGTCGAGCTGGCCCGTAGGGCGCCGTGGATCGGCCGTCGATGGCGGCGGCCGCAGCCGGTATCGGCGAAGAATGGCTTCTTTGTTCATTGCACTACCGGAAGAGGTGATTCTCATGGGAGACGCAGATGTCAGGGCCGCCGTCGGCGCTGTGTTGGCGGTGTTGCGCGAGGCTGGCAGGGCTGAGGGCACCGTCGTTCGCTACCAGGTCGTACTGGATCGGTTCGCGGTCTTTTTGGCCGGGCGCGGCCTGGACACGGCCAGCGAGCAGGTGTGTATCGACTTCATCACCAACCAGACCGGGGTCAGGTTGGGGTCGTTGCGGCAGTCGGTCAGGGACAGGGATGTCGCGGCGGTCCGCCGGCCGGTGCTGTTGATGGCCGAGGCGCTGGCCGGTCGGACGGTCGAGGTTGACCGGTCGGTCATCGTGCCCGCGGACGGCTGTCCGGTGAAGTTCCGTGCGCTCAGGGACGGCTACCTCGCTTCGTGCCATCGGCGCGGTAATGCCGAGGCGACCTTGATCGCCAAGGACAAGGCGGTCAGCCGGTTCTTGGGCTACCTGCACGAGGTGGGTGCCGACAACCTGGCGGTGCTGGGTGTGCGCGACGTGTCGGGCTTCTTGGTGCACCAGCGCGGCTTGCGACGCAAGACGATTGCGTCGATGAGGTCATCTCTGGCGGACTTTTTGGTCTTTTCGGCCGCTGCGGGTAAGACACCGCAGGGTTTGGCGGATCGGCTGCCGCCGCACCGGCACGTCCGCCACGAGTCCGAGCCGCATCTGTGGACCGCAGACGAGATCCGGCGAGTGCTGGCCGTGATCGACCGTGCCTCGGCCACCGGTAAACGTGATTACGCGATGATCCTGGCAACCGCTCGGCTGGGGCTTCGGATCTCGGATCTGCGTCACGTGCAGTTGGGTGACCTGGACTGGCGGGCCAAGCAGATCACGATCGTGCAGCACAAGACGGGACGACCGTTGAGGCTGCCGCTGCTGGCCGACGTCGGCTGGGCGATCATCGACTACATCCGGGGCGGGCGCCCCGAAACCGCCTGCCCGAAGGTGTTCGTCAAACACCGTCACCCGTTCGACACGTTCGGGTGCGCCTCATCGGTCGCCTCCCGGCTCTCGCGGCACGCTGCCCGAGCCGGGATCGTGTTCCCACCCGGACAGGTCTGCGGGATGCATTCGCTGCGTGGCGCACTGGCAGTGGCCATGATCGGCAACGGCGCGCCGATGCCGGTGATCTCGGCGGTGTTAGGACACGCCTCAAGCGATACGACCCAGTCCTACTACCTTCGGTTCGACGTCGAACGGCTGCGGTGTTGCGCATTGGACGTCGAGGACATCCTCGAACGGGCCGGGGCGGGTGAGCGCGGTGCCTGACACGACGCTGCGCGACCTGGTCGCCGATCTGGTCGCTGGGCGCCACGCCGGCGGATACCGGTTCAACATCCAGGAACGGGTCCTGCGCCAGTTCACCGAGCACTGCCGGCGGGAGGGCCACCCGGACGGGTCGATCACCAAAGAGGCGGTCGAGGGGTTCCTCTACGGCCCTCACCTGCGGTCTTCCACGACCCGACGCAACGAGTTGGCGCTGCGCCAACTGGTCGAGCACGCCCAAGGCGTCGGCTGGCACGCCTACATCCCGGCCGCGACAACTCGGGTCCATGTGCGCCACCAGCCGCCGTATGTGCTCACCGACGACGAGGTGCGCCGCTTGTTCGCCGCGATCGACACCCAGCCCATGTCCAGTTTCACGAACAAGGCGATGGTCGACCCGGTCTTGTTCCGAGTGCTCCATGGCGCCGGCCTGAGGGTCTCTGAAGCGCTGAACCTGACCCTGCCGGACGTCGACACCGACGGCGGGACACTGAAGATCCGCGACTCGAAAAACGGTGCGCGCAGAACCATCCCGATCAGCGTCCGGCTCACCGCAACCTTGGATAGGTATATGGCGGCCGCGCACCCGGCGCCCGAGCCCGGCGACCACGTCTTCTACAGCCGGGCTCCGGGCAGGCCCATCAACCAGTCGACCGTCTACCTGCGGTTCCGCGGCTACCTGGCCGACGCTGGCATCCCGCATTTCGTCGGCGGCCCCCATCCGCACTCGCTGCGCCACGGCTTCGCGGTGACCAACCTGCGGCGCTGGGCCAAAGACGGAGCCGACCTGGCCGTGATGCTGCCCTACCTGGCCTGCTACATGGGCCACGCCGACCTGCGCGGCACCCAGTACTACCTGCGGCTGACCGCCGACGCCTACCCCGACGTGATGGCCAAAGCCCAACTCCGGTTCGGCTACGTCATCCCCGTCATCTCCGCCCCGCCCGAGGAGCAGCCGTGAGCCCGCGGCCTGCCCCGCCCCCGGATTTGGCTGGGCGCTGGCTGGCGAAGTTCTTCACCGATCACCTGGCCGGCGAACGTTCCGCCTCACCGGCGACCGTGGCCTCCTACCGGGACGCGATGAAGCTGCTGCTGACCTGGTTCAAAGACGCCGAACACATCCCGCCCGAGAAACTGCGCCTGGCCGACATCGACCGGCCACGGATCCTGCGGTTCCTGAACTGGCTGCAGGCCGAACGGGGCTGCTCGACAACCACCCGCAACCAGCGTCTCGCGGTGATCAAGTCGTTTTGCCGCTACACCGCCATCGAACAGCCCGACCGCCTCGATGAGCTCACCCAAGTCCTGGCGATCCGGCAGAAAAACACCCCGGCCCCGAACCTGGGGCACCTGACCGGCGATGAAGTCAAAACGCTGCTCGCCGAACCCGGCACCGTCGGCGCACGCGCCGTCAGGGACACCGTCCTACTGGCGTTGGCCTACGACACCGCCGCCCGCGTCCAAGAGCTCTGCGACCTCAACGTCGCCGACATCCGCGGCTCCGACCCGATGACAGTGACGATCCGCGGCAAGGGATCCAAGATCCGCTACGTCCCCCTGATGGGCCCCACCTCCCGGCTCGTCACCGACTACCTCGAGCACCGCGACCCGCACCCCGGGC
The DNA here is from genome assembly GCF_019710635.1 of Mycolicibacterium xanthum. Taxonomy (GTDB): domain Bacteria; phylum Actinomycetota; class Actinomycetes; order Mycobacteriales; family Mycobacteriaceae; genus Mycobacterium; species Mycobacterium xanthum. The sequence goes on from NZ_JAIFZS010000095.1 coordinate 3,398, forward strand.
CTCGGCGCCGACACCGACCCCCTGTTTTACGGACCCAACCACTCCAGGATGACCCGGTCCGGAGTCGCCAAGCTCCTGACCCGCCACGTGCGAGCCGTCCGCAACCGCGACCCCAGCTGGGCTCCCGGACTGCCGGTCACACCCCACACCCTGCGGCGCAGCAAAGCGATGCACCTGATCCAGGCCGGCGTCAACCTGATCTACATCCGCGACCTGCTCGGCCACGCCGACGTGTCCACCACCGAGATCTACGCTCGCGCAGACGCCGAAACCAAACGCAAAGCGATCGTAAGCGCCTACGAGCCACTGACCCCCGATGCATTGCCGGACTGGACCACCGACACCCCCCTGATCAGCTGGCTCGACACACTGGAACGCTGACTCCGATAGCCGCCCAGGATTATGTAGACGAAACCACCACCGGTACGGTCCCCACCAGCCGAATCACCTTGGCAGGGGACATAACCCAGCCGTCCGCATAATGTCGCAGGTCGTGCAGTCGGGGGCGTGACCTGCCGCGCGGGGTGTGTCCGGCGGCCTCTCGGAGGCGCTTGAACAAGGATTGGAATGACAC
>NZ_JAIFZS010000096.1 GCF_019710635.1 Mycolicibacterium xanthum
TCGCAGGTCGTGCAGTCGGGGGCGTGACCTGCCGCGCGGGGTGTGTCCGGCGGCCTCTCGGAGGCGCTTGAACAAGGATTGGAATGACACGTAGACGTATCCGGTCCCGTTGGCGGTCACGAAGACTGGGCCGTGGGGGTCGGGGTGTGCGGCCAGCCGGGCAGGTGAGTCGATGTACTGCACGAGGGCGGCCGTCGTCGACGGGTGCACCGGCACGATCCGCTGGTCAGACTTGGCTGCCTTGATGATCAGCAGGTGGTTGCGGGAGTCGATGTCATCGACGCCCAGGTTCAGTGCCTCACCGATCCGCAGGCCGGTGGCGGCGAGCAGACCGATGACGGTACGCAGCGTCGCAGCGATCCGTTCGTCGGCGAACTCGGTGCCGCTGGCGGCGAGCAACGCATCGATGTCGTGTTGGCTGTAGATGAAGGGAACGGCTCGGGGCTTGCGGGCCGCCAGCAGTCCGCTGGGGATAACGGGAACCTCGACGTCGTTGGCGTTGAGGTAGGCGGCGAACTGGCGCACCAATGACAGCCGCGTCGCCCACCACGAGGGGTGCGCGTCGGGGTTGAGCCGGGCCCAGGCCACCGCATCATCGATGGTGAACGTCGTGGTCTGGCCGCGGTGTTCGAGCCAGGTGCAGAACAAGCCGACCTGATGTTCGAGCTCGTTGAGCGCAAACCCCAGAGACCGGCGCAACTGCAGATATTCGTCGAGGCGCTCCCGCAGTGTCGTCATCGCGGTACCTGCCCGAACGGGACGACCAGCTCACGCAGCGATGCGAGGTCCACTTTCGCGTAGGCCATCGTGGTGACCGCAAAGGCGTGCCCCAGCAGCTCCTGAGCTTCGGTCAAGGTGCCACCGGCGGCCAGGACGTCCATCGCGGCGGTGTGCCGCAGTCGGTGCGCGTAGATGCGGTCGATGCCGGCCAGGTCCGATAACCGGGCGATGATCCCCGAGATGCCCGAGGTCGTCATCGTCTGGCGCGGTGCCCGCAGCCGTACGAACACGGCCCGGTCCAGTGCGGGCGGCCGCAGCCGCAACCATGCCTCCAATGCCTGACCCACGTCGACCGGGATCGGCAATGAGTGTTCGCGTCCCTTGCCGGTGACTTTGAGACACCCACCTGCCCAGTCGATGTCGTCGAGGCTCAGACGGGCGGCTTCGCCGACACGTAGGCCAAGCCGCACCAGGATCATGACGAGCGCTCGGTCCCGCGCCCCCAACGGCGTGGCCGCATCGCGCGCGCTCAGCAAGGCTGCCACCTGCTCGGTGTTCACACCCCGGGGCAACGACCGCCGGGTCCCGGCAGGCTTGAGGATCCCCGGGCTCAGGTCCCGATCAAGGCGGCCGGTGCTCAACGCCCACCGCAGCAGACAACGGACCGAGTCGACGATGTGAGCACGCGCAACCACACCGTAGGGTCGTCCACGCTCAGCGACGTAGGCGTTGACGGTCGAGGCGTCCAGCCGCGGCCACTGCACCAGCCCGTCGGCCGTCACCACTTCCACCAGGCCGACCGCGTAGCGACAACGGGCCGCGACGGTCTTCTCGGTCAGGCCACGCTGCTCACGCATCCACGAACACCATTGCGTCACCGTCGACTGCACGGGATCGAGTGAATCCACCTGGACACCAGCGATATCCAGATAGCCGGATACCGTCAGAACTCTGCGCATCGCGCCACTCACGTGCTTCACCGAGATGCAGGGACGATCTCGGGTGTCCTCCATCGCCAGGAACTGGGCCAGCAGGTCCTCATCAATGTCATCGACACCGGCACCGACCAGCTGCATCCATCCGCTCAGCCGCTTCAACACGTTCACGACTACAGCCGCTGAACCCGGTGAATAACCCAGCCCGGCCAACCATCGCGAACACTCGCCAAGCACCACCGGCGCCAAAGGCCCCACCGCAACCCGCGGGACCCGAACCGGATACGGCCGGGCCGTCGGCGATCTCTTCGTCACGAACCTCACCTCCAGACAATTTCCGTGCCTGAAAGCGTGACCACGACTACGCGACTATGCCGACCTTTCGTACTACAGAACCGCTACTGACCTGCGTCATTCCAAGAAGTGTCGGCATATTCCAACGGTCGGCATAGGACCTGTTATGCCGAACTCGGCATAACAGGTCCCCGACGTACTTGACGTTGATCGCCGCCGCGGTGAAATCCCGCTTGAGCAGATCAGGGACCCTCTGATTGGCCGGATCCGCCACGGTGGTCTTGACGCGGCGTTTGCGCCGGTAGCCGGCGATCCCGACGCCGCGCATCACCCGGGCCACCCGCTTGTGGTTGACCCGTTCGGTCTCGGGCGCACCATCGTTGAGTTCCGCGGTGATCCGCGGCGCCCCGTAGGTGTTGTCCTGGTCATGTACCACCCGGATCCGCTCGGCCAGCGCCTCATCAGCAGCCTGACGCTCAGCACGCGCATCGGCACCGGCCAACCAGGCGTAGAACGACGAACGCGCGATCTCGACAACCTCGCACAGCCACTTCACCTTGAAGGCGTCCCGGTGGTCGGCGACGAACTCGAAGCGGCTCACCAGTTCGTCCCCCCGGCGAAATAAGGCCGCAGTCTTCAAGATGGCGTTGGCCCGCTTCAACTCGGCGTTCTCCCTGCGCAGCTTCTTCAACTCTGCCGATTCCTCGGTTGTGGTCCCCGGGCGGACGCCGGCATCCACCTGGGCCTGGCGGGCCCACTTGCGGACCGTCTCGGCCGTACCGATCCCAACAATCGGGCGACCTCGGTCATCGCCGCCCACTCCGACTCGTGCTGATCGCTGATCTCGGCGACCATCCGCACCGCACGCTCACGCAACTCCGGCGGGTACCTCCCCGACGAACCACCTGACATGACCCCATCCTTCCCAAGAAGTGGAGTCTCCGGACATGCCGGGGCGATTCAGTCCCATGACTGACACCAGGTGGTCCCATCCTCATGGCAGACGACAGCCTGGCCGAATGCTCAGCGGCCGAGTCGTTGCCGATCACGGGGCGGTTCATCAATAACATGCTCTAAGGTAAGAGCCGCCCTCGTCGGCCAGATGCCAGAACTCGGACAACGGTTAGGCCACGCTCAAGTTCGGACTCGGGAGCAACAGTCGTAACGCCCGGATCAAGGGATTTCGCAAAACTCTCGAGCGCGTTGAGTTGTGTTACCAATTCACTCCGCGAGGAATATGGCAGCGCGCCGATGTAGGTCGGTATCGCTTCGGCGGGTTGCCGCCCCACGACCACTGGACGGCCAGCGGCTACTGCCTCTAGGTACTTGCCCTGGATTCCGGCGCCCCGAACGGTTGGTGCGAACACGGCCGTCTGGCCTTCATATATATCGCGCAGTTGGGGCGCCCACCCCATATACACGAGTCCTTCGGGGAGTTGGTGATCTGGCTGAACAGGTCCGTAGATCTCGACGGGGATCCCCAACTGAAGCTCGCCCGACTTCACTGCATCTTCGAACCAGCCCAGGGCCTCCACGTTTTGAAAGCCACCAAGGTCGGCCGCGATTACGAGGCGAACAGGCGGCCCAACGTACTTCTCCAAGTGACTAAGTCCATCTGGGTCCGTACTTGGTATGACTATTGAGGACTGGGACGGTCTCGCCAACGTGTCCGCCTTCGCATCCCGGTAAGTTATGTAGCTACAAGTCATCCGGTTACTTCCGCTTCGTAGCAGCAGTCCTGCAACCCAGATTTTGAACCTGAAGAATGGCTGAGCACGCCAGGGCACTGCCTCCGCCCAAATCGCGAGACTGTCGCAGAGGTCGAGAATCACTGCTCCGTGCTGTCCGAGCCGCTGGGCCAGCCAAATCATGTGTGGTGCGTTCAACGCGTGCACCACGACGAGGTCGAATTTGTCGGCCTGTCTGCGCAGGGACTGTACCGAGCTCATCGTTGCGACGATGCGTCTGGCGATGGACGGCGATCGGGCTGCGGTTACCGGCTGATGCGCCACATCGAAGCCTGCCTCCTGAAGCCATGACTGCAACAACCTTATCCGCCAACGGAATCCAGGAGAACGCTGCGAATCGATCACCCGATCCGTGATGAGGAGGGCTCGGAGTTCTGTCATCGTGCATCCCTTGTCATTTGGGGCTTGGCTGGTCTATGATGTTGGACGACTTGAACTCCCCAGGGCTTCCGATGTCGAAGTGTCTGGCAGGGGTCAGTGTGTATCGCCACACCCTCGAAATATGCAGCTCTTCTTACTTCGTCTGGACTAGCAGGACGCGTGAATCGGAGCAGGTCGCCGCTATACATGATCTCCTTCGCAACACTCAGTCCAAACGCGGTTGTTGGCGCTGCGGAGCCTTCTCGTGCGGCGCGCCGACATGGTGTACCTGACACACATCGCGACACTGTTCTCGAACTTCCCGCGCGTCAACTCGATAGAAGCTTCACACACTGAGCGAAGCTAACCGCCTGGCAACAGAATTCGGTGCCGACATCGTGCAGGTCATACTCAAGTTTCGCCTGTGCGAAGGATCTGTTCAAAGTGCCTTGGCCCGAGTCCAGTTCCAATCTAACGACGCCCGATTGAGCCGACGAGACACGGTAGTCGCAGGGCAGGGGTTCATAGCGACTGAATATCAGTAGGCGCCGCCGCGTCCGAACACAACCTGCGGTGTTTGCCCGATGATGCGCAGGTCCCACATCAGCGACCACGATCGGACGTAAACCGAATCGAGATGCTGGAGGTCGGCGTAGGTCAGGTCGCTCCGCCCGCATACTTGCCACAGTCCGGTGATGCCGGGCTTGACGTTAAGGCGGGCCAGGGCGGCGCCATCGATGAGGTTGGACTCCTCGGTCGGCAGTGGCCGCGGACCGACCAAAGACATCTCGCCGCGCACCACATTGAAGAGTTGAGGCAGTTCATCGAGACTGGTTCTGCGGATAAAGGCTCCGACCCGGGTGACCCTGGGATCCTTTTCCATCTTGAACAACGGGCCATCCACCTCGTTGAGTTGTGTGACCGTATCGCGCCGTTGCCATGCGTCTGCAGTCATCGAGCGGAACTTGAAAATCCGGAATGGCTTGCCGGCCCGCCCAGTCCGCTCCTGGCGGAAGAAGACCGGTCCAGGAGTATCGAGCTTGATCGCCGCGGCAATGGCTAGGAGGAGCGGACCCGCAACTATCAGCGCACATGTAGCGAGCGTGACGTCGATAAGCCGCTTCATAATTCGTGCACTCGGTCTCAGCGATGCGGTGGGCAAGTGCATCAAAGTAAGGCCATGTAGCTCCTCGGCTTCGCTGCGCCAGTTGTGCATCTCGAAGAAGCGAGGTATCTCCGACACCGGCACCTGGCCCTCAAGCTGGCGTAGCGCTTCAAAAACTGCAGCGTCGCTCGCCTTCGGAAAGCCGACGATGACCCGATCAATCTCATACGCCCCACAGACAGCCGGCAGATCAGTGAGTCCGCCCAAGACGGGTCTCCCGGGCGTCACGTTGTCGTCGACATATCCGACCAGGACAATGTCGGCGCACCTTTGGAGTCGCGAGGTTAATCGATCCGAGATCGGTCCCGTCCCGACGACAAGAATGCGAGTCACCGTTGGGGCGGCCAACCGGACGACCAGACGACGCCCGAGTGGAACCAAGATGACGGCGGGCAGCGTCATCGCCACTGCGGCTGTTAGGGTCATCCGCCCGCCGCGGAGGACGAATGCGTCAACCGCGAGTGCGATCAGGACTGCCGTCGGTAGACATCGCGCGATCACTGAAGGTCGCCACCACCCGCTCGGCCGCAGCCGCGAGGCCGGTCGGCGGTATAGTCCGTGCAGGTGAAGCGCTACCGCCATCGCGAGTGCGGCAAGGGCGGCGTCTCGGAAGCCTAGATCGCCGGCACGCACCGGGCTGAGATGGCTCAGGGTCACACCGCCAAGGACGGCCGAGGCTGTCAGCGTCGCCACATCGGAGATCTCCAGGAAATAGCGGTGCCGTAGCCCCAGCTTGAGTACCTGCCTGGTGTCGGTCTCAACGCGCGCTAGCGCAGCATGATCCCGAGGTACCTCCGGAACCAGACGATTATATGCTGTCTTAATAGTCATCCTGACCCCTTGGGATGCAGAGCGAGCGTCACCACCCGAAACCAACCAGCCGTAAACCCGACCCTACGAACCTGGCTTCTGGCAAACAATTTCGTCCGTCCACCACAAGGTCGCCGCGCATCACCTGACACAGCCCAGCAGGATCGATGACGCGGAACTCCGGCCATTCTGTCATCACGACAACCGCATCCGCCCGCTCGGCCGCCTCATAGACATCGCGCGTCAGCCGTACAGCTAGGAACTCCTCGGGCAGCGCCTTCACAGCCGGATCGAAGGCCGAAACCACGGCGCCAGCGGCGAGTAAACGCCTCGCGATGTCCAGCGCCGGGGCATCGCGAAGATCGTCGGTCCCAGGCTTGAACGTCAACCCGAGCAGCGCGATTCGGCGTCCCTTCAGAACGTGGAGTTCTCGTTGAAGCTTGCGTATGGCGCTCGCTCGCTGCGTCTTGTTGATCTCGACTGTCGCCTGCAGCAACGCGGGTGTGTAGCCATACTCCTGGCCGGACGCGATCAGCGCTGCAACATCCTTACCGAAGCACGAACCGCCCCAGCCGACGCCGGGATTCAGGAAGGCACCCCCGACACGGTGGTCGGCGCCGACGGCGGGCAGCACCTCGCGGGCGTCGGCGCCGAACAACTCACACATTTGGGCGATCTCATTGGCAAAACTGACCTTCGTCGCCAGGAAGGCGTTCGCCGCGTACTTGATCATTTCCGCGGATGCCAGTTCCGTTGTGATCAGTGACGGCCGAAGACCTCGCCGCCCGCCGTCGAACGACTGGTCGAGCACTGGCTGGTACAGTTCGGCGACCCTGCTGACGGCGGAATCAGCGCCTCCCAGCACAATCCGATCCGGGTAGAGGAAGTCATCGATGGCGCAGCCCTCGCGAAGGAACTCCGGGTTGGAAACGACACGGAAGGAAAGCCACTGATCTCCCTCGGTAGCGTCCTCCAGAATCGTGCAAGTCCAGTTGGCTGAGCCGACCGGCACCGTCGACTTGTTGATGATCACCGCACCAGCACGCAGGTACGGGGCCAAGGACCGGATCGCACTCTCTAGCTGCGCAAGGTCCGGAGACCCGTCCGGCCCTGGCGGGGTTCCCACGCAGAGGAAGGCGAAGTCTGCATCGGACAAGGCCTCGGCGGGTCGGTCGGTGAACCGCAGTCGGCCGGTTGACAGCGTCGCCTTCAGCATCTCTGGCAGTCCCGGCTCGACGAATGGCGCCTGGCCCTGGTTGAGCTGGCCGGCGCGCACTGAGTCGCTATCCAGGCCGCAGACGGTGTGCCCGAGGAAGGCCAAGCAGGTGGAGGTGACGGCACCCACATAGCCGGTGCCGATGACCGCGACCTTGTGGCGCGGTTGCACGTGCTCGACCTGGACCCTCCGCGGTGTCGGTAAGATGACCCGCGATGCATGGTCGACCCGATCGCGGAACGAGTCGATCGTGTGCAACAGACCATCGCGGACATCGACCTTCGGTTCCCATTGCAGTTCAGTGCGCGCAAAGGTGATATCAGGTTGGCGCTGCGACGGATCATCCTTGGGCCGGTCGGTGAACACCACCGGAGAGTCAGATCCGGTGAGTTCGCGTATGAGTTCCGCCAACTCGAGTACGGGCATCTCCTGCGGATTGCCAATGTTGACCGGGCCTGTGAGGTCGGAGAACAACAGCCGCAATGCACCTTCGACCAAGTCGTCGACGTAGCACACCGATCGCGTCTGACTACCGTCACCCTGAACCGTGATCGGCGCACCGGCCAGTGCTTGGTTGATAAAGTTTGGAACCGCACGACCATCGTCTGGGCGCATGCGGGGGCCGTACGTATTGAAGATGCGCATGATTGCGGCATTGACCCCGTGCTTCTGCCGGTACGAGGCGGTGAGTGCCTCAGCGAAGCGTTTCGCCTCGTCATAGCACGCGCGAGGTCCGACCGGATTGACATTGCCCCAATAGCTCTCAGGCTGGGGGTGGACAAGCGGGTCGCCGTAGGCCTCCGAAGTCGATGCGAGCAGGTAGCGCGCACCCTTCTCCTTCGCCAAGCCAAGGGTATGCAGCGTTCCCAGCGACCCCGCCTTCATTGTCTCGATGGGAAGCTTTGCATAGTCGACCGGCGAGGCCGGCGAGGCGAAATGCAGCACGTAGTCAACAGGCCCGGGAATCGAAATATAGCCGCTGACATCGATCTTGATCAGCCGAAAGCCGTCTTGGCCCTGTAGGTGGGCGACATTTTCCGATGCGCCCGTTACAAAGTTATCGAGGCATATCACCTCGATATCTTGCGCCAACAACCGTTCCGCAAGATGCGAGCCGACAAACCCGGCGCCTCCCGTCAAGACTGCGCGTTCCCCCACGGACCCCCTCCTTCATCGGCGCATACGGCTCACTCGCTCGCACTACTACGTGTGGTTGCCCCTGCCACGACCCGAGCAACCCTGACGCCACCAAGCGGTTGAAAAGTCGGCTGGTTACGAGGCATTAGCTAACTGCTCACCCTCACCCGCAGTTTCCCCCTTAAGGAGTGTGCTTTATAGTTTGCAGTGCGACGTTATCACTGGAGGACGCGCCCAGCAACCAGGATCGCGAAACAGCCAGCGAACTTTGACGTTGACGCCTCTGACTCGGCGGCTCCTGTTGGCCTGCGCCATTGCGCCAGAAGAAGAGAGCAATGATCAGAACCTGTGGATGAGCCTCGGCGCGAGGGGCGTGAAAGTGGGCGCACCTTCCCGGGGATGATCTGAATGTCAGTAGGTCCGATCATGAGCCGGCGTTGGCGCGCTGGTTCGGGAAGGTACGCCCATGCTCACCGTAGTTCACGACGCCGCCGAGGCCAACGGCGACGACGCCGGCCGGTCATTGTTGGATGAGATCGTCCGCGATGGAGCGCGGCAGATGCTGGCCGCCGCACTGCAGGCTGAGGTCGCCGCCTACGTGGCCCAGTTCGCCGATGAGCTCGATGACAACGGTTATCGGCTGGTGGTGCGTAACGGCTATCACGATCCGCGGGAGGTGCTGACCGCCGCCGGCGCGGTCGAGGTGAAAGCGCCGCGGGTCAACGACAAACGCGTCGATCCTGACACCGGTAAGCGGCGGCGGTTCTGTTCGGCGATCCTGCCGGCCTGGGCGCGTAAGTCCCCGCAGATCAGCGAGGTGTTGCCGCTGCTGTACCTGCATGGCCTGTCAACCAGCAACTTCACCCCAGTGCTGGAACAGTTCCTCGGATCCGGGGCCGGGCTGTCGGCCACCACGATCACCCGGCTGACCGCGCAGTGGCAAGACGAAGCCCGCACCTTCGCCGCCCGGGATCTGTCGGGCGGCGACTACGTCTATCTGTGGGTCGACGGGATTCACCTCAAGGTCCGCCTCGGCCAGGAGAAGCTGTGCCTGCTGGTGATGCTCGGGGTGCGTGCGGATGGCCGCAAGGAACTGGTGGCGATCACCGACGGCTACCGGGAATCGGCCGAGTCGTGGGCTGATCTTCTGCGCGACTGCCGCCGCCGCGGCATGACCGCCCCCGTGCTCGCGGTCGGTGACGGCGCGCTGGGGTTCTGGAAGGCGGTGCGCGAGGTGTTCCCGAAGACGAAGGAGCAGCGCTGCTGGTTCCACAAGCAGGCCAATGTCCTTGCCGGGCTGCCGAAATCAGCGCACCCTGCCGCGCTGGCGGCGATCAGGGAGATCTACAACGCCGAGGACATCGACAAAGCCCAGGTCGCGGTCAAGGCGTTCGCGCTCGACTTCGGCGCGAAGTACCCCAAGGTGGTCGCCAAGATCACCGACGATCTGGACACCCTGCTGGAGTTCTACAAGTATCCGGCTGAGCATTGGATTCACTTGCGCACCACGAACCCGATCGAATCCGCCTTCACCACTGTGCGATTGCGCACCAAGGTCACCAAGGGGCCGGGATCACGCGCGGCCGGGCTGGCCATGGCCTACAAGCTGATCGACGCCGCCCAAGCCCGCTGGCGCGCGGTCAACGCCCCGCACCTGGTCGCCCTGGTCCGCGCCGGCGCGGTCTTCCACAAAGGCAAACTCATCGAACGCCCCACCGACATCACCCCACCGACACCGCCGTCACACGGCGATCGCCACACCGGAACGGAGGTCGCCTGAAACACCCCGATCCACAGGCCCGACTTCCGCAGATGGCGGGCACACGGATCGCCGGATTGTGGTGGTGACCAGCGCAAATGTGGAATGCGTTGACTTGGGTCGTGTTACTACACGACGCCAGTGATGTGATCGTGGGGTGGATCCCGTCAGTCGGCGACGGCGATGCCGGGTGTGAAGTCGAGGTACTTGGGGGGTTCGGGCAGGTCGAGTGCGGCCAGGATGGTCTTGTGGTGGTCGGTGAGGGCCGAGCGTTGTGCGACGCGACCGTGGGCGGTGGCCAGGGTGACCAGGTGCATGCGGTCGAGTTCGTGACGAAGGTTGCGCCAGGTGTCGCCGGTGCGGGTTTCAGCGACCCGGATGAGCAGC
>NZ_JAIFZS010000097.1 GCF_019710635.1 Mycolicibacterium xanthum
TCCGCAGACTCTTCGACGCCATACTGCTGACCACCCGACACACTGTCTCGACCCTGTTGGCCTGGTCACGATGGCGAAGACGACACCAATACCGAGCCCGACAATCCCACTACCGAGCCCGACAATCCCACTACCGACGACGCCAGAATCAATGATCCCGATCTACGGCTGCAGTACTAGATAGGGCGCACGATGGTGCATCCGCCGAACACCTCGCCCTGTATCGGGCGCCTCGTCGCGTTGGGCTTGTCGCTCGAATCCATGACCTGATAGCCACAGCGGCGAGGGCGCACGATGCCGGTCGCTGGTTCATGGGTGCTTCGGAGGTCGCCCCAGACCGGTGCGTGGCTCATGGGCGTCAGGTAATTGCGACATGGGTTACGCCAGCCGATCCGATCATCGGGTGAACGACCGACGCTCTAGCGACGGAACCGGCTGATCCCGGCCTTATGTAGCCGACATCCGCGCTACAGCCGAGGAGGGACGAACGGAGGCAGGCCGTCACGAGCCTCCGTGTCCGGCCGCTTCGCAAGCGTGCGGCTGGAAACGTCGACTCGATAATCCGGGCCGGGGAGATCCTTCACCTCGATCGCGTCGATTTCGATCGACCGGCCCTGATCATCGGTTCCCAGGCTCCTCAACACGCCAGCCGACGGCCCCGGCTCGTATTCGCCGGCACCCTGCTCGGTCCAGATCGTCTCTGTGCCGAGGATTTCACCGGTTGACGGGTCGAATACGCACCAGTGGGTTTCGGTGTAGTCCGGCGGTGAGCACTCCGTCGCCATCGTTCATCTCCAGTAGTAGATTTGCCCCTCGGCTTTCGCCCACGCCAAGCGCACGTGAAACGCGAAAGTGATATCAACGACCTTCTCGACGCGGGCATGTGCATCCCAATTGGTGCTTTCGTGGGTTTCGATCTGTCCCTGTGCATTGACAGATGCGTACGACTTGACGCCGGCGGCCGCAGAACCGATCGCCGTCACAGCGCCGCCGCTGAACGTCGCGCCCGGCGACAATATGGTCAACCAGATCTGCGCATCGATGTTGGGTCGGTCTGCAAAGCGGACGGTGTAGTAGTGCGGGTGGCTCGCCGTGTCGTTGTAGAACTTCTCGCCAAACCAGAACTCACGAAGATAAGTGATATTCATGCCGTCGCCCCTTGGCAGACCTACGCCGTGATTAATTGACGGTACGGCACAAACCGGTCCAGGGGAACAGGTCCTACGGCTCACCCACAGATTCGCGGTGGCGCACGTCTACCCACAAGCCGTACCGTCGCTCTGATTTGCCAGGTCCGTATCCACTCGTTCCATCCGAACGTGTGGGCGCCCGCGGTCACCCGCGCGAAAGCCAAAGGGCTGACGAAGAGTCCGAGGATCCACGACCTTCGGCACACCGCGGGCTTACCGGCCTGCGACCCGTGGTCGACCATCGCTGACACCCAGCTTTCTGGGATCCGTGTGCGAGCAGATCGAGCGCGCGGAAAATCCCAAGAGGGATACTCATTCATGCGAGTCCTGTAGTCGCCGGGTAAAGGAGAACGATGCCGCCTAAGTCATCGCCATCAACCCCGAAGCTGCCGCCCGTCCGGGTGGCGCGCGCGGCCGAACGAGTCCGTCATCATGTGGGGCGTCTATACCAGCGACTGGCGCCTCCACCGATCACGGTCATCGACATCATCTTCGGGGCGCTTCTGTCTCAGGCCATCTCGGCGTCCGCGCAACTGGGTATCGCCGACGCGCTTGCTGCGGGCCCGTTGACCAAGGAAGAGCTGGCAAGCCGTATCGGGGCCGATCCGGACAGCGTGGCGCGGCTGATGCGGTTGCTGATCAGCCGCGGCATTTTTCGCAGGCGCCGCGACGGCCGTTTCTCGCTCAACGCGCTGGCCGACACGTTGCGTTCCGACTCGCCGATCTCGGTGCGTGGGGTTGCCCTGCTCTACGGCTCGCCGCAGCACCGGGCGAACTGGACGCGGCTGGCCGATGCGGTGCGTACCGGAGAGCCGAATCCCCCAAAAGTGTTCGGAAGGGACCTCTTCGACTACCTCCGCGACGACCCCGAGTTCGCGCAGATATTCAAGGACGCCATGACCTCCACATCGTCGGTGTTGGAGGCGGCGGTGGTCGCGGCATACGACTTCAGCGACTTCGGCGTGATCGCTGATATCGGCGCCGGTCACGGCCGGTTACTGTCGTCCATTCTCGCCGCCGCCCCCGATGCCCGTGGCGTGCTGTTCGACCTCCCCGAGGCAGTCGAGGGAGCGCCGCTTGTGTTGACCGCGCACGGTGTCATCGACCGAGTCACGGTGACGGGCGGGTCGTTCTTTGAAAGCGTGCCGTCCGCTGATGCCTATGTGATGAAGAACGTCATCCACGACTGGCCCGATGACGAAGCCATCGCGATCCTTGGCACCATCAAAGCCCGCGGCCCCTCCGGGTGCGAAACTGCTACTGCTGGAGATGGTCGTCCCGGATCACGACCGCGAATTCCTCGGCCACTACGCCGATATGGAGATGCTGGTGCTGGCGGGCGCACTGGAACGCGGCCTCAAGCAGTGGACCGACCTACTCCAGCAGGGCGGCTTCCGACTGCAGCGCGTGGTGCAGACAGCAGGGCCGCTGTGCGTCATCGAAGCCGTGCCCAGCTGATATTTGGGCATCGGTTGTCGAGAGGCAGCTGAAAACCGCCCCGGTTCTATCGCCGGGGCTGCTTTTTCGTTTGATCGGTGTCAGTCGGTGCCGGGGTCATGTGTTGATGGGCGCGTGTGCTTTGTTGACGAGGGTCGATGTATCAAGCGGTCACTCGGCCAGGTATCCGAGCCCGGTGGGGCGCTCATGAAGGTCGCCACGGAAGCTACGCTGCAGCCAGATCCATCGTCCGGGCCAGGCATCAGGATCCTCGTGACTGGTGGGTGTCGAGTTGGCGACGGCGCCAACGCTGAACAACGTCAGCGATCTCCTGTGGGTCGTCGGCGACCGAAAGCAGCTGCACATCGTCTGGGGACACCATCCCGGCCTCGAGCAGTCGCGCATGGATCCAGCTTTCGAGTCCGCTCCAGTGCTCGGACACCGCCAACACGACCGGGAAGTGCCGGATCTTTTGGGTCTGGATGAGCGTGAGCGCTTCGAAGAGCTCATCGAGCGTGCCGAAGCCACCTGGGAAGACCACGAACGCCGATGCGTAGCGGATGAACATCAGCTTGCGGACAAAGAAGTACCGGAACCATAGCGACAGGTCGACGAACGGATTCACGCGTTGTTCGTGCTCTAGTTCGATGTTGAGGCCGATAGAGCGCACGCCGGCGTCCCGGGCGCCCCAATTCGCAGCTTCCATGACTCCCGGTCCGCCGCCGGTGATGATGTCGAATCCCGCAGCGCCCATGCGCGTCGCCAGCGCGCGCGCCAGCACATAATGCGGATGATCCCGCGGTGTGCGCGAGGAACCGAAGATCGACACCGCGTGCTTTACACCGGATAAGGCGGCAAAGCCGTAGGTGACCTCGTCGCGAATTCGGGCCACCCGAACGGGATCGCTGTCGGCGAAGGCGGGGTATGCCGGGCCCAGACAGCAGAGCAACTCCTCATCGGTGGTGGAGGGAATCGGCGTTTCCGAGGGGCGCATCCACAGGATTGTTCCACGATGCTGTTCCACGACGGTGCCGCTGCCCGCAAGTTCCATGCGGGACAGCGCGCTGACCCCGGCGGTGGCCATTGCGACGGTGAAGGCCAGGTGGTGTGCTGGATCCCGCGAAAACCCGGAGCGACGACCGGACCACATCGTCTGCTTCGACCAGCACGTCACAGGCTGAACAGCTGATTCGGCCTGGGAACCGTTGCCGTCCATCCAAACTCATGGCCCAGGCGGGTGCGCAAGGTGTCCGCGGGCTGTGGTTCGCCGTGGACCACGAACACCAGTCTCGGTGCTGTCTGGAACCCACCGGCCCAGCGGATGAGTTCGTCGGCGTCGGCGTGTGCGGAGAGCATTTGCAGGTTTGCGACCTGGGCGTTGATCGGGACCCACTCGCCGTGGATCCTCACGGACCGCTCGCCGGCGGCGATGGATCGGCCGCGGGTCCCCGCGACTTGGTAGCCGGTCAGCATGATCGTGTTACGCGGATCCGGAGCGAATGCCCTGAGGTGGTGCAGGATCCGGCCACCGGTAGCCATGCCGCTGGCCGAGATCACGATCTTGGGCTCGCGGCTGGCCGAGATCTTCATGGACTCCTCGGCCTCCTGCGTGTAGGTGGCCATGGCGCACATGCCTTCGTAGACCCCGGGCGGCAGGCGGTGGTCACGAAGGTGGGTGCGCAGCAGATCGCTGGCGTTGATCGCCATCGGGCTGTCGAGGTAGACCGGGATTTCCGGCAGCCTGCCGGCGGAGCGCAGCTGCCACAGGTAGTAGAGCAGCGTCTGAGCCCGACCCACCGCAAACGCCGGTATCACCACGGTGCCGCCGCGATCCACCGTCGCGTTGATGACTTCGGCGAGGGTGTCGACGGGGTCGGCACGATCACGCAGGCGGTCGCCGTAGGTCGACTCCATCAGCAGGTAGTCCGCGGCCGGCACCGGGTCCGGGTCGAACATCACCGGATCGTCGTAGCGGCCCAGATCGCCGGTGAACACGATGCGGCGGCCGTGCCACATGAGGTCGACGATCGACGCCCCGAGAATGTGCCCGGCGCGGTGGAACGTCACCGCCGGCCCTTCTCCCGGCCAGCGGAACTCCTGGCCGAACGGATGGGTGTCGAACAATTCAAGGGCTCGCTCGGCGTCCTCGCTGTCATACAGCGGCAAGGCGGGGTGGTGTTTGGTGGCCTTGTGCTTGTTGAGGAACGCCGCGTCACGCTCCTGCAGCCTGGCGCTGTCGCGCAGAATGATGGCCGCGACGGCGGCGGTCGCTTCGGTGGACACGATCGGCCCGCGGAATCCTTCGCGCACCAACCGGGGCAGGTAGCCGGTGTGATCGAGGTGGGCGTGGCTGACGACGACGGCATCGATACTCCGCGGCTCGACCGCCAGCGGCGCCCAGTTGAGCTCGCGAAGGTTCTTCACGCCCTGGAACAGGCCACAGTCCAACAGGATTCGCTTGCCTTCGGCCTCCAGGAGGTGCTTGGAACCCGTGACCGTGCTCGCTCCACCCAGGCTGCGCAACGTGAGGTCGGCGTTCCGCGTTCGGCTGTCGCCGGAGGTCATGTCCGTAGTCTCGCAGAGGCGGCGCGGCCGGGTAGCGAACTGGCTGGAAAGAATTCACGTCACCGTGGAATCAGCTGTTGTGCCGCCAACAGCGCCGATTCTCATAGCCTTCGCGTCTACAGTGTGGTGGGGTAGTTGATTGTTCCAAATTTTCGCGGACGCGAAGTCGGGTTGGAAACCGTGGCGCAAATGCGGTCGTTGTAGTGCCGACCTATTCGCTGCGCTGCCAGTCGCCGAGCATCGAGACGGCGATGCCGAGCACGACCAGTGTGCATCCGACGAGAGACGTGTGCCGGTCGCATCCGACGAAGATGGCCGCGAGGATGCGGGCAATGGCCCGGATCCTCGGCGTGTGCGTCCTCACCGTGGTCGGTTCCGCCTGCGGGCCGTTGTCGGTTCGGAGCGGCGCGGAGCCGACAACGGTGGCGCCCACGACGGCCCGGCAGGACTTCGCCGGGCTCGTCGACGTCGGCGACGGCCGCCGGATCTGGGCGACCTGCAAGGGACAGGGTTCGCCGACGGTGGTCCTCCTCTCCGGGCATGGAAACGGCGCCGAGGACTGGTCGCTCATCCTCGACCCCTACGACCCGGTGCACCGGACCCCGGGCGACGATGTCTCCGCCGGGCTCGGCAAGATCGTGGCCAGCGACGACGCCGTGTTCCCATCGGTCGCCCGAACCACCAGGGTCTGCACCTATGACCGGCCCGACGTCCGGTTCACCGGCGAGGTGACGACGCCGAGACCACAGCCGCACACGGTCGACCTCGATGTCAGCGATCTCCACGCGCTGCTCACTGCGATCGGAGAACCGGGGCCGTACGTGTTGGTCTCGCACTCCTACGGCGGGTTGGTCTCGACCCTCTACGCCCGCACCTACCCCGACAGCATCGCTGGTCTGGTCATGGTCGACACCGTCAGCGAAGTGATGCAGGACCTGGTCACCCCGGGCGCGCTCGACTGGTGGGACGAGGTGAACGCGGCGACCAACAGCGTGGTGCGCGAGGGAGTCATGATCAAGGACGCCTTCGCGCAGATCAACGCAGCGGGGCCGATGCCGGAGGTGCCGGCAATCGTCCTCGTGGCCGACAAGCCGTTTCGAGAGGACCTCACCCCGCCGGAGCTGCTCCAAGGTGAACACACGACGTTCGCCGACTGGGTAGCCATGGTCAACGTGCTGGGTGTCAACCTCGGCGCGAAGACGATTACCGAGACCAACAGCGGCCACAACATCTACCTCTACAACCCGGCGTTGGTCGTTGACTCGATCGACGAGATCGTCGACGACGTGCGCGCCGGCGGCTGATCGGCGGATTGCCGACGCGGGGTCAGCCGATGACTTGGGCCGCGACCTCGGCCAGACGCTCCACCTGGTCGAGTTCGGCGATGGCGGGACCGCGATGACCTCGTC
>NZ_JAIFZS010000098.1 GCF_019710635.1 Mycolicibacterium xanthum
CGACGCGGGGTCAGCCGATGACTTGGGCCGCGACCTCGGCCAGACGCTCCACCTGGTCGAGTTCGGCGATGGCGGGACCGCGATGACCTCGTCCATGCCCACAGCACGGCAGCGTTCGAGCGCAGCCCGCACCACTTGCGTTGTCGTGGGCGGTGATTGCATGATCTCGTCGACCGCGGCAGCACGCAATGCGGCAAGATTCTTGACCGATGCACTGGCCTCCACGGGCATCGGCTTGAGCGCGAATGCGTAGTAGTCGCGCAAGGCGGCGGTCGCCTTCGGGCGGGCGCTGGATGCCGGCTGAGAAGCAGTCGACGAAGTCCGCGGTCGTCTCGCGTTCCTTGGCGTCGGTGAACGCCGAACGTGCGTGCACGTCCAGACCAACACTCGTACGCTGACGTATCACCGGGGCCTCCTACATCTGTGGCTCGACCGGCCAGGACCCGATTCCCGTCGGCAACTCACGTTGACATGCAGTGAGCCCCAGTCTCCCCATACCGTCTAGCGGTGTCCTAAGACACCGATCACGAGCTAACACCCTCTCGACACATGAGCACGGAAAGAGCCTGCCGACGTGGACGATTCGACACGCGGCGAACGTCGGAATACAGCCCAGCACAACCCGAATCACCCTGGCAGTGTGGGTGTGATCGCG
The DNA here is from genome assembly GCF_019710635.1 of Mycolicibacterium xanthum. Lineage (GTDB taxonomy): Bacteria > Actinomycetota > Actinomycetes > Mycobacteriales > Mycobacteriaceae > Mycobacterium > Mycobacterium xanthum. The sequence goes on from NZ_JAIFZS010000098.1 coordinate 656, forward strand.
CGCGACGAGAGGTTGCCGGGCGGCGCTCGGTTATTTGCCTGAGCATGAGCAGCGCCAGTCGAACGGTGCCCGGCGCCAGTGGCTCAGCGGTCTGCGACCCGTGGTTGACCTTCGGTGCCGCGCGGATGAACCGTCAACGGGTCGGACCGGTTGACACCGCGGCCCGGATGCGCCGGATGGCGTCGTCGAGCCGGGCCAGATCGGGCGGACCGGTAAGCGCCATCTCCGCTTCGGCGGCCGCCTCAGATCCCGCCGGCCGGCGAAAGCTGCCCAGCGAGCCAGCGAGGTTATGGGCGGCGCGCTGCGCAGCGAGCAACTGTTCGGCACCAAGCCGGTCGGCGCGCGCAGCGCTCAGCGCATCCTCGAGCACGGAGATCCGCTCGTCGGCAACGTGTCGGAGCTGCAGCCACAGCCGCTCCACCTCGTCTGCGGGGTCGGCGGGATTACCCATCGTCCCAACCCAGCACTGTGGCCACCTCCCCAGCCAGACTGACCGGGTCGAAGGGCTTCTGCAGAATGCCGGCGATGTCGAGCTTGTTCAGTTCCTGGCGGTCCGAGGATTGGGCCTTGGCGGTGAGCAGGACGATCGGGATATGCCGGGTCGCCTCATCGGCCTTGAGCAAAGCAACAGTCGCCGGCCCGTCGGTCCCGGGCATCATCACGTCGAGCAGCACGGCCTCAACGGATTCGGTGCGGGCCATCTGCAGCGCGTCGGGGCCGCTCGAGGCGGTCACCACAGACCAGCCGGCCAGCCGCTCCAGGCTGAGCCGGGCGATCTCGAGGATGTCTTCCTCGTCGTCGACGACCAGCACCCGATGCGTCACGTCGCAACACCGAGTGTGCGCGGCAGCTCCAGGGTGAACGTGCTTCCGACGCCTGGCGAAGACGTGACCGTGATGGTGCCCTCGTGCGCCTCGACGATGCTCTTCGTGATCGCCAGGCCCAGCCCGGTGCCGGACTTCTCGCGGGCATCGGACGCGTCAGCCTGGGCGAAGCGCGCGAAGATGCGGTCCAGCGCCTCGGCCGGGATCCCCCGCCCGGTGTCGCTGATGTGCAGCCTGACGCTGTCTCCGTCGACATCGGCGGTGACGGTGACCACCGATCCCTCAGTCGAGAATTTCACAGCGTTGCTCAGCAAGTTGACCAGTGCCTGCACGATGCGGTCGCCGTCGACCACTACCTCCAGTTCCGGTATCGCACCCACCTCCAGTCGCACATTGCTGGCGTCGGCGGCATCGCGAACTGTTTCGACCGACTGAGCGACCAGCAGGTCCACCCGAACCTCCTTTCGGTTCAGCATGAGCCGGCCGCTGCTGAGCCGCTCGTAGTCGAGGACGTCGGTCACCAAGCGCACCAGCCTCTCGGTGTTGCGCAGCGCCCGGTCCACGAGCATGCGCGCTTCGCTCGGCAGCTCCCCGAACTTCCCGGTGGCCACCAGGCCCAGCGAGCCACGGATCGAGGTCAGCGGGGTCCTGAGTTCGTGGCTGATCACCGACACGAACTCGTCCTTCAACCGCTCGACCTCACGCTGTGCAGTCACATCCTCGAACACCACGACGCCGCCGATCTTCTTGGCGTCCTCGGTCAGCGGGGCCGCCGACGTACTGACCAGCACCGGGATGCCGTCGCGACGCCAGAAAACGTCGTCGACCGCGGCGAGGGTGCGGCCGTCGCCGATGGCCTTTGACACCGGACACTGCTCCGCCGGGTACGGCGTGCCGTCGGGGAACTGCCCGTGGACGGTGTTGTGGAAGTGCCGGCCGCGCAGTCCGTCCCCGTCGGCCCAGCCGGTGATGCCCTCGGCGGCGGGATTGGCCAACGTGACGACTCCTGCGGAGTCGATGGCGACGATGCCCTCGGCGGTGGCGTTCAACACCGATGTGAGGTGGTGGCGCAGCCGCTCGGCTGTCCGCGCGGCCCGTGTCACCTCGACGGCCTGGAACTCCACCTCCACCCAGCCGGCCAGGTCCCGAAGCTGCCGCCGCTGATCGGCCGTGAGGTGGCGGGGCTTGTGGTCAATCACACACAGCGTGCCGACCCGGTGCCCAGACGGGTCGTGCACGGGCTGACCGGCGTAGAACACCACGTGCGGCGAGTCCAGAACCGACGGATTGTTGGCGAAGACCGGATCGACCCGGGCGTCCACCACCTCCAAGATCTCGTCGCCCATGATCGCGTAGGTACAGAAGGAGGCGCCTCGCGGCGTCTCGCCCGGGTTCAGGCCGTCGCAGGACTTGAACCACTGCCGATTCGAATCGACGAGGCTGATCAAAGCGATGGGGGCGTCGAACACCTCCCTGGCCAGCCGGGTGATGCGGTCGAAGCGTTCTTCCTGCGGTGTGTCGAGCAACTCCAGGGCGTGCAGCGCGGCGACGCGCGCCTCGTCGTCGGCCGGTACCGGATGGGGTGCGGCGCCGCCTTGGGGGTGGGCGACCGAACTCATGCCGCGCCCGCAGACCGCGAAGCACCGGACGCCTCCGACGCGCCGGCCCCGCCGGTGCGCGGCGTTACCTTCCACGCCCGTTCGCGCATGACCTCCTTCAGCTGAGCCACCCGCGCGATGATGTTCTTGAATTCGGTGTAGGCCAGACTGGACACGGCCAGGTAGGACCAGAACCAACTCGTATGGCGACGGATCTCGGGGTCAGCCTTCAGATAGGAGAACAACGTCTGGCCGGGACCGACCGACAACGTGAAGATGGTGGTGATCACGAATATGGCGATCAGCCAGTCCAGATTGGCCAACCCACCCTGAAGTACCGCTTTGTAGGCGATGATCGGGAACATCTGTATCGAGATCCACGGGTAGACCTCGCGCCAACCGAGCAGGAAGACGCAGCCGAGCTTCTGCCGCAGGGTTAATGCTGGCGCGGTCAGGGCGGGCTTGAGGTGCCGCAACGAAACCTGAAACCACCCCTGCGCCCACCGCATCCTCTGGTTCCACAACGCGCGGACGGTCGTCGGCGCCAGCTCACGCGACACCAGTTTCGGGTCGGAGGCGATGCGAGCGCCGTTCTCGACAACCCGCAGCGACGAGTCGATGTCCTCGGTGAGCATCGATCCCCGCATCCGCGTCTCACGCAACAGCGAGGTGCGCCAGTAGCCGTTGGAGCCGCCGAAGATGCCGAACCCGTGCAGCCGGGTGCGGCCCGGATGGCTCACCGCGTAGATGGCTTCGAACTCGACGGCAATGGTCCGCGCAACCCAGGAGGTGTCGCCGTTGCGGATCACGCTGTGCCCCTGAACCACGTCGTAGCCGTTGCCGAGCCATTGCCATGCCCGGCTGAACGAGTCAGGGTCCGGGCAGTGGTCGGCGTCGAAGATGCCCACGAACTCGCCGGTGGCATGCGTCAACGCCGCGTTGACGTTCTGCGCCTTGGACGTCGATCCTTCGACCTTGAAGGGAACGAACCTCGGATCACGCCCGGCGATATCCTGCAGTGCCGACTCAATGGGCAGGGGCCGCGGGGTGTTGTAGGCGAGGATGATCTGCGTTGCTGCGCCATAGTCGACGGCTAGAAACGCGTCGATGGTCTCCATCACGGTCGCCGCCTCGTTCGGCAGGTAGGCGGCGATGATGGCGCTGGCCGGTGGCGGCGCCCCGGGCGGCGCTGGCGGCGGCTCCACCGGCCGCAGCGCGAGCAGGCCCTCGATCCAGATCGACGCGGCGGTGACCAGCAGCGCGGCCACCACCACCAGGTACGCCACGTTGGACACGTCGACGACCGCGGTGCCCATCCAGTAATAACCGAAAAACGGCAGGACCACGCCGACAACCAAGGTGAGCAGTATCTGGAACGGAGTCCGGAGACTGGCCAGCGGATCGTGTACCTGCCGGTGCCGCGGCTGCGGCGCCATCTGCCGTGTCCACCGCTGGGGCCGCAGGTCGAGGTGAGACTCGGCGTGCTCAGCGGCCACCGTCGCCTTGGCGATCAGATCGTCGACATCGCCGGCCTCGCCGAAGCTGACGAATCCGATCGATGGGGAGGTCCACACCCGCTCACCGTGCACCACCATGCTGCGCCCAACGACGGCACGGCTGACGGCCGCGAGTCGCTCGTAGGCGGACAGGGCCTCGGTTTCCGGCAGCAGGATGAGAAACTGTCCGCCGCTGCCGCGCCCGATCTCCTCGAGCGGACCGGCGCCGGCAGCCACCTCGGCCGCGAGCTGCCGAGCCAGCATGTCCAGCGCCGATGGCCCGAAGCGCAGGCGCAGTTCGGGTGCCTCGGCAATACTCAGTGCGGCCAGAAATCCCGCTCGCCCGGTGCGCTGCGCGCGGTCGAGTTCGCGTTGCGCGGTGTCGCGGAGGCGCTGTTCAGTGAGGACCCCGCTACGGACGTCGTGAGTGAGCATCTCGGCGGGGACGGGGCGGCGGGCGATCTTGGCATCGACGCGGGCGACGAGTTCGGAGACCTCGAACGGCTTGGTCATATAGTCGTCGGCGCCCAGTTGCAGCCCGGCCAGGACGTCCACGTTTTCGCTGCGCGACGTCAGGAAGATCAAGGGCACGGTTTTTCCTGCTGTGTCGGCCCGCAGCCGCTTGGTGAACTCGAAACCGTCTGTGTGCGGCATGTTGACGTCAGAAACGACCAGATCCGGAAGGACCAGTTCGATCTGCTGCAGCGCTTCATGACCGTTGCTGGCCGACACGACATCGTAACCGGCTCGTTGGAGCGCAGAAGACACCAAAGCGACGATCATCTCGTCGTCGTCAACAACCAGGATCATGCCGCGGCCGGACTCTCTAGCTCCGCGAGTCACCCGCATCCCCAGTTTGCCATCGGATACTGCACGCCCTCCTGCTGAGCGCCACTAGTAGGACCTGCTAGCCGGACCACGGTAGCAGCGTCAAATAGCCATCGACGACGCTTCACGAGGATCCGTTTCGATCGTCGACCGCGCAAGCCGCGAAGGCGTTCAGACCAGTGATGGTGGTGAGGAGTCGCCGCCGCGGTTCGCTGTCCAAAGTGGGTGATGAGCCAGTTGTCGGCGCCTCCGATCTGGCGATCGAGAGCGACGCTCATGAGATTTCCCGGGCAGCTCGATAGTGCTCGTGAATGCGGCGCGGCACTCAGGGGTGGATGGAGGCGGCGGGTGACTCAGGAGCGAAGCCCAGAGACTCGATGGGACGGCCGAGAATCGGGAGAGCCTCCGGCATTGGGGCTACTCGTCGTGCGCTCGCAGGCCGCTCGGTGACGTAGCCGATGCTGAGCCTTCCCGGATCGCCTCCGACCTCCTCCTGATTCTGACGTGCGGGTGCGGGGAGCGACGACGTTGTCACCCGGCATGGGACCGGAGACGGGATCGAACACGGCGGCCGTGTCGCGCATAGGCAGGTCACCGCCAACTTCATTGCCAGGCGACCCACACCTCCGCGCTCTCGGGACTGAGAGGGACTCGGCCGTGGGAGGGCTTGCTGTTAAGTGAGGTCGTCAGGGCACCGGCCCCTCAACCCCTGGCGGGCAAGGTGAGGGAAGGACGAATCCGTAGGACCAGCCCGGCGGAATGGCTTGCGGAGGCCTGAACCCCTGGCCCGGCGGCGGCCCGGGCAGATTTCGTTCCTTCCCAGACGTTTTGGGCCACATTGCCCTGCCCGCACCCGCTTCTCTACCGTCACGGCATCTCCTCGGCCCACGCCATGTGCCCCTCGAAACCCAGCGTTCTCGCCATGTCGCGGTAGCGGTCCCGATAGTTGCGGTAGGTGATGTCGTCGCCACGAGAACGAGCGAGCAGAGCACGGAGTCGCAGCAGGACGATCTCGCGAGGAACGAAGTTGTCGCCCAGCGGTATGCGCTCCAGCCGATCGAGAGCGGCTTCGGCTTCAGCGTGGTTCGCGTTGTCGCCTTGGGCCAGCAGCGTCTGTACCAGGACGTCGGTACTTGGAGCGCACCACGGGGCCTGTCCTCGATCGAGCAAATCGTCTATGGCTGCACGTATTTGCGGTAGGGCATCGTCACGTTTCCCCAACCTGGCCCTCTCGCGTGCGGCATATATGTCGACCAGCGGTAGATCCAGCTGGGAGTACCGATGTTGGAGGCACATGTCGCGCACCTGGTGTAGCAGCTGAAGTCCAACGGCCCGTCCATTGTCGAACGGTGTTTACTGGATGTCGCACGCCAACAACTGAATGTTGTTGACCTCGTTGCCAAAATCGATCGCAGCAGAAGATCCGTACCGAGAGCGGGTGACGAGGAAATTCCCACCCGGTCCGATGTTTCAGCGTTGGGCTGCGGTGTTCGAGGTCCGCGGCTATCAGGCGGCTTGGTCGTCGGGTGGTGCGGGTCCGCCGGGTTCGCCGGGTTCGTCGGTGGGCGTGGGTGGCGACGCGTCGGTGTGGCCGCGCCGGTCGCCGTCCTGGCTGGGCTGGTCTGATTCGGGCGGTGTGGTGTCGGTGTGGCCGGGGGGTGGCGGGTCGTCGGGTGGGCGGAGGAGCCGTTCGGGTCGGTGGTAGGAGTTGAGCCGGGTCTG
>NZ_JAIFZS010000099.1 GCF_019710635.1 Mycolicibacterium xanthum
CGCCACGCGATCCCTTCCAAGATCAACCGGTGATCGCTGAATCTGTTGCCCCGCTTACCTACATCCGAGGGCATAACCGACTCGACGGCCGACCAGAACCCATCAGAAATCACACCCATCCGCGTCACGGTCACAATCGTCGCCGGTCAAGGCGCGAATATTACGGAGACACGCCCTAGTCTCCCGACGAAGACGGTCATCGCACGCCAGGACACGCATTCGACGCCATGGAGGAACGATGCCGGTAATGAGCCCCATCGCCGAATTCGACTTCGTCATCGTGGGGGCGGGCAGTGCGGGCTGCCTGCTCGCCAACCGGCTCAGCGCCAACCCCGATCACCGGGTGCTCTTGATCGAGGCGGGCGGCAAAGACAATTGGTTCTGGATCAAGGTCCCGGTGGGCTACCTGTACACCATTGCCAACGCCCGCACCGACTGGTGCTTCACGACCGAGGCCGACCCGGGGTTGGCCGGCCGCAGCATTCACTACGCGCGGGGCCGCGTGATCGGCGGCAGCTCGTCGATCAACGCCATGATCCACATGCGCGGGCAGGCCTCCGATTACGACCTGTGGGCCAAGGCCACCGGTGACGAGCGATGGCTCTGGGGTGGCCCGGATCGTCCAGGCGAGACACTGGCGATCTACAAGGGGTTGGAAGACTACTTCGGCGGAGCCGACGACTGGCACGGCGCAGGTGGCGAGATCCCCGTCGAGAGGCCGCGGGTCCGCTGGAAGATCCTGGACGCCTGGCAGGCCGCCGCCGTCCAGGTGGGCATTGCTCCGATCGACGAGTTCAACCGGGGAGACAACGCCGGCAGTGCCTACTTTCATGTCAATCAACGGCGTGGCCGTCGCTGGTCGATGGCCGATGCTTTCCTGCATCCCGTCGCCCACCGACCGAATCTCACCGTCTACACCCAGACCCAGGCCTTGCGGCTGCTGATGGATGACCAGGTCCACGAGGATCAGCGTCGCGCTGCCTGGACCACGGCTGCGCACCGCGCCACCGGTGTGCGGCTGCTCAAAGACGGCCACATCATCGACGTCCAGGCCCGCAGGGAGGTGATCCTCAGCGCCGGAGCCATCGGGTCGCCGCATCTGATGCAGGCCTCGGGTCTGGGCCCGGCCGGGCTGCTCAGCCGGCATCACGTGCCGGTGGCCGTCGATCTGCCGGGAGTGGGTGAAAACCTCCAGGACCACCTGCAGCTGCGAACGGTCTACCGGGTGCGGGGTGCCCGGACCGTCAACACGCTGTACCGCAATTGGATCACCCGTGCGGGCATGGGACTTCAGTATTTGTTCCTGCGGTCGGGACCCATGACCATGCCGCCCTCCACGCTGGGCGCCTTCGCCAAGAGCGACCCCACGCTGGCCAGTCCCGATTTGGAGTGGCATGTGCAGCCCCTGTCTTTGCCGAAGTTCGGCGAACCCCTGCACCGTTTCGCAGCGATCACACCCTCGGTGTGCAATCTGCGACCCAGCTCGCGTGGCCACGTGCGGATAGCGGGTGCTGATCCGCTGACAGACCCGAAGATCTTCTGCAATTACCTGTCCACTGACACCGATCGTCACATCGCCGTGCGTGGCCTCCGGATGACCCGGCAGATCATGGCGGCGCCGTCCCTGGCCCGCTACCGCCCGGAAGAGTTGCTTCCGGGCCCGCAACTGGTGAGCGACGAAGACCTGCAGCAGGCGGCCGGTGAACTCGGTACGACCATCTTTCACCCGGTGGGCACCTGCGCGATGGGAGCCTTCGACGCTCGCGGCCTGCCGCGGTCGGCCGCCACGGTGCTCGACACCGACTGTCGCGTGTACCGCGTCGCCGGCCTCCGAGTGGTTGATGCCTCGGCGATGCCCACCATCACTTCCGGGAACACCAACGCGCCGGTCATGCTGATCGCAGAGCGCGCAGCGCGGGCGATCCTGGGATGAGTCGGTAACTTGGCGCCGCTTGACGAGTGGTGTGTTTCGCCGCGCATCCCGTCACCTGGCTGCGTGTCCGATCAGTCGTGTTTCGCCTCGTAGCGCAGCAGGACCGTGCCACCGGGGAAGGTGCGGTTCTCCAGCAGCCGCAGCGAGATCCATGACGGCAGTGTCGGGAAGAACGGGGTGCCGCCGCCTACGGCGTTGGGCGCGAACACGATTCGATACTCATCCACCAGTCCGGCCTGCACGATCGGTGCGGCCAGCGTAGCCCCGGCCACCTCCAGCCTGCCGTCGGTCTCGGCTTTCAGCTTCGTCACCACTTCGACCGGGTCGCCGCATTCCAGGGTGGAGTTCCAGTCGACGGACTCCAGGGTGCGCGAGAACACGACCTTGGGCATGTCGCGCCAGATTCGGGCGAAGTCGACGATCAGAGGGGTGGCGTCCGGGGCCTTGTCGGCAGTCGGCCAGTACGCGGACATCAGTTCGTAGAGCCGCCGCCCGTAGAACGACAGGGCGGTCTCCCGCTCGAAGTCGTTCCAGTACTGGTGCAGTTCTTCGCTCGGGTCGGACCAGTCGATGTTGCCTCGTGCATCGGCGATGTATCCGTCCACCGACACGTTGAAGCCATAGATGAGTTTGCCCATGCCGATCAGACTGCACCGGTGAGCAAGACTCATCGCGACGCCACACAAGGTGTTGTCAGAATCCTTTGGTGGCCAGGACAAAGGCCCCACTCCCCTGCGGGCTTGTTCGTCATGGCTATTCGGGGATCTCTTTTGAAGTCTGCAGGTGAGCACACGAACAACGTTTTCGTCGTATCGCCAGGTCGGATCCTGCTACACGGTCACTGCCCGGAAGGCCTCGGTCAACCCCGCTAACGGTGCCCCACCCCGGTGTCCACATCTCGATCCTTGCACCATGGGTAATGCGAGGCGTGCGCCGGAATCGAATACGGCGGTAACACTCATACCTGGCCAAGCGGCCGACAGGCGTTGGAAACCGGATTCCAGTAGTTTCCGGCCCCGCAGTCCGGCGGGAACGGGGCGGCCGGCGGCCTGCAGACATTGGCGACCGGGTCCCACCAGTAGCCGTTCTGGCAGTTCAGTGGTGTCGACGCGACCGGCGGTCGACACACGTTGGCGACCGGGTCCCACCACTCGCCATTGCGGCAATCGAGCGGTTGCGCTGAGCCGGTTGCCGGGACCAGCAGCGAAAGAGCGGCGATTGGCGCGAAAGCAGCAGTGAGAATTGTCGAACGACGAATAAGCCTTCTCATGTTTTCAGCCTGCCCCTCATCGACGAGATTCTCAATCCTCCGGACGCAGGGTGAATCCGGTCGGCACGCAGCCGAAACAGCCACTCGGCACCCGGGCCTGAGAACATCGGTCCCGGCCGGGCCCGCAGAAAATGCGTGGTGCGCGAAGCGGGGTCGGTAGTAGCCTCACGGGCTGCTCCTGCCCATCCTCCCGGTCGCATTCGGCGAGCGGGGCGACTACCGAAGGTTGATGCCAGATGGCTGTCCCGGTGCCGGTGAGCGGATCCGTCCGCTCGCAGGCCGACAACTTCTGGAACCCGGGTAAGGAGCACCGTCATGTTCGACCTTCGTCTCTTCTCCATCCGTGAATCCCGCCACCGCATCCACAATCCACTGACTGACCGGCAGCTCGCCGATTTCGGTACCGCACTCGGCCTACCCGCCGGAGCGTGCATCCTCGACCTGGCCTGCGGTTCCGGAGAGCTGCTGTCCACCTGGGCGCGGGACCACCGGATCACCGGGCTGGGCGTGGACCTCAACCCTGATTTCATCGCTGTCGCCAGGGCCCGTGCCGAGGAGCTCGGTGTGAGTGACGCGCTGCGATTCGTCGAGGCTGATGCCTTCGGCTACGTCCTCGACGAGCCCGTTGACGTCGCGGCGTGCGTGGGCGCGACGTGGATCGGCGGTGGGGTGCCAGGCACTCTGGACCTGCTGAGCCGGAGCCTCAAGCCCGGTGGGATGCTGCTGGTCGGTGAGCCGTACTGGCGCACCGTTCCAACCACTCCCGAGATCCTGGCCGGGTGCGGGGTGGAGTCTGCCGAGGACTACCTGACCCTGCCGGATCTCTTGGCTTCGTTCGGAGCGCAGGGCTTCGATGTGGTGGAGATGGTCTGCTCGACAGAGGAGTCCTGGGACCGCTATCAGGCTGCGCAGTGGTTGAACATGCGCCGCTGGATCGACACCAACCCGGGTCACGAGCTGCACGACGAGGTCCGCCGGTTGCTGGCGACCGAGCCGCAGCAGTACGCGGCGTGCACCCGCGCGCATTTCGGATGGGGTGTGTTCGCGCTGATCGCGCGATAGCCGACGAGCCACGGATGGGGAGCAACAGTCATCGGTCAAGTCCGCCGTATTACACTGCTGCCGTGAGGATTTCATCTGGAGCATGCGTGCAGCCGGCGGGGTGCGACGGTCTGCCACCTTCGAGACATGGCGCGGTGGATCAGTGATCTGGGTGGGTGACCTCACGCAGGTCCAACTGAGGTATCCCGGAGAAGTCGCCGGGGTTGCACGTGTACAACGGCACACCGTGTGCGACGGCACTGGCCGCGATGAGCGCGTCGTAGGCGCGCCCGACCGGTTTGCGGCCCGATGTTCGCAGCGCGGCGGCGACGCCCCCGAACGCCCGCGCACTCTCGGCGTCGAACGGAAGGACTTCGAAATCCGCCTCCGCCTGCTGCAGGTGTTGCTGCCGTGCGCTGCGTTCGGCATCGGTCCGGGCGACATGCGGTCCCACGGACAGCTCGGCGAGGGTTATCGCGCTGATCACGGATTCGATCGGTAGCTCATCCGGATCCGCCAGCCGGCCGAGCAGAATCACCGTTGACGTGTCGAGCATGCCTCTCGACTGCCCGACCGACCCCTTCACAGCGATGGATCGATCACGCTGTCCACATCAGAGCGCAATGCCTCCACGTCAACCCGCGGCAGGTTCCGGCGACGGCGAATCAGCTCGGACGGGCTGACGCTGCGACGCGGAAGCGGGCTCAACTCTGCCACCGGGGTGCCATCACGCGTCACCACGATCCGCTCACCGCGCTCTACCCTGCGCAGCACTTCCCCACCGTGGTTGCGCAGGTCGCGAACGGTCACCACCTCGGTCACATGCAAATCGTATCACCGGTGAGACACACCGCCACACAGGGTTGACGGCAAGCCCCTCCGAGCGTTGTCGTCCGCAAGCGCCACCTGGTCCAGATGCCCGGAAGTCTGACTCGGTTCAGCATCAGACGGTCCGGTCGGGCCGGTTAGGCTGGATCACCGCTGGGCGCAGCTTCGGTCTCAGCTCCCCTGACTCATTCGGAGGACTTATGTGGCGGCAGCTGTCAATGCTGGCCTCGACGAGCATGGCCATCCTCGGCGTGGCGATGCTGGTCGGTGGTTGTGAGGCGCAGGTCTCCGGAATGCCCCCGGGCGCCGGGAGCGCCCCCCAGGCGACGGGTGTGGCCCCGCCGGCCACAATGCCGGTGCCGCCGCCCCAGGCTCCGCCCGCCCAGCCGGTGGCGTCATTCGACGGACTCGACGCCCGCACCCGTCAAGCCACCGCCGACGCGGCCGCGGCCGGGGCCACCATCGAGGTCGAGGTACTGGACCGCAACACCGGTCAAGTCGTCTCGAACGGTGTCACTCGGCCCTTCCCGGTCGCGTCCGTGGTGAAGCTCTTCATCGCCGATGACCTGCTGCTGCAGGAATCGAAGGGCGAGACGCAGCTGACTGCGGCAGACCGCGAGTCGCTCAAGATCATGTTGCGCTCCTCCGATGATGGTGCGGCCCAGACCTTCTGGGACCGCAGTGGAGGAAACGCCATCATCGGGCGCATCGTGGCGCGATACGGGTTGACGGGCACTACGGGGCCCTACAACGGGCACTGGGATGTCACCCAGAGCACCGCAAGCGACCTCGTCCGCTACTACGCCATGCTGTTGGACGGCCGCGGCGGGCTGCCCGCCGCACAGGCCAACGTCATCATGAGCAACCTCGCGCAGTCCACACCGACGGGAACCGACGGCTACCCGCAGCGCTTCGGCATCCCGGACGGACTCTACGCCGAGCCGGTCGCGGTCAAGCAGGGCTGGTTCTGCTGTTGGAACGGCGCCAACCAGTTGCACGTGTCGACCGGCGTGATCGGACCCGAACGCCGCTACGTCATGGTGATCAGCTCTCTGCAACCGGTGGGCGCAGCCGCCGCGCGCGACACCGTTACGCAGGCCGTCAAGACGATGTTCCCGGGCGGCCGAATCTGAGCGCCGCTGGGCCCGCTGCTCCCGAGAACGCTTCGCTCAGAGATCGAGGACGATCCGCACGCCGCGTCGACCCGACGTGTCGGGCGTCACCGCATCGTTGCCGACCGGGCCACCGAGGAGTATCGGGTCGCGTAGGTCTAGCCGTTGGGGCAGTTGGTCGTTGGCAGAAAGAGCGACCAGCACCACCCGGGCGGCAGCGGCGGTGTCAGGCTCGGCGCCGGCGCAGGCGGGGCCGGCGGAACCTCTCCTTCGAAGATGTTCGACGCCACGTTGCCCTGCCCGTGGTAGACGTACCAGTACGTGTGGCACGCGTTGTTGTCCCAGACCACCGGGTTCACCCTGAGATTCCCGGTTTGCACCGCAGGATCACCGGGGCACCAGCGACAGGGGCCTTCCGGGCTGTTCTCCGGGCACCCGGGCCAGCTGTTCAGCGGCACCGGTCCGCCTGGCAGCGCTGCCGCTGTGCCACCGGCCATGCCCAAACCGGCCAGCGCAAGACCGGCCGACAGCGCCGCCGCCGTGGCGAACCTCATGCCCGTGGAGGTGATGTTCACGGTCTTCGTCCTTTCGCTCGTGGGCGAACGACTTTTCCTGTCTTTCGCTCCGGGTGCCCTCGGGGTTACCCGGGTCCCTGGGCAAGTGCACTGGGTCAACCGCACTACCGATCCCAAGAAGCGCCCCCGAAGCTGTGACTCAACGCTGAAATTGCGTCGAGAAGCTCAGCAGACCCACAGCTTGCGCTGCGCCCACCCTGACATAGGCGGCGCACAGTGGATCCTGCGACAACAGAGGACGTGGCCAAAGGAGGTGCCTCCTCATGCGAGAGCTGGTGTTTCTCGATACCGAATGCACCGGTCTGCAATTCGACGCAGACAGCCGTTCGCCGGCCGGTTTGCCGTCACGCCGAAGGGTCGGAATCGCGTCTGCACATGTTCGTCGAGCACGACCCGGCGAAGGCAGTCCGTCTGCCCGAACCGTTCTACTCCGACTACAACGTGCGCTGTCCGGTTGATTCGGCCGATCTCGTGCCGCAACGGAAGGCGGCCATGAAGATCGCCGAATTCGTTGGGTACGAGGCGATCGTGATCGGCGCCGTGCCGACCTCCGACAGCCACCGTCTTGCCGTGCTGTTCGATCGGCACCAAATGCGCACACCGCCCTGGCTCTACAGCGTGGTCGACGTCTGCGCCCTTGCCGCCGGCCGGTCGTGCGCGCAGGGCGAGCTGGTCGAGTTTCCGGTGTGCGTCGATCGGGTGGCCCAACGGCTAGGCATTGATCCCCGGCCCGCGCAGCGGCCCTGAGGCAGGAAGCTCAGCTGGTGCCCAACCGATGATGCAGGCGGGCAAGCGGCCCGGGCGCCCACCAATTGATCCGGCCCAGCACGTGCATGAATGCCGGCACCAGCACCATCCGCACCAGCGTCGCATCCACGAAGACCGCCATCGTGAGACCGAACCCGAACAACCGCATGAACGACACCTGCGCCGCCATCAGCGCCGCGAACGAGATCATCATGATCAGCGCCGCCGCAGTGATCACCTGCCCGGTATGGGCCACCCCGAGTGCGACACTTTCGCCGTTGGCGTCGGCCCCGCGGTCAGACGCCAGCCAGTACTCCCGGATCCGGGAGAGCAGGAACACCTCGTAGTCCATCGACAGGCCGAAGGCGATGCAGAACAGCAACACCGGCAGCTGAACCCCCAGGGTGCCCGTCGCAGCGGTGCCCAGTCCTCCGAGATGGCCTTCCTGAAATACCCACACCAGCGCGCCGAACGCCGCGGTCAGCGACAGCGTGCTCATCACCACCGTCTTGAACGGCAGCACCGCGCTGCCGGTGAGCAGGAACACCAGCACGAGGGTGATCACCGCGATGAGCGCCAGCGCGAGCGGTAGGCGGGTCGTTATCGCGTGCACGCTGTCGCGGTTGCTCTGCGCCACTCCCGTCAGCTGCACCGGCTTGCCGCCCGGGACCGCGACGTCGAACAGCCGGTCGAGCTGGGTCTGCGACGCCGCGGAGTACAGCGGCGCGGTGGTGCTGACCGTCACGAAGGCGCTGTCGTCCGTGATCGCCGAGGGTGCCGAGGTCGGCCCCACCCGTGCCCCGCCGGCGTAGGTGCCGCCGGGCGCCGACACCGCCGCCACATCCGGCACCCGCGACAGGTCGGCGGCGTAGCCGTCGATATCGGCCGCGTTCAACCCGGTCGCGTCCGGCAACACGACGCTGATCGGGGGAATGCCGTTGCCCGGGAAATCCTTGCGCAGCTGATCGCCGACCTGGCGGGCCGACGCCGAGACGGGCAGTATCCGGTCGTCGGCGAACCCCCACCGGACGTCCAGAAACGGTGTGCCGAGCAACAGCAGTAGTGCCGTGACGCCGACACCGATCGGCACCGCGTGGCGCATCACGTATTTCGTCCACCGGTACCAGAAGCGCTGCTCGACCGCGGCCGTGCCGGGTTCCTCCTGGGGCCGCGCCGCCACGCCCCAGAGGATCCGGCGTATCCGCCGCCGAGCCGCCGCCGAGTCGAGCCGGTCGCCCAGCAGGACGATCGCGGCGGGCGTCACGACGATCGCCGCCACCGCGGCGAACGTCACGACCGCGACCCCGGCGTAGGCCAGGGAGCGCAGAAAGTACTGCGGGAACAGCGCCATCGTCGACATGCACAGCGCCACCGTCATCGCGGAGAACACGACGGTACGACCGGCGGTGGCCATCGTGCGCACCAGGGCCGCGTCACGAGTCGGCTCCTTCGCCAACTCGTCCCGGAACCGGCTGACGATCAGCAGGGTGTAGTCGACGGCCAACGCCATGCCCATCGCGACGCTGAGGTTCAGCGCGAAGACCGACACGTCGGTGAACAGCGAGATGAGCCGCAACGACGCCATCGACCCCACAATCGCGAAGATGCCGACGCCGACCGGAAGTGCTGCCGCGGTCAGGCTCCCGAACACCCACAGCAGCACCACGAAACTCAGCGGCAACGCCAGGGATTCCATCAGCAGCAGATCTCGCTGGGTCTGCTCGTTCACCTGCAGGTTGACGATCGCTTCCCCGCCCACCCGCACGGTGACGCCGGGGTGCTCCTCCCCCGCGATCGAGTCGGCCAGCTCGTTCGCCGTGACCGGGGCGTCGTTCCGATCGCCAGCGATCGCGGCGGTGATCAGCCCGGTAGACCCATCGGCGCTCAGCATCGACGGCGCCGCCGCAGGCGCCGCGGTCCAGAAGGATCGAAGTTGCCGAATGTGCGGCGATTGCTTCAGTCGCTCAACGATATCGGTGGCAGCGCGGCTGGCCGCGGGCCCCCGCGCACCGCTGTCGGAGCTCACCGTGACGAGCATTCCCATGTCGCCCTGGTCGAACTTCCGTGAGAGCAGAGCCGACGCCTGCGACGAGTCGGCGGCGGGATCCAGTCCTCCCCCGGACGACAGGGACTTGCCCACCGGGACGCCGAAGACGGCGGCACCGACCATGAACAGAGCCGCGACGACGAGTACCCGGCGTGGGTGGTCGATCGCGAGTCGAGCGATACCGGCAAGCACCGGGCGCCTAATCACGAGCGAGTTCGTGCTCGATGAGCTCGCGGTAGGCCGGCATCCGCAGGAGCTCGTCGTGTGTGCCGGACGCCTGGATCCTGCCGTGCTGGAGGACCAGGATCTGATCGGCGTTCGTGACGGTCGAGAGCCGGTGCGCGATCACCAGCACGCTGCGCCGGCCCCGGGCCTGCAACAGATTCCTCATGACGTCGTACTCGTTGGCGCGATCCAGATGCGCGGTCGGCTCGTCCATCAGGATCAGTTCGGACCGCGACAGAAATGCCCGGGCCAGCGCCAGCCGCTGCCGTTGTCCGCCCGACAAGCTGCGTCCGCGGTCCAGTACGGCGGTGTCGAGTTGATTTGGCAGAGAGGCGATTTCGCCGGCGATGCTGGCCTGCTCGAGTACCCGCCACAGGTCCCCGTCCCCGGCGTCGGGATCGGCGATCAGCAGGTTCTCGCGGATCGTTCCATGCAACACCGGAGCGTCCTGCTCGAGAAGCCCGAGCCGGTCGCGGAGATCCCGTAACCGCAGGGTCCGCACGTCGCGGCCCTCCCACCTGACGACGCCGCCGGCCGGATCGTGAAAACGGCACAGCAGTGCCAGAACCGTGGACTTCCCCGCTCCTGACGGTCCGATCAACGCGGTGATCTGATCGCGAGCGAGCGTGAAAGAGACACCGTCGAGAACCGGGGCCGCGCCGTAGCGGAACGACACCGTGTCGAATTGGACCAGCGGCGCGGTGTCATCGACGTCGGGAGGTGCTGCGACCGTGGCGGCGGTCGTCTGCGTGAGGGGTTCGCTTTCCGGTAGCTCGTGCAGTGTGGCGGCCAGATGCTGATGAGCCCCGGCGGAAGTCCGCAGCGTCGCAAGGGCACTGAACGCCGCGGTGACGGGAAAGACCGCATACAGCGCGAAGGCGAACAGGCTGACGAACTGACCCACAGACAGGCCGCCGTCGGCGACCCGGCGCCCGTCGATGACCATGATCGCCAGAAACGATCCGGTGACGCCGAACCGGACGATGCCGATGCTCAGCGCCGTGGACGAGGCGATGTGCAGGCCCGACCGGTAGGCGGCGTGTGCGCTGCCACCGATGGATCGCACCTCGCGGTCCTCGGCGCCGAACAGCTTGATCGTGCGTGCCGCGCCCAGCGCCCTGTCCAACCCCGCGGTGTAGTCGCCCAGGGCGTCTTGGCGGTCGACGGATGCCCGCTGAATCCGGGACAGGAACAGGTTTCCGATCGTGAAGGCGACCGCCATCACGACGATGACGATCCCGAGGGTGAGCGCGTCGATGGCCAGCATGAAGATTCCGGCGCCGAGCAGTGTCAGGAATCCGAACACGATGTCGCCGAGGGCACGCGGCATGCCGCCCACCAGTGCGGTGTCGCTGGCACCGCGGGCCAGCAGATCCCCGCTGCGGGTCTGGTCCAACAGCCCGACGGGCAGGCGCACGACACGCTCGGTGAAATCGGACCGCAATTCGAGCACGACCCGCTCCCCCACCCGGTCCAACTGGAAATGGCCCAGCGACTCCAGCAGCAGCTGCGCCGCAAGCAGGGACAGCAGGACGACGGCCGAGACGAGAATCGGTGAGCCGACCGCCGCTCGATCGACGAGCGCTCCCGCCAGCAACGGCTGCACCAGGATCAGCGCTGTGGTCGCGGCCAGCAGGAACACCCCCAGGCTCATCGGCGCCCAGTGCGCGCGAAGCAATGTGAGCATGGCCTAGAGCAGTCCCAGCAGGCGTAGGTCGGTCGCGTACTTGAGGATCATCGGTGCGCTGACCTTCGGGATGTCCGGGGTGTTCTTGTCGGGACCGAGCTTGGCTTCCCGCACTGCGGCGCGGAAGCGGTCGGTGGGACCATAGGCCCCGAGTGTCGGTGTGAGAGGTCGCGGTTCGCGGGTACCGCGCACCGCGAGCATCGGCAGAACAGAATGGCGGCGTTGCCGCTCCGGTAACGCCCGCAGACGCTCCTCTAACCGTGTCAGCCATTCGGTGAAGTCGCCGACGCGCTGGATCGGGTGGCCTGCCTCGATCAACCAGTCGACGTACTCGTCGAGACCGATCCCGTCGTCGTGCGGGTTCATCACGTGGAAGGTCTGGAATCCGTCGACGATGTCGGCCCCGAGCGCGGTGATCGCCTCGGCTACGAACTCGACCGGAAGGCCGTCGAAGTGGGCCCGCTGCCGATGGCCCTCGTCGTCGAGCTCATAGAAGGATCTCGGTGCGATGCCGGTGGCCAGGATGCTCAACGCCATCCGGGTCACCGTGTCCGAAAGGTTCAGCTGTCCCGCATAGGTGGTGTCGGCCAGGAGCATGTCGCAGCGGAACACCGCCACCGGCAATCCGCACAGGTCATTGGCTTCGCGCAGCAGCACTTCGCCCGCCCACTTGCTGTTTCCGTAGCCGTTGGCCACCCCGGCGTCGACGGTGCGGGTCGACCCGACCACGCGGATGTCGGCGTCTTCGGTGAAGTGCCCCGACACCACCTGATCGCCGACGTTGGCCGTCGACACGTAGAGGAACTGCTTCAGCCGCCCGGTGACGGCCAGCCGGATCAGCTCTGCGGTGCCGACGACGTTGGGCCTGAACAGATCCCGGTAGGGCAGAGCGCCGTTGACCACCGCGGCGGCGTCGACGATCGCGTCCACACCGGCAGCCAGCCGCTTCCAGGTCTGCGGATCGAGACCCAGGTCGGGCTCGCCCTTGTCGCCTGCGATCACCTGCAACCGGCCGTCGGCCAGTGCGCGGTAGTGCTGCAGCAGTGCCGGGTCGCCGCTGTCGAACGTCTCGTCGAGTCGGCGTCGCGCATCCTCATCCGTGTCCGCGCGCACCAGGCAGATCAGCGTGCCGTCGACGAGATCCAGACGCTCCAGCCATTCCAGGACCAGGTAGCGTCCCAGGAACCCGGTCGCCCCGGTCAGCAGCACGCAGCGTGTTTCGGCGCCGGGACCGCGCAGGTTCGGTGCGGCGTGCAGAGTCGGGCCGTCGATGAACTTGTCGAGCGTGAGCTCGGCTGCGTGTAACACCGCGACATCGTGATGGACCCGGCTGTAGAGCGGGTCAGCGGGCTCGGTGTCGGCGTCCAGCAGCTGCGCCAGTGTGGTGATGGTGGGTGTGTTGAACAGGGTGCGTACGGTGTGGTTGGTGGCGAAGGTGGTGTTGATGGTGGTGATGGCGCGCATGGCGGTCAGGGAGTCCCCACCGAGGTCGAAGAACGAGTCGTGGGCGCCGACCCGGTCGATGCCCAGGACCCGGGCGAAGATCGCGGCCAGGAG